>CBDFHZ010000001.1:0-5004 GCA_965247855.1 Ferruginibacter sp.
CTGTTTTGGATAAATGAAAAGCGGCTTCCAATGCTTCTTTGTCGGTGATGCTAATAAATGCAGCACGTTTCGTTTTGAATAAATTTGCGTGCATCGGACCGATACCGGGATAATCCAGTCCTGCTGAAATACTGTGTGGTTCAGTAACCTGTCCATCCGCAGTTTGCATCAACAGACTTTTGCTGCCGTGTAAAATACCCGTTGAACCAAGTGCTGTGGTTGCTGCCGACATACCGCTATCCACTCCGCAGCCTGCAGCCTCTACCGCGATGAGTTTTACTTTTTCTTCGTCAGCAAAATGATAGAATGCGCCCGCTGCATTGCTGCCGCCACCTACGCAGGCAATCACGTGCGTAGGTAATTCACTGCCCGTTTTTTTATATAATTGTTTCCGGATCTCTTTGCTGATGACACTTTGAAAACGTGCCACCATATCAGGATAAGGATGCGGCCCTACCACGCTGCCGATAATATAGTAGGTATCGTCAGGATTATTGATCCAATCCCTGATCGCTTCATTGGTAGCGTCTTTCAGGGTTTTGCTGCCGCTGGTTGCGGGAACGACCGTTGCGCCAAGCATTTTCATTCTCGCTACGTTCGGCGCCTGTCGCTCCATATCCTTTTCCCCCATGTAAACGATACATTCCAACCCCTTGAGTGCACAAACTGTTGCCGTTGCTACGCCATGCTGGCCGGCCCCTGTTTCTGCGATGATCCGCTTTTTCCCCATGGCTTCCGCTACTAATATTTGTCCGATCGTGTTATTGATCTTATGAGCGCCGGTGTGGCAAAGATCTTCCCGCTTTAGGTAAATGTTTGTGCCGAAAGTTTTACTTAAATTCTCTGCAAAATATAAAGGCGTTGGCCTTCCCGCATAATCTTTCAGTAACAGATGAAATTCTTTTTTGAATTTTTTAGAACTGCTGATCTTCAAATAATGCTGCCGAAGTGCTTCCACATTTGCATAAAGCATTTCCGGAATGAACGCACCGCCGAAATCGCCGTAGTAACCGTGTTTGTCCGGTATGGAGTATGTATGCTTATTTTTCAAATTGAGTTTTTGCTTTGCTTTACCTGCTTTCACCGCAGATCGCCGGAAAAAGAATGTTTGCAGAGAAGTTATTTAAGAGCACGCATAAATTTTAACACGAGCGCCATGTCTTTTACGCCGGGTTCTTTTTCAAAAAGGCTGTTGATATCAACACCATAAAAATCAGGATGTTTAAATTTTTTGATCAGTGCAGCATCTTCCGGACCAATACCGCCGCTGAGGAAAAAAGGCTTTTCGATCTTACTTTCCGTTATCTTTTTCCAGTCGAATTTTTTGCCGGTGCCGCCTGCAACTTCTGCAGAAACAGTGTCAAATAAGTAGTAATCGCACACATCATCATACGCTTTGATCTTGGCGTCGATCGAGCCCGTGTTCTCCCCTATTTTAAAGGTTTTGACCACTTCAAGATCTTCAGAAAGATCAGCGCATAATTCCGGATCTTCATCGCCATGCAACTGTACGAGATCCAATTCATACTTCTCTGCAGTCTCCGCAATTTCATGGTATTCCGCGTTCACAAAGACACCTACTTTTTTGATGTCGAGGTCAAGCCCCACGATCTCTTCAGCCTTCAATTTATTACCCACATATCTCGGAGATTCTTTTGCAAAGATTAATCCGGCGAATTCAATATTCAATCCTTCCAGTTGTTGTAATTGCTTGAGCGTTGTAATGCCGCACACTTTAATATTTACCATTCTATATATTTTTTGCAAAGTTACCGAATGCAATCCCGGGATCGCTCTCTTTCATGAATGTTTCGCCGATTAAGAAACCTTTAAATCCGGCCTTTCTGAACGTTCGGATCATCTCAGGATCAGAGATACCGCTTTCCGCAATCAATATTTTATCCGCAGGGATCAGTTTGCTCATCTGTATAGACGCATCAATATTTACGGTAAAATCTTTCAGGTTCCTGTTGTTGATCCCAACAAGTGTAACCTCATCGCAGATATGCTGCAATTCATCTTCGCTATGCAATTCCAATAAAACTTCTAAACCAAGCGATGTTGCATAAGCTGCAAGCGACCGCACTTCTTCCGGCGAAAGGCATGCGGCGATCAATAATATAACATCTGCGCCCATTGCCTTTGCGTCCGTTATTTGATAGGGATCGATGATAAATTCTTTACGAAGGATCGGGATATTATTTACTCTTGCAGCGAGAAGATCATTTTCAGCTCCGCCGAAAAAATCATGATCAGTCAATACTGATAAACCCGCAGCGCCGGCATTTGTATATGCCGTTGTTACAATTGCTGCATCCGCGTGTTCATTGATAAATCCTTTCGAAGGTGACTTTCTTTTAAACTCCGCAATAATACCTGTGGAGCCTTCTTTCAAAAGACTTTCTTTTAATGATAAACAGGTTCTGTTAAAGTTGTTTTCATCACGCAACATTACTTCAGAAACGACCGCTTTTTTTTGCGCGACTTCGGTTTGTTTATGCGCTATTATTTTATCGAGAATATTCACTACGCCACAAGTTTTTTAAGTGAGTTAAGGGCACGACCGCTTTCCAGGCTTTCAATTGCGGCAGCCATACAACTTTCATAATCCGGATATTTGCCCGTTGTTTCCAACGCTACGGCTGCGTTTGCAAGCACGACAGCATTTTGAGCCCACGTGCCGTCGCCTTTTAAGACTTTCATAAAAATGGCAGCCGCATCTTCCACCGAATTACCGCCGTGAATATCTCCGGGCTCTACAGATCGTTTGCCGAGATAGAAAGGCGACAAAATTCTTTCACCCTCATTGCTGATGAGTTTAGTATCAGCCGTCAGACTTATTTCATCGTAACCATCCAGGCTGTGCACGATCGAAAATTTCCCTTTATCCTGTTGTAATAAATAATTATACATTCTCGCTGTTTCGGGATTATAAACGCCGAGCATTCGAAACGCAGGTTTGGCGGGGTTTACCAGCGGACCAAGCATATTGAACAATGTTCGAACGCCAAATTGTTTGCGGATACCACTTACGATTTTTAATGCGGGATGAAACAACGGCGCATGCAGAAAAGTGATATTTGCATCATCCAATTCTTTGTGCAGAAAATCATTGTCCTTTTTAAAAGTATATCCCAAGGCTTCCATGAGATTGGATGAACCGGTCACCGAAGTAGATGCGTAATTACCATGCTTCGCCACTTTATTTCCTGTTCCTGCAACAATGAAACTGCTGAGTGTGGAAATATTAAATGTATTCTTACCATCACCACCGGTGCCGACGATATCGATCACCGGCTCCGCAAACGCAACAGGTAAAGCCATTTCCGTAAGTGCGTCCCTGAAGCCACGAAGTTCGTCGATCGTGATCGTACGCATTAAATACACCGTCATGAAAGCTGCAAGTTCAGCATCATTAAATACGCCGTTGCCTACGGATAACATTACTTCTTTCGCCTGATCGTACGACAGGCTTTTATATTCGAATAGTATGTTCAGTATCTTTTTCATGATCATTTTTTTGTGAGCCAGTTGCGCAGCATTATTTCTCCTTTAGGTGTGAGCACACTTTCCGGATGAAACTGTACCGATTGCAGGTCGTAATTTTTATGTTGCATCGCCATGATGAAATCATTTTCATCCGTTGCAGTTATTTCAAATTCGTCGGGCAAAGTATCTTTATCGATGATCCAGCTGTGGTAACGGCCGGCGTTAAACTCGTTTCCCAATCCGTTAAATAACAGTGCTTCATTTTGCGATCGGATCATTTTGGTGGCTACACCATGATACACGATATCCAGATTGATCAGCTTCGCACCGAAAGACACTCCGATCGCCTGATGCCCGAGACATACGCCCAGTATAGGTTTGGAAGCAGCGAATCTTTTGATCAGCGGTATGAGCAAACCTGCCTCATGCGGTACTCCCGGACCGGGTGATAAAATAATGCGGTCATATTTTTCAACATGATCCAAAGAGATCTGATCATTGCGAAATACATCCGGCTTTTCTCCGCTGATCTTTTCAACCAGGTGAACGAGGTTGTAAGTGAATGAATCGTAGTTATCGAAAACAAGTATTTTCATTATTGTATTATTATAAAATCAAAGGTTATAATCCTGTTTCCCCCACCGGCGACTGTCATCTGTCAATTGTCAATCGAAAGCGAAAATATCCGCATTTTAATAACGAAGCTAACATCAATTAAAAACCACCCGCAAGCGATATCGCTTTTTTTATTGCGCCTAATTTATGGTTCACTTCTTCCGTTTCGCTTTGCGGAATGCTTGCTGCTGTTATGCCTGCGCCTGCACGGTACGTAAGTGTATTGTTCCTGCTGAGCACAGTTCGGATCATGATAGCGTGGTTACAGCTTTTGTCGAAACCGATATAACCTATGGCACCTCCGTAAAAGCCGCGTTGATCCTTTTCAATGCTGTCTATCAGCTGCATTGCTTTGTATTTTGGCGCTCCGCTTAACGTTCCTGCGGGAAATGCTGCGCCCATGATTTTAAACGGATTCGTTTCTTCCGCAACGTCACCCTGCACTTCACTTACCATGTGAATGACGTGAGAATAAAAATTGATCCTCTTGAATTGTGTAACGCCTACGTTATTACAAACGCGGCTAAGGTCATTTCGTGCAAGATCCACCAACATTACATGTTCCGCGCTTTCTTTCTTATCCTGCTCCAACGCAATTGCAGCAAGTTTATCCGCTTCGTCATTTCCCGTTCGCCGAAAAGTGCCCGCAATGGGATGTACGGTGGCTTTTCCGTTGGCGATCAACACCTGACTTTCCGGCGATGAACCTATTAATTTATAATCGCCGTAATCAAAATAAAAAAGATAAGGACCGGGATTAATGCTGCGCAGCGCACGATAAACATTGAATTCATCGCCCGTGAATTGCTGACTGAAACTGCGACTCAATACGATCTGAAACACGTCTCCTCTTTTGCAGGACTCCATTCCTTTTTGCACCAACGCACGGTAATCTTCATC
>CBDFHZ010000002.1:0-1181 GCA_965247855.1 Ferruginibacter sp.
CGGTATAGAGCATTGTTCACATATAAGCGACTCACAGAAAGTTGGCAATATTTCAGGATATACTGGATCGATTGAATTGAAATAAACGACAAACAAATAACTATATTCCAGGCAATAAAGAGAGTAAAAATTTTTATTCAATAATCATCGTTTTCATAAAAATATCGGACTTTTTGTTTGATGTTCTCCATAAGCTTTTGTACACCCATATCCGTGACCTTCCCGGCGTTGAGATTCCATTTTCTCAACATCTGTTCGTTGGTATTTGCAGGGGCACCACTTTTCATCATGAAACGTTTCACTATTGCCCAGTATTTTTCTATGGGACGAAGCTGTGGGCAGTTTGGTGGGTTGATGTCCTTGGCAACAATGGCGACTTGATTTTGTTTATACCACTCCATTGTCAAACGTGAGTAGTGACAGCTAGCTAAGTCAGGCCAAAACACGTATGGACGACCGTGCGAACGAGTTAAGGGCAGCAGTCGCTTCTCAAGACATTCTTTGATGTAAAGCTGTGACGTCATTGTTGCTGAAGTTACAAAAGCACTGCTCCGCTTGCCGCAGGTACAAATAGCTTGCCAAACGAGCAACTTCTTGGCATACTTGTCGATGCAAACGTATTTATATCGTTGGCTGACACTACCACGGTACTTGGAGACGTAAAAGTTTTTTCCGGGGATCTGCTTGTTGTCACATTTTACGTACGTTTCGTCGTCCATCAGAACGCATCCATTTTTTTTAGACGGAAGTGCTTCGTACAGCTTTCGGGCTCTGGTTTTTGCAATTTTTGACTGCTTATCACTTCTGTTTGGACATTTTATCACACGATAAGACTTAAAACCAGCTTTTAAACGTATTCTCCGAGCTGTGGATGTCGATGTTCCATACTTTTTGGCCCGTTCAACATCAGAAAGTCCCGGATTTTGTTTGATGGAGTGGATCACCTTCCGTGCGATTTCTTTCTTAGCAGCGCCTTCTTTTCTGCCGGTTGAATGTCCTCTGAAGATGCTACCTGTTTCTTTCAATCGTTTAATAGCATGAATTACAGTTGCTCGTGGAAGTTTCAATTCTTTTGCGATCGATGAAGCTGATCGTGCTGGATTTTCGTTAAATTTGTACAAGATTAATTCATGGTTACTTTTTTCAGAAGACGACATCTTTTAAACGACTTGACCAATCTT
>CBDFHZ010000003.1:0-1427500 GCA_965247855.1 Ferruginibacter sp.
TCTACTGCGATAATCGACGTGCATTGAGCTACCCGTATGTGCGTGATCTCATCAAAAGCGAGCTTTGTGCGGTCATTTTTGAGCGTTTCCCTGAAGCTGAAAATATTGCCGGGGTGGCAACAGCAGGGATTTCCTGGGGAGCAATGGCTGCTGATCAATTAAAACTTCCTTTTATGTATGTGCGTCCGAAGCCGAAAGAGCATGGTATGGGTAATCAAATAGAAGGTATGTACGAAAAAGGACAAAGAGTTGTAGTGATTGAGGACCTGATCTCTACGGGAAAAAGCAGTCTGCAGGTGTGCGAAGTGTTAGAAAACGAAGGACTTATCATCGAAGGAATGATCTCCATATTCAACTACGGTTTTCCTCACGCCGTTCAGGCGTTTGAAGATGCCGGCATTAAATTATATTCCCTCAGTAATTACGAAGAGCTGATCAACCATGCGAAAGAGAAAGGCGGACTTTCAGAAGCACAGTTGAATTCTTTGTTAAACTGGCGCAGCAATCCGGCGGAGTGGGGGAAATGAGGTATTTTTAAATGAACAATGGACAATGGACGATGAGGACAAAGTCGGAAGTTGCACTAAAAATATCACATCTTAAATATTTAATTCTTATGAAGATTATTCACCTCGCATTCCTGTTCTTTGCTTTCTCTTTTACGGCTGCCGCGCAGCAAAAGGTGAATGATAAAGCAGAGATCAAGCTTCCGGGATTGCTTTGCGAAAACTGCAAAGAGATTGTAGAACGGACCCTTTTTAAGCAATATGGTATCATTTCCTATAAAGTAGACGCAAAAAAGAAGATCGTCACCGTCGCATGGATCACTGACCGTACGGATATCGAGCAGATCAAAGCCATGATCGCAACTGCAGGATTTGACGCAGATGACGTAAAAGGAGAACCTACTGCCTACAAAAGGCTTCCTGCCTGTTGCCGAAAAGAAACATATGTAACAGCGCCATAGCAATAATGTAAAGAATTGAATCCCTGAAATTGAGTTTTCAGGGATTTTTTTTGCGCTATGATCTCGTTTATCGAAAAGATTTCCCGATTAAGTTTTTCCGAAATCAAAGAAAACAGTCTCAAACACGCATATACCGTGAAATTGTAAAATGAAATGACGGTCAATCAGCAGTAAAAAAGCCTGGCGATTTGTGATTTCGATTCAACACCGCATTTACTTAAACATAGAAAAATTCTGCATACTGGTGTAATCCACCGGAAAACTTTTGTATACGCCTGCCTTCCCGAGCTTCACTGAACCCTTTACCCTCACGGCTACATTTCGATTTAAAAAAGATGTCAAGCCGTTTTTTAGTAGATTTTTCATGTCCAGATCCACTTTGAGGGGAATGGAAAAATCGGCTCTTTTCGGGACCGCTACCTGTATGTCCTGGGCAGAATGTCCCAAATAAGTGCTGTCTACAAAAATGTCCAGATCAGTACGATTGAGCTGTAAGCCAAAATTATTAGGATTATAGTAGACCAGATTTACCCGCAGGGCAGCACCTGAAAAACTCATTTTGTCAACGGTGAGTCCGTTAAAATCTTTAAACACCAGATCTTTCGGAGCATGACATGATGTCAAAATAAGGAAACTGAATACAGCAAAAATGGAAAGGAGAGAAACAGGCTTCGTCATGAACAATGATTGTAGTGTAATTTACAAAAATAGAGATGCCTGCAGAAATCTAATTTCACATTAAAGCAGATTACGAACTAACTAATTGAGTAAAGACCCGCCGAAGCCCGTTAGAAACCAGCCTAACTTAGTTAATATAATAAAAAAATATTTATTTATTGATTAACATATGATTTATAAAGTATATCACTATTTTAATTTAAATAAATATGCCGATTTAATCCTGAATTCCTTACTTTAAAGAAAATAATATCTTATTCCTTATAAAAATATTATTACCGATAATATATTATTGATCTGCAATCAATTATAAAATATAAGTAAATTTACATGTTAGTTAAAAAATCAAATATCGTATTTAATAATGTCAGAGAGACGTATTTTTGATTAAATCGCGTGGTTTTTCTAATTTGAAGCTTTACAGCTAATTTTCGTATAGCCTTTTAAAAGGCTTTAAAATCTACAGGATAAGAATTCCCGGATGAACACATTTTGACAGCTCATCAGTACCCGCTGTATATTTTCCGTGATAAAGGTAACCCGCTCTATAAGCGATAATTCAACCAGCCTTCCGAATTGAAAATGCGTCGCATTTTTAAAATATGGATTTATATAAATATAAATATTATATAATAAAAAGATTTTGCCCGATTTTCTATTTGTACGTGAAAAAAGGGAATTGAAAAAAAATTGGTAAGCCTTCCAACAATTTCGGGTAGTTCTTGCTCTAATTTCGTCTTTTCGCTTTTTTCATAAGGATTGCGGAGCGCACAGTTTTTTTGTCGGACGCGGGTGTATCTAAATGTGAATATGTTTTAATAAGTTGCCGATTTTATTTATTAAATTTATCCGCTGTTTCCCGTCCTGTTGCTGACTGCAATTACCTTTTACTTAAATGCTGAAATGAGAAAATATCTACTGTTAGTTATTGTAATGCTGTTGGCGCAACTTTCACATGCGCAGGACTTTTCGAATAAGGGGAAAGAATTTTGGTTGGCCTACAGTTATCATGTAGGAATGGCCGCTACTTCTTCAGGCGCTCCGACTATGACGTTGAATATGACATCAGATGTCAATACAAATTATACTATCGAAATATACGGGGGAACCGTGATCTCAACGGGTAGTATTACAGCAGGTGTTGCAACAATTGTGACAATCCCGACGACTTACTTTGTAAACGGTGACGGTTTGTACAATGGAAGGGCAATTCACGTAACTGCGCTTAAACCAATTGTGATTTATGCTTTTCAAACCAGAACCCAGGCAACCGGGGCAACACTTTGTCTGCCGCAGAATGTTTTAGGCAAGCAATATTACGGGATGAGCTTTACGCAAAATTCAAATGAACAAAACGCAAATTCATATATTACGATCGTAGCTGTTGAAGATAATACTAATGTAGAGATCATTCCTACTGCTGCGACGGTAGGGGGATGGACGGCAAATTCCGTTCACACAATTACCCTTAATAAGGGTCAGGTATATCAGGTTCTTGGAACTACAACAGGAAACAATGGTGTTGACCTTTCAGGGACTTCTGTACGTTCAGTTGCATCAGGAACGGGCGGGTGCAAACGCATTGCCGTTTTCTCAGGTAGTGGTAAACTCGCATTAGGTTGTTCCGGCAGCAGTGCGGATAACCTATATCAACAATTATATCCTGTTGCCTCATGGGGAAAGAAATATCTGACCGTTCCAAGCTACAGCAGACTCACTAATTACTATAGAGTAATGCGTTCTGATCCTGCGACAGTTTTAAAAGTAAACGGAGTGGTAATACCATCTTCATCATTTACTAACGGTTATTACCAATTCGTAAACGCTACTCCCAATCTGATAGAAGCAGATCTGCCGGTTTCAGTTACCCAATATTTTACCTCACAAGGCTGCACAGTTCCGGGTTACCCTGCAAACGGAAGTCCATATGATCCTGATATGATCGTATTAAATCCCGTAGAACAGAATATCAGTTATGTTACTTTGGTAAGCTCAAATCTTACAGGAGCAGCAACAGCTCACCAGCATCATATTCATGTAATAATGAAGAACGGCGGAACAGGAATTTCCTCATTCCGCTTTGACGGTGCAGTACTGCCGGCTACATCCACATGGGCTGTTGATCCGCAAGACCCAACCTATTCGTACACTTATATTACTAATGTTTCTGAAAGCAGTAACGGGCAACCCGGGCATACATTGCAATCAGATTCAGGATTTAATGCCATAGCCTATGGTTATTCTAACGCCGAAACGTATGCTTATTCCGCCGGCACAAACGTAAAGGATCTGTATCAGCAAATAGGTGTCACTACGCAATATGGTATTGAGCCGCTTCCTTCCGTATGCGCAGGTTCGCCGTTCCGCTTCAAAATATCTTTGCCCTACCAACCTTTGCAATTACTCTGGGACCTGCATAATTTACCGGGTTCCACTTTACCAAGTAATAATTCAGTCACACAAAATCCTTCGCCGGGCGCCTGCGCCACATTGAGTGCTCCGAATGACGCCACATATGTGTGTCATGATTCAACGACAATCGTGAACGGCAAAACAATTTACTGGTATTCGATAAACGCATATTATACAGTAAATGCAATCGGAGCTTACGATATTAATATTATCGCTCAAACAGACGGAGTAGACGGATGCGGTTCCACACAGGAAATACCTTTTACCTTAAATGTATATGATCCACCCATAGCCGATTTTACTTTTACGTCGCCGGGCTGTGTTGCGGAACAGGTTACTTTTCATGACAACACTACTTCCGTAAAACCAAATTATCACTGGTATTGGGATTTTGGAGATCCGGGAAGCGGCGCCGCAAATTTTGCCTCAACAGCCAATCCTGTCCATACGTTCTCAACACCGGGTGTGCATAACGTGCGGTTTTCAAGTATCACCACACCGGGTTGCTTAAGCGACACACTTACAAAAACGATCACCGTTCCCGATATGCCGGACGGAAATATTTCCGGTACGATCGCCGTTTGCCAAAATGCAACTGCACCGCAGATAACATTTACGGCAACACCGGGCCCGTCACCATATACCTATTCGCACCCACCTTATACTTTCACCTATCATGTAAACAGCGGCGGTAACCAAACAGTTACTACAACGGGTACATCGCTTACCGTTTCTATTCCCGTAGCTGCTGCAAATCTTGCAACTCCGGGAACCTATACTTATTATCTTACGAATGTGAGCAATGCGCCGGCCACGCTTTGCACGAAAAACATCACGAATCAAATGGCAATCGTTACAGTAAATCCTTTGCCAACGGCAACGGTCAGCGGCACGACGGCTGTTTGCCAAAACAGCAGTGCACCTATTATAACTTTTACAGGGGCTACAGGAACCGCACCATACACGTTTACTTACCATATCGGCACAGGTGCTGATCAAACAGTAACCACAACATCCGGCAACAGCATTACTGTACCGGTATCAACAACGGTGATCGGAACGTATACATATACATTGACTTCAGTTGCTGATGCATCTTCTACGGTCTGCTCTAATACAATCACCGGGCAATCTGCAACCGTTACCGTAAATGAGTTGCCGACAGCGGGTATCAGCGGGAGTACAGAAGTTTGCCTGAATGCAACCTCACCGAATATACTCTTTACAGCTATCGGCGGCGTTGCACCATACACATTTACTTATAATATCAATGCCGGTGCAAATCAGACTGTCACTACTATAAGCGGTGCAAGCGTAACGGTTCCTGTTCCCACCACCACTGCGGGAGCTTATGTGTATCACCTGATCAGCGTACAGGAATCGAGCTCTACTACCTGCCTTAACGCACAAACGGGTACCGCAACGGTGATCGTGGATCCGAAGCCAACGGCAAGCTTTACGACAACGGCGCCTTATTGCGAATCAAGGGATATTACATTTACACCAACATTCGGCGTAAGCAGCGGTTCTGTTGTATCATGGGTTTGGGATTATGGCGACGGCACCGGTTCGCATATCCGCCCTGATGGTTTACCTTTCACAGTGAACTATGCAACAGCCGGCATTAAAACAGTTACATTTGCAGTAGTATCGGATAAAGGTTGCGAAAGCACGGTGATCACGCAAAACATTACCGTTAATTCAAAACCAAAAGCAGGCTTTATTTCTCCGGAAGTTTGTCTGCTGGATCCTTTTGCGCAATTTACCGATACGAGTACAGTAGCAGCTCCCGGAACAATCACCGCGTGGGAATGGAACTTTGCGGATCCTAATGCGACACCCGGAAATCCGAATACGTCAAATGCACAAAACCCAACGCACATTTATACCGTTATCGGCAACTATAATGTACAATTGATCTCAACAAGCAACTTTGGCTGTAAGGATACAGTATTACAAGTTGTGACAATAAGTGACGGAAATCCGCAATCTAATTTTGTTGTGTTGAATCCGGGCGGACTTTGTTCAAATGATTCGGTAGCTATTCAGAATAAATCAACGATCGGTTCAGGTAACATTACTAAGTTGCAAATCTATTGGGACTTCGGAAATCAACCTGCTGTATTCGACTTGGATAATGTTCCCTTCTTTGATAAGATCTATAAGCACAAATATAATCCTACAACTTCTGTTACACAGACCTACATCGTTCGTGTAAGTGCATATTCCGGCGGGTTGTGTTTCAGCACGAAAGATATCACGATCACCGTTCACGGTGCACCTGCGGTACAATTCAATACGATCCCGGATGTTTGTTTAAATAACGGAACAGTTCAGTTCACCCAGGCAAGTGAAACAGGCGGAGTAGCAGGCACAGGTGTATACAGCGGAACGGGAGTAACGGCAGGCGGCCTATTTGATCCGTTGGTAGCGGGCGTTGGTACCCATCTTATTAAATACACTTACACATCTGCATTCGGTTGTGTTGATTCATTAACCAAACCTGTCATCGTTTTGGCGGCTCCGGTAGCCGTTTTTGCACAGGGGAATGTTACCTGTCAGAATGCAACAACAACATTTACAGAAGCATCTACGGCTGCTGCCGGAAATATTGTTCAGTGGTTATATCATTGGGGTGACGGTACACCTGATCAAACATTTACAACAGGCGGAACCCGCACGCACACTTATACAATGACCGGAACGGTAACAGCTAACTTAGTGGTTACAACGGATTATGGGTGTAAAAGTCTGCCAACACCGATCACCTTTACGGTTAACCCGCAACCATTACCAAACTTTACGTTTACGAATTCTGCATGCTTGCCGCAGGCAAAAATTGATTTCGTAAATACGACACCGAATATGTCGGACTGGACTTATAATTGGAACTTTGACGTTCCATCCACCGATCCAGGGGATCAGGGAACAGGAACCAATCCGCCCCATATATACACTTCACTGGGTGTACATAACGTGCAACTCACCGCTACTTCGGCAACCGGAACGGGATGTACAAACAGCATCATCAAAAATGTAGCATCAAGTATTCACCCCGCGCCGTTCGCAAGTTTTGACTTTAATAAAACATCAATTTGTGCTGCACAAAATGTTACGGTGATCGATCACAGTACATTTGCAGACGGAACTGCAACTTCATGGAGCTGGAACTACGGCGATAACAGTACGGGTACCGGGCAAATACAACCGCCGCATATTTATAATGCAGACGGCATTTACCAGGTTACGTTAAACATCACCAACAGCTTCGGATGTAAGGACGATACCATGAGAGCCTTTACTGTCTATCCTTATCCTACGGTAAATGCCGGACCGGATCAGTTTATTCTTGAAGGCGGACAAGCTACGATCCCGGCATCTGCAACGGGTAATGATCTTCAATACCTGTGGACGTCGAGCGTGGGAAATACCTATCTCAACAGCAATACTGTATTGCAACCGATAATACATCCTGTGGTGGATCTAATTGAGACGCTTACTGTAACTGCGAGAGGTGGTTGTGCAAAATCCGACAATGTGTTTATCAAAGTGTTGAAATTTCCGCAGATCCCGAATACCTTTACGCCCAACAGCGATGGCATTCATGACACCTGGGAGATCAAATACCTGTTCACTTATCCTGACAACAGGGTACAGGTCTTTACCAGAACAGGACAATTGGTATTTGAATCGAAAGGTTATGCACAACCATGGAACGGGACTAAAAATAACACCGGGCCCTCTTTGCCTTTTGACACATACTATTATATTATTGAGCCGGGCAGCGGCAGAGCGCCGATAACCGGTTATGTAACTATTGTAAAATAAACCAAAACAGACAGCAGAAATGCTGAAAAAAGAACAGGAAATGAAAAATTTAATTACCGCATTAGGTTTTACACTCACAGCAACCTTTGCGCAAGCGCAAGCGAAACCGGCGTATTCACAGTACATTTTAAACAATTATATCCTTAACCCGGCGCTAACGGGAATCGAGAATTATACGGATATTAAAATGAGCCTGCGTAAGCAATGGACCGGCATCCCGGGTGCGCCAAATACGATCTATTTTACATTACAATCACCCGGCGGTAAAACGGATTACCGTACAAGTGCGACTTCAAATGCGGTTCCCGGCGAAAATCCGCGTGGTAAACAATATTACCAGGATTATACTGCTCCTGATCCGCACCACGGATTCGGCGTGATCGCAATGAATGACAAAGCCGGTTATATCAGCCGCTGGACGGTTGCCGGAACTTACGCCTATCACCGCCCGCTCAGCGTAAAAACTACGTTGGCAGCAGGTTTCAGCGCAGGTGCCTCCGGGATCAACCTGGACGGAACAAAAGCAACTTTCTCTAACGGCGACACGCACGATCCCGCGATCGGTGTTGCAAACGGTGAACTTAGAAGAGTAAAACCTGAAATAGGCGTGGGGCTTTGGTTGTATTCTGCAAGATATTTTGCAGGCATTTCGGTCTTGAATATCGTTCCGGGAAAAGCTAATTTTTCTACCAATGATAAATACGGCACATATTACACGCCTAACTATTTTGCAACGGTAGGTTATCGTTTCTCGCTCGGTGAAGACGTAACGCTGATCCCTTCCGTAATGGTTCAATACTGGGAACCGCAATTGCTGGGAGCGCATGTAAATGCAAAACTGCAATACATGGATAAATTCTGGATCGGCGGCAGCTACAGATACTCCGATTTTCTTGCAGGATATTCCGCAATGGCAGGTTTCAACATCTCTAACACTTTCAATGTATCTTACTCGTATGAAGTGGCTACTGACAGCCGTTTAAAGACTTACACCGGTAATACCCACGAATTATTGTTCGGCTTTACGCTGGGAAATAAATACAGTGATGCGTGTCCGAGGAATATTTTTTAAGACTTTGGTCCAAAAGATTGAGCCGTTTAAATGCTGAGAAGTGTTTGAGCGGCTTTTGTTTTTGAGAGTAAAGGCAATGAACAATGGACAATGGACAATTTGAAACGCCGCAAAGTAGGGGAGAATTCAACATTCAGGAAATCTGAAACCGGCAATCTGAAATTTGTAATGTTAAACGGAATGACCTAACTAAGTTGAGCTAAAATGCAAATTGAAAATAATTGCCAATGGCAAGGACCGTTGCCTATTGAATAGAGTCTACAACCAACGCGGGGACGATGGAATCAATGCTCAATCTCAAACTATCCGGTCTTGTCTGCATCACCATCCATTGCGGCTGCATGATCCACTGACCGTTAATTAATCTGAGCTTAAATGACTGCGTCATTTTACCCTGAGGAGTTTCTATGTTGTAGATGAATTCTTTTATGCTATCCGGCGTTTCGTTGAATCCTGCCGGCACGGCGAATGAACCGTTGCCTTCGTTACTGTAAACTTCTTCTTTTGCAATAGGATAGACGTTATTTTCGACGGAAGCAGCATCCTCGCTTACCGCGGCAGAGTTCACCCTACTTTTTTCTTCACTGATTATTTCGGCGGGATGAAAGGGAACGGGGGTTTCCGTTGGTGCAAATGGAGCAGTGCTAACGATAGTTTGTGAGACAGGTTTTTCCTTTATTGCGGGTAGAAAGAAAACTGCAGCAGCCATGAACAAAGGCAGGATAGCAGCAGGAACCAATGCGGAGTTCCGCTTTTTGAAAATAAGGTTGTCTTCCTTGGAAAAGAATTGGACACGGTTTAATAAATGTGCTGTTCGTTTCACGGCGCCCAACTGAAACGGACGAATATGGTTTCTGCTCTTTGCGATCTTAAGCAACGTCTGCGCATATAACAACCCGGGATAATTAAAGTTGATCACCTGCACGTCGCAATTTTTCTCTCTTTCCAGTCTGATCTTACCCGCCATGATGCGGATAAACGGATTGAAAAAGTACAGTGTTTCGGTAGCAACCAGCAGCCAATTCAGCAGATAGTCTTTGCTTTTAATATGCGCCAGTTCATGTAAAATGATCGCTTCAGCTTCCGCCATACTGATCGTATTCACCAGATTAAAAGGCAATAAAATAACGGGTTTGAAGAAGCCAAAGGTAAGCGGGGCCTGTATCGCGGTACTGTACCAAAGCGTTACTGTTCTTTTGATACCAATGTGAAATGCCTTCAATTCCGTAAAAAGCTTGAGATCCACATCAGGGCGGATCAATTCTTTTTTATATTCTGTTTTAAAGTTCGTCCACTGCCACACTAAATTCCCCGAACGGAAAAGTACAGCGGCGGCATATACAAAAAAAATAACCGATGAGTATTGCTGCAGCGAATTAAAATTGTTGGTACTCAAAAATTGCTGCGTTATACTGAATGTTCTGCTAACAGAATTTCCGGAAAAGCATGCGATGAAGGTAAAGATGGAGACCAACACTTGCGCCGCCAATAGTGCATAGAGAAAATTTCTTTTTTGCAGCGGGTGCACATGTGTTATTCCTGCGGTTACCGCAAACCATAGCAATAAAAGCAACCCTGATTGCCAGAGGCTGTGTAATAAAGTTTCGGTAAAAGAATAAAAAAAGCCCATCGGAAGATGTCTATTTTTTTGTTTTTAAAGTTGCGATCAGTTCTTCAATACGGCGAAGTTCATCATCAGTTGTTTTGGTACCGCCAAGCGCCTGCATCACCAGTTCAACGGATGAACCTGCAAAAAGGTTACTGATCATCTTATTTACAAACTGTATCTGTGTTTTTTCTTTGCTGATGGCAGGGGTGTAAATATGTGTTTTGCTGTCGGTATTCCTGGTCACCATTTCTTTCTCGTGCATGATCTGCATCAACTTCAATGTAGTGGTGTAGCCTGCTTCCTTTGATTTAATGAGTTCTTCATGCACGGTTCGCACGGTAGCTGAACCTTTATCCCAGAGTACGGCCAGGATCTCTAATTCCCCTTCGGTTGGCTTGTGTAATTTGTTCTTTTGCATCTATACGATTGTTTTCGTATGCAATTATACGATTTTGTTCGTAAAAGAGAAAAGAAATTGATTTTTTTATCCCCAAGGGCATGGAGTTTAACAAAGGGAGCAAAATGAAATTTGTCTGAATAACCACAAGCTTAAAGGAGTTTGGCACGGAGCATCACAGAGAACGCTTTTTCCACTGTGCATCAGGTCTGTGATTCTCCATAGCTAAAAAAAAATCACCACAACATTAATGACGTTTTAGCACAGGGTAGCACGCAGGTCAATAAAAACAATTTTCCCTGATTTAAAGTTGACATCGCTAAACATCATTAATTTAAGTCCGGCTATATCAATTTGTATCTTATAAAAACTTCCAAAAAATGCAGATGATATAATTATTCCTTTTACACCTGCTGAACTGATGATCAGATCTTCAGGTCTTACAAACAACTTGCCTTCGCAACGCTGCGTAATATTCAACGCTGCCAATTTCGATGCATCAGCTTCAGCGATCAGATTGTAATCTCCGAATAACGCAGCTGCATACTCATTTACCGGTTCACGATAAATCTTTTCCGGTGATCCTTGTTGAATGAGTTTTCCGTTTTGCAGCACCAGCAGTTCATCTGCCCAGGGCAAAATATCGGCAGCATCGTGAGATGACTTCATCAGTGTGATATTCAGTTTTTCGCTGATATTTTTGATCACCTCTTTTAAAATGCGCTTATGAATCAGATCGAGGTTGGAAAAGGGTTCATCCAATATCAATAATCGGGGAGCCGATACGAGTAATCTTGCCAATGCGATGCGTTGCTTTTCGCCGCCGCTCAATTCATCGGATTTTCGTTTCATCAGGTGATCTATGCGACAAATGCGATAGAGTTTTTGCGCAGCATCTTCGGATAATTCATTTGCATAAGCAAGCAATTCTTCCATGCGGTAATTATTGCGCAGCTCAAAATGCTGAGAGAGGTAAGCTATACCGGCCTCACCGGGAATAAGTTGCCAATCAGGTCCCATGATCTTTTTATCATCGAAGGACAATTCTCCTGATGCAGGCTGAATAAGCCCTGCAACGATCTTCATCAACGTGGTCTTTCCTGCCCCTGTTTCACCGGCAACGGCGATCTTCTGAAATTTATTTTGGATAAAGCTGATACCTTGTAAAGTGAATGAACCCTGCTTGGGCGAGGAATGAATGTTGTAAACAGAGAGGAAAGGCATGGATGCTAAGGTAAAAGAAATGTGTCAGGAAATGTCCCACAGATCGCACAGATTTTCACAGAACAAATATTAGAAGATATATGCTTATGCGTGTGATCTGCGGGACATCAAATTACAAATTAGAAACGCCTCTGAAAAACTGTATTGCGCCGAAAATGATCGCACCCCAAAAAATGAAACCGATATGCGCCAAGGTAAGTACTGTTCCGCCTACGCACCAAAGCGCCCCGTACAACATATCTTTCTTAGCCTGTGCTTTTTTTGCATTGCCAACGTGATTCTCTAGATTTTCGATCATGTTATTCGCGGACACTTCATCCAGGCCGCGGGCCTTTAAAGCATTCATAACATCTGCATAGCTTCTCTTCTCGCGGAAAAGGAGCTGACCGGCGTATTGGTATAATTCTGTTACTGATGGTTCCGCAACGATCTGTTGTTCTGTTGTTTCCATGGGGAGTTTGTGTTTTGGTAAATGGGGTTTGAAGATAGAAAATTAATTGAAAAGAAATCTCCCGCGGATCGCACAGATTTACACAGAGGAAATTAAAAGCTATTTTGTGTAAATCTGTGTGACACCAAAAACAAGAGCCCCCGATCATCTCGGAGGCTCTCGCATATTATCAATTGCTTATTACAAATTATTTCTTCGTCACTCTCACATCAATTCTTCTGTTCTGAGCCCGGCAATCTGCATTATCGTTTGCCGCACAACGCGGATGCTCCTGACCGTAACCTTCAGCGGTTAAACGTTTTGCATCCACACCAAGCTTTACCAATTCTGCTTTTGCAGCTTCTGCTCTTTGCTGTGATAAAGCGAGGTTATCTGCTGCAACACCTATATTATCCGTATAACCACCCAGCTTCAATTCAACAGCAGGATAAGCTTTCATGATAGCAGCGATATTTTTCAATTGATCCTGTGATGCAGCTTTCAATATTGATTTACCCGATTCAAAATACAAACGATCTAACGTGATCCAATCTTCTTTACTTACCGCGGAATTCGGATCTTTTACAAAATTGTACAATTTTGTTTCAGAACTGTTACCGCCTACGGTCATGGTCGTTCCGTCGGGGAGACGCAATGTTCCCGGTGCGCCAACCTCATATTCAAAATCACCTTCTGCATTTACTTTACCCGGTAAGGTCGTTGCCACAGAATGGGACAGATTATATAATGTATCCACTTTTGTAAGTGTGTTGTCATCATTAACCGCTGCAGCCACAGAACCCTGCATTTTCAGCATTGTTTTGATCTGCTTATCACGGTTTGCTTCAATCTTATCATGATGCAATTTCGCAAGGGTAGGAGCAATAACCAATGAAACGATACTCATCAGTTTTATCAGGATATTCATTGACGGACCTGAAGTATCTTTAAACGGATCACCTACCGTATCACCTGTTACAGACGCTTTGTGCGGCTCAGATTTTTTGTAATGTGTTTCGCCGTTGATCTCAACACCTTTTTCAAAAGATTTTTTAGCATTATCCCAGGCACCGCCGGCGTTGTTCTGGAAAATTCCCATCAACACACCCGACACAGTAGCGCCTGCAAGGAAACCACCCAATACTTCCGGTCCGAAAACGAAACCGATGATGATCGGAGAAAGGATCGCGATAGCACCCGGCAGCATCATTTTTTTCAATGAGGCTTCCGTAGAGATCGCTACACATTTATCGTATTCCGGTTTGCCCGTACCTTCCATAATGCCCGGGATCGTGCGAAACTGGCGGCGAACTTCTTCCACCATTGCCATTGCCGCTTCACCTACTGCTTTAATAGCCAAAGAAGAGAATATAAAAGGGATCATACCGCCCACGAATAATCCCGCAAGCACATCAGCATGATAGATATCGATACCGTCAATTTTTGCAATACCAACAAACGCTGCAAACAATGCCAGCGCAGTCAATGCTGCAGAAGCAATGGCAAAACCTTTACCGCTCGCTGCTGTAGTGTTACCTACCGCATCAAGGATATCTGTCTTTTCACGAACATCTGCAGGTAATTCACTCATTTCTGCAATACCACCTGCGTTATCAGCGATCGGACCGAACGCATCAATCGCAAGCTGCATCGCCGTTGTAGCCATCATACCCGCAGCTGCAATAGCCACACCGTAAAGGCCCGCACATGCGTAAGAACCGTAGATACCGCCGGCCAATACAAGAATAGGAAGCAACGTAGATTCCATACCTACTGCAAGTCCGCCGATGATATTCGTAGCGTGACCTGTAGCCGATTGACGGATGATGCTCATCACGGGGCGTTTTCCCATTGCTGTATAATACTCAGTGATGATACTCATTAAAGCACCCACCACAAGACCAACCATGATCGCACCGAAGATGCCGTTCTTTGTAAACAATGTATCACGAAGGATCATTTGATCCGGCATTAAATATTGTACGAGGAAATAACAACCGATTGCTGTTAAGACCATTGAACCCCAGTTACCCATGTTCAATGCGTTCTGCACTTTATGTGTGCTCAACCCCGCTGTTTCGCTGATACGAACGAGAAACGTACCTAATATTGAGAATATGATACCCATTGATGCGATCAACATCGGCAACAGGATCGGGGAGAAACCGGCGAAATGATCCGAAGCAGCAGCCGTAGCCGTTGTAAGTGTTTCGCGGCCCAATACCATTGTAGCCAAAACCGTAGCCACATAAGAACCGAAAAGATCGGCACCCATACCTGCTACGTCACCTACGTTATCACCCACGTTATCTGCGATAGTTGCAGGGTTGCGCGGATCATCCTCAGGAATACCTGCTTCTACTTTACCTACAAGATCAGCGCCTACGTCGGCAGCCTTTGTGTAGATACCACCGCCCACACGTGCAAATAAGGCGATAGACTCAGCTCCCAAAGAGAAACCCGTAAGGATCTCGATGGTACGCTCCATTTCTACGGTATCTACGCCTGAATGAGGAGCGAAAACCATTTTAAGAATAATGTATAATCCCCCAAGACCAAGCACCGCAAGACCCGCAACGCCCATACCCATTACCGAACCGCCGGTAAAAGAAACAGACAAAGCTTTTTGCAGACTTGTACGTGCAGCCTGCGCCGTGCGTACGTTTGCTTTTGTAGCGATACGCATACCGATAAAACCGGCTAAAGCACTAAAGAACGCACCCAGCACGAATGCCAAAGCAATGCTCCAATGACTGTTAGCGTTGGTATAACCCATAACGCCAAGCAATAAAGCTGCAACAATAACGAAATAAGTAAGGATCTTATACTCAGCTTTTAAGAAAGCCATCGCACCTTCGGCGATATAAGTACTTATTTCTTTCATACGTGGAGTGCCCGCGTCCTGCTTGCTCACCCACATAAATTTTACCAGTGTGTACAAAAGGCCAACGATGCCCATTGCAGGTACTACGTAAATCAGATTTTCCATCATAAAATGCTCTTTTTTTGAAGTGCGCAAAAATAAGGATTTTAAGGGGAAAAGGATGCTTAGTTGATTGGTTTATTGGTGGATTTGGGGATTAATCGGGCTGAATGTTGATTAGTTGATCAGAAAATTGCTTGGGTTGATGGTGAAGAGGATAATAAAGGCAACACGGATGACACGGAAAAAACGGATTGATAAAACGCAACTAACAGGCCTTGTTTATTTTAGAATGCCACGTTTGAAACCGATTTCAAAGAACCTGGCTCACAACCCTCTACACGAAACCCGCCACAGCAAACTGCCTCATCCGTGTCATCCGTGTTTAAATAAAATCTCCTTTCTAATTCAACGGTGTATGATCCGCTTCCACATGAATACTCATTCCTAATTCCTTGAAAGATTTGAGAAGATCACGGATAGATTGTTCCAGGACAATGGCATTTTTCTTAATAATGTCATGGCAATCTGTGCCATCGTTTGATTTGTATTGTTTTTCGATCATTTCCGCGCAAAGCCTGATATTGGTAAGGGGATTTTTCATTTGATTAAGGATATTAATAACACCCAATTCCGCGATTGTAGATTTTTTGCTCATAATTTTTATTTGAGATATAAATAAAAGGTGAAGCAGAAAGTTTATCCTGCTTCACCTGAATTTTAAGGCTCATTATAAATGGAAAACCGTACCGGTAAAAGTTTTGGGGATAAAGAAATTTAATATTTTCTATTTAATATTTAAGATTGCGAAGTCTATCATGGAGGAAGTACTTCAATCTGAACGGCGCATAAATATTAAATATTACATCTTAAATATTACCTCTCTATGTTTCAAAACCCAATAACCCGGTAAGGAGAATTAATAAAAGCACAGGCCCGCGGCGCACGGCTCCGTGTCCGGGGATAAATAATCTTGTAACTTTTCCTACTCCGGCATCACCACCTGATAATACACATTCTTCGCATTCCTGAACACATTAAGCATTATGCCGCGGATCAATTCATAGGTTGTTTCCGCATCTTTTTCTTTCAGGGTGATATTAGTAGTGCTCAAAGGTTTTCCGCTCTTTGATCTTCGTTCATCAGTCGTTTCGGTGATCTTTAACTCCCTGCCACTCATCATCGCAAAGTCCTGAAATTTCGGGACCCACAGATCAAGGTTTTCTTTTTCAGGTCGATAAACGATCTCGAATTTTTTCCCGTCGTAGTTAAGGGTAATATTATCAACCGCGGAAGAAGAAAGGCTGAATTCTTTAAAAGGTTTTTTTGCCTGCTGCAAGCTTACAATGATCTCTTTCAATTGAATGATCTGTATGCTGTCACCTGTTTTATGAGCTGATTGCGCAAATGTTGCCTGAGCGATGAGAAAAAGATTTACGAAAGACAGGATTAGAAACTTCATGGTAGTTATCACTTTATTGACAGTTATTCAAATGTAAAATATTTTGTTGTGCTGTATAAAATGAAGTGTTCATTTTGTTCTTAATAAACGAATTTAATTCAGTACTTAAATACACTTTTCTTTTTTCGTTTTAAGCTGTCAGCCGATCCGCAGGCAAAAACTCCACACTCCACACTCAAAACTAAGCATTCACCTTCACCACCTTTACCCCGTAATGCTTCCCGTGCGCCGCATGCTGCCTGCCTTCCATGCAGCCAAACTTTAAAATCACCAGATAGGGGATATCCTTTGCAGGCAATATCAAATTCAATTGTACTTTCTTATTCGGGATATTATTGTAAGAGATTAATTCAGATCTGTCGCTTTCTGATCTTAAACTTCCGGGTACCGCAGGATCGCCGTTGATCAAAATGGCTTCAAAGTAAAAATCGGTGACGAGATTATTTTTCTTTCTTATACCATCGCCGCTTACGGGCAGGTCAAAATATAACATTCCTTTCTTTTCGGTTATGCTGATATTTTCAAGGTAAATATCCTGAAGGGGATGCAAACGGTTTATTTCATACCCTTCACAATAACGGTAATCTGCGCGGCCGGTTTCCAGCTTTGCTTTCTTAAGACGCATCGCAAAATACACTTGCAATCGTCCGTATAATCTGGGAATGAATGGTTTCAACGCACGAAAAACTTCTTTGGTCTCCGCACCGCAATTGCTTGCAGCGTGCAACCGTAATGTTTCGTTGATTGTTGCCGGTTTCACCGTGCCGCGGCGGCGTTTAAGGTACCAGCCTTCCCTGGTTTTAATGATCTGGTATTTCTCCGGATCGGGATTATGCGGTCTGCCTTTGGAATACGCCATTAGTCTGATGAATTTATACGAAGATAGGGTACCTATAGTGAACCAACAGTGGATCGATAGTGAAGCTGTAGTGAACACAAAGTGATCTGACTCGGTCATGACTTCAAAGTGACCCGGTATCAACACTTTCTTGAATGCGGAACGCTGCGCCGATCATACGCCCGATAATTTCCTGTGATCGTACTCTGATATCGCTTGTGTGCGGCAAGCATTGCCCGCGGGGAGGAAGCCACGGATACTTTGATCGGGTTTTTTACAAGTATTTGTATAAAAACTAATCCCGCTCTTAATCGAAAACGTTATAAATTGGCGGAACGCTGTTTCCGATCTTAGAAATGCAATCATCTTCAATTCTGCTTACCGCAATCATTACTATCACGCTTTTCTTTTGGCTGAGGTTCTTTTATTTAAGCTCATTAGTGGATCCGGCAAAGCGGGCAGCGATGGCCGATGCATTTGTAAAAGCGTTTCTATTTATACCTGCAGGCATTCAGGGTATTTTACTGTTCTTTTTTATGTTGGTTTCTTTTCCGCGTTCTGTGGATTATACGAACGGGTTAATAAAAGGTCTTATTTCTTCGCGGATTGATAATGAACCTTTGCTCTTTTATCCGTTCAATATTATCATAACAGGGTCATTACTGCTCACCGCAAATCTTCTGCTCATCCGATCATCGCAAAAAGAAAAGGGGATATTGGGTATGCTGTATAAACTGTTCGTATTTGCAGCAGGAACGGCAGCTGCAATTTTTCTAAAGAATAATATGATCCTGTCTCTGTTCGACGGAATTATTACCGGCAATGATTTTAACTGCAGTTATCTCTTTGGGTTTTCTCTTCCACTGATGTTTGTTTTTGCTTTTATCAACGGAAGTTATGCATAAAAGAGAAACTCAATCGCATTGAAATATTTTGTGGCTGCTTCAAGATGTACGTTGGTTTATTTTGCCGTGATACTATTTCTTGCGTTGTTGTTTGCAGGAATTACCGCCCTATAAATTAGTGGGGATTTTCAGTCCTTCAGTGTCAGGCAAAATCGTCATGATGGTCGGTTTTTGCATGCTTCATTTGCCTGAGCAAAATAAATACCATCGGTGCGGTCAGGATTATTCCAAATATAATCGCTGCGGTTCCGCTTATTGCTACATTTTGATACGTCGAATTTCCTCCGAATCTTGAAGGACCGGTAGCATAATCGTGACTCATATTCAAATGTATACCCACAGCTGTAATAATTATGCCGCAAAGCATTACAGCAATTAAGTGGACCGGACTGATATCAGTTCGTTTTGACATCGTTTAAATTATTTTTCTTCTTCAATGCTTCCGCCAGTTCTTCGGTATGTTTTAGAGACCGGATATCCGACCAGTCATCATGCCCGGTGATAATAAATTTCGGGTGCCTACTTTTTTGTTGAACGTTTTTAATGCTTGTTGCGTAGCCCGTAATGCTTGCGTCCGACATGTTGCCGAGGTTTTCCGCATCCGCACTTTTCACCAAACAACCGCCGTATAGGATCTTTTCTTTCTTAAACCAGATCACGATATTATCCGGTGCATGTCCGGGGCCGGGGTAGTAGGTTTGAAAAGAATATTGCCCTGCGGTAAATGTGCTGTCTTTGGTAAACAAAAATTGCGCACGCTTCATGCCTTTTATCCTGCTCATAGAATCCGTCATTACGGATGTAAATGTTTTGATGCCTTTGGATGCGTAGTATTCAAGACCGGCAGTTCTGTCTGAATGAAAATGTGTGGCTATGCAAAGGATCACATTCTTATCATGCCTCGCCTGTATAGTATCCAGCAATGGCTGAAACTGTGTGGTATCCCATGGTGAATCAAACAACACCACACCGTCGTTTGTGACCAGATACATTGAATTTGCCGCGATCCTTTCTCCTTTGTACATGCTGAACGTTTCATACACGTAAAAGTCGCCGGTGAGGTGAGTGATCCGGAGATCGGGTTCTTTTGTTTGGGAAAAAGAATTAGTCGAAAAGAAAAAGACGGTGAGGATAAGTATGATCTGTCGCATGTAAATTATTTACAGATCAAATGTAACTTTTCCCGGCCTGTATCATTCGGATTCTCAGAATAAAAGGAGACGATAATTTTTTTCTGAATATGTTTGTGATACCCTTTTTGAATAACTCCGTTATGCTGCTTAAAAAAATGCTTCTTTTCATCTTTGTTTTAGTGGTCGGTTTCGCTCAGGCGCAGGAAATTTCGGGTATCTGGACCGGGAATTACGATAAGCAATTGCTGATTCCGCATCCTCAAAAAGTAGTCACGGAACTTTTTTTATATAATGATTCTTTGATAACGGGAACTACACATTTATATTATAGAAACGGCAATTACGAACACTACAAAATCACGGGTGTCTTTCACAAAGCAGATTCTTCCGTTTTTTTTAAAGAAGACAGTACGATTGCAGTAAGCTTCAAAGACTACAGCACAGGGAATTATACTATGAAATTATCCGTCAGAGAAAACAATATGAATCTGACCGGAAAATGGCGGGACAATACAAAAGGAATATTTCGGACGCCCGCATCCGGTGTGTTTTTTTCAAAAGAAATTAATAGGGTGGTTGCACCCAAAGACAGCAGTCTCAATACAAAAGTTGATGATGTGTTACTCAGGAACACAAACATTCAAAGTCTGATAGAAATCAAAGCCGGCGAAAGAGATTCTATAAAAATTGAGATCTATGATAACGGGATCATTGACGGCGATTCCGTTTCCGTTTATTACAACGATTCATTGGTATTGCATAAAAAAGCGATCTCTGTAAAGCCGCTTGTATTTTACCTGCAGGTAAAAAAAGATGATCCGATCAGTAAATTAAAACTGATCGCGGAAAGTCTTGGATCAATACCGCCCTGTACTGCATTGATGGTAGTTACCACAAAACTGAAAAGATATGATGTGCACCTGAGCGGAAATTTTACTGAGAATGCGGTGGTGGAGTTTTTTCAGAAGGAGTAATCTTTAGGCGCTTATTGCCTCTACTCTTAACCTTTTTTCCCGGTTAAGTATTCATTAAGCCTGATCAGATATTTTATTTTCACCTCTTCATCTCCTTTATCTTTTTCCTTATCATACTCTTCGTCAAGGCCGGGGCATTGTTTCAGGATCTTTTTCATGTAACCTCTGATGGCCTCAACCATTTTACCGCTGCTGTTAACCACCGAAAATTCCCTTGTTCCGATTGCACCCGCAACCAATGCAGTGGCAAGCGATCTTACCTGCGCCACATGGACGAAAAAAGAATACGGGCCAATGTAGTCCAGTTTCCAGTATTTCCCCTCAGCTCTGTTGGCCCTGAAATAAACAGCATTACCATCACAAAATCCCCAAACGTGACCAACCTTTTCTTCTCCGTCTGCCAAATGATAGTTTACAGCGCAGATACCCTTTCCTTTTCTTTTGTCGGATTTTGTTTTATCAACTAATGTAAAATTTCTTTGTTGAGAAGGGGAGTTCGTAAGAAATTCCCCGTAGGTTTTATAGAAACCTCTTTTTAACGGTGCGTGATCCGGCAGATTTTTCCATGCCGGTGTTATTTCAGAAACTTCAAGCGTATCTGAATTATCTGTTTGGGCACTTGCTGTAACGATAAAGAGCGTGAACAGTATAAATAGAAGTGATCGCATAGGGTGATTTGTTTAGGATCAAATGTAGCCTGAATTGCATTTCAGACAAAACTTATTCCGGCCATTTGCAGGAAACCATCCCCATCTCCTCAAAAATCACAAATTCGCATAAATGAAAATATCTTAAAGACAGGAAAGGCTTCAAAACCTACACCCCATCATACGCCGGAGCTCTTTGCACCGGCATTTATTCATACACCTAACGAAGTATCGACGGGGCCTTTAAATTGTATTAACCAAAGCGCTTCCGTAAGGAAAGACTTTATTTTTTGCAAATAAAGCGAAGGGAAGAATTAATTAAAATAAAAATACATATTTCTTATAAGTAGATTTAATTGCCTGAAATCTATGAAAGGGAGTGGGGGTGCAGGGACATATTAAGCGGTTTTTGTCTCCATGTCAGGAAAGGAGCCGTCTATGGTAAGACCCTCTTCCATATAAATACTCCCGCCCATTTCGGTAAAAGTTTTTAAGATGTCACGGATAGAATCTTCGAGCGCGATAGCATTTTTTTTTATGATCCTGTTGTATTCACAGGAGTCCTTTTCAGTATGATCATTTTCGATCATCTCCACACATAGCCTGATATTAGTGAGCGGATTTTTCATCTGATTCAGAATATTCAATATCCCTATTTCAGCAATCATTGACTTTTTACTCATAATTATAAGGTTTTTGTGTTTATAATCGGGTAAGCGCCACGTATAGTCAAAATTCAAGCCGGAAGGGCATGAAGCTAATGTTTAGTACCGATGTTTAATATTTCTTTCACTTTGATGATCATAAATGAACCGAAACTGCTTCGAATGACACCCGAAGGACAGGTCATAAACATCAGAACTAATATAATTTATTCCGCCATCCAATAATCTCTCGGATATAATCTAATCAGTTTTGTATCAGGGCCTTCTTTCGATTGCAGATAACTTTCATAGGCAACCATTTGTTTTTCCGGACCGATCACGAAATAATTTCCGTCAGTAACGGTGCTCATTTTTGCACCATAACCCGGAAGTATTTTTTCGTAAATTCCATCTTTTCTTTTATACACCTCATTCATTAAATTCGGATCATTTGTTAAAGCCAGCAACGCCGTACGGAAGTTTTTAACAACGTCTGCAGTTTGTCCGTCTGCGAGATTGGAAGCCATTGCTTCACCGCGATTCTCATATTGATCAGATGCACGGTTGGCACTCAACGGCAAAGAAATAATATATTCCCGCAGAGCGGGATCGTTCGGCGTTTTTTTGATCTCGTCAATTACGAAACCCAGTGTTTGCGGCAGCAACGGGGTACGTTCCGCGTAGTAGCTGATGAAGCCACTACCCGGCGAAACGCCAACCCCCGTGCTGTACGACAAACCCGCACCGGTCGTTTTTGTGTACACGCTTTGCTTACCGGCACCGGCGAATAATTCGCCCGCAAGCATATCATATAACTTTCCCTTGTCGTCTTTGTCTTTGTAAAATACTACCGGCGCCGTGTTGATGAATACACCCGTTGCAGAATTAGGATTGATCAATCCGCCGAAAACGATATGGCCGCTGTTGCCGCCTCTTTGCGCAACTCTTTTTTCGATCAGTTTTTCGGCAGAATAATTTACAGCCGTTTGCGGTTCTGCGGAAAGACCCGAAAGCAGCGTAGTAATATTTTTTTGCAAAGACGACTGAACATCTTCTGAGCCGATCACGAATAATCTCGCATTAACTTTATGTAAAATGTTTTTTCTTACCGCTTCAAGATCTGCCAGTGTTTTTTCCGGGCCCTGCCCCAAGTCGTGCTTCATTTGTTTGCAGAGATAAGCCCAGTCTGCATTTAATGATGCATCCGGAATATCAGTCAGCGTTTGCTCCAGGTCTTTTGCCGCTTCCTGTGCAATGCTTTTCACTTTTGCATCCTGCGTGGAAAATGTTGTTGCGATGAGTTTCAGCGGCGCCGATAATCCGGCGATAGAATCATTTGCTTTTCTGATCACGGTCAATAAATCCTTTAGTGCTGCTCTTGATCCTTTTGCCTGAGAAAGCATTTCCAAAAATGAAGCAACGTCTTCCTTATCCTCATCTTTGCCACCGTCCATGAGCATCCAGCGCAGGCGCATAACATTATGCGTGCGGGTAAGGAAAGAGGCATTCGCCATGATCAGCGGATTATTTTGTGCGGTGTATGCACTGCCGGGATCGTTTACCCATGATTCTTCAGAGCCCTGCATTGTTTTGCGAAGATTGCTGAGTGTTTGATTTACCAGGTCACGCATGCGCGGAAGATTTTCCGTTTTCCAATAAGGATACTGCATCACGTCGTTCATCCACTCTACCGAACGCTGCGATTCTGCGCCGTCATTACCCGCGCCTTTTATCACAAGCTCTGATCTGTTTGTGCGGAAATTATTGCTGTAGTAAGCATTCAAACTCAGTATCTGCGTGCGTTGCAGCTGTGTCATCTCTTCATAGCTTGTTGCTTTTCCGTTCTTGTATAAACCTGTTTGGGTAAGTAACGCAGGCATCATTGCGAGGTACACGAGCTTATCTTCGGGAAGTTTATTCAACTTCAGCGCAATGCCGGTTGTAGCACCTGTCATATTGCTGAATGTGGAAGCAACCATCTGAATATTACCGGCAAGTACGGTTGTTTTATAATTCAACTGATCATCCAACGTAAGAGGAGGATTGTCGATGAATTTTGCGGTGTGTGATTGTTCTGCTTTTTCGAGTTGCGCAGTATTTGCATCATAATCCGCTTTGTATTTTTTGATGGCATCCTGATCATCACTGATGCCATATGTTGTTTTCAATGCGGTTAATTCCGTTGCTGCTCTCGCTTTTGCCGCGGTTTCCTGTTCCTGCAACATTTGCCCGTCAGGCTTTGCCATTACAGTGTATGGCGCGGGATTAATAAGTTTCCATTTTGCAAAATACTCACCCCAAAAATTTCTGCCTGTTTCCAGTAATGCATTAACCTGCTCAAATTCCGGAACAAGGATCACTGATTTTTTAAAATTGCCCGTTTTATTCAGCTCCAATAATTGTTGATACCACGCATCGCCGGTATTGCGTCCGCCAAACAACGGCGGCGTATTGGTGAATTTTGAAAGTCCGCGGCGAAAATCAACCAGGTTGTTGCTGAACCTTTCATTGAAATCGGATAATTCTTTTGATCCGTCTTTGTAAGATGCGATGAGTTTTAATTCATCCTGAATTTTTTGCCATGCCAGCGCGGATTTTTCAGCTGTAAGATTTGCCGGGTTTACATCTGAAAATCCGATGAATACAGGCTGCCCGTCGTGATTGTCCGCATAAGCGTAAACGCCCTGTGCATCAATATTCATCTCACGTGTTTTACCGTCAATGAATTTTTTATAGAGATTGGTAGACGCATCGCCGGCGAATGTGTTTAAGAATACGCCCAACATCAGGTTCTCTTTTGTGTTAAGTTTCAATTCTGCCGGATATGCGTAAAGCAGTACGCCGGGATCCTGCTCATTAGCTGAAGGATAAGGAACGATCTTAGTGCTGCCGGCAGGATATCCTTTCCACGCGGGCACTGCATTGATCACAGCAAATTTTTCATTCATCGGTTGAAGCCTGTTGAGAATCCCGTCCATCGTCTGTAGTACGGACGTTACGCTCATCGTTTTTGGTAATGCAGATATAGCGCCCATATTGCCCAGGTGATAATTGAGGTCGTGGTATTTCTTAATATCCGCTGCGTTCAAAACCCTGATGTCGGCAGGAAGCCCGCCGGCACTGTACGACAGCGGATGTGCATTACCATAGATCATTCTTTGGATGACGTCGTACGTTTGAGAATATGAATTGTTCATCGTTGTTTTCATCTCATTATACACAGATCCTTTTTCCTCCAAACGAAGTTGTTTTGTTGCGGCATCTTCGGCCACGCCCCAGTTGCACACTTCACGGTGCACTTCTTCATCGCTGTAATCAGGGTGAAGGAGCGCCGCCATATATTCTTCAAAAAGGTCATAAAAAACGGATGAGCCGCCGTTGGTATAAAAATTATAAGCGGTAAAGATCTGACTGGTAAATGCGTTGGAAACCGCGAGCGACATACCTTCCCGCGTATTAAGTTCGTGGCCTTTGTTGCCTTTGGTGATGAGCAGATGTTCCTGCGTATGCGGTTCGCCTTTATCGGAAACGGGTAATGTATTTACCCAGATAAAAGTTTGCGGTACCGATTCGATCTGCAGGAGATCAAAAATAAAACCGGTGCGGTCGTGGATGAAACGTGCGCCCATCGGTTGTCCGGCGTCATTCAGGTACACGGCCTGCGTTGTAAAGCGCTGCAACTTTTGCTGTGCAGTGAGCGATTCAAGTCCGCCGCCTTGTTGCGCAAATACCGGAAGAAAAGTACCAATTGTTAAGGAGAAAAGCAGAATGGTGAAACGCAGTTTCATGATGTCGGTTTTAGTAGAGTGAAAATAGGAAAATAGTCTGAACCGGCGGAGCTTTGTCTGAATTGGGATTTGTCTGCTCGATGAGTCAAAGGACAGTTAGCGCCCGTTCTTGCGGCGCTTTGTCAGCCTGAGCTTGTCGAAGGCCATAATGGATCCGTTGCGCTGATTTTCAAGTACCCAAGCGAAGATCTGCATCCGACTAGCTCCGGCTGACATGTTGAAGCGAATACCATAAAAAAAGCACGCCTTTTATGACGTGCTTCATTATCAATTATTCATTGTGCAATTATCCACTACAAAGTTGCCATATCAACCACAAAACGATATTTCACGTCACTCTTCAATATCCTGTCGTAAGCGGTATTGATCTCTTTCATTTCAATCATCTCAATTTCTGAAACGATATTGTGTTCCGCACAATAATCCAGCATTTCCTGAGTTTCCGGAAGCCCGCCAATGCCTGAGCCGGTAAGGCTCTTACGCCCGCCGATCAATGCAAAACAATGAACCATCGACGGAGTAGGAGGAGCACCTACACAGATGTGAACACCGTCCGTTTTTAATAAACCGAGGTACATATTGATGTCATGTTCTGCAGAAACAGTATCAATAATAAAATTGAAATATCCCTTTACCGCTTTTACCTGTTCAGGGTCTTTTGTTACCACAAATTTATGCGCACCCAGTTTCTTCGCATCTGCTTCTTTATTCGGTGATGTGCTTAATACTGTCACTTCCGCACCGAATGATGCCGCGAATTTTACCGCCATGTGTCCGAGACCGCCCAGACCAAGCACTGCTATTTTGTGTCCTTTGCCCACTTTCCAGTGGCGCAGCGGAGAGTAAGTAGTAATACCCGCGCAAAGCAACGGTGCTACTGCGGCGAGTTCCAGTTTTTCAGAAACTTTTAAAACGAAGTCTTCTTTTACAACGATATAATTTGAATAACCGCCGTAAGTCGGTGTTTTCTTATCCTGTTCCAATGCATTGTAAGTGCCCGTTGCGCCATTGATGCAATATTGCTCAAGCCCGTTGTCGCAATTCTCACAGTGTTTGCACGAATCCACAAGGCAACCAACACCGGCAAGATCACCTGCTTTAAATTTTTTTACGTGTTCGCCCACTTTTGTTACACGTCCTACGATCTCGTGACCCGGAACCATCGGGTACATTGAATTACCCCATTCGTTTCTCGCCTGGTGAATGTCGGAGTGGCAAACGCCGCAGTATAAAATATCGAACGCTACATCGTGCGGACCTACTTCTCTTCTTTCAAAATCCCACGGCGCTATAGCTGCATCCTTATCTGCTGCTGCATATCCTTTTGCTGCTGTCATTATTATTGATTTTTTTAATGAAGGAAAAATTATTGTTGGAACACGAATTTCATTAATTATCGGGGAACGGGAATATTATTTTTGTTTAAAGAGGAGTTTGTCTGAATTGGGATTCCTCAAATTAGCGGATTTATGCGATCGGCTTATCGTTGCAATCTTCAGCTTAGATCTGTCAACCTAAGCTTCTGGAAGGCGGTAGCTAATTTTCCATGCCCATCAAAATCCGGAACTTTGACGAATTTCGATGCAGAAAAAAGGTTCCGGCAAAAATCACATATCACTCCTATATTTATCCCTCATAAACAATAACCAATGAAAAAGATCCTCAGCATAATCAGTATCTGTTTCCTGACAGCAGCATGCAACTCTTCCAATAAATCTTCCTCGACCCCTTTCCCTGCGAAGTATCTCGGAAAATTTACCGATGATTATTCTATCAGATATGTGGTGACTGAAAAATTGTTTTTGCAGGAGCCCGATGTGCGATATCATATACTCAGTTGGAATGCAAAAGACAAATATATTATTGCGAAGAACGATGCGAATAATCCTTCGGAGCAGAATTTATTTACAAGGATCGATTATATGGACTTCGAAAAGATGGAACCTTTTACCTGGGGATTTTGCTTTACGGTGTACAAGGCTGAAAATGCAAAAGCCGCGGAAGCAGCCGCAGCAGCGGATCGTAGCATGCCGATGAAAGGTTGCGGCGGATTTCCCTTTTCAAGAATGAAACGAATAGAATAAAAGTTTTTAGTGTTGATGGCTTCCTGTTGAGTGAATCCGGCCGCGATCACCGGCACAAAATCTAAACAGTTTTAAGCTGCAGGAATCTGTACTTTAAAAATCGAACCGGTATCTTTTTCTGATGTTACGGTGATCTTTCCGCCAATCTCTTCCACAATATATTTTACCGCAGACAAGCCGATGCCGGTACCTTTGTTACCGTATCGGTCTGTTACATCAAGCGTTTGCCTGTCATTGAAGATCGTCGGAATATCTTTTTCTTCGATACCTATACCGTTATCCTCAAAATAGAAGTTGTGGAATTTGTCATTACTGCTCACCGTAATATTGATCATCCCTTTTTCTTTGTCGTTGTATTTTATCGCATTCGTAATGATGTTCTGAAATACCTGTTGCAACGACACTTTATCTATTTTTACCTTCGGAAAATCGCCGTCGGTGTTTATTTCAAAATCATCCGGCGGTGCGATCATCGTGATCACTTTAAATAATACTTCAGAGGAATCCACGGGTTTTAATTCTTCGGGATTAAGTCTTTTTGATTGATGTAAAATACTTTCAATAAAGATCAACAGTTCATTCGTACTCTGATCGATAAGGTCCAGGTAGCCGTCTGCACTGTTGTCTAAGACTTTACCGTACCGATGTTTAAAAGACCGGGTCATCATAAGAATATTCGCCAGCGGGGTTTTCATATCATGTGAAACGATATCTGCAAACCCGGTGAGTCGGCGATTTGCTTTTTGTAATTTTTGTTCCGCTGATTTTAGTGCTGTAATTTTTTTCTGTAATTCAAGCCTTGTTACCACCTGTTGTGCCAATGCTTTTAATGCGTCACGTTGGTCTTCATCAAGGGTTTGGGCACTTCCGTCGAGTACGCAAATGCTGCCCAGGGCAAACCCGTCCGGTGTAACAAGCGGAGCGCCTGCGTAAAACACAGCGTTTGGAGAACCCGTTACCAAAGGGTTTGAAGAAAATCTTTCGTCCTCTCTCATATCCGGAACTACTAAAACATTTGTAGAATCGAGGATCGTATAATTACAGAAAGACAATGTTCGCGGCGTCTCCTGAATATCCACACCAAGGTGCGACTTGAACCACTGCCTGTCTTTATCAAGAAACGTGATCAGCGATGCTTCTGTATTGCAGATCTTCGCTGCGATCCTGGTAAAATTATCATACTCGGCTTCCGGAATAGTGTCGAGAATTTCGTAACTGTACAAAGCATTTAACCTCGCAGCTTCATTATATTTTATGGTATACGCATTCATCGTATTGTAGTTTAGGCATTAGGTTTACGAGAAAAATTAACGAATCGTTTTCCGCCGGTAACAAAATTAACAACTAACAGGGTGAAACTTTATTGTGTAACAGGTAAAAAATATTTTTTTTGTAATTAATAAATCGTTGCAAATCAATACTAATGCGGGTATTACTTATTTTATATAATTGTTATATGATGTTTTCCTGTTACAGATTTCCTTTTATTTTTCAGCATCGATGAGGAACAATGATCTTACTGCAAGACGAAGTTTTTACGGTTCTTTTATGAGCAGTTGACATGCAGTTTTATATTGACTTTTCCTTCCTTTAAATTTCGAACCAATGACCCATTTTGTAGTGCATTTTTTTTATCCGGTATAAAATGCAGCAGTAATATCACTGCAGGCTTTTACTTTGAACAAGCAAGGGCGCTTTTTTAATTCGGGAAAAATAGCTTGGCTTTTTAAGAAAAACAAACTCTCTGAAAAATTATTTTTACCGGGAACGTTGCCGAATAAAATCGGTAACGTTCCCGGTAATAAACTGACATTTTTAGTGCGGTAAATGATGAAAAAATAACCTTCAAAACGATATATTTACGAGAGACTACACTATGCTGTAACACTTGCGGCGGCTGATCTTAAACATTATTCACTCACGTAATAAAATCCAACATGAAGCAATTATTTTTTACACTTTTTTTCTTTCTTTTTTTTACCGGCTTTTTGAATGCACAGGCTACCTATTATTATGTAGGTGGTGCCGGACCGGTGAACATCAGTTTAAATTCAAACTGGAGTACGGTACAAAACAATTCAGACGCGGGTAATCTTCGTGCTGTTGCTGCTGCAGCAACTGACGTGTTGATTTTTGACGGAAACAATATCGGCGGAAATACCGTAACAACCGGTCCGGCTACGCTTGTTGTAAACAGCACAACGCCGTGCGGACAGATCAAGTTGCAAAACAATATGTCTCTTATCCTTAAAAGACTTACCGGAACTACCGGAACAATAAATATTTCAGGGGATGGTACAGCCGCAGATGATTTTTTGATACCCGCCGGGTCATCTCTTACGATGAACAGCACAACTGCTGAAGGGGTAGTAGTAGTAAATCTTGGGTCTGCAAAGTTGTTAAACGTGACGGGCCGTATCGGCGGTGCTCTTACGATCACAAATACAGGCGGTCACAGGCTGGGTTCTTTTACAACCGATGGCCTGGTATTTGAAGCGGGCAGTACTTTCTTTTCAGATAATACACCTGCATCTTCAGCATACCTTTTCGGGAGCGGTACTACAGCATCACAGGGCGCATTAAACAGTGTTGCTTTTCTGTCGGGAGCCTCTATCATTCATACAGGGAAATACAGCCCGCTCGGCAGCAGTGCCGGCCAACAGGTAATCGATATGATGCCCGGCAGTAACTTTTATTGCAGAACGACAAATGCGGCAAGCACCGGATCATATGTTTCCGGAAAATACCTGTCAAATTTTTATGTACAAAACAACAGCACATTTACAGCAGACGGATCGGTATATAAATTTGATAAACTCATCGTGGAAGCCGGCAGTACCTACATTACACACACCAGCGGCTCTACACCGGTAACAGATACATTAAGGGTTGAAGGCACTTTGACCATGCCGACTGTAAGCACGAATGCATTGATCCTTGCAGGTACGATCTCCCGTGATCTTCCTTCACCTTCCGGTGCAGGAACCATAAACGTTCCGCAAATCATTGCAAGTGAGTTTACGCCGGTAACACTCCGCAATAATGTGAATGTTACCTCTTCCTGCATAGTGATGGATTCTTTTAATTTTAAAACATTCCAACTCACCGGCACTACGGGAACGCCCACCTTTACGGCACGCGGTATTCAGGCACCGATTACATCATATACAGCAACAGTTACCGCAGGTAGCTACATGCTTACGGTGAGTTCCGCACCCTCATCATTAAACGGCCTTACAGTAACGGGAGCCGGCATTCAACCCGGCACTGTAGTGCTTGCATTTTTAAGCGGCGGTTCAGTGTATCTCTCAAAACCGGCTACTTTAACGGGAACAACCGTACCGCTTTCTTTCTTTACCTCGTCGCCCGCAACATTAAGAACTGCAAATGCAAACGGCTTCGATGATGCAACCGGATCCATAACTGTGCCCGGTGCAAAAGGATATAACAGCGGTATCAATTATATTTTTGACGGCGCCACAACAAAGCCTTTCAGTACGTCCGGAACTTTTTCGGGTACTGTAAATAATCTTACGATAAATGCGCCGATCACCACAAACCGTAACAGTCGCGTGAACGGCGTGCTTACCATGAACAACGGAAATATTAATATCCGTTCTACAGACAGCCTATATATCTCTTCGTCAGGTTCTTTAACCGGTGCGGACGCAACAAAATATTTAGTGATCGAAAAAGATGCTGCAGGCACAGGTGTATTTACTAAAAACGGCTTTACTGCGCCCACATTATTTCCGGTGGGAACAGCAGCTAGATACATGCCTGTTACGCTTGCGCCGCAAACCAATCCTGCAGACTTTTCTGTGAGTGTTTTTGAAGGGATAACAAATGAAGGAACAGTAAGCGGCACGCCTTATTCAGCTGCACAAAAAGCAGATGCTGTAGATGCGGTGTGGATGATCAATCGCCCTGTAGGTGCTGTAGCTACAGATCCTTGCACGGTCACCATCAATTGGGGCGCCGCTCTGGAAGGAAGTACTTTAGCTGCTTACCCGACAAATGAGGTAGGTATCACGCATCACAACGGTGCAATCTTTGAACCGGCGATAGGTATGGGAAATAATACAACAAATACTGCTACCGCAACTTTCGCTTCTTTCTCACCCTTCAGCATTGCGCACCTTGCGGCGGTAGTTCCGGTGAATTTTATTTCGGTAAACGCAGCCTACAATTCCGGTCGCGTAAATGTTTCCTGGAAAATGGCGAATGATGAAACCATGCAATCTTACGTTATCGAAAAAGCAAATGATCGTTTAGCATTTACCGCAGAGAAAAGTATGCCTTCAACCCATCAGACCGGAGTTGCGCAATATGATTTCCTTGATGCATCGCCTTTTAACGGAAATAATTTTTATCGTATCAAAGGAATCGGCAGCAACGGTGAGATCAAATACAGCAGCATCGCGAAAATAAATGTGAATGATAAAACAGCATTCAGCGTGCTGCAAAATCCGGTGCAAAATAAAGCGATGCAGATCAACATGAGCGGCATGGCTGCGGGCAAATACAATCTGAGCATTGTTAATACTGCCGCACAGATCGTTTACACAACTGATCTGCAATACAACGGCGGGATCATCAGCAACACTGTGAATCTTCCAAACGGGATAAGTAAAGGATTGTTCAGGGTGATACTGAGAAACGGAACGGATGTGAGATCAGTGAATGTGATAGTGGAATAAATATCTGGTTGACAGATGACTGTTGACAGATAAAATAGTTTTGTTATTGATGCCGAAGAAAGGCCGGCATAGGAAAAGCGAAGGCAGGGGCCTTCGCTTTTTTATTTTGATTACTTTTTGTCTGAATTGGAATTCGTCAGATATTAAGGGAGATTTTTCGGATTGGAGAGTTTTAATCTTATATCTAAATGTTGCGTACGTGCATAAGCTAACTCTTTAATTTTCTCTTAAAAAATGGGTAATCGTAAACTCGCAGAGCATCAAAGCCTGATTACACTGACTTTGGCTCAATAAAAAGCGAGTACATCGGTCCCCGCTTTCTTCCAAACCTTAATTTATTTGATAATCGTGATCGGCGTGTTGATCATTTCACCGCTATTGTTTATTACCTGTACCATGTAAACGCCCGCAGGCAATGACCCTAATGACATGTTGTTACTTCCGGAAGCATTGTTGATCTGTTTGATCAATGCGCCGGAAGCATTGATAATTCTGATCTTATTATTTGCAGCCGTTGTATTATCGATCGTTACGGTAATACGATCAGTTGAAGGATTCGGATAAATACTGATCGCCGCTTTATCTGTTCTGTTGATCATTTTTACCGGCGAGTAAGAGAAGCTGCCATCCAACTCTACGATCTTAAGGCGATAATAATTTTTACCGTAAACAGGATCAGCATGCAAGGCTTCGTAAGTTGACAAAACTGTTGCGGGCACAGAACCAACCTTTGTAAAACTGCTGCCGGTCTTGCTCCACTCCACATCATATTTTTGAATATTTATTTCCTGACTCACTTTCCAATTGAGCTGTGATGCGTTACCCGTATAGCGTACTGTAAAATCCAACAGGTTCACCGGAAGCACCGCTGCGTATGCATAAGCGAAAGAATAATCCGCACCGTTCGGTCCTACATTTTCTTCATTTAATGGTCCGGCGGTTACGGTGCGATCGCCGCTGTATTCATTTGCGCCGATATCTTTTGCTGCAGGTCTGGCTTGTTTTTCAAAATCATTATTTACGTAAGGGTAGGAACCGGTTGCAGCGTTTATCGCCGGGCTTGCAGCACTCAAACGAAAAATGCGGCTACCGATCGCCGCGGCACAACCCGGTGTGCCGGATGTACATTGCGGTACCACCAACATAGGATTGGTATTCGTTACTTCAGCCGATGTCGCCGTGATACCAACGGTTGCAGTGTTTGTCGGGTAAATAATATTGTTCGAAAAAGTGAATCCCGCAAGTGAAGTTGCACTGTACGATTTAATGATAGGCGTAAGACTGTCGGTGACGATATTATTTGCGATCGTGCAATTTACCGGCGCCAATAAATAATTACCGCCGCTTTCATAGCCGATCTCAATATTCGATTTGTTTTGTGCCAACGTGTTGAAAGCGATCACAAGATTCTCCGCAATATGATGTGCCGCGGTATTCGTTCCGTTATTGTCTTCGTCACCATTGGTGATCGTAAGCGCTGCGTCATTCCTGAAACCGGTGAGCCCGTTAAAATAATTGTTGATCACTTTATGATCTTTACCGTAAACGCGGATACCGCCGCAACCGATCGTGCTGCCGTTATACAATGCTGTTTTTCCTTCACCGAAAAAATAATTTCCTTCCGCAATGCTGCGGGAACCCTGGCGCAGACAAAGTGTTCCGAGACAGCGCTGAAAAGTATTGAAGCGAATAATGTTGTCCCATGATTTTATGGAAACAATTTCCGGATCACCATCGCAATCCTGAAACAAATTGTATTCAATGATCGCATACGCACTGCTCATGGACAGCGTGCTCACACCAACGCGGATGCACTCCTGTCCGTTCTCCGTGCGTGGCCCGTTGTTCTTAAAAAAGTTATGATCGATAGTGTCGTATTGTGTGATCCGGTTGATATTCCCGTCCATGCGGATATAATTTCCTACCTGCGTTTTTCCGTCGAAAATATTATGATCAATGCGGTTGTGTCCTGATTTTAATTCTGCGGTACTGCCAAATGTATCACCGATGTACAACCAGGTACAGGATGCGGATTCTGTGATGTTGAACCTGTTTCCGGTAACGCGGCAATAACTGCAATTTTCGAGTTTTACGCCGGTTCCGATATTGGCACTTTGAAATACAAATCCTTTAAATGTTACGTACTGTAAATTTTTAAACACGAGTGCGGTTGCGCCGTTGATGATCGCACCGCCCGTATTCTTTGCTGTTATCACGATCGGACGAACATTGCAACCGCTACGGATAATTGACAAAGAGCCTAAAACATAAGTACCGTCATTTACTTCAACCGTATCGCCCGGATTCATTGCGCCAAGTGCAGTTAAAAATTCTGCGGATGTGCTCACCGTTCTTTTTATTGACGGAATGGAATTAAGCGCAAAGGCCGCACCGATCGTCATATTATTTTGTATGCGGAATGTATCAGGCGTTGTGCCGCTGATATCGCCGGTCCAGCTACTGAATGCATAACAGGTCCCCGGTGTTGCCGTTGTAATGATCTTCGCTTCTTTGTAATACATGCTGTCCGCGGTAAGCGGATTCACACTGATCGTTCCGTTCAGGGGTTGCGTGATCGTCAATTTATATTTCGGCGGGGGATTAGCTGCATCTACGATCACATCAGCACCGATCGTTTTGTTGTCATTCATCGTGAGTGTTTGCACCAATGTTGTTCCCGACAGATCTCCCGTCCAGCCGTTGTTGATATAGCCGGAAGGAATGGTAAGTGTTGCGGTAACAGTGGCGTTGAGCGGATAGGTGGGCGTATTCGGGCTCAACGAAACAGACCCGTATGCAGGTTGATTTACTGTAATCGATTTTACACCCGCAGTTGTGAAAGGCACGCCGGACGGAACATTTGCACCGATATAGAGATCATCAAATGCCGCGTCGGAAGTTGCGGTGTTGGCATCTGCCAAATGATTAAAATGTAAGGAGTGAAATTCTTTTACTCCCGCAACCCTTGTACCGCTTGCTGTTGGTGTATATATTTCGCGGAAATAAAAATCGGTTGCGTTCACCACGCTGTTGATGGCTACTTTATATTTTACTGCGGTAAAATCCATTTTTACGGAGATCCGAACCCATGTATTCGTGGTCCATGTGCTTAAGTCGGCGGCCACTGAGCCGTTGTAAGCGCGGATCTTATTATCAGTGGTGAATTCAATTACAAAGATCCTTCTGCTGCTGCCGCCGTAAAGATCATAGCCATTTATAGAAATGCCTTTTGTAACAAATGAAGTTGGGTTCACCCAAAAATCTGCATACACTTCACCTGTTATGCCGGGCACTGTTCCTGCAAACGGAATATAATTTACCGACAATGTTCCTGCTGATGCGCTCATGTTGATCGACTGCGTTCCTGTTTTTGCTTTTGCCGTACTTACCGCTGCAGTACCGCTTACAACGCTCCAACTGTTTTGTCCGTTCACATTTCCGGTAACAAAAGTTGGTGATTCAAAAGACGTATTCACGACCGTTTGTGCGTTCGATCGGTGAATGAAAAAACAGGAAATAAAAATAAGTAGTGTAGCTAATTTGCGCATAAATAACAGGTTTGTAAGAAAAGTATTTTAGTGGTCTTAAAGTTAATTAAAATCTGCGCTTTACGAACAGCAGTATAACGCTGAAAAGCTTTATTGGCGTGTATTTCAGCTGATGATGATCAGTTTTACACTACGGTAACGTTACCGAAAACGGCAAACTTTCTTTAAACATTCTTTAAAGAAAATCTCATTAAACACACAGACCGAATGGCTTGAATTCGTTGTCTCCGGAAATTGTGTAATAACAAAATAAATGCCCCGCGAAATAATTCGCGGGGCATAACTTTAAAAGCAATACGAAGAATAACTTATTTATACACACCTACCTCTTTTAGGAAGTCCATGATCTGTTGATTGATCTCTGAATTTTTTTCTTTCGTGAATTTTCCGTGAAGGCCGCCTTCGACATTCACGAATTGTGTTTTTACACCTGCTTCCTGAAACTTTTTGTAAAGTGCCAATGATTGACGTTGCGGAACTGTAGGATCTGCATCGCCGTGCACAATGAAAGTAGGAGGGCTGTGCTTTGTGACGTAAGTCATCGGGGAAACGCTTGCAGCAAATTTTTCATCTTTAGCATAACCGCCGAGCCATTGCTTTGCACTCTTGCCGTTCATACCCGGACCATAAGCCCAATCCCAAACATCTGTGATGCCGTATTTGTCGATGATAGCGGCAACCTCAATATTTTTTATCCCCGGGCAATTTCCGTCAAAGTGGTGATCGTTTCCCAGCAAGCCACCCATCAATGCTAAATGACCGCCTGCACTTCCGCCCATGATCACAATCTTATTCGGATCGATGTTCAGTTCTTTTGCATGTTTAATTAAATAGATCAAAGCGCAACGGGTATCTTCTACCGCAGCAGGAGCTGTTGCTTGTCCGCTTAAACGGTATTCGATATTTGCAACCGCGAAGCCCGCTTTAAAAAAAGTATTGAATCCCGTTTGAGATTCTTTTACACCTTTGTTCCAACCACCGCCGTGAATATTAATCACAACGGGTGTTGCAGGATTTGTTTTTGCCGGAAGATAAAGATCCATTTTCTCATTCCAATCTTTTCCTTCTGCATAGATCACATTGAGTTGTGAAGTATAACCTGCAGGGTAAGCAACAGGTTTGTACGTCGTATCAGTTGCCGTTACAGTTTCGTCTGTTTGCGCCATCGCTTGTACAGAAAAAAAAAGCATTGATGCAAAGAGTATTTTTTTCATGTTGATTTTTTATTGTTTATAACATTTTCTTTATAAAAGTATTCGACATTAATAACCCGGGTTTTGCGGGATCACGATTGTTGTGTTGTTATCAATGTCTTTTTGAGGGATCGGCAATAACATTTTTTCGGGAGTTGTTTGTGCGTATAGCTGAGCCAATGTAGGCGCCGGTGCCACATACAACCTGTAGTGATTGAAAAATTCATTTGTAAAATGATCTTTCATGATCTGAACCGATGTAAGGGTAGTAGTTGTAACATTAAAACGAAGAATATCAAACCAACGTTGGTTTTCAAATGCAAATTCCACGCGGCGTTCCTGCGAGAGTGCTTTTTCAAACAATGCTACAGAAGAAATAGTAGAGAGCGTTAAAGCAGGCAAACCACCTCTCGCACGTGTGAGATTAATAAGGTCCAGACTTGGTTGAGAATAGCCCTGTGCTTCCGCAAGCATTAAAAGGATATCCGCATAGCGTAATACCGGCCAGTCATTTTCAGCATCACCGGCAATCACCACCGGACTGAAAAATTTCTTTACATATAATTTTATTGCTGTACCGGAACCAAAACTGCCTATCAGCGTTGGTTTACGCAGATCACCGTTTGTAAGTGTATCCAGTTCATTTGTAGGATAATTTAATCCGCTGCCGTCACCGTTAATCACATTGGCGCCGCTTCCGAGCGGAGCGAAGTCATTTGCAAAATGACTGCCCAAACCGATACCGCCTGCTTTATAACGGATCGTAAATAAGATCTCGGAATTCATTTCGTTAGTGATCGAAAATACATTTGCATAAACAGGGAGAAGACTGTAACCGCTGTTGGTTATCACATCCTGCAATAAAGTAATAGCCTGGGATTTTTTATTTTGAGTGAGGTATACTTTCGCCAGCATCCCTTTTGCTGCCCAGATGTTAGCACGTCCTACATTTGCCGGCGCTATCTGAGAAAATTTAAGAGCGTTCATATTTGCGATAGCCGTAGTAAGATCTGCTTCGATGAGTTTGTAACAATCAGCCACAGAACTCCTGTTTGTATTCTTAGCTTCTTCCGGGGTATTCGGAGTGGTTACAATAAATACGCCGCCATACAATCTTACCAGATTAAAATATTGGAAAGCGCGGATAAATAAAGCTTCGCTTGCTATTTGTCTTCTTTCCGCATCTGATGCAGGTACCGGAACATTTGTAAACACATTTGTGCCGCTTGCCGCATCATAACTTACGCCGAGCTTTTGAAGAACAGTATTGCAATCTCTGATATTGAGATATGCTGAAAGCATATAAGTGTAAATCGTTTGATGAGAAGTGCTGGGAGTAAACATATCCAGATCACTCAGGTCACGGTTTGTAGACGCAGTACTTCCCGGTGATCCCTGTTTTGAATTATCAGAACGAAGCTCTGTAAGCTGCCATTCAACGGAATTCGTTTTTTGCATGTTGTTATAGCAACCGATAAGTGCTACCATCATTTCACCTGCATTGTTATAATAAAGATTTGCGTCTATGTAAGACTCTGAAGTCGTATCAATTACTTTTTTGCAACCGAAAAAACTGAAGGTCGTCAGCAGCAGTAGTAAAATTTGAATGCGTTTCATATAAATAAATTTTAATTGTTTTACTGTTTGTTAGTCTGTTTGGTTCAATGGATCCGTTAAAAACCGATGTCTATTCCGAATAAATATGTTTTAGGCATGGGGAAACTTCCTCTTTGATAACCGTCGATCGCAGGATTTGCATAAGGCCCCGATGATGCGAATCTTCCTTCCGCATTTATACCCCTGTATCCCGATGCTGAATGGAAGTAAAGATTTTGTGCAGACAAATAGAAACGTACATTACTTACGTGCATTCTTTTTGAAAAAGTTTTAGGCAGACTGTAACCGATCACCACTTCACGTAGTGCATAATAAGAAGCATCTTCTACAGCATAATCAGTCAACAACCAATTAAATCCGTTAGTTGAATATGGTGTTTTACCGTCGCCCGGAAACATCGGACTTAACCAACGGTTCGTGTTATAATTTTTGTTGTAACGTTTGATCTCATTGTAATTACCGTCGCCGTTCACTAACTGGCCGCCCTGTGATCCCTGAAAAGTAAATGTGAGATCCAGTGCTTTCCATGTTATATTATTTGTGATACCCCATGTAAAATCAGGGTAAGGATTTCCGGTAACCACACGATCTTTCTCATCGATCACATTATCGCCGTTTGTGTCTACCAGCTTCAGCCCGCCCGGCACAAAGAGATTGCTCAGGTTACTTTTTAATCCTTTTGCTTTCGCATCATCTATCTGCGCCTGTGAAAGCCATACACCGTCTGTTTTGTAGCCGAAGAATTGTACCAGAGGAGCGCCTACCTGGTTTATGTAAACTTCTGTACGTTCGCCGTAATTAAAAAGTGTGCTGCCGCCGGGAAGCGATACGACTTTGTTTTGCGTATGAGCAAAATTACCGGTGGTGGTCCAGCGGAAATCTTTTTTGCGTACGTTATTACTGGTGAGTTCTATTTCAATTCCCCTGTTATCCAGTTTGCCGATATTTCTTACCGTCTGTAAATAACCTGTGATGGATTGCAAGCTTTCATATAACAATAGTTTTTCCGTGCGGGAGTTGTAATAATCTACAGTAAGATTATATCGGCCCTTAAGAACAGAAAGATCAAAACCGGTATTCAATTGAAAAGTACGTTCCCATGTAATGTTGGGATTGCCAAGTATATTACCGGAAAAAGCAAGGCCGGCAGAAGATGTTCCGTTTCCTGAACCTGAAGGATTATTTGCAGAAGTTAAGAGGTCGGTGTACAAAAATTCACCGATACCATTATTACCTGTAGCACCATAGCTTGCACGAAACTTAAGATTGTCCAACCATTTGCCTTTAGCATTTTCAAGAAATTTTTCCTGTGATGCGATCCAGCCTAAAGACACCGCAGGGAAGCTGCCGTATTTTTGACCCGGTCCGAAACGTGAGCTGCCATCTGTACGGAAGCTCGCATTTAGCAGGTAACGGCTTTTATAAGCATAGGTAAGTCTTCCCAGGTAAGAAATAAGACCTATCTGTAATTTATCATTGTAAGTATCTGCTTTTGCTGAGCTGATCGTTAATGCTGTACTTAATGATTGAATATTATCGCTCGGAAAATCGAAGCCGGTTGTTTGCTCATTTTTTATCCTTGTTTTTTGTACTGTAAAACCTGCAAGTGCGGTAAAACTGTGATCACCTTTTGTTTTACTGTAGTTCAGTGTATTCTCAGACAGCAGATCGATGTAGAGCCTGTTACCGAAAATTCCTTTATTGATATCTCCGTCTTTTAATGCGTTTCTTTTAGAATAATCAACCGTGTTTGCATAGGTTACATAAATGCTTCCCATCGTTTTCGCTTCCAATCCCGGTATGATCGTGTAAGTAAGATCCCCTGAAGTAAGCGCACGATATTCATTTGTTTTAATGTTCCTCGATTCAAGAATTGACATCGGTGTATTGTTCGCGGTATTGAACGGGTCAAGTGCCGCCGTGCTTGTATAATAAGAACCGTCAGGCATATAACCGTTGTAGAATGTAGCGTTGAAATGTCTTGCCTGTGCAAAATCTCCCGCTTTGATCCCTGTCCATAAAGGATTTTGATTCACGAAAGCCGCAGTTGCTGCTGTGTGATAAACAGGAAGGAATGATTGAAATCTTACGAAATCAATGTATCCCGTAGAAGGTTTTTCCCGTGATATGTATGAAGGGTTAAAATTGAAAGAAGCTTTCATTTTTTTACTCAGGTCAATATCTACTTTGGTACGGAATGAATATTTATCATACTCACTGTGCTTCATCAAGCCCTGATCTTTTTGCACACCGCCGGAAACGTAATACCTCACTTCTTTCTTTCCGCCGGAAAAATTTAATTGGATATTTCGTACTAATGCATTGCGCAGCACCGCTTGTTGCCAGTCTGTACCATTACCGCCTTCCAATGTGTTTTCGATAATGTATGCGGCACGTTCATTGCCCGTAAGTATGGTAGCCGCTGTAGGAGCAGGGATACTCGGATCCTGTGCTTTTAATGATGCTTCATAATATAACTGATTGGTATAAGCTGTCGTGCTCAGCATCGGATAAGTTTCGTATGCTGTTTTAAAACCTGTCGAAAACTTAAGGGTAAATTTCGGCTTATCGGCTTTACCGCTTTTCGTCGTAACCAGGATCACTCCATTCGCCCCGCGTGAACCGTAGATTGCTGCAGATGCGGCGTCTTTAAGTACTTCAACAGATTCAACATCAGCCATATTCACAAATTGTAAACCGTCAGGAACAGGGTGACCGTCCACGACTACAAGCGGACCTGTGCCGGCATTTACCGAACCAATACCCCGTATATGGATTTTTGTTTCAGACCCTGCCTCTGATGACACATTTTGAATAGCAACACCTGCAATCTTACCCTGCAATGCCTGATCAAGATTTGAAACAGGTGTTTCGTCCATCTTCTCGTTTTTATATTTCGAAACGGCGCCCGTTACTTCCCGCTTTTTCTGCGTGCCGTAACCGATCACGACTACTTCACTCAACGCATCTGTTGAAGATGCTAAAGTCGTGTTGATAACGGTTTGCGTTCCGATCGTTACTTTTTGCGAAGAGTAGCCCACATATGAAAATGATAATGCAGTGGATTTAGGCCCGACGGTAATGCTGTAACTACCATCAGTAGCGGTAACAATCGCAGATTTACTTTTGTCGGCAAGCACTGTTGCACCGCCCAACGGTTTGCCTGTTTCCTTATCAGTAACCTTTCCTTTAATGATCCGGTCCTGTGCGGATGCAACGCTGCAAAACAACACAAGAGCCAATAGAAGTGAGATATTTTTCATAAACAGCTATTTTAAAAGAATTAAAATTGTATATCAGTAGTTAGTGTCAAACGTAATGTGGGTGTATCGGCGGCTGCGATCGATCTTACAGATTCGATACAATCCTTGCAGCCGAATTTTTTATAACCCGCGATAAGGGTAGGGTACCCTTCCGAAAAATCAAACGGCTTTATCTGTTCGCCCGTCCATACTTTTTTTTGGGAGAGATACGGCTCAAGTGCGGCAAAACCTTTTTGTAATGATTTGCCGGAAGGACTTTGATAATTCCACAGGTCAACGTTCACGCTTTCTCCCATTTTTGCCAGCAGTAAAAATGCTTCCACCGCAAAATTGCTGTAGTGTAATGAGGTTGTGCGGGCCATTTCGAGCGGCAACAACCCGTCATCCGTCATTTGCTTATCCAATCTTGCTTCAGCACTTTGCATTATTTTTTTTGCGAGCTCTGTATTGTCCGTGAATAATGCGAACGACATTCTTTGGGCATCGTACCACACGCCGTGGTTGTTTTTTGCATTAAGCTCATCCGTACCGTTCTTGCCGGTTTGCATCCACACTAAAAATTGTGCGAACCATTCCTGCATTCCTTTTTCATCGGCGGCTGTCCAGTTGTCGGAACCCTGAATAAGTCCGATGCCTTCCACTGCTTTGATGAAATTGCGACCGTCGATCAATCCTGCGCCGCGACCATCATTCTGTCCTTTGATAGCCTGCGCAAAATTCATATTGGGATTCATCTTTGTCTCTTTATCCAGGAACCAAACCCGCAATAATTTTGCAGCGTGTTGCGCATACATTTCTTTGCCTGAAAAATAATAAGCGAGTCCGAGGGTTTGCACAGCATCGCACATTTTCGGCATATCATCTTTATCCTTATAGTCTTTTACTTCCGGGTTTGTCTGCCCGTCTTTTCTCATATAAGGCAAGCCGTTCGGTTTGGAAGGATCAGGCCAGAAGTAAGGCGCAAGGCTCATGTAATCGTGCCTGTCGCCGCTCGGCGGATCGTTCTTTTTGTTCATTACGGCAACAGGTCCGTATTTCAACAACTTGTCCGCTTCTTTCAACAGATCATCGTATGCAGGCATTAACGCCGCATCCTTATGCTGAATTTTTATTTTGTTTTCCTGCAATGCTTTCGCATCAAAAGAAAATACCCGGATCGGTTTGCCGTTATACGCAAAAGCAGATAAGCAGCAGAGTAACGAAACCGCTTGTATGAAAATGATCTTTTTCAATATTAATGTCTTGTTATAGTGATCAATCTTTTTAGATCCACGCCGTTACCCTTTACAGTAATCAAGTAAGTATCTGCAGGAAGATTTCCTACATAGATATCTGCATTGATGAAACCGACAGGCATGAAAATATTTTTCCTCGTCATCGGCTGACCAAGCATGTTCCATAAAGTAACATCAGCTAGTTTAGGTGACGGAGAAAATATACGTACCGTAAGATTTGATCCGGTACTTTGAAAGACATTTATACTTTGTAGTGTTGTGCCTTGTTCAGGTTGAATAGTAAGTGTTCCGTTCGTATAAGTTATCTGGTAGTTATTTGACGCACCGCCGGTTAATGTGATCGGATAATTACCCGGTGCGGAATTATCAAGCGCCGTTGTGCTTACCACGAGCGGCGTTAATAAATTCGCTGCTGTTTCTCCCAACACAAAGCCGGAGTAAGTAACTGTGAAAGGCGGATTGGGAGTGAGATAAAGTTTGCTTGTGTCACGCACTTTTATCGTAAGCGGAACTTTATTTACCGTAAGCGCTCTCACCACATCAGCTGCCGGCGTGAAACCGATATTACCTGCCTGCGATGCTGTGATATTAGTGGTGCCCGCTCCCACAATATGAACGGTTGATCCCGTAACTGTTGCTACCGCAGTGTTACTGCTGGCGAAAGTGATCGGAATACTATTGTTTGTGCTCGTAGCAACGATAATAAAATCTGCGTTACCGTACACTTTTACCGGAAGCGTTGCGAAAGTGATCGTTTGTGCTGTTTGGGGTTGCACCATAAGCGTACCGTTTACAAAAACGATATTGTAATTAACCGCTGTTGCGCCGGATACTGTAATAGGATAACTGCCTACAGGAGATGTTGTTGTTGCAGTTGTTGTGATCACAACCGGACTTGTAAGTACTGCCGCTGTTTCTCCATACACGAATCCTGTGTAAGTGAAAGTAAGCGTCGGATTTACCTGGTTTGCAAATTTCGAAAGATTGTTCGCGGTGATAGTAAGGGTTGCTTTATTTACTGTTAATGTACGTGTGATGGTTGCAGCAGGGTAGAAGCCGTCGCTCGCCTGTGAAGCAGTGATATCAGTTGTACCAACGCCGGTGATATGAACCTGATTGGCTATGATCGTTGCTACTGCAGGATTACTGCTGGTGTAAATGATCGGTTGTGTTGTATTCAGACTGCTTGCTCCGGGATCAAAATCAGCAACACCATAGATCTTCGGGGCAGCAAATGCCGCAAAAGTAAAAGGCGTGGTTGAAGGTACTGACCCAACTGAATAATTCCCGAAAGTAGTGATCGCAGCAGCAGCATTGTTGTTTGTATTGTCACCCGTGCCTAATGGTAATGAGTAGGAAGTTCCGTTGTTGTAAATTATCCCGATATCGGTATCCGGAAGAGAAGCGAATGTAGATCCTTCAACAGCAGGCTGCCACCCGAGTCTAAGATTCACCGGTCCAATACCCGCATTTCTTTCAATGGCCCAAACCGCATTTACTACTTTTTGTTTTTGTATCGCGGTAAGCTGCGTGCCGTTAGGTAATCCGTTTGTTGTGATCCCTTCAAACACAGCGATTGTAAATGCAGATGCAGATGCCGGCGTTAATGTTACCGGTAAATAATTTGCCGAGCTGCCCACCGGAATAACTGTTGCAACAGCACCGATGTTATCATATTGGATCTGGCTTCTGTTGCCGCTTACAGCATCAGAAAGCGTTGCGATATATTTACTGTTATTGAATGTTCCGGTTACAACCGCATTCGCAACCATATGAAGATTATCCAACGGACGAAGCGTGAATTTTGCATTGATGCCAAGGTGCTCGTAAATATCTACAGAATAATTTGTTGTTACTGCTGCGTTGATATCGACAAAACCTGCGCCGATAACAGTAGCTGCAGAGCCTGTTGTTGTACCGAAAGGCGTTGTTGTGGCCGCATTAATGATATAGTTTGTTCCCGCCTGAAATGTAGATCCGCCTGTAACATTTACAGAACCGTTGGTTGCATCCATACCACCCGGACTTGAAGTAACAAGTGTTGCAGTATCGCTTACGAAGTTGAGCGTGATGTTATTCCCTGAAGCAGTAATCGGTTGAGAAAGATTTATTGTTCCCGCACTTGATGAGAAACCGACTACTGTTGTATTCAAAGGTATCCCGGTGCCGGTGATCGTAAGTCCGTTTATACCTGATAATGTCAAAGTAGGTATGCCGGAAATTTGGTACGAACCTGACACCAACGAGCCTGCTGCGGATGGAGCTGTACCGGCAGCTCTTGAATTAAATGTACCGGCGCCTGTAACATGAAAAGTATTAAAATTCATTTTACCATATACATTAAGCGAAGTACCCACATCGATGCTCCTATTGAGTATAACCGTTGAATTATCACCTACAACAATTGCCTGCGCATTGAAAGTTCCCGTTCCGGAAATACTTTCTGCCGGGCCACCAAATACTAATACATTTCCAAGTGTTGCCGGTACAGTATATGTTCCGTTTACAATAAGGTCACCCAACAAACTTGTTTGCCCGCTATTATGCGTTATGAAAGAACAACCTGCATTAATTGTAAGATTTCCGATTCGATATACCGGACCATCGCAGGTAAGGGTAGCACCACCTTCAACGAATATGTTTCCGAATAATTTATTGTTGGTAAATGTTCCCGTACCGTTATTTGCACGGTGATAATAATTGCTGCCGGGTCTCATATCCACAATTGCGATTGTAGAGCTGTTTCCCATCGGGCTTGTTCCGCCATTGTAGATCAGGTTTGCCCCTGAAAGAAAAACAGAACCGTTTGGTTGCGATTGTGTAACACTTCCCAGCGGATAAGCACCCGATGCCGTCAGGTTACACGTAAAATTTGCCCCGCTGTTAAAAACCAAAGCGCCTGTGGCACCTGTCGCTATTCTGTTTTGACCGGTGTTAGATACATTTATGTTCCCCGAAATGCTGCCGGTGGCCGTTGCAGCCATCGTTAACGAGATGCTCCCGTCTGCCAGTATTGAATTTAAGTTAAGTGTTGATGTTGCATCAATCGTAAAATCGTCTCCGGGCAAATTTCCCGTAAGGGTTAAAGTACCCGTGCCGCCGCCTCCTGTTGGTCGCACGATAGTAAGTGTAGCATTATTCTGCAGAATAAGCTGCCCCATTGTAGTGCTGGTAGCAGTGCATGTAACAGAGCCTGTAGTTGTAGTTGCACCGCCTACATTGCTTCCGTTAAAGATCAAAATATCTGTTGCCAAAGCTGATCCTGTTCTTGCAGCACCTGTTCCGTTCTGCAAAGTGTTCCAGTTAGCATTAGCTGTAAAACTTGTCGGGCCTAAGCCGCCAACCCAATAGTAAGTTGTTTGCGCAAAGCCCGCCATGCAGCCGCACGCAAGCACAAGTAAGAGTAGAATTTTTTTCATTGTAGTAGTTTTAGACAATTTTATTTAAGCGACAGTTTGGTTTTTGCGGTTGTGAGACCCTGATGAAATAAAGCTGATACAGAGCCATGCTACCGGCACCATCACGGCACCGATTATAAAAAATGATGAATAGCTTGTTTTGGTAAGCCAAGGCACGAGGTACGTTACCACGATCGTTCCGAGTGTAGCGGCCGTACCGCCCATCCCTGCTACGGTTCCGACATTTTTCCCGTTGAAATAATCTGAAGGAAGTGTTTGAAGGTTATTGATCAGAAACTGAAAACCGAAAAGTGTTGTGCTGATCAATGTCATTGCCAACGGAATATTCGTTTTAAGATCATCAAGGAAATAAGCCGTGGCGATGAGTGACACAAGCATCAATGCGCAACCGATGCTGATGCAAACTTTTCTTGCTTTTACCGCAACCATTCCTCTTTTGATCAGAGCAGATGACAAGAAGCCACCGGTGATGCCGCCGATAGCAGCAAACAAATAAGGAACCCAGGCAAATGCGCCCACTTGCTTGATGTCGAAACCAAATTGTTCTTTAAGAAACGTAGGCAACCAAACCAAAAACATCCACCAAATCGGATCAATGAATAATCTTGATGTGATAATGCCCCATGTATTTTTAAAACCTAACAATTGCTTCAAGTTGTACACGTTCGTATCTGCAACGACTGTTGCAACAGAACCGCCGTTTGTATCTATGAGCTCTTTCTCTTCCGGCGTGATCCAAGGATGTTTATCCGGGGTTCCGCGGTTGATGAGTAGCCATGGAATGATCCACAAAATACCCAGTCCTGCAATGCCAATAAAAGTTACACGCCACCCGAAATTAATAAACAGTATTGCGATAAAAGGCGCTGCTACCACAGATCCCAGCGATGCACCTGCACCAAAAATTCCCTGAGCGATCGCACGTTCTTTTGCAGGAAACCATTCCGCGTTGCTTTTTGTTGCACCCGGCCAGTTACCCGCTTCGCTGATACCAAGCAATGAACGGAAAATGTTGAACGACATGATGGTTCTTGCAAATGAATGCAATGCAATGGAAATACTCCATCCTACAATCGATACCACCATCCCGGCCCTGGTACCTATCGCATCCATCATCTTTCCCGTCACACTTTGTCCGATCGCATAAGCCACATTAAAGAAGATAGAGATCGTGGCAAGTGCTGTTTTGTTATCAATGTCAGCGATCCCGAAATCTCTGTAGATATAGGGCCACATAATACTGATGGCATTGCGATCAATATAATTGATGATCGTTGAAACGCCTATCAGCCCTATGATCCACCACCTTAGCCCTTTTACTTTCATGATCTGCTTTTAAAAATTAATTGCTCAGCGCAATATTTGCAACTCCGCTTGCCGCACCTGTTACGGTATTGCTTGTGTATACTTTATTTCCTGTTGTAGTTCCGTTGCTGCCGCTCAGCTGAATATTAAAGCCGTAGCCGGTCGCATTGACGGCGCAGGTATTGTTTTTAAATTCATTGTTGTTTCCCCACCCGGCATAAGCGCAGTGCACCTGGTAGCCGTCTTTAAAAATTGCACCACCCGGATTTGAGCCGTTATTTCCTTCGATCAATGTGTTGTTACCTTTTACATCGATCCAACTATCACCGCTATTTGCACCGGTAATGCCGGTTGCATCAAACGTATTGTTGCGGATAATGTTTCTTGTCGTTCCTTCTTTTACATCAATACATTCAGCCGTTACATTCGGACCGATCTTATTAGAGATCACGGAATTTGAATCGCAGAGATCAGGTAATCCGTTAGAATAGTTAACCCAGTTGTTATTTGCGGAACCCATGTAAATACCTTCGCCGTAGTCCGGTGTCTTCAATCCTGTTTCGCTGATGTCGCAATTTTGTATGGTATTCTGTGTACTGAATTTGCGCAGATGGATCGCTTCTTCACCAATGTGAAAAACTTTAATCCCGTCGATAGTCCCATAGTGCGCATCATCTGTCATCAAACCTTTCAAACCATTCGTGATCGTAAATCCTTTAAGCGTCCAGTAATTTGCCTGCAGATAAAATACATAGCCGGTGTTGATGCTTCCTGCGTCGAGAACAGCATTGCGACTGCCTCTCAGGATGATTGGATGCGCAGCGGTACCGTTCTTTCCCGGTGCTGCTTCAAACTTTCCGTTGTACGGTCCGTCAGCCATGATGATCTCATCGCCCGCCAAAGCATTCAGTAATGCAGCTTTCAATTCAACGGCATTCGTTACATTAATAGTACGCAGCGGAGCAGCGGAAACAGTGATACCGTTTGTAGTCGTCGCTAAAGTTCCGGCAGATCCGTCAGGCATACTTTTTTTGCTGCATGCCAGGGCTATTGTCAATAAGCTGATATAGGCGATGTTCATTTTCATGTTATTTGGTATTAGTATTTGCTGACGCAACAAAATCTTCTCTCATCGGACTGAAAATATCGATCAACGTTCCCGCTTCGAGACAGACAACACCGTGCATTACATTCGGCGGTGCATGAAATGCATCACCTGCTTTCAATATTCTTTTCTCACCGCCGATCTCTACTTCAAAAACACCTTTGTCAATATGTACGATCTGTACATGAAAATGATTGTGTAACGGACCGATCGCTCCTTTCTCAAATTCTACTTTTACTACCATGAGGTTCTCATCATAGCTCATGATCTTCCTTCTTACACCGGGACCTGTTATTTCCCATTCAATGGAAGCATCCTCAATAAATACTTTTATGTTCTGTGCTGTTTCCGTCATTGTTTTAAAATTTGTTGTTCGATGTTTTATGTACCTGATTTGATTTTTTTCCGTTTGTAAATTGTTTATTGCCAATTGCTATTTCTAAAGTTTCCTGTCTTCATAAAGAACCGTGTAAGGCCCCGTCCACGTGACTCCGCCCGCTGTGTGCGTTGCAGTGCTGCTCATGTCTTTATTTGTCTGCGCAACGATCAGCTTTTTACCCTTGATATTTATTTCTGCCACTGTAAAATCTTCATCATTCTGAAGCTGCTTGATTTCTTTTACGGCAGAGTAGGAGTCTGATGAAAATTCAAGGATCGGATCATAATTGCCATGCACTTCAAGTACACTTATAAATGACTGACGCTTTCCTTTTTTTCTGATGATATAAGCCGGTTCTCTGCGAATATTAAAATTCGGATCGTTGGCACCGGTTCGGGTGAAATAGATATTTGCATCACCGGTGATCAGAGAAGAAACCGTGTAATAAGTATTCTGATTGAGGAAAGTGAATTGGGCCAATGTATCTTTTACTGCCGCTTCCGCTTCTGTAAATAAAAATTGATAGCCGTTCTTTGATCCCAACTGCTTTTGTTGTTTTGTATTTGCGTTGTATTTGAAAGAAGTGCTGATCAGGTTTCCGTTGTATTGAAAAGGAAGATCGTATTGGTGATCATCAGCAGCATTCGCGTTAAAAATATCCGCGATCAGTTTCCTGCCGTCGGGCAATTGCAGCATGTATACATTTCTTTGCAGTTGCACTCCGCTGTAAGCATTATTCTCTCCGGCTGCTACTACCTGCACTTCCGGGCGTTTTACGTCGCTGAATAGTTTTTCTGCGTGGCTCTTTTCCGCCTTGTCTTCGTCAGCATCAAACTGATTTTTCTCATCAACAACGATCGTGTTATGAGCGATGGTTGCCGATGCGTAAGTTTTATTTTCCGGCAAATAACGACCGCCGTATTTCTGCTCCACGCCGATAAATCTTGCAGAGCCGTAATCGGTAAATATTTCATTTCCTTTATCAAAGAAATTGATCGTAAGCTCGTCAAAGTGGCCATGGGAAAGGCCGTGCGACGCATACTTAAAGATCAGGGTGCTCATTTTTTTACCTTTGCCGTTGCGTAATAAGCTCACACCACCTTCGTCACCTTTTGCACCGTCCACGTATTCCACAGTTGTGTAAGGATACAATTCAGGAACAGGTTTGGAAGCGATCGCAGCTGCTATCATCGCACCGCCTTTTTTGATCAAAACACGACCTTGTTTTTTTGCAACCGTAAGAAATCCGTCATTCATACCATACATATCTGCCGCAATGTCCACAGCTGTTACGAGTTCATTAGATGTATAATCTTTTTCTTTGATCGCATCATTGATCGGGAAGAAGACCCCGTTAAGATTTGTTTGTTGAAGACCTGCAAGCAATGCTTTTTTCAAAATGCTGTTACGTTGCTCAAAAATCTTAAGCTCCGGTCTTGCATGTTGTAATGCATTTGCAAAAAGATAATACGGGAGGATTGCATAGCGAACATAGTACGGACCTTCGGTATAATAACCATCAGGGGAAAACAAGCCGTTCATTTGTGCAATGAAACCGCTGTTGCCTTTTTTATCCGTACCGGACAACGCCATATCCACATAATCTTTATTTCCTGTTGCTATTCCAACGATACCAACTCCTGCACATGCCCACACGCCGTGGTTATGTATGAGGTTGAACCATGAATTAAGATCTTTTGTAATAAAATCTACTTCCGGTTTGAAAGCGCCGTCCTCAATGGTTTTACGCTCTGCGGGAGTCATTGAGTTATAAATAAGATCATAAGACATTCCTGCGTAAACCAACCAGTTTGCATCGTTCAATGCCTGCCAGAAAAGATGTCCCGGTGAACTACTCGTCGCTTGCGGATGATTCTTCAATTGCGGATTTAGCTTCGCATATTTAAAGAACATATTTTTTGCGATCGTTGCATATTTTTCTTCACCCGTGATATTATACAACACACCGGCGTTGAACATGATCATGTAATTCGCTTTATGCCTGTCGTGCGTATAACCGCCTGCAGGATCTTTCGGGATAGGCACGTCAATATCTTTTCCTATATACTGATCGATATCATCTTTGATCTCTTTATAAGAAGAAGAGAGCAGCGGATATTTTGCAATATTGCCTTTCACAGCAATTGCTTCAGCCTTCGTAAAGAAAGTGATCGGGTGCTGCGCAAATGAAATAAAGTGCATCGAACAAAAACAAATTATATAGACCGCTTTTTTCATTCTTAATTTTTCTCTTATGCGAAATAACTGCCGCCGTTGATCTCTACGCTTTCTCCGTTGATAAAAGAAGAAGCGTCACTTGCTAAATACACAACCAGATCGCCTACTTCAGCTGCATTTCCTTCACGGCGCAACGGTGTTGAGTTTGCCACATTTGTTCTGATCTCCGGTTTTGTAAATGTGTCGTGGAAAGTCGTATTGATCATTCCCGGTGAAACACAATTCACGCGGATCCCTTTTGGTCCGAGTTCTTTTGCCAAACCTCTTGTCATTGTAAGTACAGCGCCTTTTGCAGTTGCATAAGCCAATGCGCCGCCGCCGCCGCCGTCACGTGCAGCCTGCGAAGAGAAGTTCACGATCGCACCGCCTTCAGTAATGTAAGGAACGGTAGCACGCGTAACAAGGTATGCTGACTTTAAATTCACATTGATCACGGAATCCCAGAATGCTTCATCAAGATCCGCCAATGGTTTGCGTCCCATGATACCACCTGTTACATTTACTACTATATGTATCAAGTTTCCGTAAGCATCAATGCATGCGTCAGTTAATTTTTTTACGTCTGCGGATAATGTCATATCTCCCTGCACAATGATCGCTTCGCCACCTGCTGCATTTATCATTGATAATGTTTCCTCCGCCGCTTCTTTATTGTTCATATAATTGATACATACTTTAGCGCCAGCTGCTGCAAGCTTTACAGATACCTGTCTGCCGATATCACGTGAACCGCCGGTAACTATTGCAACTCTTCCTTTCATTGAATTCATGTTATTATTTTTTATTTGAGCCAATGTATGTGCTTGCTGCTTTTGTGGCTGATTGCCGGCTCATGAGTAAAATACCGGGTTTTTATTCCTGTAATATTAAAGGGAATAAGTGATCGGAGCCCAATTTGGGTGGTTTTACAATGTCTAAATATTTTTACGTTTCGTTGAATGAATGAAGGAAATATTACTCAATCATTATGATAATATTAAACTTTAACACCGAGAACGTTGCCGGGAACGGTTCCGAGAATCCCGTAACGTTCTTTCGTTTAGTTTTACAGAAACATCTGATTATGGAGCGGCCGGTAACCATTAAAGACATTGCCCGCATTTTAAAAATATCTATTTCCACGGTTTCGAGGGCATTACGAAATGCAACCGATGTAAGCGCGGAAACTAGACTTGCCGTGCAGCAACTGGCAGAAGAACTTAATTATCAGCCTAATAAATTTGCGCTCAGCCTTCAGCAAAAGCAAACACATACCATCGGCGTTATCGTTCCCAATCTGGATTATGTATTGGCAACTATGGTAAAGGGTATCGATGAAGCCGCATTGGAAGCAGGATACACCGTCATGGTATGTCAAAGTAATGAATCCTTCGGTAGGGAAATGGTTAATACAAGAAGATTGTCCGACAGTTTGGTGGATGGTTTCATTGTTTCTGTTTCCAGCGAAACAAAGGTGTTCGATCATTTCAAAAAGATCCAGGCGAAGAATATTCCTATGGTGGTTTTTGATCGCGTTACACCGGATCTTATTGCGCCTTGTGTTCACCTGGATAATAAAGACGGCGGATTACAGGCCACACAACATCTGATTGATCAGGGCTATAAAAGAGTCGCGATCCTTGCCGGACCAAAGAACCTGGAGATCAGTAACCACAGGCTTTCCGGCTATCTCGAAGCTTTGAAGAATAACAATATGAAAGTGGATCCGGAGCTGATCATCTATTGCGATTTCAGCCAGGATTACGCATATATTGCCACGAAAGAATTGCTCAACATGAAAAAAAAGCCCGACGCTATTTTTACGATCAGCGATCGTATGGCGCTGGGAGCAATGATTGCGATAAAAGAAAAAGGGCTGCGTATGCCGCAGGATATCGGTCTCGTCGGCTTCAATAATGAACCCTTGGTAAGTCTGCTCACACCGTCTATCTCCAGCGTGGAACAACCTTCATTCGAAATGGGTAAAGTGGCAGCAAAGCTGTTCATCGAAATGATGCACAACAATGAAGACATGTCACACGTAACGGAAATACTAAAACCTAAATTGTTCATCAGGGAATCTTCACAGCGTCTTCCCGTGGAAAATCTGCAAAAAAAATGATCATGAAACAGTTTCTTTTTCATTGTTGCATGCTTGTTACTGCAACTTGTTTCGCAACGATTACTCCCGTAAAAAATATTGACGAACTTAAAAAAGCTAACAAAACTGCAAAGCCGGGTGATATTATTGTATTGCAAAACGCTGCATGGGATAACGTTATTATTGAGCTCAATTGCAACGGAACGCAGGCCGAACCGATTACATTTAAAGTGCAGACGCCCGGACAATTAAAGATCACGGGGAAGTCAAGACTTGAGCTGGGCGGGAGTTTCATCGTTGTGGATGGTTTGTATTTCGTGAACGGATATTCCGGTGATGATCCTGTCATCAATTTTCGGATCGATAAAAATCAGTTGGCAAATGATTGCCGTATCACTAATTGTGTGATCGATGATTTTAATAATCCGAAACGAATGGATGAAAATTATTGGGTGTCGCTTTCGGGTAAAAGAAATCGCATTGATCACTGCACATTTAAGAATAAGAAAAATATGGGCGTGCTCATGGCAGTGATCCTGGATGACGACAGAAGCAGAGAAAATTTTCACAGTATCGATCATAACTATTTCGGAACAAGATTGCCGTTGGCCTCAAACTCAGGCGAAATCATACGTATAGGCGTTTCGCAACACTGCGAATTCAACAGCAATACGCAGGTGGTTAATAATTTCTTCGAGCATTGCGACGGTGAAACAGAGATCGTTTCTGTAAAGTCATGCAGTAATGTGGTGCGTAATAATTTGTTTAAAGAATGTCAGGGCGGAGTAGTACTGCGTCACGGAAATTACAATACTGTCGAGAATAATATCTTTTGGGGTAACGGTAAAGAAGGAACGGGTGGAGTACGAATCATCAACAGAGGCCAATGGGTGGTGAATAATTATTTTTATAAATGCCGCGGTGTTGGATTTCGTTCACCCCTTTCTGTAATGAATGGTGTGCCTAATTCTCCGGCAAACAGATATGTTCCGGTTACAGATGCGCTCATTGCAAACAACAGTTTTATAGAATGTACACCCATCAGCTTGTGTGAAGGAAGCGATACCGAAAGGTCTGTAGTGCCTTCCCACGTTATCTTTCAAAATAATGTGTTTAAGAATACGAATGATAAAAAGATCTTTAATGCGTATGATGATATCAGCAAGATCACATTCATTTCAAATGCGGTAAGCGCAAGTGTTACACAGGATTTACCGAAAGGTTTCAAGATCAAGCAAACAAGAGAAACATTAACTTTCGCCGATGACAGGATGTATCTGAAAACAAATTTTCGTGACTCTCTGATTAAGGTTGCTAAAATAAGATTGGCCGGCAAACTCAATCCGATTGCAGGTTTCGATGATACGAAATACAACGAGATCAATGCAAATGCGCTCAATAGTTGCGGCGCATTATGGCTGAAGAAAATGGCTGTCGCAAAACCTGCATTGGTAAAGACAGTTGTTGCAAAGGATGGGGAAGAACTTGCGCAAACCCTGTCAACCTTTTCAAACGCACCGTTATTTATTAAGCTTACAGGAACTAATTACTCAATCGATAAACCTATTGTGATCGACGGGAATGTAACGATCGGTTCTTCAAACAGTAAAGTAGTTTTTACATCAGGTTCTCAATCTTATATCTTTCAGATAAAAGGCGGTAGTAAGGTAAAATTCAGCAATTTTAACGCTGACCTTTCAGGTGTAAAGGCAGATAAGTTTATTACCTCTGATATAAACGGAAGCGTTAACCACAGTGTATTACAGCTGGATAAAGTTAAGTTGGAAAACATGAACGGCGATATTTTTTACGCAGCAAAAGCGACTATGTTAGACAGCGTTGCAGTAACCGGTTCTTCTTTCAATAATATCAAAGGAAAGGTATTCAATATTTATAATGAGGATGATAAAAAAGGATATTATAACACAGAACATTTTACAGTAAAAAATTGTGTATTCAACAATGTCAATGGTCAAATCTTAACGATGCTTCGCGGCGGTAATGATGAAAGTACGATGGGGCCATTGCTTACATTTACCGATAATAAAATTACAAATGCAACTGCTTCAGCAAATGAGCCGCTAATACTGCTCAACGGTACACAGGTTTCATTCATAAAGAGAAATTCATTTACAAATGCTGCTGCCGGTCAAACAGTACTTAATTTTACAGACGCGGTTCGTGCGGTGCATACGTTTGAAGATAATATTTTCAAAAGCAGCGGTAAGATCGTAACGGATAAATTCACCACAGAAAAAAATAATCTAACTCAATAAAACAGCAACAATGAAAATTATTCACCAGGTACACCCGGAAGATTTTAAGCACTACGACACGCAGCAGATCAGAGAAAAATTTCTGTTGGAAAGTTTAGTGGTAATTGATGAGATCCGTTGCGTGTACACACACTACGATCGCATGATCGTAGGCGCTGCAACGCCCGTGACTAAAGCATTGAAGCTGGAAACATACGATCAGCTGAAGAGTGAAAACTTTCTCGACAGAAGAGAGATAGGTATCATCAATATTTCCGGTAAAGGAATTGTTGAAGCGGACGGACAAAAATTCGAAGTAGACAAACAGGATTGTTTGTACCTGGGTAAAGGAAAAAAAGATATTTCATTCAGCAGCGCGGATACATCAGCGCCGGCCAAGTTTATTTTCTTCAGTTGCCCTGCGCACGCTGCACATCCTGCACGCCTGATGAGGCCCGCAGAAGCGCTTCCGGCGTCAATGGGAAGCCTGGATAACAACAACGAAAGAACGATCAATAAATACATTCATAACGATGGCATTCAAAGTTGTCAGTTAGTATTGGGCGTTACCAATTTTGCAAAAGGCAGTATTTGGAACACGATGCCGCCCCATTTGCACGACAGACGTATGGAAGCTTATTTCTATTTTGATCTTCCGGAAAACCAGCGTGTAATTCATTTCATGGGACAACCGGATCAAACAAGACATATGTTTGTCAGCAATGAAGAAGCAATCTTATCACCGGCATGGAGCATCCACAGCGGTGTTGCCACAGCAAATTATTCTTTTATCTGGGCCATGGCAGGGGAGAATAAAGAGTTTACGGATATGGATCCTGTTCTTGCAAATACATTGCTGTAAAGGATATCGGCATACAAATTAAAAGAGGCGCAGATTTAATCTGCGCCTCTTTTAATTTGTATGTTCACAAATCCGTCGCTGTCAACCTGAGCTTAGTTTATACTGAGCCTGTCGAGAAGCTCACCCTCATATCAATAGATATAGCAACATCATTTATGTGAAGATCTGTGCTATCTGTGGTACATATCTATTCAAACAATTCCAACTTATTCTTCGGTCTTCTTGCATCCTCCCACTTAAAATTCTTCAGGTATTTTTTATCAGGGGGTATCTTATTCAGCGGGTATAAAGTGCCATCCACATCTTTTATAAATTTGATCTTATTCACTTCCTGCCTCACAAAATAGACATCGACGGCGTCACCGCTGCAGCGATTCATACCGATGTATGCACTGTCATTATCCTGCGGGTAAAAGATCGTTTCAGCAGGTGACCCTTTTATTCTTGTATAGTCGATTTCGCCTGATTTAAAGTAGGCATTTAAAGTTCTTCCGCCGCCTTGGTTGTACATCGCAGGGTTCTGTCTGTTGATAACCATACTGTTATTAAAGACATACAAACGTTTTGGTTTTTGGTTTTCGGTAAACAAATACATCGTATCGCCGCTCACCTGATTCTGCTCTTTCCAAAATACAGGATTGCGGAACATTCTGAACACAGAGTCTTCCGTAGAATAATACATGCTGTCGGAAACCGCCTGCGCCGAATCATTAAAAATACGCACATGCTGATATCCGAGAATATAACGAATACTGTCTTTCGGCGTATCTGTAAATACCTGTTTATTATTTACCGTATCAACCTTTGTATAAGTCTTTTTCGTTGCACTATCCAATCTGCGAAGCCCTGAAAACAGTGTATCTGCAGCGATATACGTACTGTCTGTTCCTCTCGCAACAATTACGACAGGTTTACCCGTTGCAAGTGTAGAATTTGTTTTGCTGTTGTTCTCAATGTATTCCGCAAGCGTTATCATATGATTCACACTGTCTACATACTTTGCCCGACCCTTCATCACAGAAATTCCTTTTTTATCATCGATAAACATGTTATCAGCAGTTGCAGAAAAAGTACTGTCACTCACCATGGTTCTTCCGCCGAAATTCGCTTCACCTGTTTGCAAATTATACGTTCCGCTTTTTGATCTGATTGTTTTTCCGTCCGATGTTTTAATGATGGTAGGAGAGATGAGTGTTGCAATTTTTAGTTGTGTGTTGTACAATAAGCTATCAGCGACAATATCATATTTCGGATCAGTAAGCCGAACGTATTTTTTGAAATAAACATCTTTTGTATCTGAATAATAAACCGCGTCAGAACTTGTCAATACAGACGTTCCGTTCACTACACGCCCGCCGTTCTTGTAAGTTGCAATGCCGCTGTTAAGGTCGTAAGTAAGATCATCGGTAACGAGTGTTCCTTTGCCGTCTGTGAGCTTCACATTCTTTTTGAGATTCGCAATTCTCGTCTTACCGAAGTATTGTAAATAATCTGCGTAAGTGTTGGTGGTATCAGCGTCATTCAAATGCACGTGACCAAAAACTTCTGCGATCTGTGTGCGTGAATTGATCACAATACTGTCGCCGGAAAGTAATGTATTGCCTTGCTTTACTTTCGCATCGCCTGCAAGCGTACGCAATGAAGTGGAATCATCCAATGTGATAAATCTTGTGGTATTGCCGCTGAGGATCTCAATCTTACGGGTCGTATCGGCAGAAGGAACTGGGACGGGCAATTTCGCCTGCGCAAAAATATCTTTCGCTAATAGTACACAGCAAAGTATGAAGAGAGAGCGTATCAGTGTTGCCACAGGTTAGTTTTAAAACTGCAATGTTATTTCCGCTGCGAATTTCACTAAATATGCTGAATGAAAAACGGTTTCTGTTCGGAATAGATTGATTTAACAGGAATTTCTGTTCAAAAGAAAAGGTCACGCTATGCAACGTGACCTTTTTATCATCAGTACAATTGATTTAATTTTTTATCTTCTTTATGTAGTAAGGGCTGTTTAGGGTATCAGGTTGCGGTATCTGCAAAGGAGCATTGTTTTGCTTTTTACCGAATACCGAAATGCTCACATAACGCTTAGGATTTACGCGGATATCGTCCAGCAAAAGGTTAAGCTTATTGCCTGTAGAAGCCAGGTTTTGATACAATGTAGGGTCATTCAACAACTTGCCGAGTGTACCGTCGTTGTTGTTGAATTTGCCCACCATATTTTTCAATTCATTGATTGTTCTGTCTAAAGTGTCCAGTGTCTTTTTAAAATTCAAACTCGCCAACTGCGAAGTTGTTTTATCAAGATTGGTGACAACGCTGTTGATCTTTTCGTTATTTGAAGCAAGATTACCGGTGATAGCGCTTACATTATTCAATGATTTTGCCAATGCCCCCGACTGCGCGTCCAATAAGATATTCAGTGACGCAGTGGAGGTAACCATTGATGCCGTTACCTTATTAAGATTAGCCAAAGCAGAACCGATATTATTCTTTGCATTAGGATCAAGAACAGAATTGAAATTGCCTAATAACGTATCGATAGATGTAACAGCTTTTCTCACTTCGTATAAAACGGGATCTACTTTTTTGAGTACATCATCAAACACACCCGAACTCGTTTCGGTATAGATCGTATCCTTATTTTTTATGTACGTCATTGCATCACCCAATTTTATCTCGATACTTGTAGTGCCGATCGGATTTCCTTTGATGATCGCGATAGAATTTTTAGGGATGTTGATGTCTTTGGTGATATTCATATCCACCATGATCCTGCGCATATCTTTATCTGTAGTGATTTTGTACACCGTTCCTACCTGAAGTCCGTTGATAATAATAGGGTTGGAGTTTTGCAGCCCCTGCACGTTGCCGTAAATGCCCGTGATCATCGTATCATGACTCCAAAGTTTTTTTCCTTTGAGAAAATTAAATCCGAGTATCAATAATGCAACGGCAACTATAGCAATAGCGCCTACTTTGGTTTCGTTAGAGATCTTCACTGGCTGTTTTTGGTTTATGGCAGATTCCGATGAAATACTGCCCGTTTTGTTCCTTACTTCAATTTATCAGCCAAAAAACGGCTGCTATATTTATTTACTGTTATCTGCGCCTGCTTTCGTGCTTTCAAGCGTATTCTTATAGCGGATAACCGCTCTGGTAATGGCTTCCGCGATTTCCTGCTGACCTTTATCGCTGTTAATATATCTTTCATCTTCCGGGTTGTTAATGTAACCGGTCTCTACCAAAATGGCAGGCATCCTTGTTGCGGATAATACCCAAATGCCTGTTTCACGCTGATGAACACCTAACGCCGGGCGATCGGATTCTTTAATTTCATCATTTACATATCCTGCAATCCGGTCACTTTTCTCCTGGTACAATTTAGCATAGATATTTGCCAATTGCTTGCCTTCGGGCGTGGTATAATCAACTCTGAGCGTAGTATCACCCCCATCCGCATCAATGATCATTTCGTCATCTCCTTTCATAATTGCATGAAGCTTGTCACCTGTTTTACGCGCATTGAAGATATATATACTGGTTCCCTTGGCCGTAAGCGGCATTTTAAAGTATTCATATACCGGTTCCTCAACCTGGTATTCGGATGTGTGCTTTATTCTCTTTTTCCCTTTTTTTGTATAAGTAACCTTTGTATGACTCACCATCTTCATACCCGTCTGCCTTCTCCCGGTCTTTATCGGCCCCGAATCGGCATGAATACAAAGAAAAAGATCTCCTTTTGCATCATTGGCTTTTTTTGCCTTCACGCGGGGATCATCAAAAACATCAGTTGTTCTGGTGGGAACGACTTTAATATCCGGAAGCTGTTTTTGCAATTCATCAACCAGTTTCATCGAAATCGCAAGTGTGACATCTTTCTCTTTAGAACGAAGGGAATTTTCATAAACAGCCACTGCGCCTGCATCTGATCCGCCGTGTCCTGCGTCTACTACAATTGTTCTTAATGTTTTGGCCTGTGCAGCACATTTGTTAGAAAATGCTCCTGTGCATATCAGGGCTGCAAGTATAACTGATCCGGGTTTCACCATAATTTAAGCGGTTTATTTACAGGTTTTGTTATAATTAATTTAAAGAAGTATCTGCTAAAATTTAATAGCTATTTTTGCGCATTCTCGCTTATGAACCACAGAAACAAAGGTAAGGCAAAAAACATTTTCGCTTGGTCGTGCCCGCTGTTGCTCATATTATTAACTTATCATTTTACCGGTTACGCAAACTTTCGCCCGGGGTTATTTAATTCTTTTGCCGTAAGTATTGATACGCCGCCGCCCATCAAGGCGATTGCCGAAACATTATTCTTAAAGCCGAAAGAAGTAATCCGCAAGCCCGGCATCAGAGAAGAGGCTCCGAAGAAAGTTGCGTTGGAACAGGTTTCGGTAACTGACACTTTCACTTTCAAACGATCGAAGGATTCTCTTACCGATGTGATGGTATATCATGCTGATGATTCTTTGGTGGTGGATGTTCCCAAACAAAAAATGTATCTCTACGGCAAGGTTTCCAAAGTGCATTACGAAACCAACGATCTGTCCGCACCGCAGATAGAGTTTGATCAGCGCACCGCCACTGTCAGCGCATTTTTGAAAAAAGACAGTTCAGGAAAAGTTATTTCCTTCCCGTACTACTCGCAGGGATCCACACAGGTTGTGAGCGATTCTATCCGCTTCAATATGAAATCAGGAAAGGGTATCACCAAAGGAACATATACCAAGGAAGGGGAGATGTTCGTATACGGCGACAAAATAAAAAAAGCGGATACTAATACGATCTACGCATTCGGTACAAGATTCACCACCTGTAACCTGGATACACCTCATTTCGCTTTCATTGCGAAACGTGCAAAATTCGTAAGCAAAAAATGGGCATATACCGGTCCTGTACATCCGGAGTTTGAAGGTGTGCCTTTGCCGATCGTTCTTCCGTTCGGGATCTTTCCGCTCACGCAGGGCAAACACTCCGGTTTGTTGGCGCCTACATTCGGTGCAAACGACCAGCTCGGATTGTCGTTGGAAAATCTCGGGTACTATAAAATATTCAGTCCTAATTGGGACGCTGTGGCAAGAGCTACGATCTATTCGTATGGTAGCTACACGGCGCTCATCAATCCGCGATATTACCGGCGATACCATTATCAGGGAAATATAAATCTTGCTTTTCAAAAGATCCATCCACTTGATCAGGCATCTAATAAAACTTTTCGGTTGGATTGGTCGCACAATGCAGATACGAAAGCAAGACCCGGCGTAAATTTTACTGCAAATGTGAGCGTAGCCAGCTCAAAATATAATTCGCAGGTTCCCAACAGTCCGGGAACGAATTTTCAAAATCAACTATATTCCACAATCTCTTATTCCAAAGATTGGAAGAACAAACCGTTTCATCTTTCGGTGAACGCAACACACAATCAAAACACGGTAGACGGCAGAGTGAACCTTAATTTACCTGACATTATTTTTACGGTAAATACACAATATCCTTTTCGCCGCAAAGAACCAACCGGTGAATACAAATGGTATGAGAATCTTGGCATAGCTTATAACGGTGCGGCAAAGAGTCTCACTTATTTTTATGATACGCTCGGACCGATCGGCAAACAGGCAATAAATAATTTGCAATACGGCGCACAACATTCAATTCCGCTTACATTGTCTTTACCACCGCTCGGTGTGCTGCAATTGTCGCCCACGGTGTCGTACGAGGAAAAATGGTATCAGCAAAAGCTGGTTCGTGATTATAATCCGGTGTTGAATAAGATCGATACACTTTCACTTACAAAAGGATTTTACACGGCAAGGCAAATGTCATTTGGTTTGAGTGCATCTACAAGGATATTCGGGATGTTCGGCTTCGGGAAAAACAGTAAGATAAAAGCGATCCGGCATGAGATCCGTCCGAGCGTTTCAGTAAACTATTCGCCTAATTTTAATGCTAAGAATTATTATCAGACAAGGATTGATGCGTTTGGGAATACGCAACTGGTATCATTTTATGAAAACAGCATTTACGGCGCCTACAATAATCAGCGCTTTGGCGGATTAAGTTTTAATATCGATAATAATGTCACCGCCAAAGTGAGAAATAAAAGTGACACCAGCGCAAAAGCGGATAAGAAAATAAGTCTGCTCGACGGGCTCAGTCTTTCGGGAAGCTATAACTTTTTAGCAGATTCATTTCAGGTTTCCACACTGGCACTATCTGCAAGAACGAATTTAACCGACAAAGTGAACATCACTGCCAATGCCACTTTCGACCCTTACGAGTATAACGGTGCTACCGGGGCGAGGATCAACAAACTGGTATGGTCTAAAAAACCTTTATCACTTGGAAATTTATTAAGCGGCGGCGTCTTTTTACAAAGCAGTTTTAAAGGGGGAGATAAATCGAAGAATACAACTTCTTCGCAAAATCCGCTTGATCCGGCTTTGTTGAATAAGGGCGTAACACTGGATGAATACCAAACGGAAGCAGCATACATACAAAATAATCCGTCTGAATTCGTTGACTTCAGTATTCCGTGGAGCGTGGATCTTTCATACTCTTTATTGTTCAACAGAAGCTTTGATATTCTTCGAACAAAATTTATCACAACCCTTACGCAGGGTGTTCAGTTTAATACTTCGGCTAATCTTACGGAGCGCTGGAAGGTTGGGCTCAACGGATCGTTTGACATTACTACAAAACAACTCGGCGTGCTAAGCGGTTATCTTTCCCGCGATCTGCATTGCTGGCAGTTGGGCATCAATGTTTCTCCGGTGGGTAAATATCGTTTCTTCAGCATCAACCTCAGTCCGAAATCATCGATCCTCCGCGATTTGAAAGTGAACAGAACAAGATCGTTTAATGACTTCTAAAAACTTTCTTTAATTTTTAATTCTTGGTTATTTCGGCCAGCATGACACCGTAAACTTCCTCTTTTAAGATCCTGCCTGATTTACCTGAAGCCGGTACCGGCGGTAAAAATCTCATGCTCAAACGCTGCGGCAGGAGATAGAATGTTTTATGTATCGGCATTGCCATGCGTGTTCCGGTGATGATGCACGGCATTATATCTGTACCGGTATCAGCAGCGAGTTTGAAAGCACCTTCATAAAATTCTTTCATTGGCTTATCTGTTCTGTTTCTTGTTCCTTCGGGATAAATGCACATGTGCATACCCTTGCGGAGAACGATCTTCATGGCTTCAAAACTTTTAACGCGGCTGTCTTCTTTTTTCCTGTCTACCAACACGGATCCCTTTTTATAGAACCATCCAAACAGCGGAACTTTTGCAAAAGAGGCTTTCGCAATGGTCTTGTTAGCACCCGGAACATAAGGGGCGGAAAGCGGAACATCAAGAAATGCATTGTGATTAAACGTTACAACATACACTTTGCCTTTTTCGAAATATTCGCGGCCGTAAATGCGTGCGGGGCATCCGATAAGTATAAGCCATATGTTCATCCATATCCGCGAAACAAAAATGAAATATTCCTGACCTTTTTTTTCATTCTTAAATAAATAAGATACCATGGAAGGAAGGAAAACGATAAGGAATGTTACCACGAAGGTGATGATGCCCCACAATGCCCATATGCGTGCGAAAAATTCTTTAATGATTCTCATTAGCTTTCTTTAATGCTCCAATCGATGGGAGCTTTACCATCCTTTACCAATAATTCATTCGTCTTTGAAAAATGTTTGCAACCGAAAAAACCTTTGTCCGCCGAAAAAGGAGAAGGATGTGCAGCCGTCAAAACATGATGACTATTCTCGTCGATCAGCGATTGCTTTTCCTGTGCAAATTTTCCCCACAGCAAAAAGACAACATTTTCTTTTTCTTCGGATATTTTTTGTATCACTGCATCTGTAAATTGAGCCCAACCGGATTTTGCGTGACTGAAGGGTTCGCCGGCTCTCACAGTAAGCGCCGCGTTAAGAAGTAAAACGCCTTGTTTTGCCCAGTGCGCAAGGTCCCCGAAATCCGAAGGCATTTGTATACCTATGTCTGATCTTATTTCTTTAAAAATATTTACGAGAGAAGGAGGGGGTTTTACTCCCGGCAATACGGAAAAGCTCAGGCCGTGCGCCTGTCCCGCCCCGTGATATGGATCCTGCCCGAGAATAACCACTTTCAGGTCATTAAAGTGAGTGAGTTCAAAAGCGTTGAAAATATTTTTACCTGCAGGATAGATTGTTTTGCCTGCGGCTTTTTCAGTTTTTAAGAGCGCTACGATCTGTTCAAAATAATGTTTTTCGAACTCTGCCTTAAGTACTTTTTTCCAGCTGTCATTTATTTGTACTTCCATATCTAAAATTACATCTATTGATTGTGTTACCTCTGAGAGATTTGCGGGCTTAATAAAATGATATGTCTACGAAACGTAAAAAGCCGCTTAGGAAGCGGCTTATATCACAATTTTTTGTGATCCGGATTGGATTCGAACCAATGACCCTCAGCTTAGAAGGCTGATGCTCTATCCAGCTGAGCTACCGGACCGACTGTTTTTTATTTCGGGGTGCAAATATAAGAGATTATTTCACGCTTAAAAAAATATTCGACGAATGCAGCGTAATTACCGAAATCATTATCTTACAACAAATTATTTGCTTTATCGCCAAAACTAAATTTATAGAATTGTTAAAAAATCTTGATTAGTATCAATTTAGATATTACATTTGCTTTATTAAACCCGAATCAAAAAGAAGAAGGGGTATTACGAGATAACCTTTTAAATTAAAAATTAGCATTTATGAAACAAAAACTTACGCTGTTACTTTCATTTCTGGTGGTTGTCACCTGTGCATCTGCACAAATGATGAATAGCAAATATTCCTCCGCGAAAAAGGGGAATTTAATTGGTATTTCCATCAACGCTTTAGATGTTTTTACTCCCGAAACCTTTAAACACAATAATACTACCAGGACTTTCACCGGTCTTAGAAAAATGGACTACGGAATGTCTGTTTCTTACATTAAAGGTTTGAACAAATACATTGATTTCAGTTTAAGAGGTGGTTTCCTTATGGATGACTATTCTTCAGCTGCTTCCGGCAGAACAAACCTGAATAACGAAAGCCAATATGGTGTTGAATTGGAGCCTACACTTCAAATTCGCCCTTACGGAGATAACGCGCTTCTTGCGCCTTTCCTGTCTGCAGGTATCGGCGGCGGTCGTTATTCCCATGACTACGGAGCTTATGTTCCACTTGGGGTAGGTTTCCAGGTAAACTTCCGTAGCAGCACATATATTATTGCTAAAGCTGATTACCGGGTATCTTTAACAAGAGATGATCTTAAAGATGCGATATTCTATTCTTTGGGCGTAGCTCAGAATTTCTCTAAAGAAAAGAAAGTTGTTGCCGCTCCGCCACCACCGCCACCGGTCGTTCTTGATCGTGATGGCGACGGTGTACTTGACGCTGATGACAGATGTCCTGATGTTCCGGGTCTTGCAGCTCTTAAGGGTTGTCCGGATAAAGACGGCGACGGTATCGCTGATATCGATGATAAATGTCCTGATGTTGCAGGTGTTGCAAAATATCAAGGTTGCCCTATTCCTGATACTGACGGCGACGGCATCAATGACGAACAGGATAAATGTCCTACTGTTAAAGGTTTAGCTCGTTACCAGGGTTGCCCTATTCCTGATACTGATGGTGATGGTGTAAACGATGAAGAAGATAAATGTCCAACACGTCCCGGCCCGGCAAGCAACCAAGGTTGTCCTGTGATCGCTAAAGAAGTGATTGATAAGATCAACTTCGCAGCTAAGAATGTATTCTTCGCAACCGGTAGCTACAAATTGTTGCCTAAATCATTCAAATCTTTAGACGCTGTAGTTGCGCTATTGAAAGCTGACGAAACATTGATGATCGATATCGATGGTCACACTGATGCTCAAGGTTCTGACGAAAGCAACCAAACACTTTCTGACAACCGTGCAGGCGCTGTTAAGAACTATCTTACCAGCAAAGGTGTCGATGCTTCCCGTTTGAAATCCACAGGTTATGGTGAAACTAAACCTGTTGCTGATAACACAACAGCTGCAGGTCGTGCTAAAAACAGAAGAACGGAAATGACTGTTAGAAACTATTAATAATTATCTCTTTTAATAAAAAAACCCCGCTCAATTGAGCGGGGTTTTTTGTTTGGAGACTGGAACTACATCACTTTATAGCAAATTTACCCCGGAAGATCAAAGTCTTTCTACCGGTATTTGGCAAAAAAAATCACATCGGCTGTAAGCGATGCTTCTATGCGACTGGAAATTCCCGGGCATTGGTGCAAAAAAATACAGTACCCTGTACTGTATTTTTTATTTAGATATTTTGGTCAGGATAAACTGAAATCGGTGATCTCGTTGTACAGCGTATCACGCTCTATCGGCTGCCTTTTCACTTGCTTGATCAGTGTTACGAGTTCTTCAGTTGTCATAGTAGGCGTTTGTTCTTCGCTGCCCGCCATGCTGTAGATTTTTGTGGAATCGTCGATCGTGCCGTCAATATCATTCACGCCAAAAGAAAGCGATAATTGTGCATTTTGACGTCCCAGCATCGGCCAATAGGCTTTAAGGTGCGGGAAATTATCGAGGTAGATTCTTGCGATGGCATAAAGGCGCATATCCTCAGTGATGGTGCTTTCTGCAACGTAGCTCATGTCATTATTGCTGTTGCGAAATTTAAGCGGAATAAAAGTGTTGAATCCTTTCGTACGATCCTGCAGATCACGCAATTTGCGCATATGATCTATACGATGTTCGTATTGCTCAATATGACCATAAAGCATAGTCGCATTGGTATGCATACCGAGATTATGTGCCGTCTCATGAATATTGAGCCAACCTTCTCCGGTTACTTTATCACCGGCGATCTCTTTCCGTATATCTTCATGAAAGATTTCTGCGCCGCCGCCGGGTAATGACTGCAGACCTGCTTCTTTGAGTCTCCTCATGCCTTCTTCCGTAGTAAGCTTCGCCTTCCGGAACATATAATCCAATTCCACCGCGGTGAATCCTTTTACATGCAGATCAGGTCTGTGCGCATGGATCTTTTGAATCAGCTCGATGAAATATTCCATATTCATTTTCGGATGCACCCCACCCACAATATGCACTTCCGTGATCGGCTTGCCGTCATAGCTCTTCACAATGTCGAGCATCTGATCAATGCTCAATTCCCAACCTTCATCTCTATGCGCATATAAACGGGAATAGGAACAAAATTTGCAACTAAACACACAAACATTTGTTGGTTCAATATGAAAATTCCGGTTAAAATATGTTTTGTCGCCATGAAGGCGTTCACGGATGAAGTTGGCTAATGCTCCCACGAAAGGAAGATCTGCTCTTTCGAAAAGTATAAGACATTCTTCATCGGTAATTCTTTCAGTGTTCTTAACTTTCAGTGCGATATTTTTGAGCGATGAATCAGCAGTATAACTGATAAGGCTTTCTATTGATGAATTCAATGATTTATTTTTTGCAAATTTACAAAACAATAGCCGGCTGTCGTCGTGCAATTACTGTTAAAAAGACCGCCCGCACAGATAGTTTACAAATTTAATGTTGTAACTTCGATTTTAAATCAAAAATAAAAAAATGAAAAAAATTGTCCTTTCTGCAGCAGTTGCCTTGTTGAGCATTTCGTCATTTGCACAAACAACCTGGAAATCTGATAAAATGCATTCTCAGTTAAAATTTGATGTGACACACATGGGTGTATCCACAGTTTCGGGTGCATTCACTGATTTTGACGCAACCGTTACAGCTTCAAAAGCTGATTTCAGCGATGCCGTTTTTTCACTTACTGCGAAGTCAGAATCGATAAATACAGGAGTGGAACCAAGAAATAATCACTTAAAAACCGCTGACTTTTTTGATGTGGCAACTTACCCCATCGTAACTTTCACGAGTACATCCATCAACAAAATAAGTGAAGGAAAATATACATTGAACGGTAATCTTACAATGCACGGCGTTACCAAACCGGTAATCCTTGATCTTTGGTACAGAGGAACAATTACAAACCCTATGTCCAAGAAAGAAGTTACCGGTTTCAGGGCTACAGGTAAAATCAACCGCGCTGATTTTGGTATCGGGTCTAAATTCCCGGGAGCAGTAGTGAGCGAAGAAGTTACGCTTACTGCAGATGGTGAATTCGGAAAATAATCATATAGACCAGTAATAAAAATGCCTCCTGATGAACATAGGAGGCATCTTTATTTTCCGGTCATCTTTGCTCATCGTATGAAACATTTGTTCCTTCATTGGCAAGTCCGTCACCGGCATTTGGCTTTACCCGCTCAGTGGCAGTGGGAGTGCGGTTTACAGCCGATTCATTTTTTCTGTCAACGCTTGATTCAGACGCTGCTGCTGAATCTTTTTCGACCTTCCGGTCTTTTTGCTTTTCATTATTTTGCTCCATGATGTTGTATTTTATTGTACTTATACAATTTCCAATTTTATGCCGGCGCTGTCATCCATTTTAAAAATTAGGTTTAATTTATTAACATACGCTAATTTTAATGTCAAATATATCCGGTGGCAGATAACAAAAGCAATAATAAATCGCAACATATCTTTAATGCGTCTTCTAATTTACTGGGCATCTGTTTTCTTGTTCTCACTTCTTTAAAAGTCCTCAACATTAATTCAAAGACCATTATTGATGAAATCACAATGGTATCAACATTTCTTTTTATGTTAAGTTCATTATTGTCTTTTCTTTCAATAAGGAAGAATGATGATAAAAGTGAAAAATTGGAATCTGTAGCCGATTATATTTTTTTAAGCGGTATGCTGCTGTTGTTCGTGACCGCTTTATTATTCTCGTTTAACGTGATAGCCTGATCCAGCCGCTTTCCGATTATGTGAACGGATTACCTTCCATCAAACAACAAAAGGGAGAGACACGCAATAACAATACCTTCCCGAAAAATTATTAACCATGCGATATATTTTATCAGCCCTGCTGATCATTACAGTTTCTGCTGCGGCTCAGGCGCAATTGTACATGCCCAGAAGCATCAAAGCCACTTATGCGAAAAGCAACAGGTCTTTGGACGGAAAGCCCGGAAAAAATTATTGGCAAAACCATGCGGTGTACGACATTAATGTTACCGCAATGCCGCCCGACAGAAATATTAAAGGAAAAGAAACCATCACCTATTACAATAAAAGTCCCGATACACTTAGAGCGCCGTCGTTAAAGTTATTTCTTAATATTCACCGGCCCGGTGCTGCAAGAGACGGATTTGCATATCCTGATTATCTCACCGAAGGAATAACGATAGATAATGTGACGGCAGACGGTAAAAAAGTAAATGTTCCCAAAGACTTCTCAAATACGAACTGGGGCATCAGATTGCCGTCGGCATTGCTTCCGGATAAGTCGGTAAAGTTAGATATCGAGTGGCACTACGCGATTTCGATTCAAAGTGGCAGAGAAGGTATGATCGATTCTACTTCCTGGTTCCTTGCATATTTCTATCCGCGTGTAGCAGTTTATGATGATTACAATGGTTGGGACAGAATGCCTTTTGTGGACAGCCATGAATTTTACAGTGATTTCAATGATTATACCGTAACCTTACATGTTCCGAAAAACTATATCGTTACAGGAACAGGCACATTGCAAAATCCTGAAACCCTTCTGCAGCCTTCATTTGCAGCAAAGTATGCGGCTGTGATGACATCTGATAAAACAATAAATATCGTGAGCAAAGAAGACTTACTTGCAAAGAATATCACTGCGCAAAATGAAGTGAACACCTGGACTTTCAAAGCGCAAAATATTCCGGATATGGCGTTTGCGATGAGCGATCATTACAATTGGGACGGCTGCAGTGTATTGGTAGACAACGCCACGGGCAGAAGAGCAGGTGCATATGCGATGTACGATGATAAATCTAAAGATTATCATTTCGTGGCGCAACAGGCGGGACATGCATTGAACTGGCTATCGCACAACTGGCCGGGCATTCCTTATCCCTATGAAAAAACAACGGTGGTGCAGGGCTTTGCCGGTATGGAATATCCAATGATGGCCAATGATGAAACGTATGCTGATACTACTTTTTCCCGCTTTGTGGCGGAACATGAGATCGCCCATACCTATATGCCTTTCTACATGGGTATTAACGAAACACGTTATGGTTTTATGGATGAAGGTTGGGCAACCACATTTGAATATCTGATCGGCACTTCAGATATGGGTAAGGAAAAAGCAATTTCTTTTTACAAACAGTTTCGTGTGCAGGGTTGGATAACAGACCCTTCACCCGAAGAAGATATTGCTATCATTACACCGGGTGATGCGTTATCAGGCAGAGGACTGGGAAATAATGAATATGGAAAAGCGTCTTTAGGTTATTTGGCGATGAAAGATATGCTAGGGGATGAGTTGTTTAAAAAATGTTTGCTCGGCTACATGGACAGATGGCACGGTAAGCATCCGATCCCTTGGGATTTCTTTTATACCTACAATGATATTGCAGGAAAGAACATGGATTGGTTTTGGAACGCATGGTATTTCCAAAATACATATATCGATCTGTCCCTCAAATCCGTAATTAAAAGCGCCGGCGGCTATAAGCTCAGTATTGAAAATATTGGTGGAATGCCTGCGCCGGTTGATTTAATGATCACTTATGCAGACGGCAGCGCAGAAACAATCCATGAAACTCCGGCTTTATGGGAGAAAAATCTGAAAACAGCTGTTGTTAAGCTCGCAACCAAAAAGACGATCAAATTCATAAAAGCAGACGGCGGCATTTTCATGGATGCAGATACAAAGAATAATACGATCACTTTATAACAATAATCAGATCAACACGTTAAAAGGCACCCATTGGGTGCATTTTAATTTTAAAATGCAGTCTTCTTACGAAAAATGCGTAGTAACCACATTGTTTTGATCAAATCATAGTTTTAATTTTCCTGTCTGAAAGCAACCCGAAATGACACAGGAAATCACATACTACCCGCCGGACGCAGACGCAATTTTTATCGAAGATCTTCATAAGATAGGCGCGCAACGATATCAGATGCCGGGGAGAAAACAATTGAACGTAGCACTTGCCGCAGCAGTGGTGGCGATCATCATGGCAGTGGTGTTAGGATATTTCGCTTTTACTATGCAGGATCAGAATACACCTAATAACGCAAATCAACAATCGCAGGTGATCAACGATAACTCGTAAGTTTAGTTTGGTAATACAGCAGGAGCCGTTCCGTTAGGGGAGCGGCTTTTTTTTGCGTAAACATTTTGTAAATCGCAAACAATAATTTTATATCTTACGAGGACTATATGCTAAAACCAAAACCAAGATTATGAGTATTAAAATGCGCCTCACCGCAATGAGTTTTCTCCAGTTTTTTGTGTGGGGAGCCTGGTTGATAACGATCGGTACATATTGTCTGAATGCGAAGGGCTGGAGCTTTCCGCAGTTTGGTGCGATATTTTCCACGCTTGCACTGTCATCATTATTCATGCCCGCACTTACCGGGATTATCGCTGATAAATGGGTGAATGCAGAAAAACTTTACGGCGTTCTTCAGATGCTGTACGGTGTGATCCTGTTATATGTACCCATGGTGAACAATCCTGACTCTTTTTATTATGTGATATTCGGCGCAATGATCTGTTATATGCCCACGATCTCCTTATCAAATTCTATCGCTTATACGATCCTCAAGAAAAATAATTACGACGTAGTCAAGGTATTCCCGCCGATAAGGGTATGGGGTACTGTAGGATTCATCGTAGCGATGTGGGTGACCAATCTCACAGGCAGCAAAGCCAACGGTAATCAGTTCATTATCGGTGCCATAGGTGCGATCTTATTGGGCGTATTTTCTTTTACGCTTCCTAAGTGTCCCCCTGCAAAAAACATCTCAAAAAATGCGGGTATTGCGGAGCAACTTGGATTGCAGGCTTTTAAACTTTTTGCAAACTACAAAACAGCTTTATTCTTTGTGTTCTCTATGATGCTTGGTGCCGCGTTGCAATTGACAAATATGTACGGCGATTCATTTTTGAGTGGTTTCTCCGGGCAGACACAATATGCAAATTCGTTCGTTGTGAAATATTCAACGATCATTCTTTCTGTGTCTCAGATGTCGGAAACTTTATTCATTCTTACCATTCCGTTCTTCCTTAAAAGATTTGGAATTAAAATGGTAATGTTATTTGCGATGCTTGCGTGGGTTTTGCGCTTCGGATTGTTTGCTTACAGCGATCCCTCTGCATCAGGAACTATACTGATATTGATGTCATGTATCGTTTACGGAATGGCTTTTGATTTTTTCAATATATCCGGTTCATTGTTTATCGAAACCACAACACACAGCCGTATCCGTTCAAGTGCTCAGGGATTGTTTATGATGATGACAAACGGTTTAGGCGCCTGGCTGGGAAGCGTTGCCAGCGGTTATGTGATCGGTAAATATTTCGTAATGGCGAACGGAAGCCGTGACTGGCATGGCATCTGGCTCGCGTTTGCCGGATATGCATTGGTTGTTGCGGTATTGTTTGCCGTTATGTTCAGGCACAAACATGATCCGAATGAAATTCAAACTACACATCCCGAACCTGCTTTGCCCATCGTAGAATAACACTGTAAGAAAATCAACCAAACGTATGTAAAGCAGTATTAGCACACTGCTTTTTTTTATGCCCCGTCTTCTGCACAGGAAAACAGTAATTTTACTGTAAGCGGCACCGTCAATTGACTATTTCTTTGTGAGTTATCATGGTTCGGGTAAAAACAGAACGGGGGGCTGAGCAAAAATAGTCAACGAAATTTTTTTGTTCCGTGTATATGTTAAGCAGCCGCGTAAATGTTCTTACTGCAAAATACTTCAACAAATTTGCTGATGTCGCATCACTCACAAGGTATTTTGAGCCCGGCAAGATATCTATCACGAACTTGCATTCTTAACAGCGAAACACCTCGAACAAAAAAGCTCCCGCTTTAAACGGGAGCTTCTTTGAATAGCGAAGAAATAATTACTTCAACGCTTCAATTTTCTTTACAAAATTAGCTTTCGGTTGTGCCCCTACTAATTTGTCAACTACCTCACCATTTTTTACAAATAAGATCGCGGGAATGCTTGTGATACCATATTGCATCGAAACCTGCGGATTTTGATCTACGTTCAATTTACCTACGTTAACCTTCCCTTCATATTCTTTTGCCAGCTCAGAAATAACCGGACCGATTGCACGGCAAGGGCCACACCATTCTGCCCAAAAATCGATGACCGTTAATTTATCTGAATCTAAAACTTCTGTCTGGAAGTTTGTGTCTGTGAATTCGAGTGCCATAATCTATAATTTTAAAAGTTTATTATTCTTCGATGTAAAAGAGATTACAAATCTATAACCGGTAAATTTAATTGCCCGAATGACATATCCACAACATGAGGAAAAACATTTTTCAGGCAATTAAGGCAGAGTTTGCTATTGTGTCAGATAGTTTATCAAAAAAAACAACTTATAATTTCCTCCCGACTGTAAGACACTTTAGTTAACTAATTTTCCTGGATTATGCACTCACCACACTTACCCCGATGTCATTTCTGGCGTTTAAAAATGCCGCCATATCATCATTCATTGTAAAACTCTTATCTAAAGTGTATAAACCAACTTTGAGTTGTTCAGCAGAATCGTGGATTCGGAAGCGAATGGTCGTTTTCCCCGGATTACTTTTTACATTGTCTGTTACGAAATCAACAAGGTCACTGTCAATGGCTTCCGGTTGCAGGTCAATCTTCACTTCCCTTGTCATCGTAGGTTTTACTGTTTCCAGTAAATGGAGTTTCGAAATTTTGAATTCATAATTATCGCTGTTGAAGCGCTGCTTAAAGCCTCCTTCCAGCATCACGATCGCACCTTTTTCAAGGTAACGGATATGCTTTTGGTAATCTTCCCCAAACAGCGCAAAATCAGCCTTTCCACTAAAATCTTCCAAATACATCACACCGAAATTTTTTCCTGTTTTCGTAAGCCGGTGTTGACCATCGGTCACCAATCCGGCCAAACGGAATGTTCTGGAGGTTGGTGCTTCATCCATGGCATTTTTTACTTCCGTGAAATCTGAAAGCGGACTGATATTGTAATGCGTTAATTCAAATTTGAAATCATCCAGCGGATGACCACTCATATACATACCCGTAACTTCTTTTTCCTTATCCAACTTTTCGATCAACTGCCATGGCGGACAATTACCCAGTTTCGGCGGCATGATCTCCGGCATTTGCAGATCGCCAAACAAAGTATTGGCGGATCCTGCAGCCTGCGACTGAAAAACCGAACCAAATTTTACGATCTTATCCAGCGAAGCTATATCACCCGGTGCCGTAAAGAAATATTGTGCACGATGCATATCGCCAAAGCCGTCAAACGCGCCGCTGCAGATTAAACTCTCCATTGTCTTCTTGCTTACAGCACGCAAATTCACCCGCTTCACAATATCAAAAACATCTTTGAATTTTCCGTGCTTGTTTCTTTCTTCAATGATACTTTCCACTGCATTTTCACCCACGCCTTTCATCCCGCTGAAACCAAATCGTATTTCACCCTTATCATTTACCGCAAAACCATTGTTAGATTCATTTATGTCCGGGCCAAGGACCGTTAATCCCATGCGTTTACACTCTTCCATGAAGAACGTGATCTTCTCAATACTTCCCGCATGATTCAACACCGCCGCCATATATTGAGCAGGGTAGTGGGCCTTCAAATATGCAGTCTGATACGCAACAAATGCATAACATGTAGAGTGAGATTTATTAAACGCGTATTGGGCGAATGCTTCCCAATCCGTCCAAATCTTTTCAAGGATCTTTGCGTCGTGTCCCTTTGCACCGGCGCCTTTAACGAAATCGCCCTTCATTTTGTCCAAGGTCTTTCGATCCTTTTTGCCCATTGCTTTACGAAGAATATCGGCCTGACCTTTAGAGAAGCCGGCAAGCTTTTGCGACAGCAACATCACCTGTTCCTGATACACAGTGATCCCGTAAGTTTCTTCTAAATATTCCTGCATCTCCGGAAGATCATAAGTTACTTCCTGACGCCCATGCTTGCGTGCAATAAAATTTGGGATATAAGCCATCGGCCCCGGACGATACAGCGCGTTCATCGCAATCAGATCACCGAATTTATCGGGCTTTAATTCACGCAAATATTTTTGCATTCCCGGGCTCTCAAATTGGAACGTCGCATTCGTATCCGCGTGGCGATACAACGAATATGTTTTATCATCTTCCAGCGAAATATCATCTATAGAGATCTCAATTCCATGATGCTGTTTGATGAGCGCCAATGCGGTCTTCAGAATGCTGAGCGTTTTAAGACCCAAAAAGTCCATTTTAATTACACCGGCCTCTTCGATCGTACCGCCCTCAATTTGCGTGAGCCAAAGATCAGATTCTTTTGAGGTAGCTACCGGCAAAATATCCGTGAGGTCACGGGGTGCGATGATGATCGCAGATGCGTGGATACCCGTATTGCGCACGGAACCTTCCAGCTTTTCCGCTTCATGCAATACTTTCGACATTTCGTCATTCCCATTATAAAATTCGCGGAGCTTTTTTATCTTTTCGATATCATCGCCCATCAAACCTTCTTTATCTTCCAGCGATTTCTCACCGTCTTTTTTTGATTCTTTGGAGGTCAGCGGCGCAGTAAGTAAACGCTTCAAATTCATCCCGGGACGCTCCGGCACAAGTCCTGATAGTTGCCGGCTTTGGATCAGAGGCAGATCCATTACACGAGCTACATCCGCAATACTGCTTTTTGCAGCCATGGTACCGTAGGTGATGATCTGCGCCACCTGATTCCTGCCGTATTTATCTACCACATAATCGATCACTTTCTGACGGCCCTCATCATCAAAATCCGTATCAATATCGGGCATGCTCTTACGTTCCGGATTAAGGAACCTTTCGAACAGTAATTTGTATTTAATGGGATCAATATTCGTGATACCGATACAATAAGCAACCACACAACCCGCGGCAGATCCACGTCCGGGCCCGACAAATACGCCGATCTCTTTTCCCGCACGAATAAAATCACTCACAATAAGGAAGTAACCGGCAAAGCCCATCTCTCTTATAACTCCCAGCTCAAAAGAGATGCGCTCTTCTACTTCGGGTGTTAATATCTGATAGCGGTTTTTTGCGCCGCTCCAGGTGAGATGGGCGAGGTATTCATCCTGTGTTTTAAAATTTGCCGGCACTACGAAATGCGGCAATAACAGATCTCGTTTCAGATCCAACAATTCTATTTTTGAAATAACTTCATTGGTGTTATCGATTGCTTCCGGAAGATCATGAAACACATCAGCCATCTGTTGTGTGTTCTTAAAAAAGAACTGGTCATTCGGAAATGCAAAACGTTTATTCTTCATGTTCACATCATCGTCAGAAAACTCACGCATTGCGGGCGTGCTTTGCTTTTCTCCGGTGTTGATGCAAAGCAAAATATCGTGGGCGTTAAAATCTTCCTGTTCCACGTAGTGACTGTCATTGCTGGCGATCACTTTTACATTATATTTTTTCGCATATTTCAGCAGAATCAGATTTACTTTGTCCTGCTCGGGCATTCCGTGGCGCTGCAATTCCACATAATAGTCTTCCTGGAAGATATTGAGCCACCATTTGAATTCATTTTCCCCTTCTTCTTCACCTTTTTTAAGGATGGTTTGCGGCACCAAAGCGCCAAGGCAGCAGGTAGTGGCAATTAGTCCTTCATGGTATTTATGAATAAGCTGTTTATCGATGCGGGGATACTTGCTATACATCCCTTCGATATAACCGAGCGAAGTAAGCTTTACTAGATTCTTATAGCCCACGTCATTTTTTGCCAAAAGGATTTGGTGATTACGCGGATCCCGTTCTTCCTTGCTGAATGTTTTCCTCGTGCGATCTGTAGTGATATAAAACTCACAACCCACGACAGGCTTAACCTTTAACGAACCGTCATCGTTGGTATGCTTATACGCTTCTTTTACAAATTCGAATGCGCCGAACATATTGCCATGGTCACTTATAGCAACCGCGGGCATGCCGTCTGCAATTGCCTTTTTGTAGAGGTTTTTGATAGATGCGGCTCCATCAAGCAATGAAAATTGTGTGTGAACGTGTAAGTGTGAAAATTTCATAGAAGAATGCAAATATCGGTTTTCTTCACCAGCGTTACAGCAGAGTTAACGGAGTTTTATGCACAAAGGGGAAATCAAAAGAAGAAGTGGGAATGCCTTTCCCGCAAAGAAAAAAAAGAGCAAAGCCGCGAAGGGAATTTCACAGTTTTTTTGTGTATTGAATCCCTTCGTTTCTTTGCTTAAATAAATCATACCGACGTTCCCTTAATTTTATGATAGCTCACATACGAAACTGCCAATACGACCAGGAATATAACCGGGAAAAAAGTCTGGAAATTAATTCCGTCCACAGCACCATGACTGATCGCTGCGAAAATGAAATCAAAGCAGAAACCTGCATAAGCCCATTCTTTTATACGTCCCGGTATCATCGGAAGAATCAATACCAATGCGCCAAGTACTTTAAATATCACCAGCGCATTTCCGAAATATTCCGGGTAACCCAGGTGTCTGATGCCTTCTTTGGCCAATTCAGTCTGTGATGTCAACGCAGGTAAGACACCTTCCATTAAAAGAATGATAACAGTGCTTACCCAAAAAATGATCTTAATGGTTTTTGTTCCGTTCATGATTGTAGTTTTTTGTTACAACAAAGCTATAACGCAAATAATAATAAAAGGGGTGAGATAAAGGCGATTTTAGGGGTTGATTGCGGCATATCTTTACTATTTATATGTCAGTGAATGAAATGCTTTATCCATCAGATCAGCATGCGTTTCACTATCGTTGCTCATAAAAGCAATGATCACATCCGCTACATTGTCTTTGTGCAGGTAGATCATTTGACTGTTCAAAAAATGACGAGCCGCCTTCGTCAGCATTAAATTCTTTTTTTTAACCCTTCGTACGAAACCTGCCGATGTTAGCATCATTACCTCGAGTCATATTCAGCACGTTTGCTTTTATTCTGCCCTGTAATTACCGTTCGGCTCTGTGGAGGCACAATCAGGATCAGTTTTGCACTTATTTTATCTTTCTATTTCCTGTTTGAGCGGCTATATGAAATAACGAAGCTCAACATCCGCGTTTTTCTCTTTCATGGCGAAAGCGTATTGCAAATTCCGTGTTCTTCTTTAACGCAAGTTCCTGAAAATTAAACGGCATGGTAAATTTTAAGCCAATTGAGTCGTATGCTTTTTAAATTCATTTAAATACATATTATTTCTGCAAACATAAGAAAATGCAAATGCCCTAAGGACGGCAGCAATAGAAAATATTCCGGTGATAGTTGTTTTCATGAGCGTATTTTTTTTCGATTTATCTCCCTATAACGTATAACCGCCAAAGCTGTTCGAATAAGTAACTTTCCAATGAGCCGTATGTTCTTTGATCTGCTTTTGTAATTTTTGTTTTACTTCCTGCAACAAATTTTTGCTGCTTTCACCTAAAACAAATTTTCCGTTGTATGTTTTTTCTGTTTCGCTGAGATAGCTGTTGAGCAGTTTTTGTTGAGCAGGCGTTTTTGCTTTGATGAATAGATATTCCATTCCTTTGTGTTCAAACTTGCCGCGTTTAGTAGCTTCGATATAGATCTGTGAACTGCTCAATATAAATTGCCCCTTAACGGAAACAATATAAACTTTTTTTCTTACGCCATACGGCTCAGCGGGAGCATCGCCGGCTCTGTTCCAATACGAATAAAACGTGATCGATGAATCAGTGGTTTCGGAGGAGCCTATTTCGATAGATTCACTGTCGTGATCGCCTGCGGCTACGAAAATAGTATGTGTCAAAAGTTTTGTTTTACCGAGATATACTGCCAGCTTCTTTATCGGGTCACCGTCGTCATTTTAAATCTGAAAATTTTTAAATGTAAATACGTGATTGCTGATCGTCAACGTTTTGCTTTGCCCGAACGAAGCGAATGAAAGAAAGAGAAGAATGAGGAAGAAATTGATAGTCATATAAAAAATTGATGTATTAATCGGCGTCCGATCAAATTTAATCATCTTTTACGGTTTTTGTCTGCCGACAACCTTGCCTTTTCCGGTTAAAAAGCTGATCGCTTTCAAAACCTTTTCTACAGCTTGGTAGCTTTGAACTTTTGCATTTATTACTCTACTATCATATTGAATGCGCATTTTTTATCTGTGCTTTAAAGATAATTTGCTTAGTATGAAACTAGTCAAATAACAAAACGATGAACGAGACTCCCGAATTTCTTAAGTTTGAAAAATCAACCAAAATACGACTGCGATGCTCCGTAAAAAAATTGCCGGTAAAAAAAGATCTTCCGATTCCGTTCAATGGCGAGGACATGAGATCACCAGAATAGAAGCCTTCAGTGACGCTGTGTTTGCGTTTGGTATAACGCTGCTCATCGTTGCATTGGAAGTTCCGGAAACGTATGCACAATTAATGGAAACGATGAAATTCTTTCTCCCGTTTGCCATTTGCTGCGTGATCTTATTTATGATCTGGTATGCGCAGAATATCTTTTTCCGGAGATATGGCTTGCATGATACCTATACAATCGTACTTAACGGCGTGCTTTTATTTTTGGTCTTGTTTTTTGTGTATCCGCTCAAGTTCTTATTCGGAAGTATATTCAGCCATCATTTTGAACCGATGAACGGCATGCAAATTCAAAATCTCTTTTACATCTATAGCGGAGGGTTTGCGGCGATATATATCATCTTTGTATTGTTGTACCATAATGCGCTGCTTTACTCTGAACAATTAAAGCTTACTGCTGTTGAGGTCTATGATACAAAATCGCATATGTATAGTTATATCGTCATAGCCTTTATCGGATTTCTTTCCGCATTCTTCGCGTTTCTCGGCGGCGCATTTTTGGATTGGGCCGGATTGATTTATGTATTCATCGGGTTTGGAATAGGAGGAATGTACAAATTCAGAAATGTCAGGAAAAGAAAAATGCCGCATCTCATAAGCAGAGATACGACGATTGTTGCGGGCAATGATATTAGCTTTGCAGCAAAAGCGACAGAAGAAAATATTGCTAAAACGGATAAACAAAAAAAAGATTCACCTCATTCTTAAAAATTGGAACAACACATGGAAAGTAAAAGGCCACTCCGTACGAATATGCGCATCTGGCATCGTTACATCGGATATTTTTTAGCAGGTATCATGGCAGTATATGCATTGAGCGGCCTTGTACTTATTTTCAGGGATACTGATTTTCTGAAGCAACAAAAACACATGGAAAAGAAGCTCGTACCTTCACTTCCGGCGGATGCGGTAGGTAAGGAGATCCGGCTCCGTGATCTGAAATTTACAAGTACTTCCGGTGACACGCAATTTTTTAAGAGCGGAAATTATAACACTGCCACGGGTGAAGTAAACTACGATGTTAAAGATCTTCCTTTCGTGTTGAAAAAGTTGACCCAACTCCATAAAGCATCAACAAAAGATCCGTTGTATTTTCTTAATATTTTCTTCGGTGTTTCGTTGCTGTTTTTTGTAATATCCTCATTTTGGATGTTCCGTCCGAAGACGGCAATATTTAAAAAGGGAATGATATTTACGATCGCCGGGATCATACTTACATTGATCATGTTGTATATTTAATGGTTATTGAATCTTATAGTTACGTTTTGCAGCTTTGCGCCTTAGCGGCAGCCTCCGGATATCACAATTAATGTTTTTATATTCAACATTCTTTCGACGTCCTCGATCATTGGTGATTGCCATTGTTTTAATTTGTAATTTCCGTCATGCCTTTTGTCGACTATTATAAACAGCTCGGTGTTTCGCAATACGCTACGCCGTTGGAAATAAAAGCGGCATTCCGAAAACTTTCCAAACAATATCATCCCGATCTTAACGGCAGCGATCCTTTTTATGCAGAAAAGTTTATCCAGGTAAAGACTGCTTACGAGGTTTTAAGTAATGCAGATACGAAGAGGGTATATCAGGGATATTATGACGAATATTATAATCCGCCACCTCAACCGCAATACCCACCTCAACAACAATATTATCAGGAATCCGCTGTAACCGCTGTTACGGCTGTAAAGCCGGTAATCAACAAAAGAACCATTTTGCTCTGTCTTATACCTGTCGGATTTTTTCTTGCTATTGTAATAGGGAGTGAGGTTTTCAGTTCGGATCAAAAGGCTCAGAGTACAACAATATCTTTCAAATACGATACCGCATCCACGCTGCCGCTGACGCTATCGCCAATTTTAGATGATTTTTCTAATTCCACTTTTAAGATTACGCTTCATGAGTATACAGATTATGATACCGCATTTAAAACATTTACAAAGCTTAGTGAGTTGAAATATAAAGTGGGTTTTGTGGATCTGGGTAATGTGTATCGAATAGATATGCCGTTTGTTAGACCGCTCTCAGATACTGCTATCGTAAAAGATTCTATAGAAAAAATATTCGACACGAAATGCACAGTGAATTTTTAAGCCGGCGCATTTTTAGCAGCTCAATGAAAAATCTTACAGATGAGCAACGAAAACAATGTTGAAAAATCTTCCGCAGATAAACTTGCACATCCAAAGTCTCCCGCCGAAAAGCTTGAAGGGAATAAACTTCCGGAAGAACTTCATACAACTGTAAAGCCCGTTCCCGATCCAATTCCTGCACCTGATCCTACAAGGAAAGACCGGCAAGTAGATTGATTAACACATTTCCGGAAAGATCAGATATTTTATAATCTGTTGAATATGTGAAGCCTGCATAAAATAAATTTTTATTCTCTCTCATCGGTACCTCAGAATGCCGAATTGCTAATGTTATAGTTATGCAAAAAAGTCCTCAAGTCGGGATATTTTTTCCCTGCTGGTTTGTCTTTTAAACCTTAAAGCCCTATTTTTGCCCAGATCGAAGAAGAAATTTATTTAATAATTGATGTAGGACAAGACAGAGAGAAAGGACAAAACCAGCAGTTACCGGCAAAGAATCATCAGAAGCACAAATAACAAAAGACTAAGTCTTATACGTGTAAACCCAACATTTTACGTATGAAAAACTTACTGTTTGTTGCTGTTGCGCTTAGCGTTTTTACAGTTACTTCATTTTCGGCCTCGGCACAAACGAGGATCAATTTTATCAAAGACCTTCCGTTTAACGGCGAAGGCATTTTTTATCAACCGTCAGAATTAAAACAAACAAGTGTAACAGCTGTTGTTTCAATTACAAAAACACTTGCGTCTCCTGTAGCTATGGCTACGGAATTGTGCAGTTCTCTTCAATTTAAATATGCGCAGATCCTGAACCGGGATGTGGAGATGCTTACTAACCTATCGTTGTTCAATTTCATTGATGAATGGTGGGGTACAAGATATCGCTACGGTGGTACCACTAAAAAAGGTATTGACTGCAGCAGTTTTACCGGCCTGTTATTGGGTTCAGTTTTTGGACTCAACATGCCGCGTACCGCAAGAGAACAATACGCAGTTTGCGAAAAGCTGAAAAGAGATGAAATGGCGGAGGGTGATCTTGTTTTCTTTAATACCAGAGGTGGAGTGAGCCATGTGGGGGTGTACCTCGGAGAGGGTTATTTTGTTCACTCAAGCTGCTCAAATGGCGTTACCATCAGTAACCTGAGTGAAGCGTATTACAGTAAAAAATTCATTTGCGGCGGCAGACCGGAGCAATTAAACGAATGCGTTGCAAAAAATACGTAAGTAGGATAAATTGTTGATTGATTAAGAAAAGCCCCGTCATTGTTGACGGGGCTTTTCTTTTATACCGTTGGTGAATCCATGATCTCTTCGATCGGCTTATTCCGCCGGTTTTACAAAAACATAAAAATTTCTGTCAACGATCAGTGTTTTATTGTCAAAACCTTTTCCTGCCTTTAGTTTTTTCCACGAGGAAGATGGAGTGATCCATTTTTCCGGTGTTGATGTGGAATCGAAAGCAACTTTTACGGGTAATTTCAAACCGGCAACGGCATTCGTCCAGCGATAGGAAATATTATTGCCGCTCACTTTATATTCCAGCGCAGGGATCATTGTTGTGCGGAGGTATTGGTCAAAGATCGTCGTTAGATCAAGCCCTGATGCTTTGATCATGTAGGCTTCAATTTGTTGCGAAGTAACGCTTTGGTGATAAAATGTTTTGCTCATCCGATTCAGCATACCCCGAAATTTTTCATCATTATTCATTAGTTGTCTGATCAGATGTATCATGTTGCCTCCTTTATAATACATGTCACCGCTGCCTTCTTTGTTTACGCCGTAAGGTCCGATGATCGGAACATCGTTATCATTATTCTTTCTGATCCCGGCAACATAAGTTGCTGCCGCATCTTTGCCCCAATAATACTCGGTAAACAATGTTTCGCTGTAATTAGTAAAACCTTCATGCACCCACATATCCGCAATATCATTGGTGCAGATGCTGTTTGCGAACCACTCATGTCCGCTTTCATGCACGATGATAAAATCCCATTTCAAACCCACGCCGGTGCCGGAAAGATCCTGACCTGCATACCCCATTCTGTAACCGTTTCCGTAAGCGACGGCGCTTTGATGTTCCATGCCTAAATGCGGCGCTTCAATCAATTGATAGCCGTCCTCATAAAAAGGATAGGGGCCAAACCAATATTCAAATGCTTTCATCATTTTGGGTGCATCGGAAAATTGCTTTTTTGCTTTCTCCAGATTGTAAGGCATCACCCAATAATTCATATCGAGGTTACCTTTCAGGCCCGGATATTTTTCGGAGAAATTCACGTACTTGCCAATGTACGGAATGATGCAATAATTGTTGATCGGGCTCACAACGTTCCATGTATACATGGTTTTACCGTTATCAAGGGAGCGCATTTCCGTCATTCTGCCGTTACCAATCGCCATCAAACTATCAGGTGCAATGATGCGTAACGTAGCGCCGCTGTCAGGTCTGTCACTTTGAATATCCTTGCAGGGATACCAAACGCTCGCTCCAAGTCCCTGGCAGGCAACCGTCATCCATGGATTTCCGTTGCGGTCCTTTTTCCATATCCACCCACCGTCCCATGGCGGTCTTACAGCTTCACGAGGTTTGCCATGAAAATAAAAACTAAGACTCCGCGGCCCGGGAATGATTTTGAACATAGCGCTGCTGTCACGGTACATGAGCCAATATACATTTCCTTCTCTGCGAAAATTATACGATCTGCCTTCGTTGGTAACACTGTCGAGAATCATCGGCTGCTGAAGATCGATCTGCATTAGTTTTGCGCCGTTATCAAAAAAGCGAAGCACACATTTACCTGCGATCGTTTTGGTGGCGTAATCAGGTTCCACAGTGATATCATAATGCAATACATCCCATCTTTGCCGGAAAGCTCCGTTGCTCCCGCGAAGTGTATCTGCGTGTGTTAGCACGGTTTCCTTCTTTTCCGCCTGCGCAAATGTGATCGCCGGGATCAAAAAAAATAAGAATAGCGACGTCTTTTTTATGAATACCATGGTCAATATTTTAACCACTAATTTATGTTGTTTACCGATGGTGAAAGTATAAATTTGATGACCGGTGTGTTAAACAAAAGGTAATGAAGAAAATGTTTTTTTTGCCAAAAAGCCACAAAGCCGCAAAGTTCAATCTTAGTGCCTTTTTTAATTGGTGGTTATTACTACTATTTATCTTTTCGTCCTGTAAAATCCATCAACACCCCGATAAAAAAATCTTCCGCTACAACGAATCAAGCGGCATAGCATCGCTTGATCCTGCATTCGCGAAGAATCAATCGATCATGTGGGCCATACATCAATTGTACAATACACTCACAGAAACCGACAGCAATATGCAGCTGAAACCTTCGCTGGCAAAGCGTTGGGGATTTTCTGAAGACAAAAGAATCATTACTTTTTATTTGCGCAACGATGTGTTTTTTCACAATGATCCTTGTTTTGAAAAAGGCGAAGGCAGGCGCCTTACTGCAAATGACGTTGTATATAGTTTCAATCGGCTCAGGGATAAAAATACTGCAAGCCCCGGCTCATGGATCTTCAACAGCAGAGCAGATTCGATCAGCCCGTTTATCGCCGTAAATGATTCCGTGTTTCAGTTAAAATTGCAGGAGCCTTTTCAACCTGTACTCGGAATGCTGAGCATGCAGTACTGTTCGATCGTGCCGCACGAAGCAGTAGAAAAATACAGAGCAGATTTTCGCCGGCATCCCGTAGGTACAGGACCTTTTGCTTTTAATGCCTGGGAAGAAGGACAGGCGCTGATCCTGAAGAAAAATGAGCGTTATTTTGAAACGGATAACAAAGGTGTACGATTACCGTATCTCGACGGTTTAAAGATCGGATTCAATGACAGCAAAGCAACAGAATTTTTGGAGTTTCAACAAGACAAAGTGGATTTTATAAATGATATTGATCCTTCCTTTAAGGATGAGATACTAACGAAGACCGGCAATTTGAAACCGGAATGGAACGATAAGATCATGCTGCAAAAACATCCTTACCTCAATACAGAATATTTCGGGATTTTGGCAGACACAAATAATGTGTTGCTCAAAAATTCTCCGCTTAAATCGCTAAAGATCAGGCAGGCGATCAATTACAGTATTAATCGGAAAAAGATGATGTTGTACATGCGCAATTCTATCGGAACGGCTGCGGAGAGCGGCTTTCTGCCGCAAGGATTACCTTCATTCAGCTTTGCGGAAGTGCCGGGATTTGCATACGATCCTGTAAAAGCAAAAGCGCTGCTGGCGGAAGCAGGGTTTGCAAACGGTGTCGGTTTGCGTGAAATAAAACTGCTCACAATTCCTATCTACGCAAATCTTGCCGGTTATATTGCAAATGAATTACAGCAATCGGGTATTCCGATAAAAGTAGAAGTGATCCAAAAAAGTTTGTTGCTGGAGCAGACTTCAAAATCACAGGCATTGTTTTTTCGCGGCAGCTGGATTGCGGATTATCCTGATGCGGAAAATTACTTCAGTGTTTTTTACAGCAAGAATCCGGCGCCGCCTAATTATACCCGATTTAAAGATGAAGCATTTGATAGATTATATGAGCGGTCTTTAGCAGAAAGTAATGACAATCTGCGTTATGGCCTTTACCAACAAATGGATAGGATCATTGTTGCCAACGCACCCGTTGTACCGCTGTGGTATGACGTTGCGATACACCTGGTTCATAAAAATATCAGAAATTTTGAACCGAACAGCCTTAATATGCTCGAATTGCGCCGTGTGAAAAAGGATTAATAATATCTTCGTAAAAAAAAGCTTTGAAACGTTTTAAGAATATCATCATTGTTGCGGTTGCTGTATCGGCTGTCATATTACTTTCGGCGGCTGCAATTCCAAATAAAACAGTACAACACAAATTTAAAAATCTGAAAGTGCTGCCGAAAGATATCAGCGAAGAAGCATTGGATAAGATCATGGATAATTACAATTTTGCGCTCGGCGTTAAGTGCGGTTTTTGCCATGAAAGAAATGACAGCACCAAGCATTTAGATTTCCCGAGTGATGCGAAAGGAGAGAAGAACGTTGCGCGGGATATGATGCGGATGACGAACGACCTCAACAATAAATATTTCAATTTCAATAAATCAAAAGTAGTTCCTGAAACAGTGAGCTGCATTACCTGTCATCGCCAAAACGCAATGCCGGTGGCGGATACAATGCCGCAAAGAAAACACTAGGAATTAGTAGGTCTGGTTTTAAGATAACTGTGAATATTTGAAAGTGAAATTCATGTCAAAACTTCAAATTTGAAAATTGCCGGTGCGCAATTACTGCTTTATTACTTTTTGAACCAACTTCTCGGTTCCTGTATTTACTTCAAGCAGATAAATGCCGCAAGCCATATCAGGCTGGTCTTTCAGCACCACAACATTGTTTCCTTTCTGTAAAGCCACTTTTTGGTTCATAATTTCTTTACCATCTAAAGAAATGATCCGGAATGCGGAGGTTGCATCAGTCTCGACATTGACCAGCACCTTCATATTATCCGTAAAAGGATTTGGATAAACGGTGAAGTCTTCAACTTTACCACGCAGCCGCAACGCAACGATCTTTGTATATATATAATTGCCGTCAAGGTTTATCGTCTTTAAACGATAGTACACAACAGATGCATTTGTATTGACAGGATCTGCAAAAGAATAATCGTGTGCGGTAGATGTATTCCCGAAGCCTTTTACCTGACCTCTTTTTATAAAGTTTATTCCGTCCTCACTTCGTTGTATTTCAAAACGATCATTATTCACTTCATTCTCCGTTGTCCATTTCAACAAGCCTGTATTGTTATTAATGAGGACAACGTTGAATACCGTTAGTTTCACATCAACCGGCGCTGCCGATGGCGGCGGAGAAATGATCGCTGTTGCATCATTTGTATATAAGTTACCGGATTGGTCTGTCGAATAGATTCTTGCAGTATTAAATATACCCGAAGGAATGCCGGCTGCTTTTACTTTAAATGAAATGCTATAGGTTCCCGAAGGGTTAATCGTTCCGCCTGCGGAAGAATTGGCTGCTACACCAAAAAAAAACTTTATATATCGCCGTGTACCGCTTACTGCGGTAAAAGCCAGATCGTTATCCGAAGCGTCCGTTTGAATTGAGGCATTAACGGAACCGGGCGCATAATTTATGATCAGCGAATTTGCTACATAAGTAACATTGCTCGACAATGAATCTACCAACATCGTGCTGTATGATACCCCCGGTCCGGAATTTACCCCGGAAATTGTATAGGTCAGTATTTCATTAGGCTGTACAGTGCCGTTTGCATTTGCATCTGCGACGATATTACTTATCGTTACAAGCGGATTCTGTGAACGGCAAAGCGCACATAGCTGTGTAAAAAGAAGAATAAGAAGTATTCTCTTTTGAAAAATTGCAAGCATTTTTAATTTTATTGAAATTATAAAAGCTCACAGGAACTCAGAATGATAGCCTTTTCAGTGATAATTGGTTAGTTTGGAACTGTAGGTTTTGCAGAATAAATGGAGAATTGCCTGTTTGAGGTAACTGAGGGACGAAACCTGTGTGAGACAGGCAGTAAATGTATAGCTCTTTATTAATATGACCAAATTTGCAGGTAGCTTTAAAGAAGCTATTTCAGAAGGAATTTTTCCAGCTTTGGTTTGATTACAAATTGACAATACGGAGCACTTTTATTTTGGTTATAGTAATCCTGATGATAATTCTCCGCTTTGTAAAATTTATTGAAAGGCTCGATAAGTGTGATTACCGGATTTTTAAAAGCTCCGCTTCGGGTTAGTGTTGACTTTATTTCTTCTGCCGCGTCTTTCTGCTGATCATTGCGGTAAAAAATAATGCTTCGATATTGTGTACCCACATCATTTCCCTGTCTGTTTGGGGTTGTAGGGTCATGTGTTTCCCAAAATATCCGCAATATTTCCTCAAATGATATTTCTGATGTATTAAAAGTGATATTCAGACATTCTGCGTGATTTGTGGTGCCCGTGCAAATATCACGATAGGTCGGATCCTCTGTTTCGCCGCCACTGTAACCGCTTTCAACACTTATCACACCCGGTACTTTTTGATATATTGCTTCCGTACACCAAAAACATCCGTTGCCTAACGTGGCTATTTCTGTAGAGGAATCTACACTCATACATCTTCTTTACGCGCTACGAAGCAAATAAGGCTCCGAAAATTACGGCTTTGGCACAGGCACGAATTGTTCTTCCTCTCCACCTTTTAATTTTGTGGGATCGATGTTACCATTGGCATCTCTGATGGTATTCGGTGCGATATATTTCTGAACGGGTCGGCCCGCGAAAAGATCGGAAGTGTGAACCCACTTCCCGTTGATCCACTTAAAGCCTTCGTATTCGCCGTCCGGTACTAATGTCCATTTCTTATTGGGTTGATTATTTTCGGAGACCAGTTCATCGTACACTATCGCATCCAGATCCGAATCGTAACTCATGCGTGGCGCGGCTTCTTTCTTAAATTCCAAAATAAACCTCGCCATATTTTTTTGATAAGCATTCGCATTTTCAATTACAAACATTTTGTTTCCGAAAACAGGTTTTCCGTTCACAAATTCTAAAATATCCATCACTTTTTTATCGCTTCGGATCGTATTCCCGTCAAAGCCAAGCAAGGTATAATAGGTATGACCCTTATATTCTTTCTGAATGATCTTGTAGTAAACAGCGCCTATCCAGTTTTCGTTGCCGGCGATAGTATCAGAAGGAATTTCCGTAACATCTGATTTATCTATCAGCGGAAATCTCTGAAATGATCCGTCTGCAGTCCGCATTTGAATAGCGCCGTGCTGCCTTACCAAATTCTCATTGATCTGTAACTGCCAGGTATATATCCGGAAAGAACTGTCCGGTGCATACAATTTAGAAACCGTGATCACTGAATCAAAAGGATAGTAAAAAGAATTTTTTGTTTTGAGGGCCCGCACGAATGTTCTGGTAAACTGGCTGTCTGCAGCAACTCGTTTTGCCAGTGTATCATTTCTGATAAAATCCCAGGATTGCTTTTTCAGAGAATCTTCTGTCTTCTGCAAATAACGGAGATCAGCAGGAGTGATCTGCTGCGCAAAAGCATGAGAGCCGATAATCATCAGCAATAACAAAACACGGGCATTTTTCATCCGATAAATATATATAATGATTGAAGAATGATAGCGGTAATGCTTGCTTTAGGCAAATCTTTAACGAAAGTTAAACTAGTGCCGAAGCAAAATCCGGCAATGATAAAAAGCTGAGGTCGATGATATCTTTATCAGAATCCGCGACCTCGGGATGCGTGGTTTTAATGTAAACCGTATTCACACCGAGATTGCGGCCAAACTGCATATCACTTATCCTGTTGCCAACCATAATAGCTTTTGAAAGATCAATGTCAGGGAAATCCTGAATTGCCTGCAAACCCATTCCCGGATTGGGTTTGCGGTGTGAGTGATCATCCTGTAATGAACTGCAAAAATAGACTGCGTCAATACGACCGTTGTGTTGTACAATTTCGATCTCCATGTTCTTATGTATGCGATGCAACTGCTCTTCTTTAGTAACACCTTTGCCCACGCCCCGTTGATTAGTAACGATAATAATGCGCTTAAATTTTCGGGCAAATACTTCGAATGCATCCTGCACGCCTTCATAAAAATGAAATTCTTCCCAACTGTTCACATAAGTATCACTTCCTTCATGATTGATCACACCGTCGCGGTCAAGAAAAAGTGTCCAGTCTTTATTGATATTTTTAAGATCGATCATTAGTACGTTCGCTTACGTTCAAAGAAATCTGAAATCTGTAATTATTTAATTACTTCCAACGCTTTTTTTATAAAATCATCGTCCGCATTCACTGCTTCGAAGAAGCCAGCTGTCCGGAAAAGCTGATTGGCTACAGAGGATTTCAACACTGATTCTATTTCCTTCTTTTCCTTTTCCGAAATATTCCTTGTCTCTACAGAATCTTTAGCAGCAAGTGTTTCAAAATAACTCCAACCTTCTTCAGAAATTTTAAATGACTGAACGAATTGCTGGGCTGTTTTGAATTGCGTTAGTTCATTCTGATGCAATTTAAAATACCGGTAACCAAAATCAGCAAGGGTTCCTCTGCTATATAATTTGGCAACTGTAAAACTGAGTTTTGATGTATCAGCCGATACAAAAAAATCAGGACTGATACCGCCGCCGCCGTATAACTTTTTACCTGCTTTGGAACGGAAGATCTTTGACGTATCATTTCTTACCGAATCCGCAGAAGTTGTTTCACCATCTATAAAACGATTCGTGATCTCACCGTAATATGATTTGCTGCCGTTTTTGTAAGACCGTTGAATGCTGCGACCCACGGGTGTATAATACCTTGCGATCGTTAATCTCAAAGCCGCGCCGTTACTAAGGTTGAACTGATCCTGTACTAAACCTTTACCGAAACTTCTTCTGCCGATGATCGTTGCCCTGTCCCAATCCTGCAGGGCACCCAATAATACTTCACTTGCGCTTGCGGTTCCTTCATTTGCCAGCACAACCAATTTACCCTGCTCAAACTGACCGTTCCTGCGACAACGATATTCTTTCTTGGCAGAGTGCAAACCTTCGGTATAAGTGATGAGTTTATCCCCTTCCAAACACTCATCCGCTATCTCGATCGCCTGATCCAACACGCCGCCGCCGTTATCTCTCAGGTCAAGAACCATATCAATCATTCCCGATTTTTTCAACTTCATGAGATTGGTCATGAACTCGGTGTATGTTTGTGTACTGAATTTATTTAAACGAATATATCCTATAGTAGCGTTGATCATGTAAGCCGCATCCACACTGGTGATGGGAATTTGTCCGCGTGCAACTTCCGTCAATTGCTTTTTGCCGTTCCGTAAAATGGTGAGTTTTATCAGGCTGCCTTCCGTGCCTCTCAGTATTTTTCTGATCCTTTCCTGCGAAACCTTTTTGCCGGACAAAGCACTGTCGCCCGCGGCTAATAAAATATCACCGGTTTTTAATCCGGCCTGATCTGAAGGACCACCCTGCAATACATTCACAACGTTTAAACTGTCATCCAGCATATTGAATTCGATACCGATGCCGTAAAAACTGCCGTTGATCTCTTCGTTGATATCCTGAAGGTCTTCTGCCGGAATGTATACGGAATGCGGATCCAGCTTACTCAACATGGCCTGTATAGCAGTATCCGATAAGGCTTTAGTGTCTACTGAATCTACATATTTATTGTTGAGCAGATCGGTGATCTCCTGAAGAGAAGTTGCCCGCTCTTTGTAAAAAAAGGTTTTGCCGGGCATCGTGTCCCGCATTTTGTATCCCATGAACATCCCGATGATCACTGCGAGACTGAATAGGAGCGGAAGCCAGATCTGAAGTTTCTTATTGTTCATGCGAGCGGTTCTTTACCGTAAGTTTAAATTTTTGCGAAGATAATTTTTCCGTGTAATTTCTGAAGTGAATGTTTTACCTTGTTCGTCTAAATGATCAATCCATGTCATCTGTGCTGATCGCCGACAGCGGGTCTACAAAAACCCAATGGTGCCTGTTAACGGGCAACAAAAAGAAAATGATCTCCACGCAGGGCATTAGTCCTTATTTCCTTAATGATGAATCATTAGGCAAGATTCTCCGGGAAGAATTGCTGGAGAAGGTGGGATCGGAAATTCCGGACGCCATTCATTATTATGGTACGGGCTGCGGCAATCCTGCAAATGTTGCATTGATTAAAAAAGGTTTGAAGTCGATCTTCCCGAAAGCTGCCGTGAGCGTGGATCATGACCTTACGGCGGCAGCAAGATCGCTTTGCGGTGATAAACCCGGAGTGATTTGTATTTTGGGAACGGGTTGCAATACCGGCTTTTATAACGGAAAGAAAATCACGAAGAACAGTCCGGGCCTGGGATACATCCTCGGCGATGAAGGCAGCGGATCTTATTTAGGCAGAAAAGTCCTTCAGCATTACTTATATAACACATTCGATGATGAGCTCACGGAGAAATTTCGGGCGCAATATCATTCTGAAAGGTCGGAGATCCTGGACAATGTATACAAAGAACCGCTTCCCAATCGTTATTTGGCGGGTTTTGTATCATTTTTGGGGGAGAACCGCGGGCATTTCATGATCGAGAATATTTTAGAAGACAGCCTGAACGATTTTTTCTTCACTCACCTGTATAAATTCCGCGAAAGCTGGACGGCGCCGATCCATTTTACGGGTGGTGTAGCCTTTCAATTTCGCGACGTATTAACGCAAATGTGCGCGGATTACGAACTTCAAATTGGAAAGATCCAAAAAGACCCCATGCCCGGATTGATCAAATATTACAGCAAATAATTTTCAGCAATTAAATAATATTGTTGATTGTGTGTTTTTTACTACATTAGTATTCAAATTATTAATAATCAAAGAGCAAACTATGAAATGTAAACTTTTACTTACTGCAGGTTTTATAACATCAGCATTCGCCGTGAGCGCACAAAGCGCCAACAAGGGCTATGCAATTACCGGTAACGGTACAAAGGATTTTATGTGGATGAATATCCGCCAGGTTGACCTTGGTACGGGGCAGATCACAAAAACATTTTTACAACAGGGTGTAACGGAATACTCCATTAAGAATGTAGATAACGGAATGGTAATTTCGCAGGCGCCGGGTTCAGTACAGCAAAATCCGATGTTGAATTATGTTGCAGCAGCCGCATACGACAGAAGAACAGATAAGCTTTTCTATACGCCGATGCGGATAGGAGAAATTCGCTGGATGGAGACCGGAAAGAACGGTGAACCTTCTTTTTTCGCAACAGCTATCCCGGGTTACGTGGCAAGTCCGATGACTGAAGAAGCGAATAATATTACAAGAATGGTAATAGGTGCGGATAACTTCGGTTACGCTGTGAGTAACGACGGGGAACACTTCTATCGTTTTACTACGGGTAAAAAACCTTCCATCACTGATCTTGGTCCGTTGGTAGATGCTGAAGAGAACGCAGGTTTATCAGTACATAACAAATGCAGCAGCTGGGGCGGCGATATGATCGCTGATGCTTACGGAAAATTGTATATCATCTCTGCGACTAGAAGCGTATTCGTTGTTGATCCTGCTACACGTATCACCTCATACAAAGGAAGTATCACAGGGATTCCTGCAAACTATACAACTAACGGTGCTGCCGTAGATGCGGATGGAAATGTTGTGATCTGTAGTGCGACTGCATTTGAAGGTTATTACAAAATGAGCATCAAAGATCTTGTAGCTAAAAAGATTGAAGGTTCTGATATTGTTTATAACGCATCAGATCTCGCAAGCGGAAATCTGTTGATGCAGAAAGAAGCAGACGCGGCAAAAGAATTCACGCCACTTGCAGTGCAGACACCTGCTTCACTTAACGGAAATTTGGTTTACCCGAATCCTGTTACCGGCAACAGTTTCAATTTATTGCTTGATAAAAAAATGAACGGTAATTATACAGTTGTGCTTACAGACCTTGCAGGTCGTGCAGTACAATCTGAAAAAGCAGGCTTCTCAAAAGGCCAGCAATCTTATCAGGTTGATCTCAGATCACGTCCTAAAACAGGAACTTACTTTGTAAAAGTGTACGACGAAAACAAAAACGTTGTGCTTTCCGACAAAGTTTTGATCCTCTAAAAGATAAAGGGTTAATAAGGGGCCGCCGTAAGGCGGCTTTTTTTATGGGGTAAAAGCAGATTCGCCGATGATACAGATGTAGCAGACAGGGCGCCTTTTTGCATAAATACAATATTGCTTTCTACTCATTTTTGTAAAAGAATAAATTCATACGAATAAGTCTGAATTTTGTTGTCCGCAAATCCTTTTTTTGCAAATCTCATATCGGTTTTTCAACCTGAGCTTGTCGAATGAGGTTGTTGATCATTCGTTTCAAGTCATATCACCCGAAACAATTTCTCAGGGGAATCTGCAACGCTGACGCAAATATTTTTCGCTTCGATTTTACTCTTCTTTAAGCTAAGTTTATCGTCTTCTTGTCTTGCGGTAAATAATCTTCCCATTTTTTGCATGACACATTTTTTGCAGGATATTTGTAGAGGATAACAGAAAGAATTTTATGCAGGATATAGAACCGTATTTTAACTGGCGACATTTATACGCAGCAGAAGAAGATCCGCAGTCGCCGTTTTTTGAAAGAACTTACAGCGAATTTGAATATTCCCACACGGTTTACAATTATTATATACATCCGCAGTGGGATGAATTCGGCTCGCGTACATTATACATGAAAGTGCTGTTCATCGATTACGATCAAAATTATGTGATCATCGAATTGCTGGGTGAGTGGAATGATGCAATCGAAAATGATATAATGACCATGAGAAGGAATATCACCGACATCATGTACCGGCAGGGAATTTTCAAATATATTTTTATTGCGGAAAGTGTATTGAATTTTCACAGCAGCGACGACAGTTATTACGAAGAATGGCATGAGCAACTTGAAGATGATAAAGGTTGGATGACGATATTAAATATGCCCGAACAAAGCAAACATGATTTCAAAAAAGCCAGACTTACTAACTATATAGAGTTGTTTGAACTGCCGCAATGGCGAACATTAAAGCCGGAAAATATTTTTCAGCTCATCGATGAAGAGATGAACAGAAGGCTCAGTTGATTTGAAAATTTGGAGATTCGGGAATGTGCAGTCTCCGCCCTTGCAATGCTTTTCCTAAAAGGATATCAATGTTCGTTGTCATAAACAGACCGTTAATGATTTGAATCTTAGTTTTCAAACAATTTAAGAGTTACAAATTTTAAAGGTTATCGCATTTTCACATTTTCAAATTTCCAAATCAACGATTCCAAATCGCTTTTTTTTATTGCAATTTCATGACGTATTTTTGCGGCACCGAATTTTCTCAATAACATTTGCTTTATGACCTGGAAAAATTTTTTCACTTCATCCATAGGAAAGAAATTCACTATGGGCGCCACTGGATTCTTTCTTATTACTTTTTTGATCGTACACTGCGGCATAAACGCCATGATCTTTTTTCCTGATCATGGTGATACCTTCAATCACTGGGCTCATTTTATGGGAACCAATCTGATCGTGCGAACCATGGAGATTGGTCTGATGGCCTTTTTATTGCTGCACATTATTCAGGGTCTTAGTCTCTGGTTCCAAAACCGAAAAGCAAGACCCGTAAAATACGCAGTCGTAAGAAGTGACGGGAAAAGCAAATGGTACAGTAAAAGCATGGGACTTTTGGGTACGCTAATATTGATCTTTTTGATTATGCACCTATATCACTTCTGGACACCTTCACGATTTGGCGGAATGGGCAATATTCCTGAATTGGAAAGGAGTACACTTACCGGGTATGCCGGGGAAGAAGTTCATAATCTTTTCCTGGGAATGCTAAAAGTATTTACGGGAGATTATTCTGCAGTTGTTGTTGCTGTATACGTATTGGGTTGTATCTCTTTATTTTGGCATCTCTTACACGGATTTCAAAGTGCGTTCCAAACGTTTGGCGTCCACCATAAAAGATATACGCCGATGATCAAAGGAGTTGGTTTTGCTTATTCACTTATCGTTTGTTTGCTGTTTGCCAGTATGCCTGTAGCAATGCATTTCGGGTGGGTAAGCTAAGTAGTTTTTAGTGCTCAATGTTTAAAGTAACTGAAAAATGAATGCGGATTAAAATCGAAAAAGATCCGACATCTGATATCTTAAATCTTAAATAGTCTTCTGATATGGATTCTAAAATTCCGCACGGTGAGATGGACAAAAAGTGGGGGGATTACAAAGGCCACGTAAAGCTCGTAAACCCTGCTAACAAACGTAAGCTTGAAGTGATCGTTGTAGGAACCGGACTTGCCGGTGCCTCTGCGGCGGCAGCTTTGGGCGAATTGGGCTACCAGGTAAAAGCATTTTGTTTTCAGGACAGTGCAAGACGTGCCCACAGTATTGCCGCGCAGGGTGGTATCAATGCGGCAAAGAATTATCAGAATGACGGGGACTCTGTGTTCCGTTTGTTTTATGATACGGTAAAGGGAGGTGACTATCGTGCAAGGGAGGCAAATGTGCATCGCCTGGCAGAAGTAAGCGTAAATATAATTGATCAGTGTGTGGCGCAGGGTGTTCCTTTTGCAAGAGAATACGGCGGGTTACTTAGCAACCGTTCATTCGGCGGGACGCAGGTACAGCGCACGTTCTATGCAGCGGGTCAAACTGGACAACAATTATTACTTGGGGCATACAGTGCGATAGAAAGACAGGTAGCTTTAGGAAACGTAACGTTGTATCGTCGTCACGAAATGCTTGATGTGGTGGTGGTAGACGGTAAGGCTAGAGGTATCATCGCCCGTAATCTTGTAACGGGTGAAATTGAAAGACACGGCGGTCATGCTGTTTTATTGTGCAGCGGAGGTTACGGAAACGTTTTTTACCTCAGTACAAATGCAATGGGAAGCAATGTTACCGCTGCATGGAAAGCACATAAAAAAGGTGCATTTTTCGGAAACCCTTGCTTCACGCAGATTCATCCCACCTGCATACCTGTAAGTGGCGATCATCAAAGTAAGTTAACGTTGATGAGTGAGAGTCTTAGAAATGACGGAAGGATTTGGGTGCCAAAACAAAAAGACGATAGTCGTAAAGCTATTGATATCCCGGAAGCGGAAAGAGATTACTATTTAGAGCGGAGGTACCCGGCATTCGGTAACCTCGTGCCTCGTGACGTGGCGAGCCGTGCGGCGAAAGAACGTTGCGATTTGGGATTTGGTGTAGGAACTACCAAAATGGCCGTTTACCTCGATTTTGCGGATGCGATCATCAGATATGGCAAGATTGAATTCGGTAAATCAGGTAACCACAGCGCATCCCGGGAAGACATTATCAAAGTAGGTAAAGAAGTAGTCAAAGAAAAATACGGCAACCTTTTCGAAATGTATGAAAAGATCACCGGCGAAAACCCTTACGAAATGCCGATGAGAATTTACCCGGCAGTGCATTATACCATGGGCGGACTTTGGGTTGATTATGAACTGCAGACTACCGTTCCCGGCCTGTATGCTTTAGGAGAAGCGAATTTCAGTGATCACGGTGCCAACAGACTGGGCGCATCTGCGTTGATGCAGGGCCTTGCAGATGGATATTTCGTTATTCCTTATACATTGGGTAATTATCTGGCGGACGAAATCCGCACGGGTGCGATAGACAGTAACAGCGCCGCTTTTGTTGACACAGAAAATGCGGTTAAGGAAAGAATAAACAAATTAATAAATATTAAAGGATCGCAGTCCGTGGAGAGCTTTCACAAACGACTTGGCAAGATTATGTGGGATAAATGCGGAATGGCGAGAAATGCTGAAGGATTAAAAGAAGCGATAGCCGAAATACAACAATTAAGAAAAGAATTTTGGAGTGATGTGAGAATCCCCGGCGAAGCAAATGAGATGAATTCTGAACTGGATAAAGCAGGCAGGGTAGCGGATTTCCTGGAACTTGGTGAGCTCATGTGTTTGGATGCACTGGATCGTAATGAAAGTTGCGGCGGTCACTTCCGTGAAGAATCACAAACAGAAGACGGGGAAGCAAAACGTGATGATGACAATTACTCTTATGTAGCAGCATGGGAAAGCAAAGGAATGGATACATGGGAGTTGCACAAAGAGGCATTGGATTTTGAAATTGTGAAACCAACTCAAAGAAGTTATAAATAATTGAAAATTGATTCAGTTTCTGAAAGCACGGGACTGATTCTTTAAATTATTAATATGGAACATTACAATATGAATTTGACCCTGAAAGTTTGGCGTCAAAAAAATAATAAAGCAAAAGGCGCCTTTGAAACTTATAAGGTAAAAGACATTTCTTCTGAAATGAGTTTCCTTGAAATGTTCGATGTTCTTAATGAACAACTTGTTCATGAAAACAAAGAACCGATTGCTTTTGATCATGATTGTCGTGAAGGGATCTGCGGTATGTGCAGCATGCATATTAACGGTCAGGCGCATGGTCCGTGGGCGCAAAACACAACCTGTCAGCTGCACATGCGTGCGTTCAAAGACGGTGATACTATCGTTGTGGAACCTTGGCGGAGTAAGGCCTTCCCGGTGTTGAAAGATCTAGTTGTGGATCGTACTTCATTTGACCGCGTAATTGAAGCCGGCGGTTATATCAGCGTGAACACCGGTAATGCCGTAGATGCAAATGCAATTCCTATCGATAAGAAAAAAGCGGATGATGCGTTCTCTGCTGCGGCATGTATCGGTTGCGGTGCCTGTGTGGCAACATGTGTGAATAGCAGCGCAATGTTATTCGTAGGTGCAAAAATTTCTCAGCTTGCCTTATTGCCGCAAGGCGATCCGGAAAGAGAAAGCCGTGCATTGAACATGGTGGCGCAAATGGATAAAGAAGGTTTTGGTAATTGTACCAATACTTATGCATGTGAAGCAGAATGTCCGAAAGGAATCTCAGTTTCAAACATTGCACGAATGAACAGAGAGTTCTTAAGTGCCGGAACTGGAACAGAAGAAAAAGGATAATAAAGGTCATGACATTAAAAAAGTCCGGTCAATATTGGCCGGACTTTTTTTGTTGAATTATAATTTCGCAGCAGCATTGCCCATGGGATTCTGAACCTGGATGCTTACCCTGATCAATGAAACATCAACGTTTTTTCCGTCATAACTGTCCAGTTTCTTTTCAAAATCATATTTAACCGGCCTTTTAATAAGAATTTCATTGGCTGAGATAGATTTGATCGTCCATACCTCTGTTTTATTATCGTCTGTTGAAACCGGTTCGCCGTCATTAAGAAGACTCGCCGTTTTTTGAAACACAAGTTTCATATCTCCTGAATGCTTATCATAATCAAAATGCCCCTTGCGAAGCAGTCCGCCGATAGTAGCAGAATTCCAAAACATAATGTTATTGAAGACACCGGTAGAACTGAATGTCCATTTGATCTCGGAAATGCCGTTCTGCTTTTCCGTCCAGGTACCTTCTGTAAGAGGAGTTGAAACTGATTGGGCAAAGATTGCGTTCATACTGCAGCACATCACTGCTGCAATCATTACTTTTTTCATATCGGGGGGTTTTATTGCTTAAATCTAAGAAATAAGTTTTATTCATAACTCATTCAATTATTAACACCCTCCGTTTGAGTGAAAGCGTTTTTAAAATTAACTTTACTCATTAAGAGACTGCTGCCATTACACCGCTGAAACTATATCATACATATATTAACGGGAGAACACTGCTTGCTGCAGTCGTATTATTCTTTTTCGTTGGCGATCTGCACGCACAGGTCATTAATCCGAATCTTTCCAATTTACGCAGTAAAAAGCTAGCCGTTCAATATCCGATCCAGCATTTGGATACCTCCAGCATTGCACCGGGCACATTGGATATTACAGGTGTTCCCTCGCAGATGTATGTTGTTGATGAAGTGAACGGCGCCGTTAAATGGAACGAAAGGCCTTCGTTTGACAGCATCAGCGTTTCCTACAGAGTATTTCCATTTAAGATTAACGCGGTTGCCCGCCATTTTGATTACGAAATTGTGAGAAACCGCTTCACATTGGAGAATCCGTTCACTGTCATCAATTCTGGTAAACAAAATAATCCCTTCTTAAACTTCGGAACATTGAGAACAGACGGAAGTTTCGGACGTGCCATCTCTTTCGGTAATAATCAGGATGCCATCGTAAACAGTACAATGAATCTTCAGTTGAGCGGCTTTCTTGCAGACAGTATTGAGATCACCGCAGCAGTCACTGATAATAATATCCCGATCCAACCGGACGGTAATACCCAGGATCTTCGTGATTTTGACAGGATATTTTTTCAGGCGAAGAAAAAGAACTGGCAGGTGAATCTCGGTGATATCGATATCAGGGAAAGCAAGAATTATTTCCTCAATTTTTACAAAAGAGTGCAGGGGATATCCATTATTACAGAAAACAGGATCGGCAGAGATGTGTATAATTCATTATTGGTGAGCGGTGCTGTATCCAAAGGAAAGTTTACAAAAAATATTGTCACCGTACTCGAAGGAAACCAAGGACCCTACAGACTTACAGGTGCCAACAGCGAACTGTATTTTGTTGTGCTGGCGAATACAGAAAGGGTTTTTATTGACGGTGTAAGAATGCAGCGCGGCGAGGATCAGGATTATGTGATCAACTACAATACCGCCGAAATTACATTTACACCACGCCGGTTGATCACGAAAGACAGCAGGGTACAGGTAGAGTTTGAATACACGGATAAGAGCTACCTGAACTCTCAGCTTTATTTAAGTGATGAAGTGAGATCAGGAAAAAAATTAAATGTTTATCTCGGGGCTTATTCAAACAGCGATGCAAAGAATTCCGCGATCGATCAGTTGCTGGATGTAAAACAGAAGCAATTTTTAGCGGATAAAGGTGACAGCATCAACACTGCATTTTATTCAAGTGCCGTGCGTGATTCATTTGCCGTAGGTAAAATTCTGTATCGCAAAACGGATTCATTGGTAAGCGCAGTTACGTATCCGAATGTGTATGTGCTTTCTTCCAGTCCTTCGGATATCCTCTATTCACTGGCATTCACGTACGTAGGCTTGGGTAAAGGAAACTATATTCAAAGTTCAAGCGCAACAAACGGTAAGGCATTTATTTGGCAGGTGCCTTTAAGCGGTATCCCGCAGGGAGATTGGGAACCGGTAATACTTTTGGTAACGCCGAAAAAGCTGCAGGTATTTACCGCAGGTACAGAATACCTTATCAATCCAAAAACGAAATTGAAAACAGAAGTTGCGATGAGCAATTATGACGTCAATCTTTTTTCTGCAAAAGATAAAACGGATAACACCGGTTTCGCAGCAAAACTTCAATTGCAGAATGACAACAAAGCGATAATTCTCTTTAAAAAACCGCTTTTCCTGCAAACGATTGCCGGTTATGAATATGTGCAGCAACGGTTTAAAGCGATCGAGCGTCTTCGCAATATTGAATTTCTCCGGGACTGGAGTCTTCCCTTTGATGTATTACCTGCAACGGAAAACCTCAGCAGCTTATCATTTAAACTGAATGATCTCAAACAGAACAGCATTCAATATGATGTAACGAATTACAACAGGAGTGACGGCTATAACGGCTTCAGACAGCACTTTACACAGTTTTCGCAGAACAAAGGTTTATCAGTCGCTACGAATGTGAGTTTCACCAATTTTGATGCGAAACTGCAAAAAGGAACATTCCTGCGCCCTGCGATCGACGTAAATAAAACTTTTGCAAAACTGCATTCTTTTCAAAGCGGGATTAAATACACAGGCGAACATAATAAACTCTACGATAAGATTCCGGATACACTTAGCACGACAAGTTTTGCATTCAATATCTATGAATTTTACGTTCGTACAGATCCGGCGAAGTTGAATAAAGCAGGAGTTTCATTCGCATTAAGAAAAGATCAGTTGCCGCGCGGGAAGGCGCTCACTGAAGCAGACAAGAGCGATAATTACAACGCCTTCTTTGAGCTAATGAAAAGCGAAAATCATAAATTTCGCTTCACCGGCACTTACCGTAAACTTCATATTCTCGATAGTACAGTGAGCCGACAAAAAGAAGACAGAAGTATTCTCGGTCGGGCGGAATATTTCGTAAATGAATTCAAAGGTTTTATAAACGGAAATTTGTTGTATGAAGTAGGGAGCGGACAGGAACCGAAACGTGAATACGCTTATGTGGAAGTACCTGCCGGACAAGGATTGTACACCTGGATAGATTATAATGGTAACGGCATTCCGGAACTCAATGAATTTGAAGAAGCGATCTATCCTGATCAAAAAAAATACATCAGGATTTATACACCCGGCAACCAATATGTAAAAGCGAATTACCTGCAGTTCAATTACAGCGTGGACCTGGAACCTAAAGCGATCATGAAACCCGGTAATGCAAAAGGTTTTCGAAAAATAATATACCGAAGCAGTACGAGCTCTGCCTTACAGATCAGCAAAAAAAATATCTCGCAAAATAATTTCCTCTTTAATCCTTTCAGCAAAAGTTTGATCGATACATCTTTGATCACCTTAAGCTCATATTTTTCCAACACATATTTTTATAACCGCACGGGATCAAAATTCGGATTGGAATTCACACATAGTAAATCATCTTCAAAAGCAATATTGTCGTATGGGTTCGAAAGCCGGGATCTTCGTACCGTCATCGGCAGAATGCGTGCAACTGTGAGAAAGAATTTAGTATCTGCGATCGTTTTTCGGCAGGTGAAAAATACGCTTGCCACACAGGCTGCAAAATTTGAGAATAGAAATTATAATGTGCTGCAAAACTCCGCAGAGCCCAGCCTCACTTATACTTACAAATCAAACCTGCGTGCAACTGTCGGCTATGCATTCTCCCAAAAGCAGAACAGGATCGACTCCATGGAGAAAGCATTGACAAATGCGCTAACGACGGAGATAAAATATAATATTCTATCGGGCAGCAGCATCAACCTTAAGTTTTCCTATAACAACATCAACTTCAAAGCTTATGAGGGAGCGCAAAACACCACGGTTGGCTATATTTTACTTGATGGACTTTTACCCGGAAAGAATTATTTGTGGGGTGCTGATTTTACAAAACGTATCGGCGGGAATGTAGAGATCAGCATTCAGTACGAAGGAAGAAAGCCCGGAGAGAATCCCGCGATACATACGGGGCGGGCATCGTTAAGAGCATTGTTTTAAAACCAAAAACGATCCCTCCACTACGGAGGGATCGTTTTGTTATTGTCCCCAAAGAAAATCTCAAGATATTGTTGCCGGTTTTTCGGGAGGATATTAATTCTTAAACTGATATTGGATTAACTGAAAAGGCCTCCTTTTTTCAAAGCTTTGTACCCTTCACCTACTTTAAAACCATTGTTATATACTTCAATCTTATAATTACCTGTCGCGAAATCAGCATTTGACTTCCAATCGAAACTTACAGTTTGTCTCTTGTTTTGTGTATAGTTAACATCCACTTTTTGAGTAAATGCTTTTTCAATGCCGTCTCTTGTAGTGAAAGTGCCTGAACCAAGCGCCTGCACTGCAATAGGAGTGCCGTCAGGAGAAGTAATACATACATATAATTCTTTGCTGCCGCTTTGCGTGATCATGTTCTCGTCAAGATCAAAACTGATACGCAATTTGTCAACTCTTTTTGCAGTCGTCGTTGTTTTTTCTCTGCCGTTGCTTTTTTCATTCACACCAACGATGCTGAAATTTGAGGCATGAAGCGTTGAAGCTACATCAATCACATCTTCTTTTTGTTTGATAACGAGCGTGGAAGAATCAAAATCTTTCTGCGCTCTGTCTCTTTGTTGCGTTACGATCGCTTTTTCGGCAGTCAGGTGCGTATTTTGTTGTTGCAATACAGTCACCTGCTCTTTGTAACCTTCAATGTCACCGTTAAGTGAACTTATCAATCTTTTAGCTTCGGCTAATTCTGCCTGCGACGCATTTGCTTTACTCAACAACTGTGTAATTCTTCCTTTCTTTTCTTCGATATCCCTGTCTTTTGCCGTGATCGCACTGTCTTTACGTGAGTTTGATGTTTTAAGCATATCATAACGTGATGCTGCATCTTCCAGTTCTTTCTGCAATTGGTCACGCTGTGTAGACGTAGTAGCTATAACCGTTTCCTTCTGATCGATCGTTTGCTTTGTCTGATTTTTATCGTAAATAATGTAGCCCCAGGTACCAAGGAGACCTACAACAAGCGCACCCGTGAGGATAGCACGAAAATTACTTTTTCTTTCAGGGGCAACAACTGTTTTATTTTGTTGCGTTTGATCTGTTTCGGGATAGTTTTCGAATGCCATAGTTATAAAGTTTTTAAATTGAAATAATTCATTTTTAAACGCTAAATTTTAATGCAATATTTTCGTGCTTTAAAATTTCGATCGCATATTTACGAATACTGTGCCAAAATCGGTTAAAAGAAATGTTAACGGGCTGAAAGCCTTTACCAATAAGGATCATGAGCGTTGAAAAAATAATAGGAAGCTGGAAGAAAAAATCGTTCAAGCCTGTTTATTGGCTGGAAGGCGAAGAAGAATTCTATATCGATCAGGTGATGGATTTTGCCGAGATGCACCTGATGCCCGCCGCTGAAGCTGAGTTCAATCTGACCGTGTTTTATGGCCGTGATGCAGACTGGTCGGCAGTGATCAATGCGTGCAGACGTTATCCGATGTTCGCCGACAAACAGGTGGTGCTCCTTAAAGAAGCGCAACACATGAAAGATATTGAAAAACTGGAAGGTTATATCGCTGCGCCTTTGCCCACTACCGTATTCGTTGTAGGATATAAAGGAAAAGGGCTCGATAAGCGTACCAAAATGCATAAAACCCTGCAAAGTCATGCAGAAGTTCTTACCACAAAGAAGATCGCAGACGGAAAGATTCAGGAATGGATAATTGAAACTGCGAAGACGAAAGGCTATACTATGCAGCCAAAATCGGCGGCGCTGTTGGAGGAACACCTGGGAAATGATCTTAATCGTATCGTAAATGAGATCGACAAACTTTCTGTAAATCTCCAACTAAAAAATACGATAGATGACGATGATATCGAAAAGTACATCGGCATCAGCAAAGAATACAATGTGTTTGAACTACAGGCGGCGATCGCTAAAAAGGACCTTGCACGCTCCATTAAGATCATCAATTATTTTGAAGCGAATCCTAAAGCCGCGGCTATACAAATGGTGTTGCCGGCGCTCTATGCATATTTCAGCAAGATCTATGCAGCTTACGGCATGAAAGACAAATCCGATATGGCACTTAAGCCTTTGTTCTACTTTAATCCTGTTTCTCTGGCGCAGGCAAAGGATGCGATGAAGCATTATGGATTTGCCGGCATTGAAAGAATGCTCTTGCTTTTGCATCACTACAATCTTAAAAGTATCGGCATCGGTGATAATGGTACTTCGGGTGCTTTATTAATGAAGGAAATGGTGGTAAAGATGATGAGTGGACAGTAAGAAACCTGAAGGTTGAAGATCGGATTCAGGCTCATAAACTTTGATCTTTTTTTGGGGTTTCGCTACTTTCTGTGTTTCTGTGTTTGTTGAAGAAGTTTACGGGTTTTACCTTTATTTTAATTATTGTCCCCGCCGCAGATCATCATTGAACTTCAGTGGCGTCGCACACTTCAGGAGAAGATCTTTATTCAGCTTTCATGCATCATAAATGAATATTCACCGGTCAATTGTTATCCATTATCCATTATCCATTATCCATTATCCATTATCCATTATCCGTTGACTCTTTCCGCATTTTCACGATCCTTCGCAAGTTGCTCTTTCAAGGCGTCCAGGCCTGAAAATTTCACTTCACTTCTCAGCCAATGCTTCAGCGTAACTGTCAACGTTTCACCGTAAATATCTTCATCAAAATCAAACAGGTTGATCTCGATCGTACGTTTTGTTCCGTCTACTGTAGGACGAACGCCGATATTCATCATGCCTTTCAACTTGCGGTCGTTAAGTTTGACGTCACACGCGTAAACACCATTTGCGGGCACTAATTTGTTTTCATCTTCTATCTGAAGGTTGGCAGTAGGGTAGCCGATTGTTCTGCCGAGCTTATTGCCCTGAATCACGGTTCCGCTAAAGAAATAATCATAGCCAAGGTATTCCGTTGCTTTTCCAATATCACCCGTAAGCATCGCTTCTCTTATTTTGGTAGAGCTGATGGTTACGTTTTTTAAAATATGTTCCGGGATCTCCTTTACTTCAAAACTAAATTTTTCCCCTTCCTGTTTCAATAAACCAAAATCGCCTTCGCGGTTATTCCCGAATCGGTGATCATAGCCCGTAACGATCGCAGCAGGATTAAATTTGGCAACCAAAAAATGTTCGATATAATCGTTTGCCGTTTGCGCAGCAAATGCTTCATTAAAAGGCACTACAACAATATTGTTGATACCGCGGCGCTGAAGTAATTCATATTTTTCTTCCGGCGTATTAAGGATATAAACAGGTTTGTCATTTGCCTGCACAACATGTTTGGGATGGGGATAGAAAGTAATCAGCACAGCTGTTCCGCTCTTCGATTCCGCTTCTTTGATCAATTGCTCCAGGATCAACGCGTGGCCTGTATGTACGCCGTCAAAACTACCGGTAGTAATTACGGGATTGGAAAAATGAGGCAGATCGTTTATGTCTTTGTACACTTTCATATAGAATTGCAAAAGTAGCCAATATGCGGATTTGAAAATTTGGAGATTTGGAAATTTGAAAATGGTAAATCCGTTAGTTTTGCAGCACTTGCCGGTAATGGCTAAAACCATATAATCATTCAAATGTCATTATACTCCAAACGCGGTGTTTCAGCTCAGAAAGAAGAAGTGCATGAAGCGGTAAAGAATCTTGATCAGGGTCTTTTTCCAAATGCATTTTGTAAGATCTATCCTGATTATCTGGGAGGCGACGACAATTTTGTAAATGTTATGCACGCAGACGGCGCGGGTACAAAGAGTATCCTTGCTTATTTGTATTGGAAAGAAACGGGTGATATTTCCGTTTGGAAAGGCATCGCTCAGGATGCAGTGGTAATGAACCTTGACGACCTGCTATGCGTGGGGATCCATGATAATATCGTTTTCAATTCTACGATCGACAGAAATAAGAACATGATTCCCGGCGAAGTATTGGAGCAAATCATCACAGGCACACAAGATGTGTTTGATATGTTGGCAAAATATGATGTGCAAATTCATTATCTCGGCGGCGAAACCGCTGATGTGGGCGACGTGGTTCGCACCGCTGCTGTGAACGGTACGATGGCCGTGCGCTGGCCAAAGAATAAGATCATCAGCAATGATAAAATAAAAGCGGGCGATGTGATAGTTGGATTGGCATCATACGGCACTGCTTCGTATGAAACTGAATATAACAGCGGCATCGGCAGCAACGGACTTACCAGCGCAAGACACGATGTGCTGAGTAAATTTTACGCGGCAAATTTCAAGCAGAGTTTTGATGACAGTTTGGATGAGGACGTAGTTTATATCGGTAAGCACAGAATGACAGACGAAATTGAGACAGAAGACAAAGGACAAAAGACCAGTGTTGGTAAGTTGATCCTTAGTCCGACAAGAACTTATGCGCCGGTTTTAAAGAAATTACTCGCTGAAAATTTTGACAGTATTCACGGACTTATCCATTGCAGCGGCGGCGGGCAAACAAAGTGCATGAAATATTTGCCCGGCAATTTCCGCATCATCAAAGACAATTTATTTGATGCGCCGGAGATCTTTACGATCATCCAGGAAAGCAGCGGCAGTAATTTGAAGGAAATGTATGAGGTATTCAATATGGGCTGCCGCCTGGAGATTTATTGTGATCCTGCAGATGCAAAAACGATGATAGATACCGCAAAATCATTCAACATCGATGCGCAGATCATCGGCAGGGTAGAAGCAGCAGATAAAAAGGAATTGCAGATCACAGTAAAGGGGGAAACGATAGTTTATTAAAAAAGTTAGCCGCAAATGCACACATTTTTAAATCTGCGAATTTGCGGCTGAAATATTTTGTCTCTGCGTAACTCTTATTCTCCGGCTCTCTGCGGTCACAGTTACTACTTCGTCGTAACAATATCAATACTCTTATCCTTGTTTGGACCTTCCCATCTGTAATGCACCGTGTAAGTATCTGCATCCGTTTTTAGACGATATGGAATTTTAACTGTCATGTCGCACACATTACTGTTTTCCATAGCAGCTTTTATCCGGTACAATACTTCATTATTGACCGCAACAGGTTTTCCTGCTTTATCAAATACGGCGAATGTTTGTTTTCCTGCCTGGAATTCCATTTGGCTTGATCCCAATAATCCGGAAAAATCTATGCTTAAATAAGCCATCATGCCGTTCGGTTTAGGATTCTTCGGATTGGAGCGGATCGTTGTATCGATAGTAACGAGGATATTTCCTGATTTAATTACCTGCGTTTGCCCTATGACTCCAACCGGTGTTTTAAGCGTTATTGAACCTGCGGTTTTCGCCGGTAAAACAGGAGTAAGCTGCGCAACAGACTTTGTTGCAAAAGACAACCCGCAAAAGCTAACGCAGAAAATATATTTCTTCATCAATGATAATTTTTGCTGAAGATAAATTATCAAAAGGAAAAAAGAACAGGTGTGGATTAAAATGAAATGGTAAATAACAATTTTAGTAAAGCGTGTAAGTTCTTCCTTCAATAGTTTTGATTCCCTGAGCATTTTTAACCTTGATATTATCAAAAGTCACATTAGTTCCTGCTCCACACTCTGCTAAAAAAGTTTTCAGATCGGTTAAGTTTGCGGTCGTAAGTTTGGCGATCATTGTATTCTCAAAACCTTTACCTGAAAAATAAACAGTCGATTCTACAAACTCATAGCCATCCGTTACTGATACTTTCGTGGCGTTGATAAATTGGACAGCAGGTAAACGGCTTTTTGTAAAGTTAGCAACACGAAAAACAGGATCATAGCCCGCAGTTCTTTGGGTAGCTATTTCGATTGCTCCGTCGGAAGCTTTTGGGCCGTATTTTGCTACAGCTTCTGCGGGTTTTAATACGATCACTTCATCTCCCTGATCAAGTTTAATATTTTTAGAATCAATTATAATTCCGTTTCGCAGCGCGAGAATATTTCTTTCGCCGAGAGGCAGTATGGCTGGCTGTTTTACAAGTGTTACCTGCCTGGTATAGGTTTGAAAAATATCTTTTGTTTCACCAGTCAATACAGCCTGGCTGGCATCAATTTTAAGGTCTTCCTTTTCATCTTCAACAATGAACGTAAAAGGCTGTTGAAAATATGCATTCACATTTTTTCCGTTTTGCACGGCAGGAATCCATTTCGGGCTTTTTTTCATCAGATCGATACATTGTTGTGCGGTTTTTGATCCGACATAATTTTCAGATCGGATATCTGATAATGTACCGTCTGCGGCAACAATAAATTTTACAATCAGTTTGTAGGTTCCTGATGCCCAACCTTCCTTAATTGCCGTGCTTCCGTCAATATTTTCCCGAACGAATTTTAATAAAGCGGTTTTACCTCCAGGAAATTGTGGTTGTGTTTCATTTTTTTCAACAACAACATCATCTCTCAATAAAGAAGGAGCAGGCGGCGGCGGCGGAGTACCTACACCGGGAGCCGCAGGCGGAACAGGCGGTGCCGGTGGCGGCGGCGGCAATTTGATATTCAGTTTTTCGCACTCCGCTACTGTGACCCATGCAGTTTTTCCGTTAGCTAAAATGAGTTCAACCTTGTCGCTTTTATTCGTCATTCTGATACCTGTAACTTTTTGTCCTTTGTACATTCCCAAAGAATCTGAAATAGTTGAAACCGGCAGATTTGATTTATCAGCGGCTGCAAAGTTATTAATGGCATTAAGCACATTTTTTGCAAATGCTTCCTGACCTTCTTCAGAAATAAGATAGTTGAGGTCTTTAGGATTACAGATGTAACCTGCTTCAATGATAACAGATGGGATGTTATTTGCATCAATCACCCAAATTCCGTGTTTTCTTTGAAATGGATTCGGGGAAACTTTGATCCCGTAATTCTCCTGAAAGGAGCCAATCACAGCAGATGCCAATAACTGACTTGCCGGGACCTGCGGTAAGCCTGCAGAAGGTACATTTACTTCCATACCTGAAAACCCGGATGCCATTGGCAAAGGACCGCTATTCATGTGGATGGAAATGAACATATCCGGATTTTGTAATTTTGTAAATGCAGCTTTTTGTTTCGGATCAGAAAAACTGTCATCGGTTCTAGTCAATATCAACTTGATGTTTTGATTGGTATTTAAAGCTGCTATTTTTTTTGCGAGTGATAAAGTAAGGGCTTTTTCAGTGTAGCCTAAGTCTCTGTTTAAGGAACCATTATCAGTGCCACCGTGGCCCGCATCAATTACAACGGTGATTTTATTTTCTGTGAACGCCTGGTCGGGTTTGAGTTCCGAGCTATTTATTGAACCTGTTGCTTTATCAAAAGCACTAATATTTTGTATCGTTGGTGCCGCACTTACTGTTTTATTTTCCGATTGTTTTTTTTCGGCAGAATGCGTCTTAATCGTAAAGGCTGCAAACACTACAAACCCCAGCGGCAATACCAGCAACCTGCTGATATAATTCATTCTCTTGTGTTGATCTTTTGTGAGCATCATGAGTCTTCGTTTTATAGGTGAATAGAAAAAATTATTGGTGATCTGCATACGATGGTGCGGATAGGCAGCTTCCAGTATCATTGCCGCAAATGCAGCCGTGTCGCCGTCTTCAACGGCACGTTTGTCTGCGATAAATTCATGGATCATGTTCAACTCTTTGCGGATGAACCAAAATATTGGGTTGCACCAGAATACAATAAGCACAATGTTGATGAACATTTTATCAAGGCTGTGCTTCTCCTGGATATGCGCCACTTCATGACGAAAGATCCGGCTGCCGGAAGGCGTTTCAATCTTGATCGCACTGTTCCAAAAAATGTAACGGAAGAAGGAGAAGGGTGTTCCTTTTTCTTCATTTGTATTTACAAAAAAGATCCCTTCATTTTCAGAAACCTGGTAACGCTTCAACATCATAAATATCTTCACGATCATTTGTAACAGCATCACGAGAAAAAACAAACTGATGAGTATATAAATAACCGGAAGCGTTTGAGCAAAACTAATATGGGAAGCGGCAGGTTTTGTGGTGTGTATGATCACGTCATTTACATAATCATCTCCTTCAGAAACAATCCCGAGCATTTTGATCACGCTCGTCTTGGGTTGCTCGGGCGCAGGGAATAATTGAAAACGAACTAACGGAAGTGCAAGTGATAAAACAACGACTGCTAATAAATAAAAGCGATTATACGCATGAAACACTTTGTCGCGCAAAAACAACCAATAATAACCAAACAGTATCGCGGAACAAACAACAACTTTTAAAATATAATAAGCAAAAGCTAACATCGTGATCAGTTTAGGGTGTGATAAATTTGATCCTTATTTCTTTTTTAATTCTTTCAACAACAATTCAAGATCATTAATGCTGAGGTTATTTTCTTTCACCATAAATGAAACGGCATTGCTGAAATTGCCTTCAAAATATCCTTTTACAAAAGTCTTCATGCTGGCTTTGCTGTATGCATCTTTCGATACAAGCGGGTAGTATTGATGCATTCTGCCGAACACTTTTACACCGATGAATTCTTTTTCTGTAAGGATCTTAATGATTGTTGCGACTGTATTGTTGTGCGGCTTTGGTTCGGGAAGCGCTTCCATGATCTCGCGAAGAAATGCTTTGTCTAATTTCCAAAGCTCCTGCATGATCTGCTCTTCTGCTTTGGTGAGTTGTTTGATCATAGTTCATCCTTTTATGAAACAAAACTAAAAAGTTAGTTTAATAACTAAAAATATAGTTATTCACATTTTGGTAATTTTTCTATTTGTAAAGAATTGTGATAACTTTGGCGAACCCAAAACCGGCTTTATGAAACTGAGAAAACTGTTTTTCCTTTTATTTTTCGTATCATTTTTTCAACAATCGTGGTCGCAAAACAGCGTTTGTCCGCCAAACATAGATTTTGAGGATGGCACGCTCAACCATTGGGACTGCTTTATCGGAACAACAAGTACAAATGGCACTGCTAATCAGATTAATCTTAACCCAAGTCCTCCGACAGCCGGAAGACATGAGGTAATAAGTGCAGCTACAGTTGTACCGAATGATGAATATGGGGGCTTTCCGAAATTATGCCCGTATGGAGGACAGTATTCCGTTAAGCTGGGAAACAACCAGCCAAATTCGCAGGCGGAAGGTATTTCATATACTTTTCAAATTCCCCCATCTGCAGATACTTTCAGCATGACTTATTTTTATGCCGTTGTGTTTGAAGATCCAGGTCATCCGGTGATCGAGCAGCCTCGTTTTTTTGTACGTGCGTATGATGTACTTACCGGTGCATTGATCAATTGCGCTTCTTATAACTATGTTTCATCAGGGACTATTCCGGGTTTCCAAACACCACTCACTCACCCCGGGGTACGTTATAAAGATTGGACGCCGGCGTCGATAGATTTTTCAGGGTTGGCGGGACGAACCGTTCGTATAGAATTTAAAACGGCAGATTGCACGCCGGGCGCCCACTTTGGCTATGCATATGTAGACGTGGCTACCGGCTGCGGCGGTGTATTGGCAGCGGGAGCTTACTGTATAGCAACGAATAATGTTACGCTGAGTGCTCCTTACGGATTTCAATCTTACAATTGGTTCAACAGCAATTACACCACGCTGATCGGAACATCCAGGATCTTAAATCTTTCTCCGCCGCCACCGGTAAACAGTCTTTTTCACGTAGAAATGATTCCGTATCCCGGCTATGGTTGCAAAGACACTGCTGATGCGCAGCTTACCGTTCTGCCCGTGCCCGATACGCCGGTTGCGGTCACCAATATTTACTATTGTCAATCTGATATTGCAAATGCATTATCCGCCCAGGCTTTGCCAGGAGGTTACGAACTTATTTGGTATAATTCAGCCGCAGGAGGTGTGCCCGCCAATATTGCGCCCATACCTTCAACTTCCACCCCGGGCACAGTGAGCTACTATGTTTCGCAGAAAACCTTGCACGGATGTGAGAGTATTCGCAAACAGATCAATATTATTGTTTCGGTGATACCGGTGGTCGCCTTTACCATAAATAATAACCGGCAATGTGAGAGCACGAATAATTTCATATTCACCAGTACATCAACAAACACAACCCCGGGAACTACGTATTTGTGGGACTTCGGCGATGGCACCACGGCAACAACACCAGTCGCTAATCATTCGTACATCGGTATCGGCACCCGTCAGGTAACTTTAAAAGTATTCAACAACGCTACATGTGTAAAACAACTTACAAAACAGGTTACCATTGTAGGAAAACCGGTTGCTTCTTTTAATTATACAAATCTTATCTGCGAAAATCAAACACCTATCATATTGACTGAAACTTCCGTTGTTCCGTCAGGAACAGGGACGGTAAGCAGTTGGTGGTGGAAGATCGGCAACAATGTTGTAACAGTTCGAAATCCTGCACCTTTCACATACGCCGGGGGAGTGTTGCCCGTATCGCTCGTTGCTTACACTGTAGAAGGCTGCAGGTCTGACACAACGACGATCCTTATTCCCGTGCATTATTCCCCGGTGCCGTCATTTACATTCAGCGCGCTGCATTGTGAAAACGAGCTACTCAGTTTGTTTGATCGTTCCACGATGCCTTCCGGAGCCCAAAATGATACGATAAGTACCTGGAGTTGGTCCTATGACGGGCAACCCTCATCAACGTTACAAAATCCTTCCGGCCTGTTTACGCCGGGCGTGCATATGATCAAATTGGTAGTGACTTCCGATAAGGGATGTAATTACAGAAGTGCAGACAGCATGATCACTATTTACGCAAAACCGTCTGTGAGCATGTTAATCAGCGATTCCTGCGTGCGTCGGAATATTGCCTTTACAGCAATGAATAATTCACCCTATACTATTGCAAGATGGCTTTGGGATTTTGGCCCGGGCTTCACTCAGAACGCCGCCACGGTGACTAAAACTTTTCTTACAAACGGATTCATTAACATCGGGTTGATCGCACAAACAACAGAAGGTTGTAAGGACACGATCACAAGACCGTTTACGATCTATATGAATAAATCTAAGGCGACCATGGACAGTGTTGCAGCCACAGATCAGATCGTTCAGCTAAATTCGGGCGACACAACAAATGTGATCCAATATCTTTGGACACCACCGTCAGGTCTCAATGACACACATATCTTCAACCCCACCGCGTCGTATCATTACGATACTTACTACGAACTGAATACGCTTACGCTGCAGGGCTGCGAAAGCTACAGTAAGATATTTATTAAGAGATATGACGGACCGGAATTGTATGTGCCAAATGCTTTCAGTCCCAATAAAGACGGGCTCAACGATCAGTTAAAGGTCATCCCTACAGGCATACATACCTTTAAATATTTCATGGTATTCAGTAGAGGGGGTCAGAAAGTTTTCTCTACTGAAAATTATCATATCGGGTGGGACGGAACATTTAAAGGCGCTTTACTGGAGCGCGGAAACTATGTTTGGATGGCGATGGGAATCGATTATAAAGGAAGAACAATTTTCAGAAAAGGAAATGTGCTTTTGCTCAGGTAAATGTGCGAGGGAAAACAGTTTTCAGTCATTAACAAAATCATATAAAAAAACATTTTCCTACACTGTATTGAAATATATACATTTGCGACAGTTACAAAAAAGAAGTTCACACCGTAGAAAACTGAATTTAAAAACTGAACTTTAAAACACAATCATGTCGCAATCGATCATAGAACTCAATAATGTAAATATTTACCAGAGCGAAACAATGGTGTTGAGCAACGTTAATATTTCTGTAGATAAAGGTGAATTCGTTTACCTCGTAGGAAAAACAGGAACCGGAAAAAGCAGTCTGCTTAAAACTTTGTACGGTGATCTCGACCTGAGAGACGGTGAAGGCTGGGTTGCAGGACATAATCTTCGTGATTTGAACTGGAAAACAATTCCGTATCTGCGCAGAAACCTCGGTGTAGTCTTTCAGGATTTTCAGTTGCTTACAGACAGAAATGTAAATGAGAATTTGAAATTCGTATTGCGTGCAACAGGCTGGAAGGATGAAAAACTGATGGACGAAAAGATCGCTGATGTATTGGATAAAGTGAATTTGAAAACAAAAGGATTTAAAATGCCTTTTGAATTGAGTGGCGGCGAACAACAGAGAATAGACGTAGCAAGGGCCTTATTAAATTCACCAAAATTGATCCTTGCGGATGAGCCTACGGGTAACCTGGATCCGGAAACCAGCGATGAGATCATGCAACTTCTGTTTCATATCTGCCGCGATTTCAACACAACAATCGTAATGGCTACGCACGATTACATAGTGATCAATAAATATCCTGCAAGAACGATAAAAACAGAAAGCGGTAAAGTGTGGGATAATGCTACCATAACCATGCAATAAGCCGTCGGGTATTTTCTTCGTTATTGTATAAAATTTTCAATGCAGCGCTTCGGTGCTGCATTTTTTCTGCGGAAAAGCCCAGGGAAAATAACTCCTGAATCTTTAAGATAAATTCTTCCGGTGTATTTGCAATACTGCAAAGTCCCTCAACTCCCGATCCGGCTGCACCGGCATCGTTCACGATACAATGCCTGCCGTTGAATAAAGCATTCAGCAGTTTTAATTTTACCCCTGTGTTATTGAAAGAGGGTAAAATGTTAACCTGTGCATTTGAGATCAGTTTTTGCATTTCATTTTCAGCAGGCTCGGGGATAAGCTTTACATTCCCGTATTTATCGGCAAGCGCTACAAGCGCAGGTGCGGGATTGTGTCCGGCTATAATAAAGGGGACTGCAATTTTGCTGAATACTTCCATGATCAGCCATGTGGCAGCTTTTTCATTTTCATTCACTGCTAAATTCGCCTGGTATAAGCAATAGCTGCCTTTGCCTTGTTTACCCGATATTTCATCCCACGGCAGAAATGCCGGAAGGAAATGCGTTTTGGCGCCGAAAAGTGTCTTGTACTGTTCTGCATCGTTTTTGCTCAATGTCCACACCGGAATTTTCTTTGCTATAATTGCTTCGTATTTTTTCAAAAGCCGCGACTCATTCAGAAAATAAAGCCGCTTTAGAAAAGAGCGTTCATATTTTGCCAGATGGGCATAGTAATCATGTTCAACATTATACAATCGAAGAAATATTTTTCGCCGTGTAAGCTGATCAAAGTAAACCGCAGCGGTAGAATGAATCCCTTCCAGCAAAACCGGGTGATCATCCTTTTGCAGGTTTTTTACAAGTTCATCACTAACCCTTGAGGAAACGATATAAGGCAGTTTGAGCGAAATACCCGTCCATTTTTTACGCGCATAATAATGAACGCTTTCGCAATATTTTTCAAGACCGGCTTGTGGCCTGCGATCCTTTACAAAGCAGTGCAGCGTAATTTTTATCCCTGCTTCATGCAACCATTTCAACTTATAATACGGATCTATTACCCCGCCGTAATCGGCAGGAAACGGCACGTCATGTATCACGATATGAATATGCTTACTCAAATACTGATTTATAAAAATTAAGTAATTTCTTTTCTTCGTTCTGCCAGTTGAATGTTTGCGCGGCGGCGGCACAATTATTCTTTAACCTGCGGTGCAATTCATCGTCATTCAACAAACTGTTGATCGCTTTTGCAACGGCATCGATCTCAATGTCGTTTACCAATACTGCCACTTCGTAGAGATTATTGATTGCGGTATATTCCGGAAAATTCATTGTTACCTGCGGCACACTGTGCATGATATAATCGAAGAATTTATTGGCCAGTGAATAATATTGATTCAAGCCGTTATTCTCTACCAGATTAATGCCGACATAAGCTGCCGAAGTTACCGTTTCCAATTCCGCCGGAGAAACCATTCCTTTCATCAGTACTTTACCCTGTAAGCCATGTTCTTCGATCAAGGCTTTCGTTTGCGCAGCAAAATTACCGTCCCCGTAGATGATCAGTTTCGCATTCACCTGCTTCATCGCCGGGATCAATGATTCCAATCCCCGTGCTTCATTTACCGCACCCTGGTAAATAATATTTTTTTGTGCTGACAAAGCATGAGGATAGTTTTTATAAAACGGCACATTTCTGATCGTTTCATAATTTACTTTGTACAATTGTCTTAAACTATCCGAAATGCTTTGACTTACCGTATATCCTTTTTTAAAGCGGGGCAAGTACGTTTTTTCTACCCAATGCCAAATCCGATAGACTTTTGGCCGGCTCACCACTTCCTTTAATTGCGAAAAATATTCATGCGCATCATATATGCGTTTTTTGCCTTTTATCGCTGACGCTATGTAAACGGGCAGCATTGTATCCAGATCAATGCAACAAATGGTGTCGCAGGATTTGAAAAGGAGGTAAAAGACAAGTTTGATGTTATATTCCATATAAAATCCCGGACCTTTTTGAAAAAGCATCGGAATTCTTTTTTGTTCAAATCTTTGCGAAGTAAGGGGGAGAGAGTATTTTTTACTGACACCGATCAGGCTAACTTTGTAGCCGCTGCGCGCCAAGGTACTGCAGATCCTGAGCATTCGCCTGTCGTAATTAAGATCGTTTGTAACAGTAAAAATGAGGTGTTTCAATAAAAAACAGGTTGAATTTGAGAGCAGGAGGTAAAAATAGCTAAAAGAAAAGGGTAATATTTTCCGGAAAGCCTCCTTTTTTTCGCTAATTTATACTACTTTTGCACTCAATTAGAAAAAAGATAAAACAAAACGTTTTAAAAACAAATTAATGTCGCATTTAACACTAGAGAGAAAAGCAACGCTTTTTTCCACTTACGGCGGAAACGCAAACAACACAGGCTCAATCGAAGGCCAGATAGCATTGCTTACAGAGCGTATCAATCACATCTCTAACCATTTGAAGACAAATAAGAAAGATTTTTCTTCTCAGCGTGGTCTGATGATGATGGTAGGTCAGCGTAAAAGATTGCTTACTTATCTCAGCAAACATGATCTTACAGGTTACAGAGCACTTATTGAGAAATTAGGTCTCCGTAAATAATTCATTATATGTAATTCAAAGAATTTTTCCCGACAGTTATACATTGTTGGGATTTATTCTTTTTATGCATATCTACATTTACACGCCTGAAACTGATTTTCGGGCTCCAAAACTTTTAAAATGTCATTATTACAACCAAAATCAGTAACATTTGATATAGGTGGCGGCCATATGGTTACCATCGAAACGGGCAAAATGGCCCGCCAGGCGGATGGCGCAGTTACTGTACGTCAAGGCAATTGTATTATTCTTGCAACCGTTGTAGCAAACAAAGACCCTAAGGAAGGTCAATCTTTTTTCCCGTTATCAGTTGATTACCAGGAAAAATTTGCTTCTGCAGGTCGGATCCCGGGTTCATTCTTCAAAAGAGAAGCCCGTTTGAACGATTACGAAATTCTTACTTCACGCCTTATAGACAGAGCGCTTCGTCCGCTTTTCCCGGAAGATTACTTATGTGATGTTCAGGTGCTTGTTTCCCTTATTTCATCTGATGATGAAGTGATGCCGGATTCATTGGCATGTCTTGCGGCTTCTGCGGCACTTGCTGTGTCGGACATTCCGATCCAGGAGATCCTTTCCGAAGTTCGTGTTGCTAAAGTAAACGGCAATATGATCATCAATCCTACAAGAACTGAACTGGCAACTGCAGATTACGAATTCCTTATCGCAGCTACAAGTAAGAATATCATGATGGTGGAAGGTGAGGCAAAAGAATGCAGCGAAGCAGATCTTATCGCAGCAATCGAAGCAGCACACGAAGCGATCAAAGGCCATGTGAAAGCACAGGAAGATCTTCGTGATCTTGTGGGCTCACAGGTAAAAAGAGATTACACAAAGCCTTATCGCAACGAAGAGCTGGATGCAAAAATTCAGGCTTTTGCAAAAGATAAAATGTATGCGATCTCTTCAGCAGCATCTGCAAAGCACGACAGAAGTGCGGCATTTGATGCATTGAAAAAAGAAACAAAAGAATATCTTGGTGAAGAACTGGCTGATGAAGACAAAAAACTCATCGGACATTATTTTGGCGAATTGCAATACAATGTGGTTCGTGATATGATCCTTAACGATCGCAAACGCTTGGATGGTCGCGGTACAGAAGATATTCGTCAGTTGGAAATGGAAACTGATATCTTACCAACTCCCCACGGTTCCGCATTGTTCACACGTGGTGAAACACAATCGCTTACAACGGTTACTTTAGGAACTCCTTTGGATGAATTACTTGTTGAAAGCGCTCATCATTCTGATTATACAAAATTCATCTTGCATTATAACTTCCCGCCTTTCTCTACAGGTGAAGTAAAAATGATCCGCGGCGTTGGTCGTCGCGAAGTTGGTCATGGTAATCTTGCAATGCGTTCTTTGAAGAAAATGATGCCGGGTGCTGAATATCCTTATACCGTTCGCGTGGTAAGTGATATTTTGGAATCTAACGGTTCGTCTTCAATGGCTACAGTATGCGCGGGTTCTCTTGCATTGATGGATGCGGGTGTTCCGTTGAAGAAACATTTAAGCGGTGTTGCGATGGGCCTTATCAAAAAAGGTGATCAGTTCGCAGTACTGACAGATATCCTTGGTGATGAAGATCATTTGGGTGATATGGATTTTAAAGTTACCGGTACACGTGATGGTATTTGCGGTGTGCAAATGGATATTAAAGTTGACGGTTTGAGCATGGATATCATGCGCAGCGCTTTGGAACAGGCTCGTAAAGGACGTTTACATATCCTCGATGCTATGCACCAAACGATTGAACAGGCCCGTGCAGAAGTTAAACCTCATGCACCACGTATGGTTAAGTTCACGATTGATAAAGAATATATCGGTGCGGTGATCGGGCCCGGCGGTAAAGTTATTCAGGAAATTCAGCGTGAAACAGGCGCTACGGTAAATATCGAAGAAGTGAACAATGCAGGTGAAGTGAGCATTTTCTGTAAAGATAAAGCTGCGCTTGACAAAGCATATGTTTGGATTCAGGGTCTTGTAGCTACCCCGGTTATCGGCGACACTTACGAAGGAACAGTGAAGAGCATAAAAGAATTCGGTGCATTCGTTGAGTTCCTGCCTAAGAAAGAAGGTTTATTGCACATTAGTGAAATAAGCTGGAAACGCCTTGAAACAATGGAAGGTATTTTCAAAGAAGGAGACAAGGTAAAAGTGAAATTGCTGGATGTAGATCCTCGCACAGGTAAATTCAAACTCAGCCGCAAAGTGTTGATGCCGAAACCTGATGCACCTGCAAAGCCAGACGGGCAGCGCAATCCGGAGCAGAATTAGGGTTGAGATTAAAGTATATAGGGAGTATAAATATCGAAAATACTTCCGGGTTGAAAGGACTTTATTTAGCTTGATACTTTAAAAACTTTTATCAGATTCTTTAAATAATGATATTAAAACACAACTGCAGTGCTTACATACTGCAGTTTTTTTATTTATGCAACACACCGCAGTAACATTTAATAATGCCAGCGAAGCGCAAAGCGAAATGCTCGTTGCGATCCTTTCAGTACAAGGTTACACGGGCTTCGAAGAAGAAGGAACAGTTTTGAAAGCATACATACCGTCTGATCTTTTCGATCAATCGGTGATCGACGCACTTCCGGAAATCGCTTCGCTTGATCACAATTTACAACATATAGAAGAAGAGAATTGGAACGCAGTTTGGGAAGCTGATTTTGAGCCCGTTGCAGTAGATCACCCTGTTACGAAAGAACCGTTTGCCTTTATACGTGCGGGCTTTCATCACGCAGATCCGCGTTATGTGCATGACGTGATTGTAACGCCGAAAATGAGCTTTGGTACCGGTCACCATGCAACTACTTACCTCATGGTGCAGCAAATGGCGAATATAGATTTTGCAGGAAAAACCGTTATCGACTTTGGTACAGGAACCGGTATATTGGCGATCCTCGCTGAAAAACTTGGAGCCGCAAACATTACCGCAGTTGATTGCGACGACTGGAGCATTAACAATGCAAAAGAAAATCTGGACATCAACAAATGCACAAAATACAAACTCATCAAAGCGGAAACCATCCCCGGGACTGAGAAAGCGGAGATCATTCTGGCTAATATCAATCTCAATATTATTGCAGAGAATTTTGAAGCCATAAAAGCAGCTGCTTTGCCAAACGCAGAAATCTTATTTAGCGGTATCATGCATCACGATGAAGAAAACATCCTTAATAAAATCAAAGCAGGCGGACTTGAGATCAAAAATGTGTATAAAAAAGAAAATTGGCTGGCTGTTTACACGCTAACATGATGACAATATCTTGATTTTTAACAGGGAAAAATGTGGTTTTTACCTATATTTGCCGTCCCTCAAGTAATTAAATGTCAGGCATGAAAGAACTTATTGTTATTATTTGCGCTTACTTCATCGGATCAATTCCTTCGGCACTTATAATTAGCAAAAGATTTTTTGGAATTGATATCCGCGACTACGGAAGCGGTAACATGGGCGCCACCAATACTTTCAGGGTGCTCGGTTCAAAATACGGAACGATAGTAATGATCTGCGATATCCTTAAAGGCGTTTGCGCAGTAGCACTTTATAATTTTCTTCCTTATTATTTACAGCATACCAATTCATTCGAAAGAACAAACCTAATGATCGGTTTAGGCCTTGCTGCTGTGCTTGGGCATGTGTTTCCGATCTGGGCTAACTTCAAAGGCGGTAAAGGCGTTGCTACCTTATTTGGAATGTTGCTCGCCATTCAACCCATCGTTGCGATAACCTGTGTAGCAGTTTTTGTGTTCGTACTTTATCTGACAAGATTTGTTTCCCTCAGTTCAATATTAGCTGCATTAATGCTTCCGATCTGCGTGCTTTGGATTTGGAATGAGCATGAGGTTTTGTACCGCGTATTCGCTCTTATCGTGGCTTTGCTCGTGATCGTAACGCATCAGAAAAACATTGGCCGCCTTCTTCGCGGTGTGGAAAGCAGAATTCCTATTTTACGTTATCGCGACAAGCGTAAGAACCGCAATAAATAGCCGGAACATTTTTTTAAGAATAATTGGTACGGGTATTGTTTAGCTTTGGGCGAATTAAACCCACAAAGCATGAAAAGATTATTACTTGTACTGTCAACAGCGTTGTTCCTTACTGCGTGTACAAAGAACGCCGTTACCGGCAGAAATCAGCTAAGTCTTGTATCCAACGAACAATTACAGGCAGATGCAGTAGCGCAATACAAAACCTTTCTTTCCGAAAATAAAGTGGTAAGTGCATCTTCGAACAGAGATGCCGAAATGGTAAAAAGGGTTGGCTCGAGGATAGCTACTGCTATTACCGCCTACTATTCCAAACTGGGCAAGGCTGATGTACTTGCAGGATACAATTGGGAGTTTAACCTGGTTGACAGCAAAGACGTAAATGCATGGTGCATGCCAGGCGGGAAAGTAGTGGTTTACACCGGACTTTTACCAATTACACAAAATGAAGCGGCACTTGCGGTTGTACTTGGTCACGAGATCACACACGCCGTTGCAAATCATACAAACGAGGCGATAAGCAAGCAATACGTAACCCAGGGGCTTGGTGCTGTTATCGGCGGTTCTATTCAAAATGAAGCAAAAGCGAATATCTTCAATTCTGTATTTGGTTTGGCAGGCGGTGTTGCGGGTCTAAAAAATTCCCGTAATGCAGAGTATGAAGCGGATCACTACGGTTTATTGTTTTGTGCTATGGCCGGTTACAATCCTCAGGAAGCAATTCCTTTTTGGAACAGAATGTCTTCTGCCGGGTCCGGGGAAAAACAACCGGAATTTCTTTCTACTCACCCTTCAGATGAGAACAGAATTTCGAGATTACAGGGCTATATGCCTGAGGCATTGAGTTATTACAAACCAGTGGGCAAATAAATTACTAGTCTCATAAGGGGTTATGGGCACAGCAGATCCGTTCTGGTGTGCCCTTTTATTTTGCGGATTAAGCTTGTTAAATAATGGCTAATTGGTATGAAAATATTTTAATACAAATAACTCCTTGTATTTTTGGTCCCTAAATTTTAATCATGAAAATATTATTTCTCTCTTCTTTGGTTCTGATGTCTGCGGCAGCTGCAGCACAGCCGAAGCTGGTTACCAATGCGGTTATATCTACAACGGTGACCATAACCGCTCCTGAGGATGAAGATGTAAGTCAGATCCAAAACCAGGGTGGCGGTTTCAATATGCGTACAATGTTTGACGGTGAAACAAAAAGTACAACATATATTAAGAATGATCTTGTAAAAACAGCAGTGAAATCAGAAATTTTCCGCGCTAATATTTTTCGCGATAACAAAGCAAAAACAACTACAACCGTTTTTCAAATGGGCGGAGCATGGCAGGGCTTTTCTTCGTCAGATAATGATCAGGTAGAAATGAGCAAAAGAATGGATAGCGTAATGAAAGAGCGTGCGAAGAATGACACCGGCTTTAAACCCAGAACAAGAGACGTTCAGGCTTCTGTTACAGTTGTGAATACTGATGAAACAAAAAAGATTGCCGGCTACAACTGTAAAAAAGCATGGGTAATTACGGATAAGATTATTGCAAAAGATTCACTTGCCGTTTGGTTTACACCGGACATTAAATTTTCACAAGTATCATCAACAGGGGGTACCAGCGGTATGGGACCAATGAGTAATTTTATGGGAGGTAATACCAACTTTGATAAGATTGATGGTTTTGTAATGCAGTACCAAAAAGACATGCCGCGTGGCCGTAAGATGGAAGTAAAAGTTACGAAGATTGAAACGGATAAAGACGTTGCAGATAAAGAATTTGAGATTCCCAAAGATGTAGAGATAAAATCAGTAAAAGATATGCAGAACGGTGGCGGCGGGAGCGGTTTCCGTATGTTTGGAAGACCATAGTAAATACCCTATATTGTATAAAAGAAAAGGGAGCAAATCAAATTTGCTCCCTTTTCTTTATCATACTTTTAATCAGAATTTAATTGCATCTGCAAGCTTATCATATTCCGCTGCCTTTTTAGGATCAGCTTTAGCAGCGTACAGGTCAGACATATTGTTCAGTACCGATTTATAGTTTAATTTTTCTTTAGTAGTAAGTGTCGCCTTTGCCTTATAAAAGTCAACCGTTTTTTGTCCGTAAGGAATTGCTTCATCCATTTTTGCGACAGCTTTGGTGGTAAGCTCTTTTTTAGCTTTTACGTCATCCGGCTTTGCGCCTTTAATGAGAGCAGCTTGTGTGCTGTAATCTGAAGCCCAATTGAAAAGATGGCTCGACAAAAGCAAACTCGATTCGATATTCGGATCATTAGGGATCGCAGCTTTAAGAACTGCTGTAAGCTTTTCTCTCATGGCAGGATCTACAGGTGTTTTAGCATCTTTTCCGTACATCTCGTTGTATAATACCACACCATAATTGTAAGTGTTGGTGAAATTGTTCGGATCTGCTTTGAAAAGTTCATCATAGCGGGCAAAAAGTGCAGTTTTATCACCGTTGTTAGATAATTTTTCTATCTCCAATGCATCCCAGTATTTATCCTGAGGATAAGCTGCTTTTGCCTTGGCAAGAAAAGGCTGCAGATTGTTTTCATCATTCTTATCAAAATAATAAGACGCTAAATATTCATAGATAGCCTGATAATCCGCGCCGGTAACACCCTGATCTGCTATTCTTCGGTAAGCCTTGACAGCACTAGTTGTATCGCCCGACTGCAGTGCGGAAGCTCCCATATTCATCACCAATGACGTATCAAGTGCATACAGGGCAACCTGCTCATTCGTATACTTTTTCTGCAAAATATAATTTTCAACTTCCTGTGCTTTGCTGAAAGATTTATAAGCGCCCGTAAAATCTTTATTATTGAATTGCACGCCCCCTAAGCCGTAGAAGCCAAGATAAAGATCAAAATATGAAGCGTAAAATTCAGTTTTCAGATTCAGTTCGTTCTTATCATATTGCTGACTTTTACGAAAAGCATCATACGCCGTTGATTTGTAACTAAAGGCATCTGCAGACGAAACCGAGGGGTCTTTTGAGTAACTGTTGTACACAAAACCCTTATAGTACCAGCCCTGACCATCAGTTGCGGTTTTACTATCAGCGGTATATTTATCTATCGCAGACTTAGCAGCGGGGTACAGCTTCTTATCCATTAACCCGTTAATATCCTCCAGCTTTTGAGAAAACGACCTGCCGGCTACAGCAAGCAAAAGAGAAAAAACTAAAACTTTCTTCATCATTATGTATGTTTTTTTTGAGGTGATAAAGTTATCAGTTTTGCCCGATAACGATCAGGTTTTACCCTGCTTTTCACAAATGATGCTTAAATATATCCGTTTACATAACCAACATTAAACATTAATTTTACACCCCTTTATTCAAAACATTGATCAGCAAAGAAACCATACAACAGATACAAAGTCGAATAGATATCGCTGAGATCGTGGGCTCGTTCGTAAAACTAAAAAAAAGAGGTGCGAATCTTTTGGGGCTGTGTCCTTTCCACAACGAAAAATCGCCTTCATTTACTGTTTCTCCGGCAAAAGAGATCTATAAATGCTTTGGTTGCGGCAAAAGCGGCAATACGATCAGCTTCCTGATGGATCTTGAGAAATACAGTTATGTTGAGGCTTTGCGTTGGCTGGCGAATAAATATAACGTAGAGATTGAAGAAACGGAGGTGAGTCCGGAAGTCCGCCTGCAACAGCAATCTGCCGACAGTCTTTATGTGATCAATAATTTCGGTCAAAAGTTTTTTACAGAAGCTTTGTTTAATACGGAAGAAGGTCATGATATTGCATTAAGTTATTTAAAGGAACGTGGTTTCAGAGAAGAGATCATCCGCAAGTTTCAGATCGGATATAACCCGGCTGCGGGTGATAGTTTTGCAAACGAAGCAGTTAAACAACAATACAATCCCGAATTACTGCAGAAAAGCGGACTTGTGGTAATGCGTGATAACGGACTGCGTGATAACTATCGCGGCAGGATCATTTTCCCGATACATAATCAAAGCGGAAAAGTTTTGGGATTTGGTGCCAGGCTCATTAAGAATAATGATAAGGCGCCCAAATATATCAATACGCCGGAGAACGAAATTTATGTAAAAAGTAAGATTTTATATGGGTCTTATTTTGCCCGTGTGGCAATTGATAAAGCCGACGAATGCCTGCTGGTAGAGGGTTATACCGATGTGGTGAGTCTTCATCAGGCAGGCGTGGAGAATGTTGTGGCAAGCGGGGGTACATCACTTACGCCTGATCAGTTGCGTCTTATAAAAAAGTATACGAATAACCTCACGATCATTTATGACGGCGATAATGCAGGCGTGAAAGCCGCCATGCGCGGAATGGATCTTGCGCTTGAAGAAGGGCTCAATGTTCGTCTTGTTCTGATACCTGATAACGAAGATCCGGATAGTTATGTAAATAAGATCGGTGCCACTGCTTTCTCTGAATTTGTTCAGAGTAACAAAAAGGATTTTGTCATCTTTCAACTCGGACTTTCATTGCAGGAAGCCGGTAATGATTCTGTAAAGAAATCAGCGATAGTAAACCGTATTGCAGAAACCATTTCCAAGATCACCAAGGCGGAACATTTTACCCGTCGCCAGGATTATGTGAAGCAGGTGTCGGAAATGCTGAAGATCGAAGAAGCCGGTTTTAATGATCTGGTGAATAAATTCATCAGGGACAAGGTTCAAAAGGACGAATACAGAAGACCCGAAGCTGATGAAGCGCAGGCTACGGATGCCGGTACAAACGACGAAGACAGATTTACAGAAGCATTATTCAACCGCGATGAACTGCAGGAAAGAGCAATGGTGAGAAGCCTGGTCGAATTTGGATTGAAAGAATGGGAGGAAGGAGTGACCGTAGCGGCGCATATTTTTAAAGAAATTGACGAAGGGGAACTGGAAACCTTGATGGAAAACCGTGAACTGGTTTCAGTTATACACACTTATCGCGAATGGTACAACGAAGGCAAGAATCCGACGGATAAGGATTTTTTATATAATGAAGACAAAAGCCTGGGCATGTTGGTGATCGATATCATGGACAGTCAGACTGAAATAAGCCCAAAATGGGCGGAACATTTCGAAGGCAAGATCCAAACCAGAGATGATTATTTTAAGGATGAGATCATTTCTACCCTTACTTATTTTAAACTGCGTAAACTAAAGAAATTACTGGCTGAAAATCAGCGAAACATGGAACAACCGCACAATTACGAGGAATTTCAGATCCTGATGAAGATGCAGCTATTGCTCAAAGGTGAGGAGAAAATGCTGACGCAGCACTTAGGAACTGTGATTTTTAAATAAAGTGCTAATGTGGTAATTTTCTGCGTTGTGCTGATAAAAATTGCTCTCCTTTCAAAATTATTACAGCAGATACTTCCCCCCTCTGCATTTCAGCGGCATATCAGCACATCACGGCATGTTCAAATTGACCCGAAAACTTATCAACACCCCATGTGTGTAACCGTGTGAAAACTATCTATCCTTCGCTTTTTAGTTTTCCCTGAAATTCAATTATGTTTGCCGCCTTACTTAAAACAAAGAAAACTGTGCGTTTAAAGAGTTTAGAGATCAAAGGATTTAAAAGTTTTGCCGATAAAACCGTGCTCAATTTTGACGAAGGCATTACCGGCGTTATCGGTCCCAATGGTTGCGGAAAAAGCAATATCATCGACAGTATTCGCTGGGTGATAGGTGAGCATAAGATCAGCAATTTGCGTAGTGAAAACCTGGAGAGTTTAGTGTTCAACGGGAGCAAAACACGTAATGCAAGCGGTCTTGCGGAGGTTAGTCTCACTTTTGAAAATACAAAGAACCTGTTGCCGACGGAATTTAACACCGTTACGGTAACGCGCAAATACTACAAAAGCGGTGAGAGTGAATATCGTCTTAACGATGTAGCCTGCCGTTTGAAAGACATCCACAATCTTTTTCTTGATACCGGGGTAAGTACTGACAGCTATGCGATCATTGAGCTCGGGATGGTAGATGACATCATAAAGGATAAAGAGAACAGTCGTCGTAAAATGCTTGAGCAGGCTGCGGGAATTACCATTTACAAAACCAGAAAGAAAGAAGCAAAGCTGAAGCTTGATGCGACTGAGCAGGATCTTGCACGTATCGAGGATCTGTTGTTCGAGATCAATAACCAATTAAAATCACTGGAAAATCAGGCGAAGAAAGCGGAGAAATATTTCGAGATCAAAAAAGAATATAAAGAAGTTTCCATTGAATTAGCGAAAGCTGCACTGGAAGGTTTTAATATCACTTACCGTGACCTGAACGTGCAGCAACAGCAGGAAGTGGACAGAAGAATTGAGCTGGAAACAGCGATTGCTTCTGAAGACGCAGCTTTGGAACAGGAAAAGCTTGGATTTATCGAGAAAGAAAAAGCGTTGCAACAAATGCAACACGCGTTCAATGAAATGTTGGATAAAGTGCGCAGCAAAGAGAATGAAAAAAATCTCGGCACTCAGAAGTTGCAACATCTGAAAGAAACAAAAGAAAACCTTGATCAGTTCCTGAAAAAAGCATCAGGTCAGTTGAAAGGTTTGGAAGAAAGTATAGCATTTACCGGAAAACAAATTCAGGAAGAAGACGGAAGAATAGGAGAGTTGGAGCAAAAGCTCATTGAGCTTAAAAAAGCCGTTGAAGAAAAACGTGGGGTGTTTGATGACAGACGCAGCAATATTGATTCGCTTCGTAAAGAAAACCAATCGATCCAATACAATCGTTTTGATGCGGAGAAAAAAGTTGCGGTAGCGGATACAGGCATTCAGAATATTCAGCGCACCATTCAACGTCTCGGCGAAGAACAGGTTCAGCGCAAAAGTCAGCTGGAAACATTGGAGGCAGAGCAGAAAACGAAAGAAGAAGCACTCACTACAAAACAAAATGAACTAAAAGAACTACAGGATCAGCAGGATCGTACAAAAGAGCTCATTCTTCAGTCGCAAAATGCATTGGAAGGTATGCGTTCGCAACTTGCGGAAGAAAGCCGTAAGCTGGATGCACGTACGAACGAGCATGACTTATTAAAAAGTCTCATCGATTCGATGGAAGGTTACCCGGAAAGCGTAAAATTCCTGCACAACAACAACGGCTGGAACAAAGATGCACCGCTGCTTTCAGATATCATCTATGTAAATGAAAATTATCGTGCTGCGGTTGAAAATGTACTGGAGCAGTACCTCAACTTCTATGTTGTAAATAACATGGAGGAAGGCTTACAGGCCATTCATTTACTGGATGCAAATAAAAAAGGTAAAGCGAATTTCTTCATGCTGGATAAATTTACCGGCGCTGAAGCATCGCATCAACCTGAAGGAACGATTCCGGCGCTTGATGTTGCGGAGTTTGACCCGAAATATGAAAACCTTGCGAAGCATTTGTTGGGCAATGTTTTCATCGCTGAAAATGAGGACGCATTAAGGAACAGTAACGGTGCTGTGATCCTTGAGAAGACGGGTAAATACGTAAAAGGTAAATACTCGATCACCGGCGGAAGTGTGGGGATGTTTGAAGGAAAGAAGATCGGTCGTGCAAAGAATTTAGAAAAACTGCAGGTTGAAATTGCAGCGCATCAGAAAGTAGTCGGAGATTTGAAAACGGCTATACAGCAACATCATGACGAGATCGCAGGACACAATTCTGCATTGAAAGAAAATGTCATTAAGCAAACGCAACAGGATATCAATAACCTTACGAATCTTGTTTTTTCGCTGCGCAACAAAACAGAGAATTTAATTCATCAGGATACAGCAGGAACCGAAAGAGCGGCTGAAATGGAAACGCAATTAAAGCAAAACCACGAAGCGATCGCTGATACAAGAATTGAACTGGAAAAATTCAACACGCTTTTGGCTGAGCTTGCGGAGAAGTTGCAAAGCACGGAATCTGCCTACACGGCGGCAGAGCAGGAATACAATGCGGCGACAGCATCTTTTAATGAAGGTAATATTAATCTCACAAAACAGCAGAGTAAGGTTACGGCATTAAAAACAGAACATAATTTCAAATCTGCGCAGCTTAATGAACTCACAACACAAGTAGAGAGCAGCAGTGTTCAACTTCGTGATTCTGATGAGGCGATAAATACGACTGCACAAACAGTTTCGGAACTGGAAGAGTTGGTATTGACGTTATTGCAGAATAAAGAAATAGAAGAGAAAAAATTAAATGAAGCTGATCAGGCTTATTATAATTTGCGTAATGCGCTTACAGAAAAAGAAAGTGAATTGCGCCACAAGCAAAAATCAAAAGAATCAATTGATTCATTGCTTACAGAGATCAAGGATAAGCTTACCGATCTTAAATTACAGTTGAGCAGTATGAAAGAAAGACTGAGCGTGGAGTTCAGGGTGGATCTTGATGAAATCATCGATGAGCCGCGTACAAGTGAATTGCCGGTAGAAGAACTGAAGGAAAGAAACGAACGCATGAAAAAGCGTTTGGAAAATATGGGTGAAGTAAACCCGACGGCTATTGAAGCGTATACGGAAATGAAGAAGCGTTATGAATTCATCCTTGAACAAAAGAATGATCTGGTAACTGCGAAAGACAGCCTGATGCAAACGATCCAGGAAGTGGAAGCTACGGCTAACCAACAATTTCTTGATACATTCAATAAAACAAGGGAGAATTTCCAGAAAGTATTTAAGGCATTGTTTACCGAAGAGGATACTGCCGATATGATCCTCGTAGACCCGGAAAACCTTGCGGAAACAGGAATAGATATCGTTGCAAAACCAAAAGGTAAACGTCCATCATCAATCGGTCAGCTGAGCGGTGGTGAGAAAACGTTAACTGCAACAGCATTGTTGTTTGCGATCTACCTGATAAAGCCTGCACCGTTCTGTATTTTGGACGAGGTGGATGCACCGTTGGATGATGCAAACGTTGGTAAGTTCACCAATATGATCAAGCAGTTCAGTGAGAATTCGCAGTTCATTATCGTAACACACAACAAGCAAACGATGAGTGCTGTGGATGTAATTTATGGTGTTACGATGCAGGAAGCGGGTGTGAGTAAGCTTGTGCCGGTGGATTTTAGGAATTTGAATTAAGAATTAAAATTGAACAATTAAGATTATAGCCCGAAATATTTTCGGGCTTCTTTTTTGCGGTGAAATTGAAAAAAGGTGACACATTTTTAAGGTTGATACGTTGTTTTTACCGATTTAACGTTTAGACTTTTTAAAAAAGGTGACACCATTTTAAACAGTACCGTTTTAGATAACTTTGACACCTAAACTTCACAAATGAAAAAATTCTTTCTCTTAGCGATCCTCAATTGTTTAATGCTCGGCGCTTTTGCGCAGGATACATTGACAGTAGGTTCGGAATTTCAAAAAGCCTACGACAAACAAACCCGCAGCAAAGACGGTAAGCCCGGTTCTAAATACTGGCAGAACAGGGCGGATTATGATATCAAAGTGAATTTTGATCCTGCTACGAGATTGCTGAAAGGAACTGTTGACATCGTTTACAAAAACAGCAGCCCGGATACGCTGCAAGAATTATGGTTCAAACTTTATCCGAATCTATATAAGAAAGGCAGTGCACCTAAGAATATCAAACCGGCGGATATCGGAGATGGCATAACTATAACTTCTGTGATCGCAAATAAAACAAAGAAAGATATTGCGTCACTTATTGTTGACGGAACGAATATGCATACCGTGATCGCTCCGTTGCTTCCCGGCAAATCGATAAAGCTTACGATGGCGTACAATTATATTTTAAATCAAGGATCGCATACGCGTACAGGTCAGGTAGACAGCGGCTCTTATTTCATCGCTTATTTTTTTCCGAGAGTGGCTGTGTATGATGATATCGACGGGTGGAACAAATATCCGTACCGCGGATCGGAGGAGTTTTACAATGATTTCTGCAATTTTAAAGCAGCTGTCACCGTTCCGGATAACTATGTAGTGTGGGCAACAGGTGATCTGCAAAACGGAAAGTCTGTTTTCAATAAAGCGATCTTAAAACGCATCAGCAAGGCAGAGAAAAATAATGAAATTATTTATGTGATCGACAGCACTGATTTGCAAACAAAGAATGTGACAAAACATAATCAGCTCAACATCTGGAAATACAGTGCGAAGAATGTTACCGATCTTGTTTTTGCTTTGAGTGATCATTATTTGTGGCGTTCAACAAGTTTGGTGGTCGATCCTTCAAGTGGCAGAAGAACAAGAGTGGACGCAGCTTTCAATCCGATCCATAAAGATTATTTTGAAGTGATCGACTTTGCAAGAAAGACAGTTGAATCGATGAGTTACAAATTTCCTGCATGGCCTTATCCGTATAATCATGAAACTGTTTTCGACGGGTTAGATCAAATGGAATATCCTATGATGGTGAATGACAATCCCGTTGATAAAAGAGAAGATGCGATCACGCTTACGGACCATGAAATATTTCATACGATGTTTCCTTTTTACATGGGCATCAATGAAACCAAATACGGCTGGATGGATGAAGGTTGGGCAACGATAGGCGAGTGGTTGGTTTCACCGATGATCGACAGTACAATAAAAGATGATTACGGTATAATACCCACTGCAAAAAGTTCAGGAGAAAAAGACGATACGCCGATCATGACGCTTACAACAGATCTTAAGGGAACAGGGGGATTCACTAACTCCTATCCGAAACCTGCATTCGGTTATTTGTTTGTAAAGGACTACCTCGGCGACGAATTATTCACAAAGGCTTTACATTACTACATAGCGCAATGGCAGGGCAAGCACCCTACGCCTTATGATTTCTTTTACAGTATGAATGAAGGCAGCGGGAAGAATATGGATTGGTTCTGGAAGCGCTGGTTCTTCGAAGGCGGTGTCACGGATCTTGCGATAACGGATGTGGTCAAAGATGCAAATGGTTATTCGATCAGCATTGAAAATAAAAGTATGAAGCCGTTACCGGTTGATCTTAATGTTACATACACAGATGGTTCGCAGGGCGTTTTGCATAAAAGCATCGGCGTGTGGCAATACGGACAAAAATCAATCAACGTAAAAGTAGAGACCGGCAAGACGATCCGTACTGCAAAACTGGGAAGCTTTTATGTACCGGATAAAAATCCGAAAGATAACAGCTTTGATGTAAAATAATATTCGCAAACTTCGTCAGCGTTTGTAAACCGTTACGGCGTTTGAAATACAGTTGCCGCAGATTCGCAGATTACTTTCTTCTGAATAATGTAATCTATAAACCTGCGGCAATTTTTATTCAAATAAATAATCTGCCTTGTGCTCCCATGGACCGTTTAGGTAAAGCCATGTAGAAAATCCTGTTGCAGTGATATTGAATGGCTTGAATGAAAAGCTCAGTTCCTTAAAAAGTATCTGTGCTTTGTTTGCTGTTACTTTATTTTGAACAGTGATATGCGGCCAAAGCTTTTGCCTGTCCTGTGAAATAAGAAACTGATCTAATTCTTTTTGAATCGCTATGTGGATCACTTGTAACTCTGCTGATTCAATTGCCAAAGCATTTCCGTTGCCGATATTTTTGATCTCAGCTACCCCCATCTCAAAAGCATTTCTCTTGCTTAATGATCGAAGTGTATCGTCAATAATATCTTCATCAGAAGGAAGTTTGTGAAACAAAGTAAGATGTGCATCCAAATAATTCACGTGTTTGGGAAAGTGTTTTTTTCTGATCTCGGAAAAATAACGTTGTGATGCTTCATCAATTTTTAAGGTGATGATGAGCGGTGGTTTTTTTGATGAATTATCTTGTATCATGTTCTGCGAATCTGCTACTTTCTTTTTAAATTGTAAATAAAAATTTATGCAAAGGCTCATATTATCGTTGGCTTTTATATTTTTTATTTCCTGCTCGAATAAAAAATACGACCATCCTCGTATCTTAATTGAAACGGAAGCCGGGGAGATTGAAGCGGAATTATACCCCGATAAAGCACCGAAAACCGTTGCAGCGATCACATCTTACATCGATTCCGGTTATTATAAGAAATCATCTTTTTACCGGGTGTTGCGGGAAGAAGATGACGTGGCGGGAATAAACACCGGGCTTATTCAAGCGGGGACCTGGCCGGAGAAAAAGAACGTTCCGGGGATTGAGCACGAACCAACTTCCCAAACAGGATTATCACATACAAACGGTACACTGTCATTGGCCCGCACACAACCGGGAACCGCTTCAACAGAATTCTTTATTTGTCTGGGTGATCAAAAGCAGTTTGATGCCGGCAATTCACGAACAGCCGACACTGCAGGTTTTGCGGCATTCGGAAGAGTTGTGAAAGGGATGGACGTCGTTAGAGCCATTCAAAAGCGGCCGATGAACGGCGATCATTTTAAAAAGAGGATTTTGATAAAAAATATCATTTTGCGGTAGAAACGGTTAAATACGACGCATTGAGGGTTTGCATAACAAGTAAAGGTTTATTGGTAAAAATGTTGGCATGCTTAATGCAATATTTGATGCATCTACTCACAAAAAAAATTTTATGAAAAAGATATTCTTTGCCTCAGCATTTACCTTTTGCATAGGCATATTTGCAGCATCTGCACAGACTACAACGACAGAAACAAAAAAAGGAATGAGTCAGCCTGCTAAAGGTGCCTTGATAGGTGCGGCGGCTGGTGCGGGTACAGGCCTTATAGTAGGGAAGAAAAAAGGGAAAAGTGCTGCGATCGGCGGCGCAGTTGGTGCGGGCGCAGGTTATCTTTACGGAAAGCATCGTCAAAAAACGCATCCCAAAAGAACAATAAAAACAAAGGTTGTTACAAGACCATAATATCCAGTCTTGATTTATATAAGGAAAGCAAAGTGATGTTCACTTTGCTTTTTTGTTTTACGCGATTTTATTGTAACTCACTGCAATTCCTTTTATAAGTGATGAACTAAAGCCGCGATGTTCCATTTCATTTAATCCTGCGATAGTGCAACCTTTTGGTGTGGTTACTTTATCGATCTCCTGTTCGGGATGAGTTTTATGTGTAAGTAATAATTCTGCGGCGCCTTTTACCGTTTGTGCAGCTATCAGGCTTGCAGTAGCTGCATCAAAACCAATCTCAATTCCGCCCTGAATATTCGCACGGATATACCTCATTGCATATGCTGTTCCGCATGCGCCTAAAACTGTGGCCGCATTCATCAACTTTTCATCTATCTGTATCGCCTTTCCTAATGCGCCGAAAAGCGTTTCTGTAAATTTCTTCTGTTCATTTGTAGCGCCTGAAGAACTGAGGCATGTCATGCTTTCCTGAATAGCGATAGCAGTATTCGGCATTGCACGAAAAACGGCAGGACCATTACCCGTAATACTTCTTATCTCTTCAGAAGAAATACCGGTAACAACTGAAATCAGTATTTGCTTTTGTGTAATGCTGCCGTTGATTTCTTCCAGGATTTCTTTTATCTGGAAAGGTTTTATGGCAAGAATGACGACTTCACTTTCAGCAACAGCTTTTTTATTATCCGAGTGGATGTTCACACCCTGTTGTTTCAAAGCATCCAGCGTAAGAACATTTCTTTTGGTTACAGTGATATCAGCCGCTGCGCAAAAATTACTTTTCAATAATCCTTCCGCCATTGCTGTGCCGAGGTTTCCTCCGCCGATGATCGCTATTTTCTTTGACATTGTTGCTGTTTGTTAGCTGTGGAAATTATTCAGGTATCGAAGGAAACTTTATACTATCCAAAGGATCAGGCTTCATTCTCCATCACTTTTTCAAACAAAACCTCATATTCTTTATTTGCAACGATCAGTTCATCACATACTTTTTTGTACGACGATTCCGTCTCGGCAAATTTTGCAGTGTTGCTGTAAATACCCGGTGTTCCCAAATCATTTTCCAATGACATTTTTTTCTTGTTAAGGTCAGAGATCTTTGTTTCAAGCTGAATGAATTGCTTTTTTACTTTTTCTGCTTCTTTCTTTGCATCGTTGTTCTGCGGTGCTTTTTCTTTTTTTATTTCGACCGGCTTTTCAACTTTCACTTCTGCTTTTTGTTCTTTCTTTTCAGCAGCTAAAGTTTTTTCGCGACGCTCTTTCCAGTCTTCCCATTCAGCATATGTTCCTTTGAATTCCCGGATCTTATGATCTTCGATCTCCCAGATCTTATTTGCGATGCGACTGATGAAATAACGATCGTGACTTACAAGTATGATGGTTCCTTCGTATTTATTCAGGGCCTGTACCAACAGATCCACTGAGTGAATATCAAGGTGATTCGTCGGTTCATCCAACATTAAGAAATTGGCTTTGCTCGCAATTGTTTTGGCCAGAGCCACACGTGCTTTTTCACCGCCGCTTAATACTTTAATCTTTTTATCAACCGCATCACCGCTAAATAAAAATGCACCCAGCAAGCTTCTCAACTCCAGATCATTCTTACCGCTACGTGCTTCCTGCATTTCTTCCACAAGATTATTCTCCGGATTCAACACTTCCAACTGATGCTGTGCATAAAATGATTCATCTACATTATGTCCCCACTCACGTTCGCCTTCAAATGATTCCGTTCCCACAACGATACGTAACAGTGTAGATTTACCCTTACCGTTTGCACCGATCAAAGCGATCTTATCATTACGATCGATCTCAGCACCGGTGTGTCTGAGGATCTCCGTTTCACCAAAACTTTTGCTTACATCTTTCAATGTAGCTACAACTTTACCCGGTGTTTTGTTCATGGTAAAATTGATATTCATATTCGGACGTTCGATATTTACATCTTCGATGCGTTCAATTTTATCCAAACGCTTCACGATACTTTGTGCAGCGGCGGCTTTACTCGCTTTCGCTTTGAAACGCTCCACGAATCTTTCCTGCTGACGAATATAATCCTGCTGATTTTCGAAAGCTTTCTTCTGCATATCCACACGAATCTCTTTTTCCGTTTCGTAATACGTGTAATTACCCGTGTAAAAATGCAATTCTCGCTGATACAATTCAACTATTTTATTCACCATTCTGTCTAAGAAAAAACGATCATGGCTCACGATTACAACAGCGCCGGGGTAATGGCTCAAATATTTTTCCAGCCATTCGATACTCGGAAGATCGAGGTGATTAGTCGGTTCATCCAACAGCAACACATCCGGATTCATCAGGATCATCTTTGCAAGAAGCACACGCATGCGCCAACCACCGCTGAAATTTTTATATTGTTTTCTGAGGTCCGCATTTTGAAAACCAAGACCCTGAAGAATTTCTTCCGTGCGATGATGAATGCTGTAGCCGTCCAATACATCCATTTCGTGCAACAGATCCGCGTATTTTTCAGCGAGTTTTTCGTCGCCGGTCTTTTCCAATTCAATGCCTACCAATTCCATTTCTTTCTCCACCTGCTTTACCCTTTCAAAAGCGCCCATCGCTACATCAAGGATAGAATCGTCTGTTTCAAAACCAAGCAGATCCTGATTAAGAAAACCGATCGTTGTTTCACGACCTTTTTCAACGGTTCCTTTTGCAGGGCTATATTGCCCCGTAAGCACTTTTAAAAGCGTAGATTTTCCCGTACCGTTGTAACCGATAAGGCCGATACGTTCGCCCGGCTGAATATGCCAGGTTGCTTCTTCTACAATCGTTCTTGCACCAAACTCAAAAGTCAGGTTTTGCATTCCTAATAACATTGCTCAAAATTTTTGCAAAAGTAAGCTATAAGGCTGTAAAGATTTAGCTAAATGATCTGCGAACGGACTAAAAGTATCAAAAAGAAAACAAGGCAAAAAGATGGCGAAAAGGAGAATTGGTCAGGTTTGGGTAAACATAACTTCCCGGTTTTCTCTCTTATTACCCTTTGCTACACCCTTATTACTTTACCTTTGCAAAAAAATAAATACATGGGAAAAAGAATATTCCTTTTTATCATTCTGCTTCTTGCGGCATTTGCGTTTTATTGGTTCGTATTTAAAAAGAAAAGCGGTCCCAAAGGCCCCCCGCCTGTGCCGATCGCATTGAAGAAACATTCTGCGGCTTTTAATACAAGTGTTGACAATATGGTAAGTGCTTACCTGGATATCAAGAATGCTTTTGTAGAATGGGATACTGCTGCGGCAAAAGCTACAACCGGAAATTTCATTTCAAAACTTGATAGCTTTCCGATTAATGAAATGAAGAAAGATACCTCTTTGGTTTTTGCAACAATTCAGCAGAATCTTTCAGATATACGGGGAAGAGCTTTGGCTCTTTTGAAAGAAACGAATATTACAGATATGCGTCATGATTTTAACGATATTACCAATCAGTTGTATCCGTCATTTTTCGTTACTGCTAACTATGAAGGAGCAAAATTATATTTCACAGAATGCCCGATGGCTTTTGATGATTCAGTTGCAGCCAATTGGCTGAGCAACAGCTCGGAAATTGTAAATCCTTATTTAGGTAAAAGTCATCCGAAATACCACTCAGGGATGCTGGGTTGCGGCGAAGTGAAGGATTCTGTGGTAGCGAAGTAGTTTTTAGGAATTTGTAATTAGGAATTGGATGCACTTATCTTCTATTTGTACTAAGTTCCCTATTACAGTATTATTGAAATCAGATTTGAAGTGGAAAATAATTACATGAAAAATATTATAACGTTAGTCGTAATATTTTTTATTTCAGTGTCTGCGCATGCGCAAAAGAAATTCACGCTTAGCGGTTATGTGAAAGATGCATCAAGCGATGAAACGATCATTGCGGCCAACATCCTGGTACAAGCGAAATCGACGGCCGTAATTAGTAATCAGTACGGATTTTATTCGCTAACGCTGCCGCCCGGAAAATATCAACTCATCACTTCTCATATCGGTTACAAACCGGGCGTGATCGATCTAAATCTTATGTCGGATACATCTTTTAATATTTCCCTGATCAACGCAACCGCACTTTCGGAAGCAGTGACCGTGGTAGCTACAAAACGGGAGAGCAACGTGAAGTCGGCGCAAATGGGCCGTGTTACTTTACCGATCGAGCAGATCAAAGCCGTTCCTGCATTTCTGGGAGAAGTAGACTTGTTAAAAGTTGTACAGCTTTTGCCCGGAGTACGTAATGCCGGTGAAGGCAGCGCAGGGATCTATGTGCGTGGCGGCGGCCCCGATCAAAATCTCATCATGCTGGATGATGCCGTGGTGTACAATACCGGACATCTGTTCGGCTTCTTTTCAATTTTTAATGCAGACGCAATAAAGAATGTGTCGCTTATAAAAGGTGGTATGCCGGCGCAATACGGCGGCAGATTATCGAGTGTATTGGATGTGAGCATGAAGGAAGGCAACAACCAAAAATACCAGTTCGAAGGCGGCATCGGTTTGATCGCATCAAGGTTTTCCGTGCAGGGGCCGATCAAAAAAAATAAATCTTCCTTTATCGTTTCGGCAAGACGAACTTATATCGATGGCCTGATTAAGCCTTTTGTGAAAAAGTCAAGCCAGTTCTACGGTTCAGGGTATTATTTTTATGATCTCAATGCGAAGATCAATTACAAATTCAGCGAAAAAGACAGAGTATATGCAAGCGGATATTTCGGCAGAGATGTATTTGATTTCAATAATTCACGGCAAAGTTTGCAGGTAAATATTCCCTGGGGAAATGCTACCGGAACGTTAAGGTGGAACCACGTTTTCAACAATCGATTGTTTGCAAATACAACCGGCGTGTACAATGATTATCATTTCACCTTTAGCGGAGCGCAAAATAATTTTCAGATCAAATTGGCCTCAGGTATCAGAGATGTGAGTTTGAAACAGGATTACGATTATTATCCGGCTTCTTCACACAAAATAAAATTCGGCTGGTTGTATACTTATCATCGGTTTAAACCTTCAGTTGTAAGCGGTAAGCAGGATTCAACAGTATTTGAACCACAGAACGCACAGGTGAAATTTGCGCATGAAGGAGCGATCTATGTGCAAGATGATTGGGATATTTCAAAGAAAATAAAAGTGAATGCAGGACTGCGTTACAGTTTGTTTCAGCAAATAGGAAAATATAAATTATACCGGGCTGATGTTTTCGGGAACAGGACGGACAGTACAGTTTTCAAAGCAGGAGAACCTGTAAAAACTTACAGCGGTTTTGAACCGAGACTTACTGTAAGATATGATTTGGATGAACATACATCTGTAAAAGGATCTGTAACGAGAAATCTGCAATACATTCACCTCGTAAGCAATTCGGGCACTACATTACCGACTGACCTTTGGGTGCCGAGTACGTACAAAGTAAAACCGCAACTGAGTTGGTTATACGCCGCAGGTTTGTTTAAGAATTTTAAAGAAAATATGTACGAAACATCGATCGAAGTCTATTACAAAAAAATGGACAATCAAATCGAATATCGTGATGGTTATATTCCAAGCACGCTCAACGATACGGAAGATGATTTTACCTTCGGTAAAGGCCGGAGTTACGGGAGCGAATTATTCATCAACAAGACAAAAGGAAAATTCACCGGCTGGATAGGATACACGCTTAGCTGGACATGGCGCAAATTTCCGAATTTGAATAACGGCAAAGAATATCCGGCGAAATACGATCGCAGAAATGACATGAGTATCGTTGGAATATATACGTTGAATAAAAAATGGAAATTCTCCGCGACATTTGTATATGGAACGGGAAACGCTGCAACACTGCCGCAACGTTTTTACATCGTGGGCGGTGTGCTCACACAGGAATACAGCAACATCAATCAATATCGTTTGCCATCCTATCATCGCCTCGATCTTGCAGCGATCTTAATGCCGAAAAGATCAGCGGAAAGGAAATTTAAAACAGAGTGGGTATTCAGCATTTACAATGCATACAGCCGGCAAAATCCTTATTTCATTTATTACGATCAAACCGGAAGCCCTTACAACGGCACGTTGAAGGTGCAGGCAAAACAAGTTTCTTTGTTCCCGATCATTCCTGCGGTTACCTGGAACTTTAAATTTTAGAGACGATCCTGCGTTTTACTATTATGTCATGCTTCAATATCAATACCGGCCACTGTCGGATAAATGATTATTTTTGGCGGATAGGTAAACAGTATTCTTTACATAAATTCTGCATAAAAAACATACGATGGCTGATATACTGATAATAGATGATGAGAAAGCAATTCGTAAAACACTTTCAGAGATCCTTGGATTTGAAGGTTATGCGATAGATGAAGCCGGAGATGGCGAAGAAGGTCTGAAAAAATTCGGACAAAAAAATTACGACGTTGTTCTTTGCGATATTAAAATGCCGAAGCTGGACGGAATAGAATTTTTAGAAAAAGCAAAGGCTATCAATGCAGATGTTCCGATCATTATGATCAGCGGCCACGGTAATATTGATACAGCTGTGGATGCGGTAAAAAAAGGTGCGTTCGATTACATCAGCAAGCCGCCGGATCTCAACAGATTGCTCATCACATTGCGTAATGCAACGGATCGTACAAAGCTTACAGCAGAAACAAAAACTTTGAAGCGTAAGGTGAATAAAATGGTAGAAATGGTGGGAGAGAGTGCACCGATCCAAAAAATAAAACACACGATAGAAAAAGTGGCGCCTACTGATGCAAGAGTACTCATTACCGGCGAGAATGGCGTGGGTAAGGAATTGGTAGCAAGAGGCATCCATGAAAAAAGCAACCGCAACGCGGGTCCGATGGTGGAAGTAAATTGCGCTGCAATTCCCGGCGAACTCATCGAGAGTGAATTGTTCGGTCATGAAAAAGGTTCATTTACCTCTGCAATAAAACAGCGCATCGGAAAATTTGAACAGGCAAGCGGGGGTACATTGTTTCTGGACGAGATCGGAGACATGAGTCTGAGTGCTCAGGCGAAAGTATTGCGTGCTTTGCAGGAAGGAAAAATAACAAGAGTGGGCGCTGATAAAGATATCAGTGTTGATGTGCGTGTGATAGCTGCTACAAATAAGGACCTGCTTAAAGAAGTGGATGATAAATTATTCCGCCTGGATCTTTACCATCGCCTCGGCGTGATCATCATTCACGTGCCGTCGCTTAATGAAAGAAAGGACGACATTCCGTTGCTGGTTGATTTTTTTGTAAAAAACATTGCTGCGGAATATGGTCAGCCGAAAAAAACGCTTGATAAAGCCGCCATGGATGCTTTGAAAGATCATAACTGGACGGGGAATATCCGTGAGCTGCGCAATGTAGTGGAAAGGCTTATCATCATGAGCGGAAAAAGCATTACCGCAGATGACGTAAAAACTTACGTGAATAATACGTTGTAATCCTTATTCAGCATCGATTTGTTTGCGTTTTTACTTAAATGTTAAAACTTTTCATATCTGATTTTCTAATATTATTTTTGAGCCCTTTAAAACTGAATTTATGAGTATTGGCTGGATCGTTTTTATTATAGCCGTGATTGGATGGCATGTGGGTATGTACGGAATGTTTAAAAAGGCGGGTATTACGCCGTGGAAAGCGTTGATCCCATTGTACAATACCTGGTGCATGGTTGAAAAAATGGAGCTTAAAAAGATCTGGTTCTTTTTACAACTTATCCCGGTTGCGGGACAATTCATCACGATCTGGATCACGATAAAATTTGTGGAGTTTTTCGGAAGATTTGGTGTGTTGCATCATGCAGCTGCGGTATTTATCCCGTTCATTTATTTTCCTTACCTCGGTTTTTCAAAGAATGAAAGATTTGCGGGCAAAAGAGTAGTGGATAATTATAAAAAATCTGCGGCACGTGAATGGATAGATGCTGCAGCATTTGCAGTGGTGGCGGCAACATTGATCCGCACATTTGTTTTTGAAGCGTATACTATCCCTTCTCCGTCAATGGAAAAAACATTGCTGGTAAATGATTTTCTTTTCGTGAGTAAATTCAGTTACGGCCCGCGCATTCCGAACACACCGATCGCAATGCCTTTTGTGCACCATACCATGCCTTTCGGAAATGCAAAATCATATTCCGAATTAATCTATATTCCTTACACACGTTGGTTTGCAAGTGCTGTAAAGCGCAATGATGTGGTCGTTTTTAATTTTCCGGTGAATGATACGTTGATCAATGACGCGGCGCAACAATTCGGCAGTCAAACAACCTACTATCACGAGGTTAGAAGAATCGGGCGTGCACAGGTTTGGGCAGATCACGCGGACGAGATCATTACAAGACCCGTAGATAAAAGAGAGAATTTTATTAAAAGATGTGTCGGAGTTGCGGGTGATGTGATACAGGTGGTTGACGGTAAAGTGATGGTAAACGGACAGCAACAACCCACGTTTCCCGAAGTGCAGCGTTACTACAATGTTACAGGTCCTGCGGGCAGTTATTTAACTCCTGAAATATTGGAAAATTATGGAATTCACGTGCGTGAAAGTCAGGGCGATCTGTTGCAATCAAAGATCACTCCCAACACATGGAAAGTGAATATTACTAATTCGGAATATCCTGATGCCAAAGCAAAAATGGCAACAGCGCCTTTTAAGCTTTCTGATTATATCGTAAAGTACAACACCTACGATGATCAGTTTCCTGCGAATGACCTGTTCCCGTATTATGATACGATCCACCAATGGAGCGTAGATAATTACGGGCCGGTTACGATCCCCCGAAAAGGAAGCACCATCCAACTTACGCCTGATAATGTTGTCCGTTATCAACGTTGTATTGAAACCTACGAGGGCAATACATTTGCAAATAACAACGGACAGATATCGATCAACGGTAAGCCTGCAACTTCTTACACATTCAAAATGGATTATTATTGGATGATGGGGGATAATCGCCACAACTCACTGGATAGCCGATATTGGGGCTTTGTGCCCGAAGATCATGTGGTAGGGAAAGCTTCGTTGATCTGGTTCAGCTGGGAAGGCGGACCAAGGTGGAAACGCATATTTAACACTATCAAATAATTTTTTCAGGAATATATTCCTAACTTCCGTTTAATAATCTTCCTCCCGGCTTAGTAGTCGGGAGGATTTTTTATCTGAAGGCGGCTCACACCGGCAAAGGGGTTTAAAGAAATGATCACCATTAAAAAGCTACATGGAACAACAATACAATTTCAACTACAAAGTATATGATGATATCACTGAGTTGGCAAAAGAAGACGCCGGTTTACTCGAAGAAGCTCGCCGGATAACACAAAAAGCATATGCACCTTACAGTAACTTTCTGGTAGGGGCGGCGGCGAGTTTTAATAACGGAGAAAAGATCTACGGAACAAATCAGGAGAATGCTTCTTATCCCGTTGGGATCTGTGCTGAGCGTGTATTGCTTGCTTCAGCGTCGATGTTGCAAACTGATGAGCCGATAAAAACAATGGCGATCAGCTACAATAATATTGCCGGCAGAGGAGAGAAAAGTGATCATCCCGTATCGCCATGCGGCATGTGCCGTCAGGCCCTTGCGGAATATGAGGATCGCGTGAAACAACCTATCCGACTGATACTTTCGGGGATGGAAGGAAAAGTGATGCTGATAGAAAGCGCTGCGCAATTATTGCCGTTCTCATTCGGCAGCAGTGATCTTAAATAATTTGGAAATGAATCGATTTGGAGATTTGAAAATGAAAATGCAGTTCCTTTATGGCGGACTTCACATCTCCAAATTTCCAAATCACCCGACTTTCGATCCGTTCTCTACGCCCTGAAAAGGCTGTAATAATACCACATCGTTGTTTTCGTTGTAAACACCCAACACCAGGCATTCGCTCATAAAATCAGCGATCTGTTTCGGCGGAAAATTGATCACAGCGATCACCTGCCTGTGCAGCAGTTCTTCTTTTGTGTAAAGCGTAGTTATCTGCGCGGAAGAACGCTTAATGCCTTCTTTGCCAAAATCGATTTTTAATTTATACGCCGGCTTTTTTGCTTTAGCAAAATCAACAACTTCGATAACGGTGCCACAGCGCATATCGATCTTTTCAAATTCATGCCATTTGATCATAACACTTCTGTTTTTACCACAGCGTCAATATTAAGCGGACCGAATATGTGCGGGAACATCTCACCGACAGACGGCGCCAATTCGTATTTAAGGGGCGCTCTTAGTTTTGTTTCTTCAATGTGAAGGAGCAGCAGGTCAGTTTTTCCGGCGTAATATCTTTCCAGCACACCCTTTACCTGCTCTGCTTTACTTGTGTGAATGAATCCTTCCGTATGCAATGAAGGCACCTCAAAAAATCCCTTCTCAATGGCTTTCTGCCAACTTTTATTATCAGTAACGTGGTAGATCATTCTTCTGTAAGTTCAATGAGTTCGGCTATTTCAGCCATCTTGTATTGTTGGGTATCATTTTCGTAGCACTTGCTCAGTTCTTCCAAGAGATTGCGCACAACCCCTTTTGTTGTCATCGGGCGAAAGTACGATGCTGTGGGAGGAACGGCTATTTTTTTAAAATAATTCTCAACGTCCTTGTGAGAGTACATTTGTCCGTTAACCGGATCAATATAAAATTTTATTTTTTCGGAAGGATGACCCGCAGGATTGAGTACATCATATTGCTCATCAAAATAGCCTAAAATAAATTGTTTGGGAATATGGATCGCATGAACGGGAACATCAAGCAGATCGCATAAGATAAGCAACATGGTACCATTTCCAAATGCATTTCCTTTGTGGCTTTCCAGTGTTTTGTTCAGTAAAAAACCTTCAGGACTATCGTATGCGATCTCGGTTCCCCGTTGCTTGTAATAATTATAAACGATACTGTTTATCACGTTGATCTGCTCGATGGGAGTGAGGTAGCTGTTCATCTCCAGCCAGATATTTCTGCGCAGTTTCTCAATTTCTTTGAATACCTGCGATACATCCATATCAGGATACGCATATTTTGATATGAGCATAGCACCGGCTAAAATATCCGCAGCGCCGGTTGACCATTGTGTAAATTCATTTTTAAGATCAGTGAAGTGAAGCCGGTGGATCAGCATTTCTATCTTTTCCTGAAGCTCAGTGTTAGCAACGGTTTCCCAATAATTTTCCAAATTGGGAATGATCGCTTTACCAAAAGATATAATCTTATTGCTCACCGTTTCATACACATCCTGATCGGGGTCTTCTATCAATTTCAGCAAAGCCTGTATCTCTTTATTTTCCTGCATCAATTATTATTTACTTCCGCCTGCAGCGATAAATTTTTTGTCAATATCTTATTAAATTCTGCGTGCTCTTCTTTATTGTTGAAAACCCTTTTCGGAATAATGATCGCATAGATCGAATTTAAAAAAAGAAAATAATGTTCTTCCGTTTCCGATTTCTTGATAAAGGCAGCCCAGGAATATTTGGTTTCTGAAATTTCGTTCTTTATTTCTAAACCTGAATCGCCTGCGGTCAAAAAATTATCAACAAATACAGATGCATTTTCCGGATCATCGGCAATTTCTTCCGCCTGTTTATCCGCACCCGTTCTTCCGCCGATCAGCGGCAGGAGCGAGGTTCCGAACATCAGTAAAATAATAATGAAAGATATTTTGTTTAGATAACGAAAGCCGCCAACGAAATAATACACTGCTAAAAAAACTAATACGAAGCCGATTTGTTTTAAGATACTTTTCCTTCTGGCTTTCTTTTTATCACCCGCATCCCAAACCACATATGTGTAAAAATGCACATAATCGTCTTTTGTTATCCTGTAATGCAGGGAAACCATAACTAATATTTTTTACCGCAAATCTTCGCAATTATTTTGTGTGCTGAGCGTCCCGAAGGTAATTGCAGATCTGAGTTTTATTTATTTTCGTTTCATCAGAGTATGACAAGCTCACCTGACAGCTTTATAAATACATACCGGCTCAAAAATAAACCTACCGGTTACTTCTTCTTCGCGGCTGCCTTTTTAGGCGTAGCTTTTTTTGAAGCAGCCTTCTTCGGTGCTGCCTTCTTAGTTGCTGCCTTCTTAGTTGACGATTTCCTTGCAGTTGATTTTTTATCAAATGCTTTCGGATCCTGCTCCACGATCATTTTCTTAACAGTATCAAGATCAATCAACGCTAATTCTTCAGGCGTGTATTTTCCCGAAGCTCCGCCGCCGGTAAGTTTCAACATCTTTTTATTAAAGCGGATGAACGCACCCCAACGACCGTTCTCGATAGCAATCTTATCTTCCGGCCATTGCTGAATAAATCTGTTTGCTTCTTTTTCAATTTTCTTTTCAATAAGCTCATTGCAATCCTGCTGCGTAAGCGTATCAAAATTATAAGCACGCGGGATGTTGATGAAGAGATCGTTCCATTTAATGAACGGACCAAAACGCCCTTTTCCTTTAGTGATCGGCTTTTCATCATAAAATCCGATCGGCGCATCTTCGATCATTTTCGCCCGGATAATTTCAATAGCCCTGTTCATATCCACGGCATATACGTCTTCACCTTTGGGAACGGAAATGAACTGATCGCCCCATTTTACATAAGGACCAAAGCGGCCGATATTAACTGCAACTTCGGCGCCTTCATATTCACCTAGTGTGAGCGGTAACTTAAAAAGATCCAGGGCTTCTTCCAGCGTGATCGTTTCAATACTTTGATCAGGTTTCAGTTTTGCGAAGCGAGGTTTCTCTTCATCCGTTTGCGCACCAATTTGCACCATCGGTCCGAAACGCCCCATGCGTGCACTTATCGGCTTGCCGGTTGTTTCATCAGCACCTAAAATCCTTTCACCTTTTGCACGTTCGGCAGTTTCTAATGTATGCGCTACACCTGTATGAAAAGGAGTATACCAATCGCCGACCATCTTACCCCATTTCATTTTTCCTTCCGCGATAGCATCAAATTCCTCCTCAATATTTGCAGTAAAAGAATAATCCATTACTCTTTTAAAATGCTCACTTAAAAAGTCTGTCACCACAAGACCAAGATCGGTAGGAAATAACTTTCCTTTTTCCGCGCCGGTGTTTTCTTCGAAGCTGTTCTTTTCAATTTCGTCATTTTTCAGTTTTACAAAACGAACAACCCTTTTGATCGGCTCTCTGTCTTTCTTTACAACGTAATTCCTTTTCACGATCGTAGAAATAGTAGGAGCGTAAGTGCTTGGTCGACCAATGCCCAGTTCTTCAAGTTTTTTTACCAGAGAAGCTTCCGTGTATCTTGCGCCGGGTCTGGTAAATCTTTCCGTTGCCGTCATTTCACGAAAAGCGAGTTTTTGTCCGACAGTTAAGTTTGGCAAACGGCTCTCACCTTCATTTTCATTACTTTCTTCCTCGTCATCCGTACTCTCTATATACACTTTTAAGAAGCCGTCAAATTTTAAAACTTCACCGCTTGCAGAAAGTTCTTCCTTATTGGTACTAATTTCAATTTTAGCAATCGTTTTTTCCAGCACCGCATCACTCATTTGCGACGCGATTGTGCGTTTCCAGATCAGTTCGTATAACCGATTCAGATCCGGATCACCCACCGAACGGTTTTCCATATAAGTAGGACGAATAGCTTCATGGGCCTCCTGTGCGCTTTCGTTTTTATTCTTGTACTTGCGAACCTGTAGATAGTTTGCACCGAAACTTGAGGAAATCTCTTTTGTGATCGCTTCCATCGCCGTGTCACTCAGGCTCACACTATCCGTACGCATGTAAGTAATCTTACCGCTTTCATACAATTTTTGTGCAAGCAACATTGTTTTGCTTACTCCGTATCCAAGCTTACGACTCGCTTCCTGCTGAAGTGTAGATGTAGTAAAAGGTGCTGCCGGCGTACGTTTGCCGGGTTTTACCTGAATGTCTTTTACCTTGTAATCGGCCCCGATACAACTGCGAACAAATTTTTCCGCTGTTGTTTCTTCGTCAAACTTTGCGCCTTCGGCTTTAAAATTTACTGTTCTGTTATTGAGATCCGTTGCACCCAATTGTGCCTCTACTTTGAAACTGCTGACCGCGGTGAATTGATTAATCTCTCTTTCTTTTTCCGCAATCAGTTTTACCGCCACACTTTGAACACGGCCCGCACTTAGTCCGCCCTGCATCCCGATCTTTCGCCAAAGCACGGGGCTTAGTTCAAAACCGACGATGCGATCCACAACACGACGTGCCTGCTGCGCATCCACGAGGTTCATATTGATCAAACGGGGATTAGCCACCGCTTTTTGGATCGCAGGTTTCGTGATCTCATGAAAAACGATACGTTTGGTTGTTTTCGGATCAAGGTTAAGCACTTCCGCTAAGTGCCAGCTGATGCTTTCGCCTTCGCGGTCCTCATCCGATGCCAGCCACACTTCGTCGGATTTTTTTGCAATGCTCCTGAGCTCCCTTACTACTTTTTCCTTCTCCGGCGGAACTATATATTTAGGCTTGAAATTGTTGTTGATATCAATACCCATGTCATTCTTCTCCAAATCACGGATATGGCCGTAGCAACTTTTTACCTCGAAATCTTTTCCGAGAATGCCTTCAATTGTCTTCGCTTTCGCCGGAGACTCAACTATCAATAAGTTCTTTGCCATAATTGGGTTTAAAGTGCGCTTTTTGCTTTATAAGTTCCGGAATGCTTTATCTTATCTACGTATAAAAAGACGGTCGGGAATTGTGCAATATTAATTTAAAAATGAAAAAATAGCTTTTATTATGAAAATTTCGGAACTGAAGAGATGATTTTAGCGTTTGTTTCGCAGCCTGTGAAATAACAAGACATAATAATTTTTTGTACTTTCATTCTTTCTTTTTAAAACACGTAAATGAATGTTTCTTTAATCGGCACCGGAAATTGTGCAACCATTTTGGGAAAACTATTTATGTCCAAGGGGCATACAATAACGCAGGTGATCGGAAGAAACGAGGTAACCGGAAAAAGGCTGGCAGCGGAACTTCAAACAGCTTTTATCAGTTTTAAAGAAACGCCGGAGCAGCGAACTGATCTGGTTATTGTGGCACTATCCGATAATGCGCTTCCTGAAGCATTAAGTGGGCTGAACTTCGATATAACACCGGTAATGCACACCGCAGGCGCGGTTTCTATTCATGTGCTCAGAGGAATTTCAGCTAATTACGGTGTGCTTTATCCGCTGCAGAGCATGAGCAAAAAAATGGATCATATTCCTCCGATTCCTTTTATTATTGAAGGAAATACGGTTACGGCCCAGAATTTTGTAGGTGATTTCGCCCTTACTTTAAGTGAAAATGTTCAGATCATGGAGGAGGAAAAACGTATCAGGTTGCACGCGGCAGCCGTGATCGTTAATAATTTTACTAATTACTTATATAGTGTGGCCAAAGAGTTTTGTGATCAGGAGCATATCGATTTTAACATTCTCAAGCCACTGATATTTGAAACCGCCGAACGAATGAAGGACCATGCACCTGTTGATATGCAAACAGGACCGGCAATAAGAAAGGACAACGTTACACTTGACAAGCATCTTCGCGTGCTTGCGGCTTATCCCAAGCTACGCACGATGTATATGCGGCTTACTGATGGCATAATGAATCCCTGAAGTTAATAAGAGTACAGCATTCGGGAGGGCCGCGTAACCGACCGAAATTTCTTCATGGCAGATGATTATAGAATTTAATCTGCTAGTTTTTGTCTGGGAACTTTCCGCTGTTCTCATTTGTACGGCATTACAATATCAGTCTGCATTTTATAGGCGTCCTTTTTAATTTTTATCTGAAGCGATGCAAAAGGATTGTCGATGTAAATCTCGTAAGCAGGCGATGTCTTTCTCTTGTTTCTGTCTTTCAACATTTCTGAGAGCGCATCGTACCCAACGGTGCTCAGCTCATTTGGTCCAAAAAAATGCGCTGTTAATACACTATCGCCGCCTGTTTTTTTGATAAACATTCCCTTTGCAAGTTTAGCAGGCGCTTTATCTACGGGAATTCCCGCTTCGAAAAAGAATGCTGATTTTTGGCTTCGATACCATGCCATCGGTTGTCCCATGGCTTTTATTTTCGCTGCTTTAATGGCGTCAGGTATTTTTTTATTGTAAATATTATTTAGTTTTTCGCTCATGCCCGCGCTGGTGGATGAACTGTCTTTTACAGAAAGCACGGTAAATTTTTGTTCCACAGTATCAACCACATTAATGATCGGCCCCTTTTGTCGTTTGTGTGAAGTGTCGCCTTTTTCTTTTCTTACCAATGGGGGCGGGGGAGGTGATTTAACGGATTTATCTTTACAGGCGTTGAGTGACACGACTATAAGAGCAATAACAGTTATAATTGAGATTAATTTCATGTGCGTGAACTGGGTTTTAAGAAGCTATGCAAATTAGCGATAATACATCTAAAAATTCCGCTCTGCGCATATTGAGATTTTAGATAATAGCTATTTTGCACTACGTTTGCACCCCGAAAGAATAATTATGTACAGTATCAATTTTAATTTTGAGCAGAAAGGTTTGGAGCCTGTGACGATCACGGATATAGAGCCGGGACAATCAATACTTGAAGTAGCGTTAAAGAATAACATAGATCTTCATCATAACTGCGGCGGCGTTTGTGCCTGCAGCACCTGTCATTTATACATTGATAAAGGGGAGGATCTTGTGGAAGAACTAAGCGACAGAGAAGAAGATTTCATTGACAGAGCCATCAATCCGCGATTGAACTCGCGGTTGAGTTGCCAATGTATTCTTACAGAAGAATCAGGGGAAATATCGGTTACATTGCCGGATCAGACACAATTTTTAGGAGAATAAAATTTGATCTGAAGATTTGGAGATGTAATTATTTGAACATTCGAAGCCTGTAGAACCTTGAGACAATTACAAACTTCATCTGCCATTTCCAAATTTCTAAATCAACAAATTTTCAAATCGACATTTTATGAGTTTTGAATTACCGATTTACTGGAACGATCATGAAGATATAGCGATGAAGCTGTACGAGCGTTTTGGTGACGACTTTAATGAAGGAAGGATTTACCGGATACGTTTCACGGATTTGCTGAAATGGATCTTAGAGATCGACAATTTTAAAGGCAAGCCTGAAGAAAGCACAGAAGGGCATTTGGAAATGATCCAAAGTACCTGGGTGTATGAATGGCGTGACAATCAAAAATAATCCGCATGAATATTCTTTCCGTGCTTAAAGGTATCCGGTTGTTTGTGCTCGACGTAGACGGCGTGCTCACAGACGGTTCGCTGATATTAATGGACAACGGCGAAATGGCCCGGAAGATGAATATTAAAGACGGCTATGCACTACAGCTCGCCGTAAAGAAAGGTTATGATATCCTTATCATTTCAGGCGGTTCTTCAGCGGCAGTAAAACTGCGTCTTGAAAAGCTCGGCATAAAGAACATCCATCTAAAAGTGAGCAATAAGAAAGAATTGCTTCTGAAGTATGTTGCGGAACACAACTATGCATGGCCGCAGGTATTGTACATGGGCGACGATATACCTGATGTGTTGCCCATGCAAATGGCAGGCGTGGCCTGTTCGCCGGCTGATGCGGTTCCTGAAATAAGAAGCATCGCTCATTATATTTCTCCGCTTACCGGCGGCAATGGCTGCGTAAGGGACGTGATTGAAAAAGTAATGAAACTTAACGACGACTGGAACGATCATCCCGAAGTTGCTTCGATATAATTATTCCGGATTACTTTTGCCGGGATTATATTTTCCATGAAATTATTTGCTGCATTTTTTCGGTTGATCCGCTGGCCCAATCTTGTGTTTATCATCATCACGCAACTGCTGTTTTATTACTGCATTTATGTGCCGATGCCGGCGCAACATCCCGGACAAAATGATTTCATGCTCTTCTGTTTGCTGATCCTTGCTTCAGTGCTCATCGCCGCGGCAGGGTATATCATCAATGATTATTTTGACATGCAGATAGATGCGATCAACAAGCCCGGAAAAGTGATCATCGATAAATACATCAAGCGCCGCTGGGCGATATTGATGCATTGGGCTTTTTCTTCGATCGGTTTATTACTAAGTATTTTCATCAGCTACAAAACGGGCGTGTGGCTGATCGCTATTTTTAATTTTCTCTCGGTGAATCTGCTTTGGTTCTATTCTACAACGCTAAAGAAAAAATTGCTTTGGGGTAACATCAGCGTTTCAGTACTTACCGCCTGGGTAATCTTAATCGTATATTTTTTTGTGGGAGCGAATTTCCTGAATAAATGGGAAACGGTCTCCGCTTTTAACGAACGCCGTTTATTCAAATTCACTGTATTATACGCCGGCTTTGCGTTCATTATGACGCTGATCCGCGAAGTGATCAAGGATACCGAAGATATGGAAGGTGACAGAAAATATAATTGCAATACGATGCCGATTGCGTGGGGAGTGCCTGCTACCAAAGTGTTTGCGGCCGTTTGGCTCATCGTAGGCATCGCATCACTTGCAGCCATCGGATTGTACGCGTGGCAATCAGGATGGTGGCTGGCAACCTTATACATCTTACTACTCGTTATAGCCCCTATGATTTTTATTGTGAGAAAACTATATGCTGCAAATGTTCCTGCGGATTATTATTACCTGAGTACTTTGGTAAAAATGGTGATGCTTGCGGGTATTCTTTCCATGCTTTTATTAAAATTTATCGCGTAATTTCTATGCAAAAGATCATCCTGGCTTCACAATCGCCGCGCAGAAAAGAATTACTTCATCTTGCAGAAATTCCGTTTGATGTGATCGTGGCTGATACTGATGAAAGCTATCCCGACGGACTTTCCTTTGAAGAAACCGCCGTGCATATTGCAAAGAATAAAGCATTGGCTGTTGCAGCAAAAAATAATTCCGGGATGACGATACTTGCGGCAGATACTATAGTAGTTTGCCATCAAAAGATCATCGGCAAACCAAAAGACAGTGCAGATGCGATCAGAATTCTTACCGAACTTTCGGGCAACACACACAAAGTAATCACCGGTGTTTTTATCTGCAATGCTGATATGGAATTGTCATTCGCGGATTCAACAACAGTACATTTTCATTCGCTCTCACAGGAACAGATCGGATACTACGTAAATAAATACAAGCCCTACGATAAAGCAGGAGCCTACGCTATACAGGAATGGATAGGAGCAGTCGGCATCAAAAAAGTGGAAGGTGATTTTTATAATGTGATGGGATTGCCGATCAGTTTAGTTGTGCAAAATTTGAATGAAGCGTTTCAGGCGGTGTAAATAACCTGAAGGATAAGAGGGGAGACTATATCTTCCCCTGAGGCTGTGTTTTCTGCCGTTCGGCTGAAAACAAACAAAACCTTATGGTTAAATAACCAACCTCAATTTCTTTTCTTCCGATATTTTTATTGAGTACATAATCCGTACTGAATATGACAGAACAATTACTCCAATTTATCTGGCGGTATCAATATTTTAATAATGCTGATCTGAGAACCTCGGCAGGTGAGGCTTTGGAGATCATTAGTGCCGGGCAACACAACAGTAACCAAGGACCGGATTTTTTAAATGCAAAGATCAGGTGCGGCGGAACAACACTTGCCGGCAATATTGAAATTCATGTGCATGCTTCAGAATGGCAGGAACATAAGCATAGTGAAGACAGCAATTACGCCAATGTGATCCTGCATGTTGTTTTATCGGAAGATAAAGAACTGCAACTCAATTTTCCTGTGTTGGAACTGAGCGACCGTATCCCCAAACTGCTGCTTACAAAATATCAACAGCTCATCAATGCGCAATATTTTGTGGCCTGCGAAGCGCATATAAGAAAAGTGAACGAGCTTGTTTTCTTTGCCTGGAAAGAAAGACTGTTTATCGAAAGACTGCAGGAAAAGACTGCCTACATTCAAACCGTTCTTCAAAAAAATAATTATCACTGGGAGGAAGTTTTTTGGCAAATGCTCGCAAGAAATTTTGGTATGAAAGTAAATGTCGATGCGTTTGAAGCAATGGCGACGACCATCCCGGTAACGATGATCGCTAAACATAAGCCACAGTTATTGCAACTGGAAGCTTTACTGATGGGGCAATGCGGGCTTTTGGAAAAAGACTTTGATGATGATTATCCCGTTATGCTGCAGAAAGAATATCGTTTCCTGAAGAAAAAATATTCGTTACCTGAAGTACACATACCCGTTCACTTTTTACGAATGCGACCGGCAAATTTTCCTACGCTGCGGCTTTCGCAGCTTGCTGCGTTAATTCATGCAAGCGATCATTTGTTTTCCCGGATCAGGGACGGCGATGAACTCAAGATTATCGAAAAAATGTTTGACGTTGCCGCGAATGATTACTGGCATTATCATTACAGTTTTGATGAAGCTTCTGCATTTAAAAAGAAAACATTGGGCGATCAGATGATCAGGAACATCATTTTAAATACCGTGCTGCCCATGCTGTATGGTTATGGCTGGTATAATAATTTACCGGGTTATCAGGCGAAGGCATTGCATTGGGCGGCGCACTTGAAAGCGGAGAAAAATAATATCACGGAAGGTTTTGTGAAACTGGGCATCCCAAATAATTCCGCCGCCGACTCGCAGTCGCTGATCCAATTAAAAAATAAATATTGTAATGAAAAAAGATGTTTGGAATGTGCAATAGGTAATGCTATTCTTAAAGGCAATAGTTAGCAGGAAACCTACGCTGTCCGGTTTCTGCGTGTCGCATGTTTCTCCACTGCCTGCGGTATTTTTTATTTATCACGGCGGGCACAACGAAAGGCACAGCAGAAGCAGAGAAGCGAACTGAATCCGAAGTGTGCGACGCCACTGCAGTTCCGCGGAGAACTAATGCCGGGACAACAGTAATAACTTAGAAAAATAAGCGGCTAAAGAGCAATTTAAATTTCACCAAACCGGTGACTCAGGCCCAAGTGTAATCAATTATAACCTCCAGATCCTGGTGCAAACTTTTTGTTACCGGACAATTATCACCCGTGCGCTGCAGTACCAACTTATCTTTTTCTTCAAGGTTTAATGCGGGAAATTGTATTGCGACCTCAATTTTCGCCACACGACGCGGTTCAGGAAGCATATGCTTGGTCACTTTCATGTTTGTTCCGGTAAGATCAATACCCATATCGCCGGCCTTTATGCCCATGGTTGTAACGATACAGGTTGCCAATGAAACGCAGAGCAGATCGGTAGGACTGAAACGTTCGCCTTTGCCACGATTGTCAGTAGGGGCGTCGGTTTCAACGATACTGCCGCTTTGTAAATGTGTTGCCTCGCAGCGAAGGCTGCCTTTATAAATTACTGATGCCGTCATTTTATGATATTATTTTGAATGTAAAGGAATTAAATAGCCGTTTGCTGTAGCTTAGCAGGCTATTTTTACATAAATTTACTCCGATAAAAAGTCTACATGAAGAAAATATTTTTTTCGCTTCTTATAATATCTGTTTCAGTTTCCGCATTTGCTCAAACCGGCAAAAAAAGCCGCGAAGAAAAGAAAGATGAGCGACGTGAGCGTATCTCCGCCATTGCAAAGCAGGAGGAAGAAGGGGTGATCACCTACCGCAAAAGTTTTGTTGCGGGCGCAAAGCTTACAACTGATGGTTATGGAGGGTTTTTAGAGATAGGCAGAGCACAATCAGTGAAGCGTGCTTTGTTGTTTCAACTGGAGATCACGGAGCGAAAGCATCCGAAAGAGGAAAAGCAATACAACCAATCCAATAATGCCGGCCCTTACATCTACGGTAAAATAAATTATTTCTATCCCGTAAAATTGGGTGTACAGGAACAATTCCTCCTGGGCAATAAAGGCAACAGAAACGGCGTGAGCATAACCGCAAATGTGGGTGGTGGAATCTCTCTTGGTCTGCTTCGACCTTATTTATTGGGTTATGACAGTGCGGGATCACAAATATTTCGCGGACTGAAAGACGACAGTGCCCGCTTTTTATTCGACAATCCTATCAGCGGACCAAATTTCGGAACAGGTTTCAACCAAATGAAAGTGACGCCCGGCGCTTATGCAAAAGCAGGTCTGCGCTTCGATTACGGCAAATACAATGAAATGATCACCGCTATCGAAGTAGGCGTTACTGCGGAATTTTACAGCAAAAAGATACCGCTTGTAGTGTATACAAAAGATAAAAATTTCTTCTTTGGCGCGTATGTAGCCATCATGTTTGGTAAGCGAAAGTAGTTACATGCCTCTGGTTGCTTCAATAAAAACAAACACGCTTTTAGCCGTGTTCATTAACAATATGCATTAAAGCATGTTCGTGCATCCCCGTATCTTTGCATCATATTTAAGCATTTAGAGATGGAACAAACAGTTGTAACCGGAGAGCAAAAACCTAAAAAGCCCAATTGGCTCAGGGTAAAGCTTCCGATCGGTGAAGAATATAAGCACGTCAGAAATCTTGTAGATACACATAAGTTGCACACGATTTGTGAGAGCGGTAATTGCCCTAATATGGGTGAATGCTGGGGTGCGGGAACGGCCACATTTATGATCCTGGGAAATATTTGTACACGCAGCTGCGGTTTTTGTGCCGTTGCTACCGGCAGACCCGATGCAGTGGACTGGGATGAACCTCAGCGTGTGGCGGAAGCCATCCACCTGATGAAAGTAAAACACGCTGTGATCACTTCAGTAGATCGTGATGAATTGAAAGACGGCGGCAGTATTATCTGGCAAAATACGATCCGTGCGGTTTACGCTTTGAATCCGGAAACCACATTGGAAACATTAATCCCGGATTTTAAAGCACAGAAAGAAAATATTCAACGCATTATTGATGCGCATCCTGATGTGGTGAGCCATAATATTGAAACTACAGAACGCCTTACAAAACAGGTTCGTGTTCAGGCTAAATATTGGCAAAGCATGGAAACGCTTAAGATCCTGAAAGAAGGAGGCATGCGCACAAAAAGCGGCATTATGCTTGGCCTTGGCGAAGCGAAAGAAGAAGTAGTGCAAACCCTGAAAGATCTTGCCAACAGCGGCGTTGACGTTGTTACGATCGGCCAGTACCTTCAACCTACAAAAAAGCATTTAGCCGTTGAACGATTTATTCATCCTGATGAATTTGCAGAATACCGTGAGATCGGCTATAACCTCGGACTCGATTACGTGGAGAGCGGTCCGCTTGTACGTTCGTCTTACCACAGCGAAAAACATGTGATTCCGCAGTGGGGAAGAAACAAGTGGTTGGATGAAAAAGCAAACAAAGCGTTATAATTCGGAGCTGTTATGATTTGGAAATTTGGAGATGAGACAGCCGTTATTTAACGGAGTACTTTTAAACTTCTATCTTTCAGAAATATAAATTATAGGAAAGTTCATCATTTTCAAATCAATCCCTCTCCAAATCTCCAAATCATTAAACTATGTGGTGGATCTTCGCTCTTCTTTCCGCAATATTCGCGTCTCTCACCGCATTGTTCGCCAAGAAAGGTTTAGCGGGTGTAAATTCTGATCTTGCTACAGCCATCCGCACTGTAATCATTCTTTTACTCGCATGGTCCATTGTGTTCTTCAAAGGAAATTTTAAAACAATATACACACTTACCAAACAGAATTGGATATTTTTGATCCTATCCGGTTTTGCCACAGGCTTATCATGGATCTTCTATTTCCGGGCTTTACAGATCGGTAAATTGGGAGATGTTGCTGTGGTAGACAAACTCAGCCTTGCACTCACTATCGTGCTCGCATTCGTATTCCTCGGGGAGCCAATGACCTGGAAAACGATCATCGGCGGCGGACTTGTTGTTGCGGGTTCTTTAGTGCTTGTGCTTTAAAAATGATCTAAACTTTTGGTGAAGATGCTTTCTGCTCGATATACGTATGAGCAGGAGCTGCTGTATGACTGCCGTTGCAGGTTCCCAATAAATAATAAATGATGACAAATACAAGGATCGTGGATAAGCATCCGCCACCTAATTTTTTTGCGCCGTAGCCGGCAATGATCGTTCTGAAGAAATTATTCATCGTTATGAGTTTTAAGGTTATTATTGCTCAGACAAATATGATACCGTATTTAGCGGGAATTTTTTACATAAGTCGCCTTCAACTAAAATAAATACATGAAAGAGCAGCAGTACAGCAACCACAAGATGTATTATATCCCGCATCACCTTATTTTTCTTCCGATGACCTTTATATTTATGTTGCTGGGCGTGTATAAATATTTTTTTGCGTCACAACCGCAAATCGCCTGGCTGCTCTTCGGCATCAGCTCATTTTGTACGTTGTACCTGGCGTTAATGCTTAGACAGCATTATGCTTTAGGCAATCAGAACCGCATCGTAAGATTGGAATTCCGCCTTCGCTATTTTGAGATCACGGGAAAAAGATCAACAGTCATTGAGGATAAATTATCGTTCGGGCAGATTGCAGCTTTACGCTTTGCATCTGATGATGAATTTGTTCATTTACTTAATAAAGCTATTGAAGGAAATACATCCCCCGACGAAATAAAAAAAGCTATAAAGCAATGGAATGCAGACCTGATGAGGGTTTAAAATACAAGAGCCCAAAATTATTTCGGGCTCTTGTATACATTTTATTTTGTAATGCTTACCTGTTGAAAAGAATTTTATTTGGATTTACGCCCGGTGCCACAGAGAAAGAAAATTTCTTTACGCCCGCATTGTTGAAACAGGTAACTGTTCCTGCCGAAGAAAAATTACCCGCATCTGCAATATATACATCGCCGTTTTGTTCGTCCACGTTGATGCCGTATGGCGAAGTGATTAGCGTTGCATCAGTAATGAATTCGTTTCTCACAACTGCACCGGTAAGGGTGTTGAATACTTTAGCCGTTCCCACCCCACCGTAGTTGTTGTAGAAATACGCAATGTCTTTTGCGATGCGAACATTTGAATATTGAAATGCTGCGCCGAGATTAGACCCGGAGATATTTGCGTTCCCGTTAATGACCCAAACAGATGCGGGAATGCTGCCGAAGTTTCCATAACTGCTAACGTAAACAAAATTGGCACTGTTCACTTCTACTTTGTATGGATTTACTCCCACTTTAATTTTTTTGATCTCTGCTTCTGTATTCAGGTCAACAACCGAAACTGTTGAATCGGGTACAGCATTATAGCCGCCTGAATTTGCAACGTACAGATAATCTGAAGAAGCGGCAATTCCTTCGGGATTTGCCCCTACAGTAATGGTTTTTACAATTGATAGCGACGTGGTATCAATTACGCTCACTGTACCATTTGTTGCACTTACATACACTTTTCCTCGGGCAGCCGCAGCATAGCGCGGCAGCTTATTCACGCCACCGCTCAGAAAGCTGATGTTGGCTATAAAAACAGCATTCGAAGCATTCACTACGGTCACTCTTCCTGAGTTGTTCATCACGATATACATTTTACTTCCGTAGATGATCATGTCGTTTCCTACGTCGCCCAAACCTGCCGGGATTGTCGGGTTTTGTTGAACAAAGAAATTACCCGCTACTGAGGATGAACTGTTAGTGTAGTAAGCCAGTCTCGTATTATTGCCGCCGAAACCTCCTTCGCTAAGTATATATTCTCCTTTAGCAGGTGCAAGTTGCACAGGCGCAGCAGGTGTGGCGACGGTCGTTTCCGGTGTGGTGTAATCTTTCTTACAGGCATTTAATATAAACATTGCTGAAACTAAAGGCAACATTAATTTGATAAATTTTTGCTTCATGTTTGTTATTTAAGTTTTATGTTTTTTAAAAGATGCGGTGACGCCTATCCTGAAATTTGAACGCGGCATCGGGTAAAATTTTATGATCTCATATTGAGCGTTGAATATATTATTTGCTTCAGCAATGATGCGATACTCCGTAATTTTTTGCTGAGGTAATGTTACACTCAGGGATACATCTGCTGTAACCCAGCCGCCAACCAGGTTTACAGGGTCAACGTCACCGGTACGATAGCGGGATGATGTCATCAGTACATTGTAGCTAAGCACGGCTTTTCTATAAGCCACACTAAAATTTCCCGCTCCGGAATGTTTTGGAGTATAGGGGATCTGATTGCCGAAAAAAGGCGAAGTTTTTTTCGATCTGTCGATAGCTTCCTGAAAACTATAAGCTATATCAGCAGAAAAGTGTAGTTCATTCAGCGCCTTTGCCACAGCATGAAGGGCAACGTCAATTCCTTTTATTTTCACCGTACCAACGTTTTGCATCGACCATTGAAAAAGGTTTAACCGTGGTACTGCAAGGATCTTATCCTTAACGTTATTGACATATCCGTCTGCGGTGAGGACAAGTTTATTTATAAATGAAAAAGGTTTTGTATTAAGCGTAACACCTGCGTTAAATTGATCCGCATATTCCGGTCGGAGGTTTACATTTCCGATGTTCGTATAATACAGATCATTGAAAGTAGGTGCACGGAAGATCTTTTTGTAAAACGCCCTGAAACGCACTGCATCCTCTTTAAAAGGCGCAACTGAAAATGCTGCTGCCGGCGTAAACTCATGAAGATCTCTGCCTCCTGTGCCCTTATCCACTTTCTCGTTGATCACGCTGTAAAGCAAGTTTGCTGTGGCTTCTGTGCGTTCGTTCTTAAATTGAACGGCAATATTATTCAGGAATGTATTGCGATCGGGTTTTGCAAAACCTTCCGCAAGAAAATCCGTTCTTTTCAATTTGCTGTTGAAATAATCAAAAGAATACGAAGCGTATAACTTATCGCAGATCTCATATTTATAAGCCGTGGAAATATAAAACTCCTGCTGATGAAAATCATTTTCGAGTTTGCCGAAGCTATTCGGATAGGCGGGATCAAGATAAAACGAATTATCCTTCGTGAATTTTACACTCAGCAACAAACAGCTTTTCTTTGACAGGCTATTTTGCCAATTACTTTGTAAGAATAAGTTTTCATCGTTCAGTCGCTGGTTGTTACTGTTATTACCGGCTACAAATCCTCCCGGTAAACCTCTTTTAGAATTGTAGTAATAAGTTTTGAAAAGGATCTTATTGGAATCGTTGATCCGATACCCCGCATCATATTCAAGTCGGTAACCCTTGATATCAGTGTTGTTGCGCTTTTCGATAACAGACCTGTTTTCATAGGAGATAAAAGGATATCTGCCGTTTGCCTGCTGATAAGATCCGCTGAAGCCGGTAAAAAAATGCTTGCCGATAAAAGTACGCACCAGCAAAGAAGGAGATACGTAACCGAATGAGCCCACTCTCAAACCGATCCCAATTTCCTGTTCGCCCTTGTGTTGCAAATTTGCCGAGATGGTATTTACAGCGATCAACGCTCCTGATGCAAAAGCCCTTGCAGGCGACAGTATTTCTTCCGGACCCGCATTGAATAATTGAAGTTTCCGCACGTTATCGAGCGAATATTTTCCCAGATCAACCTGGCCACCCTGAGCATCACCCAATAATAATCCGTCGTACTGAACACCGGTATGATTGGCGCCCAAACTGCGTATTGACACGGTTTTCAATCCGCCGATACCGCCGTAATCTTTTACATTAACGCCCGCAAAATATTTGACCGCATCTGCTATCGATACACTGTTTATCTTATCAAGATCAGTTTTATTCAATACCTGAACAGGAACCGCGGTAGCAGCAACGTTCAATTCTTTTTTAGCGATCACTTTTACCGACGCAAGTGTATCGTGTCGTTGAGCAGCAGCCGGAAGGCTGATCAGTGAAAAAAGAAAAAATAAAAAGTATGTGTTGTTTTTTTTCAAGCTGTTTTTTATAACAGCTTCCGCATGAAGTAGTATATGCAAATGCAGCAGCGATCGCATCTACAGCCTTTCACCCGAAAGCTTCGAATTGTGTGTGAATCCGGCAGGTCTTCTGGCTTACCGCATGTTTTGCAACCTTCCCGTTTTAGCAACAGTGGTATAAATGCAGAACATCATTAGCGGTTTACAGCTACGGGGATAGCTCCTGAATTGAACAGGATTCCCTTTTAATCGCCGGTATTGAGCCCGGCAAACCGTATTCTGCGCAAATGTAAGGATTAAATGTTTACAGGGATATTTTACCACAATCGGGGGAATCAGGCAAAAACAAAGGCAGGCGTCTGCCTGTTGCTTTTAATATCCGGAGAAAAGATCTTATCAACTTAACTGACCTTTCAAAAAACCTTCTATCATGTTACAGGGCACAAGGAAGGGTTTTTCTGTGATATCAAAATTAAGTTCCTGTCCGCTGACGGTATATGAACCGATAACGGTGTTACCGAAAACACTCACATTGAAATTCCCGGAATTGGTATCCCCGGTAAAGGTGCCGCTTTGTGCTTCCACTGTTTTCTTTGCTTTGGCTAAAATTTCTTCAACAGGTTTTGTAAAAGAAATTGAAAAATTGCAGGACATGTTCTGTAAATTTTTGTAATGAAAAAACCATTTCTCTGCAAAGAAATGGTTTTAAAAGTATTGTTGAAATAATATTTAGTACTATTGGACCCTGCCGTCTTTTTTGTCTTTAGACCGACCGATGACATAACCGCCACCGGCGCCAAGAACACCACCGATTATCGCGCCTTTACCTTTACCGATAACTGCACCGGCAACAGCACCGCCTACACCACCGATAACTGCACCTTTCGCTGCTTTACTCCATCCTTTTTTCTGAGGAGCTGCGGCTGTTGATGAACCGCCGCCTGATGAGCTGTTACTTGCGGTAGAAGTATTTGAGCTTGAACTTGTTGTTCTTCGGGTTGAAGTTTTCGTACGTGCTACAGGCGCAGTTGTAACTGCAGGCGCAACCGCGACAGGCATTTTTGCAACACCTGTATCACTCAGATAGCTACCTGCTGCTCTGGATGTATCTGTAAGTACGACTATGTTTTTATCCGTTTGCAGATCACTTTTTCCTTTACACGACGCAAATGCGATCGCTGCAAATATTATTACTGATAACTTTTTCATGACTTTCAATTTAAATGAACAATTAGTTATCCCATATATGATAAAACTGTGCCAAAGCAGTTTTGATTAGTTAAAATAAATATTCGCCAACGCTAAAACACGTTTAATTTTGACGTTATAATTAGTACATCTTTATAATACGTTGCTTTACGCGAAACCATACCGCAATTTTATAAACGGCCGCTATTTTAGTGAAGGACTGCGAATGACGGCGGGCATCGCTTTGCCTGCATTTATATTCGGTTATTTTGATATGCTTGGAGCAGGCGTGGCGCTTTCTACCGGGGCGCTATGTGTAAGTGTGACAGACAGTGCAGGACCAATCCATCATCGTGCAAACGGCATGTTTTTATGCAATTTTATAGTTGCGCTTACCGCTATACTCACTTATGGCTGTTTGTATTCGGTTATCACTACATCTGCGGAAATATTATTGCTGGGGTTCGTATTTTCTATGTTGTCTGTGTATAATGCGAGAGTTTCTTCCGTTGGCATCTCCGCTTTGCTGATCATGATCCTTTGCATGCAAACGCCACTGCAGGGAACGGATATTTTTATTCATGCATTTTATTTATTCATCGGCGGGCTTTGGTATACGCTTTTTAGTTTGTTGTTGAACGCACTGAAACCTTACAAGATCATTCAGCAACTTTCCGGAGAATTTATTACCGGTGTGGCCGAATACCTGCGCACCCGCGCTTCTTTTTACGATGACCATCCGGATTATGAAGCAGTGTATAAAACATTATTGCAGCAGCAGGTAAAGATCCAATTGCAACAATCCGCGCTCAGCGAATTGCTTTTTAAAACAAGAGCGATAACACGCAACTCTACGAAAGAAGCACGTTCGCTTTTGAAGATCTACCTGGACGTTTCCGATCTTTTTGAAAGTATCATGTCTGTCTATCAAAAGTATGATGTGCTGCACAAAAAATTTGACGAGACCGGAATTTTAGGAGAATACCGAAACCAGCTTCTGGCATTATCCGAAGAGCTCGCAGAGATCGGTGATGCAGTGGGAGCGGGGAACGCATCTGTTTCCACGGACAGCAATAAGCAAAGTCTTCTCAGGGTTCGGGAAAAATTTGAAGTGCTGCGCAAAAGTTTCATGAGCGATAAGAATGTGGAAGATTTTATCGGTCTCGGAAGAATCTATAATAACATTCAGGGTTTAACTGATAAGATAGCAGGGCTGCATTATTATACCCGTTTTGAAAAGTCGCAACGCAATGATGACATTGAAAATGATCTGCAAAAATTCAATGAGGCACAAACGATAGATGCAATTCCTTTTTTAAATAACCTCAATGCAAACTCAAGTATTTTCCGGCACGCATTAAGAGTGGCGATCTCATTGTTTGCGGGCTTTCTAATCTCTTTGTTCTTTAATATCGGCCACAGCTATTGGATTCTGTTAACGATCGTCGTAATCCTAAAACCCGCATATAGTCTCACGAAATCAAGGAATGCGGACAGATTATTCGGAACCCTCATCGGGATCTTCGGGGGCGTGGGGATCCTGTTTGCCGTAAAAAGCAATTTCTTTTTGCTCACGATCATGGTGATCTTCATGGCGCTCGCTTACATGTTCATCCGAACAAAATATTTTATCAGTGTGTTGTTCATGACGATCTACCTGGTCATATTTTTTCACCTCATTTATCCCGGAACGATAACCGCTGTTTTAAAAGATCGTTTGATTGATACAGGCATCGGGTCCGCGATCGCATTTTTGTCGAGTTTGTTCTTCGTCCCTTTATGGGAACATACCGGCATCCGAAAACTGATGACAGACTCGTTGCAGCGGAGTATTGAGTATTACAAATGCCTTTCATCAAACTTCAACGGCGGATCGCCTTCGGCAAATGATGATATTAAGCGATCCAGGCAATCTTCGCTTACGGCATTGGCGAATTTGTCAGATGCGTTTAATCGTATGTTATCTGAACCGAAGCGTTTTCAAAAGAATACGGAAAGTATTTACCGTTTCGTGGTGCTCAATCATATTTTAAATTCTCATTTTGCGGCGCTTGCATTTTATATCAGTGAAAATAAAAAGATCTTTCAATCGGAAATATTCCTGCCGGTGATCAAAAAAACAAACGAACAATTTGAAGCGGCGATTTGGTTGCTGGAAATGAATGAAAACGTTGCAGTGCCTGATAGTAACGGCATTTTGAGCCAACTTCATGAGCAGACAGGCGAATTATTAGCGCAAAGAAGAGCAGAAATAAGCGCCGGTAATCTGGAAACAGATATCAAAAAGAAGCTCATTTCCGCAAAATCCGTAACGGATCAGTTCACCTATATTTTTAATCTCTCGGGTGATATTTTAAAGAATGCGAATGAGTTGTCGTTGAACAGTGAGCGTTGATATTTTCACATGAATCTCAATGCGGACAGTATAACATGTAGCGATGTAGACTTGTACGATCCGAACTACCGTCGCGGGAATAGCAAGGGCAAATTTATATCAGTAGCAAGGGCGGAAATAATTTCGGGGGCAGGATATTGATAAAAAACTGAGTATCCTTTACCTATAAAACACGAATGATGTACCGTGAATACAGCTGTGCAAGAATATTAAAAATCATAGCCATTATGATCATCCGGGTTCTATAATTTTATACCTATCAGCAGGCAAGCCAGACAGATCACGGTCAACATCAGCATCAAAGGCCATATAAATTTCCACCAGGCTTTGAGACTCACATTAACCAAGGCCAAAGAAGGTAGGATCAAGCCGGTGGGCGTTATGAAACCCATTATCCCCATCCCGAATAAATATGCATTTACAATCTCTCTTCCCGGCACATTTACCAGCATCGCCAGCGAACCCATGATCGGCATGGTAAGCACAGCCATGCCGGAAGAAGACGAAATGAATAAAGTAAAAATGATAAACATGAAAAACATCATCACGATAAACAAAGAAGAGGGCATTGTACTCACAGCCTGCGCCGCATAATACACGATGGAATCACTGATCTTTCCATCATTTAAAATAATCGTCACGCCTCTTGCAACACCTACAATGAAAGCCACGCTCAATAAGGATTCTGCACCCTTAATAAACTGACTGATAAATACACTTTCTTTCATACGGAGAATAACAGCGATCACAATGGCTGCGCCTAAAAATAATGCGGTCATTTCTATCAGCCCCCATTTAAGCCACACAACCCCTCCGATCATCGTAAGGAAAGTAGCCAGAAAAAGAAACAGTAATAAAGAATCTTTCGTGCTTAAAGGTATGCGCTCCGTTTCCGTGATATTCAATTCGGGGTAAACCGAATGTGCGATCCCGTCTGTGCGATACACCAAAGATTTTGTCGGATCTTTTTTTACTTTTTGTGCATACCGAACCGTGTACCAAATGGTGACGATGGTTGTAAGCACGAACATGATGATCCTTTCCCAAAGCCCGTCTTTCCAATTGATACCTGCAGCATTTGACGCTATAATCGCCGAGAAGGGATTGCTGAAAGAAGCCAGCGTACCCAATTGTGTACCGCCGAATATTACAATTACAGGAATGATCAGGTCATATCCCGCAGCTACAAAAACCGGCACCAACACCGCGTAAAACACCAATGCTTCTTCCGCCATACCATACGAAGCGCCGGCGAATGAGAACAGAAAAGTAAGTGTGATGATCAGCCACGCTTCTTTGCCTTTCATGCGGCAGGAGAGCGCTTTTAAGCCGCGTTCCATCGCACCGCTTTCATTGAACACATTCATAAAACCGCCGATCACAAGAATGAAAAATACAATATCGATCGCATCATACATTCCTTTTATCGGTGCTTCAATGATCTGGATAAAACCCTGTTTATTGGAAGTTACTGTATGGTAAGAACCCGGGACAGATACGGCTTTTTTTATGGAGCCGTCCTGAAATTTCTCCAACCTAATCTGAATATGTAAACTGTCAAGCGTATGCTGTGTAAGGGGTACGGCTACATCAACGGAATCATGATTTACCGAAAAACTACTGCCGGTATACTTTATCGTGTTATATTTTCCTGCAGGGATCAACCATGTACATATCGCGGCAAGCACTATAACGCCGGCCAAAATGGTGAGCGGTGACGGCAATCTTTTTTTATTCATTGCAGGTTTTTGCAATAAAAATATTGAATAAAGAAATAAGATAGTATTTTTCCTTTATGAAGACCGCAACGGTAAAAGAAATAAAAACAGTATTGGAAAATACGCCGCCGTCAGTGCTTTTGCAGTACTGTCTGAGGTTGGTTAAATTTAAAAAAGAGAATAAAGAATTGCTTACCTACCTTTTATTTGAAGCAGGCAACGAAGCAGCCTATGTACAAAGCGTAAATGAATTATTGGGAGAACTTTTTCTTGACGTAAATAAGACCAATCTCTATTTCGCAAAAAAAACGATCCGCAAAATTGTAAGGACAGCCAACCGATATATCAAATACAGTGACGTGGACACAACAGAACCTGACGTTCTGATCTTCGTATGCGAGAATATTTTAGCACTGAATATCAACCTTAAAAAAAATACAGCACTCCATAATCTATACCTTTCTCAGATAAAGAAAATAAGGAAGGCTGTATCAGCTATGCATGAGGACATTCAGTACGATTATCTGAAAGTGGCGGAAGCACTTGAACTATAGGTGATCTGCTTAATCCGCAAACCATCGCCCGCAACCTACCCGTTCGGATTATCCCAAAAACTATAACCATAACTCACGTATTCCGTTTTATGTTCGTTTGTTTCGGGCCAATGATCCTTATCGAATCCTGGTGCTTTTTGCAGTGTTTCTCTTGATTCATTAAAACGAAATACTTTTTCTTCAGCATCAACTGTAAGCAAACGTGCGGGGATAGCAAAAAACTTTTCGCCGATACCGAGAAAACCACCGAATTCAATGATGTAGTATTCAATTTTTCCGGTGCGGATATCGAGCATAATATCTTTGATCTTTCCCAGATGCTCGTCGCCATCATTCCTTACCCCGTCACCAATGATGGAGGTAGCAGTAAGGTATTTTAGTTCGGTATTAGCATTGGGGTCTGCACCTTCGAATTTGCCCGTTACGTTGTCTTTAAATGAATCTTCAAGTTCGTTAGACATGTTTTAAGGTTTTAAAGCTGATTGTAATAAAAAAATCGTGAATCAGGATCAGGAAAAACCTGTGCTGATTCACGATAATCAATCAATATACGTACCATTATTATCCTTTGAAAGGACCTTTAAAATTCTTCTTAAACCTTAAAAAATCAGGGATGGAAACATTCTGCACGTAGCCATTTCCGGGGTTGTTGGAGATATATTCCTGGTGATAACTTTCGGCAGTATAGAACTTTGAGAACGGAACAACCTGCGTTACCACTTTGGCGCTGTATTTTTTTGAAGCATTAATCGCGGCGATCTTATCATCAATGATCTTCTTCTCATCTGCACTGCGATAGAATGCAATAGAACGATATTCAGTACCCGCATCATTACCCTGTCTGTTTAGCTCCGTGGGATCCATGCTGGCAAAAAGTGCATCCACCAATTGCGAGAAAGAGATTTTCTTCGGATCATAATACACGTTTACAGATTCAGCATGACCGGTGTTTCCTGATGCAACCTTGTCGTAAGTAGGGTTTGTTGTCGTTCCGCCGGCGTAGCCGGATACTGCGTCACGTACGCCTGCCAGACTTTGGAAAACGATCTCCGCATGCCAAAAACACCCTTCAGAGAATGTTGCTACCGCTTCGCCAGGAACAGGTGTCGTGGAAGTTGCCATCGGTATTTTCATGTTATTTTGACTATGACCGCATGAACAAAAAGCAACTGCGGCGATAAGTGTGATCATAAAACTTTTCATAATAAATATTTAGATATAAAATTACGCAAAAGCGATACCGAAGGTTTGTTAACGCCTGTTAAAATACCTCACGAAATCCTGTCTTTTCGCCGGGATATACTTGTACATTAGCGGTTCATAAAATGAAGCGCATGGGAAAAGTATTTGGATTGCTTATTTGTTTGTGTCTTTTGGTTTCTCAGGATATATCGGCACAGGCTACAAAGATGACGGCAAATGAAAAGGCAGAGATGGTTAAAAAAGTGAGAGAGGCCGCCCAACACGCATGGAACGGTTATAAAAAATATGCGACCGGTTTTGACGATCTCAAACCACTTACAAAAAAAGGAAAGAACTGGTATATAAGCACATTGCTGATGACACCGGTGGATGCTTACGACACTTTTGTATTACTTGGATTAGATTCCGCGGCCGCGGAAGCAAAACAGATGATCCTGCATGACCTCAATTTTAATTCTGACAATGAGATCCAGGTTTTTGAGATTACGATCCGTCAACTCGGCGGCCTGATCACGGCTTATGAAAATACCGGAGAGCAACAATTTCTCACGTTGGCAAATGATCTGGGCGATCGTTTGATGCCGGCATTTAACACGCCCACAGGAATTCCTTATCGATATGTGCATTTGCAAACAGGCGCATTAAAAGATTCAATAAATAATCCCGCAGAAGTGGGAACGCTGATGTTGGAGTTTGGTAAACTTTCCAAACTCACGGGGAAGCCAACATATTACGATGCCGCTAAAAAGGCCATCATGGCGGTTTACAACAGAAGAAGTAAGATCGATCTTGTTGGAGAAAGGATAAATGCCCTTACGGGAGAATGGGTTGGAACGGAATCGCATATCAGCGGCTACATTGATTCTTACTACGAATATTTATGGAAGGCCTGGTTGCTTTTCGGTGATAAAGATTTTAAAGTTGCTTTTGAAACTCACAACAAAGCGATCAAAAAATATCTGTTGGCAAAAACGGCGAACGGAACATTCATGCGCCACGTAGATATGAATTCCGGAAAAGAGACCGCTACTTTGTATGGTGCGCTGGATGCATTTTACGCTGCACTTTGTGCTTATGCGGGCGATAAAAAAACTGCTGCGGCTATTCAGCAGGCAAATTATTATATGTGGACGCATCACAACATGGAACCGGAAGAATTTGATTTTGCAAAAGATTCTGTCACTTCCGGTTATTACATCCTCCGCCCGGAAAATCTGGAAAGTGCATGGTACATGTATCACCTTACCGGCAAAGATGCATATGTGCAAATGGGTAAGAGAATGGTGACGGATATTTTAACCAACTGCAGAACAGACGAGGCTTTCGCTTCAATCAAAGATGTAAGGAAGTTAGAGAAGTTCAATTCGATGGAAAGCTTCTTTTTCGCAGAAACTTTAAAATATGCCTACCTGTTATTTGCGCCGCAAAATACCATCAATCTTAATAAAACAGTTTTCAATACAGAAGCACATCCTTTTAAAATTGTAAAACCTTGAACGAAATTTCACTGAATAATATTGACAACATTTTTTTTATCGGCGTGGCCGGAACCGGAATGAGTGCATTGGCGCAATTTCTTGGCGGCGAAGGAAAACAGGTAAGCGGAAGTGACCGTTATTTTGTACAGGGCGAATACAACGAAACGAAAGAGAAACTGGAAGCGGAAGGAATACAATGTTTTCCGCAGAACGGAGAAGGAATTACATCGTCAGTTCAGCTCGTTATCGTTTCTACAGCAGTTGAAGATACGGTTCCGGAAGTGCAGCAGGCGAAGCAATTGAATATTCCGATCATCAAAAGAAGTGATCTGTTGGCGATGATCGCCGCTACAAAAAGAACGATCGCCGTTGGCGGAACTTCGGGCAAAAGCACGACAGGGGGCATGCTGTTTCAGATCCTGGAACACGCAGGCTATGATCCGGGAATTATAAGCGGGGCCGGGCTTGTGAGCATTATCCGCAAAGGTAAGATCGGTAATGCAAAAGTAGGAAAGGGAGAGTGGCTCGTGATCGAAGCCGATGAAAGTGACGGTTCTATTGTAAAATATCATCCCGAGATTGGATTATTGTTAAACATAGATAAAGATCATCAGGAGATTACGGAACTGAATGAGATCTTCACGACATTCCGCGCCAACACAGCCGGGAAATTTGTTGTCAATCGTTCGAATGTTTTATCCGCTGCATTATCAAATAACATCGCGAATGATTTTTCATCTGATGAAAACGAAGCAGGATTTGTTGCCAAAGAACTGCAGCAAAGCGGTATGAACATTAACTTTAGAATTAATGATGTTCCGTTTCATCTAAAGACGATCGGTAAACACAATATGGAGAATGCTTTAGCTGCTGCAACTGTTGCAAGCCTGATCGGTATTCCGCTGGAAACATCAGCAGAGGCCCTGCAGCAGTACGAAGGCATTTACCGCAGGCATCAATTGCTTGGCGAAAAAAAAGGAATAATCGTACTGGATGATTATGCGCACAATCCTGCTAAATGTGCGGCTTCCATTAGGGCATGTCAACATTTAGCGCCGAAAGTTATCGCCTGGTTTCAGCCGCACGGTTACGGACCGACAAGATTTTTAAAAAATGATTTTGTAAAAGAGATCTCACATGCGTTGAGGCCGGAAGATGAGATTTGGATGAGCGAGATCTTTTATGCCGGCGGAACAGCGGTAAAAGATATTTCATCAAACGATCTCATTCAGGAAATAAACGCAACAGGTAAGCATGGATTTTTTGCAGACAACAGAAATGAGCTGTTGGATGAAATGCGTTCGCACTTTACGGAAAATTGCGTGCTCTTATTAATGGGTGCAAGAGATCCCGGATTGGAAACATTCAGTAAAAATTTATTCGAAAAAATATAATGTGATGCACGACGCAATACTGTTTATAAATATTGGGCGACTCGTAAATGTGCGAACACAAAATGAATTACTCCGGGGGGCTGCATTGGCGAACCTGCCTGTGATAGAAGATGCATTTCTTCTGGTGGAAGAAGGACTGATAGCTGATTTCGGTAAAATGTATGAATTGGAACTCAAAGTACCGCAGCTGCCGAAAGAAGTGATCGATGTGAGCGGACAAACCATTTTACCCTGCTGGTGCGACAGTCATACTCATATTGTTTTTGCCGGAAGCAGAGAAAATGAATTTGTGGATAAGATAAACGGTTTGAGTTATGCGGATATCGCGGCGAACGGCGGCGGCATTCTCAATTCTGCAAAGAAACTGAACGATACACCGGAAGATGATCTGTACGAATCGGCGATGAAACGCTTGAAAGAATTGGCAGCGCTGGGTACAGGTTCAGTAGAAATTAAAAGCGGTTATGGTTTATCAACAGAAGCGGAGCTAAAGATGCTTCGTGTGATAAAGCGACTGAAGGAAAATTCGGATATGCTCATTAAAGCAACATTTTTAGGAGCGCACACTTTTCCTTTGGAATATAAAGCAGATCATGCGGGCTACATCAACAAAATAAAGAATGAAATGCTGCCGGCGATACAAGCTGAAAAACTCGCCGATTATATTGACGCATTTTGCGAAACAGGCTTTTTTTCTCCCGAAGAAACGGCTGCCATCTGCAAGGCCGGTGCCGCAGCAGGGCTAAAACCCAAACTTCATGTGAATCAATTAAACAGTATCGGTGGTATTGAGGCCGGTATTGCAAATGATGCTGTTTCGTTAGATCACCTGGAAACACTTACAGAAAATGAGATCGCATTATTAGGAAAATATAAAGGTTGCAGCACACTGCTTCCCACAGCCGCATTCTTTTTGCGCATGGCTTTCCAACCCGCAAGAGCGTTGATCAATGCGGGTGCGGCGGTTACACTGGCTTCTGATTTTAACCCGGGATCATCGCCTTCGGGTAATATGAATTTTGTAACGGCATTAAGTTGTATCCAAATGAAAATGTTGCCCGAAGAAGTGATCAATGCGGCAACGATTAACGGTGCTTATGCGATGGAATGCGAGCAGGAAGCGGGTTCTATTATGATCGGAAAAAGAGCCGATCTTATTCTCACAAAAGAGATACCTTCGGTGGCATATTTGTTTTACAGCTTTAGTACAAATTATATTGACAGGGTGATGATAAAAGGTCGGTGGCAATGACAACGAGATTAATTATCATATTATTACTTTTATCATCTTGCTTTTCGATGAAAGCTCAAGCAGCACGAAGTTGCAGTTTATTCAGAACAGGAAAATTTCTTTACCGAAATGAGCATAATGAGTTGATCACTGTGATCAGAAAAAAGACTAAGCAAAAACAGATCAGCAATAATCATTCGTCTACCGACACCCGGAGAATTGTGTGGACAGACGATTGCAGTTTTAAAATCTATTTGCCGGGTTATTCAAAAAAAAGCACTGCTTTTTCAATCATTACAATAACCCCGCTTACAGACAGTACGTTTATTTCAACTTGTAATTGCGCTCATCATTATAGTGACAGTTTAATAATTTACAGCAAACAAAGGTTTATCCTTTATAATACCAAATAAATGAAACACTTTAAATTTTACGGAAAAAAAGACATTCTCTCTTTAATAAAGCTCCGAAAGTTCGAAACAAAACTCGGTGAGCGCATTCAATATCTTAAAGAAGGAGACTGGCCGGAAGTGATGCATCAGAAGTCGGCGAAGTATGTATTGGTGGGCATCCCGGAAGATATCGGTGTAAAGGCAAATATAGGAACCGGCGGTGCAGATACGAACTGGTATCCTTTTCTTCATTCCTTTTTAAATATCCAGAGCAACGATTTTTGCAGCGGCGAAGATATTCTGTTGCTCGGCCATTTTGATTTCGGCGACCTTAAATACCTGATCGAGAATAATGCCGGCGATGACGCGGAAAAAACGGACGCTTACCGGCACGCCGTAAATGCGATAGATGAAGAAGTAGAAAAATTAATGAAAGAGATCGCGACGGCAGGGAAAATACCGATCGTTATAGGCGGCGGTCATAATAATGCATATCCTTTGTTGAAAGGTGTTTCCAAAGGTTTAATGAAACACGGCTCCGTTCCTTTAGCACAGATCAATGCTATCAATCTGGATGCACATTCAGATTACAGAAGTATGGAAGGCAGACACAGCGGGAACGGTTTCCGTTATGCAGAATCAGACGGATACCTGGGTAAATACAGTATTGTTGGTCTCCATGAAAATTATGTTTCACAAAATGTGTTGGCTGATATCCAATCTAATCCTTTCATTCAATACACTTCTTACGAAGATATTTACCTTCGGGAAAAGAAAAACTTTATGCAGGCCGTTGCACAGGCGACAGATTTCACAGAAGATAATTTTGCCGGGATAGAATTGGATATGGATTGTATTGAGCAAACACTCAGCAGCGCCTGTACACCTTCAGGCATCAGCGTACTTGACGCAAGAAAATTTCTCACCTACACAGGCGGTCACACAAAAGCGGCATACCTGCATATCTGCGAAGGCGCATCACAGCTCGCCGACGGCAGAAAAGATGATTCTACCGGAAAGCTGATCAGCTATCTCGTAAGTGATTTTGTAAAAGGAATCAACGAAGCAACATAGTATTTAAAAAATTTGGCGCATAAAAAAACTGCTGTCCCATCGGGCAGCAGTTTTTTATTTACCGAAGAAAATATTATTCTACCGGAGAAAGGTATTGTGCGTATGCATAACCTTCTTCGCCGTTTTTGGTTTTTATTTTCCACCAGCTATCGTCTGTTTTTTCTACAAGTGTTACGATCTCGTCGTGTGCAGCTTTACCTACGATCTCACCTTCCGTACTCGCTGTACTTCTGATGTTAAGGTTTGTGGAATCAGTAGTTACTTTGAGTTGAGCACCTGCTTCGGCTTTGATGTCGATGTTCATCATCAGGTCACCGCTCGCCATGTTCGGGTCTATCTTTGCGTAAAGCGCCCAAAGTGCATCATAATCAGCCGTGCTTTTTGCAGTTCCGCTTACGTGAAGCGTGCCTTCCTGCTCAGCCACTGCTAAGTTTGAAACGCCGAGCGTATTTGCTGTTTGCAGTAATTCTGCATATTTTTCCTGTAATGCCATTGTCGTTAGATTTTTAGTTTTGGTTATTTTTTATCTGTAAGTTTGGTAACATCAGATTTTACTTTCGCAGAAGCAAGCATTTGCATGATCTTCATTCTGTTTGCCGAAGTTACTGCACCTTCAAGCACAGCCTTGTCTTCAGAAAAAGTTACCGTTACACCCTGAATGTCTTTAAGGCCGTCTTTTACTTTTTGCTGAGTAGCTTCATCAAGTACGGTCGTCATTGATGCAGGCGCAGCAACAGGAGCTGCAACTACAGGCGCTGCTATCGTAATACTGTTTACAACACTTTTTACACCTTTCTCGTCGTGTGCAATTTTTTCTGCCGAAACTTTTGCCGCATCGTCTGCAACTTCGCCGGTAAGTGTTGCAACGCCGTCTTTGACCGCTACGTTAACTCCTGCAGCTTCTTTAGGCTGTAATGCAGATTGAATATCCGCGTCTTTCGGTGAACAACTGCTCAATGCGACTGAAAGGGCTAAAACCGCTGCCAGTGTGAGTTTTGAAAATTTCATGTTGGTTAAATTTAAAATGATTAATTAGATACAAACATAGTTAATACAAAAGCAACATTTAAGTAACCCCTAACAAGTTGTTAATAACATCACAGCGATGCGGTTCTGCCACCGTCGACAGGCAAATTAATACCGTTGATATACCCCGCAGAGGGACTGCAAAGAAAGGCTACAACTGCCCCAAAGTCTTCCGGACTGCCGATCCTCCCTGCGGGAATCTCTGCAACGAATTCGTTCATAACCTCCGCTTCGCTCTTGCCGGTATCCTTCATTTTCTTTTCAATGATGTATTCGCCGCGAGCCGTTTTTGTAAAACCGGGTAACACATTGTTTACCGTGATTCCGAATTGCCCCAGTTCATTGGCCAGTGTTTTACTCCAGTTTGCTACCGCCGCTCTGATCGTATTGCTCACGCCGAGATTTTTGAGCGGTTGTTTTACGGATGTAGAAATAATGTTCACGATCCTTCCGAAGCCCGCAGCTTTCATTCCCGGTACCAATGCCTGCATCAAAATATGGTTACAGATCAGGTGCGCGGAAAACGCACTCATAAAATCTGCTGCTTTTGCATCCAGCGCTGTACCTCCTGCAGGACCGCCGGTATTGTTTATCAATATTTCTGCAGTCTTCCCCGAAGCAACAAACTCAGTGATTGCTTTTCGAACATCGTCCGCGTCAGAAAAATCAGCAACGAGATATCCGTGTTGTTGCCCTTTCGTCGCAGACAGCGTCTTTGCAGCGTTCTGAAGCTTTTCTTCATTGCGGGAAACCAGTGTTACATTAGCGCCGAGCAATGCTAATTCAGCAGCGCTTGCATACCCGAGGCCTTGTGTGCTGCCGCAAACAACAGCATTCTTTCCGGTGAGATCTAAATTCATTTTATCTGTTTTACCTGAGCGCTAAAAACTAAGCACTCATTGTTTTAAATCCTGTTTCAATCTTCAATTCCTCCACAACATTATAAATTATGGGGCACATCGCATAGTGGATCAGCGTGCCGAACAATCTTCCCTTAAAATTTGATTTGTGGAGATGCGGAAATTCGCGGCACTCTTTAAAACGTTCCCCGTAGATCGTACATTTTTTATCTTCCAGAAAATGGCAGGGGATAGTGTTGATGATCAGTTTGCCCTGCAAACTTTCCTCTGCGTATCGCTCTTTAAATTCCTGTTGAGAAATATTAAGGTGATTTGCAACCGTAATGCTTTCTTCCGGTGTAACATTGATCATGAGTTGACTGCAACAGCCGCCGCATTCCGTACAATCGATTTGAGGCGTAATGATCCCGTTCAAACGGTGAACGGTTTCATCGATCTCTCCGCCATCATGCCTTTGCAGGAATTCACGAAAATTTTCATTCTCGCTTTCATTTTCCTCAGCAAAGGCTTTGATCTGATCACGATTTGTAAGAAGTGGTTGCAAATAATGCGTTTTTGCAAAGGTAACCATACCTTTTATCCCTAAAAACAAAAAGGCGAAAGACTAATTGTCTTTCGCCCGGCGAAGAAACAGATCTGTTTTATTTCTTCGTCAAAATGCCTTTATCTTTCATGTTCTGTACAATTCTTTTCCTGTTGTCGTGGGCAAGATCAGTTGCAGAACTTGGGTCATATGCTTTGGTTTGGACTGAATAAACCAAGTCACCTGATGAGATATCGTACAAATTCGTTTCCAAAAAATAATCAGTATTCGTGGTATAATAACCGGGATCGTATACACGGTCATATACCGTGGAATAATATCTCCCAAACCTGTTATAATACACGCCGACAGGCTGATAACGTACAGTTCCGGGTTGATACACTTCGTTTTTTTTCTTGTCCAGTAATGCTGTAGTAATCACCGCATCAAATCCGCTTGATTTCAACTTATCAGCCACCTGATCTTCCGGTACCTTTTCAAATGCCTTAGGCCCGTATTGATCGATTGCTGTTACTGCATCATAGCCGAGGTCCTTCAATCTCCCCGCCAATTCGCTCTCGGTTATCTGTTTCACTGATCTGTCTTTCTGCTGAAAAATTCCCAGCACCAGTATTTTCTTATATTCTTTCTTCGGTGCATCGGGAGCAGTGTAGGAAGAGATTACCTGCGTACTGTTGCAAGAGAAAAGAAGCAGTGCGGCAAAAACGGGCAATATTATTTTTATATATTTCATCTTATTATTGTTTACATAAATTAATCAAAGGCTGTTCCAATAATGCCGGTGATCTGTTAATCATCAACGCCGAATTGCAGATAAAACCCTAATTGTATATTTGCTAACATGTTTAGGAAATTGTGGATAACACTAAGTTGCGAAAAACAGGTTAGTTCTTTTATATTCGCAGGAAATAAGGGGCGGAATATTATTAATTAAAATGTTAATACCTCGCTTATTTGAAGCAGCAACCAACACTAAAGACCAAATACCTTTTACTTACAGAATGGCGGAAAAAGAAAAAATACAATCAACATATAACGAGGAATCGATAAGGAGTCTTGACTGGAAAGAGCATATTCGTTTGCGTCCGGGAATGTATATCGGTAAACTCGGTGACGGGAGCAGTCCCGATGACGGTGTGTATGTATTGCTGAAAGAAGTTGTAGATAATTGTATAGATGAACATACTATGGGTTACGGCAAACATGTGGACGTAACCATTTCCGGTAAAACATTAACAGTGAGGGACTACGGCCGTGGTATTCCCTTGGGGAAGGTGGTGGACGTTGTGAGCAAGATCAATACCGGTGCGAAGTATGACAGCAAAGCGTTTCAAAAAAGTGTAGGCTTGAATGGTGTGGGTACAAAAGCGGTGAATGCTTTGAGCGATAGTTTTATTGTTACTTCATACCGTGAAGGAAAAGGAAAGACCGCAGAATTTGAAAGGGGGAATCTTGTAAAAGAGCATAAAGAAATTGCTACAAAAGAAGATAACGGAACATTCGTAGAATTTGTTCCGGATGAAAGCATTTTTAAGAACTTTCATTTCGTTCAGGAATACCTTGACAATCAGTTTTGGAATTATTGTTACCTCAATGCAGGATTGATAATGAACCTTAACGGTAAACGTTATGTGAGCAAAAATGGTCTGCTTGATCTGCTCGAGCGCAAGACGAATGCTGACGAGATCCGTTACCCGATCATCCACATTAAGGGTGAAGATATTGAAGTAGCTCTTACGCATGAGAATGCCTATGGTGAAGATTATTACAGCTTCGTGAACGGACAATTCACCACCCAGGGAGGAACGCACCTTGCGGCTTTCAGAGAAGGATATGTAAAAACGATCCGTGAATTTTTTAAGAAAGATTATGATGCTGCCGATATCCGCGGAAGTATATGCGCAGCGATATCCGTTCGTGTGCAGGAACCGGTCTTTGAAAGTCAGACGAAAACGAAACTAGGGTCGCAATCTGTTTCCGAAGGTGGCCAAAGCATGAAAAACTTTGTAGGCGATTTTCTTACAAAAGAGTTGGATAATTACCTGCATAGAAATCCGGCGATCGCAGATGCCGTAAAAAAAAGAATTGAGCAGAACGAACGCGAGCGTAAAGAATTGGCAGGTATCAAAAAACTGGCTAACGAGCGTGCAAAAAAAGCCAATCTTCACAATAAAAAATTACGTGATTGTAAGTTTCATTACAATGATGAAGCAACAGGGAAGGATAAAGACAATGTTGTAGAAAAGCAAAAGGAGAGTACCATTTTTATTACAGAAGGGGATAGTGCCAGTGGTTCTATCACCAAAGCCAGGAACGTGAACACGCAGGCTGTATTCAGTTTGCGCGGTAAGCCGTTGAATTGTTTCGGTCTTACCAAAAAGATCGTGTACGAAAATGAAGAATTCAATTTGTTGCAGCATGCGCTCAATATTGAAGAAGGTTATGAAGGATTGCGGTACAACAATATCGTGATCGCTACAGATGCCGATGTGGACGGGATGCATATTCGTTTGTTGCTGATGACTTTCTTCCTGCAGTTCTTCCCGGATCTGGTGAAGAACGGCCATGTGTACGTTTTAGAGACGCCATTGTTCCGGGTTCGTGATAAAAAAGAAACCATCTATTGTTATGATGAATCGGAGAAGCAGGCGGCTATAAAAAAGCTGAGCGCAAAGCCGGAGATCACGAGGTTTAAAGGGTTAGGTGAGATCAGTCCGGATGAGTTTGCACGGTTCATAAATGCAGATATAAAATTGTTGCCGCTCATTGCAGAACACGGCGATCATATGCAGGATATCCTTGAATATTACATGGGTAAGAATTCGCAAAGCAGACAGGACTTCATTATCGATAATTTGAAAGTAGAGATTGACGAGGCGGCGGAAGAGCCTGTAAACTGATCAAAGCATGTTTGAATTTCATAAAGACAGGAAAAGGTATTTCGACATTCAGGTGGACAACACCAATAAATATGTGCTGCCGTTCATTGAAGAAAAGTTTTCGGTAAAGCCGGGAATGCGTGTATTGGAGATCGGTTGCGGCGAAGGCGGTGTACTAAAAGCTTTTATTGACAGAGGTTGTATCGGATTAGGAGTAGAACTTGACGAGCCACGTTTGGTAAATGCGCGTGAATGGCTCGCCGAAGATATAGCTGCAAAGAAAATTGATTTTATCTCGAAGAATATTTACGATACCACACCTGCGGAATCAGGCGGAGTTTTCGATATTATCATATTGAAAGACGTGATCGAGCATATTCATGATCAGCCAAAGTTGATGACGTATATGCAAACATTTCTTGCTGTAAAAGGGGTGATCTTCTTTGGTTTTCCGCCATGGCAAATGCCTTACGGCGGCCATCAGCAGATCATGAAGGGAAAGTGGTTATCGAAGATCCCGTATTACCACATGCTGCCGATGGGATTATACAAATGGATCCTCAAAAATAATAAAGAGAATGTGCAGGAAATGGCGGAGATAAAAGAAACAGGAATCTCAATTGAACGTTTCGAAAAGATCACGAAACAGACCGGTTATACCGTTTTGGATGGGCGGCATTATTTGATCAACCCGATCTACGAATATAAATTCGGTTGGAAGCCGAGAACACAATTCGGGATCATAAAAGCAATACCGTGGGTAAGAAATTTTTTCACGACCTGCGTTTATTATTTAATACAAAAAGCATAAATGGATATCACCTGTAAAAATTGCGGTGCTCATTTCCGTGGAAACTTTTGTTCGCAATGCGGGCAAAAAGCAACTGCGGGCAGGCTCAAAGTAAGCCATGTTATGGATGAATTCTGGCATAATCTCACACATACCGACAAAGGATATTTTTCACTCCTTGCTGATATGCTAAAGAAACCGGGGGTTGTGATCAGGGAATATATTGACGATGCGAAAAGAAAGAAATATTTCAATCCTTACACATTTTATCTCGTAACGACAGCCCTGCTTATTTTTATTACATCCAAGGTTTTTAAATTGGAGGATGAGCTTTATGACTACAGAAATGAATACGGACAGTACATCAACCTGCATCGCAACCTGATTGTTTTATGCAGCATGCCCGTAATGGCAGGATTGCTAAAGTTGATCTTCATCAAAAAAAAGTACAACTATGCGGAATGGGTAACATTTCTTGTATTTGCCTTTGGCACAATTAATTTTGTACAGATCATTATTCAGCTCTTATATTTTCCGTTGATCAAATACCATTCTGAGCTTAAGGCTTACACGGATATTGCCGGTTATTTGGTTTTGTTTTATATTTTGCTCCGCTTTATTCAGCCGCATAAATGGTGGCAGGTCCTGCAATGTATTTTGGCCACGTTACTGATGTATTTTTTCACAGAATTAATTGCACAGTTGATTGCGCTGGCAATTTACGGCGTGCCTGTGCGTAAATTAATAACCATGTTTAAAAGTTCCTTTTAGTTATGATTCATATAGTATTTAACGAGGCGGATGTAAAGGTCCTCAACGAAGTAATTGAAATGGATGAAACCCTTGCCGGAAAGGTGCTGCAAATAAAGGATGATTACGCTGTGGGGCCGCTTGATGAACTGTACACGACAACGGGTGCAGCAGCACGCAAGCAATGGTGGCGTGATGTTCTTGCCGGCGGCAACTACGACGGTAAGGCAGATGATGAAAGTATCGATGATTACAAAATGGTGGAAGCGATCACGGAGGCATTACGCAATGATGAAAACGAAACGGTGTGGATCTGGGCTGCGCAAAACGGTCATGATGTATCGGGCTATTATTGGTTATTACAATCTATGAAAGAATTTGCGGGAAGGGTCTTTATCTTATACCTCAACAATCTTCCTTTCATCAATGAAAAAGGAAATATCTTTTACCCGGAATGGCTACATGAAATTCCCGCGAGAGAATTTTTAAAAGCAAAGAAGCTGGCAAGAGAAATTACGCTCAGTGAATTTGAAACAGATCCCGATGAATGGACAAAACTTGCAGGAGAAGGCAAAGGGGTGAGGAGATTGGAAGGAGGAAAAAAATTAGTTCAGCATGATTATGATTTTTTTGACGGCGAGCTGAAAAAATTTGTCACCGCAGATTTTCAAAAAGCATCAAAAATATTGAGTCAATATTTAAATAAATCGAAGCTTTCTACAGGAGATGCATATTTGTTATGGCGCCTTAAGACAATGGCCGCGCAGCAAATGTTTGACGTGCAGGGAGAGATGAATAATATGAAAGACTTTGAGTTGAGAACGGTTGCTTTAGCTCCGTAGGAGCGCCTATGTTATTCATACATAAACCGAATCAGTTAAGCTCCGTAGGAGCGCCGATGTTATTAAATAGATAAACCGAATCAGTTAAGTTCCGTAGGAGCGCCGATGTTATTAGAATATATAAACCGAATCAGTTAAGCTCCGTAGGAGCGCCGATGTTATTAGAATATATAAACCGAATCAGTTAAGCTCGGTAGGAGCGCCGATGTTATTAGATAGATAAACCGAATCAGTTAAGCTTGGTAGGAGCGCCGATTTTATTAGAATAGATAAACCGAATCAGTTAAGCTCCGTAGGAGCGCCGATGTTATTAGAATAGATAAACCGAATCAGTTAAGCTCCGTAGGAGCGCCGATGTTATTAGATAGATAAACCGAATCAGTTAAGCTTGGTAGGAGCGCCGATGTTATTAGAATAGATAAACCGAACCAGTTAAGCTCCGTAGGAGCGCCGATGTTATTAGAATAGATAAACCGAATCAGTTAAGCTCCGTAGGAGCGCCGATGTTATTAGATAGATAAACCGAATCAGTTAAGCTTGGTAGGAGCGCCGATGTTATTAGAATAGATAAACCGAACCAGTTAAGCTCCGTAGGAGCGCCGATGTTATTAGAATAGATAAACCGAACCAATTAGCTCCGTAAGAGCGATATGTTAACCCATGGCAAATACCTATTCGCAATTATACGTTCAAATTGTTTTTGCAGTTAAAGGACGTAAATCGCTCATAAAAGAATCTTTCAGAGAAGAAGTTCAAAAATATATCAGCGGAATAATTACGAATAAAAATCAAAAGTTGTATGCCATCTACTGTATGCCTGATCACACGCATATTTTAGTGAGCATTAAACCTGATATAGCGATTTCTGATTTGGTAAGAGATATAAAAGCAAATTCTTCTTCATTCATTAAAGAGAAGAATTTTGTAAATGATTTTGCGTGGCAAACAGGATTCGGCGCATTCTCTTATTCCGGATCTTATTTGCAAAATGTTGTTGATTATATTTTAAATCAACCTGAGCACCATAAGGTAAAGACGTTTAAAGAGGAATATCATGAGTTTATGAATAAATTTGAGATCGATTTTAATGAAGAGTATTTGTTTGAATTTTATGAATAATATGCGGTCATGATATTTATCGAACCAAATAGCAACCACATAAAAAATATATCGCTCCTACGGAGCTAAGGAATACTACAATAATAATCTAATGATATAACGCCCCGATGGGGCTATGGAAATGGCAAAAGCAAATAAAGAAGAATACAAACACAGCGACACCGGTATCGGCGGGCGTTACAAAACATGGTTTCTCGATTATGCCAGTTATGTAATACTCGAACGTGCCGTGCCTGCAATTGAAGATGGCCTTAAGCCTGTGCAACGCCGCATATTGCATGCGATGAAAGAAATGGACGACGGCCGCTTCAATAAAGTGGCCAACATCATCGGACAAAGTATGCAGTATCATCCGCATGGCGATGCCAGCATTGGCGATGCATTGGTGAATATGGGGCAGAAAGATCTGCTCATTGAAACGCAGGGAAACTGGGGCGATGTGCGCACTGGCGATGATGCAGCCGCACCGAGGTATATTGAAGCAAGATTGAGCAAATTTGCCTTGGAAGTAGCGTTCAATGCAAAAACAACGAAGACGCAATTAAGTTATGACGGCCGTAAGAACGAGCCTGTAACATTACCGATGAAGTTCCCGTTGTTGCTTGCGCAGGGCGCAGAGGGTATTGCTGTTGGTCTTGCAACGAAGATCCTGCCGCATAATTTCTGTGAACTCATTGAGGCTTCAATAAAATATTTGAGGGGAAAGAAATTTGAACTGCTGCCGGATTTTCTTACCGGCGGTATCATGGATGCCTCCAATTACAATGACGGAAAGCGTGGCGGTAAGATCCGCGTGCGTGCGATCATTGAAGAGTTTGATAAGAAAACCTTGCTCATCAAAAGTGTGCCTTACGGAACCACCACCACGCAGTTGATGGAAAGTATCGTAAAGGCAAACGATCAGGGAAAAATTAAAGTAAAAAAAGTTACAGATCATACCGCGGCGGATGTGGAGATCATTATCGAGCTTGCGGCGGGTATCTCACCTGATATCACTATTGACGCATTGTATGCATTTACAGATTGTGAAGTGAGCATTTCGCCAAATGCCTGTGTGATCGCAGGGCAGAAACCGGTATTTCTTTCTGTTACGGATCTGCTTAAAACTTCCGCAGATAATACGAAAGAACTGCTGCAACGTGAGCTTGAAATTAAACTTGCGGAACTGCAGGAGAAATGGCATTACACTTCGCTTGAAAAGATCTTCTTCGAAGAAAAGATCTATAAGGAGTTGGAGAAAAAGCATGAGACCTGGGAAAAGGTATTGGAATCGATCGATAAAGCTTTCGGACCCTTCAAAAAGCAATTGAAACGGGAGATTACGAGAGACGACATTGTAAAGCTTACGGAGAAGCCTGTCCGCAGGATATACAAACTGGATATCGACGAACTTAATGAGCAGATCAAAAATCTGGAAGCAGAGATCAAAGCCGTAAGACATGATCTTGCTAATCTTACCGATTATGCCGTTGCTTATTATGAAAACCTGCTTAAGAAATTCGGAAAAGGCAGAGAAAGAAAAACAGAAATAAAAGCGTTTGATACGATACAGGCTAAATCTGTAGCTATCGCCAATATCAAATTATATGTAAATTTTGCAGACGGCTTTATCGGTACCGGGCTAAAGAAAGATGAATTCATCGGGGAGGTTTCCGATCTGGATGATATCATCGCATTTACGAAGGCAGGGATCATGAAAGTGGTAAAGGTGTCGGATAAAACATTTATCGGTAAGGATATCATTCACGCTGCAGTGTTCCAAAAGAATGATGAGCGTACTACCTATAACATCATATATAGTGACGGAAAAACAGGCGTGAGTTATGCCAAGAGATTCAACGTTACCGGTATCACCAGAGAGAAGGAATATGACCTTACCAAAGGATCAGAAAAAAGCAAAGTTCATTATTTCTCTCCCAATCCAAACGGAGAAGCGGAAGTAGTAAAGATCATCCTGAGCCCCAACTGCAGCGCAAAGAAAAAAGAATTTGATTTCTATTTCGAAGAACTCGAGATCAAAGGCCGCGGAGCGATGGGCAACCAGGTATCGAAGTATCCGATCAAAACGGTACGTTTTAAAGATGCAGGTCGTTCTACACTGGATGCAAAGAAACTTTGGTTCGACAATAAGTTCGGCAGGTTGAATTCGGAGGAGAAAGGTCAATACCTTGGCAAGTTTGAAGCAGAAGACAGATTGATTGTTTTCTATTTTGATGGCAATTATGAGATCGTGGATCAGGAACTTACTCAACGTTTTGAACCTGCTAAGATCCTGCGCATAGAAAAATTTGATGCGGATAAAGTGATCACTGCAGTTTATCTGGACAATGACAAGCTTCAATATAACATCAAACGTTTCCGTGTGGATACCACTACGCTGCACAATAAATTTTTGTTCATCAAAGAAGGAAAGAATAATGCGGCAATTGTTGTGACAAGTGATGAAACACCCGTGTTGATCGTTAATACGGGGAGAGGTCAGCAGTTAAGTTCTGTGAAGTATAAAACAGATAAACTGTCTGATGTGACGGGGCGTACCGCAGTAGGTACAAAGCTTTCAGACTTTAATAAATCCGCTACGATGGAGTGGGAGCAGCCAAAAGATGACAGTCCGCAACAGGAATTATTCTGATGATCTCATACCTGTTTTAAAATTTGAACCGGGCATATTGCCCGGTTTTTTATTGGTGGTACGTGACGTTTTACAGGCGTGTATCTGCGTGTCATCGTGATGGTGTCTTTTGCTATTTCGGGGCATACATCTAAAAAAAATCCCCGATTGCGAAGCAACCGGGGATTTTTGTATTGTGTTTGTGATAATTATTCTTTGACAATTTTCTGAGTGAAAGTATCTCCGTTTTCGTTGATGATCTTAACAACATACATACCGCGAAGGAATGAACTGATGTTCACGTCTTTCGTAGCGTTTGTTGCGATCTCAGTTCTTACCAATTTGCCGTCGTTAGCATAGATAGCGATCGTATTTTTTCCTGCGCCCATGTTGTTGATACGGAATGCATCTCTTACCGGGTTTGGAGCCATAGTGATCTGTACTTTACCTGAACAGTTTGTTTTAACAGTTTGGCTGTAAGTGAAAGAACCATCGTTATCGATCACTTTAATACGGAAGTAATAAACCACACCGCTTTGCATTGCATAAGTGAAATCGTAAGCGTGAGTTGCAGTTGAATTAGCAGCATTTACTGTTCCTGCATAAACGAAATCATTTTTAGTTGCTACTTCTACTTCATATCTTGAAACGTTCACTTCTGAAGTTGATTTCCATGATACGATCGCAGAACAATCTTTGTTAACAGCTGTAACATCAGTAAGGATAACCGGCAGCGGACCACCCACGATCCAAACTACTCTGTAAAGTGCCGGAGTAGGATCTGCTACACCTGCGCGATCAACGTAAGCATATCTGAAATCAGACTGAGTTAAAGCTGTAGGTTGATTGAAGAAGAAGCTTAACAATGCGGGATTGAAGTTTGTGATAGGAACATTGAGGACAACATTTGCGCCGTTATAGCGTAATACTGAGTTTGTAGGCAACGCTGTGATCACAACTGTTTTACCTGTTAATACAGTTTGAACAGGCTGATCTTCAGGATCGCTACCTGATAATACAGGCATGTTGTGTGCATTATCAAGTATCAGTGACGAGCCAAGAACAGGCTTAGGAATTACAGTTGTGTAATCCTGAGACTCAGGTTGACGCTCGATACCGAAGTTTACATCAGTGATGATATCATTTGCCAACACAGTAACCAATGCCGAGCGACCATCTACCAGACCATCAGAACCGGCATCTGTACCAATGTGCTCACCTGTTCTTGCCCAACCTGTAGGAAGAGCTGTAGCAGGGGCAGGGAGACCGATCGTTCCTGCGTTTACTGTTACCTGAACGGTGTATGCACCAACCGGAACGTTATCGAAAACATATAATCCTTCCGCGCTTACGTTGGTAGTTGCAACTATTAATCCACCTGCACCAAGAAGATTAGCATACAGAGTGTTTCCAACATTTGTTTTACCGTTTGCAACGCCGGCAGTTTGATTAATATTATTATCTGTTAGACCATCAGCATCATTCAAAACGCTGCCGGAAATTTGTTGAATCGGTTTAGCCAAAGAAGCAGCTACATACCATACGTCACCAGCAAACGGATCTTTGTTTGCACCTGTGATCGCACTCATTGGTGCTGACCAGGCGAAATCCGATCCGCTGCCACCTTGCAGATATACTCTGTAAGTAACAGTTTGAACTGTACCATTGATACGAATACTTCCTGTAGCTGCACCATATGTATTTGGTGATCCACCTGCTGCGCCAAGATCAAATGAACCTCCGTCAGGATTTACATGATTTGCATTCGCAATATTGTTACCATTCAACTGAATGAGTGGGTTACCCGAAAGTAAAGTAGATGTTACACCTGTATTTACCAGATCTAATTCAGTTGTAAAGTAGGTTGCAATAAGTGCTGCGCTTCCTATCGGAGTGTATCTGTAAGAGCCACCCAAACCTGCGATATGGATTACAGGATTTGTTACCGGTCTGCTGAAATTTATAACAAGGTCACCGAAATATACTCTTGAGTTGATCGGCGTACTGTTTGCATAAAGAACCTGCGCTGTTGTGAATACAGCTATTCCTGCATTTTGTGCGGTTGTAGCACCGGTAAATTTGAACCCTGTTCCTGTAGGTGCAATACCGCCGGGATTAGGGTCTGAAGTGAACATAGTTGCAACAGGTCCACCGGCACCCGAATAAGAGCCGATCAATGCGTAGCGATTTTCCGGCGTAGCACCATAAGCAGTTACAAGGTTATCATTTGCAAGTGTAGGGGAAGCACCGAAGACAAGACCGGTGGTTTGAGTATTATTAGCCGCCGCACTACCGTAAGTAAGACCGGTGAACTGCTGATTAGCAAGTGACACCGTTACATTCACTGCAGGTGTGTTTGGCGTAAATTGATTGTTTGTTGCTGCCGGGCCATTCAATAAATCCGAATAGAAAGGCGCAGTAATAGGCGCAACTGAAACCACTTTGCCGGTTGGCAGCGGTGACGGAGATACCGGAAGCTCCAGGGTTCCCAGCGGGCTTTGAGCCATTGCAACAGCGGACGTCAACATTGACAGGCCGACTGCGTACATAATTTTGTTTAATTGTTTCATAATTGAAATTTGTTTTTTGAGAGAAGCTAAAATCTGTTTGTATTTTTTGTGGTTTCTTGTTTTTATAAATTCAGATTAAATAAGGCGGACGGCATTCCATCCGCCTTATTATTATTATTATTATCCGATGATAATCTCGCCGTTACCCAGCTTGATACCAAAGTTTGCATTGAAAATATCCGAAGACTGTGTATCAATGTATAGCATACCATCACTGATACCGTCGCTTCCGCTGTTAGGGCCTGCACCAAGGTTTTCACCTGTGTTGGTCCATCCTGTAGGAAGACTTGGCATAGGAGCCTGATCACCCGGATCAGCAACCGTTGTGCTCAATACCAAACGGTAAGAAGTATTCATTCTCACATCTTCGAAGATGTACGTACCGTCATATTCAGGTGACAATGCCTGCTCAATAATGCCGGTGTTATCATCTACCAGGTAGAGGATCATACCTACAGGGATCGGAACAGGGGATGTTTGGTTTACTTCGTTATCGAAGTTTCCGTTCGCATCATGCCAGATATTACCCGAGATATTGATTTTTCTGAAGAAGCCTGCATCAATCGTGTTGTTTACCTGACCCGCAGAAAGCGTTACGGCAACAGCACCGTTGATCGGATCACTGTCATTCAGGTCAGTTGCGCCCGGCGCAGTACTGTTTGAGACTGTTCTGAAATAAGTAGCAGGAGTTGGAAATGATACGGTGTAGTTACCTGATCTCAGGTTGTCGAAAGTGTAAATGCCCTGAGCATTGGTTGTTGTTGTTCTTGTTGTAGCATCAGGAAGCGTAAGGGTAACGGTTGCACCTGCAATACCCGGTTCGCCTGCGTCCTGAATACCATTTCTGTTCAGATCATTCCAAACGAAATCACCGATCGCACCAGTAGCTTTCAGACCAAGGTCAACTGTAAGATTACCGTTGGTATCATCACCATCAACTGCAACAGCCGGTTCAGCACCTGCAACAAGTGTTACGAAGTTTGTTCTTAATTGCGAACCGCTCAAAGTAACACCATTGTTATCTGTATTGTTGTCATTGTTAGGATCAGCACTCGTAGCAGTTGTAGTTGCCTGTGTGTAACCATTAGGAACGTTGATTGCTACTATGTAACTACCCGGAGCAAGATTGGCGAAACTGTAGTTACCGCTCGGGTTAGTTGAAGTAGATGCAATTGCTGCACCGTCCGGTGTGTTATCTGTATTGGCATCTTTAAAAAGACTTACCGCAACTTCACCGATACCCGGTTCACCCGCATCCTGTGTACCATTGTTGTTTTTATCGAAGTAAACAAAGTTTCCTAATCTAACCGTGCTGTAGAAACCTGCATCGATCGTAAGATCAGATGCACCTGCAGCAAGTGTTACTACGGCAGCACCCGCGATTGGATCACTATCCGCAGCATCACTCACACCCGCAGCATTAGATACTGTAGGAGTTAAGCCTGCCGGTGTTGTAAATGTTACTGTGTAGGTGCCTGCAACAAGACCCGTGAAGCTGTAAATACCTAACGAATTAGTGGTGGTTGTTCTTGTAGTGAAACCTGTACCTGTAAGTGTTACAGTTACACCTGCAATTCCTGCTTCACCTGCGTCCTGCTGACCGTTACCATTGTTATCAGAGAAAACGAAATCACCGATTGATCCGGTTGCTTTTAAACCGAAGTCAATGTTATTTGTAGAAGCAGTGATAGCGAATGCTGTTGTTCTGATCTCAGTCGTTACTACTGATACACCATCATTTTGATTGTCAGCAGCAACGTTAGTTGTACCTACATCAGATTTAGTGTAACCTGCAGGAGTTGTAATTCCTACAATATAGCTACCCGCTGTAAGATTGATTAACTGGTAGTTACCTGTTGCATCAGTTACTGCAGTCTTATTAAGATAAACGCCTGCGGCATCGTATAATTTAACCGTTACACCGCTGATGCCGTTTTCACCTGCATCAAGTGTACCGTTATTGTTTGCATCATACCAAACGGTATTTCCTATGGTAAGTGAAGGATTTACAACAGTAAGACAGAATGCATCCATCTTCATAGTATTACATGTAATAGAACTTTGAATTCTCACTTTAGCGGTAAGGGCTGGAGCAGTTCCAACGATCGTGTATTGCTCAAGCTGACTGTTGTTTACATCCACATCACGTGTAACAGTAACGTCTGTCTGCCCGATAGCAGTACCTGCAGCGTTAAGGAAGATCATGCTCAGTTTAGGAGAGCAGGAGATACCCGGTGTGTGCGTACCTGCAAAACCTTTGAAGGTTAATACAGCGCCCGGCATTGTAACAACATCCTGGTAAACTTTAGATGTGCCTGAAGTCCAGTTATTGAAACCGTTTGCAGCACCGCATGCAACGTAACCTGTACCTGTGGTAAGATTACCGTTTGCTGAAGGCCAGTTCCAACCCGTGGTGCCATTCTCAAAGCTTCCGTTAACCAACAAGTTACTTGCAGACGCAGTACAAGTGCAATCAGGTAACATACCGAAATCGTATGTATCGTTTGTGTTTCCGCCCGGCTCAGCGCCTGCAGAAAGCGTGATTGCATTACCACGAACTTCAGTACCAACCAATGTAACTCCGTTGTTATCAAGGTCGATATTGTTATCAGGATCTGCAGAAGATACAGCGCTCTTCATATAACCTGCAGGAATAACCGCACCTACGATGTAGTTACCCGCTGTAAGCATACCGAAAGAATACTCACCGTTAATATCCGTAACGTCAGTTGCGATAGCCGCGCCGTCCGGTACGTTATTGTTATCAGCGTCTTTGTAAAGATTTACTGCAATGCCTTTGATACCGTTCTCACCGGTATTTTGAATACCGTTATTATTAGTATCATAGAAAACCGTATTTCCTAATGTGAAATATGGATTTACCACTGTAAGACAGAATGCATCAAGCTTCATTGTGTTACAAGTAGTTGAACTTTGAATTCTCACTTTTGCCGTAAGCGGAGGAGCTGTAGCAGTGATCGTGTATTGCTCAAGCTGGCTGTTATAAACGTCCACATCACGTGTAACCGCAACATCAGTTTGTCCGATAACAGCATTTGCTGCATTAAGGAAGATCATGCTCAGTTTAGGTGAACAAGTAAGACCAGGCGTGTGGATACCGGCGAATCCTTTGAAGGTATAGCTTGCGCCAGCAATTCCTGTAACGTCCTGCCATACTTTAGAAGTACCTGAACTCCAGTTGTTGAAACCGTTTTTAGCACCACATGCTACATAACCGGTTCCGGTTGTAAGACTGCCATTTGCGCTGCTCCAATTCCAGCCTGTTGTGCCGTTCTCAAAGCTTGCATTTGTGAGAAGGTTGCCTGCTGCCGATGTACAGGTACAATCAGGCAACATACCGAAGTCGTAGGTATTATTTGTGTTTCCTGCCGGTTCAAGTCCTGCGCTCAATGTAATACCGTTGCCGCGGATCTCGTTTCCTGAAAGCGTTACACCGTTGTCATCGAGGTCGGTATTGTTGTCAGGGTTCACAGCATTTACCGCACTGCTCATGTAACCGTTTGGCACAACCGCACCCACAATATATCTGCCTGCGTTAAGCGCAGCGAAAGAATAGTAGCCGTTAGCATCTGTAGTTGTTGTTGCAACGGCAGCGCCGTCGGCAACGTTATCCGCATTAGCATCTTTATACAAACGAACCGTAATTCCTTTGATACCGTTTTCCGAAGCATCATTGATACCGTCGTTATCTGTATCATACCATACCCTGTTACCCAATGTCATCATTGCTGTAGTTTGAGTAAAGCAGATGTCATCTAAAGAAAAATAACGGTCCGCGGAACCTGCAGAAGCATCAGTGACAGCGATCACCACAGATGTAACACCTGCGGGCACCGTGTATGAGCCGGCCATTTGATTCCACGTGCCGATCGAATTTGATACAGAAGTAGTGTTTACAGGACTATTGTTTACTGTAAGCTTAACACTGAAAGAGTTTGATCCCTGCGTACGTGCGATCCAGGCAGAGAAATTATATACAGCTCCGGGCACTACAGTAACTGTTTTGTACCAGGCTTTTCTGATCGTATTTGAAGTAGCATGTACCACCATTTGAAAATTGCCTGTATGAGGAGCAAATTTTCCGTTACCCGTGTTCATACCAAAAGGGTTATTCAGAATCTGGTAAGTACCGCTTCCGCTGGTTGAAGGCGAAGTGCTCCCGTTTCCACCCTGTGTGTATTCAGTGCTCGCGTTTGAACCAAAATTGTTGTTGGTGAAAACAGACGAAGCGCTGTTGTAAGCCATGTTCTCAAAACCACCGTAGTAGTTTGAACCACTCACCAATACGTTGCCTAAACAACCGGGTGTAGTTCCGCCGCAATCTGTGGGGCTTGAGTAAACATGAAGTCTGAACATTTTCACTTCGTTCAGTCCTTCGTCGTCGCCGCCCCAGATGCTCACGTTTGAGCCGGCAAGGCGCGGGCGAACACCCTCCGCCATTAACACCCTTACCTGCACATTTTCGAGTGCGGTAGTTGCATTAGCAATAGACAGGGTAGAAGCATAGTTAGCAGCAGGTCCGTTCTCATAGCCTGAAACGGTGAATGCAGTACCGTTAACGGTGCTGCTTGCTGTGAAATACTTCCAGTTTCCTGTGTTGTCTTTGTACTGCCAGTTGTAATACGTAGTGTTAGGCGCATATAGAACAGCGGCCGTAACAGTGAGCGTGTTACCTGAAGCACAACCTGTGTTTGAGTAAAGTTCAACGCGATGTGCGAATGAACTTACCGAGAGGATAAGCATAGCCGTCAAAAGCAGGTAAGTCTTAGTTGCCTTTGCGACTGCAGAAGATTGTTGCATCTTTTGTAAAATTTAATGAATAGAAATAAAAATTTGATGAAGACTATGAATTAATAGCAGCAGTTTTCATTGGTAAAGGATAGTACAAAATGTTGTTGAGCTTACATTACTGTAAACAAAACAATAGAATACACAAATTTTTAAGTCGTGGACGTAGTCCGGGGATTTTAGTGCAGAATTTGCAGAGGAAAATGGAAGGTTCGCATTAAAGAGCGTAAAAGCCCTTATGAGCAACAAAGAAAATGAAAATTTGGATATGAAACGTCAAGCTATAGAAAAATTTCTACGAATTGTTAATAAATTTTAAGGATTAATTTCTAAAACATTGATTTACAACGTTTTATTTCAATATTAATTTATCGGAAACGGATAAATTAATCGGAAAGATTACAATAAAACACCGATTCTTCCGTTGCCGCCTGCGAAGAAAACCGTATTTCCATGTTTTGCCTTCCTGCAAACGTGGAAACCCTCTTTACTGATCAACGTAAAATTACGACCGTTGTCATTCGTAATATCCACACCGTTTAGTCCGCAGGTTATCCATGTTTTTTTGGCCATATATTCAATACAACTCCTGTAACCGTGAGGTGGAGTTTGCGGAACAGACCAGGTTTTACCGCCGTCTTTTGTAACAGCACAGTTTCCCGCGATCGAATCTTTTGCATTAAAGTCACCACCTACCACAACCATTTCATTTTTATTCCTGACTGCAATTGAATTGGCGCCGGTACTTTCTTTTCCGTGATTCAGCGGCAGCAACACCCTTTTATTCTTTCCATAGAAATGAGAAGACATTCCTCCGGTGATAAAATACATTTGATCTTTGTAAGTGCGGATGTTCGTGCCGCTGCTCGCAAAGCAAGCTTCGCCTTTGTCCGCTACAGGCGCAAAAGCAGTCGCAAGTTCCGACCAATTCTCGTTATTCTTGATACAGGCAAGCAAGTAAAAATGATGCGGTCGGGTAGAGTCTTCAAGCGGATCTCCGATGATATAGCCGTTCCCTTTTTCATCAAGTTCCATCGCATCAAGGAAAATCCCTTTTACGTCTCTTCTGAAAACGGTCTTCCAGGAATTACCGCCATCTATTGTTTTTAAAATATATGCCGGTGAATCCACAGCCATGATCACCGCAGTGTTGTCATCAAATGCTTCGATGTCGCGAAAATCCGTTTTCTCAAAACCTTTTACGGGCATCCATTTCCATGAAGCCCCTGCATCGGTACTTTTCGCTACCATGCCGCCGCTGCCGCTCACCCAAACTACGGAATCATTTACCACGCTTAAGCCGCGGAGGGAAGTACGCTTACCGGATGTTAGCAATTTTACTGTCTGCGCATTTGATGTGAACGCGATTGCAATGATCAATAGTGCCGAAAGGATCTTTTTCATATTAATAATTTCCTGAGTTGTAAAAATGCAAAAGAAAATCTGACTCTCCTGAATTTAGTTTGCAGCCTTTCAAAAAACACCGTTTACCCAAACAACGATAGGGGAGGGGAGTGAAAAGTTTTTCTTCTTTAAAACGGATTTTTATTCCGGATAATTTACACGTAAAAGACATAGGATGAACGATGGATTAGTTAATGAATAACTTGGTATGATTTTATCTTTATTTTGTTTTTATATGACTATTTTATTATCTTTAGCTTAGTTACTCAAAGACTCCTTACGATCAGCTCAAGGTATGCCACGGGTGAGGACAGGGATAGCATAGGAATAAGATAGGAGTGAGCTAAGACCTGAATAGGAATGGCGGCGTAGCAAGACGGTAGAAAGCAGCATACAAGAAAAACTAACCACTTAAAAAAACTTTTATGGCAAGATCAGCTAACAACCCTTTATTGACGGGCCTGAGAGGGAGGATCGGCAACCTCGTCATTAAACAATATTCATACGGCACAGTGATCACACAGATGCCAAGCTATACAAAAAGAAAACCGACGCCTGCACAAAAGCGGCACAGGGATATGTTTGCCGCCGCGGTAAAATATGCAAAGGCAGAAAAGCTAAAGCACATCATGAAGCATGGTAATGCAGGGCGTGCAGAGAGTCAGGATATTTATCACAAATCGATACAGGAGTTTATGCTTTCCGTAAAACGAATAAGGCAAAACGATGTAGTGTTTGAGCGCCCCTGGACCGGCCTCACACCCAAACAGATTTCTGCGGAAATGATCAGTCTGGCTACATCAATCGTTACAGGTGAGTATGATAAGAAGCAGGCGTTGAAAGAGACGGAAGCGGGTGTGAAGAAGCCGGGTGTGAAGAAGAAAAAAGATTGAGGCAGATCTGTACATCCGGGCATCGGAGCCCACAAAAAAATGCGTTGCAGTTTAAGCTATAAAAAGATAATACACTCCAAGCTTTTATCCTCGGTTAACACAGACGGATACGGCAGATTGTCTGTTAATGCACTTTGATAGTGCTTAGTAATTCGGTCGAAATTTGAAACGAGCCGGAAGCCGGTTTTTTTATATTGGGTAAGTGCAATCGGCCCGACAGACGTGAAAGCAATTCCTTTTTTGCCATCAGGAAGCTCAACCGGTTCGGGACCGGAAAACACCTGTTCATTTGCTTTATCGAGGATGGCTGAATTTTCTAGTTTATGCGGATCCTCACTTACAATAATATAACGCCAAGGTTCGGATCTGTTCAAAAAACGTATATACAAATCCGCTTTCAGGTGAGGGTGAAACTGAATTTCAATATCGCCAAAATAATTTAAAAGAGCAGGCGATGATGCGATATCACTTTGAGCAACAAATTCGGTTTTGTGTAGTAATTCTGATGTGACCGGAACATGCTGCTCTTCATCAAAATTGCTAAACCTGAACATTTTCCGGACGGGATCATCAGGCAGGTTTCCGGTGTATGTGTGGAAAGCAGGATCGGTAATCTCCAAAGAAAATTTCAGGGTAATCAGTTCCTTTAATAATGATTCTCTGATAAGATTGTGTGCTTCAAAACGTTTTTCAAAACAGATGATGAAACCATCTTTCAGGGATTTGTAGATTAACCCATACTTACTGAGGAGCGACAGGCTTTCTTCTGTCGGAACAATTTTAAAAGCGCTAAACAGCAAATCTGCGAAATACATGTGCTCCACATGCACCTGAAATAATTTTTGAAAACGAAGATTCATAGATAGGAACTGAATTAATAATTGTCAGCAGGAAAGTTCAGCGGGATTGTGAGGATCGCTTTTATACTTACAGCCAAAGGTACGGCTCGGAGCTGCGGCGGTATTTGAAAATCCTAAGCCCGTAACAACAGCAGCGACAGCGGGATAGCGGATACCACGACATATTGCATTCGCACTGTGTAACTTCAGACCAAGGGCAATGAACATGTTTCTACTTTTTTTGTTTTAGTTGAAAAACATTTCCTTCAGGGTCTTCGCCGTCACAAAGCCAATAATCATAATTTTCAAATGTTTTTATTTCCCTCATTGCCACATTTTGACATAGCAATTGTTTTCTTACTTCGTTGATGTCGTCATCAGTTTCAAAAACGATTTTTGCATTGTTGTCAAATTTATGTCCAGCTTTTAAGTGTGCTGAGTATTGTTCGCCGATTTTATGCAGCCCGATATTTCCACCAGCTGCATTGAAGAGCGTCCATACAGATTGATGCTCTTCAATGATCTCAAGTTTTAAAATGTCTGCGTAGAAAGATTTTAACCTGTCAACATTTTGAACGTAGAGTATGATAGTGTCCAACTTTAATTTCATTGTGAAAAGTATTATAATTTTTTTTATCAGGCGTATCTGCAATCTGCCGGCATATTGCAGATACCAAAATAAATGTTGAGCGTTTATTTGTCGGCCCCTGCAACGCCAATGTAGTTGTGAGATGCAGTTACAGACTTTGTGATGGCTTCCTGTAAATAAAAGCTGCCTGCCTTTGCCATGGCACCCATATTTACATTGACGCAATTGCAAGACAATCAAATTTTCCTGACGCAATGATAATCAACAGTTGTGCATGTTGTTTTCTTAATCACTCAAACCTATCAATTAATATCACATTTTCATCGTCTGCCGAAGGTCCGTAGGTTGCAGGAACCGGAATGTCTAAAAACCTCAAATACATTCCAAGTTGTGAACGATGGTGCACTAAATGATTCATACAAAAAAGTCGGGCTACTTGTTTTTTGGGTAATGAAAACAGTAAATCTTTCCCGTGTGTCATACTCCATTCTTTTTCAAATTCTTCGTCTTGGGCGTTTGATAAAGATTTTTTTGCGTTTGCCAGCAGGTCGTCAAAGTAGCGCAAAAGTTCTTTCTTTGATTTTATTTCTTTGGGTTCAAAGTCTTTAAAGTCTAATGTATCGGTTTCAACAACTGAAGTCCACCAGGCAATAATTTCTGCAACGTGAATTGCAAGTCGTCCTAATGTTTCTGATTTTTCTGTCGGTTTATATTCTGCTTTGTCAAACGGAACAACCTCTAAAAATCTTCTTGTTACTTTTGCTTCAAGGGTAAGCTCTTGTGATAATTCCTGTGCTATCGTCATAGGTGTTTTTTAATTGTAGATTCAATGTTAACGAGATTTTCAATAGGGGACGCACAAAGATTTTGCGACCGGGATGAGGTGGCATTGCAAAACGTGTTCGGCAACCACAGCCCGATAGAATTGTTAATGATGAAGATAATAACTAAAGCTCAATCGTAGAAGTCAGGCTCATACTGCTGATGATTAGGGAACCAATAGTTGAGAATATGTTTGTAACCCGCAATATTGCCAAACCGCATGTTGGCGGTAGTTATACTTCGATAATTTTACCTTTTGCTGCAAGTACCGGAGCCTCATAATTAAACCACTTTTTTCCTTGATGTGTTTTTCAACAATTCGTTTCTCAAAAATCTTACGGTCACCGTTTCTGTTTCGCCGGATCAATAAATTCCTGTTCGTCAAATTATCTGTCGCCCGGTTAAGTACGAATATTTCTTATATCCTTCGGTTGTTCAACAACATGATTGGGTCTGTAGCAGGATTTTATACCTGTCGTTCGGCCATTTTATTCAAGTGTCTTTAAATAAATTTTTGCTTTTATTATAGAGTTCATTTTTATTTCCCTTGTGTCAACCTGATTATTTTTGAATTTATAGCATCAACTATTATCAAAAATGTTCCGCCTGAATATTCTGTCGGAAGTGTCTCTGAAACCACCCAATAGTTGTGGAAATGCCGGGTTGTTTTTAAGGAGCAACGGGTAACGAAAACAGCGGAGATTTACCTCCGCTGTTTTACCATAAACGCTCTGCGTTTATTCTTTTATAAATCGGTAGCTTCTTCTTTTGCCGTCTGCATCAGTAAGCCTGATTATATAAACTCCTGTTACCAATCGTTCTGTATGTACGGACACAGAATGAAGTCCTTTGATATTTAATGACGGCAACATGATCTGTCCCTGCATGTCCAGCACGTCAAGCGATTGCCATTTTTGCCAAAGCTCAAGTTTGTAAACTGTTATCAACCCCCTTGTAGGATTCGGGTTTAGATAAATATAAAATAAAGAAGAATCCGTTACATTATTTCTTGCAGCAGAAGTGCCTGCTGAGTAAACGATGCAGGAGCCTATTACTGCTTTAACCCTGTAATCGCCGGGTTGTGTTACAGTGAAAGTAAGGCCTGAGGCTGTCGGTATTATATTATTCCAAACAGTGCCGGTGAGCTGTTGCCATGTGTACAGGGCAGCAGCATCAGGATTGGTGACCGTTAAAACATTTCCGTTCAAATTCACAACCGGTTGTGCCAGAGTTGTAACGCTCAGGGTAATAACATTACTTGTTACAACGGGAGTTGCGGTGCAGCCGTTGCTTGTAACGATCACTTTTATTTGTGCATTATTTTGAAGGCTGCTGCTTGTAAAGACAGCGCTGTTTGTTCCGGCGTTTATTCCGTTTACCTGCCACTGATAAGAAGGATTTGAGCCCGCGTTTAAAGCAACGGCGGTAAATACAGCGATGCTTCCTGCGCAAATAGGGTTGTTCGCCGTAGTGATACTCACAAAAGGAGTTGTGGGTTGAGCAACAGTAACTACAACAGTGTCTTTGCTTGTGCATGTTCCATTTGCAACGGTAAGGATATATGCTGTTGTAACCGCAGGTGTGGCAACAGGATTTGCAATGGCGGCATTACTTAACGCTGTTGCAGGTGTCCAGGAATATATCGTTCCACCGCTACCGTTCAATTGCGTATTGCTGCCTGCGCAAATGCTCACATCATTACCGGCATTTGCAACGGGAGAAGTTGTTACAGACATTTGAATTATATTGCTTGTAACCACTCCCGCGGGCGCACAAGTATTGTTGCTTGCAAGTACCAAAGTTACCTGGTCACTATTTTGCAGGCTGCTGCTTGTGAAAATAGGGCTGTTTGTGCCCGCATTCACACCGTTCACCTTCCATTGATAACCGGGTGAAGCGCCTGCATTGACAGGCGTTGCGGTAAATGTAACGGAACTGCCGGAACAAATATTTGCAGCTGTTGAAGTTATATTTACCGTAACCGGTGCATTTGAATTAACGGTAACTACAACAGTATCTTTTGCAATACAAAAGCCATTGGCTACGGTTAGAACATAAGCTGTTGTTACTAAAGGCGTGGCAACAGGGTAAGGACTTGTAGGGTCATCAAGACCCGTTGCAGGCGACCATGAATAACTCGAACCTGCACCACCGATCAACTGCGTTGATGATCCTAAGCATATTGAGACATCATTGCCTGCAAAAGCGATCGGATTGGTTCCGATAAGGGCGGAAATAGTGTTGCTCGTAACGGTTGCGGGTGAAGCACATGAATAGCTGCTCGTCATCACCACTTTTACCTGATCGTTTGTTTGCAAAGTTGTGGTTGTAAATATGGGGCTGTTTGTGCCTACGTTCACGTTATTTATTTTCCATTGGTACACAGGCGAGTTGCCACCGTAAACAGGAGTAGCTGTAAACGTGAGCGGGCTGCCTGCACAAGCAAAAGCAGCAGAAGCCGAGATACTTACTGAAGGTGTGAGGCTGTTGGCCGTGTTGATCGTGATACCGTTGCTTACTGCAGTATTTGCGGTTGTACAAAATGCGTTGCCTGTGAGCACACAATTCACGATATCACCATTGTTCCAAATGGCATTTGTGAAAGTAGGGGTGTGGTTCGTTGTAGGAGAGCCGTCGATGGTCCATGTGTAGCCCGGGTTGGTTCCGCCGTTTGTAATGGCCGCCGTGAATGTGATGGCACCACCGCCGCAACCTGTAGAATTGCTTGTGATCGTTATGGTTGGTGTTACCGGAGTTGCAAGGGTAACAGTGATAATATTACTTGTAACATTTACAACGCTTGCACAGGCAGAAGAACTGCTCATTACTACGCTTACCTGATCATTGTTTTGCAGGCCGCTGTATGTAAAAACGGGGCCTGTAGCATTAGGGTAATTAACGCCGTTCACTTTCCATTGATAAGCGGGAGCAGGTCCCTGATTGGTGCCGGTGGCGGTAAAGGTTACAAATGATCCCGGGCAGGGATTGATAGTGCTTGCCGTTATCGTTACTGTAGGTGCTGACAAGTTGTAAACTGTTACCAGCATGGTATCTCTCGATACCAGCGTGCCGTTGGATACTTCCAAAAAGTATGACGTGGTAACGACAGGATTTACAAAAGGTTTCATTTGATTAGATGTAAATCCTGCAGGAGATGATGTCCATGAATATGCATAAGCAGGATTATCCGCAGTTCCAATCTGCACATTTACTCCGCTGCATATTTCTTTGTCAGGACCGGCATTTGCGAAAGGGATATTTGAAAATTCATAGCAGCCGATGTCAACTGTATCCTGATAGATTCTGTTGTTTCCGAGGATATCAAAAGATATACCTGCGGCAAAACTATTTTTTCCGTCGTTTACGCCATACGTATCGTATTTTAACTGATAACCATCGTCATTGGTGAACCATTGGTTATCCGGGCCCGCAGGATTATTTTCATTTACAAAAGCCGGCGGACCGTAATAATTGACGCTAAGGGTGTTTGTAGTGTATTGTTGTAAAATATTATACTGGACGTCAAACGGATTACAAGCTACATTACTGTTGCAATGAACGCCGTAAATATCTTCGCCCGGGCTTGTACCGCAGTTGTTTTGGTAAAAAATATTATTAAACAGGCCTACCTGATCTTCATTATTAAAGTATAGCGCACCACCTTTGCCTACCCCTACGTTTTTTGAAAAAGTGCAATTCGTTACTTTGTATTTCCCCCCTGTAAGGCTGAGCGGGAAATCAAAATAAACAGCGCCACCGTAAGCGCCCAGGTTATTCACAAAGAGGTTATTGGTAAGACGGAAGCTGTCTGTTTGCGTACCTCTTTTCACGATGGCGCCGCCACGGCCGTCTCCTTTATTATCAATAAATACGCACTTGTCTACTGTAGTTGTATTGATAGAGCCATTGTATTCATAATATGCGCCACCCTCATCGCCGTGATTCTTTGCGAAGACGATATTGGTCATTTTCATTTTAGAAGCATTGAACATACCGCCGCCGAAGATTGCATAGTTATTCTCAATTTTCATATTGCTCCATTCCGTTTCGCCGCCCGTGCTGAAGATGCCGCCGCCGTTGCGGTTATCATAGTCGCCGTTCGAATTCCCGTTTTTCACGGTAAAGCCGTCAACATATAATTTTGCGTAAAGCCCTGCGGCTTTTACCACGTGATAATTGTTATCAAGAGAGTCATTTTGAACACCGATATCGCCGGAAAGTATCGTAACAAATGAAACAGGATTTCTTTGCGCATCGGTAGGATTTCCGGTAGCCGGAAAGCCGCCCCAGACTACTTTCGCCTTTCCGAAATTAAAGCTGCTGTCTCTCACGGCGATCGGTTTATAAACACCTGCAGCCACTCGAATGGTATCGGCGCATGAATTGTTTAAAGCATTGGTAAGTGAGGTATAAGCATTTGCCCAGGACGTTCCGTTGTTGCTTCCGCCAGCAGCTGCATTAACATATATTGATCCGTTACCGCTTGCATTTGATTGCGCTTCATAAGCACCCATATCAACGAGTGCACCGAAGATCCTGTTGTTGCCGGAAACGTCTGCGGGAATGCCTGCTGCAAAACTGTTATCACCGGCATTTATTGCAGGAGAGCAACGGGTGAGCCTCAGGCCGTCATCTGCCGTAAAGAATATACCGTCGGGGCCGGAAGGATTTATAAAATCAACAAATCTTGCCTGCGTACCTGTAATATTTCCGTTAACGCCGTTGGTGCCTGATGCCCAGGTAAGACTGTTATAAATGTCGGTTGTATTACCGGGTTGATAAGGGTTGTTATGAATTTCAGGATCGTTTCCCTGGAAGTAAGGATTATTATCTGAGAAAATACTGTTCTTTACTGTCAGATGTGTGGTGTCTGCGTTCTCAATCACAAAGATAGAATTAGCAGCGATCGTGGATTGGATGATCGTTACATTGCTTTTTTTATTAGAGATAACAGCATCGTCGGTGCCGCCATGTTTTACTGCTACGCATTGTGTGAAGGAAACGGCGGCGTTGTCGTTATAAACCGCAGCGCCTGACGTAGCGGAATTTTCGGAGAACAAACAATTCCGAAAAGCAGTTGTTGAATTTTTATTGAACACGGCACCACCGGCATCATCGGCATTACACTTTGTGAACTTACAACCTATAATGTTTACAGTACTGTTACCGATGTTTGCAACAGCTGCTCCGTAACGGGTAGGCGAATTAGTGAGTGCAGTTAAACTGTCGGTGAAAACACAATTGGTTATCGTAGCGGAGGAATGTTCATTGTACACATCACTTCCGAAAATGTTTGACACATTGTCTTGGAAAAATGAATTGCTGATAACCGCGGTGCTGTTATTTACATTAAAAACAGCGCCGCCTTTTTCCTGTGCAATATTGCCCGTGAATGTGCAACTGTCAATGGTCGGATTTGCAAGATCATTATACATCGCACCGCCGTTAAGCTCTGAGTAATTTGTGTAGATGATAAAATTATCTTTAAAACTGCATTTTAAAAAAGAAGGAGCGGAGTTGGTGTAGTTACTGACAGCACCGCCGTAAAATGTGGTGTTACCGCCGTTGTTTTTAAAAGTACAGTTGTAAAAAAGAGGACTGCTGAAATCGTATGTATTTAGTGCAGCTCCTTTATACCCTCTGTTATTTTGCATAACACAATTCCGGAAAACAGGAGAAGCGTGATGAATAAGATACACGGCGGCACTTGCGGAGTTATAAAGATTTACAGTTGGGTTGATGTCTACATCCCTTAAGATAAATCCGTCGGTAACTGATGTATTATCGTTCCAGCGGCCTTTGATAATTACACCGCCGTGACTCCCGCCGGCGGCAGGAAGATTGGCCGATAAAATCGTCGGATTTGCGACATAGTCTCTTTGCGCGTCAATCGGATTTCCTGAAGCAGGATAACCACCCAACATAACGCGGTGATTTTCTAAAAGGAATGTTGCGGTGAGATTGCTTTGTGAAGGATAATAAGTGCCTGCGGCTACTTTGATCGTATCCGAACATACTGCCAATGCGCTTTGCAGATCTGTAAATGCATTCGCCCAGGTTGTACCGCTATTGTTACCGGCAGCGAATTTATTTACGTAAAGCACGGCAGGTTTTGAAAGAAATGCGGTCTGCACTTCGTAAGCGCCGAGATCCGTTGCCGGTCCGAAGATCCTGGGTAAACCCCTGATATCAGTATTGATACCAATTGCAGCGCTATTTGATCCTGCGTTTATTGCAGGGGAGCAGGGGTTAGTAAGTGTGAGCCCGTCGTCTCCCGTATAATACAAATTATCGGCACCGATGAAATTGGATGTATCTCTGAATTTCGGATTTGCATTTTGAAGTGAGGGATTGTTACCTGTATTGAATACCTGTGTTATGGTATTGCCTACAGTTGCTGTTGATGCATCTAAAGAAATATCTGTAGAATCATCAATACTGTTTAACCCGTTCGCATAAAAAATAGAATTGCCAATATTTATCACGGAGTGGTTAACTCCGCGGATCGTTACCGGACCAAGTGTTGTTGAATAACCGGTTGCGTTTTTTGCCAGCGTGCAATTTCTCATAACTATGCTGCTCGAGTCATTCATGATTATCGTACCGTTGTTGCCAAAGAAGACACAGTTAATATAGACAGGCTGACTGTACTTTTTATTGAGGATCACGGAAAGATCTGAAGGGTTACCGTTGTTGATGAAGATGCAGTTCCGCGCAAGCAGATCACTGCTAATTGCTGATATTGCTGATCCGCCGTTTGCCCCATAATTATTGCGGAATACACAGTTGTTCAAGGTAACCGGGGCATTCTTCAATTTTAAACCGCCACCCGGTGATAGATCCGGATCAGGATTAAAATAGTTGGCGTAACCTTTCTCAATGATAAAACCATCAATAACCGTAGACGGTGTGACGTCCTGTATGGTTACAACATTATAAATATTGTCGTTTGGCGTGGGGCCACCGATTTCGCCGCTTAAAATTGTTTGATAAGTGCTGAAGTTTCTTTGCGCATCAGTCGGGTTGCCCGTATTAGGGTATCCGCCCAAAACAATCATACTGTCTTTTATAGCGAACGTATTAATCTGTGAAGTGCCGGGCTTATAAGTGCCGGCTGCGACCCTTATAGTGTCTTTTGGAATTGCATAGTATAATGCATTTGTAAGACTTGTATAGGCGTTTGCCCATGATGAGCCGTTATTTGACCCTGTGGCATTTAGTTTTACATAAAAGCTTGCGGGTTGAGCCGTGGTAATGTTGAGCCTATAATCTTCTGCCTGCCCGAAACCTGCAGTATTGCATATCCCGGCACTCCCGTTGTATTTTTTTACGATACGCATGCGGGAAATACCCGCTACGGCGTTTGCCGGAACGGTGATGCCGGAGATCGCTTTTTGATTATCAGTACCCGTAGAGTTTGAGATACTGCCAATGTATTGTTGTTCGAAGATATCATTGAAGTCGCCGTCGCCGTTCCAGTCGAAATAAGCGGAAAATTGATCTGTGAAATTTCCGCCTGTAGAGCCTTCAAGTGTGACGGTGTACATTCGCCCGATCTCAACGTTGGCGGTAACGCCCGTAAAATTTTCGTGGGCAGGACCCGCAGGACTCACAGGAGAAGCATTACTCACGTTGCTAAAAGTTACTTTGGTTATGGGTCGTACACCGGAAGCAAAGGCTTCAGCACAATAGGGCAGTGGAAATTGAGCATACAATTTCTGACTCAGGCACAGGGCGATGGTTAGGTACAAAATTATTTTCATAGCAGCAGAAGGGTGGTATTAGGAAGATATGATTATTTCTGAGCATAAATATATTACAAAACCGGAAGTGAATTGCCCACAGCGTAAAATGTTTTCTCGGTTTGAAGCCATCCGGCAGGAATCTGATAAGAAACGAAGGATTGAACATGAGCATACAAACAATACTCAACTACAGAATAAACAATCATTCATTTCTTATGAGAACAAAGAGAAAAGTCTAAATTAGTGATGTCTTAAAAATTGGCAGGCTTTAATCACGGGGAAGGCTACAAAGCCATTGTAAACTGCCGTTTTAGTTTGTCCACCGCTTGGGTATTTCATTAATATAAGTGTTGCCATAATATTCGGTTCGTCTAATTTCATTATACTTTTCAAAGTCAATGTAAGGTGTCAAACAGTGCGGACACTTAAAAGAGTTATAGTAGTTAAATGTCCCTTCATTATTAGATGGTCTAGGTAATTTACTTTCAATATTTTGAAGAATTGATTTGTCAACTGTTTCTTGTAATTGGGTTGGTAGATCTTCAATTGAGCCGTAAGGAACAATTAAAGTTTCTTTGCTGTCTGTTGAATAAAAATATTGAAGTTCAGAAAAGCCTGAATGAAAATGCTGAATTGTAAAACTTAAATTACAACTTTCGCAAATGCAAATATTTCTAACTCCTGTTGGTGTTACTGTTCCACTGAAATGTAAACCACGTTCAAAAAGCCCTTTGCCTTTGAGCTGAATGTTATTATCATTTTTGTCTGATAAAAAGAATGGTTGAAGCCGTATTGCTTCATAGTCATTATCAGTCCACTTAGAAAAAGTATTGCCGTTTTGTGAAATGATACCATCAATCATTACGGCACTATTTGATAAAACTCGGATTGAGCTGTGCTGGAATTGCCCTGTCAAATCTTTGTTGGATTGCAATGTGTCAATACGAAATTCTCGAACTAAATTTTGGTTCTCAAAAACTTTAATTTCCGGTGTCGGAACTGTCAATTCGAAAACTGTTTCCAGTTCAATGGCTTTGCCAATATTTACTGTTTGATTGTCAATAAAGATGTTATCCCCTTTAATGTCAACTCGGTTATGTTGTTTTGTAAATAGTCCAAACATAGTAGGGTCTTAAAAATGGCAGCTTACGTTCGAGGCTTGCCGCAGGGCTAGGATTGTTGCGGTGTTCGCCCGGCAACAGCAGTCGATTGAAATACTAATGATGAAGTTAACAACTAAACGCCAAATAGAATTCTGTCAAGCGCGATATTCGCTGGTAGTAGTACAACAACCGATTGTTATTCCGTCCGCCAGCCTTGCGGCGAACCTTTTGTTGTACGTTTGTACTTCTTTCTCTTACGTTGTCCACACAGGTTTGTATTCGAGTTGAGTTGGCGTTTGAATATAAAAAAGTTCGCCTGCAAAATCTACGTCAAGTTGTGGGATGTTAGAAAGCCTAATAGCGTCATCTTTTACAATTTGTTGCTTGTCTGCCAAACCACTACCACGCAAAACATAAAAAGTATAACTGCAATTACTGTCTAACTGTAAACTTATTTTAGTTTGGTCGTTAAATGTAAGTTTCTTAATAGTTAAATGTGGTGTCATTGCAAATGCCTTGCTGTGTTCGCCTACATAAGTTGTTGTCTTAATTTTGTTTTCAATTACTGTTTCAAAGTCTTTGCTGTGGTAGTCCACATACGCAGGATTTTTTTTGATGGCCTCTTGAAAATTAGGGTCAAACCAAATTTGAAAACTGCTTGTGCCTTTGGCAATCGTTTCTTGATGTTGAATGCCCTTGTTGGATTGTATTACCTGAAAGTCGCCTGTTTCCAAAAGTGTCCAGATTTTTGATGCTGTGTCAAAGTGCGTTACTTGTCCTTCTAAAATGAAGGTCATTATTTCAAACCCTTCATGCGGATGTAACGGAAATTCGCAATCATCTAATGCCACGGCGTGGCTCCAATAAAATAGATTGGAATAAGGCGCAACTGTGTTTGAGAAGCCACTTGCAACAGGCTTGTTTACTACAAACCTTCCATTAAAAATAGTGGTATTAAACTGCTCTGATTTTTTCAGTATTTGTATCATGGGTTTTATTCTTGTTTTGATAATTCTCTTTCAATGTCTTTACTCGGTACTATCCAAATTACAGATGAAATTGCAAAGAAGACTAGTGAAATATGTGGATGTATAAATGCTGCCGGTATGGAAAGTAAATTGCAGACGGTAGATATTAATACTTTAGAATTTTGCTTTTTTATGATGATAGTGAGATTACTGTTTTCGTTTCTTAAACCTTTGGCAATTAAATTTTGAAGCAGTGTATAAGATATGCCGCAGACTATTAACAGCAGGCTGTAAGCAATAACCGTAAAGCGATCGAAATGTGTTTCTCCCATCCATTTTGTACCAAACGGAATAAGTGATAACCAAAACAATAAATTTAGATTAGTCCACATTATTGCAGACGAAACTTTTTTTAATGTATGCAGTAAGTGATGATGATTATTCCAATACACGCCTACAACCGCAAAACTTAAAATATAACTTGCTAAGGTTGGTATTAAATGTGAAACACCTTGCCAATCGGCAGTTTCAGGTACTTTAATTTCTAACACCATGATAGTGATAATGATTGCCAGAACACCATCACTAAATGCTTCTAATCTTGACTTATTCATTGCTTTTTATTTGAAGTTAAATCGTAAAAAACCGCCATAGTTAACTTTTAAAACTTTGAACGGGCCATAATAATCCAAGTTTGTTGCTAACCCGAATTGATAGTTACCAATGCCCACACCTAAACGAAATTGCATATAGCTTCTTTCATGGTGTTGGTCTTCTGTATTTTGGTTGTATAAAGTTTGAAAGCGACTATAAAGATTAATTTTTTTAGTCAATTTCGGTTTGTATTCTATTAATGCCAAACCTTCGATATTTTTATTTTTTGATAAATGATAACTTGGCGTCATTACAAATAAAATTTCTTGGTTGGCAAATACATATTCAAGCCCTATAATTGGTGTTAAACCCGAAACTCTGTTTACTGAAAGACCTGTTGCCACACCAAAACCTTTGTAAATTTCGTAGCTAACCTGAGAGTTATTTATAAAATCTAAGTTGTTAACATCGTTGTTGTAAGTGCTTTCAAAACTTGTAACTGAGAGGAATGAAAATTTACTTGACGGCGCAACATGTTTGGTCATTAAAAATTGCAAGCCAAAACGATAGTTGCCAATATTTAGTTCTACCGGACTTGGCGCTTCCTTGTTTGCCTGTTGTGCATTTGCCATACTTGAACAAACCAAAATGATAAATAGTATTTGATATTTCATTGTTTTAAAATTGAGTTTAAGTAAAACTGCCTTGCTTAAGAAACAAGGCAATTTTTTGAAGTTGTAGCTAAGAATTGCTTACTTGCCCAATTTTGAAACAACTTCTTCCAGGTTTATTTTCATTGCTTTTTGTCCATCTGGCGAACCGAAGTCTGAATATAATTCTGATAAGACTGAATTTGCAGAAACTACTGAAACGCCCAACTGGCGTAGATAGTCGAAGCTTAAATCGTCTGCCAATTTGCTCATACTTCCACACGCGTCAGCCACAACCATTACTTCGTAGCCATTGCGTAATGCACCTTGCACAGTGTGCAACAAGCATATATCAGTAGTTAAGCCGCAAATAATTAATTTCTTTTTATCCAATGCTTTTACAGCAGCGTTAAACTTGGGATCAAGAAAGCAATTAATTGTTCCGCCACGCTTAATACGATTTGCGTATTGTATTGGTGCTAATTTTTGTATGTCTTCCCAGGTTTGCCCTACTTGTTCTTCCATTGTAGTTGTAATCAATAATGGTACTTTTAATTCAGCACCAATACGAGCCAACATACGCAAATTGTTTTCTACATTTCTTTTGTCCTGGCTGTAAATCCAATCCATAGTCATTTTTTGGTGGTCAACTAAAAGAATGGCAGAATTTTGTGGTGTGAATTGAGTAGGAACTTTTGCTGTTTGTCCAAAACTCACTACTGAAATAATTGTTGCTAGTACAAGTAACACTGTTGGAAACACTTTTTTCATCATTTATATTTTTTGTTTTTAATAATGATGCAAATGTATTTAGCTTTGATATCTGTTAGATAGTTGTTACCTGTATGTAAGTAGTTACTAAAAAGTAAGTGGATGAAAAATGAAACAAAAAATGATGCTTGTCCTTTAAGGTTAAGGGCGTCAAGAGATGCTTTGGAAATCATTCAAGGTAAATGGCGTATTCCAATTGTGATTTCTTTGACTTATGGTGTAAAACGCTTTGGCGAAATACAAAGAGATATTGGTGATGTGTCGCCAAAAATGTTGTCGCAAGAATTAAAGGCTTTGGAAGAAAATAAAATCATCAGTCGCATTTTATACGACAGCATGCCTGTAACAGTTGAGTATTCTCTTACGCCACTTGGGCAATCAATGAAGAAATTATTAGATGAATTGCTAAACTGGGGAAACCATTTTAGAAAAGAAATTGTAGGCAAATAGTTCTCAATGTTTTAACTTCGCAGGGAGTGTCACAGCATAACTCACAACGTTCGGCGCTTTGTGCAGTTTGGGGATTAACCAACTGTCCGCCAGAAACCGAAGTTAAATTTATAACTAAAAGCCGAGGTTTAGAACTACTGCCCAAGAGAATTACGTCCGCCGAATATGAAGCTTGGATATGCACTGCTGATGATTGCTTCTACGTCATGCCCCAATTGCACAAAACCTTTTGTTGGTAGGAAATCCAATGTTAGTTAATTCGGATTGTCTATAACTTCAAACTTGTCAGTAACCGCAGCAAGAAGCCTTAGGTGATAAATATCGGTGCTCCATTGGTCGTGAGAAAAATGCTTAACAATGGGAGATGTGTCTATGTCAGAGTTGATTTGCAGGAAAAGTCTGTCGTCATCTGAAATGCCAATGGAAAAGAAAATTTTGTCGGTCTTACAAATAAAGATGCAGTCCTTGATAATACTACAAAGCAAATTGATGATGCCTTTACTGTCGTTACTGCCAAGATATATACCAGGTGGTTTCCGCACCGATTGCTCAAAAGTCATTTCTTGTGTTTCGTCAGTCATTTTAGTATCTGAGTTGATATTAGCACTGTCGTTCTACAATTACCGCTAGCTGCTACGGCTTGGCGATGTGCGGCATTTGAAAATCGTCAGCCCGTGACCGAGGCTAAACTTATAAATAAAAGTTCATCGTTTATTCTATTGCTTGGCGTTATTCGTCGGATGGAAGGGAAGCCGAATAGCGAACAAAAAGTTCACCGGATATTCGTCGCCCCGCCATATTGCCAAACCGCCGGTTGTGTAATGTTTTTAATCTCGTTTTAGTTTGTCTTTAAAGAATTGTTTGGCGTTGTCTTCAACATTGTTTTCAGACTGTCCGTCCCAAGCTATGTCAAACAATTTTTGGTCACCATTTTTACTATAACTCAAAGTAATTTGTTTGTCGGTTATTCTTGCAGATGCCCAATTAAAAATGTAATTGTCTTTTGTCTGCGTATGTTGAAGAATGTTCGTGGTCAAACGTTCAACTTTTCGTTTAATATCTTCCCAATTGTAATCATTTTTAGCTTCGTCAATTGAACGGTCGTAGTCTTGTCTTTCAAAAATCAAATTCAGTCCGTTGTTGTTTGTCCACAAAACGTTGTCGTGATTAACTACAACAGTCACCGGATAGTCACCACAGCCTTCAACACCACACTTACATCGTCCAACCATTATTTCACCATCTTTGTCAAGAATGTTCCGGCCGAAAAAAGAAGGTGGATCAATACCCAAATAGTTGTTACCTAAAAAATCTTCATCGTCAATTAAAATTCTAATCTCGTGGTCATTGCTTTCCGGACTTAGTAATATGTTGAAAGAAAGTGTATTCATTTGTTGTCAAGGAATGGGTCTGTAGAATGGCACACAAAGGTATGTTTTGCCGATGTACGGATATTTGAGGACGGGTTAGCCCGGAACTGCAGCAAAATTGAAAAACAAAGGAACAAAAACAACAAATGTTGACAGATGTTCGTCTGGCCGGACAACTGATAGTGAGCGATCAAAAGTTTATTGGTTTGATGTCCTGCCCGTATTTCGGCAATACTTTTGTTGGCAGCTGTTACTCTTCTGCGTTTAATTTTTTGTAATCAATGAAATCCCAAGGAATTTCCTTTTTAAAAATTTCAATGCTCTCCTCAAGCAACTCAAGTCCAATTTCTTTATTAAATACTGTTACAGTTCTTGTCAATTCAGTGTCGTTACGAAATATTTCAGCCACAAGTTTATCGTCTCTGTAAATTTCAACTCCAATTCCATCCCGTTCATTTACATCGCTTGCAATAACTGTTCTGTCTTTTAGATATTCCATAAATGTGATTTTTAGTCTTTGGATGGTTGGTCAATTAACTCGTCAGTCAAAACTCTTTCATTGATCACTGCCCGGTTACTTTTAGTGTTGGGAAATCCATTTCTGCAATAACCAGTTCTTGCTTTAAAATCAAAAATGACGTGGTAATAATTGTTGATTGATAAAACTGATTTCGTAAAGTCTTTTATCCAAAGAATTTTAAATTGAGAGGGCTTATCCTTATCAACAATATCGGCAACGTTATAAAAATGAAGAGCGTGTAAAATGTTTAAATTGTCGCTTCTGTCAATTGCATAAAAATAAGCTGTCTCTTTATTATCTTCAAACACAACTGTGTTTCCATTATCAGCAGTACTGTCAATAAAAGTATCTTGTCTGACTGTGAAAGTCTGATCTTCATAAATCAGTAAGGTAGGTCTGTCATTCATGATTGCGATCCTCCCAAAATCTCACTCCGTACTTCTGTAGTCAAATCAAAAATGTCAGCCCGGAAGTATTCGCAAACAGCTTTCGGGAGAATTGACGTTGAAAGTCCATGGTCAGAATACAGTAGAATTGCTTTGTTCATGAGTTACGCATAGCTAACGACCCGGCGAAGTACCGGGAACAGAATTCCGTCAACCCGGCCGCAGAACTAAGTTATGAAAACGAGTGATTTTTTTCCGAAATGTTTTTAATGAACGTTCAGCCCGTTAACTCACGATGATTAAAGAGTAAAAGCCGAATGTAATTTGTCGGCCCGTATTTTGCCAAACGGATTTTTTGGGAAGTAGCTTAGAGAGTTTGCAAAGAAGCGATAAGGGAAGGCAGGTATGATTCTTTAATTTCCCAAACTATTGAATAATCAATCCCGAAATAATCATGAACAATTCTATTTCTAAAACCTCTTATACGGTGCCAATCAACTGCAGAATGGTTATCTTTAAAATCATCAGGTAAACGATTTGCAGCTTCACCGATTATTTCAAAATTCCGAATAACCGCATCAATAGTTTTAGTGTCTTTAGTGAATTCGTCAAATGTGAGATTCCCGATGTAATGAAGAATTTTATAAGTACTGTCTAAAATATCTTCAACGAGTAAGTGAGGTTCACGTTTAGACATAAATAATTTCAGATTCTATTTGATGAAAATATTTAGCCTTAACTCCTTTTTTTGAAACTAAATCAATTTTCTTATGAAGCTTGCTTTCAATGAAATCTGCAAGGTCGACGAATTCGATGCCGATGGGCTTGCTGAAGTCAACAATTATATCAACATCGCTGGTAGGAGTGAAGTCATCTCTAACGATAGATCCGAATAAGCCAATGGAATTGACATAATACTTACTTGTGAGCTCAGGCTTGAGTTGAGTAAGCAAAGATTTTATGTTGGACAATTCTGACATACTTCAAAGATAACGAAAGTTTCGATTGGCTTTTTTCTATAACGGGCAGTGCCTGATGGAGCCGGGAATTGTTATTCGTCCGCCGATAACCGCTCCTCATTGAAAATGTGTTGATGAACTTAAATACACAAGCCAAAAGAAATTCGTCTGCTGAAACCGGAGTTTGAGTTTGCAATAAGCTGATGTTACCATGTCTAGCCCGACTTGTATAAAACCCAATGTTGCATGCAGTTTGGACGTCAGTCGGTAAATGCCTTACTATGAACATCAACTTTTTTTATTCCTTGCCCGCTTAAAGTTGTCATAAGTTCTTTAAATGCCTCAATAGGAGAACTTCCAAAATCAATAGAAGTCGTCCACTTGCCATTCTCTTCTTCAGGGATTGTTACATTATGAATTACATTTTGGAAACCGTCAGCCCCTGGTTTTGTCCGGTCCTCAATATCCATCCATTTTTTTGCCCAATTGTCAAATGTGATGTTTGGTTTTTTGTCAACTGTAAATTCACAGCCATTCCAAACGAATGGGCTAACACTACCAATTGTTCCGTTTGCTTCTGGATAAAATTCGCTTGTAGAGTCTTGAGCAAATAATAATTGTCCGAAAATGCAAAATAGAATAATGTTAGAATGCGTTTTATTATCATTTTATTTTTTGTCAATATGGGAAGTGTTGTCTTATAGCGTACAACGGTTTAGGGCTTCGTGTTGTAGGGGAACTCAGGGAACGTCAGGCCAACCTTGCACTAAAGAAAAATTGAAAAACTAAACTTGAGCCTTTATTCTTCAGCCCTTATAACGCCAAACCCCTGTAAGCAGCAGCCTTGGTCGGCAAGCGTGTTTAGTCGAACCATTCTTTGCCGTTGTCCAAACGGACAAAGAAGTCGGTAAATGAATTTCCGATGTCAATGTGATATTGTTTGTCTAAGTCTATGAATGGGGAAAGCACAACCCTATAATTTTTATTGTCCATAAATTCGATTGCAATGAACTCGCTACTTGGACTATTCCCAATTCCTAATGTCAATGGAAGGTTGTCGAATATGCCTGTGTCCTTGTTTCTGGATAACAGTTCGCCGATGTGCCAAAGATTAACAAGTTCTGGTCCTACAAATTCTTCATACTCTCCAAAATTGTCAAGGTAGAATTTGTAGTCGTCAGGAAGTGGAAACCCAATTCGATTTTCTATTTCTTCAAATTTCGTTGTCGGTCGTATCGTCCGCTTAGGAAAATTATATTTTGTCAATATCGTTTCAAGTTCGGTCATCTAAAACGTGGTCGATAAGGTTTGTCAATTGGTACGGTCTGTCAATAAGGTTGCAGCTTACGTTAGGGGCTTTGTGCAGGCAGGGCATTCTTGAATGTCCAGCCCGGAACTGAAACCCAATAAAGAAATAAAAGTACAAGATAACAACTAAAAGCCCAACAGGATTCTGTCCAGCCCGAACAAATGTACAGCGATGCAAACAGCCGAAGTTTGAACGTCAAGTCCTGCTTGCACAAAACCCCATGTTGGCTGCTGGGCTTCTGTCTTGTGATGCTATCGTCGGATTGAAACTCTTTTTGTCTTGCGTGAAGTTTGTCATTTATGTTCAATTACTTTTTTAATATCCATTAGGTCTTGCATTATTGCTTTTTTCAACATTCCTCTAAAAAAAATCATTGGAAGAGATTTTATCTTTGCAATGAAACTTTGCGATTTGGTCTCGTGAGAGCTCGTTAATCTGACATTGTCGCCACTCTCAGAAATAGTCATTGTAGTTAAGAAAATAAATCCGTCCATTTCAGCTCTGGTTTTGTAGAATTTATTTTCCACAGCATCAGTAATCCACTTGTCAATAGCAGAGGGTTTCCCAAAATACATTCTTGTCTCCGTCCATTTTAGCGCTACAAGTCCGCTTACAGGTTCGTTCAGTATTTCAATCTTTTCTACTCCACTTATAATTTCTGCAGCATCACGGATATTAGTGATAGCAGCCCAAACTGCCGGCTTGTCTCTGTCTATTGTTATATGTGTTTCAACTGTCATAGTTTATTATGTTTGTCGTTTAGCCTTGCTGCACAACGTTTGTGTTTACGCAATTACACGAACTTACAAAATTTATAACTGCCCTGATATCAGAGACAATACCTTTCGTTTATTTTATTGCAGAGTTGCGTCAAGCCAAGACAATAGAACAACTTATTAAAAAAAGCCCTGTAAACTTTAAAGGGCTTTGTGCCCGGGTTCGGATTCAAACCGACACATCCTTGCCAACGCCTTTGCCTCGGTTCGTGGCACACGAAACGAAAAGATTCCTGTTGTTTCGTGGGTCACGAAGTCCAAGGCCAGGAAGATCGCATTACCCGATTACAGACAGGAAGAACACCGACACTCGTGATCCGGGGAAAGTTTACTTAATTTGAAAATCGATTCCGGAACACTTACGCCGGTTTGGGCAGCAATACCAATGCTGTAGGCGGTTTGCTGCACACTGATTATTTTTTTCGGTCGTAGGAAAGCATTATAGTTCCGCAGGGAAATGGCTTTGAAAGTTTCAATTTGAAGGCTAAAACACGGTTACTTTTTTTAAATACCGATAAACCTTTACCCAAGCAAAAAGGGTCTTTTAAAAAATAAAATGCATCCACTAAATCGTTGTCAACTAGTGCGGATGCAAAAGATATCCCACCATACGCTAATAAATTTTTGCCTTTGGACTTTTTTAAATTTTGTATCTCTTTTTTTATATCACCATTTATAAGAGTAGCATTTTGCCACCTATTCGTTTTGACAGATTTTGAGAAAACAATTTTTGGAAGTTCGGAAATTCTTTTCCCCAAAGCATACTCAGCGTGCTTTTTATTTAGAGCTACTTTGTCCCAAAACGGTATTAATTCGTCTGCGGTCTTACGACCGAGCAATAAGGCATCTACATCTGCTAAGTTATCTACGCAAAATTTTATAACCTTAGTGTCCCATTTGAAATTATCGCCACCTGCTTCCATATTAGAAAAGCCGTCTAACGTAATGTGCATTTGAAGTTTTAGCTTTCTCAATTTTTATGTTTTTAAATTAAAAAATATTTTTGTTAAAGCGGTAGATATTTTCTGTTATAAATCACGGTCTAGAATTGCCTAGAACGGCCAGGTCTTTATGCAGGTTGGGAAATAGAATTCCGTCCGCCCGAGCCGCTGCTGATTGAAAATGTAAAGTTGAAGTTAAGAACAAATGACCAGCGATGTTTGTCCGGCCCGAACTGGTGCCTGGCTTTGCAATTGGCTGACGTTAGTCTGTCAAGCCCAACTAGCATAAAACCCCATGTTGCCTGCCGTATTTCAACTTGTCAGTAGCCCAATTTGGTCAGGAATTCATTTCTAAGTTTTGAAACTTGGGGATAATATTTCGGGTCATACCAAATAAAGTGTCCTGCACCTGTTAGAGATTCAAATTCGATTGTATTGTTTCCTGCTTCCTTCATTTCTGTTACAAATTTTTGGGCAGTTGAATAAGAAACGTTTTTGTCGTCTGTACCGTGAATAATTAATGTTCGCGGAAAATTCTTTTTAAAAAGATAGGCAGGCGATATTTCTTTTACAAGATTTTTATCTTTTAAATCTTTTCTTATCCATGCTGTGTTTTGGTCAGTCAAATCATAGACCCCTGAATGAACCATTAAAATATTTGGAACTGAACTGAATTTTAAATCATCGCTTTTTTCATTCCATTTGTCAGCCAAAGCTGCACATAATACCAAGTGTCCGCCCGCAGAATTGCCTGATGCTATAATTTTATTCGTGTCAATATTATAATCGTTTGCGTGTTGTCTCAACCAACGAATTGCCGACTTTGCATCCATTACTGCCTCAAATGGCATTGTTCCTTCTCTGCCGAAAGTTCTATATTCAACAGCACAAGCCACCCAACCTTTTTTTGCATAGCTTTCACAGGCATAAAAAAACCAATCTGGTTTTCCTTCCGTGTCGGAATAATGGATTACAATCGCTTCGGGTGGTTTTTGTGCAATCGCCTTTTTTAAAGCAAGTGTTGCACTGCTCACTTTCATGTCATCACTTACATGGAAGCCGATGATCTTTCGGGAGTACGCATCGGTAATTAAAAACAGATAAGCGAACCTGTTTTTTAAAGGTATATAAGTGATATCGGCTACCCACAGTTCATGCGCTTTAAGAGGTGTAAAATCCTTTATCATATTAGGATAGCGGCGAAAGTGCTGCTTGCTGTTTGTAGTATATACACTTCGTTTTGTTTTGCGTACAAGCAACTTGTTTGTTCGTAACAACTCAAAGAAAAGATCTCTGCCTATTATGATCTGATGCTTTTTAAAGAAGGGTTTAAGTTCCATAAATAATTTTCTGCCTCCGCACCGGGGCTGGTATTTTCTGATGGCATCAATTTGCTGCAGGATGGTACTCCTGATCCATTTTAATGACATTTCTTTTTTGTTTTTTGTGATAGGCCTGCGCAGAGAAACCCAACAGCGGACAAATGCTTTTTACGCTAACGAATGGTTTTGTCTTTTTTATTTCGAGGACTGTTGAGTGCCGGGCTTTTTTCTGATATTGATATTTAGCTCTTTCTCGGCAACGTTGATAAGCGTATCCAAAATCTCTGCACGAAGTTCCCGGTGTGCCAACTGCTTTTCAAGTGCAGCAATTTTTTGTTGCAGCGCAGCCTCATTACCGGATACATTTTGCTTCTTTTTTTCTTCCCCTCCATGGGGCTAATGTAATGTTTTTGTTGGAGATCAGTAGGAGGCAGATCATGAATACCCTGATAGATCTGCACCCATTTGCAGATCGTGGTACGGCTGATGCCGTATTTTGCCTGCAGCTTTCGGTAGCCACAGCCGGTTGCTAAATACTCCTGTACAATTTGGTCTTGTAAGTCCATTTTTAGGTGATTTTTAGTCAACCTATTTCAGGACGAGACAATTTACAAGGCGATTATCCTTTCGTCTGTCCGGCTTTTGCAAATATCAATGTTGGTAGCAGTTGTTTTACGCAATAATTATTTTTTCAACTGGCTTGCTGCCTGGAGCAAATAGTGTCGAGTCTCAGGATCATCTTTAGTTTTTAACTTCTTCCGGATGTCAATATATTTATTGCTTCGGTTGATAAAGTCATGTGTCATGATGAATTTGTCCAGCCATTCACTAAAGTCAGCAAGTTCATTTTGTTCACATGAATAGTCAAAGTAATTTATGAAATCTGGGCTTTGTAAGTTTGAACCTTCCCATTTGTCAATGGGCTTAACTTGTCTACCGAAATATTTGTCAAACAAATAAGTGTTACTGCAAAAAGTTTGAAATGCTTTTTTCTCGGCTTCTTTTGTCTTACCGGTTTTAAAAAGAATGATTGTGCACTCGAATAGAAAGTCGGGGAAACCGCTGTTGTCAGGGAAATTTTTGTCAAACCACTTGGTGTAAGTTAAGCCACCGGAATAGTCCGCAAGTTGAATAAAATATTTTGTCGGAAGGTAGCGGAGGCCTCGTCCGTCGTCATAACAATCAAATTTCCTTTTTTCACCAGCTAGTGTCCGCTTTATGTCGGCAATTTTCTTTTTAAGTCTCTCAATTTGTTTCGGAGTCATAAAGTCTGTTTACAATAGCTACAACGAGACGGCTTGGCGAAGTACAGGGATTAGAATTCCGTCAGCCCGGCCGCAGAACTAAGTTATGAAAACTGATGATTGTTTTACAGAAATGTTTTTTAGTGAAAGGTCAGCCTGTTTACTGAAGATGATAGGAGAGATAATGTGGAGATACATTCCTTCAGCCCGTATTTTGCCAAACCATGTTACCTGTAGCTTTAATTACGAACTCTTTGCTTCGGTTGAAAGCGTACTTTTTGAAAATAAAACAATTCTATTTTCAGCAAACGCAGGAAATAAAATATTTACGTCCCACTCTTTAGGAATTGCTGGAAAAATTTCTTTAGTCTTAAGTACAAATTGATACCAGCCAGGCATTTCTTCGTCGATGGTAAAATAAACGTCATCAAGAACAATAAGCATTTCGATATTGTCAACAACAAATAGGTCTGCTTTGTACGCAATCAATTCTTGTATTTCATTCCATTTAACAACTTTATAAAAATCCTTGTATGAACAAATGAAACCATCTTCGATATATTCAAAACAGCCCAAGTCATTATACATTTTGTCAAAGTTTTCTTTAGCTGTCAAGGTTTGAATTTATTTGGATGGCAAGAAAGATTTACTATGATCTCAAAGTCAATTTAAAGTTACAGGTAACGAACAGGGCTGGGCGATGTTGGGATTTTGAAAAACGTCTGCCCGGAACTGAAGTTAAATGTATAATTAGAAGTTGATTTTAAGAATCAAAGCTCAACAAAGATTGTCCGGCCGGAACAAATGCTGATAGCGATAAAATGCTGAAGCTAACAACGTCCTGCCCCAATTTTGCCAAATCCCATGTTGTAAGCCATTCAGGGAAGAATTTCGAAATCTCTTCCAGTCCAATGATAAAATTCCGGGATAACACCCCACTGATTCAAATATTCGGTCATGCTATCGTTTACCAGGCTAGAATTTCCTAGGAGTAAAGTGCTATTTGGATAATACTTATATCCCCAATGTCCATCAGCTTTAGGAAAAGAATATATTTTACCCGTTTTACGGTCAACCATATAAATCGCACTGCACATAGCACCGCAAGACTTTTCAACTATGGTATACTTTCCTCCAAAATTAATAGAGATGCCTTTCAAGCGCTCTTCCAAAAATTCTTGAAATTCCTTGTCATTACCATAGTCTACGCTATTGAAGTCAGGCTTTGCAAGTTTACCTGTATATACTTCGACAGGCTGTGAGTAGAATGAATATTTTGCATGAAACGGTGCCCAGCTATTATCTCTGTCAATTCCCGGGACAGTTGCAGTAGTATTTAATTTTTCAGCCTTTTGCAACAAGCTATTTACTTCAACATCTTGAGATTTCCTTTCAGAACAAGATGTTATCAATATCGCTATTATGGTAATGAATGCTCTCATGAAATGGTGTACAAACGTGCGGGGGTTTACGCAGCAGGGGCTTCAAGGTACGTCCGACGGGATAAAGAACCAAAAGCTTAATAAATCCCTGCAGCTCAATTTACTCGCGTCAGCCCATATTGCGTAAACCCCATATGTTATATCAGTTTTAGTTCTGTGATACTAATGCCCTAAATCAAAATTGAGCAGAAACCAAATGCAGTCACTTTTGCCTTTTCAATAAATATCTTTGTCGTGTTTGAATTACCAGTTTCATTAGTTATTTCAAAAAGATACAGACTTGGATTTGCCATCATTTTATGCCAAAGTAAAAATGAAAAACATTTTGTGTCAGCTTTTTGATTTAGAAAATGCAACTCCTTTACATTACTAATGGATAATGTGTCAGCACCAGAGGTTTTTTTAAATTCAAATTTGTCGCCTCTAGTACTTGCTCCATATATTAAGTCAGGAAATACAAGTCCGAGTTCAAATAGCTTTTTGATTTCAGGGTGGGTCTCGTGAATGATAATACAGCTACTACCAAATTTGATAGTGTCCTTAGATATAACAGTCAGTTCTGGAAATTTTGGAAAATTTATGTTAGCCGAAAACTCTTTAATTCGTTTCATACATCTTGTGTCCATTTCATTTTGTGAAAATGCTTGGAAAGTCAAGGTGATGAAAATTGTTACAAATATGTAGGGTCTCATAAATGGCATATAACAAGCAGGGCTTTATGGAGGTTGGGAATTAGTATTCCGTCCGCCCGGGCCACTGTTGATTGAAAATATTTTGATGAAGTTAATTACTAATGCTCAACCATGTTTGTCAAGCCCCGAACCAATGCCTGCCTTTGCAATTAGCTGAAGCTAAGTTTGTGAAGCCCAACTTGCATAAAACCCAATGTTGTGCGTTCGGTTTTTAGTAGCATCCAATTTCTGGAATACATAACATTGGAGGAAGTCCACCTAAAATAGAAATTCCAATTTTTGTTTGCTCATGTTTGAAATACAGAATATTCGTTTCTATTTTTTCTGGCAATTCGTATGGCATTGACAAATTGTAAATAATAATTTTGTCTTTGTTTACAAAAGCAACTTCACTTCGTCCTCTCGGCGATGACATTTGACCAATTCCCCATATTTGAAAGTTCGTTATTACATCATATGAATTTAATTTGTCAAGGTCTTTTATTTTTCCTAAATATTTTATTTCTGTTTTTGTATGTTTTTCGGTGATTGTTTTCAGACTATTTATGTTTTTCGAGTTTATAAAACTTTTGTAAAATTCGAGCTGGCTTCGGCTTGTCTTAAATTTTTCTGACAATATTTCACCGTTCATATTTTTTGTAAAAACTAAGGTGTCATAAATAATATTAGGCTTGCTTACTTCTACAATGCTTTTTTCAATTTGGCTGATTGGTTTGCTTTCCTTTTTAGCAACTTCAACTTTGGTTTTGTCATGTGTAGTATTCGGAGTGCAGCCGAACATGAAAGCAAAAATTATAAGAACAAGTCTTTTCATGTCGCTTTTATAACAAGGTGTCGATTAACTGACGCACAACGTACACGGCTTTGTGCAGGTGCGGTATTAGTATTCCGTCCGCCGATGACCGCTGCCGTTAAGTTTTGTGAAGATGAATTTATGCATTAAAGTTGATAGAAGATTGTCCAGCCCGGAACCAAAGTTTGGCTTTGCATTTAAGCTGAAGATTTCATTGTCCAGCCGCACTTGCACAAAACCGCATGTTGGCTGCAGTATATTTAGGAGTCAATGTCAAGAGTCAAGTAAATTTGGCCTTTGCTGTTTTTAAAAACCTTAATTGAGTTAAGAATAAGATCGGCCAAGTCGTGTCCCCAAATTCCATATTTTCCATTTGTTTTGTTTCTGTTCATGATGTTCCTATCTCTCATAGGAAGAGTTTTTACTGTCGCAGTATTTTCCTCATCAGTATAAAGCTGATGGTAAATCTTACTTATTTCAAGAAGTAACTCTTTCCTTGAAAATCCATTCTTTGTGCCTTTGATTTTAAAAGTTGCGTAATCTTTGAGTGGATAATCAATAATTAAAATTGCACTTTCAAAAAAAAGAACCTTTTCATTGGGTTGAATAAGCCTCGAAATATCTTTCTTTGTCTCTTCTATAGAAATACCTGGTTCAATACCATCGGTGTAGAAATCCGCATCCTCTTTTAAAGCTATTAGTTCACAGTTTATTTCAGAAATAAACTGTCCGGGACTGTCAATATTAAGTTTAAGTGAGTCTTTATCTTTTTGTATTTCCAAAGAAATATTAGAAGTATCGATTCCTGCTCTTATACTTTTGATTTCTTCATTGTGTGTTGTGTTATTGCAACCTAAAAGAACTACACTTAGTAAGCAAAAGATGAAATGTCGAATCATAAGGTTTGCGTAATTGCAGCCAACGGCTACGGCTTGGCGATGTGGCGGTATTTGAAAATCGTCAGCCCGTAACCGCCGCTAAATTTATTACTAAAAGTTCATTATTTATTCTATTGCTTGGCTTTATTCGTCGGCTGGAACTGAAGCCGATTAGCGAACAAAAAGTTGAGAATATATTCTTCGCCCCGCCATATTGCCAAACCGAATGTTGCCTGCAGGCTTTGTCAGGATGCTGTTTTAAAATGTTGTTTAAATAATTTGTCTGCTCTTAGCCAATTTGATTGTTCTGGGTCGTCTTTGTCGATTGTTTCATTAAACTGTTCAACTCTCAGCAAACAGTTCTGGCAAAATTTTTCAGGATTGTCTTTTTTGCATTCCAAATCTTTACAATAATGCAGAGTTTGTCTAACTTGTTGAAGTGATAGTTCAAAGTCTGTCAACACAACATTAATGTCTTCGTGATATGTGTCAACTAAACTTACGATGTCGCCAACAGCTAATCTGCGTCCATCAAGTCTGGGTTGCCCCCAAAGTGTGTCGTGAGTGCAAACTATTTCAGGAAATTTTTTATAGTGTGAACTCTCCCAAAGTTGTTCAAATTCATTTTTGTCAATTCCATAGTCAGCAAATTCATTAATGTCAAGTTGAATTTCTGAAAGCCCGCCAAACTTATCGTCAACATATTCTGTGTCGTACTTTAAAGTTTTGCCGTTGTCAAATAACTGTAGTTGTCGTGTAACATTTAACTTTTCGTCCGTTTCAAAATAATATGTTGACAAGCCCCAACTGTCAGTTAGTTCTTCTCCTGTTGTTTCGTCCCAATGTCGTTTGAAGTAGAGTGCTGTCATAAGCTTGCAGGCAACGTGCAGGGCTTTATGCAGGTTGGGAATTAGAATTCCGCCTGCCCATAACCGCTGCTGATTGAAAATATGTTGATGAAGTTAAGTACAAAAGCTGATAGTTATTCGTCCGCTGGAACTGAAGCTGGGATTTGCAATTAGCTGATGTTACAAGGTCAAGCCCAACTTGCATAAAACCCAATGTTGTGTGTAGCCAAAGTCAGTAAGGGGTTTGGCTAAATGTGTGTATAAACAATGCTTATGTCACACCCTAACTTTTGCTTGAAGTCATTAATAAATCGGTCTGTCAAACTTGACCAATTCCAAAAGGTAAATCCTAAATCACTAAAACCCCATTCGGGTGTAAAGTTAAATTGATGAATGTCTGTACCAACGTTACACAACGGGCAAGTCAAATTATTACTTTTATTGTCACCCCATTCGCTTAGAAAGTCCCAATCTTCGTTTGCGATGTCCTTTTTGCAACTTGGACAAATGAGTTCTTCGATTCCATTTTGTCCTGTATGGAAAACTTGTCGTTCAGTTATTATTTCAAGCCCATTTGCTCCTAAGTCAAAAGGTAGAAGTTCAGGCTCTGTCGAAACAAACTTTGCACCATTTGAAATTTCATGCCCATTACTTGAACTAAGAACGCAGTCAGAAGGTGTTGGCTTAACTATGTCAAGCGAAACAAGCCAGTCTAAAATTTCTTTCGTCTTGATTTCTTTGTCAGCGTATGTTGATTGTCTTGGTACAACTGAAATACTATGGTCACTCATAATTAATTGTCTGCTGATGAATTTAGGGTCGTCAATTGGTTACACACAACGGACAGGTATTGGTGAAGGCTGGGATTATTGCTGGTCATGCCCCGGCCTACTGATGCTCAAATTAGATATAAATGTTGATGATTAATTCGTCAGTTCAAAGTTGCTGGTCAAGCCCGAACCAAGGCTAAATAAGGTTACAAATGTTGCAACACGGCTTCCGTCCGCCCAGCTTTTACCAATACCCTTGTTGTGCGTTCGCTTTATTGTAAGCTGCTTGCCAATTTTGATATGCAGCTTTTCAATTCTTTAATCCAATCGGAATTATTCTTTTTGTCCTTTTGAGCTTTTGTCAAGTTTTGTTTTAATAATGGTAAGAAGTCTTTGTCGTTAAGTTCGCCAATTGCTTCAAATAATAATGGTTCATATTCATATTGCAAAAGTTCCCGAATAATTTTTTCTTTTACTCTTATATCCTTCCTTTTTGCTAAGCCAAATATTGCTTCAAATTTTGTAAACCTGTCTTTGTCGTCAACCCTCAGCCATAAAGCTTCTCTTATGTTTTTATTATCTCTGTCAATTTGTTGCCCAATTCCAAAAGTTGCCCAATCTCTAATATGAGAAATTCTGTCATTTGTCAAATGTATTAAACTGTCTATTGCTAATTTGTTGTCGACCGAAAGCAACGCAGAAACTAAACCTTCTCTAACACCTTCATCAGCATTGTTTTTAAATGAAACCAAAAGCGCTATCTCGTAAGATTTTAATTTTTCATTATTGTGTCCGATTGCATACAAAACGGAAAGCAATGCTTTTGAGTCTTTCTCTTTCTTTAAAATGTCAAAAAAAAGTTTCCGAGATTCTTTGAAGAAGGGTCTAGGTGTCAAACCCAATTGTGCTAATATGTCAATACCAATAATTCGTTCTTTGGGTCTTGATGATTTTATTAGTTTAACACAAGCATTGAAGATGTTGAAATTTGCTCTTGAACGTAGTTCTCGGATATTGTCCCAATAAGTTTTGTCCGACTTATTATTTACAAGCCGAAAAAATAGTTTTTCATCAGTCCATTTTTTTCTACTCATTTCAAAGTTTGTCGGTTAACGAGGGTTGTCTAAAGTGACGCACAACGCGGCGTATTGACGAAGTTGCGGTCGACTTTAAAGATACATCGGTTATTGGAGACGAGCAATTTTGTCAATACGCTTGTTGTACTCTGTCACGAAGTATTCGCCCGTTTATCCGAGCCGGATTGAGCGGAAGCAATTTGCGTCAATGTTTGATTGACGAAGGTGCGGAGCGGTCAGCTGTTGCCGGAGTGCCATTGCTTTTTTTTGCAAATCCGTATCATCGTTTCGCCGGTGATTTTCACAGGAGCCGGCGGAAAAATCTCCCGCTTAAAAGTTGGATATGCGGGTTTTACCGCCGACCTTCGAAAAGTGTATCGCCTTTGCGATTGAAAGCGAGCTTTCATCGACGCAGTCGTTCACTTTTCGGGCATCAAACTGCCGTTTACTGCCTCCTGTGAAAATCACCGATGCAACGACTTCAATACTTCAAAAAAAATCAAGGCGAACAAACAACGCAGCTGCAGATCAGGCAGCGGATTTAAGGGCGTTACGAGAGATGGTGTACAACGTTCGAGGCTTTGTGCAGTTTGGGAATTGACCAACTGTCCGCCCGGAACTGAAGCTAAATTTATAATTAAAAGCCGAAGTTAACCAACAAAAGCCCGGCAGAATTCCGTCCGCCGAAACCAAAGCCTGGATATACACTGCCGATGATTGTTTCAACGTCGAGCCCCAAGTGCACAAAACCTTTTGTTGGTGGTTGGCCTATTTAGCCTATGCCTAAATGATCGCCTATTTTCTTTTCAGGTGAAATTTCATTTAGCTCCAGACCTGCTTTGTCTGCGATAATATGATTTATAACCGATTCAACATCTTTTCTATTCACTCCATTTTCTTTCATCAGAGTTGGATAATTAATTGATAATGTTTTTTGGGTAAAGTCACGAACAAGTGAAGGTTTGATTACAGTACGTTTTGCGTTCAATATTTTTGAAATAAGATAAGTAAAGCCAATACCGATAGCGGAAAATAAAAGAGTCCATTTGCTATAATCAAAATAGTTGATTAGAATTATCGAAAGTCCAAGCCCTCCACAAATTGTTATTATACCGATAGTATTTAAAAATATCGCCCAAGGTTTTGGCAATACTAGATCTGGGAATTCAATGTTGATGGAATTGGAAAAATTTAAGTAAGCTTGTTTACGATTGTCCTCTGGAAAAATGTCATTAAGGGAGGTTGATAATTTAAAATCAGCTTTCGAAAATTTAAATGAGTCAACAAATGACCGCCTTAATTGATAAAAAAGCTTTTGAGATTGGCATTTGTCACTATGCTTTCCTTCAAGATGTTTCCAAACTGAGTTGTGAAAATCACCAACGGTTATTATACGTTCTGCTTCCTGGTCAGGAATTTTAATGCTGAATGCTTTTTCAACTTCTATTAATAATTCTATGCTGTCGAGTCCCATTTGTTTGAATTATTAGAGTATTCGAACAGGCTTGCCACCAACGTTTACGGCTTTGTGCAGGTGCGGTATTAGTATTCCGTCCGCCGACGACCGCTGCTGTTAAGCTTTGTGAAGTTGAATTTATGATTTAAAGTTGATAGAAGATTGTCCAGCCCGGAACCAAAGTTTGGCTTTGCATTTAAGCTGAAGATTTCAATGTCCAGCCGCACTTGCACAAAACCGCATGTTGGCTGCTGCTTTAGTCCACAGACTTTATATAAAATGTGCTTTTTTCTTTAGCCCAATTGCCATTGTTAAGTTCTAAATTATATTCGGCAATTGTCGGCACAGTAAAAATAATAAAACCGAGTTTTGTCATATTAGGTTGAATTTCTACTGCATTCAGACTTGTGTCAAAAGAACTAAAGAATTGGTTCATATCGTTAGAAAAAGAGAAAGCTCGTCCAATTGAATTTGTCAACCTGAACATCGAAGTGTCAAATTTGATTGATTGATTTGTTTTGTTTGTTATGCCCAAGTTAACTTGAAGAAAATATCCACCCGAAGTGTCAAGTTGTGAACCATCTTTTGAAACATTTGTTCCAAAACTTTTATCATAAATTTTATAATCTATTTGTCCAACACTAAACTCCTTAATAGGCTTTCCATATTTATTATTTTTGTTGTCACTACAACTCCAAAATGCAATTAAAAGAAAACAGAAAATCAAAAATTGTTTTGCAAATGTCATGTCACTGTTTTTAGGATTTTGCTGTCTGTTAAAAGTAGCAGCCAACGCGGCGTATTGACGAAGTTGCGGTCGACTTTAAAGATACATCGGTTATTGGAGACGAGCAATTTTGTCAATACGGTGTTGTGCGCTGTCGGGAAGTATTCGACCGTTTATCCGAGCCGGATTGAGCGGAAGCAATTTGCGTCAATGTTTGATTGACGAAGTTGCGGAGCGGTCAGCTGTTGCCGGAGTGCCATTGCTTTTTTTTTGAGAAACAGTATCGTCGTTGCGCCGGTGATTTTCACAGGATCCGGCGGAAAAATCTCCCGCTTAAAAGTTGGATATGCGGGTTTTACCGCCGACCTTCGAAAAGTGTATCGCCTTTGCGATTGAAAGCGAGCTTTCATCGACGCAGTCGTTCACTTTTCGGGCATCAAACTGCCGTTTACTGCCTCCTGTGAAAATCACCGGTGCAACGACTTCAATACTTCAAAAAAATCAAGGCGAACAAACAAAGCAGCTGCAGATCAGGCAGCGGATTTAAGGGCGTTACGAGAGATGGCGTACAACGATTTAGGGCTTGGCGTTGTAGGGGAAATCAGGGAACGTCAGCCCAACTACAACAAAAAGCCCGATTGAAAAACTAAACCTGAGCCTTTATTCTTCAGCCCCTATAACGCCAAATCCATGTTGGCTGTCAGGCTTTACCATACTACGTTGTCTGTGTATTCTTTGTCCTTGTAGTCTGTAAAGTCTTTAATCTTATTTTTCTCTTTTGTTATAATGTCAAACTCCCAAATTGCAGAATTGTCTGCCCAAGGGTCGATAAGAAGTTCAACTTTATTTTCGGTTATCTGCCTAATGTCAGATGCCCAATTAGTATCATTGTCTTTAATTGTGGCAATTTCATCCCTTGTCCAAACTAATAGTGTTGAACCGCCAATAACGCACCAATCGTTCGCTCTGCTAATAAGTCCACAAGTTGGGTCGCCATAAAAATCTCCAAGACTTAAATTTTCGTTTGTCGCTTTAATAGTAAGATAAGCCCTTTCAAAAACGTGTCCTAAGATTAATTCATCCGTTTCATCTAATATTTTATAGTTTTTGTCTTGTGTCATTTTAGGTGTCGCTAAGCTTGCAGCCAACGTTCGAGGCTTTGTGCAGTTGGGGAATTGACCAACTGTCCCCCGGAACCGAAGCTAAATTTATAACTACAAGCCGAAGTTTAGAACTACTGCCCGGCAGAATTACGTCCGCCGAAACCAAAGCCTGAATATGCACTGCCGATGATTGCTTCAATGTCATGCCCCAATTGCACAAAACAGCATGTTAGCGGCGGTTATTGTCCTTCTTGAAGTCTGCCAAAAATTTTAATCCGTCTTGTTGTAATAAAAAGTTTGTTTTGTCAAAATACTTCTCTGCACTTTTCTTCTTGTTAGTCGCTGTCCAAAGGATATTGTTGTTATTGTAGAATTCTTCTTTTCGGTAGATACTTTTCATGTTTGCCCTTCCGTCTTGCAACTCAAGTGTCGCATAAATTAATTTGTTAAACTGGAAATAATAAGTCTTATAAATGTTGATGTTAAGATTGTCGTGGTATTCAATTCTAAAAGCTGTGTCACCTATTAAGTTTGATAAAGTATAAATACCAAAACCTCCCACTACTTCGCCGTCAGTCTTGATTATTCCGTCGGCTACCGAGGTCATAAAACCTTTGTCCTGCACAAAGTCTAGTTTGTTTATTGAGTCAATATATCTAACATAGTTTCTTGTCTGACCAATTAAAGAAGTGTCAACCTGGGCAAATACAGAATTGCAAGAGCAAATTGTAAAAAATATTGTCGCTATGTAGTTAATGAAGTGTTGCATTTATAATCGCCGCTAACGTATGTGTTTACGTACTTACACGAATTTACGAATTTTCTAACTATACTGATAATCAATACCCCCACTATTCGTTTTTTTTATTGTTGTGGTGCGTCAAGCCACGGAGCCGTTTTTTAAATATCCGTTTTATGGTTCAATCTTAATTATTTATTCCCATTCCAGGCGAATGTTTTTGTTGAGTTCATCAAGTACACTCGGGATCACTACCAGACTGTCCCTTCTTACATGAAGATATCTCTCCGTGGTCCTGATGTCAAAATGCCCTAACAAGTCTTTAATATATCGAATGTCTATTCCTTTTTCCAACAGGTGCGTGGCAAAACTGTGGCGAAGACTGTGAATGCCTAGATCGTTGTTTATGAACGCCTTTTCTTTTGCATCCTGAAATATTTTTTGTGCGGCCCTTATGCTGTATGGTTCACCCGGCTTTACAGGATTTTCGAACAGGTAGGTTTTCGGAAATGGCTTTCCTTTTTGCAAATAAGCACGTAATACGTCCAACAATAAAAGGCTTAAACCCGCATAACGGTCTTTCTTTCCTTTGCTGTTGGCAATAAACAACTGCATCCGTTCACTATCCACATCTTTGATCTTTAAATGTACGACCTCACTTACCCTTAGTCCTGCGCTGTAAGCAGTAAATAAAATGGCTTTGTGTTTTAAATTCTTTACCGCATTGAACATTCTGCCGATCTCTTTTTCGTCCAATACTTTCGGGAGTTGATATGGTTTTTTAGGACGGGGAATGTCCCAAAAGAATTTTTCTCTTTTTAAAACCTGCTCATAATAAAACTTGAGCGCATTTATACGGCTGTGCAATGTTGCTTCAGACAATTGAAGTTTATCATGGCAGTATTGCATATAATCCCGCAAGCGTGCAGTATCGAAAGAAGGAGCGGGCTTGGCACCTATGAGCTTAAAGAATTGTGACAGCTCATTTGTATATGTCTTCACCGTAGATGCGCTGTATGACCTCAAAGACAGTTCCTGAAGGAACAGGCGCATTTCAGCGGCATTTACGGCGCAGATAAAACGCGTTTCATTTACTTTGCCCGCGGGCTTCTGCTTTTGTGCGTGGAAGGGCTCCCCCGCAAAAGACTTTGGATCACTTGTCCTGTTCTCAGCATGAGGAGCTGCAGTTGCGCTGATCTGATACCCGTTGTTTTGCGCTGCCTTTTTTATCGTTTCAAAACAGTGTTTCGTGCAATCGCAATACCAACAACTATGTTGCTTACTCCACGTTATTTTGATCTGTTTGCGCAGCAGCTGTACAAATTTACTGTCGGGCGCAAAATCAAGCGCAATCCGCTTCGCCCCGCGATGGATCAACAACCGGTATTTAATTTCTTTCATAACGCAGAGAGCATTAAAGCTACCTGATCATATTCGCAATGTAAAGTTCAAATCACCGTAAGATTCGGCTTTTTTAAACCGCAAGTTATTCAGGTGGGGAGAGCCTAGCGAAAAATTATGCGAGCAGATTGTTTTATTATTCGCTGTCACTCATGAGATCGCTTCGTTAAGTTCATTCTTCGCAATGACGGGAAGATTGAAGGGGAGATAGTCAACCGCCTTCGACAGGCTCAGGCTGACAGCAGGTGTGGAGATAAAAGTGAAGATAGGCAACCTACTTCCCTTCGATGCCTCAGGATAAACTTAGGCTCAGCTGACAGCAAGTGTGAAGATAACAACTAAGAATAACCTTCGGTCTAATTTTCCTACTTTTGGCACTGCAAAAATCTCACGAACTGCAAAACTGTAAAAAGAATAATGAGCTATAATTACCTCCCGCTGGATCGAAAGCATACCAATTTTCAGCAGATAAAAAATTTGTTGGCATTCGACCAATTGGTTTCCATCACTTTTGATGCGCATGAAAGGATCCTGCATTGCCGCGAGTATCTTGATGATAAAATGAAAAATTCTGATGCGCTTTTTTACGGCATCAATACCGGCTTCGGATATTTGCAAAATGTGCAGATCGATAAGACCCAACTGAACGAATTGCAAAAGAATTTACTCCAATCTCATGCATGCGGATTAGGGGAGGAGGTGCCGGAGGAGATCGTGAAGCTGATGATCATGCTTAAGATAAAATCGTTGAGCTATGGTCATTCGGGTGTGCATATACACACCGTGAAAAGATTGATGGATATGTACAATAATAAAATGTATCCTGTTATCTACACGCAAGGCTCACTGGGCGCTTCGGGTGATCTTGCACCGCTGAGTCATTTAAGTTTACCGTTGATCGGCATGGGTGAAGTGCATTTGAACGGCGAAAGAATGAGCGCTGCAGACGCATTGAAAAAATTAGATTGGCAACCGATACAATTGCAAAGTAAAGAAGGGCTTGCATTGATCAACGGCACGCAATTTATGAGTGCTTACGGTTTGCATAACCTTGTGCAGGCGGAAAGATTATTGGAGTGGGCGAATAAGATCGCGGCGATCAGCTTTGATGCGTTTGATTGTGTGAGCGATCCGTTGAATAAAAATATTCATGCTGTACGTCCGCACGCGGGGCAGGTTTCTGTTGCGGCAACAATGCGTGGATTGTTGGAAGGAAGTGAAATTGCTGCGCAAAAAAAATCACAGGTGCAGGATCCGTATTCATTCCGTTGCATTCCGCAGGTGCACGGCGCTACGATGGATACGATGAATTATGTAAAAGAAATTTATATCCGCGAGATCAACTCGGTTACGGATAATCCGAATATTTTTCCTGATGAAGATCTTATCGTAAGCGGCGGAAATTTTCACGGTCAGCCTATCGCATTGGCTGCTGATTTTCTCTCTATTGCCATGGCTGAGCTTGGGAATATTTCTGAAAGAAGAACTTATCAGTTGATCAGCGGACAAAGAAATTTACCACCGTTTCTTATAAAAGATCCGGGGCTGCATTCGGGCTTCATGATCCCGCAATACACTGCTGCAGGCATTGTGAGTGAGAACAAACAATTGTGTACGCCGTCATCCGTGGATTCCATTCCTTCAAGCAATAACCAGGAAGATCATGTTAGTATGGGTGCCAATGGTGCGGTGAAATGCAAACGTGTTATTGATAATGTAGAAAAAGTATTAGCGATAGAATTGTTAACTGCCGTGCAGGCGATAGAATTCCGCAGACCGTTGAAGACATCTGCTGCGTCTGAAGAGATCATCGAAGCGTTCAGGAAAGAAGTGAGCTTTAATGATGCGGACAGGATCTTGCATGATGACATGGTTAAGGCGATTGAGTTTATCAGAAGATGACAGTTGACAGATGACAGTTGGCAGATGACAGTTGACGGATAATTGTTAATGGAACACGGATGACACGGAGAAACACGGATTGTCAGACTGAACTTGTCGAAGTCGGTTCAATGTTCAATGTTCAATGCTCAATGCTCAATGCTCAATGCTCAACCCGTATGACGCCGCGCAATTTATCGCAACAATCAAATTGACAGAAATATTAAATCTTAAATATTAATTCTTAAATCTTACATCTCCCCATGTCTTACGATTTTGAAAAATACAAAACACCAACCGGCTCAACATTATCCTGCAAAGGTTGGATCCAGGAAGCAGCATTGCGAATGCTCTTAAACAATCTTGATCCGGAAGTGGCTGAAAGACCCGAGGAGCTTATTGTATACGGCGGGAGAGGGAAAGCAGCACGGAATATTGAATCGCTTGATCTCATCATCAAGGCATTGAAAGACCTGGAAGATGATGAAACATTATTGATCCAAAGCGGTAAGCCGGTGGCGATGCTGAAAACGCATAAAGATGCGCCGCGTGTGTTGTTGTCCAATTCACAGCTTGTTCCTAATTGGGCAAACTGGAAACACTTTGATGAACTGGAGAAAAAAGGTTTGATGATGTACGGGCAAATGACTGCAGGCAGCTGGATCTACATCGGCAGCCAGGGGATCGTGCAGGGCACGTATGAAACATACGGTTCTGTTGCGACAAAACATTTTAATGGTACACTAAAAGGCACATTGAATGTAACTGCCGGGCTTGGCGGCATGGGCGGTGCCCAACCTTTAGCGATAACGATGAATGAGGGTGTGGCGCTTGTTGCGGAAGTAGAGACGTGGCGTATCGACAAAAGACTGGAGACAAAATACCTCGATAAAAAGTTTGAAGATATTGATGAAGCGATAGACGCCGCCCTTTTTGCAAAACAAAACGGTGAAGCATTAAGTATCGGTGTGGTTTGTAATGCGGTTGAATTATTACAAAGACTGATCGACAGAAATATCATTCCTGATACACTTACTGATCAGACTTCTGCGCATGATCCGCTGATTGGCTATATTCCGCATAACCTTACCAATCATGAAGCGGATGCATTGCGTGTGCAAAATCCGGATGAGTATGTGAACATGAGCTATGATACGATGAAGTTGCATGTTCAATTAATGTTGGAATTGCAAAAACTCGGAGCAATAACTTTTGATTACGGTAATAATTTACGTGCACGTGCTTTTGAAAAAGGGTTAACAAATGCATTTGATTTCCCGGGGTTCGTACCGGCATATATCCGTCCTTTGTTTTGCGAAGGAAAGGGGCCTTTCCGTTGGGCTGCACTCAGCGGCGATCCGGAAGATATTGCTGTAACTGATAAACTGATGATGGAATTATTTCCCGAGAATGAAGGCATGATCCGCTGGATGAAAATGGCGCAGGAAAAAATTGCGTTCCAGGGATTGCCGGCGAGAATTTGCTGGATAGGTCAGGGTGACAGAGAAAAAGCCGGACTTGCCTTTAATAAACTGGTAAAAGAGGGAAAAGTAAAAGCACCGATCGTGATCGGGCGTGATCACTTGGATACGGGATCCGTGGCTTCGCCAAACAGGGAAACGGAAGCGATGCTCGACGGCAGTGATGCGGTTGCGGATTGGCCGGTGTTGAACGCACTGGTGAATACTGCAGGCGGCGCAAGCTGGGTAAGTCTGCACCACGGCGGCGGCGTAGGCATGGGTTACAGTATTCATGCGGGTATGGTGATTGTTGCGGATGGTACGCCTGATGCAGATGCACGCCTTGCACGTGTGCTCCGTAATGATCCGGGCATGGGTGTGATCCGTCATGCTGATGCGGGTTATGATGTGGCAAAGGATTATGCGAGGAAGTTTAAACTTGATATTAAGGAAAGGTTGAAGTGATTTGGAAATTTGGAGATTTGGAGATGAGATTTGGTGATGTGGAGATGCGCTGATATGCTGATGTCGCGATTTGGAGATGATATGTGCTGATTTGGAGATTTGGAAATAAGATGCCCGGTGTGCAGATTTGGTGATGTGAGGATTTTGGGGATGGGGTCCGGCACAAGGGTTGTAAACTGTATGGTTCATTAAAACCATTAACATGAAGATCATACCACATGATGAACTCATCAAGAGATTAGATATCTGCATCGCAGCCTGTAATTTTTGCGCTTCATCTTGTCTGGGAGAAGAGGATGTAAAGATGATGGCAGATTGCATCAGGCTGGATATGGATTGTGCGGATGTGTGCAGAACAGCAGGAGTATTACTTGCGCGTAATTCAAAACACGGAAAACATCTGCCAAAAGAATGCATTGAATTGTGTGAAGCGTGTGCTGCCGAATGCGGAAAACATGATACTGATCATTGTCGCGCCTGTGCGAAGGCCTGCAGTGAGTGTGCTGAAGCCTGCCGAAGCGCACTTTAAAAGCGCGCATCGTAGAAATCACTAATCGGATCGTGGCATTGATCCATTAAAAAGCGGCGATTAAATGAATAATCGCCGCTTTTATTTCCCGCATTCGAATTACAAAGCGTTTGATTTTTGTTTAATGATATTACCGGCTGCATCTGCAAGCAGGGTAACTTTTGTAGTGCCGTTATCCATCTTTACCCGGTAGATTGTTCTGTGTTTCCAATATTTCGTGTGCACTACAGAAATTGTAGATCATATCAATCAGAATTGAGTCTTAGACAGTCAAATCTCTGGATTTCTCAGAAGATTGAAATTTCAAAACCATAAATAATATTGTTAGCCTACAAAAAACTATCCTTTTAAGGGTGCTTTTCTTTCCGGACCATCTTTGTCCTGAGGCGTTGTTACAGTTGGTTCTCCAAGCACTTTATCGAATGCCGCACGCATGAGCCATGCTTTTTCCGTGTCGGAATAATCGCCGTGAGACTTATCAATTGCTGCTTTTAGGATCCTTTCAGTTTCTTTGCAATTACTGCCGTATACATAAAGGATCTTATAAGCTGCCCATTCGTAAATACGATAACAACCGATATGATAGCCGGCATTGTAAACAGGAGCACCCAGTTCTATCGCATCCGCAATGATCTTTTTAATAGCATTACTGTCAGCACAATTGTCTTTCAAACTGTCGCCGGGTAAAGTCACCCTGATAATATTTGTTGAAGCTGCATACGTTTTTTGTTCTGAGATCAACATAGTAAAACAAACGACGATAAGGGGAAGTAGTTTTTTGAAGGCGGGCATAGATTATTTTTTATCCTAAGATAGTCCTTAAATAATGATAAATCATTCACCTGATTATTCTTTTTTGATCACGTTTTCGGACAATCCGGAAAGTATCAGATATAATGATACATGTTAAACAACATTTTGCATCTTTATGACCAATGAAATGGCCGGAAGTTTTTAAAGTCGCCACTTCATAACGTAATTCCAATATTACAACAACCCCAAACTCAAAACCCAAAACTCTCATGTTCACAATCGATCAGATCACTTCAGCACATTCTAAAGTAAAAAACGGCGCAGATTTTCCCGCATATATTCAGGACCTGATGAAACTCGGTGTCACAGGTTATGAAACATTCGTTTCAGATGGTCACACAGATTACAAAGGAGATAGTCATTTCAGAATTTCAACAGCCGCTAAATATGAAACACTTGTTATCGCAGATGAAAGTAATGCTGCGCAATTTATCGCCAATCTTAAAGCGCATCAGCAGGGACAAACAACCTATCCGCAATTCTGCAACGATTGCGCAACTTCAGGAGTCGAAAAATGGGTAGTAAATATGAGTAAGATGACCTGTGTTTATTTTGATAAAGCGGGAGAAGAAATACTGTCTGAAGAAATTCCCCGCGGGTAAAGAGTACCGAAAAGTAAAATGTCAGATCTCAGACTCTTTCCATTCTTGATCAATGATCAATATGAAAGAAATCGAAAATCTGACATCTGAAATCTTAATTAAGTTTATTCTCCTTTTGGAAAATCCGCACCTACTGTGGTCTCTTCCCACGCATCAAAATCCGCTTTTAATTCTTCCAGCTTAGCGCGGGCACCTTTTAACGCAGCCTCGCCTAACAAAAGACGCAATGGGGGATTTTCAGCTTCTACTGCTTTAACTATTGCTTTTGCAGCACGTTCCGGATCACCGGGTTGATTGCCACTATAACCTCTGATGGCATTTTGATTTGCTCTTGCCGTTTCATTGTAATCTTCAATGATCACGGGACTATCATTCGCTGAACGACCCGCCCAATCTGTTCGGAAGCCGCTAGGTGCAACGATCGTAACTTTTATTCCTAAGGGCGCAACTTCTTTTGATAACGATTCTGAAAGACCATCCACCGCATATTTTGTAGCGTTATAAAAACCTACTGCGGGGAATGACCGAAGTCCGCCGATAGATGCCACATTCACAATATGACCGCTTCTTTGTTTGCGCATCGTTGGCAAAACAGCCTGCGTCATGTGTGCCAAACCAAAGACATTTATTTCAAACATGCGACGCACTTCTTCTTCCTGACTTTCTTCGATTGCGCCGAAATAACCGATACCGGCATTGTTTACCAACACATCAATGCGCCCGAATTCATCCAATGTTGTTTGAACAGCAGCTTTGATATCTTCCGGTTTGGTTACATCAAGTTTCACTGCGATCGCAAAATCTTCCCGCTCCACGATATCCGCGATGTCGCCGACATTACGTGCCGTAACGGCTACTTTATTTCCCTGTTGCAGAACGTATTTTGCCAGTTCTCTTCCGAAACCCGTTGAACATCCTGTTATCAGCCATACTTTGCTCATGTGATAAAATTTTTTAGTGTTAAGTGCTTAGTTTTTATTTTGCGAAGTTACGCAGCAATTGATACGCCGTAAGTTATTTTACGGATTGCGAAAGGGTATCACGAATTGTGCGAATTTAATGCCTGCGGCGCTGCTAAGAGAACAAGGAGAAAAGCGGAATAAAGAGATTGAAGGCGCTGCGCAGGCTGCTAAAAGCTTAAAAGGTAAAAAGGCAAAAAGATTCACTGCGTTTTGAAATTCGTGTAATTCGAATAATTCGTGTAGTAAATAGAACCGAAAATGCCAGGGGCGCTGCTAAGAGAACAGGGAGAAAAAGGGAACAAAGAAGGGGCTGCGCAGGCTGCTAAAAGCACAAAAAGAGAAAAAGGCAAAAAGATAGTATACGTTTTGAAAATCGTGTAATTCGAATAATTCGTGTAATAACTGAAATGAGCGAATGCCTGCGGCGCTGCTAAAAGAACAAGGAGAAAAAGGGAACAAAGAGATTGAAGGCGCTGCGCAGACTGCTAAAAGCTTAAAAGGTAAAAAGGCAAAAAGATTCACTGCGGTTTGAAATTCGTATAATTCGTATAATTCGAATAATTGGTGTAATAAAAGTCTTCTGCTCATTTACATAAAAGATAATTGCCGATTTTTATTTTTTGATAATTTTAAATAAAATATATGAAACGATTAACTGTTGTTATGCTTGGATTTGCTGCAGCTTTTTTTGCGGTATCAGCTTTCGCGCCGAAAGGAAATATCAGCGGTGAAAAGATCCTGAGTATTATGTATAAACGCTATAACGGAAACTGGTATAAGAATTTTACGTTTACCCAAACAACGGAGAATTTTAAAAATGACAGTCTGATCAAAACATCTACCTGGTATGAAGCGATTGTATTCCCGGATGATTTTCGGATCTCATTCGGTGAGATAAAAGAAGGTAATGCGATGATCCAGAAGAAGGATTCAGTTTTTAATTTTCGGAAAGGTAAATTATTTCGTCGCGGAACAAAGGGAGAGGACCTTACCTTTTTATTGGGCGGAATGTATTTTATTCCTTTTGACAGTGTTAAAGCAAGAATAAAAAAAGAAGGATATGATATCTCAAAGGTCCATGAAAGCGTGTGGCAGGGTAAAAAGGCATATGTTTTGGGAACAGAAAGCGATGACGAAAAAGCTAATCAACTTTGGATAGATAAGGAGAAGCTGATCGTGGTTCGCTTTATTAAATATGATGAAAAAAATAAGGAAGAAGCGATCTTTGGCGAGCACAAACAGTTTGGTAAAGCATGGTCGGAAACCTCATGTGATTTTTTGGTTAATGACAAGCTGATTCAGCGGGAAAAATATTATGATTGCAAAGCGAATACAGACGTGGATATGCGTTTGTTTGATCCGTACAATTTTTTTCAGCAATAAATTAGAGAATATGGAAAATATATTTGAGCGTTACCGCAAAATAAGAAAGTACCTGATGGAAAGCGTGCATGATCTTACGACAGAGCAACTGAATCATATTCCTTCGGGGTTCAACAATAATATTATTTGGAACCTTGGTCATGTGATCGCGGCCCAGCAGGGCGTTTGCTACGCACGCTCGGGAATGAATGTAAAAATAGATGAAGATATTTTTATGAATTATAAACCCGGAACCAAGCCGGAAAAGTACGCTGATATCATGGAGATCGACCGCATCAAATCGTTGCTGGTTCCTTCGATAGATGTTTTTGAAAAAGATTATCTCTCGGGCGAATTTGCCGTGTATACGCCATGGACAACGAGATACGGTGTGGAACTGGCGGATATTAAAACGGCTTCTGAGTTTTTATTTTATCATGAGGGATTGCATGTTGGGTATGTGGCGGCGATGAAGAAGTGTTTGCGGAAGGGGTAGAAGTGGAGGTTGACAGTTGACAGATGACAGATGACAGCCGATGAGTGCCTGCGGCGCTGCTAAGAGAACAAGGAGAAAAAGGGAACAAGGAGTTGAGGGCGCTGCGCGGGTGCTAAAAGCACAAAAAGAGAAAAAGCTAAAAAGATAGTATGCATTTTGGAATTTGTGTAATTTGGAGTAATAGATAAATCAGCGAATGCCTGCGGCGCTGCTGAGAGAACGGAGAGAAAAGGTGAACAAAGAGTTGAGGGCGCTGCGCTGCTAAAAGCCGAAAAAGGAAAAAAGGTAAAAAGGTTTTCTGCGTTTAGGAATTCGTGCAACTCGAATAATTCTTGTAATAAAATATAATATGAAATTTAATTATCTCTGTCCGATTTTGCGGACAAAAGACCTGGATGCGACGATCAGCTTTTACACGGATGTACTCGGATTTACTTTGTCTGAGCGGAATGATGAGTGGGGCCGGGCTTCTGCGTACCGTGACAAAATAGAGATCATGCTTGCAACGCCAAATGAACATATGCCTTTTGATAAAGCGGAATTCACGGGGTCATTTTATTTTAATACAGATGATGTAGACAGTCTGTGGGAGCAATTAAAAGATAAAGCAAATATTGTGTACGGCATTGAAGATTTTGAATGGGAGATGCGGGAGTTTGCGATCTATGATAACAATGGGTATATGCTGCAATTCGGAGAAGCGCTTCGCAGTGTTTAGTGTTTAGTTTTTAGTGCTTAGTTATGAACTCAATTAATTTTGAAGCTATGTTCAATGATTAGCGTCAAATGTTTCGCACTAAACACTAAGCACTAAAACTAAACACTCTGTACTTAGCTCCACACGAGCGCACTCGCTCCCAATATCGCCGCATCACTTTCCTTCAGTTCGCTGAAGATGAGTTTTACTTTATTTTGAAATATCGGTAGTAGATTTTTTTCCATGCTGGCTTTCACCGGGTTCATGATCAGATCTCCTGCTTTTGTAAGTCCGCCGAAAAGAATGATCGCCTGCGGTGACGAGAACATCACAAAATTTGCCAAGGCCATGCCCAGGATATTTCCCGTAAAAGCAAATACTTTTTTCGCTATCTCATCACCCTGTAATGCAGCTTCTGATATTTTTTTGCTGTCGAGTTCTTCCGCACGAATGCTGCGCAACAAACTCGGTTCAGTTGAATTTTGTAAGAATTCTTTTGCCGTAAGTACAACGCCGGTGGCGCTTGCATAAGTTTCCAAAGAACCTTTTGCGCCGGTGTGCCAGTGCAATCTGCCGTCCGGGATAATGATCGTATGACCGAGTTCGCCGGCAAAACCATCATGACCGAGGATCAGTTGACCGTTCGCAAAGATCCCGCTGCCCACACCTGTTCCCAACGTGATCATAATAAAATCTTTCATGCCTCTTGCGGCTCCGTACATCATTTCGCCTACGGCGGCCGCGTTGGCATCATTAGTGAGTTTTGCGGTGATGCCGAATTTATCAGACACCAGTTGCGCCAGCGGCACAATGCCGCGCCATTTCAGGTTTGGCGCATATTCGATCGTACCGGTATAGAAGTTTCCGTTTGGCGCCCCCATGCCGATGCCGACAATATCCAACAATTCCGGTTGACTGATAACAGGATGTAATTTGTCGTACAAAGCATCTACGAAATCATCGATCAGGGGGTAGTCTTCCGTCTTTATCGAATCTTCGAAAATAATATGTCCGCGGTGATTAACGACACCGAATTTTGTATTTGTTCCGCCGATATCAATGCCGATGGCGTGTTGTTTTTGTGTGCTCATTGTTGTGTGTTTGTTTACCTCACCCTTGTTCCCTCTGCAAGCGTGGAGAGGGAACGAGGGTGAGATCGAAAAAAGATCGATTTGTTTTTATCGTTATTAAACAGACTCAACGGCTGCAGGAGTTTCTGCAGCGGCGGTGTCATCATAATTAATTCCTTGTTTACCCAAAATTCGTTTTACGGCGAATGCGAAGAAAGCGAGGTATGCAAAACAGATCACCGGGATCCAGTAAGAATTGTGAATGCCGTATCCCGCTTCTGTTGAGCCCGATTGTAAATAATCTGCAAGCTTACCCTGGATCGGCGGAATAATACCACCGCCAAGGATCATCATGATCAAAAATGCAGAACCCTGTGTAGTGTATTTACCCAAACCGGCAACCGATAAATTGAAAATGCAGGGCCACATGATCGAGCAGAATAAACCCCCGCTGAGGAATGCGTAGATCGCAACTGTTCCTGTTGTCATTAAACCGATGATCATGGCAACCACACCAAGTACACTGAAAATAAGCAGTGTGCGTGCAGGTTTATTGTCACTTATAAAGAATGCAGCGATCTGTACCAATACACAAACAAAATAAAAATAAAGCGGCGACATATCTTTTTGCGCAATTACATTAACGCCGATCACCACACCGAATGCGATCAACGGAACAAGGAATGTCAAAAGTTTTTTTGTTGCGCTGCTAAATTTAAACACGGAAATAGATCCCGCCCATCTGCCGATCATCAGGCTACCCCAATACATTGATACGAAAGGAATGATCTGTGAAGACTGGTATCCGCCGAAAGCTTTTTGTTTTAGTAATTCGCCGAGATTGCTTCCTATGGCCACTTCCACGCCCACATATACAAAGATGGCAAGCATACCGAGTACAAGTTGGGGATATTTCATCGCCCCCCAACCGGCAGCATTTTTCTTTGCACTCAAATTAGAGATGAATAGACCAAGCACCACAACGGCTAATGCACCGAGGAGCCATTTCATTCTGTAAGATTCCAGCGGAAGCTTTACAGCATCTCTCTCCGCAGTCATCGCTTTTACGTTACCATCGTTTACAGATACAGTACTCATCAGCAATGCGTCGGTTTCGGGTAACGCTTTTTTTAATGAATCAGTAATGTGTTGAACTTCGCCGATGGATTTTTCCAACGCAACGATCTTTACAGCGGATTCACTTTTATAGCTTTTGAAAACAGGAACAAACATCACGATGAGTAAACCGGTGATGATCAGTAATGACGATAATGCTTTACCTGCAGGTTCAGTTTTTTCATCAATGATACCTGCCGGCACTTTTTTAGAGAAATAAAACAAAGCCGCGCAAGCCAGAAATAATGCACCAACGCCGGCGTATAAGAAAATTACTTTGTCCAGTTTAAGCGCCGCAATATTCGCGTCGCTCATCGCTTCGGAAGAAGCAGAGCCGAATAAAACCAAACCAACAAGGATGGGCCCAATCATTGTTCCGAAAGAGTTGATACCGCCGCCGAGATTCGCACGACTTGCACCGGTTGAAGGATCGCCCAAAGAAAATGCAAGGGGATAAGCAGCCGTTTGCTGAATAGAAAAACCAAGCGCTACCACGAAGAAACCGCCGAGCATTCCGGCGAAAGTATTTCCGTTAACGGCGATGATCATTACCGCCGCACCGATCGCTGAAAGCAGCAAACCGTAAACAATACTGCGTTTGAGCCCCCATTTACCCACAAGATCTTTGCCGCCAAAAGCGCCGTAAGCAAACAATGCAAGTGCACCTATATAATATGCAAGGTAAAAAGCGAAGTCGATCAGCTGACTTTGAAACTGATCGAGACTGAAATAATGCTTACAAAAAGGGATGAAGATACTATTGCCCGCTGCAATAAATCCCCAGAAAAAGAATACGGTAATGAGTGTGCCCAGAGCGCCGTAGTTGGTAGGCGTACCGGTAGAAGTCTGGATCCTGTCATCCTGTTGTGAGAGCATAGTTTTTTCGTTTATGGGTTGAAAATAGCAAGAAATATCAGGACGGGGAAAAGATTTTGAAACAGTTGACGGGTGACGGTGGACAGTTGACGGAACAGGACTTGTGATACTGAGCTTGCCGAAGCCGGGGAAGTTTGCGGATATGTGTTGGATGTGAGGGAAGATCGGCAACCGCCTTCGACAAGCTCAGGCTGACAGATCGCAGTGAAGACCTGCAACAGCCTTTCCTTCGGTGAACTCAATTCAGGCTGACAGAACTTAGCAAAGGGAATCGAAGTTCATGATGATTTTTAAAATTTACTTCCTACATTCATTTAAATATTTCTGATCAATGGAAATCATTCATGTAAGTGCGGAATGTTACCCGATGGCTAAAGTAGGCGGACTGGCAGATGTTGTGGGCGCATTACCAAAATACCAAACAGAAGAAGGTCATGTGGCGAAAGTGGTTATGCCGATGCACCGCACAAAATTTCTCTACGATAACGAATGGGAAACAGTGCACAAAGGAAATTTCTCTATGGAGAATATGAACTTTGATTTTACTGTGATCAAAGAAGCCACCAATAAACTCGGCTTTGATCTTTACTGCATAGATATTTACGGGTTGCTCGATCGCGAAAAAGTGTACGGTTATGATGATGACACAGAGCGCTTCTGTGCGTTTCAGATCGCAGCGCTGGAATGGATCAATAAATGGGAACATTTGCCGGATATCGTGCACGTGCATGATCATCACGCGGGACTTATTCCTTTTATGATGCAGCAGTGTTTCGGTTACTCAAAACTCCGTAATGTTCCTTCTATCCTTACGATACATAATGCGCAATATCAGGGTTGGATGCCCTGGGAAAAAGCTGCATACATTCCGGCCTGGGATACCTGGAGATGGGGTTTGCTGGATTGGGATAATCTGGTAAATCCGTTGGCATGCGGCATCAAGTGTGCATACCGTGTGAATACGGTGAGTCCCGGCTACATGACCGAACTTACCGCAGAAGCAAACGGCCTTGAAGGTTTGTTCCGTTCTGAAAGAGACAAGTGCGGCGGCATCATCAACGGCATCGATTACGAAGTGTGGAACCCGGAAACGGATACTTATATTATTGATAATTTTTCTGTGAAGGATACAGATGCCGGTAAAGCGCTCAACAAGAAAAAACTGAGCGATGATCTTGATCTTGATAAGGATCTGCCGTTGTTCATCTTTATCGGAAGAATGGTTGCAGAAAAAGCCGCCGATCTTTTACCCGATGTGGTGAATAATGCGCTCACTACTTACTCCGGCAAAATGAATTTCCTCGTGCTGGGTAACGGCGATAAAAAAGTAGAAGGCGAACTCACCTCCCTGCAAAATAAATTTGCGGGATACTATAATACGAGCATAACTTACAACGAGAAGCTGAGTCATCTGATGTATGCCGGTGCTGATTTTCTCCTGATGCCGAGCAGGGTAGAACCTTGCGGATTGAATCAGTTGTATGCAATGCGTTACGGCACGATCCCGATGGTGCGCAGAACAGGTGGTTTAAGAGACACGGTGATCGATGTGGAAGAGAAAAACGGGTATGGTCTGTGTTTTGATCATGCATCATTGGTGGACATCGACATCGCGATTCAGCGCGGATTGGAATTGTATGCAGATAAAAAAAGAATTACCGCCATCAGGAAAATAATGATGGAAAAAAATAACAGCTGGACCGCAAGCGCAAAAAAATACACGGCGCTATACGAATCCGTTCAACAACAATAATTTTATGAACAGCAGCAAAGTTGTAGCGATGATACTGGGTGGCGGCGCAGGTTCCAGGCTTTATCCGCTTACCGCAACAAGGAGTAAACCGGCAGTGCCGATCGCGGGTAAATATCGCTTGGTAGATATTCCGATCTCTAATTGTATCAACAGTAATATCCAGAGAATGTTTGTGCTTACGCAGTATAATTCTGCGTCGCTCAATAAGCATATCAAAAATACCTACCAGTTCAGCGGGTTCAGTGCGGGCTTCGTGGATATCCTGGCTGCAGAACAAACGCCTGACAGTCCGGGTTGGTTTCAGGGAACAGCGGACGCAGTGCGACAGTCACTAAAGCATATCAAGAAAAACGATTTTGAATACGTGCTCATTCTCAGCGGCGATCAGTTGTATCAAATGGATTTTGCGGATATGATCAACAACCATATCAATGCCGGTGCGGATATTTCTATTGCAACTATTCCAGTTACTGAAAGAGAAGCGACAGAATTCGGGATCTTAAAAACGGATGCCGAAAATAACATATCCTCGTTCATAGAAAAGCCCGCGGTCGAATTATTACCGGAGTGGGTAAGTGATACCGGCGCAGATATGCAGTCGATGAACAGGATATATCTTGCTTCGATGGGCATTTACATTTTCAGCAGAAAAATTTTGTTTGATCTGCTCGAAGGCGAGAAAAAAGATACAACTGATTTTGGTAAGGAGATCATTCCGGATGCCATCAATAAATTCCGGGTTGCCAGTTATCAATACGGCGGTTACTGGACGGATATCGGAAATATTCATTCTTTTTTTGAGGCGAATCTTGCACTTTCTGCAGAACTGCCTGCCTTCAACTTATTCGATAGCAGTAATATGATCTTCACAAGATCGAGGATGCTGCCGCCGGCAAAGATCAGCGGCACTACAATTACGCAGGCGATCATAGCGGAAGGAAGCATCATCCACGCGAAATCGATTTCCAATTCCGTGATCGGAATCAGAAGCAGGATAGGGGCGGGAAGCACGATCGAAAGTTGCTATATAATGGGCAATGATTTTTATGAGACCATCCTTGAGATCGCACATGCAGCAGAACACGGTATTCCTAAAGTGGGGATCGGTGATAACTGCGAATTAAAGAATGTGATCGTAGATAAAGATTGTCGCATAGGCAATAATGTAAAGATCAACGGCGGTCCTCATTTACCTGACGGTGATCACGCATTACTTACGGTAAAAGACGGTATCATTGTCATCAAAAAAGACGTGATGGTGCCTGACGGGTTTACGTTGTAACTATCAAAGCACATAAAACTCTTTCGAGTGAATCGTATATTTTTTTGGATCGGTCACTTTAATGATATAATAACCTTTCGGCAATCTGCCGATAAGAATTTTACCCGTTTGTTCCGAAGGAACGATGATTTCCTGTTGTATTAATTGTCCGTTTGCGGAGAAGATCTCTACGTTTTGGTTATTAGACGCATCGGCGTTTACAGAGAAATGGAGAAAGTTGTTTGCGGAGATGGGATTAGGGTAAATGTTGAACGGGTTTTCTTTTACTGACTTAGTTTTAATAACTTTTCTTGTAATAACAAAAGACATATCGCCTGATATCGTTCTATTCGTTTTGTAAGAAGGAACAATGACGGTCTCCTGATCTATCAGTTTCAATACAACATTATAATGGTCCACCTCACTAATCAGCAATTGATTTTGTTCGTAACCTGCATATGAAATAATGAGCCTATCCTGTTTTGCAACAACTTCTATGATGAAATTTCCGAGTGAATCTGCCGTCACACCCATTCGACTTCCGGCGACAATTACCGAAGCGTTCATTAATGCGTTACCATGATCATCCAGGACTGATCCTGTGATGCACCGCTTCTTTTGCTCAGCTTTGTGGGTAAGATTATCGATGCTTCCTCTCAACAAAACCGTTTCCGCTTTATGCATCTTGTGTTGTGCCTGCGCTTTTATGCCGAAAATAAAAGCCGGGAAAGTCACCGTAAAAAAGTATTTAAGTATCGGTGGCTGTTTGCGCGGGATAGGCATGGGCCTGTCGAGTTGATCATCGTAAAAGCGACCGCAAAGGCGGCCTGTGTCCTTTTTAAAATAGGAAGCCAGTTGCGTATCCGTCATTCCGGTAAAGTCAATCACTTTTTTGCTGCAGGATGTGCAGTAGCGGCCTGTTTCAACGGGCGTCATGCCGTCCCAGTTCTCTGTGCAACCTTGGGGAATGCTGAGTGAAATGAATTTTGCCATGATTAGTTTTTTGATGTATACTAACATGATGCGCACAAAACGGTAATTACATAATGTACTGGAATATTTTTATCAAATCTTGTCAGCAAGCACATGGCTGCATTGCTCTCTAAAGCAATCGGCCGATTAAATAGTCAAACGGTAATCGGCGCAAATTCTTTCGGCAGGCAAAACCCAAAATTTCGGATTTTGAAGCTTCCGCAATGAATCTACATCATCACCCCCCAAATAAACCTCGCTTTCTGCTGTTTATTTTCCTCATTGTCATCGCCGTCCCCCCAGTCTTTTGTGCGGTCATCGATGAATTTTTTTAAGCCGGCTGACGTGATGTATTTTTTTGAAGCAACAGGTTTGATGCTTTCCACAGGTACGGCATTCACAGAAACTTTTGTAGCGATCCAGGACGTGAAGAGCCTCGGGATCGTAACTCCGAGGATTGTTCCGGGAAGACCGTGAAAAGAACAAGGGCCGCCGGAAAGCAATATTTCATCGGTATAAAAAGCAAACACATATACACTGTCGAAGATCACGGAAACCGCTTTTCTGCAATTGAAGCCGGCGATCATTCGGTTCTCATTGGTGATCCGCCATTGCATTTTAGGCAAGCTGTCAGAGATATTGAAAGCAGATCCGCTTACGATTTTTTGTGTGATGAGTTTGTTTGCGTTGATGTCCATGTACCAATTATTAGCCTCGTCATCTTTGCGCATCCATTCCGGTACTTTCATCTGCGGATCCCAATGATCGAATTTGTAAACACTTTTATCATCGGCGAATGTGAGCGTATAATATCCCGTTTTAAAGGTGGGGAGGTTTTCTTTCATCATCTCTTCCCATGAGCCGTTACCCATTGTTTTTTTGATATTGGCTTTTACCTCATATTCAATAACCCCCTTATCAAGAAATTGGGATTGAGCGTTCACGGAAAAGACCGAAGCAGCGCAAACAAATATTGTAAGTATGATCGTTTTCATAATGAATTCTTTTAGGTGATTATTTTGCTTTCGGTGCTTTATTTTTGAAATCCCATCTTAAGCCTACTAGCCAGTAACGTTGCAGCCTGTCGTTCCTTGTTTCATAAAACGAATTATAAGAGAAGTTTCTGTCGATTCCGATATTCTGATTTAACAGATCCTGTACGGATACATAGATACTGAACTCGTCTTTTTTAAATGTGCGCTGCAATTTTGCATTCAGGATATTCTGTGTTGTTCCTTTCGCCTGTTCTGTTTTTCCGCGGGAGGTAAGCACATAACCACTTTGCAATGACCATACTTTTTGGTAATACACCGTACCGTCAAAGGTCAGCGTGTTTGTAACAAAGTGTGTTTTTTCTGCCGTCAATGTTGTTTTCTGAACATTATAATTCACATTATTGTAAATGCTCAGGTCATATTTTTTCTCTTTTGATTTAGAGAGACCGCCTGACAGACCGGAATTGATATTATTCGAAAATGTTTTTACGCCGTTGATAAAAATCGCACTTCTGTTCAATCCGCCGTTAAGGTTAAAATTCAATCTTGTATCGATCTTCTTCAGCTTGAAACCTGCGCCGCCGTAAAAGTTGATATAATAATTTCCATTTACGTTGAGCGGCTGCGTTACAGAAGTACCGTTGCTCAGATTTACAAGACGTCTGTTTGTAATGGCATTTTCGGTGAGGCTCACATTTAAGGATTGATACATCCAAATATCTTTTTTAAAATCATAAGCGTTATGCGAAAGATTGAAAGTATTGCTGAATGATGGTTTCAGGCCGGGGTTACCGAGATAGAGGTTGAAGGGATCATCATTTTTTGTAAGCGGCTGCAACTGATCGATCGTCGGTTGTCTTGTAGAACCGGAATAATTAATGCGCAGACTGTGATTTGATTTGTAACTATACGTAAAATTAGCCTGCGGAAAAAAGTTTGAATAATTGCGGTTGTACATGATTCCTGAACTCAGGTCTTTAAGTTTGAAATCTGTGAAGCTTATGCCCGCTCCGATATTCGCCTTCAGTTTTTTATAAGTGTAATTGATCTTCGCAGATGGAATGTTCTGCAGGATATTCTGGCGGAATTGATTGGAAAGTGAATCGATCTTTACATCATATTTCGATGGCGTAACTGCACCCGGCGTATACGTGATGAGATCGTTCGTGCCATGGTTAATGCTAAGCTGATAGCCAAGTTCAAGTGAGTATCTTTTGCCGAGCGGTTCTGTGTAGGTCAGTTTTGTTGACAGATTTGACGTGCTTTTGTCATAATCTTTCATTTGATCTATCAGTGTGGTTGTGTTGAAGAAATAGTCATCATTCAGGGAATGTAAAAAGTTAAGCCCGCTGTTGCTCACGGAATTTGCATCCGCTGTTAATGATAACGTTCTGCGCAGCTTCTTAAATTTATGCTTGAAGATCGCATTGATAGAGTAAGCCTCCTTATCACTGTTTGTCGTGCTCAATCTGTCTGATGCATTTTTTAAAGCGCTTGATTGATCCGTTGTTATCGCATCTCTTGAATCTGTACTTTGTGTTTTATAAAAGTTTGCATTCGCGGTAAATTTCAACGTGTTGAACGAATCTATTTTTACATCATAGATACCGCGAAGTTTGATATTACTTCTGTTAATAAATGTGTTTCCTGTTGAATTTTGTATCAATGCAGAATCCCCCTGATACAGTGTTCTGGAATAGGTTTCCTGGTGATTATTGTAGCGCTGACTGTTGTATTTAGGCGCAAAATTCAAAGACGTTTTATCATTCCATTTATTGCTGTACTGAATGCCTGCATTCACGTTTGTCATAAAACCGTTTTCCGGATTCAGGTAAGGCTCGTCATCGGATCCGCCGCCGCGCCATTGAAACATTGTATTTCCGTCATCGTCCATCGACATGGAAAGATTATCATTGCCGCCGAATTTTTGTTCATCCTCCCAACTCAATCCGTCCTGGCCGGTATTACCGTTCAATAAAAAGCCGGTAAGTTTTCTTTTTCCCTTGAATGAACTGAGGAGAATATTACTGTTGTAACGATCGTCAATCTTGTTTTGCAGTCCGCCCGCCAGGTCTATTTTTCCGAAGTAGCCTTTTTTCTTGTCTTCCTTCAGTTTGAGGTTGATCGTCTTTTGTGTATTGCCGTCATCGATACCGGTAAATTCTGCCTGCTCACTTTTCTTATCAAACACCTGTACTTCTTTGACCGCATCTGCACGAAGATTTTTTACCGCCATGCCCGGATCATCGCCAAAGAATTCTTCACCGTCAACCAACACTTTTTCTACCGTTTGCCCCATAGCTTTGATCTTTCCGTCTTTATCTACCTGGATGCCCGGCAGTTTTTTAAGCAGTTCTTCCACATTCGCATTTGCGCTTACACGAAAACTGTCGGCAGTATAAATGGTGGTATCACCCTTAAGCCTGATCGGGTTACCGCTCTTCACGATCACGGCTTCCAGCAATTTACTTTTTGGTGTTAATGCAACGGGCGCTAATTTTTCATCGCTGCTTTTGATGAGAATATCATCAACGAAATCAGCAAATACCGGATGGGTTATGGAGAGGATATAATTTCCCGGCGCAATATTTTGAATACTGTACGAGCCGTCTTCTTTCACCCTGGTAAATCCCTTGAGGATCGAATCCTTGGGCGTAAGCAAAGAAACCACTGCATTCTTCACGCTCCCGTGAGAAAGTGTGTCTTTGATGATACCGGAAATGCCGCCCGTTTGGGCTGATACGTTGAATGCAAAAAATGCGGAAACTAAAAACAACAGGAGTTTTCGGGTCATAGTGTTAGTTTTGGGTACGAGGCTTTAGGTGTTACAAATCTGTGACAATTAAAATACACGGCAAACTAACACTCCTTAAATTTACGTTAAAGCGGTTTGGTATAAACGGCTCAATTACAGTTTCTAATGGCATACGAAGACGATCATTTTATTGATTCAACAAAGATGGTTTGGAACTATTCTTTATTTAGCGATAAGGATGTGGAGTTATTTGCAAAAGGAAAATTGTTTTACGGTCATGAAAGATTCGGTGCACATTTCAGAACGGTGTTGAATAATGACGGGTTTTATTTTGCAGTGTGGGCGCCCAATGCCACAGCAGTTTCCGTGATCGGTGAGTTCAACGGCTGGAAAAGAAATTTGCATCCGTTGTATGTACGCCTGGATAAATCCGGGATCTGGGAAGGATTTATTCCGCGGCTGCCGGAAAATGCTTTGTATAAATTTTTAATAACCGGCTTTAACGGCATCGAAACTTATAAAGCAGATCCGTATGCTTTCTTCAGCCAGAAATTACCCGGCAATGCATCTGTAACAAAACGCTTAGGTCATCACTGGAACGACGGCGAATGGATGCACAACCGTAAACAAAACAATTCGCTAAATGCACCTTGGAGCGTGTATGAAATACATCTCGGAAGTTGGATGCGACCGAAAAAAGATGAACCGCTGTTGTTCAATACCTATTCAGAAATAAAGGACCGGCTCGTGCCTTATGTAAAAGCGATGGGCTTTACTCATGTGGAATTTATGCCGGTAACAGAATTTCCTTACGACGGCAGTTGGGGTTATCAATGCACGGGATATTTTTCCGCCACATCAAGATTCGGTGAGCCGCAGCAGTTGATGGAACTGATCAGTGAACTGCATCAAAACGGTATCGGTGTAATCCTCGATTGGGTGCCGTCGCACTTTCCTTCTGATGAACACGGATTGTATATGTTTGACGGAACCAATACTTATGAGTATCAGGATATGCGCATGGGCTACCACAAGGATTGGAACAGTTATATTTTCAATTATAAAAGGGGAGAAGTGCGTTCTTTTCTGTTAAGCAGTGCGCATTTCTGGTTAAAATATTATCACCTTGACGGACTCAGGGTAGATGCGGTGAATTCAATGATCCGTCTTGATTTCTCCAGGAATGCCGGCGAATGGGAGCCCAACGAAAAGGGCGGCCATGAAAACCTGGAAGCAATATCATTTTTGCGTGCGCTTAACGAGATGGTTTACTCGGAATTTCCGAATACTCAAACGATTGCTGAAGAAGCGTCAGACTGGCCCGGGATAACTAAGCCGATCGCAAAGAAAGGCTTTGGCTTCGGGATGAAATGGATGATGGGTTGGATGCACGACAGCTTTCGCTATTTTAAAAAGCCATGGCAGGAGCGGGCGAGAGTGCAAAACGACCTTACGTTCAGCATGATGTATTTCTATGATGAAAAGTTTATGTTGCCGTTGAGTCACGATGAAGTAGTTCACGGCAAAAGTCCGATGCTGTACAAAATGCCGGGCAATGAACAGGAGAAATTTGCCAACCTGCGGCTGCTTTATACTTACATGTATACACATCCCGGGGCAAAACTGCTATTTATGGGCAACGAATTTGCGCAAACTGACGAATGGAACTACGATTCTGAGTTGCAATGGGAGTTGCTCCAATATCAATTGCATAACGGTATGCAGGAATGTGTGCGGAGACTCAATCAATTATACAGGGAAGAGCCTGCCTTTCATGAACTCCAATTTGACAGGAAAGGCTTTAAATGGGAAGATCTGACGCACGCAGAAGACGGAATATTGGTTTTCAGGCGTAAAGGCCGAAATAAAGCCGATGATATGTTTATAATATTAAATGTTTCGAATATCGTTTACAAAGAATGGGAGATAGTATTACAGTCAAATCCGGCATTTAAGGAGATCTTTAACAGCGATAACAGCTTTTACGGCGGGTCGGGAGAAAGCTTGAATCCGCAGATTTCAGTAAGTAATGTGGACAAAAAGAAGAGAGAATGCAAAATAAAACTTAATGTAGCAGCGTTCTCTGCAGTGATCGTCCAACCGGAATAAAATTTGACTAATAGTTAATATGAAAAACCTCCTCACCATTCTGGCTCTCACGGGCTCGTTGCAATCGTTTGCCAAACACACGATTGACAGTTCTCAGTACTACTTTTCTAAGGGCATTGAAGAGAAAACAGCCAAGCGTTTTCAGGTAGCTTCTCAGTATTTTGAGAAGGCTACGACCTTTAATGGCTCATTCACTGAAGCTTACGTAGAAAACGGGTACGCAAATCTTGAAATGCGTCGTACAGATCAGGCGAAAGCCAGCTTTACAAGGGCTTATGAGATCCAACCATCAAATACAGCGTCAATAAAAGAGCTTACAAATCTTTATTTTGACTATCGTCAGTGGGACAAGGCCATTGAATTTGCTCAGAAATGTACAGACTGCGCTAACTCTAACAGAGTGATCGGTATGAGTTATTATGAAAAAGAAGACTTCGGTCAGGCTGAGAAATACCTGTTGAACGTTACGGCTTCAACCCCGCAGGATGCGCAGGTGATATACACGCTTGCAAGGATGTATATTGAGATGGAGCAGGAAAGAAAGGCAACTCCTTTCTTTGAAAAAGCGGTAGCGCTTAATCCTGATAACAGCAATTGGGCTTACGAATTAGGCCTGCTGTATTACAATAACAATGATTTTAAGAATGCGGCAAGGTTATTTGAAACTGCTGCACAACATGGATTTATCCGGTCAAACGATTTCAATGAAAATTACGGCTATGCCTTATTATATGCCGGTAATGTTGAGAAAGGTGAGCAATTGGTTTGGTCTGTTTACCAAAAAAAGCCCGGAAATAAAGAGATCGTGCGGGGACTTGCTACTACTTTGTATGAATTAAGGCATTATGACCGCTCGTTGGATTATTGTCAGCGCTTGCTGGAAATGGATGCTAAAGACGGTAAAGCAATGTACCAGGCAGGTTTGGCTTTCATTAAAATGGGCCAAAAAGAAAAAGGACAAAGCCTTTGCGATAAAGGAATAGAAATGGATCCTTCATTGGCAGGTAAAAAGACAAAGAATATGGATCTCAGCGGCGCCCTATAGTTCCGGAGAATAAAAACTTTCTAATATAAAAAAACGCATTCTGGTTAGAATGCGTTTTTTTATATGCATGTAAGAGCTGGAATTATGATTATGAAAGCTGCGATTACCACGTGCCTGAACAAAACGAAAGGTCTCAAAATCTTAAATTTTACATCTTAATTCTTACAACTACTAGTTCATCATCAACACATTCACACTTCGCTGTAAAATATTAAAAGCGATTTCTGCCATCAGGTTTTCTTTATCAAGCGTGGGATTTACCTCGGTGATCTCAAAACAACAAACTTTACGGTTCTGCATAAATTTGCTGATAAGATCTTCGGCTTCCCGTTCTTTCAAACCGTTGCTCACAGGCGTTCCTGTACCTTTTGAAATTACCGAATCAAGACTGTCCACGTCGAAGCTAACATAAATGTCGGTGCAGTCACTCAGATAACGCAACACTTTGCGGCTTACATTTTCCGCGCCGTTTCTTCTCACTTCGGCAGTTGTAATTACTTTCATTCCGTATTTTTCAATAAGGTGTTTTTCTTCTTTTTCGAAATCGCGCAGAGAAATAAAAACGATATCTTCCGGTAAAACTTTTTGCGGAATTTTTCCGATCGATTTTAAGCGTTCCCACATCTCTTTTGTTTTATCATCCACTTCGTGCACTTTCATTTCTTCATTATCTTCCGCGATAGCAGTAGATAATGGCATTCCGTGCATGTTACCGGAAGGTGTGGTATATGGTGTGTGAAGATCGGCATGGGCATCTATCCAGATCACACCGAGTTTACTTTTGGGCTTTGCCATTTTAATACCTGCGATCGTTCCGCCGGCATTACTGTGATCCCCGCTGAGGAGCACCGGAAAGAAATTACTTTTGATACTTTCGCTTACTGATTTGCTGATACGTTCGTACATCGTAAGTACGCCCTGGATCCTTTTTGCATAAGGGGATCTGATCGGTTCAAACAGCAGGTTATTTTCCACTTCTATTTTCTCCGAAGGAAAATGAACAAAGAAATTGCTCATAAAATCCAAAGCAGCAATCTTTATCGCATCTACGCCAAGGCTTGCACCGCGTGTGCCTGCACCGATCTCTGAAGGAATCTCTATTAATTTGATATTTTTCATGGTTGTATGTGCTGCAATTGCCTGAGGACGGGCAAACTTCGTTTTTAACTGTGGGTTAGAAAAAGAGATGATGTGAGGACTCTTTTTTCAAAAGTATTTCAATTTACCCAAATAATGACAGTCGGTAAAATATCAAACGCCGATGCGCATAGTGCGGTGCCACCAGAACAGCGGCAAAAAAGATTTTGTTGGTTTCGGTATTAAAGCTGCGTTATTTTTTACTGAAGAGTTTATTAACGTCTGCCACTACACCCAAAGCCAACCAAAACCTGTTGTACTTATACTTTGCATCCGAAAAATATTCGGTGGAAGGATCGGAACTTTTAAATGTTGTATTCAACTTTGTAATGCCCGTTTGCCCCTGAAATCTGATTCCTCTCAGTTTAGGGAAACCAAAATCTGTTTGGAAAATAAAGTCGGAAAAAAAGCTTGACTTTTGAGAAACAGACCCCAGTGGCTCCCGTTCGAGAAAGAGCAGATCTGTTTTAATGTGAGAGAAAGAAATCAAAGATAATCTTGTGGCAAAACTCAGCGCGATAAGATCACCGGGCTTTACAACAAGTGAAGGCTGAACAAATCCTTTGAAATAACTCATGTTATGATAGTAACTGCCGGGTGTAGCGGAATAATAAACATCGTCTGCCCTGTAAATAGTTTGTTCGAGTTTGAACTTGCCCAGGCCAATGCCCGCGAACAGTTGAAAGGAAACCGTAGATTTCTTATTTCCCAACCGGTAAAATCCTGCACTGATATCGAAACCCTGCCTTTGATATTTGTTCTTATAATCAAGTATGTACAGAGAATCAGGGTTATCCCGTTTGTCAGACTCTTTTTTATAATACAAATCTGCACGGAGTGCGATCTTGTTGCTGATACCATAAGTCGTTTGCAGATCAATCCCTCCTGAGGTTACCGTTTTTGAAGGGAAGAGAGGGGCTGTGGTAGAATAGTTTACTGCAACCCCGGCGTTTCCTTTTGCGTCAGGCCTGAGAAGATTTGCCGTGGGCGGAGAATAGACAGTTTTGGGAACAGTGCAGGAATGGAAAAATAAAAAAGAGATGAATGTTGCAGGATAAAATAAAGATCTATACATCGTTATTCGTTTGGTAGGGATATCATGGAGACAACCTGTAGCTTACCTTCGCTGCCCGCCGGCTATAAAAAAGTCCCGCGCAGCGGGACTTTTTATAGCCGGCTGAGGTGTTCATTAAAACTGCTCCAGCATGCTGAAAAAGAAGTCGCCTTCGATCTTAGCATTTTCGTCGCTGTCACTTCCGTGTACTGCGTTCTCGCCGATGCTTGTTGCGTATTTTTTACGGATCGTTCCTTCTTCCGCCTGCGCAGGATTTGTAGCGCCGATCAGTTTACGGAAATCTTCCACTGCATTTTCTTTTTCAAGGATAGCTGCGGTAATTGGTCCGCGGCTCATGAATTCTACCAATTCACCATAGAAAGGACGCTCTTTATGCACTTCATAAAATGCACCTGCTTTTTCTGAATTCAGGTGAATCATTTTCATTGCAACAATGCGGAAACCCGCTTCGTTGATCATTTGTAAAATACCGCCGGTGCTGCCGTTTTTAGTCGCATCGGGTTTTATCATGGTAAATGTTCTGTTCGTCATTTTTAAAATTTTGCGCAAAAATAGGGAGGAAAGATTACAGATAAGAGACAAAAGAGAAAAGATTTGCATTTAATAATTGTTAAAACATGTGTCTATCACAGGTTTCAGTCTATTGTCTTTTGTCTCCTGTCTTTTGTCTGCTTTCATTTGCTTACTTTTGCGCCGCTTTATGCAAGACATCAGTAACATATTCCCGTTTCTTACAACGCCGCGAAAAGTGGTGATCACCATGCATCAGAAGCCGGACGGCGATGCAATGGGATCTACCTTAGGGTTGTATCATTTTCTTACGTCACTCGGGCACGACGCCAGGGTAATTTCACCCACAAACTGGGCTTCCTTTCTCAATTGGATGCCCGGGTGTGATCTGGTTATGGATTACGAGCGACAAACCGAAGCTTCAGATCTGCTTATTAAAAATGCGGATTGGTTGTTTTGCCTGGATTTCAACACCCTCGGCCGCACAAAAAGAGCAGAAGCCGCATTGGATGCAGCGATGGGTGAAAGAATACTGATCGATCATCACCGCGAACCTCAAAGCGAAAAATTTGCTTACGGGGTAAGTGATGTAAATAAAAGCAGCACCTGCGAAATGGTCTATGATTTTATCATGGCATCAGGTCACAGCGAAAAATTAAGTGCAGAGACGGCCTCATGCCTGTACGCAGGTGTGATGACGGATACCGGTTCATTTCGTTTTCCCGCAACATCCGCTAATGTGCACCGTATGGTGGCGCATTTAAAAGAAGCCGGATTAAACCATACAATGGTGCACGAAGCACTGTTTGATAATTTTACAGAAAATCGTCTTCGTTTTATCGGCAACGTTTTGCTGAACAGAATGGAGATCTTTTACGAATATAATACCGCACTTATCGCGATTCCGCAGAACGATCTTGTAAAGTATGACATCAAAACGGGAGATACGGAAGGACTGGTAAATTATCCGCTCAGCATTGAAGGGATAAAAATGGCATCGATCATCATCGACAGGGGGGAAGAACGCAAATGTTCTTTCCGCAGCAAGGGCGATTTTGATGTGAATACTTTTTCGAGAACATATTTTAACGGCGGCGGGCATTTTAATGCTGCGGGCGGCGCTACTACCGATACGCTTGAAAAAGCCGTGACCGACTTCAAAGCCGCCATGGAGGCCAATCGCGATAAACTCAGTACATATACATTTTAAAAATAAAAACAAACAATGAAAAAGTTCGCTTATTTAGCTTTTGCAGTAGTTGCGTTTGCATCTTGCAAAGAACAGGGTTTCCAGAAAGGCACGGAAGGAATGGAATATAAGATCATCGCAGATGGTAAAGGCGATGCGGTAAAAGCCGGAGAGACTCTGGAGATCGAATTCACAACGGCGATCAGCAAAGGTGGAAAAGATTCTATTTTGTCTTCAACGAAAGATGCAGGAATGCCTCAGATCGTACCGTATGATTCAGCGCAATTGCCTCCCGCGTATTTTAAATTGTTCGGTAAATTAAAAAAAGGCGACAGTCTTGTTACAAGGATCATTACAGACTCTGTGTTTAAAAAACAACCAGAATCAATGCCTCCTTTCATGAAAAAAGGAGATTTTCTTTACACTTATATCCGTGTAACGAACATTTATAAAACCGCACAGGAAGCCGAATCTGCGCAGGCGGAAATGGCAAAAACTAAAAATGCCGCGCTTTCCGGTCAGGACGATAAAACGTTGAACGATTATTTTAAAAAGAACAATATCAAAGCGGTAAAAACAACGGCGGGTGCTTATGTACAGATCCTGCAACCGGGTACCGGCGCTATGCTTGATACTTCAGTTGTAGCAAAAGTAAACTACACAGGGAGGTCACTCGACGGAGTCGAATTTGATTCTAATACCGATCCTTCTAAAGGGCACGTAGAGCCTTTATTGGTAAATCTTACGAGCGATCCGAGCATTGGAACTTCAGTTATTCCGGGTCTTGCAGATGGTTTGAAAACGTTAAGCAAAGGAGCGAAAGCGAAAGTGTATATTCCTTCAGGTTTGGGTTATGGCCGTGCGGGTGCGGGCGGAAACATTAAGCCTAATACCAATCTTGTATTTGAGGTAGAGGTTTTGGATGTACTTTCAAAACAACAGGCTGTGGCAGAAAAAGATGCACAGCAGAAGATTATGCAGGAAATGCAAAAGCGTTATATGGACAGCGTGTCAAAAACACAACCGGCTGCACAACAACAGCAACAACAACCGGCTACATCTCCGAGATAATCGTCATCTTGTTTTATAAAAAAAGCAGTTCTTCGGAACTGCTTTTTTTGTGTTGATATGGTTTCGCATATTCGCTACACCGCTATTGTGAAGTATATTTGCAGATGCGAACAATCCTTAAAAGCAGGTACAGTCTTCTCTTTGCGTTCATTTTATTTTTTGCAGCCGCATCGTTTCTCATCAGGACAACGTTGCTTATGATGTCGCTCTCCAAAGGAACATTTACATTTTCAGGCGTGTTGGGTGTATATGCAAAAGGATTCATGTTCGACATCGGTACGGCAGTATTCTTTGTGGTGCTGTACGCATTGTGGTTATTGGCTTTGCCAAAAAGGCTCAATAATTCCCTGTTCAACAGAATTGTTACTTATGCAGGTTTTTCGCTGATCATTTTTATCATTACTTTCTCCTTCTTTGCGGAGTTCGCATTCTGGCAGGAATTTGAAAGCCGCTTTAATTTTATAGCGGTTGATTATTTGGTATACACCTACGAAGTGATCAACAATATCAACGAATCTTATCCGCTGCCGATCCTCATAAGCGGCATGCTTGTGTTTGTGCTGCTGATCGTTTGGCTGTTCAAAAAACTGCATATTTTTCAGCACACATTTACATCGAACACGCCTTTTAAAATTCGTTTAACATATACGCTTTCAATTTTTGCAACAGGGTTATTCTACCTTTTTTTTGTAAAAAACTCCTGGGCGGAAACAAGCCGTTCGCGCTACGAAAATGAATTGTCAAAAACAGGGATATGGTCTTTCTTTCAGGCATTTAAAAGTAATGAGCTTGATTACGATGTGTTCTATAAAACAATCGACAATGCAAAAGCTTTCGGAATCGTACGTCAAACTTTAGATGGTTCGGGTGTGAGTTTTTCAAAAAACCCGCTTTCTATCAGGAGACAGATCGCATCAACAGATTCATTACGCAAACCCAATGTAATCATGATAACGGTTGAAAGTCTGAGCGCAGATTTTCTCGTTACGTTTGGCAACAAAGACAATATCACACCTGTGCTTGATTCACTCGCAGCGAACAGTGTTTTGTTCACTGATCTTTATGCAACGGGAAACCGCACCGTTAGAGGAATGGAAGCCCTTTCACTTTCTGTGCCGCCTACTCCCGGTAACAGCATCGTTCGCAGAGAAGGAAATGAAGGATTGTTCAATGTGGGAACGATCTTTAAGAAAGCAGGTTACAGCCGCACTTTTTTTTACGGCGGCGACGGATATTTTGATAACATGAATCAGTTTTTCGGCAGCAATGGTTTTGATATTGTTGATCACGGAAAAGATCAGCTGCTTGCAGATAAATTCCCCGCGCCGCATCATTTTATTCCGAAAGAAAATATTCATTTTGAAAACGCCTGGGGCATATCCGATGAAGATCTTTACGATGCGGTAGTTCGCGATGCAGATCAAAAAGCTGCGGCGCAACAACCTTTCTACGATTTTGTGATGACCACGTCCAATCACAAGCCTTACACCTATCCGGAGAATAAGATCAATATTCCTTCAGGATCGGGAAGGTCGGGCGCAGTGCGGTATACAGATTATGCGATCGGTGAGTTTATCAAAAATATTAAAAACAAACCATGGTATGCGAACACGATCATTGTCATTGTTGCCGATCATTGCGCGTCAAGCGCCGGTAAGAATGAGATTGACATCAGTAAGTATCATATTCCTGCGATGATCATCAACCTCGGGCAAAAAAGAACGATCGATAAAATGTGTTCGCAAATTGATATTTATCCGACGTTGTTTAATATGCTCGGCTGGAATTATGAATCAAATCTGTTTGGTAAAAATGTACTTGCGGAGAATTATTCGCCGCGGATCATTGTCGGTACTTACCAAAAACTGGCCTATATGAAAGGAGACAGTCTTACGATCCTTGGCCCGCAAAAAACAGTTGAGAATTTTATCTACGACAGGAAAAATAATCAACAGAATCCTGCATTATTTATTTACCCTGCCGAAGAAGCTATCAGTCAATACCAAATAGCATATAAATTATTTAAGAATGGCGGAATGAAGGAGTGATAAGTATATCATGTACTTACGAATTGATCGTTCCTTTAATACCGCGATACTTATGTATGGCGGCGCCATACGGATACTTTTATGCTTTGCACTTTTCCGCATTGCAATACCAATTACAAACATTGCTTTTGTAACTTCATGCTTCGCAGGGAGGGCTGCGAATTCACCTTTTAAAAGTTTTATATGCTTCGTTCTGTTATCACGGGTACCGGATCTTATATCCCTGCAGTTGTTCGATCCAATAAAGATTTCGAAAAAAATATTTTTTATACAGATGCTCATGAGTTATTGAATACGCCGGGTGATGAGATCGTCGAAAAATTTAAGGCAATCACCGGGATCAGTGAAAGACGATACGTTACGGAAGATTTGAATGCTTCAGATATAGGTTGGCTTTCAGCGGCTGCAGCCATAAAAGAGTCAGGCATTGATCCGGAAAAAATTGACCAGATCATTGTCGCACACAATTTCGGAAATGTTTTAAAAAATAGTGTGCAGACAGATGCTGTGCCCGCTTTGGCCGCTGTGATCAAAAGCAAACTGGGTATTAAAAATCCGGCTTGTATAGCATACGATATTTTATTCGGTTGCCCCGGTTGGTTGCAGGGCATTATCCAGGCGGAAGCATTCTTTAAAGCAGGCATGGCTAAGACAGCCTTGGTGATAGGTACGGAAACATTATCAAGAGTGATTGATGATTCCGACAGAGACAGCATGATCTTTAGCGACGGTGCGGGTGCATGCATATTAGAATATAAAGAAACAGGCGATGAAACCGGGATCGTGAGCTCATCAATGGAAACGCATTCATTGGAAGAGATCGACTACATCAATATGGGAACGTCGTATCTGCCGGGAAGCAACCCACACGTGCGTTTTATAAAAATGAAAGGCAGAAAAGTGTATGAGTTTGCTATGAAACACGTACCTGCAGCGATGAAAGCATGCATGGATAAAAGCGGCATCAACATCAGTGAATTGAAAAAAGTATTCATTCACCAGGCAAATGAAAAAATGGACGAAGCGATCATAAAAAGATTTTACAGTTTATACGATGCAGCTGTACCTCACGACATCATGCCGATGTGTATTCACTGGCTGGGTAACAGCTCTGTTGCTACAGTACCTACTTTATTCGATCTCGTCCGTAACAATAAAGTGGAAGATCATGCGCTTAACAAAGGCGACGTCATCCTTTTTGCATCAGTAGGCGCAGGAATGAATATTAATGCAGTTTGTTACAGATACTGAAGGATGATTTAAAAGAGACGAGGAAAGATAAAAGACAAAATACGACAGACTGTTCTGCGATGCCCTTTAATTAAACTGCCGGCAAAATATTTGATGGTTAAACTTCATTTTCAGCGAAAAGCTGACATTAAATTTATGTGACGTTTAAATTAATCAAACGTTTGTTTAATTTAATTTATACCTTTGCATTCTTCAAAAAAGAAAATCAGAGAAAAGCAGTATAAAACGACCTCGAAAGAGCGGAAACTGTAACCCGGACTAAAGGCACTCACCGAAAAGTCTGTAACTAACGGCGGTTTTAATTTGGGAATGTGCGGGTCGTACTTTCGCGAGCCGTAAAACTTAGCGGAGTCAGGAAGGACAGCACCGGACGGAAACGGCGCATGATTCTTATCATTTAGATAATGACGGGTTTCCGGTTAATAATAAGCTTTAGCCAAGCTTGCAGAAAAGGTATACTAATAAAGAACGACAATAAAACAAAGATGACAATCAGGTACAAAAATGGTTTAAGTATTGGCTTCGCAATGATGGTCAGCTTCGCTGTAAAAGCGCAGGCACCTAAAAGTGACAGTCTTTTAAAAGAAGTTACATTAAAGGCGGCGATCGATTATGCAATTAAAAATCAGCCGCGCATTCAGCAGTCGTTAATTGACGAGCAAATTACAGCATCTAATATTCGCAGTCGTTTGGCAGATTGGTATCCTCAAGTGAATTTTGGCTACAACCTGCAGCATAATTTTTTATTACCTACTGCATTTATTCAAGGCAATGCGATTCGTTCGGGTGTAAATAATACATCAGGTGCATTGTTCACTGCATCGCAAACAATTTTTAACCGGGATGTTTTGCTGGCGAGGAGAACGAAGGGAGATGTTGAACTTCAATCCAAACAAACGACGTCGAATAATAAAATTGATCTTGCGGTAAGCGTTACAAAAGCATTTTACGATATCCTTACCACAACGCAACAGATTAAAGTAGCCACAGAGAATATTACAAGAACGGAGAGAAGTTTGAAAGATGCAACGGCGCAGTACAATGCCGGCATTGCGGATAAGATCGATTACAAAAGAGCTACGATAAGTCTGAACAACATCAAAGCTACCAAACGCAGTAACGAAGAGCTGTTGGTGGCAAAGCTCGAATATTTAAAATCATTGATGTCTTATCCCGATTCATCAACATTGAACCTCGTATACGACAGTACAACGATGGAAAACGATATTATTCTGGACACATTGCAAAAGCCTGATTATAAGAACAGAATCGAATACAAATTATTAGAAACACAGCATAATTTGCTTAAAGCAAATGTGCAATACAATAAAAATGCATACCTGCCTTCAGTTGCATTGAACGGCGCATACAATTTCAATTATCAGAATGATCAGTTTACAAAACTGTACAATGCAACTTATCCGAATTCATTTGCGGCGCTTACACTTGCTGTTCCTATTTTTCAGGGTGGTAAAAGAAAGGCGAATATTAAAACTGCTGAACTGCAACTCACCCGCAATAACCTGGATATCGCCGCGTTAAAAAATACCGTTAATGCGCAGTATGCACAGGCTTTGGCCGTGTATCAAAGTGCATTGGAAAATTATTTGGCGCTTAAGGAAAATGTTGGTCTGGCAAGAGAAGTATACGACGTGATCAATCTTCAATATCGCTCGGGCATTAAAACATATCTTGAAGTAATTACTGCGGAAACGGATCTGCGCAGCGCACAGATCAATTATTTCAATGCATTGAATCAGCTGCTCAGCAGTAAGGCAGACGTGCTTCGTGCATTAGGACAAATCATATATTAATAAGATCAACTCAAATACAGAACAGCAAATATGAACTACACTTCATCCAGAAAACTTTTGAAATTCGCAGCCATTGCAGCTTTCATCCTTATACAGGCCTGCGGCCAGAAGAGTGCAGCGCCGCCACCGCCACCGCCACCTAATGTTACGGTAGAGGAAGCGCAACTGACCAATGCTCAATACTATGATGAATATCCTGCTACGGTAACGGCGCTTAACCAGGTTGAGCTTCGACCGCAGGTAAGCGGATTTATTACCGGTGTTTATTTTTCCGACGGCGCGAAAGTAGGCGCCGGACAATTACTATATTCTGTAGATGATCAGTTGTATTCCGGTAATTATCAGCAGGCCGTTGCAAACCTTCATGTGGTGGAAGCAAATCTGAACAAAGCACAAAAGGACGCCGGCCGTTATCATGAACTGGATAAGGCAGATGCGGTTGCAAAACAATTGGTGGATAATGCTGACGCTGCAGTAGAAGTTGCCAGAAAGCAGGCTGATGCTGCAAAGGCGAATATTTCAGCAGTTGCAACAAGTGTAAAATACACGAAAGTTTATGCGCCTTTTTCCGGAAACATCGGCATCTCTCTTGTAAAAAAAGGTGCTGCAGTTACTGCGGGGCAAACTCTACTAAATACCATTTCAAGCGACGGAGACGTAGCGGTTGACTTTAACGTGGAGCAAAAGGACATCTATCGTTTCTCTACGTTAATGACAGAAAAAACTTCCGGAACAGATTCAACATTTATGCTGGCATTCGGCGATGATATTTATCCATATCCGGGTAAGATCGCGTTGATAGATCGTGCCGTGAATCCGCAGACCGGAACAATCAAAGCGAGATTGGTATTTCCGAATAAAAATAATTTATTGAAAGCCGGTATGAATGCAACGGTTCGTGTGAAGAGTAATACAACTACGCAATCTGTGGTGATTCCTTACAAAGCGATCGTTGAGCAGTTGGGTGAATATTTCGTATACATTCCCGGGGACAGTAATAAAGTGTCTCAAAGAAAAGTGTTGATGGGCAAACAGGTTGGTAATAATATCATCATCAAAGACGGTATCAAAGCAGGAGAAAAAATAGTAACCCAAGGCGTGCAAAATTTACATGAAGGTGTGAAAGTGAATATCACGGCACCTGCACCTGCGGGCGGAGTACCGACAATGCCCGCTACAGCCGCACCTGCAGCAGCACCGAAAGATTCTGCGACAAAAAACTAACAGCATTCAGCACGCTTCGGCAAAAGAAATTTAATAATGATAGCAGATACTTTTATAAAAAAACCGGTAACGGCGATTGTGATCTCAGTGGTGATCGTGCTCGTAGGATTGATCGCAATGATGAATTTGCCGGTTGCGCAATATCCAAATATCACACCGCCAACGGTAACTATCTCCGGAAACTTTACCGGTGCGGATGCGCAGACCGTTGAGCAGACCACAACAACGGCGATTGAAACACAGGTGAACGGTTCACCCGGTATGACTTACATGAGCAGTAACAGTACCGCAAGCGGACAGAGCAGTATCAACGTGAACTTTGATATCGGAACAAATGTAGATATCGCTGCGCTTGACGTGCAAAACCGTGTAAGTGTAGCGCAGCCTGCATTACCTGATGCGGTTAAACGTTTGGGCCTTACAGTGCGTAAACGTAACCCGAGTATCATGGTGGCACTTGCATTGTATTCGCCTGACGGTTCGCACGATGCAACTTTCATCGGTAATTATGCGAATATTTATCTTAAAGATGCCCTGCAACGTGTGCCGGGTGTGGGTGATATCGTATCACGAGCCGATGATTTTGGTATGCGTATTTGGTTGGATCCGGAAAAGTTAGCTGCGTTGGAAATGACCAGCAGTGATGTAACTGCAGCACTGGCGGAACAAAACCTCCAGGTGGCGGCAGGTACCGTAGGTGGTAATCCGCAACCTACAGTGCAGGCATTTGAATACAGTGTATTGACCAACAGCCGTATCAATAAAAAGGATCAGTTTGAAAATATCATTGTGCGTACAAGACCGGAAACGGGTACGATCGTATACCTGAAAGACGTGGCCAGGGTAGAGCTGGGTAAATTTGATTACGGAACAAACGCGTATGTAGATGGTAAACCCGCTGCATTCGTATTGATCTACCAGGCGCCGGGTGCAAATGCTCTGGCAACATTTGACGGTCTTACAAAGGCATTGGCAGAAATTAAAAAGAATTTTCCGCCGGGTATCGATTTCAAAATGCCGCTTGAAACGGTTACAGTAGTAAAAGTTTCTATCAGTGAAGTAATTCATACTTTGGTGGAAGCCTTGCTGCTCGTGGTTTTTGTGGTTTTCTTATTCCTGCAGAACTGGCGTGCAACATTGATCCCGGTACTGGCAATCCCGGTTTCATTGATCGGAACATTCATCTTCTTTATTCCTTTTGGTTTTACGATTAATACGCTTACGTTGTTTGCATTCGTTCTGGCGATCGGTATCGTAGTGGATGACGCCATCGTGGTGGTGGAAGCCGTACAACATTATATGGATCACTTAAAGCTGAGTGCGAAAGAGGCCACACGGCGTGCGATGAAAGATATCTCCGCACCGGTAATCGCGATCGCATTAATCCTTGCTGCAGTATTTATTCCGGTTGGATTTATCCCGGGCATCGTGGGTAAATTATACCAACAATTTGCCATTACAATCGCGGTATCTGTTGTGATCTCCGCATTTGTGGCGCTTTCGTTAACACCGGCGCTTTGTTCCTTAATGTTGAAACCATCAAAGGGAGAGCATGATAAGAAGAACATGTTGGATAAATTCTTTGCATGGTTCAACGGTGTATTCGGAAAAATAAACCGTTCATACACAAGAGGTGTTGCAAAATCTATTAAAGCAACGCCGTTGGTATTGATCATGCTTGCTTGCTTGTTTGTCGGATTGTTCTTCATGTTTAAAAGTAAACCGTCAGGATTTATTCCTTCAGAAGATGAAGGTCGTTTATATGTGACGTATGAAATGCCGGAGGGTACTTCTACGGAAAGGAGTAAAGCGATGTTGCGTGAGATCATGGGCCGCGTGTCTAAGGTAGAAGGTGTTCGTACAGTGGGCGGACTTGCAGGATTGAACATCATCAGTTTCTCCAACAAATCAAATGTGGGTACGATGTTCGTGTTGCTCAAAACGTGGGACGATCGTGAAACCAAAGAAACGCAGATCGGAAGTATCGTTGCTAATATTCAAAAAGCAACATCAGATATTAAAGAAGCCCGGATCTTAACCATCTCGCCGCCGGCGATTCCCGGTCTCGGACAAACAGCAGGTTTTACTTTTGAATTGCAGCAGACAACAAGTACCGATAGTATTCAACAGTTTGAAGCAGTAGCGAGAAAGTTCCTGGCGGAATTGAATCAGCGCAAAGAAATCGGTATGGCGTATACCTTCTTTACCACGCACACGCCGAGCTACAAAGTAGATGTAGATAAAGAACAGGCGAAAAAACAAGGGATCTCTGTAGCTGATATTTATTCAACGATGTCAACGTTCTTAGGGAGCAGTTATGTGAATGACTTCAACCTTTACGGCAGAAATTTCCGTGTGATGGTGCAGGCAGACAGCACTTACCGTTCATCAATCGATGAATTGAAAAAGTATTATGTGCGCAACAGCGCGGGCAATATGATCCCGCTGGGTTCTCTCATCACGGTCACAACCGTAGAAAGTCCTTCTTTGATATCTCACTATAATATTTATCGTTCGATTGAGATCAACGGGGGACCGAAGGCGGGTTACAGCAGCGGTGATGCGATCAATGCGCTCAAAGAAGTTGCTGGTAAAACATTACCAACCGGTTATAGTTATGAGTTCAGCGGGTTAAGTCGTGAAGAGATCTCCGCGGGTAACAGTACCATATTCATTTTCGGAATATCCATCGTATTCGTGTTCTTATTCCTCGCAGCATTGTATGAGAGTTGGTCGATACCGTTCGCCGTATTATTCGCTGTGCCGATCGGAGCATTCGGTTCTATACTTACATTGTTACTCCTGCCGAAGCTTACCAATAATATCTATGCGCAGATCGGCCTGATAACGCTCATAGGGCTCGCTGCAAAAAATGCGATCCTGATCGTTGAGTTTGCCAAGGAAAGGGTAGATGCAGGTGTTGAAGTTTTGGCGGCAACGCTGGAAGCCGTAAATCTTCGGCTCCGTCCTATCATCATGACATCACTTGCTTTCATCCTCGGAGTTTTGCCGTTGGCTTTTGCAAGCGGTGCCGCTGCTGAATCGCGTAAGACGATCGGCTGGACGGTGTTTGGCGGTATGTTGTCTGCAACGGTATTAGCGATCTTCGTTGTACCGGTACTCTTCGTACTTGTTACGAAATTATCTTACGGCAAAAAGATCAAAAGATTGCAGGAAGAAAAAGCTCGTATTGATGAGATAGATAAAAATATCTCGGAAACGGGCGTATAGCTGCATTTTTAGAAATAATATATCCGCAGGTTTGCAAACAATTTTTGCGAACCTGCGGTTTTTGTTTGTGGTTGAATGGCTTGAAAAAGTAGACGGAACAGGTAAGAGAAGTAGATAAAAAAAAATGATCTCACGGTAATTTTACAAAGGGATTTAGTTTCCACCACACTACATGTTCTATTAGTAGGGTTTAAAAATGCGGACCGCTTCACATTCGTGAAGCGGTTTTTTTATAATTAGTTTGGTTCTCACAAAGGCGCAAAGATTTCGCAGAGGCACAAAGCTGATGTCTGCAAGATCCGATTAATCCAGGTGATCCCGGTTCAGACAAATGATTCAAAAAAAAAGCGTTCTGCTTTTAAACAGAACGCTTCCAACTCAATCAACCGAAATCTTACTTCACAATCGTAACATAACCCGTTATCGGTTTCGTTGCAATTCTGTTATTCAACTCAAGAATATAATAATAAGTATCGAACGGCAATGGTTTGCCTTTGTAATTACCGTCCCAAGGTTTTTTGTAACCAACACTTTCGAATACCAACTGTCCTGTTCTTGTAAATACCTGGATGCGGCAATCAGGATATGTGAAGAGATTTTTGATCTCCCAGAAATCGTGGATGCCGTCATTGTTCGGGGTAAATGTATTGGCGATCTGCGGACCGGGAACAACTCTTACGGAGATCGTTGCGGAGCCGGTACAACCTGCAGGGCTTGTTGCTACAAGCTTGTACAAAGTTGTATTATCCGGTGAAGCGATCGGATTTGCACCGGATGCGTTATCCAATGATGCAGACGGTGTCCAGTTGTATGTTACGTTCGCTACACTTACAGAAGAATTGAGTTGCGCATAACCACCCTGCAATATTTCCGTAACACCCGTTAATGTAACAACAGGATTAGGAGCGATCGTGATCACGATATTATTGCTCGCTACGTTCAATGCCGTGTAACAAGGAATGCTGGTAGTAAGAATACACGAAACAATATCGCCTGATGCAAGTGTTGCAGATGCAAAGGTAGGACTGTTGGTTCCCGCATTCACGTTGTTTACCTTCCATTGATAATGAGGTGTTGGTCCGCCGTTGGTAATCGTTGCGGTAAACTGTGCGAATGCACCCGCACAAACGGTGCTGCTTGGTATCGCAATACTGATCGTTGGTGTAAGATTAGGATTCACCGTGATAGTGATACCATTGCTCACCACATTATTTGTTGCAAGGCACGTTTCATTGCTCGTCAACACAACCGTTACTATATCATTATTTGCCAGTGTAGAAACAGAGAACGTCGGGCTGTTGCTTCCTGCGTTAGAGCCGTTTATTTTCCATTGGTAAAAAGGTGCTGTGCCGCCGTTGGTGATCGTTGCGGTAAATGTGATCGATGCACCCTGACAGATCGTTGTTTGTGATGCGGTGATGCTTACTTTTGGTGTAAGATTCGGATTCACCGTCATCGTGATCGAATTGCTTACCACGTTATTTGTTGCAAGACATGTTTCGTTGCTTGTCAATACAACTGTTACCACATCATTGTTTGCCAATGTTGCTGATGTAAAAGTTGCTGCATTCGTTCCGGCATTTACACCGTTCACTTTCCACTGATATGCCGGTGTTGTTCCCCCGTTAGTGATCGTTGCGGTAAATGTTACGGATGTGCCTGCACAAATGGTTTGTGCACCGTTCGTGATCGCGATAGAAACCGTTGGTGTGAGATTCGGATTCACCGTCATCGTGATGGAATTGCTTGTCGGGTTGTTTGATGCAAGACATGCTTCATTGCTCGTCAATACAACTGTTACTACATCAGCATTCGCCAATGTATTTGAAGTAAACGTTGGTGCATTTGTGCCGGCGTTTACACCATTTACTTTCCATTGATATGCAGGTGCAGTTCCGCCGTTTGCAGGGGTTGCGGTAAATGTTACGGATGTTCCTGCACAGATGGTTTGCGCACCGTTTGTGATCGCAATGCTCACTGCAGGGGTGAGGTTTGGATTCACCGTCATCGTGATCGAATTGCTTGTCGGGTTGTTTGATGCAAGACATGTTTCATTGCTTGTCAATACCACTGTTACCACATCACCGTTTGCTAACGTTGTTGAAGTAAATGTCGGTGCATTTGTTCCGGCGTTTATGCCGTTCACTTTCCACTGATATGCAGGTGCAGTTCCGCCGTTTGTCTGCGTTGCGGTAAATGTTACTGATGTTCCCGCGCAAATAGTCTGCGCACCGTTTGTGATCGCGATACTTACTGATGTTGTAATATTCGGATTCACCGTCATCGTAATGGTATTGCTTGAAACGTTATTTGTTGCCAGGCAGGTTTCATTACTGGTCAATATTACTTTTACGATATCACCATTTGCCAATGTTGTTGACGTAAAGGTCGCAGCATTCGTTCCTGCATTCACACCGTTCACCTGCCATTGATACACCGGTGCTGTTCCCCCGTTCGTGATCGTTGCGGTAAATGTTACAGATGTGCCTGCACAGATCGTTTGCGCACCGTTTGTGATCGCGATCGATGCGGTAGGTGTAAGATTGGTATTCACCGTCATCGTGATCATATTGCTCACGGGATTATTAGAAGCGAGACAACCAAAGTTGCTCGTCATGATCACTTTTACAATATCACCGTTTGCCAATGTTGTTGAAGTAAATGTCGGCGCATTTGTTCCGGCGTTCACACCGTTTACCTGCCATTGATAAACAGGAGTCGTTCCGCCGTTTGTCGGCGTTGCGGTAAATGTTACGGATGTTCCTGCGCAGATCGTTTGCGCTCCGTTTGTGATCGCAATGCTCACAGCAGGAGTAAGGTTCGGATTCACCGTCATCGTGATCGTATTGCTTGAAGGATTGTTTGATGCCAGACAACCAAAGTTGCTGGTCATGATCACTTTTACAATATCACCGTTCGCTAATGTTGTTGAAGTAAACGTCGGTGCGTTCGTTCCGGCATTCACTCCATTCACCTGCCATTGATAGATCGGTGTTGTTCCCCCGTTTGCAGGCGTTGCGGTAAATGTTACAGATGTTCCCGCACAGATCGTTTGCGCACCTGAAGTGATCGCTATACTCACACTCGGCGTAAGGTTCGGATTCACCGTCATCGTGATCGTATTGCTTGTCGGATTATTTGATGCAAGACAGCCGGCATTGCTCGTCATGATCACTCTTACAATATCACCGTTTGCTAATGTAGTTGAAGTAAATGTCGATGCATTCGTTCCTGCATTCACAGCATTCACCTGCCATTGATAGCTCGGTGCTGTTCCACCGTTTGTCGGCGTAGCAGTGAATGTAACCGATGTACCTGCGCAAATGGTTTGTGCACCTGTGGTAATCGCGATACTTACAGATGGCGTAAGATTCGTTCCCACGGTCATAGTAATGGAATTACTCACCGGATTATTTGATAACGCACAAGGATAATTGCTCGTCATGATCACGGTTACCACATCATTATTTGCAAGTGTTGCTGATGTGAATGTCGGCGAGTTTGTTCCGGCATTTACACCATTCACCTGCCATTGATAAGCCGGTGCAGTTCCGCCGTTCACCGGTGTTGCGGTAAATGTTACGGATGCATTTGCACAGATCGTTGATTGCGACGCCGTGATGCTCACAGAAGGTGTGAGGTTCGGATTGATCGTCATCGTGATCGAATTGCTCGTGATAGTTGGCGGCAACACACATTGAAGGCTGCTCGTCATGATCACGGTTACCACGTCATTATTTGCCAATGTAGTTGAAGTAAATGTGGGAGCGTTTGTTCCTGCATTCACGCCGTTTACCTGCCATTGATATGCAGGTGTTGCACCGCCATTAACGGGCGTTGCTGTAAATGTAACCGATGCCCCCGCACAAGCCGGATTTTGCGAAGCTACTATCGTTACGGATTGCGAAGGTGGCAACACATAAGTATTTTCATAAGCACCCATATCCACGATCGCCTGAATGATCCGCGGACCTGTAGTGATATCCGTTGTGATGCCCGCAGGGATCAATGCGTTGGAACCGGTGTTGATCGCTTTGGAACAATCGATCAGTTTCAGTCCGTCGTCTGCTGTTCCCCAAAGATTATCCGCACCGTCAGCATCAGCGGCATTGATGAAGAAAGGATCAGTGCTGAGGTTTGTGCCCGCCGCGGGAATTCCTTTTACATCGCTGTAGTTGGATGTGAACGTGCCGAGGTTTTGAACATGATTTGCTGCTGCGCCCCAAATGATGCTATTGTTTAACAGTGTTGTTGTTGCTGCAACTGTACTTATTGTGTTCGCGTTCGGCTTCGTCGTGCTTGCTGTTGTATTTTCAGAAAATGTTCCGTCGGCAATATTGATCGTACCGCCGTAATTCATGATGGCACCGCCGCCATCGTCGTTTGCACCCAACGCCGCGTTATTGGCAAATACGCAATTGTTCAGATTTGCTGTGCCTGTAAGTCCCTGTTGAAATCCTGCGCCGGAACCGTTTGTACCTGTGGGTGCCTGAGCCGTATTTCCTGCGAATACACAATACGATGCAGTGAGGTTGATACCATTATTATTAAGACCCGCACCACCTGAATTCGTATTGAAACCTGCCCTGTTGTTAAGGAAGTTTGATTTTGTAATGTTGATCGTTCCCGCACCCTGCATCATCATACCGCCGCCAAAACCTGCGGTATCACCAAGGCATACAATGTTTGTAAATGTTCCCGATACCCCGTCAATAAATGCACCGCCGCCGTTTTGTGCACCATAATTATAATTTAATGAATCATTGGTAAGCGTGAGTGTTCCGGTAATCTGATACAGACCGCCGCCACCCGCAGAGACATTATTTTTCAGTGTAGAACCTGCGACGGTGAGTTGTACTGTATTTGCATATATCCCGCCACCCTGTGTTCCGGCTCTGTTTGCAGAGAAAGTACAGTTCACATATTGCGGCGAGCTTGGTGTAGCTGCAACACCTGTATTTGATGCTGCACCTGCATTAGCTACCGCGGTATTTCCGGTAAACGTACATGAAGTAAATATCGGACTGCACACACCTGCAGTACCGTTCATATCCAATGCACCGCCTTTGCTTGATGCGGCATTGTTTGTGAAAGTACAACCCGTAACAGTCGGACTTGAATTGGAACCGTAAGCCGACATTGCGCCGCCGCCTGCCGCACTGTTTGAAATAAAGCTGCAGTTGGTGATGGCAGGACTGCTTACACCGCCGCCGGTTGACAAGCAATAAAGACCTGCACCGAATGTTCCCGCATTATTTGTATAAGTATTGTTTTGAATAAGCGGACTGCAATTATTACCGGCGCCGTTTCCTGCGAGCAACATACCGCCGCCATCTGATTGGTTGATCAATGTACCGTTCACTGTAATTGAGCCTGCGCCGTTGTTTGCAGCATCTCTTATCGTAAAGCCATCAACAGTTGTCGTATTATTAATATTGTTTGTGCTGTTGCTTACGATCGTGAAAACGTGATAGATATTATCAGTCGCAGATCCGATCACGCCGATATCTCCGCTAAGTATGGTTGGGTTTGCAACAACATTTCTTTGCGTTAATAATGTTTCAGTTCCTGCAAAACCGCCGTAGACTTTTATGCCGTTGCGTAAAATGCGGAACGAAGAATCACGGCTTGTTGCAATTGTTGTAAGATCTGCCATCGGATAATAGGTTCCTTTTTTTACCCAGATCTCGCTCACACAATTGGTGAAGTTGGCCACATTAAGCGCCTGTGTTAAAGTTTTGAAAGGAGAGGCCCATGATGTACCGTTTCCGTTTACTGCAACAGTGCCATCCACATAAGCGATGAGTGTGGTAAGGCTTGATTCATAAGCCCCCATATCAACTGTGGTTTGCTGGATCCTTGCAGTATTCTTCACGTCTGTTGTGATACCTGCCGGGATCAATGCATTTGATCCTTTATTGGTAACCGGTGCGCACACAACCAAATTCAATCCGTCATCCGCTGTTGCCCAAATATTATCCGGACCGATCGGATTTGCGGGATTAATAAATTCAGGGTTGATGCTCAGGTTAGTTCCCGCAGGCGCAATGCCTTTGATGTCGCTGTAATTATAATTAGCTGTGCCGTTATTTACAATTTGCGCAGCAGCTGTGCCCCAAATGATACTGTTATTAAGAGTTATTGTTCCACCTGCATCGTTTAAAACCGCATTGCTGTTCGGGTTTGCAGTACTGCCCGTAGTGTTATTATTGATCGTGCAATCATTGAATACCGCTGTGCCATTGGCCGGAACATGAATTACACCGCCGCCGCTTGTGGCTCCTGTAGTACTGTTGTTGGTGAACACGCAATTGGTCAAAGTGTAAGTGCCGGGCCCGTTAAAAATATTTAGTACTCCGCCGGTTGTAGCCGCTGTGTTTCCGGAGAAGATACAATTGATGGCCTGCGGTGTAACAGTTCCCGCAGCATTTGCGTTGAAAAGACCAATGGCACCGCCGAAATTCAGCGTTGTATTATTGCTGAAAATACAACGGGTAAGAATTGGTGAAGTAACACCGCCGGAACCATAGGCATGGATACCGCCGACGTTTATCGCGTTATTGTTTTTTATGACACAATCATTGATGACAGGGCTGCAACTGCCCGCATTGTATGCGCCGCAATATAAAGCTCCGCCTACATTGGCGTAATTATTTACAATCGTACAACTGTCTATTTTCGGACTGCAATTATTACCTGTACCTGACCCGATTAATGCGATACCGCCGCCGTCTCCTCTTTGTGAGAAAATTCCGTTTACGGTAGTTGTTGATACAATGTTCGCATTCGCTTTTGTGATGGTAAAACCACTTACTACAGTAGCTGTAGTTATATTATCCGTCGGCTGCGACACTATCGTTAACACATGAGATACGTTATCTAAACTGTCATTCAGCACACCGATATCACCCGAAAGAATTGTCGGATTCGCCGCAATATTTCTCTGTATCAATGATGTTTCCGTACCTGCAAAACCACCGTAAAGTTTTATGCCGTTGCGCAAGATCCTGAATGCAGAATCTCTTGAAGTTGCAACTGTGGTGAGATCTTTCATCGGTAAATATGTTCCTTTCTTCACCCAGATCTGCGTAGGACAATATTTTTTATTGGCATAATAAAGTGCTTCGGTTAGTGTCTTGTATGGACTTGCCCATGACGCACCATTACCTGTAACCGGCATTGTTCCGTCCACATAGATCGTATCACGCACACGAACCACCCGCTGCGTATCTCTTGCAAAACATCCGGATTGTGTCCAGCCAAGCTGTACCATGTAATCGGTGGTAACCGGCGGATACACTTTTATCGTATCATTCCAATCGCCCGTGTTCCATGTAGGAAGCGGCCAACCCTGATAATGTATATTACCTACAAGACAACGCGGACTGAAAATATTACCGCCGCCCGTAAAAATATTATTGATACCAACGCCCTGCAATAATCGCAGGTTGTTGTCCTGAACCCAAACGGCTCCCTGAGCCGTACCGTTTCGATAGCCCACGACACTGTTATATAATTCATTGGTAATATAAAATGATTGTATCTGCCCGGCTGCAATGGGCTGATTCAGTTTTACAGGTATCCGAGTGGGTGTTCCTACACCGTTTCCGGTTATTGTAAATGAAGTAAGCAGGGTCCAGCCGGCTTCCGATAATTCAAAGCCGGTAAATGATCCGGCCCTCGTATACACACTATATACCGAAGGATTGGCGTCTATATTGATATCAAATCCCTGGATGGTCACGGGATTATCTGCGTAAAGGTCAAACATCTGACCCTCACGGGAATTATTCGAAGGTAACGTCGCACTCAGAATATCTTTTCCGTTCACATGATTAGGGATAACATTCAACTGCACGCTATCGCCGCAAAGCGCCAGCGTATCGGGTGAATATAAAATTTGCGCCGAAGTTGCAATGGTGACCAAACTTACAGGTGTAACGGCAGAGGTATCAGGGCAACCGTTTGTAGTTACAACCACGGAATAATTTCCGGCTGCCGCTGTTGTGTAAGTTGAATTGGTTGCAGCGCCTATCGGGGCATTATTATTAAGCCATTGATAAGAAGTTCCCGCGCTTGCTGCTAAAGTGATCGGCGTTCCGGTACACAAAACTGTATTGATCGTATCCGCACCGATAATGTTTGCTGTTGTAAACGACAGCCCGTATTTCTTTGCCAGGTAACGATTCACGGATTTCATTTCACAATCTGTAAGCACCCTGTTATAGATAATTACTTCAGCAATATCACCGTTGAAATTTCCGTCATTACCGTCCCAGCCCAATCTGAAAGTGGATTGCGCCGCAGTAGCACCGGTACTGTCTGTGAATATATTTTTTCTGTCGCCGTTAATATATACTGACGATCCGTTCACCACACCGCTGTCGTAAACCGCCGTAACTAATTTTGACAATCCCGGAATATGGGTATTGGTCAGATAGATTATTGGTTGGCTAAGTGTATTTCCCTCGGAAAGACCACCCGCACCGATAGCATAAGAAGAGTATAAAAATCGATCGTAACCGCCGTTGTCGTCACCCCAAAGCGCCTGACCGATTCTGTCGCGGGTGCCGGGACGATACATCGTGAAAATGGTCATCTTCTTCAGATTCGCGGATCTGATGTCTACGCCCGGAACATTATACACTGATCCGGAATTCCCGCTGATGCGGGTAAAAGTTACAGCAGCACTGCTGTTGATTCCGGCGGTATTCATTTTACCGGCATTTTGTCCGCCAAGCACTGTTGCGTCGTTACCATTCCCCGACACATCTTTCCATGTGGTGATGAGCGTATTATTCGCGGGGTTAGTTGAAGGCGATGTATTGTTCACATTACTCCCGTCCAGCCAAAGCACAACGCCGGCCGAAACTCCCGCCGGGCCTACAGCTGAAGGTGCGGCAGGCCTCATTACAACCGGCAAAGAAGCAGGCTCTGAAGAAAGAGTTGCCGATACCTGTCTTTGAAATTGTGATACCGAAGCGGGAGGATCTGAAGTTACTGAACTGTTTCCTGCGGGTCTTGTTTGTTGTGCACGGGCATTGCTGATGCCACTCAAGGCAAGAATTGTTATTGCTGAAATTTTTAATGCACCAGGTAGATGTTTAACCATCGCTGAAAGTTTTAATCAGGTATAAAGAATATGTTATAGCAGTTGCTTCGCAGCAGTAGCAGACAAGGGGGAGCGGGTTAGTTTGGACTCCAAAATTAATAATAGAAAAAGGCTTATTCCGCTATGTGTAAAAGTTGTAATACAAAGTTCACACTGCCTTTAAACAAAAAAGGGGACCAGTATGGAAATACAGTCCCGCTTTAAAATCCAATATCCTATGAAAAACCGATGCGAACATAATGTGTACCGGCCGGGTAGCAACAGTCTAATCGATGAACGTGCTTAAAAAGTAGATGAACGTGGTTCTCTGATAGATCTAAATAACCCGAAGCAGTTATACGTATATAAAAATGAAGTAGCTTTACCCTAAGTAATTATGAATAATATACTTACCTATATAATTGCCGATGACGATGCTGTGTACAGAGAGCTTACGAATCAACAACTTGCGTTGATCCCGGGGTTATCCCGCCTGGCGGAGTGTGAAAGCGCCGTTGAAGTAATTCAGGTAATGGCTGATAAAACGCCGGATCTCCTGATCCTTGATGTGGAAATGCCCGCGCTTACCGGGATCCAACTGGCAAAAAGCCTTAAAATACTTCCCCTGATCATTTTTGTAAGCTCACATAAACATTATGCCGCCGACGCATACGATGTGGATGCTATCGATTATCTCGTAAAGCCCGTAGCGCCGGAAAGACTGATCCGTGCATTGGAAAAAGCGAAAATGCTTACGGAGCTTAAAAAGAATATTTCGGAGCAGGAAGGTTTTAAAACAAATACAGACGACTCATTTTTTATAAAAGATAAAAATGCTTTTACCAGGATTGATTTTGCCTCGGTGATGTATATTGAATCGATGGGCGATTTTGTAAATATATTTTTAGACAGCGGTGTAAAGAAGATCGCACTCGTGAGCATGAAGAACCTGGAGCAACAATTACCGGCCACGCATTTTGTGCGGATTTCACGTTCGCACATGGCCAATAAACATAAGATCACTTCATTGGATCATACAACGGTTTCATTGAATAAATTGCAACTGGCCGTAGGCAAAACCTATGCTGATAACCTGATCAATGCAGTGATCGGTAATACTGCGGTGAAGCGGTTTCTTTAAGATAGTAAACACAAAGTGAACAAAGGTTTCACAAAGATCACAAAGTGTCATGTATCCTTTGTGTTCATTGTGTTCTCCTTAGTGTTCTTTGTGTATAGTTTTATTCTAAAATCCAAACTAACATGCGTAACGTTTTACTTCCCTTTATACTTTTATTCTCTTTCGCTGCCTGTTTTGCGCAAGCGCCAAAAGCCGTAGATAATGTAGTGGATAGTCTGCTGCACAATGTAGATTTACCACAGGCCGATTCGAACAGAATGAAAACCTACGAACGTCTGGGCGATCATTATTCGGATAACAATGCAGATAAAGCAATAGAATTTTATGAGAAAGCAAAAGACATCGCCCTCCGCGAAAATTTTCTACTGCGTGCCGCCAATAATTATTACAGCATCGGTTTCTTTTATCTGATTAAAGCAGAGCAGGATAAGTCTTTGTATAATTATCAGCAATCCACTTTGCTGTATGAAAAGCTGGGGGATAAGCGTCGTCTTTCCAATGCATACATGTCTATAGGCAACGTCTACTTTCAGGGTAACGATCGGATAAAAACAGATATTTATTATGATAAAGCTGAAGCATTAATCAAAACGATGGATAATCCGCAACAGCTTTCTTATATGTATGACACCAGAGGAAATGTATATGATCAGTTGGGCTCATACGATAAAGCACTGGAATATTATCAAAAGTCATTGGTGATAGATAAAAAGGAAGGGCTTGAAGACAGTTACTACAGTACTTTATCAAATCTTGCATTGAGTTATAAGCATCAGTTTAAAACTGATCTTGCGATAAAATATTTCGACAGTGTGCGGGTATATTTTGAAAAAATGAAAATGCCGCCTGATCAAATGGCTGCATTGTATAATAATATCGGTGCTACTTATGCGCAGGCAAAAAAATATCCTGATGCCATCACTTCATTCAATAAAAGTATTGCTATAGGCGATTCGATCGGTAATTCAGCTGTTGTAATGGAGAATTACCGGAACATGGCCGATATGTACGGTGATATGAAAAATTATCAACTGGAAGCGGATTACCTCAAAAAATACCACGGGTTTAAAGACAGTCTTTTTTCCGCAGACAGTAAAAATAAACTTACCGAGCTGGAAGCGAATTATATCGTAGAAAAGAAAAATACGGAGCTCATAAAAAAAGATGCGGAAGTTGCCAAGCAAAAGAACAGGCAAAAAGTTTTGATCATCATCGCATTCTCTATTCTTGCTTTATTTGTCGGGCTCATACTTTTCTACACCAGAATTCAGAAGAAAAATAAATTGTTGCAGGAAAAAAATGTGCAGATCAATGAACAGAAAGACGAACTGCAAACATTGAATCATGTGAAAGATCGTTTGTTCAGCATCATCAGTCATGATCTGCGAAACCCGTTGGTAACGCTGCGTTCATACCTTATGCTGGCAGACAATGATGCGGTGGCACCGGAGAAAAAGCAACAATTCAAGTTGCAAACGATGAATGCCGTTTCGCAAACCGGAGATATGCTCGATAACTTATTGGCGTGGGCGAATGTGCAGATAAAAAATACAAAAACGAATATTATTCCTGTGAATGTCGGCGATTTGATTGCCGATGCGGAGAACAATGTAAAAGCCCAGGCGATGCAAAAAGAAATCAGCATCACTCAGGATCTGCAGGCAGAAGTACTTCCGGGCGATTACGATATTCTCAACATCGCTTTGCGAAACCTGCTTACGAATGCGATCAAATACAGTCCGGCAAAAAGCAGTATCAATCTCAGCGCCGTTCCTGCAAACGGAAATGTTTTATTGAGTGTGCAGGATGAAGGTATCGGTCTCACCAAAGAACAGATCAACGCTGTTCTCTCCAAACAAAATACCAGCACGGCAGGGACGCACGGCGAGAAGGGTAGCGGCCTCGGACTTTTTCTCGTACAGGAATTGTTGCAAAAGATCAACGCGACCTTATCGATTGAAAGTAAAGAAGGGGACGGGAGCAAGTTTATTATTTCGGTGCCGGCGTTTTAAGACTGTAATATTTGATTGATATGCTGAAAGCACCCGTTTCATATATCATTTGTAAAATTTTTAAAGGATTTCAGTTCCTGAATTTGGAATGATCCGAAAGCAGTCCGCATTAATTTAATAGCGGAAATCGCTCTTTAATTTGCAATTGCTAAATTATGACATTCTTTTTTTCATACAGGTATCCGGGTGCACATAAAAACATTTAAATAACAATCATATTTTTATCATCCTGTTATTGATCATAAGTGCCGCAAATGGCTTATTAAAGCTGCTTAAACGGAAAATTTCAAAAATATGAAAGGTGGTTGGCCGGTTTATCAACCTGCCGATTTCAAATGTGATGCCCGGTAAAATTCTTTCAGCAGCAATTTCCGTGATGCGGACTTTAATGCTGATCATCTTTGATGAATGAGATATTTTTTTCGGGTTAACTTGTTTTTGTTGAAGTTTTTGTACGGGAGTTATTTCTCTCCGAATATCACCAATGCACTTGAATCAACAAAAATATCATTTTCGGGATACCTTTCCTTTACAGTCGCGAAAACTTCTTCTTTTATTTTTGCCTTTGTGTCATCATCTGCTTTACTTAATGCAGCTACGATTGGAGCACCTACTTCGGTGTGCATTTCCCAAAAATCATCGATGGTTTTGCAATGTAATTTTCCCGGCACTTCCCGTTGCGTGATATTTTTTAATCCTGCTTCCGTAAAGAGCGTGACTATCATTCCGTCTTTAGCGCACCGAAACATACCGGGTGCACCTGCGGGCGGCGGCGGTAATTGCATGTGTCGGTTGATCGATCCCATCATCGCGGTCACCCAAAAATTCTTCTCAGGAACATTCCATACAGAAGTAGCGATCCTGCCCCCGGGTTTTAAAACGCGAGACATTTCTTTAGCCGCTAACTGCATATCCGGAAAGAACATAAAGCCAAAACGGCAACTGATCGCATCAAAACTGTTATCTGCAAACGGCAGTTCACATACGTCGCACGCAACTGCTTCAATATTTGTGATCCCTCTTTGTGCTGCATTTTCTTTTGCGATTGCAAGCATGTCTTCCGAAAGATCGGTGAGCACTACTTTGCCATTTGTTACGATGGTTGCGATCGTTAAACCCGGTTCACCTGTGCCTGATGCAATGTCAAGGATCATATCATCTTTTTTCGGATCTATCAGTCTGATGATCTCTGCACCCACGGGTTTCAAAAAATCCATTACCATGTTATCCCATTTCTTCCACCCCGCGGAAAATTTATTCCAGGATTCCTTTTGTTGATTGCGGATCTGTTCGAGTTGTTGTTCCATTATCCTGCTGTTTTTGCTTTTCGAATGTAACTTATTTTCCTGATTGGTCGCAATGAAGAAATTAACACCTGCTTTACTGTATATCCGCATTTTGAACCATACATTCGCAGTGATAAAGTATTAAAATGGACGCCGGTCAATTTGCTCGTTTATTATTAAACACCGCAGGAAAGTATTTCTTCATTGCGGTGCCCGTATTTGCCGTGTTCTATATTTTGCTGCGCAAAAAAATATCATTCAAAAAGATCCAGTTTAAATTTCCGAAAAATGAAGACTATGCGAGAGAGATGTTGTTTTCCGCGATGTCTATCATCATATTCGCTGTGCCGCCGCTGATCATTTTATTCACGCCGTCGATCAGGATCCATACAAAATTTTATTTGCAGATCTCTCAGCATGGATGGGTTTATTTTATCCTTGCATTTCCGTTGATGCTGATCATGCACGATACTTATTTTTATTGGGCGCATCGTGCCATGCATTCACCGCGGCTCTTTAAATGGGTTCACCTGGTACATCATCGCTCCGTGAATCCTTCGCCGCTGGCGGCTTATGCGTTCCATCCGCTTGAAGCAGTTGTGGAGTCACTCATCTTCGTGATCTTTTTATTTACAATTCCGATCAATCCTGCACACCTGCAATTCTTTTTCGGATTCAGTATGTTGTATAATGTTTATGGTCATCTCGGGTTTGAATTATATCCGAAGGGCTTCAACAAACATTGGTTTGGTAAATGGATGAATACTTCCGTGAGCCACAATCAACATCACCAATATTTCAAAGGTAATTATGGTTTGTATTTTACTTTTTGGGACAGGATGATGGGAACTATGCGAAAAGATTATGATGATTCGTATACAAAATTAAAAGAGAGAGTAAAACCTGTAAAAGGGTAGAGTAAATTTCTTTCTCACAACGGGCGCTGCAATAACTCAACAACATTGGCTGACCTGAAAAGGTAAAAAGAAGATGAGTTATTATACCTTCAGCACTTCCACATTTTTTCCGGATGTTTTAAATCTTGCACCGTCTTTTTGCAAAACGGTGATGGCAATATGTCCCGTTGTATTCAGACTAAGATCCTGCATTGTGCCTGATTTTCCGACATCCGTGCCAACAATAACTTTGCAATGAACCCTGTTCTCTAACGGTGTTTAGATTTCATAACATGTTAAAAACAGGTAATTGCTTTTAAAAGTATTTGTTCTTTTGCAGGCTTTCAAATATCTGCTTTGAAACCTTAGCGTATGCCTTTGATTTTGTAAGGTCACATCTTACCGCGAAGTTCGCATCCCAAATAAGTTCTGTTGCGTCGGATGAGTAAAACAGTGCCACGTTGAAAGCCTGGAAATAAGCAAACTGTGTGCGGGCAACGGAAAAATTTATATTGCCTGTCTGCGGAGTTAAGGTGGGATAACTTTTTCTTTTTAATCCGCTTTGGATATGGGATGAATCCTGCGATGAAAAAACCAATACAGCATCGTAAGCTGCAAACTTAGCAGCGTCGGGTACTTTAAAATCTGCAGATGGTTCTGAGCCTTGATATTCATATGCCGCTTTTATTTCCTGTTTTTCCATCCTGGCAATAAGATCGCCGGTTAATTTATCCAGGAATATTCTTGTGACCGTTGAGCCGAAGCCGATGATCAGCATTTTTTTACAAGGCTTCGCCATTGTACGGGTAGTGATCTCTTCATAGCTGATCTTATCCTGCGCGGACGAACTGTTTAAGAAAATAAAAAAACATAAAAAGGTAAATAAAAAAGAAATTTTCATGGAAGCGGGTTTAGATTTAATGTGCGACCCTACAACTTTTTGATGATCGTTATACATCGAAACAGTATCTGTGGTTTTGCTGTTTATTTTCTTCAGGTGGACAAACGTTCTTTCAAAACATCAATTCCTTTTTTCCATTCCCGATATTCGTCTTGTCCGGCAGCTTCCCACATTTCACTAATCGGTGATCTTTCATCTGCAACTTTTTGCAAAGCGATGACCGCATTTTCTCTGAGACCGGACAGGTCAACAGCTGGATATCTGCTCCCGAAATTATCTACTTCCGCAAAATAATTATCCGAAGAATATTTTGTTCCGTTCAAATGGTTGTCGATATAAATGCTGCAAATAATTACGGCATTCGCATCATTGCTTTCAAGCGAAGCACTCTTGGCTGCTGCATTAATGATCGTTGAAATGATCTTCTTCGGATCACTTGATTCCTCAATTTCGTCAATGATATCAAGCGCAACGTCGTTCCGGAAATAGCCGGTTCCCCATGTTCCCATATAAATCACTTATGTTTTGTGTGAAAAAGTACTAACTCATGCTGATCATTTTCGGTGCTTAATATTTTATGAACCTAAGATAGTAATTGTCATCAGATATCAAGGCGCTTTGTCTTTCCTGATCCCGGGTTTAAGATTTTATTAAAGATCGCAAAAAGATCTGTTCTCCTGTATGTAAACTTAAAAAAACCACGTGCAGCTTCCGTCACACGTTTCCTTTGAAATTGAAACCGCCTGTTGCTAAACCATAACGTCTGAAATTGAGACGTAAGGTTTTTTACAAACCTGCGGAAGCAAATAAAAAACAGGGATAAAAATATCCCTGTTCACTCTTAATAAAACTCCAACTTAACAAATACACTATTCTGCGGTTTGCATATATACGGGCAAACGAAAACTGAACTTATTCAGACCCTTATCAGTGGCAGCTTTTAACGTACTGCCATGCAGGTGCAATATTTTTTGAACGATAATAAAACCAAGGCCTGCGCCGGGCGGGCGGCTGCTTAATAATGTTTCGCCGCTACGGGAATTGTTGATCCAGTCCACCAGTTCGGGAGCGAGCGGATCACCGGTGTTCGTGATCTGAAAAACCAATTCTTTTCCTTCCGCTTCCAGCCATGTAATAATCTTCCCGTGTTCGGGAGTATTCTTCAGCGCATTCTCAATCAGGTTTTGAAAAACTCTTTCCATCATCGCGATGTCGGCATTTATCCATACATGATAAAGACATTCCGTACACTCCAATACAATATTGTTTTCTTTTGCCGGCAATTGAAATGTATTCACTGCTTCCTGCAAAATTTCAGAGATCACAAAAGGTTCTTTTGCCGGCGTAAATTCAACAGCATCCATTTTCGACAATTCAAACAGTTGCTTCACCATATTTTCCAGCTGCAATATTTTGTTGAAGATCAGTTGAGAATAATATGCCCGGTCCGCCGGTTTAATTTCCGTTGAATCTTTTTTTAGCATCAGCGTTTCCGTGTAACCTCTTGCGATAGCCAGTGGTGTACGCAGATCGTGCGATATCGTTGCGATGAAATTCTTCCTATCCTGCTCTGATAATGTAAGCTTGGCGATGGATGCAGACAATTGTTCCGCCATTCGGTTAAATGCGGTGGTTATGGGTTGCAGTTCGTTATCATGTGCAGCTTTAAATCGTGCAGCGTAATCACCGCTTTCAAAGCGCTCAAGTACTTCAATAAATCTGCGGTAATTTTTTGTGATCCTTCTCAGGTACAGCAGACTGAAAACAAGTGATAACACAATCACTACCAAAAATGAAAATATAGCAAGGTTAAGAATATGATTACCGAAGATCAATTCTAAAACGCTCTCTGCCTTCTTGCTGTTGAGGATCACATAAATGTAGCCGTCGTTTGCATCGCCCTTTAGTACTGCAGATGCCGAAAAGATCTTTTCATGTGAAGGATCACGCGGATCAATTCCTTTTATATAATTTTCTCCTTTAGATAAGATGTATTTTTTTATCGGGTCTAAGGGAATGTTACGTTCTAAGATCGGATTATCATCCGGATGAAATGCGATGATCTTTCCGGAAGGATCCAAAAAGTAAACTTCCGCCGCCGGACTCAACACCATCGCGTTATAAAAAACGGAATCCGCCTTTGTTTTATCGATACCACCGCCTTCAAACGGAGACGCAAATTTTGCAATATGTGCCGCTACATCTTTATTGAGCAGTTGCGTACTTGCTTCGTGATAATGTGTGATCACGAGGTAAGTGATGAGTATAAAGAAAAATCCGAGCACGGTGATAAGGCCGAAAATTAAGCCGGCAAAACGTCTGATGATATTTCCTTTACGCTCACTCATTCTGCAAAACGATAGCCTGATCCCCAGGCCGTTAAAATATATTTTGGATTATTGAGATCTTTCTCCAGCTTCAATCTCAGGCGATTGATGTGGGAAGTGATGGTGTGTTCATATCCTTCAAAGCTAAAGCCCCAGATATCCTGCAATAATTCTTTTCTGCTGAAGGTTTTACCCGGGCTGTTGGCCAGCAGCCAAAGGATATCAAATTCTTTTACAGTGAGCTCAATGCGTTCGCCGTTGAGCAATACTTTTCTTTTTTCGGGGTTGATGACGAGATCATCATAGGTGATCTCTTTTTTTGCCTGCGTATCTGCAGTCTGCGTTTGCGACCGGCGCATAATGGCTTTTACTCTTGCCATCAGTTCCAGCATGCCGAAAGGTTTGGTCATGTAATCATCCGCACCAAGTTCAAGTGCTAATACTTTATCGGCTTCTTCTGAGTGACAGGTAAGCATCATGATCGGAGTGGACACGTCTTCTTTACGGATGGTCTTACAAATTTCAAGACCGCTGCCGTCGGGAAGTTCAATATCTAAAATGATCAGGTTAAAATTATCTTCTGCAGTTTTCTTTATAGCGTCTGCAGCTTTGGAACAGGTGGTTAACGAATAAATAGCGGGGTCAAAATGAAGTGTGAGCAATTTTATGATCTCAGGATCGTCTTCGATTAAAAGAATTTTATTCATCTTTGTCGTTATGTCTTCTCAAGGTATATGAATAAAAGATACGTTGCGGGTTTGTTATTGTTTTACCTAAAATGGGGCTGACCATCAGGATCAGCCCGATGGTCAGCCTTTATAAAAGATTACATCGGAGATTTCATCATCTTTCCGTCCTTATCCATCATCATACCGTCTTTGTCCATCATTTCACCTTCAGTCATCATCATTTTCTTACCGTCTTTCATCATCATGTTACCGTCTTTCATCATTTTTGTGCCGTTGCTCATAGTCATATCCTGATCCATCATCATCATTTTACCGTCTTTCATCATCATCATTTTACCATCTTTCATCATCACCATACCGTCTTTCATCATACCGGCGTCGCCACTCATTTTAGAGTCGCTCATTTTAGAATCACTCATCTTCGAATCCATAGCGGGCTGATCCATCATTTTTGCTGACGTGTCTTCCATCTTTTTTTCTGTAGACATTGTGTCTGTAGTTTCCGTCTTTTTTTCGTCGTTACAAGCAGCAAAGCATGCTACTGTTGCAATTGCAAGAATTGTTTTTTTCATAATTTTTGTTTTAAATTTTTGGTTATGATACCTGTAAATCACAGATTTGGCAAAATTAGTACCGGCGCGCATCCCAATTATCACGAAAGTATAACGAGAGTATATTGTTATTATACCGGCTGCCTTTTTGGAAAGGTTTTTCGTTTATATATAGAAAGTCGTGATAAAAAGCGAACAGTAAAGACAGGTTATATTTTAAAGAATTGCCACAATTGACTTTACCTTGAACCGTAACGGGAAATGCTGTAAAGTGCAGTAAAATTTTAAATAATAAAAATGACTATTATGAAATACGGATTAATCGGAATTGCAGTGGTGGCTGTAGGTGCAATGTTTACCCTGAAATCAAATAAAGAGGGCACCGTGGAAAAAGTAAATGTCGTTGATAAGGTAGAACCACTATCTGCCGGCTCCTTTGAACCGATCGCAGTGATCGAACTATTTACGTCGCAGGGTTGTTCGAGTTGTCCGCCTGCTGATCGTCTGCTCGCAAAAACAATTGAGTCAGCACATGCAAGCGGAAAGAAAATATTCGCCGTTTCCTTACACGTAGATTATTGGAACAGATTGGGCTGGCCTGATCCGTTCAGCACGGCGGCTTATACGCAACGCCAGTCGGCCTATGTTTCATCCCTTAATTTGAGTGGCGCATATACACCGCAAATGGTAGTGAACGGCACGAGAGAATTTACGGGCTCGGATCAAAATTCTTTATCATCCGCACTTTCAAAAGCGCTGAATACAAAAGCTGAAGTGAGTTTTACAAAATTAAAAGTGTTATATAAAGACGGCAAACCTTCGGGCGTTGAATATGCATTGGATGGAAACTACGCGGGGCATAACATTAATTTCGCATTAGTGTCGCTTGAAGAAACTACTGTTGTAAAACGCGGGGAGAACGGCGGAAGTACTTTAAAAAATGATAACGTAACACGACAGTTCATTACCCAAAAGGCCATGGCGTCGGGAACGGTTGAATTGGCGTCATCACCGATACCTACGGCAAATAATTTTATTGTGATCGCTTATGTGCAGGAAGGCGTTGCAGGCAGGATCGTGGGCGCTGCGAAAAGTGATGGGTAATCGGTTTAAACAAAAGAAATAATTCAGACACAAAAGACACGAGGAATACCGGAAGGGCGCAAAGATTTTCTTTGCGCTTTTTTGGTCAGGTTTAATAATAAAAGGCTTCATTTTCAACATGCATTTACCTGAATTAAAGGTAATCTCCGATTCTGCAGCAAAAAAAATCTTCTTTTTGTGTTACTCCTGCTGTCCTCCCTGTTTAAAAAACGGCATCCACTTTGTAACATTTTGCTGAAAAAACAATCATGACAACACAACAAATAGCCGACCGCCTCGCAGCACTCTGCGAACAAAACGAATTCGTAAAAGCACAGGAAGAGCTATACGGCGATAAAGTAGTAAGCATCGAGCCCCAAGCATCTGAAGCGTATGCCAAAGAAACAAAAGGCAAAGATGCCGTGCTGGCGAAGATCAAAAAATTCAATGACAGTGTGGAAGAATCTTACGGTAATAAAGTTTCGAATCCGATAGTGAGTAAGAATTCTTTTGCATTCACACTCAGCATGGACATTAAAATGAAAGGGCAGGAGCGGATGACGATGGAAGAGATCTGTGTGTATCAGGTGAAAGACGGAAAAGTCGTTTCCGAACAATTTTTTATGTAAGGATTTGTTTAAACACAGAGCGAAAAAAGGGCACAAGGAATTTTACTTTGTGCTCTTTGTGTTATTAGAAGTGTGCCTGTTGATCCTGAGAAAATTTGAATGAGGACGATCTTTATCCTAAATCATTAATCAGCTGTTGCACAAAACTTTCTTCACTTTGTGTCCTTTGTGCTATTTGCAACCGGCAGGTGCGGCATTCGTTGTGCCGAACCCGCCGCATTTATGAATACCTACTTCTGCCCCTACTCTTTAATGCGGGGATTAGCCGCCGAAAGCCGGAATGATAGCTGATAAAAAGGAAAGAAAAAAACGTTTTAAGACTAATTAAAACCGGTTTCACAGCATAAAAATATTGCGGTGTAATCCGCCGCGTTTATTCGGAACGACCAGCCGGATTTATAATAGATGAGTGTAAAATATCGTCGACGGAAAAAGTTACAGCAAATTCCTATCTGAGGTTAGTAATGATTGGTTAACAGACATATAAGCGTTTTTATAAGATTTAAAGTAAATTTGATTGAATCTCAAAAAGGCAGACAAATAATGCAGGATATTTCGCGGATATACAAAGCTTTACTAGTTGACGATAATGAGATTGACCGTCTCAATACCCGGATATATTTAAAAAAATATGCTTTCATCGAGGTGGCGGCCTCCTGCAGTTCTGCCGAAGAAGCGATCTCATTTTTAGCGGAGAACACGGTTGATGTTTTTTTCTTTGACATCGATATGCCCGGTCTCAGCGGTCATGAATTAAGAAAAATTACAGGCAACGATCAGGCCTGCATTTTTATTACCGCTTATCCGGATTATGCATTTGAAAGTTTTGAGCTGGAAGCGCTGGATTTTTTGGTGAAGCCGCTGCAAAAAGAGCGCTTCGCAATTGCCATGGAACGTTTATACAAATACCTCGACCTTAAGCACAAAGCTGCGCTGTTTGAATACAGCCTCGGTGCTGATACTGTCTTCATTAAAGATGGTCACACACAAATTAAAGTTCCGTTGCACGAGATCATTTATCTGGAAGCATTAAAAGATTACACAAGGATCGTAACGCCTCAGAAAAAATACGCAGTGCTCTCGTCTATCGGGCACTTATTGCAGGAAGCAGCATTTAAAACATTTATTCGGATTCATCGCAGCTATGCAGTACAAAAACATTTTATCGCCAAGGTGTCTTCCCAAGAGATTCATCTGAATGATATTATTTTACCCGTGGGAAGAAGTTATAAAGACTCAATCGCATTTTTAATAAAGTAATTATGAAGTTTCGTTTTCTGATCGTTTTTTTTCTGTTCATTAATTCCGCTCAGGCGCAAAAGACCGGAACTGCATTTATCGATTCTATTCAGCAATTGATAAATGTAGCAAAAGAAGATACGAACAAGGCTATGTTGATCTATCGCCTTGGTCAGATATACAGTGCTAATGACCCGGATAAAGGGATGACTTATGCAAGAACAGGACTTGCGCTTACGCAAAAGCTTGGGTGGAAAACCGGCATCGGAACAAATTATTACCTCATCGGCACCATATTTATGAACAAAGGCGTGTACGATTCGGCGATCGTTTATTATAAAAAATCTTATGATCTTGATCTTGAAGCAGGTGATAAACATGGACTGGCTGCGGATTTCATCAATATGGGATTGATGGAAGCCACAAGAGGCGATGCGGTAAAATCTACCGGATATCTGATGCAGGCATTACCGCTGGCAACGGAAGTGAGGGATACAAATTATATCTCTTTGATCTATAACAACCTAAGCAATATTTACCTGTTTCAAAAAGATTATAAAAAAGCAGGAGCTTCCGCAACTACAGCTTTATCTATAGCCAGAGCCGGAAACAAGGAAGACAATATCGCCGGTTCACTCGCTCAGTTAGGAGCCATAGCTCATGAGCAAAGGGATACTGTGCATGCGATGAAATATTATGAGGCAGCCCTTCTTATCTACCAAAAATTAGAAAGTGTACAGCGCATCGCCGGATTGTTGGGAAATATCGGCATCCTCCAAAAAAATAAGCGACAGGCCATTGAATTTAAGCTGCAGGCGCAGGTCATTTGGGATACAATTAGTCCGCTATATCCCGATGCTATAAAAAACACGGGAAATCTCGGGGTGGATTATCTCGACTTAGTTCGTGCAGACAGTATTTATCATATAAATCCCGGCGGCATTATTCCTGCCGCTCGTGCGGCATTGCTGGAGCGTGCGGAGCACTACCTTCAACTGGCAGTGGATCGCAGTAAAGAAGCGGATAATAAAGAATGGCTTTGGTTGTATGCGGGTGAGCTTTCCGCTTTGTTTCAACAAAAAGGCGATTATAAAAGAGCGTTCGAATATTTGCAGCAATCAAAAGAAGTGCATGATTCTTTGTATTCGCAGGATATTAAAAATCAGATCGCCAATATCACCGGCGATAGAGAAATTGCGATCCGTGATAAACAAATAGAAGTAAATAAACTGTCGCTGGAGGCGCAAAGAAAACAGCGCTTCGCACTTATCGGCGGAATTGTTTTATTAATGACGATCGGGCTGTTGCTTATCATTCAAAATCGCAACCGCCGCCGCAACAATGAAAAGCTGCAACACCTTAACACCAAACTGGATGAAGCCAATAAAGTAAAAGCAAAGTTCTTCGCGATCCTCAGTCACGATCTTCGCAGTCCGATAGCGAACCTCATTGGTTTTTTGGATATAAAAAAAGAAGCGCCGGAAATGCTCACGTTAGAATCTGCTGCAAACCATGAGCAGCAGATCACGTCATCAGCGTCGGCATTACTCGGAAACATGGAAGCCATGCTGCTTTGGAGCAAAGACCAGATGCAAAATTTTAAACCGCAGTTTCGCACGGTTACTGTAGATGCATTATTCGATCATCAACGAATATTTTTTGCAAATGCGGCAAATATCAATTTTGAATTTGATAACGTTGATCTGCTTTCGTTGAACACAGACGAAAATTATTTGCAAACGATCATGCAAAATCTAACTGCAAATGCGGTAAATGCAGTAAAAGGTAAAGCAGACGCAACCGTGCGCTGGCGTGCTTTTCAGCAGAACGGAAAAACGATAATGACGGTTGCAGATAATGGTGATGGTATTTCGGCAGATAAGATCCCGGCGCTCAACGACAGCAAAGATGCCGTTAACGGAAGCACCGGGTTCGGAATGCATTTGATCCGTGATCTTGCAAAAGCGATCAACATTTTGGTAACTGTAAGCTCAACAGCGGGAGAGGGAACGATCTTTAGTTTGGAACAAGGTTAAGATCTGGAAGCGCTTACACTAAAACCGGGAGATCTTTGTAACCCGATTTTTTTACCTTCATAACAAATACCAACCATGCGCCAAATTTTCTGCTCTCTTTTCTTTGTGTTGTTTACAATTGTTTCTTTTGCGCAAACAGATGTTGTACCCGCAGCTAATGTACCGCATCCCGATACGGTGTCTGTGGGTATGTATGTGACCAGTATTCACGATATCGATTTTAAGCAGAAAGAATATACAGTGAGTTTTTGGTTGTGGATGAAGTATAAGAACAGGGCGCTTGATTTTGTAAAGAACCTGGAGATCCCGAATGCGAAATCGGTGACCAAAGAATTTTCTACCATCGACAGCTCAAAAGAAAAAGTATATATGTTGATGAAGATCCAGGCACTGATGAAAGATTCCTGGAAGATCGGTAATTTTCCTTTCGACAGGCAACGGCTTCGTTTGTCTTTTGAAAATTCACAATTTGATTCCACCGCGTTAATCATGATCCCGGATACCCTCGGGGAACATTATGATCACCGTTTCGCATTGAACGGTTGGGACATCGACAGCTTTGAAATGCGCTCCGGCAGAAGGTTATATACTACGGGTTTCGGTGATGAATCATTAGCGAAGCCGCAAACCGTGTATAGTTCATTAAAAGTGATGATTGATATTGATCGCGATGCCACCGGACTCTTTTGGAAAATGTTCCTGGGTATGTATATCGCTTTCCTGATCGCGTATGTATGTTTTTACATTCATCCGGACGGAATGGATTCAAGATTCGGGTTAAGTGTCGGCTCTCTCTTTGCGGTGATCGGTAACAAATATATCATCGACTCGTCATTACCGGAATCCACTTCATTTACGTTGGTAGATACCCTTCACGGGCTTACCTTATTTGCCATTTTTCTGATCATAACGGCAACTGCCGTTTCGCTTCATTTTGTAAAACAGGATAAGCTTAGAAAAGCGAGGCGATTTGATATGATCGCCGCGCAAATTGTGATCGCTTTCTATCTCTTCGCAAATATCTGGTTTATCTGGAAAGCCTCAAAAGCAGGCTAGATAAGCATTTTCATTATCACTGTATCAAATGAGTTGCGAAACGTTATGCTTTCGTGATACTTCCTGCATGCATTATGCTTTTCCTTTGTGTAAACATTTAAAACTAAATTTTTACAAATGAAAAAGATCCTGATCGCCGCAATGGCATTGACATTTACCACCGCATCCTTTGCTCAGACATCTCCGGCAGCAAACGAGAAAAAGATGATGGAAGGCAAGAAGAAAATGGAAGACAAGAAAATGATGGAGGATAAGAAAATGATGGAAGAAAAAAAAATGATGGAAGAGAAGAAAATGTCGGAAGGTCAAAGTATGGAAGCGGATAAAATGACCTCAAAAAAAATGAAACATAAAAAAACCAGGAAAAAAATGACTCCTGCAACTGAGACCAATTAAGTTGTTTTGTTCTGTTGTTGTAAAAAGGAAGCCGGACGGTTTCCTTTTTTACAATTTCCCGCTTTAAAAACAGTATACTTTCGTGATATCTCTTATCCCTGTTTTTTCGTTTCTGTAGTTTCACCAACTAACCGCTGCAGGAAACTGCATTTTGGAAACCGTAAAATCACGTCAAAACTCCTCACCATTTTTAATAAAGGCCATGAAAAAAACATACCGGGCGTTAATGATCTGTTTAACAGTATTATTATTTGCTTCCTGCACTAAAACGGAATCTGATTTCAGTACGCCGATCCCGGAAACGATCATTCTTTCTTCTGATGCGAACAGCCTGCTCACCGGTAATTCCGCAACTTTCTCAGTGAGATCTTCCACGGGAAGTGTAACAACCGGCGATAGCAAAATATTTATCGATGATACGGTGATCACGGGTAATACGCATCTTTTTTCAACTGAAGGAACGTTTTTGGTATACGCTACAAAAGGAGATCTGAAGTCAAACAGCATCGCCGTGCACGTGTATAACAATGTAATTCCGGTAACGGGTTTTGTTGATAAAGTATTGGTAGAAGAATATTCCGGCACCTGGTGCGGCAATTGTCCGCGGATCTTATATGGTGTGGAATTGTTACATCAACAGACGAGCAAGGCGATCGTGGTTGGATTTCATTTATCCGGTAATGATCCCTTCATAACAACACAGGGAAACAATCTTGCTGCGAGCCTGGGCGTGAGCGGCGTTCCTACAGGTTATATAAATCGTACGATAAGCTGGAACGGACCTCAGTATGAGAATGTATCGCAGGTAACCGATCAACTTCAGCCGATAAAAGGAGCGGGGCTTTCCATCAGTTCGGTTTCCGCAGGAAATGTGTTGAACGCAGTGATCAGGATCTCGTACAAACAAGCAATAACGGGCAATGCAAAGCTCACTGTCTATCTCGTGGAAGATAAATTATATAACAGCCAAAGAAATTATTCCTCCAATCTTTACGGCGGACAGGCAACGATTCCTGTGTTTGAATACAATGGTGTGTTAAGATCTGTTGTATCTGATCTTGCCGGCGATCCTGTTCCAAATTCAGGTACGATGGTTGAAAAACCATATTCATTTCAATTGCCGGGAAATATTTCAAACGTACAAAATCTCAGACTCGTTGCTTTTGTGACCGACGGAAGCGGTAAAGTCGCCAATGCGCAGGATGCAAAGATCAACTCATTCAGAGACTTTGAAGAATTATAAGATCAGGGTAAAACTGTATTTATGAAGAAGATAAAACTGATCATCGGCTGCATCATTATTACGCTAGGCGCAGCCGCACAATTTCCGTCCGTACAGCTTTCAAATATTTCCGGCGGAACTGCGAATCCATCGATGTTTAACCGAAGCGATGATATACCGGTCGTGATTGCTTTTTGGGCTACATGGTGTATTCCGTGCATCAATGAACTCACAACGGTCAATGACAATCTTCAAAAATGGAAACAGGAAATTCCGTTCGAACTCGTTGCAGTTTCTGTAGATGACAGTCGCACTGCCAATCGTGTGCAACCGTTTGTGAACGGTAAAGGATGGGATTTTACGGTGCTGTCGGATAAGAATCAGGAGCTGAAACGTGCGCTCAACATCAGCAATGTTCCGTACACGGTGATCGTTAAGAACGGAAAGATCATTTACCGGCATTCCGGTTTTGTGGATGGTGATGAAGCATTACTTTTTAAAACCCTGAAGGATAAAAAATGAAGCGATTGTTGAAAATATTTTTCGTACTCTCGGCGATTATAGCATCCGATAAGGCTGAAGCGCAAATAAGCGGCGGGATTGAATCCAATTCTGCACTTTATCTCGATGATGACAAAATAAAACTCGGAGAATTTGATGCGGCAAACCGGTTTCGTTCAAACTCTTATTTCCGACTTGATTATCACAAAGGAAAATTTACAGGTGGCGTGCAGGTGGAATCGTATGAGCCGAAGGCGCTACTAAATTATTCGCCAAAACTTAAGGGAACAAATTTGGGAACCTTTTACCTGAAGTATAAAAATTACAGTTTGCGATTGGATATAACGCTCGGACATTTTTACACGCAATTCGGCAGCGGATTGGTATTTCGTACATGGGAAGACCGGCAACTTGGAATCGCTAATTCCATTGCAGGAGCAAAGGTGGAATATGCACCGATCAAAGCAATTCAACTCACTACATTATATGGAAAACAGCGGGACGGACTTGCGTTTGACCTCAGCAGCGGCACAGTATTGGGAATAAATGCTGAACTATCTCTTTCGCAAATGTTTAAATCAAAAAAATCAAATTACGGTATCGGTTTAAGTTATGTTAACCGCAAAGATCCGATCGCTTCGGGATCCGGAATCCCGCAATCGACTTATCTCACTTCGCTAAGAGGCAACTTTCAAGAAGGCGCTTTCAGTATCGATGCTGAATATGATTTTAAATCTGCCGACGCACTAGTTGAATATGGAAAGATCAGGCCCGAATTACCATTTGACGGCGATGCATATCTTGTAAATATCGGATATGCGAAAAAAGGTTTCGGTATTAATACAACGTTCAGGAGACTCGAAAATTTCGCTGTGTATTCACAAAGATCACTTGCCGGTAATGCCTTCAATGAAGGTTTTTTGAATTATGTTCCTGCACTTACCAAACAATATGACTACAGTCTTACAAACATTTATGTGTATGCAGCGCAGCCGGGGATCAGCTTTGAGCCGGACCGGAATAAAGCAGGAGAGATAGGCGGACAAACTGATATCGTGTACCGCTTTAAAAAAGGATCAGTAGCGGGCGGGAAATACGGCACCGAAGTATCGTTTAATTATGCACAATGGCACGGACTGAGCGGAAGGTATGAGGCATTCACCAGAAAATATGAAGCTGATCATTTCGCTTTCGGAAAAAAATATTATCATGAAGCAGGTCTTGAAATAAGGAAAAAATTGAGCGAAAAGGTATCAGGCATTATCACTGTTTTAAATCAATATTACAACGCCCGTTTTGTGGAAGAAACAACAGGCGAGGTAAATGCAAATACCGTAGTTATTGAGAATACCATCAAGACAGGAAAATACAGATCTATCCGCTTTGAGCTACAGCACCAGTGGGCAAAAGGCGGATTCAGAAATTGGGCGGCGGCGCAACTGGAATATAATGTCGGTGAAAAATGGTCTTTCTTCAGCGCTGACCTTTACAATTACGGAAATGAGGTCCGCAGCGATCGTCTGCATTTTTACAATGTCGGCGCCGCATTTAAGAAAGGATCGGGTAGGGTTCAGCTAAGTTATGGAAGACAACGCGGCGGATTGGTGTGTGTAGGAGGTGTCTGTAGGTTTGTTCCCGAAAACACCGGACTTAACCTGAATTTTAATTATAGTTTTTGATAATCAGAATATTATCGAAATGAAAATAAATTAAGCTGAGAAAAGTTAAATACAAAAAAACGCGCCCGTTAAAGCCGCGTTTTTATTTGATAAACTTATTGAATGGATCTATTTCCTAAAACTGTACCTCAAAGAGATCTCGTTTGATCCTGCGCCATCATCGTAGGCGCTTAACGGGGTTTTGGATGCATCATAAGCGTAATTGATACTGAGCTTGTGAAGGATCTTTACACCCGCAAAGATCGTATAGCTCTGTTGGTAGTCGTATCCGAATCCGATAGAGAAAATGTCGTTATGTTCCAATACTAATCCTGCCTGAAAATTAACAGGTGCATTTTCTGACAACTGCACTTCCGCATGCGGAATAAGCACGTTCTGCTCATCCGTTCTGTAGTAGTAAGAAGAAGTTAGGTAGTATTGTCTGTACAGTCTTCCTTCAGTTGCTGTATTTTTCAGGTAACCCAGTTTAGCACCGATCAGTTGTTTCGCAGAAACACCGACGTTGAACTTCTCAGAGCGATAATACATTCCGAAAGAAGCATCAGCTTTTGTTTTTGTATCAGCTGAAGACAACAACGGATCACCTGCGATCGCACCGGAAATCTTATCCTTGTCTATTTTGTATTGGATCATTTCTCCGCCCAGACCAAACATTAAACGTTTAGCATCGCCATCTAATTTGATGCTGTACGAAAGATCAAGTTCACCGCCCGAGCGGGTGATAGCGCCGGTTTTATCATTATACAGGACTATACCGGCACCTACGTTCTTTTTTGAAAAATAAGTGTCACCGAAGAGGATTGTGGTTTGCGGACCACCGGTAATTCCCGACCATTGTGAGCGATATACCGCTGCGATGTTGGTAGCGTTATTTGCACCCACTGCTGCGGGGTTGTGTAAAAAGCTGCGATCGAGGTAGCGGCTTACTTTATAGATCTGTTGTGCCTTCGATTGGTTGAAGCATAAAGCAAGTATCGCGACAGCACTTGTTTTGATGAAGATTTTATTTATAAGCATGACTGATTTTTAAATTTTAATAATTGATCTTAACGGATGATTGCAACAGGACCTTTAGCAACTCTCAGGCTGCCGTCGGCCATAGTGAATGAAATGTTGTAATAATAAGTTCCGTCCGGTACCGGTTTACCCTTGTAAGTTCCGTCCCAGTCGTTGTTATAATTTTTAGATTCATACACTTTGCTGCCGTATCTGTTGTACACATTTACCGTAATGTTCTTTGTACAGCTAAGTCCGTTTGTAAGTACCCATTTATCATAGAACCCGTCACCGTTTGGCGTGAATGCACTGAAATCTCTGATACAATCAAACAGCACTGTTACTGTAACGCTGCTTGTCGCAACACAGTTTGCAGCTGTTGTAACTTGTAAGGTATAAGTAGTGGTAGCCTGCGGCGTTGCAACAGGAGTCAAAATTGTCGTATTGCTCAATCCTGTAGCAGGAGTCCACAAATATGTACCTGCAGATCCTGTTCCGTTTAGTGTTGTGCTTGCGCCTTTTTGGATCGTAACGCCCGTTCCTGCATTAGCAGTTGCAGAAGTTACAACGGCACTAAAGCTTGACGTAGCCGTACATGTTCCCAATGTAGCAGTAACGACATAAGGCGTTGTGGCAGTAGGGTTGATCACCGGGTTAAGAATGGTAGAACTGCTTAATCCGGTTGTTGGTGCCCAGCTGAATGAAGTTCCGGTACTTGTAAGTCCCGGTGTTGCACCTGCGCCGCCTGTACAAAGATTAAGCGGGCCTCTTGTAGAAATCGTCGGCAGCGGATTAACCGTGATCGTGAAACTGTTAGTTTGCGAACATGAGCCTGTACTCGCTGTGAGCGTGTAGATCGTTGTTTGTGTTGGCGTCAACACGGGATTTGCGATCGCCGCATTGCTGATACCGGCAACTGCCGCAGATGTATTTGCTGTCCATGCATAGGTAGTGGCATTACTTGTTGTCGTTGTATTGAACGAAGAACCAGCGCAGATTGCCGTACTTGTATTCCCGGTAAGCGTTACTGTGTTTGTTCCTCCTGCGATTGTTACCGGTATTACAACTGCACATCCGTCTGTTCCTGTGATCGTCGCATTGTATGTGCCCGGTGCAAGGTTTGTCGCCGTGTTACCTGTTTGTACTGGAACCGTATTCCATGTAACATTATATGGTGCCGCAGGGCCGGAGATAGTCAACGTTGCGCTTCCGCCCGTAGAGCAGCTTGCATTAGTAACCGCAGCGGTTGCGGAAAAATTTACACCGGAAACTGCAAAAAAGCATGCATTCGGAAATGGTGCATTTGAACCTGCGGTAGTAACGTTATTCAAAGTAATGCTTTGAATATTTTTACCTCTGTCAGCACAAGCCACCGGAATATTCGCATAATATAAGTTAGGATTTGTAGGATAATCTCCGGCCCCGGTTGCCGGTGTAGATCTTGTACATCTGCCGAAGCCCGACAGAACCAAATTCGTTGAATTATTAAACCAATCGTTTACTGTGAATGCGGGTACCGCCGATGTTGTTCCGTCAGAGAAATTAATCACTGCACTTACCTGTGATGTTCCTTCTGTAGAATAGCATAACAACCGGAGTGCTGTATATGTGGCAGGAGTGGTCAACGTAAGGGTAGCTGTCTGATTCCTTGGAATAAGTGCACAGTTGTTGCCGCCGAAACCTGCCATTTGAAAAGTCATTGATCCGCTGGTGATTGTACCGTTGTCCGGAAGACCGCCGCCACCGAAACCGTTCGCTGTCCGAAAGGCAACAGAATACATGACTTTGTTTGAAATAGTCACACCGTCCACACAAATAGTGGTGGTAGTAAGAGAACTCGTTCCCGTTTCTGCCACCACGTCCTGATTATAACCGGTTACAGGGATCGGTGAATAAGTTTGAGAGAAAGAGATCGCAGGTAAGAGGGCAATTCCCATTGCGATCACTAATACACGGCATAAAGCCACTTTTCTACGCATAGCGTTGGTTTTAAGAAATAAAAAAATAGATGTGAGGAGACAATAAATGGTTGTCCGAAGGATAGTGATGGAACACTAAAAATAGGTTTTTATTTCAAATTTGCCAATGAAATGTTAAGAGCTAATATTTAAATAGAAAAGTTTTTACGCACCACGTACAAAAATAATGTGCGTATAAGATTTGGATTTCCTGTTTTTCTTAAATAAATTTCGAGTCGTTTAAAGCTATGGGATATGAAAAGATGTTTGCTTATATTATCGGTTGCATGTATTATGTGTTCCTGCAAACGTACACAGGACATTACGGAACAAGAGGCAATTGATACTATCAAAAAATTTGATAACGGCTGGGAAAAGAAGAACATGAATGCCGTAGATGAGACTTTGTCGCCGGCTTATGTCTATTTTACCCAAAGCGGAAATACATTCAGCCGCGACAGCGTTGTGGCCACAGCCGGTCAAACAAGTTATCTCCTTAGTAAAATGAGCCGATCCGAATTTGAAGTAACCATTACCGGGAACACGGCTGTTGTAAGTACCCGATGGAAAGGCGAAGGAGTTTACAGAGACATTCCGTTCAATGAAGATCAGCGCTGCAGTGTGGTGCTGATCAAAAAAAACAATAAAGTTCAGATCCTTTCCGAGCATTGCACACCAATACGCACAAACAGGATTTTTCATTGATATCCGTCAGCGTAATTGGCTGTTCAGCGCAAGCTGTTTTTGAGAATTACTACATATACCTACAAGATGTGGGTATTAAACCACTTAAATTCATGTCCTGAATTTCATTGCCAAATTAAAGCCTGCTGCAACCGGTGAAAAAATTACTTTTCATTCTTTCTGTTTTTTTGTTTTGCGGCTGCGGTAGAAAAAAAGATGCGCCTGTTGAAGAGATCTCATCTACGATAACAAAACTCCGTACGTTCATCTTTGTGAACAGCGATTCGCTAAAGTTTTATCGCGATAAACTCCGGCATAGCTGCGATCCCGCAATTCCCGCACAAAATGCGAGATTGAAATATGCCGACGCCCTCTATAATATTACTGCCGGCATTCACAACAAAGCGCTGACAGATTTTAAAGACGCTTCCGTCATTTTTGAAAAAGAAAAGGATGATAGTTTTTTAGCTTACTGTTATTTAGGCGAGGCAAATTGTTACAAGCTCACCGGCAATGCTGATGAAGCAGTTTTACATTACCTAAAAGCCACGGATCTTTTTGAAAAGAATCACAATGATTTTTATGTGAACGTTTGTTATGCAAACCTCGCCGAAACATACGAAGAGAAATATGATGAGGAGAATGCACGTAAATACCTGAAAATAGCAATTTCAAAGCAGGCTTACGGTTCTAAAACATACGTTTCAGTTTTGCACCTGCAGGCAAATTTGTACGGCATGACAGGGAAGACGGACAGCGCCATGGTGACCGACAGTGAAGGAATATTTCTTGCTCAAAAATTTCATTACCCGGAATTAATAAGTGCCTTTTATGATAATATGGCCCGGTGTTATACAGATTGGAAGCAATACGACAGTGCGGATCATTATTATCGAAAATGCATTTACACTGACAGCCTCAGCGGAAGGATACAGTTGATGGCTGATACGTATGCGCAACTGGTAAATGTGTACGGGGCGCAAAAGCAGGAAGCAAAAATGGAAACTATGGCGGCGCATGCGTTTATGCTTTGCGACAGCACCCAATACCTCCGCGGCAAATATGCGGTGTTTGAAGGATTGGGTAACTACTATTCCACGCAAAAAGAATGGGAGCGGGCCGCAACAGTGAAAGATTCTATGCAAAGTATTTACAAGCGACTCATTAATGAACAAACCGAGTCTAACATCGCGGAATATAATGTGGCGTACGAAACATCGAAAAAAGAACAGCTGATCTTCGCCCAACAAAACAAATTACAGAAGATCACATACCTGAGTGTCATCCTCAGTTTGATCGCACTATTGCTCGCCATCAGCATTTTTACTTTATTCCGAAATTATAAAGCAAAAAGATCGATAGCGATCAGCAAAGCAATACAGGAACAAAAAGATATCAATGTTCAAACGGTTTTTGAAAGTGAACAACAGGAGCGGATCCGCATTGCACGTGACCTGCACGACAGCATCGGGCAAAAATTATCTGTAATAAAAATGTATCTGACGGGCGACGAAAGCAATTTCGCTAAAACGCCGGCGTTATTGGATGAAACGATACAGGAAGTAAGAAATATCAGCCACAATCTTTTACCGGAAGAATTGAATTTCGGTTTGCTTAAAGCGATCAACAGCGATATTGAAAAGATCCGTCAGTCGGGAAAATTTAAAGTCGATGTGAGCATCGACGAAGGCGCATATAAACAAATTCCGTTGTCGGCATCGCTCAATATAGTAATGGTCTTTCGGGAGCTTTTATCCAATTTGGTAAAACACAGTTCGGCGGAAGATATTACCATCATTATGACCGCCGCTAATAAAGTTTTCACTATGCAGCTCACAGATGACGGTAATGGCATAAACAGTGAAATGATCGCAGAAAGTGACGGCATCGGCTGGAAGAACATCTTTGCAAGAATAACGATGCTTAAAGGAAATATTGTTATCTCCGGTAATGAACCGCACGGAAATATCGTAACCATTAAAATACCTTTCGCCTGATGGAAACAGTAAATATCATTTTGGTTGATGATCACCGTATCGTACTGGACGGGATCGAGAGCATGCTGCAGCAATCATCTTATAATATTTTGCAGATGTTTTCCGACGGCAAGGAAGCCGACGAATGGCTGACTCTGCATCACGAAGAAGTACAGATCGTAATCACGGATATCAGCATGCCCTTTATGAGCGGAATAGAATTGTGTAAAAAGATAAAGGCGAATTTTAATCACCTGAATGTACTTATGCTAAGTATGTACAACAGCGCTGCTGCCATTGATGAAGTACTTAACGCAGAGGCCGACGGATTTATTTTGAAGAACGCCGGCAAAGCAGAGTTTATTAATGCGTTACTGAAGATCCGTAACGGCGGCACATACTTTTCAGAAGAGATCTTTCCTTTCTTATACAAACAGATCGTAACGGAAAGAAAAAAAGATGAAGAACTGGCTATACTTACCGATAGAGAAAGAGAGATCCTCGAAATGATCTCCCGCGAAATGACCAGTGATGAAATTGCAGCCGAGTTATTCATCAGCAAAAAAACGGTGGACAATCACCGCACGAATATGTTGCAAAAGACCAAAAGTCGAAGCACTATCGGCCTCGTGAAGTTCGCCATCCGCAACGGCATCATCTGCTCATAGGTATTAACACCTATTTAAAAATGAATATAATTACCTATAGTTTTTCAATACTATTTGCAGCAGATTTGTTTTTGGTAAGTGAATTGTTTTTTTCATAAAACGTGTTCGTTTTACCGTTTACCAAAATAAAGTTCGTAAAAATACCAACAGTGAAAAGATCAACGCTGACTTTGGCTGCAATTAATTTTTCGGATGCCGCATCTTAAGTAATTAGTCGTAATTCTTCAGCCCTGATTCTTCACCAAACATTTCATCATTCAGCTATGGGTTTCTTTAAATCTCTTATTTCGGTTGTAATTCCGGAAAATAAAGCCGGAGCGTCTTTTAAGTTTGACGACAACCACACCGTTTACTTTAAAGGAAAGGGAGTGACGGAGACAGATGCCGCACGAACAGCAGACTTTTTCAAAGGCTACGGATATTTTACGGAAACAAATCAGTCGGACGTGCAGATCTTTTCTGCCGACATGAAAGATGCAGTGAATATCGGATTTATAGCGGGCGGAAGATCAGTGTCGGAAGACACAGAATTATTTTTTTTGTGAGGCTGCCGAAGGATTGCAGGATCTTTTTTTCGGGAGGCAGATCACTATGTCGCTCTTAAACACGAATCTGCAGGAACTAAAAAAACTTTAAAAAATTATTTCAATGGAAACAGCAGCAACAACACTCACATCAAATGCCTGGTCAATGTCAGGTCTCATTATTTCCTACACCGCGGGATTACTGACACTTGATAATGGTATGGTTTCATTCAACACTGCCAAAGGTGAACAATTTCAGGTTCCGCTTTCAGAAATTAAAAATGTAAAATGGCCAAAGCTGCAAATGGGATATGGTGTTCACATGGAAGTTAACGGAAAAAAGTACAAGCTTACTTTTTTTCAACCCGCGGGCCAGTCTACTTACACCGCTCAATTCAACGGTGATTATGGAAGAATCGGCAATATTTCTGACATTGTAAACAGGATATCGGGTATGAAAGATTTCAAAATATCCGCTGCCGAATGGCGTGCTGTGCTCGGCGGATAAATGCGTATTCATCAGTAACAATATTTTTGAAATATCGTTGATATTTTCTGTGTGGTCTCACCAGCTTTTGCTTACGTCCAACATGATGATCGGTGTGCTCCAACAGCTGCTCAATTTCATTTGTTGTTATTAAAGACAATTATTCCTAACGAAACAGGGTAAGGAAAAATATCACCGCAGCGAGCCGGAGAAAAAGTATTTTTCGCGAAGACCCTTACTTATCTGCGTTATCCCTGGCGCTCCGGCTCTCCGCGTTTTCTTTTGTCATGAGTTTAAATATGGGAGAAATGTCACAGCGGAGACCCTCAGAAAAAGGAGTTTTCGCCGAGGCGCTATACCTGTGTGTTACCCGCGCCTCTCCGGCTTTCGGCGGTTTCCTTCCTTATCTGTTTCTAACATTTCTTTCACGTTCCAAAGAGTATATTTATTTATTTAAACAATCAACCTAAAACTTTGTCAAATGATCTATCCAATTCTGATTTCGCTGGCAGGTATTTTTAATCCGACCATGCCTGAAAAAGCAGTTATTCCGTTTACGCCTGAAACTGTTACCGTTATTAACTTTCAGGATCCGCCGTCTGCAGCCCGACTACGGGTCGTAGAATTTAAAGCACAGGATTATTGTCGTGCCGAATTAAAAGATTTTAATTTCGACGCACGATTTGTTATCGTGAGCGCTGATGTTTATTTCAGTGGTGCAAATTTTTCAAACGTTCTTTTAGGGCATATCACGAGCAGCAGTCTTGCTCCGATAAAACCATTTATGGCCAGGTGCACAGTTGGTTCCGCGGTAACCTTTGATAATATTAAAGTGAAGGGGCCCGACAATGAAATTCGTAGCATTGATGGTGTTACTTACGTTTTATATTAGACCTTATAGTTTATAGAATCGCATTTGATTGTTTCGAAATTTGATAGCAATCAAATGCCTTTTTGTATTCTTTTACTTTTCGTCACACCGATCATCACCCCAAAATCCCCATCCGTTTGCAACCAATGCTGTTCCGGCAAATAAGTCCTTGAAACAAATCCGTCGAGATACAATGCATTTTTGCAGCCCAATGATTTAAAGTAATCCGCAAAATCATAAAAGCTAACTTCGGTTTTAGACATCACAAAAATCGGGTTTCCGTTCGGCAGGATACCTATACCGTTTCTGATGTTGAGCCTTGTTGATCCTTTCTTAAAGTCGGGATGAATACTGCCGTTGATAAGCAGCATCGGGCCGGATTGCGTTGCATATTTTATGTTGCTGCTGTTGCTGAAATTTTCTGTAGATACTACAGCTGCAACATTCTCTTTTGTGATATAAAAAATGCCGTTTGGTTTCAGGTAAAAGTTTCCTCCGCCTGAGGCTTTATTCACAACCGAAATGGTTTTAAAATTTTCTATGTAAAGACCCAACGGTGAATTATCCGTTTTGTACATACCACCGTTCATTGCGAATAATAATTGATGATGCTTATTTTCTTCATCTGCTTTTATAGAAGTGAAATTTCGGTAAAGATTACCCTGGCTGTTTTTCCAATAAAGTTTCAGTGTTACCTTTTTAAGATCGGCTTCGTAGGTAATGAAATTTCCGGCATTATTCTTTTTAACGGTATAACCAAATAGTGCCGTAATGCTGATAAGCAATAGTATTTTATTGAACATTCGTACGTTTATAAAGTTTAACGGAGATAATCATGACTGCAACTGTAATTAAAGCAGTAATATTCAGGCTGCAGTTGTTTAGTTTCAATAAAAAAGCCCTGTCTTGAGAAGGTTCCAAAACAGCTTGGGCATAAACCTCTATCAGGCTTTTAAAACCACCGAGTTTTTTTGGCGGGGTAAAAAGTTTGTTCAACCATACAGCAAAAGAAAATGCAGGGATAATGACGTTTATAATGCCGATGATCATCAAAGCCCTGAAGGTTTTATTTGTAGGTTCTCCTTTTTCAATCAGGATCAATTCTTTTTTTGCCAAAAGAAAAAATAAAATGAACAAGCCGGCATACAGTACATCTGCAATTACACTGAAAGCACCGGAATCATATAGATCGCCTCCGTCAACCCCTAAAAGTATTGATGTAAGCAGAAATACAACAGTTGTTGCAAAACCTGCCGCAATTAATATTCCCGGAAATTTTGTTACGTTCATGATAAAATTTACATACGTGCTTTCAGCATTTCTTTCGAAAAGATATTTTCCAATTTTGTAAGCTTAAACCTGTAAAAGGATTTCCTGATCACGGCTTTATTTTTTTCAAAATCCGCGGAAGAATAAATATAGCTGTTGCCTTCTGAATCTATAGCAATGAGCGTGGTGCGGGATTCGGGCGAGTAGGCAAAATGATAAGGACTATACTTTGGATATATGCCGTCGTAACGGAGGATCCCGTTAATTTTTTCGTCAACTATATATAAAATTACCGGTTCTACAACATTTCCTTTTGTATCAGAGTATAGAGCATCAATTTCTATCCCGCCTTCCAGTCGCTGTAACTGATCGCAATTATATATTCCCAGCGTTTTAATATTAAACGACTGAACAATATCTGATGCCTGTGCATTTGCAGAAGGATCTCCCACAGGCATTCTCATTCTCTGTTGCGATACCCTTTCCTCCAATCTTCTTAAGGCTTCAGCCACTTCAGCGCAATACGGCGTTTTCGGATCGAGTCTCAGGCTGTCAAATCTTTTGAACATCGAAGCATGATTTTGGTCAAAAAATTGAAGCCATTTTTCATACTTAAGTGTTTTCTCAGTGCTATCCATATAAGGAGCATTTTTATCCCAAAAGCAAAATAATGAGTCGGCGTCCGGATAAGGAAGACCTGCGATCTGCAAATCGATTGCAGCATTTTCTGCCTTCAAAGATTGCAGTAATTGTTTCCGGTTTTTCAACCTTTCATTTTTTGCGGTAACTGCAGCATTTATACCGTTAATGCTGTTTAGCAAAAATTTTCTTTTTAATTTACTGCTCATCTTTTCAGTACTTTTCACTTCAATGCCTCCTATAGAAACAGCAGTATCTTTATTTACGAGATTAATGAAGACATTTTTGCTGCCTGCTTCGATGCGGGTAAATGAAACATCAAGCCATGAGCCGGCATATATTTTTTCTGTTACGCCCGAGCCTTTTTTATTTTTATATTTGAAAAGGAGATCAGTAAAAGACGAGGAAGTTCCAACGCCTGCATTTTTCTTTTGAACACTAAATAAGGAAGAAGATTCAGGGTATAATTTATAAAAGTACGATTGGATCTCAGGCTTCATCAGCGTATCGATCCGCTCTCTGTTGTTTTTTAGTTTTTCATTTAACGCGGTTCTCAAAGTGCTGAAAGAATCCAGCATTACCAATGTATATTTTTCGGTTCCGTTCGGTGCCGCAAAGCGAATACCTATTTTAATGATATTGTTGAGTGCATCACAATCATCGGCGAAACATGTTTTCTTTCCTGCGAAAAAACCACAGTTAAGACCACGACGGGTATCGAGTTTATACAATTCGTTCCATTTTTGATGAACGCTGTCGAAATTATAAAAATTCATATTCGGCAAAGATTGCGTCGTTACAAAATTGATCGTAATGCTTTTATCAGGTTTCAGGTAAACGGGCTTATTATTTTTGAACGCCTGTATCTCAAACATACCTCCGGAATTAAAATGAAACAACGTATTATTCTCAACAATGCTCATCGGAATTCCTCTTAAAATAAAATCAACAGGATCTCTGTATTCTGTGTATTTCAAAATCACCGTACCGGTTACATCCGCAGCTTTCTCATCCATAAAAGCGGCAGGCGGTACGAATAAGTAAGTACCGGAACTGTAGTGAAAGCTGCCGCCTTTATTTACCTGTACTGTATAGCTGTTATCCGGTAAAGAGAAGCCACCCAATGTGGTTATTTTCGGCAGGCTTAATTCAAATTTTAGCGAAACCCTGCGGTTAAGCGCTTTTCCGTTCTCTATTTCATTGGATGCTACGGGATCTTTATCTGCTTTGCCTGTTGTTAAAACTTCTGTTGCGGCAAATTTTTTGCCGGCGATATATGCTGCAACTGCTTTTGCTCTTTCAACGGAGAGTGCTTTGTTTGTTGCAACAGAGCCGGTATTATCTGTGTAACCTATGATGGTAACTTTATAAGCCTTAGGAATATTCGAAAGTAATTTGAGTACGGAATCGATCACCGAAATGTTTTGCGGTGTAAGGGTATGATCATTGCTGACAAAACGAATGTTCGCTGTGTAAAGCGTATCCTGCGCAAATAAACTATTGCCTGCAATCATACATATCAGCAGCAGGTAAAAATACCGGTGTGACTTTTTAACGGGAGTGCTTGTTTTCATACAGCAGTTTAAGGATTGAAATGAGTTTAAAACTTTTACAGCTCCGGATAATGAGATATCATAGGGCTGTTCTATTAATATTTCTGCGCCTCATTCTCCTTACTGCAGGAACAATGAACAACGTTTCTGAAACAGGGTTCTTTTTTTCCGGCAATTTATTTTTCGCCATATAATCCGGTGATTCTGAATTTTCTGAGACAGAAGCTTGTTTGTGAGAATTATTTTTCGTGAATATCTCAAAAGCAGACTTCTGCGCAAAGTAATCATGTTGCTCCTGAGGCTGCTCCGGAGAAAATTCTCCCGATACAACATCTTTGAGGTCGCAGTATTTTTGAGTTACAAAGCGAATCCTTCCTTTTTTCTTCGGATGTTTTTTCTTGTGCGACTGTTCTGTTTTATGACTGTTTTTTAGTTGATTGCCAAAAGCTACATCTGCAGAAAAAAGCATTGTTCCAAAACAGATCAACAACACCGCGAGGTATTTTTGCCAATAAGGAATAGGCTTTTCTAAAATATAAGAAGGTACATTGATCGTGATGCGGTCAAGTTGGGCGACAAAAAATTTGCCGCAACTTTTTTCAAAATTCGTTTTGATTAAATGTTGTTTTTTCGCTTCATCAGTCATGACTGTAAAATCGATAACTGTTTTTTGGCAGGCTGCACAGGATCTGCCGTTTGCAGCAGGCTCCATCTTATCCAAGTTTTGAGAACAGGGTTCTGCTATTGAGATTTTTATGAAGGGGGACGGCATGCTACAAGTTAAAATAAATAACAGGGATCAGGAAATGGTTTTGCTAATAAAATTAATAGAACCATACACCTCCGGCGGCCGAGCCAACCCATTTACCTTTCTCCTTTATATAAACAGTTGTTCGTCCGTTGCCGCATAACCCGGGGCAGAGCGATTCAATCATGATCACAACCTTCTTGTGATCTCTTGAAAACAGCGGAATAGAAATACGGTACCAATTTTCTTTGTTTGCCATATTAAAACCAAGCCTCGAATTATTCCATCTTAATTTATCTGGGTCGGGTTTTTGCGCAAGCATGTATTCAACATCTTTTTTGGTAAGGCTTTGATCGTATTCACTAAAATTTATAGAGGCTATTTTCGGTACCCAAACATTGAAAAGTGAATCTTTTGTCATTGTATCCACCAATTCAGGTTTAGATTCTTCAATGATCAACTTTTGTAAAAAAGTAATTTCTTTTTCGTACTTGCTGCAACCGGGCGACGGATCAAGAGATAGTGCGTAAGACGTATCGAGTTCTTTTGCGTTGATCAATGCTTGTAAAAAATTATAGATTTCGAGATGTCCGCTATCTAAATGCTCAAGAATCTGCCTGATAACCGACGTAAAACTATCCTTAATAACAGGAGCGGGTGCGGGCACATCAATTTGTTTATTAGTTTGTTTGCAGCCGCTTAGCGTGAACAGAATAATAAAAATATTGAGCAGGAAATTTTTCATGGCCGATCAAAATTGTTGCGCCTGATCAAAATACTAATCTCACTCCAAACGACAACTGCGTCAATAATTCCGTTACCGTATAATAATAAGGCCCGTCTTGTCCGGAGCTCTTGTGCGGCCCCAAAGCATTTAATTCTGCGGTTAATTTTTTCTTGGCAAAAGGAAAAGCGTATCCAAAGCGCATGGCGCCGACGAGAATGGTGCGCTTCGTATGAATTTCCTGAACATCGGATACATAATCTTCTTTCGTGCTTTGCGCCGCAATGCCAAGCCCGATAAATAAGCCACGATTTTCTTTCTTTGACAATTGTCGCTGATATAATGCTGCAAGAACCGCGGAATGATATTTCCCTTTTTCTTTTACAGCATCGTATGTATCATTTACACTGCCGGGGAAGTAATGCAGATAAGCCGTAATTAAAGACCTTTCTTCCAATGAGTAATCCGTTCCCGCCTGAAATGAAGGCCCAACATAATATCCGGCACCATCCATTGATGCATGAATGCCGCCGTAGGGATGCCATTTGCTTTGAGCAACCCCGGAATAGGAGACGTAGAATAACAAAAAGAATAAAATGATTTTCATCAGGGTGATCTCTTGCTTTATTTATTGAGGTTTGTAATATTTACCGAAATGAAGACCCGCATCACCCTGTCAATGCTGCATGTGTAGTTCGCTGTTTGACTAAAACGTCTTTGTTGAAACCGTTTGTTGATGGCATAGTTGATTGGTTAAAGTTGAAGCCGATGGAATAACCTTCATCGGGCCGTTCCGCAAATACGAAAGCAAATTTTGCAAAAAAAACACAATAAGAGATTATATCGTGAAATACATCAGTGGGGTCAATTTCAGAAATGTGCCCTGTATTTCTAAAACTGAAAGGTTGCCGGGTTCGAAAACCCGCTCCGATCCGGTTACATAAAAAAAATAACCCGCTGAAAAATTTCAGCGGGCCTGTTTCGAAATTGAATCCCCCTTATGTAATGATGCTCACCCCTGAGCCATGCTAAAAACTGTTTTTCAGTGTTTGTTACACAGAGTTAGCACTATTTTTCCGGCTATATTAAAAAAAAAGTCTTGTTTAACCGGTCATTAACGCAGCGCCGATTTAGCATATAATATTTATCCGCACCTTTGGTAAAAATCTGGACAATTAGTATGCGGCCGGTCACCTTTAAATGGATACTTCTTGCATCGGCTGTGGTTATCGGCGGGATCGTTGCGCTGCAACTTTTCTGGCTCAACGATCAATATAAAAGGGAGCAAAAGCAATTTTCTATTGACGTGGTGAAATCCGTTCGCGGTTTGTATGATGATTTTAATATTCAGAATATCGGTAACCTTCAGCGTTCTATCGAATTCCCGGATAACAATACATTTTTGATCAGGCTTGATACGATGATCTCTGAAAGTACTTTCACTGATTCATTGCGTTCGGAACTTGAACAGGCAAATGTGTTTACAGATTGTAAGGCCGGTGTTTACGATATTAAACAAAGAAAATATGCTTATGAAGTATATATTCCTGCCGCAGCTTCCGGATTTGTAACGAATACGGAAAATGCTTTGCCGGTATTCAAAAGAGATTATTCATATCTGCAATTATCCTTTCCCCATCGTGACAGATATATTGAAAGCAGGATGATCTTTTGGATCGTTTCCTTTATCGTGCTTATTCTTTTGCTGATCGGCTTTGCACTGAGTTTGTTTTTTCTGTTCCGCCAAAAATTTGTGAATGAAATTCAAAATGATTTTATCCGGAATGTAACACATGAGTTTCAAACGCCGCTTACCACGCTCACGTTGGGATTGGACATGATCTCAAAACCTTCCACGATCTCAAATCCGGAAAAACTGCACAAATACACGAAGCTGATGCAGGATCAGACTTCGTACCTGAAACAGCATATTCAAAACCTCATCAAAGTGTTGAAAACAGATGCGCATGGTTTGGTGTTGAAGAAAGAAAAGTTGTCACCGGATGAGTTGTTGAGAAGCGCCGTGCAACAACTGGAAGGAGCCATCGATGAAAAAGGCGCAAAGGTGAGCATCAATTTTTCAGATGAATCAACTTTTATTTCCGGTGACAGAAACGGTTTGTTTGTGGCGTTCATCAACATTATTTCAAATGCACTCAAATATTCAAAAGATCCGCTGATCATCATCAATACAAAAAGTAATGCGGAACACTTTTATATTTCGATAAAGGATAACGGTATCGGCATAGAAGAAAAGTATCAGAAATTTTTATTCAAAAGATTCTATCGTGTACCTACGGGTGATCTTCATTCAGTAAAAGGGCTCGGACTCGGGTTATATTTTGTAAAAAAAGTTATTGATGCGCATAAAGGCAAAATAGTACTGACCAGCGTCCCCGAATCAGGTACAGAATTTATTATTACACTTCCCAAAAATTAAAAATGTCCGCAGAAAAAACAGCCATATTATTAGCAGAAGACGATGCAAGTCTCGCGATTATGATCTCTGATACACTTGAAGATGAGGGTTACACTGTAACACACTGCGCAGACGGCAAGGCAGCCGTTGATATTTTTGATAAGAACAAGTTTGACATTTGTCTGCTCGATATCATGATGCCGAAACGCGACGGATATTTTGTTGCGAAAAAGATCCGCGAGCAAAGTGACATTATCCCGATACTTTTTTTGAGTACGAAAAATGAAGAGGATGATAAATTAAAGGGATACGATACCGGTGCCGATGATTATATTTCAAAACCATTCAGCATGCCGGAATTGTTGAAGAAGATCTCCGTGTTCCTTCGTCGTACAAAAAAGCGTGCAACGGAAAATGAGGCGGAGATCAGGATCGGGAATATAGAGTTCATGCCTTCTGAATTACGTATTACAACGCCCGTTCAATCGTATAAATTAACGCAGAAAGAAGCCGATCTGCTCAGTTTTTTCTGTAACAATAAAAACAAGATCGTAAAGCGGGCTGACGTGTTGCTGGATGTATGGGGCAAAGATGATTTCTTTCTCGGCAGAAGTATGGATGTATATATGACCAAGCTGCGTAAATATTTAAAGGACGATGAGCATATTCTGCTGGAAACCATACACGGTTTAGGTTTCAGGCTTTCTGTTTTATAGAACGATTATTCTTTTCATTCCGCTTAACCGATCATTAACTTTCATTAATCATCATTTAACCAAAGAGGATTTCATTTTTGCATAGTAATTAATTACTGACACCCATGCAAAAAAAGGCCCTCTGTTTTGTTCTCTCTTTTTTTATTTTCTCGGCTATTGCAAATGCTGAATCATTTAGTGATACGCTCTTTCTTTCATTGCCTGACGCGGAAAAGATCTTTCTGCAAAAGAACCTTTCGTTGCTCGCAGCAAAATATAATATCGATGCAAATAAGGCATTGATCAAACAGGCTAGACTTTGGGATAATCCCGTTCTTACCACGGATCAGAATATTTATGACGGTGCGAAAGGTGATGGTAAATTCTTTGCTCACGATAAAGATCGCGGCCAGTTTTATGTGCAGGTAACGGAACTTATCCGCACTGCAGGAAAGCGCAGCAAGCTTGCGCAGATCGCAACGGATAACGCAACGCTTTCAGAGCAACAGTTTGATGAAGTGTTGCGCAGTCTGCGTTATGCTTTGCGCACGGACATGATCGAGATCCAACACCAGCTTAAAATAAAGCACGTTTACGAAAGTGAGATCGTTGAATTAAAAAAACTGATCGCCGGGATGGATCAGGAATTCAAAGCAGGAAATGTAGCACTGAAAGATGTGGTGCGTTTGAAAGCCTTACTCTTCTCTCTTCAAAATGAATTGGTAAATACACAATCTCTTATTCTTCCTGCGCAGAATGAAATCAAATTATTGCTTCAATCAAATGACAGCAGTTTTATTGCGCCGGCGATGTCTTATCATTTCGGCGATCTTGTGAAGATCTCCCTGCCGCCATTGGATTCACTGGTAGCTGATGCAATCAATAACCGGCCGGATGCAAAAACGGCAAAGTTTCAGATCACCGCACAAAATAATTTTCTTGCTTATCAAAAAGCATTGGCAAAACCTGATGTAACTGTAGGTACGGAGTATGATCAGCGGAGCAGCTATAACCCGAATTATGTGGGGCTTACCGTTGGCTTGCCACTGACTGTTTTCAATAAAAACAAAGGCGGTATTCAATCGGCGCAATATGCCGTGAAGCAGCAGGAAGTATTATTTGATCTGCAATACTGCAAGATCCGGAATGAAGTAAATGCCGCGGTAACGCAATACAATTACTTACAACAGGTGAATGACCTGCAACAACTCGAATTTTCCGATACATACGATAAGCTCTTTAACAATATGCTGAAAAGCTATCAGCAAAGGCAGATCAATTTGCTCGAATTCATCGACTTTATGGATGCTTACAAAGACACAAAGCTCAAGCTTACGGAGCAGCACAATAATTTTTTGAAGTCCGCAGAAGAGATCAATTATACCACTAACAGCAACGTAATAAATATTCAGTAAGAATGAACGCAATTAAATACACAACAGCATTTTTGCTGGGTATCATGCTTTTTTCATGCCACGAAAAGGAACAGGAAGTACTAAAAGATGAACCTGTCTGCATTAGTGATTCTATGGCAAAGATCATAAGGATCGACACAGCATTAATGGCACCGGTGAGCAGCGAATTAAAACTCAGCGGCGAAATAAGTTTTGATGATAAAAAGGTTTCAAAGATCTATCCGTTCAGCAGCGGACAGGTGCTGCAGGTAAATGTTTCAGCAGGAGATAAAGTATCGAAAGGCCAAACATTGGCAGTGATAAAAAGTGCGGATGTATCAGGAAATTACAGTGATCTTTCTACTGCCGGTACGGATGTAAGCATTGCAAAAAAGCAAATGGATAACCAGGAGTCATTGTTTAAAAACGGTATCGCGAGTGAAAGAGAACTGACAGAAGCGAAAGAAAATTATCAGCGTGCGTTAACGGTACAAAGCAAGTTGAAAAATCAGATCGTTATCAACGGCGGCGGGCATACATCTTCCAACGGAACATACATAATTACGGCGCCAATATCAGGATACATCGTGGAGAAAAAAATAAATCCGGGCAGCTTTATCAGGAGTGATGCGAATGACAATCTTTTTACCATCGGCGATATCAGCGATGTGTGGGTGTTCGCAAATGTGTATGAAACGGATATCGCAAAAGTAAAAGCGGGAAATAAAGCAGCTGTAACAACACTTGCATACGGCGACAGTACATTCAACGGAATTGTTGATGACGTGAGCAATATCATCGATCCGGTCACCAAAGTTTTGCGTATTCGGGTACGTCTGGCAAATCCGCAGGGATTATTAAAACCGGAAATGTTTGCCAACATAAAGATCAGTAACGACAACGGCGGCAAAGCATTGGCAGTTTCTGCAAAATCAGTGTTATCACAAAACGGAAAAAATTATGTGATCATTTACAAAGGAAGATGCGACCTCGAAGTGAGAGAGATTCAAGTGCTGAAAACCGCGACTGATAAGGTTTACATCTCTTCCGGATTGACAGAAGGAGATAAAGTTATCATGGATAACCAATTGCTATTGTTTAAAGCACTCACAGAAAAATAGTGTTCCGAATTCCATTTCATCAGGCTCTCCAAGAAAATTATCATGAATAAGTTTATCAAAAGGATCATACATTTTTCACTTCGACATCGCTACCTGGTGTTTTTTTTAACGGCGGTTATCGCGGTGATCGGTTTCATAAGCTATAAAAATACGCCGGTAGAAACGTTTCCGGATGTAACGAATACACAGATCATCATCATCGCACAATGGCCGGGAAGAAGTGCGGAGGAAATGGAGAAATTCGTTACGATACCGATGGAAACAGTGTTGAATTCGGTACAGAAAAAATCAAATCTTCGCACCACTTCAGCATTCGGCTTATCCTATATCAGGATCATTTTTGATGATGATGTGGATGATGCATTTGCAAGGCAACAGGTGTTGAGCAGGCTCGGCGGCGCAGACCTGCCGGATGGCGTAAAGCCTGATGTACAGCCGCCTTACGGACCTACAGGTGAGATCTATCGTTATACTTTGGAAAGTAAAACGCAGAATATTCGTGAGCTTACTTCCATTCAAAATTGGGTATTGGATCGTCAGTTTAAAAGCGTGCCCGGTGTTGCGGATGTGAACAGTTTTGGCGGTGAAGAAAAAACCTATGAAGTGAGTGTAAACCCGGAATTGCTCACGAAATATAATTTGAGTTCACTGGATGTGTACAATGCCATTTCAAAAAGTAATATTAATGTCGGCGGTGATGTAATTGAAAAAAACGGGCAATCGTATCTGGTAAGAGGGATCGGCCTGCTGAATAACATTGATGAGATCCAAAATATCATCATTAATAAAACAGCAGGCGTGCCCTTGCTCGTAAAAAATGTGGCGCAGGTTGTGGAAGCAGGCAAACCAAGGCTGGGACAGGTTGCCCGTGATTTTGATAAAGATGTACTGGAAGGGATCATCGTAATGCGTAAAGGAGAAAACCCTGCACAGGTACTCGATGGTATTCATGACAAAGTAAAAGAATTGAATGAAAGCATTCTTCCGAAGGATGTAAAGATCAAACCGTTTTATGATCGCACAACGCTGATGAGCTATGCACAGGAAACGGTGATCCATAACTTATTTGAAGGGATCATTTTAGTAACAGTGATCGTGTTATTGTTCATGGCCGATTGGCGAACAACAGTAACCGTCAGCATTATCATCCCGTTGTCATTGCTTTTCGCATTTATTTGTATGCGATTAAAAGGTATGAGTGCAAACTTGCTGAGCCTTGGTGCGATCGATTTCGGGATCATCATCGACGGCGCTGTTGTAATGGTGGAAGGGCTTTTCGTGGCGCTCGATCATCGGGCACGGGAAGTAGGCATGGACAAATTCAATAAGCTCGCTAAGCTTGGTCTGTTTAAAAACACCGGAACGGAAATGGGCAAATCCATATTCTTCTCCAAGATCATTATTCTCACCTGTCTCATTCCGATCTTCGCTTTTCAAAAAGTGGAGGGCAAGATGTTCTCGCCGCTGGCGTATACATTGGGCTTTGCGTTGATCGGTGCATTGTTATTCACGCTCACATTTGTTCCGGCATTGTCGAGTATGTTGTTGCGTAAGAACGTAAAAGAAAAACATAATCCTGTTGTGTTGTTCTTCGAAAATTCGGTGCGCAAAATGCTGAATGTGATCTACCGCAATCAAAAGAAAAGTGTACTCATCGCTTTAGGTGTAATGCTCCTGAGCTTTGCTTCCTTCCGTTTTTTGGGTACGGAGTTTCTGCCGGATCTGAACGAAGGTGCATTATGGGTGGAAGCAGAACTGCCGATGAGTGTTTCCCTCAATGAAGCGAATACCGTTTCCAATAAAATGGTTCCCGTGCTGCAGGAATTTCCGGAAGTAAAGCAAACCCTCGCCCAAGTGGGCCGTACGAATGACGGTACCGATCCTAAAGGTTTCTTTGACGTACAGATCCAGGTTGATCTTAAGCCGAAAAAAGAATGGAAGCGACACATTACCGAAGAAGAGCTGATCAATGAAATGGATGTTCAGTTAAAGAAATTTCCGGGAGCAGTATACAATTATTCGCAACCGATCAGGGATAATGTGGATGAAGCCGTGGCGGGTGTGAATGCATCGCTTGCGGTTAAATTATTCGGTTCCGATTTTAAAACATTGGACAGCACTGCCGATAGAATATTGGGCGTATTGAGTAAAGTAAAAGGCGTTGAAGACCTGGGGGTATTAAGAAACCTCGGTCAGCCTGAGTTTCGCATTGAGCTCGATCAGCAAAAGATGGCGGTGTATGGCGTTACAACTGCGGATGCAAACGGCGTGATAGAAATGGCGATAGGAGGTAAGGCCGCAACAGAATTGTATGAGAATGAAAGGAAATTTGATATTCGTTTACGTTATCAAAAAGAATATCGTGAAACACAGGAAGCCATTGAATCGCTGATGGTGCCTGCAATAGACGGTTCAAAAGTTCCGCTTAAAGAGATCGCGGATATCAAAACACTTACCGGTCCGGCATTCATTTACCGTGACAATAATATGCGCTATATCGCTGTGAAGTTCTCTATCCGCGGACGAGACCTCGGAAGCACCATTGAAGAAGCGCAACGAAAAGTGAATGAAGCGATACCCTTACCTCAGGGTTATAAAATGACCTGGAACGGTGAATTTGAAAATCAGCAAAGAGCGTCGGCTACGCTTGCCAAAGTTGTACCGATCTGCCTGCTCGTAATATTTTTAATTCTTTTCATCACATTCGGAAATGTAAAAGACGCAACACTCACTATACTTAATGTGCCGTTTGCATTGATCGGCGGTATACTGGCGCTGCATATTACAGGCATCAACTTCAGTATTAGTGCGGGTATCGGTTTTATTGCATTGTTTGGTGTATGTATTCAAAACGGTGTGATCCTGATCTCCGTGTTTCGAAAAAACCTGGAAGCAAAAATGGGATTAGATGATGCGATCAAAGAAGGTGTTATTTCCAGGGTGCGGCCGGTAGTGATGACAGCATTAATGGCAATGATCGGATTGATGCCGGCTGCAATTTCTACAGGTATCGGAAGCGAAACGCAAAAGCCGCTGGCAGTAGTTGTGATCGGTGGATTGATAACATCTACATTGCTTACATTGCTTATTCTTCCTGCAGTGTATGCGCTCGTCTATAAACTAATGCACAGAAAAGAGAACAGAAAATTATTAAAGAAAACAGGAATGGTAAGACAAATGTAAAATCGTTTGGTCAGTCAGCGGGGGGAGAGCGAAAGGTCTTCGGGAAACCGGGGGCCTTTCCATTTTTTAATACTTACGATTTCCGCAACATCTTATAAATTTTGATCGCACTCATTAGTAAAACAATCAGCAGGATCAGGCCGGCAACGCCGTAAACCAGGCTCATTGCCTGTTTCACCATTGCCAGCATCACGATGCAGATCAAAAAAACTGTGGCCACTTCATTCCATAAGCGAAGTTGTTGGGAGGAGTATTTAAAAGTCCCTGAAGCCTGTTGTTTGTAAATTACATGAAGCGATAAATGATAACAATACAACAACACAACGAATCCGAGTTTTATCCAAAGCCAGGTTGTCATTACCGGATATAGATGGAGCAGCGTTAAACCAAAGCACAAAGTGATGATAGCAGAGGGCCAGGTAATACCCAACCAAAGTCTTTTGATCATGATTGTAAACTGCTTTTGGAGGATCGTTTTTTCCGGGTCAGTTTTATCATTGGCTTCCCTGTTGTAAATGAACAAACGAACGATGTAAAACATCCCGCTGAACCAGGTCACGATAAAAATGATATGAAGTGCTTTTATGTAGAGATACATCTTTATGCCGTTTGTGGTTGTGTTGATCTTTCCGCTTTGTTACAAAGTTCAACGATCGTTTTTATCCAAAGCGGATTAGTGTTTAAGCAGGGGACAAGGGTAAAACTTTCGCCGCCTGCTTTCATGAAAATTTCCTTTCCTTCTTCGGCGATCTCTTCCAATGTTTCCAAACAATCACTCACAAAAGCCGGGCAGGCGATCACTAATTTTTTAATACCCTGTTTCGGAAAGTCTTCCAATTGCTTTACTGTGTAAGGTTTCAGCCATTCATCTCTGCCCAATCTGCTTTGAAAAGAAAAACTGTATTTGTTCTTTGCGATTCCAAGTTCGTTCGCAACGAGATCCGAGGTTTCGATCACCTGATGGCGATAGCAAAAATCATGAGCTGCTGATGGCACATTGCAACAATCAGCTGTCTTCAAACAATGCGATTTTGTACAATCCGTTTTCTTTACGTGACGTTCGGGAATGCCGTGATAGCTGAAAAGGACATGATCGTATTCCTTTTCCAAAAACGGTTTCATTGAAGTTGATAATGCATGTATATATGACGGATCATTGTAGAAAGCGGGAACAATCAACAGCTGTGAAGCATATTTTTTTGCTGCATGAATTTCCGTCACCTGTACGGCTCCGGTCTCATAACTGCTCATCGCATAATGCGGGTACATCGGCAGGACCACGATATTCTGAAGATCGGCATTTTCTGCATGAATCTTCGCAAGAACGGATTCGGTTGTCGGATTTCCGTAACGCATACAATAATACACCGGTTCAGTAACCTGTTGCTGAACCAACGCCGTCACTTGCCTGGTAAGGACTACCAGCGGCGAGCCTTCTTTCGTCCAGATCGTTTTATATTTTTCCGCACTCTTCGGACTGCGAAAAGGAACAATAATTCCTTTTACGAGAAAAGTTCTGAGCAATGCATTTACATCGATCACTCTTTTATCCATTAAAAATTCGGTGAGATATGGCTTAAGGTCTTTAGTAGTGGGGCTTTCAGGCGAACCCAGGTTCATCAATAATATCGCGGTCTTACTCATTATTCATTTTTGTTATAAACTTTATACTTACAAAAGTACAGGGTGAATTGTAAAAATATTGTCATAGCGCTCTTCTTTGACTTAATAATGACCTTTCGAACGAAATAACACGGAAATTTGCAACACTATCTCCTTTCATGCAAATAACAGAAGCTAATACCAGTGAACAAATAATTTCCCGTCTTTGTGTAGTTGGTATAAATTTCAACAACGCAACAGCGACAGAACGCAGTTTATTTGCCATCACGGCAGAGAACAGAAGCAATCTTTTGGATGATGCAAAGCAACAGGGATTTACAAGCGTTTTCGCTTTATCTACCTGCAATCGTTCGGAGATTTATGGTTATTGTCAGCATGACCACGAATTATCAGATCTTTTTATCAGTCATACAAACGGCACGGAAGCTATTTTCCGCATGCATGGTTTTACAAAAAGAGGGACGGATGCATTGGATCATCTCTTTAAAGTAGCCGGCGGCTTGCATTCGCAGATCACAGGGGATTATGAGATCGTTTCGCAACTAAAATATTCTGTGGCAGAATCACGTAAAGCCGCACTGATCGGACCTGTAATGGACAGAACGATCAACTTTGCGATGCAGGCTTCAAAAGCCGTTCGCACGCACACCAATCTCAGCAACGGAACGGTTTCCGTTTCTTATGCAGCAATTGAATGGCTACAGCGTATTAAAGATATCGGCGATCGTTCAGTCTTGTTGGTAGGAGCGGGCACGCTTGCAAAAAATATCATCAGGAATCTGCAGCATTATCTTAAACCCGGCTGTATTACAGTGATCAACAGGACTGATGCTACTGCAAAAGAACTTGCGCAGCAAACCGATATCAAGCAGACTGATTTTTCAAATTTGCAAACAGCCGCGTTTTATGCGGATATCATTATTGTTTGCACCAATGCACCTTCGCATTTGTTATTCCCCGATTTTTTTACCGGAGATAAGCAACAATATATTTTAGATCTTTCTGTTCCGGAAAATGTTCATCCCGACGTGCGTGCGAATAAAAATATTCAACTTGCCGGGATTGATGAAGTGTCGCAAAAAATGCAGCTCACATTTGCCAACAGAAATGCGGAGATCCCGAAAGCGAATAATATTATCGCGGGATTTTTGAATGAATTTTACTCATGGGTGTCAATGTACACGCATGTTCCGGCGATCAACAGAATAAAAAGTACGCTTTACGCGATCAGCGAAATGCCTTTCTGCGAAAACGACAGCAAACTTCAAACGGATAATAAAGTGAATAAAACAGTTGGTGCACTGGCAATGAATCTTCGTCATAAAAATGAAAAAGGTTGCCAATATATAAATGCCATCAATGATTTCTTAAATCACAAAAGCTTGTATGAATAGTGAGTTGCGTATCGGCACGCGGGAAAGCAATCTTGCTTTATGGCAGGCTAAAACAGTTGAAGCACAATTAAAAGACAGAGGGCGGCAATCTGAATTGATCTTAATAAAAAGCAGCGGAGATATAGATCTGGTAAATCCTTTGTATGAACTTGGTGTACAGGGGATCTTTACAAAAGTGTTGGATGTGGCGTTGCTGAACGGACAAATTGATATTGCCGTTCATTCTTATAAAGATGTTCCCACTCAATTAGCGGAAGGCATTAAAGTGGCCGCGGTTTTAAAAAGGGGTGATCCTTTTGATATGCTCGTTTGCAGAGAAAAAGACATCAGCGAAAGTTTTAAAACAAATACGCCGCTCAAAATTGCGACAAGCAGTATCAGAAGAAAAGCGCAGTGGTTGTTTCAACATAAAAATTCAGAAATAGATAACATTCGCGGAAACGTGAACAGCCGTTTGCATAAACTGGCAGCCTCCGATTGGGATGCTGCGATCTTTGCTGCCGCGGGTTTACAGCGTTTGAACCTTACAGAAAAAGAAACCGGTGTTCAAATCAGACTGGACTGGATGATTCCCGCACCGGCGCAGGGAGCTATCGTTGTTGTGTGCCGAGCGGATGATGAAAGATCTTTTGAGATTTGTCATTCGCTCAACGATGAGCCTACCGCCATTTGTACAAAAGCTGAAAGAGATTTTTTAAGACTATTGCTTGGCGGATGTGCAACACCGATTAGCGCTTATGCCGAAATTTCCGGCGGGCGCATTTCAATGAAAAGCAATATTACGGCGGCTGACGGGAGCGAAGCCGTTAACAGCTTTGTAACAGCAAATTTTGAAGATCATTTAACACTTTCACAAAAAGCCGTAACAGAGATCATCAATAAAGGAGGAAAGGAGTTGCTGAAAAAGTGAATTCGCCGCTGACGATATTATCAACAAAAAAATTACAACCGTCACTCATTGAAGAAGCCGCTGCCGGCGGAATTCAAATTATTGACAGGGATTTTATCGCCATTGAATTATTAAAAGATGATCAATTAACGGAAGCGATCACAACCAGCGCTGACACCCTCGTTTTCACAAGTGCAAATGCGGTGGAAGGTTACCTGTACAATGCGGAGGGTACTTCAAGGTGCCATCAGATATTCTGCATGGAGGGAAGAACACGGGAAGCGCTAAAGCCGTTACAAAACATCAGCAGCATCATAACCGCAAAAAGTGCGGCTTCGTTGGCGATGCTGATCGCCAATGAAAGATCATTAAAACATGTGACCTTTATCTGCGGCAACAAACGCAGAGACGAATTGCCTGATCTGCTTAACAGTTACGACATCAGTGTACAGCAAATCGAAGTGTATCGAACGACCAAAACAGGACAACGCATAAGTTTCGATTACAAAGCTGTGATGTTCTTCAGCCCGAGTGCCGCGGAAGCTTTTTTTGATTACAATACACTACCCGCTGAAGCCGTTTCTTTTTGCATCGGCGGCACAACAGCAGCATTCGTAAAAAGCAAGACGAAAAATCCCGTTGTTATTGCCGAAGAAGTGAGCAGGGAGAGCGTTTTACAAAGCATCATTCAATATTTTACAGCATTAAAAAATGTACATACATGACAACAGGAGCAGCAAGCGACGTTTTATTGAACAACAACACTGATCTGAAAAATGATCTGTTATTAAAAGCGCTCAGAGGCGAAAATGTTTCCCGTCCGCCCGTGTGGATGATGAGACAGGCAGGCCGTTATTTGCCGGAATACCTTGTGCTTAAAGCCAAATACGATTTCTTTACCCGTTGTCAAACGCCGGAAATTGTTTGCGAAACCACTATTCAACCGGTAGATATCGTAGGGGTAGATGCCGCCATTATTTTTTCTGATATTCTCGTAGTGCCGCAGGCAATGGGACTGGAAGTTTTGATGGAAGAAAATAAAGGACCGCTTTTACCAAACCCGATAAAATCTGCCGAAGATCTTAAAAGGATCGTGATGCCGGATGTAAAAGAAAGATTGCATTATGTAATGGATGCGCTCGCACTTACAAAACAAACATTGGCAGGACGTGTACCGCTGATCGGCTTTGCCGGTGCGCCTTTTACGCTGTTGTGCTATATGGTGCAGGGCAAAGGAAGCAAAACATTTGACGAAGCAAAGTCATTTTGTTTTACGCAACCGGAAACTGCGCATGCACTATTACAAATGATCACCGATGTAACAATCGATTACCTGATCGCTCAATCCGAAGCAGGTGCAGATGTGGTGCAGTTGTTTGACAGCTGGAGCGGATTACTTTCCCCGACTGATTTTGATATTGTAGCAATGCCGTATATCAAACAAATTGTAGCTGCAGTAAAACCTCATTGTCCGGTTATCGTGTTTGCAAAAGGCAGTTGGTATGCATTGGAAGATCTTGCCGCAACAGGCGCATCCGCAGTAGGACTTGATTGGTGCGTGAAGCCTGATTTTGCAAGAAAGCAAACAAATAATTCGATCACACTTCAGGGTAATTTTGACCCGGCTAAATTGTTATTGCCGCCTGCAGAAATTAAAAAGCACGTTAAGCAAATGATCGATGCATTTGGTGTGAACCGCTATATTGCAAACCTCGGACACGGTATTACGCCTAATGTTCCGGTAGATAATGCAAGAGCATTTGTGGATGCGGTGAAAGAGTACAGCGCATAATTGTAAAACGATTTTTGAAAAAAATAACAGGTTTTGGATATTAAAACAGCATTTACCGATCATATCAAACAACTGCAGGACAGGATCTGTGCTGCAATCGAATTGTGTGACGGCGCTGCAAAGTTCGCAGAAGACAAATGGGAGCGTCCCGGTGGCGGTGGCGGCAGAACACGCATCTTACAAAACGGAAATGTATTTGAAAAAGCCGGCGTAAATAGCAGCGAAGTGGAAGGTGAAGTGACGCCGGTGATGAAAGCGCAATTACAACTGGACGGCACCTTTTTTTTCGCCGCAGGTATCTCGCTCGTATTAAATCCGCAGAATCCTTTCGTACCTGCCGTTCATGCAAACTTTCGATATTTTGAATTGTATGATAACGCTAAGAATGTTATCGACAGTTGGTTTGGCGGCGGAACCGACCTTACGCCGTATTATTTATTTGAAGAAGATGCCGTTCATTTTCACGGTACTTTAAAACAAACCTGCGACGCATTTGATGCAGCCTTTTTCCCGATCTTCAAAAAGGAATGCGATCATTATTTTGTAAACAAGCATCGTAATAATGAGGCCCGGGGCATCGGTGGAATTTTCTTTGATCAACTTCGCGGCAATGAAAAGAGAAGTGCAAATGAGTATCTCAATTTCAGCAGAGCATGCGGCGAATCATTTTTGAATTGCTACATGCCGATCGTTGAAAAAAGAAAAGACACTAGCTTTACGGAGCAACATAAATATTGGCAGGAGATCCGCCGCGGCCGCTATGTGGAGTTTAACCTCGTGCACGACAGAGGTACTCTATTCGGCTTAAAAACAAACGGTCGCACGGAAAGCATTTTAATGAGTCTGCCACCCACGGTGAGATTTGACTACGATCATACACCGCTACCCGGAAGCGAAGAAGATAAATTACTGCAGGTATGTTTGCATCCGAAAGAGTGGGTATAGCAAGGATTTCAGCAAAAATTGATAAGCACAAAAAATCAGTATATGTATTTACAAAAACGCCACAGGATTTTAAGGCAATCACCGGCTATCAGGAGTATGGTGGCTGAAACGATCCTCACGCCAAATGATTTTATCGTTCCCTTGTTCATCACGGAAGGAAATAACATTAAAGAAGAAATTTCATCTATGCCCGGCTATTATCGCTTCAGCATCGACAATACCGTGAAGGAGGTGAAAGAATTGTGGTCGATGGGATTGAAATCAGTACTGCTTTTTATCAAATGTCCGGATGAATTAAAAGACAACAAGGGCACGGAAGCATTGAATGCTGACGGGTTGATGCAACGCAGCATTAAAGCCATCAAAGACGCGGTGCCGGAGATTTGTGTGATGACAGACGTAGCGCTCGATCCGTTCTCCGTTTTCGGACATGACGGAATTGTAGAAAACAATCAGATCGTTAATGATGCCACTGCGGAAGTGCTGGCAGAAATGAGTGTAAGTCATGCCGTTGCAGGCGCCGATTTTGTTGCCCCTTCCGATATGATGGACGGCAGGATAGGAATGATCAGAAAAGCATTAGAAGAAAATAATTTCAGCAATACCGGTATCATGAGCTACAGTGCGAAATATGCGAGTTGCTTTTACGGACCATTTCGTGATGCGCTGGATAGTGCGCCGGGATTCGGAGATAAGAAAACATATCAGATGGATATTGCCAACAGCAATGAAGCCGTGAGAGAAACACTTGCGGATATTGAAGAAGGTGCCGATATCGTGATGGTAAAACCCGGATTGGCGTATATCGATATTGTACAAAAATTAAAGAATATTGTTACCGTTCCCATCAGTGTGTACCAGGTGAGCGGCGAATATGCGATGATCAAAGCAGCAGCCGAAAAAGGCTGGCTGGATGAAGATAAAGCAGTGATCGAAACGCTTACATCCATCAAAAGAGCAGGCGCATCTTTGATTGCCAGCTATTATTCGAAACACGCAGTAAAATTATTAAACAGTTGATATGAGCAAGAGTGATCTTTTATTTGCCGAAGCGCAGCAACATATTCCCGGGGGTGTAAATTCTCCGGTACGTGCATTCAAAAGTGTAGGCGGCACCCCGGTATTCATTGAAAAGGCAAAGGGTGCTTACCTGTATGATGCAGATGGGAAAAAATATATTGATTACATAGCTTCCTGGGGACCGATGATCCTGGGGCATGCGTACGAACCTGTTTCAAAAGCAATACAGGAGCAGGTTTCAAAAGGAACGAGTTTTGGCGCACCTACAGAAAGAGAGATCAATATGGCGAAGCTGATCAAACTGATGGCGCCTAATATCGACATGATCAGAATGGTGAACAGCGGTACGGAAGCTTGCATGAGCGCTTTGCGTGTAGCGAGGGGATTTACCGGAAAAAATAAGTTCATCAAATTCGAAGGTTGTTATCACGGTCACGCAGATGCGTTTTTAGTGAAGGGCGGAAGCGGTATGGCAACATTGGGTATCGAAACGGTTCCGGGCGTAAGTGAAGCCGTTGCAAATGATACGTTAACCGCAGCTTACAATGATCTTGAAGAAGTAAAAAAACTCACCCAAAAATACAAAGGAGAAATCGCCGCGATCATCGTGGAACCGGTTGCCGGAAATATGGGTTGCATCTTACCTGCAGAAGGATTTCTCGAAGGACTCAGAAGAATTTGTGATGAAGAAAATATCGTCCTGATTTTTGATGAAGTAATGACCGGTTTTCGTTTGGGAAAAGGCGGCGCACAGGAAATGTATAATGTAAAAGCTGATCTCGTTACTTACGGTAAAGTAATAGGTGCGGGCCTACCGGTAGGGGCTTTCGGCGGAAGCAGAAAATTAATGGAGTGCGTTGCGCCTCTGGGGAAAGTGTATCAGGCGGGCACATTAAGCGGTAATCCGATCGCCATGACAGCCGGCTTTACTTTGCTGAGTGAGTTGAATGAGAACGGGAAGATCTATGAGCAGCTGGCACAGAAAACGGCTTACCTGCACGAAGGTCTACAGAAAGCATTTGATGCGAACAATATCGCGGTGGTCATCAACAGAAAAGGAAGTATGATCAGCGTTCACTTCGGCGATAGACCTGTCACGAATTTTAAAGATGCTGCGGGATGCGATAATGAAAGATTTAAAAAATACTTTCATCATATGCTTAATGAAGGAATTTATTTGCCCCCGTCCGCTTTTGAAAGCTGGTTCTTAAACAATGCGCTTTCTTATGAAGACCTTGATCAAACTATTGAAGCAACAAAGAGATTTATTGAATAAAAATATCCTGCCGTCTGCAAAAAAGATAATTTTTCAGCAAAAGGCATTTTAATTTCAGCTACGGGAACGATGCACGAACCTGATGGTTCCGCTCTTTTTAAGATCTGATGTTATACGAACTTCATAACGTTTTTGTCCGTCGTAAACGATCATCAATGCCGTGTTTGGCGGTACAGTACCGAGATTATCCGCATACATTACCAATTCATTTACCTCATCGGGAACGATCGGAATTTCTGTAAGGATCGGTTTTTCACTCAGGCGTTTATGTGCAAGCAAAACGTTGCCGTTGTAAAAAACAGAAATGCTGTCGCCATCTACTTCGCCGTTATCATACAACTCAATTTTTACAGTGGCACCTTCTACATTCACGGTTTGTAAAACAGTATTGTCTCTTTTTTCAAAAGACGCGGGAATGTTTCTCGGCCCCGGTGTTTTTACGGTAAGTGTTGCAGGTATTATCTTATCTGAGGTATCCGATGAATTGTGACCGGGTTGTTTTACGGACGCGGAGGCTACTGATGAAACTGCAGGTTTTAGAGGTGTTTTCACGGTTGCTTTTGCAACAGGGGGGCTTACTTTTGCCGGTGCTTTTGCGACGGGAGCTGTTACTTTTACGGGTGTTTTGGCTGTTGCTGTAACAGGTGTTTTCGAAGTCGTTTTTACAGATGATTTCACTTTTGCGAAAGGGGATGTTAGCGCTGTTTCCGGCGATCCCTCGGGATCTTTCTTAGCGTTTATTCTTTTTGCAACTTCAGATATTTCGGTCAGCTGCCTTTTTTCGAGATGCGTTTCGCCGAAGCCGGTATTGGTTTGTCCCGGCGCAGGTTGCCATTTCCCTTCTAGGATCTCATTCACACCGTCTTTGCGCCATGATAAAGAATGGATCTGAAAACTATTGGAGATATTATCAGGCACATTTGTTTTTACCCGCGCTGTTTCTGTAACAGCGATCGTTTTACCAAGTTTATCAGCCTTACCTACCAGCGTGCAGATGGTGTAATATTTTTGGCCGCCATCACTAAAATAAGTATAAGAATAACCTGTTATTTCTTTGCCTTTGATGTCAAGATCGATCGTATAATCGCAGCGCTCACCGCCGAACGATAATGCGGACACGCTTTTATCGATAAAATAACCTTTCCACTGACCGCGAAAATTTTGTGCGGAAGCCGCTGTTGATGATAAAATAAAAAGAAAAGCAACTGAAAATCTGTTCATCCTGTGCGAATTATTTAGGCAAAAATAAATTTTAAAAACTACCGAAACACGCATTTAACGCATTGTGTTAGCAAAGAGTTCGTTAAATTTGCAACTCATAAAAAGAAGGTAAGATAATGAAGATCAAGATCACATTACCGGATGGTTCGGTAAGGGAATATGACAAGGGCGCCAGCGCAATGGATATCGCAAAGTCCATCAGCGAAGGGCTTGCGCGGAAAGTGCTTGCTGCAAATGTTAACGGAGAAGTATGGGACGCATCAAGGCCCATCAACGAAGATTCAACATTAAAACTACTTACCTGGGATGATACGGATGCTAAATCAACATTTCGTCATTCTACTGCTCACCTTATGGCTGAAGCCGTGGAAGCGATGTACCCGGGCGTAAAGTTTTGGGTAGGACCTGCTGTGGACGCCGGATTCTATTATGATATGGATCTGGGTGATAAAACCATCACGGAAGAAGATCTTGCAAAGATCGAAAAGAAGATGGCTGAGCTTGCAAAAAAGAACAGCGCTTACGAAAGAAAAGAGATCAGCAAAGCGGATGCGGTTAAATATTTTTCAGACAAAGGCGATGAGTATAAACTCGATCTTTTAGCAAATCTGAATGACGGCGAAATTACTTTATATACACAGGGCGATTTCACGGATCTGTGTCGCGGACCACATATTCCGAACACATCTCTCATCAAAGCTGTAAAACTGATGAGTGTTGCCGGCGCATATTGGAAGGGTGATGAAAAAAATAAACAGCTTACAAGAGTATATGGTATTTCTTTTCCTAATCAAAAGGAATTGGATGAACATCTGCTGATGCTGGAAGAAGCGAAAAAACGTGATCACAGAAAGCTCGGAAAAGAACTCGGCATTTTTACCATGGATGATAATGTAGGGCAGGGGCTTCCTTTGTGGATGCCGAACGGCACGATCATTATTGAGGAGCTGGAAAAGCTGGCAAAAGAAACAGAAAATGCAGGCGGATACAAACGGGTGGTAACGCCGCATCTGGCTAAAGAAAGTATGTACCTCACCAGCGGGCATTTGCCGTATTATGCAGACAGCATGTTTCCGCCGATGGAAATGGACGGCACGAAATATTACCTGAAGCCGATGAACTGTCCGCATCACCACAAGATCTTCGATGCGGAGCCGAAAAGCTACAGAGATATGCCATATCGTATTGCTGAATACGGAACATGTTATCGTTATGAGCAGAGCGGAGAATTATTCGGACTGATGCGTGTGCGTTGTTTGCACATGAATGACGGACATATTTATTGCAGTAAAGATCAATTTGCCGACGAGTTTCGTGCAGTGAATGATATGTACATCAAATACTTTAAGATCTTCGGTGTAGATAAATATGTTATGCGTCTTAGTCTGCACGATCCGGAAAAACTGGGTCAGAAATATGTGGACGACGCGGAGAGCTGGAAGCAAACTGAGGAAATGGTAAGACGAGTATTGATCGAATCAAATATTCCTTACGTCGAGGTGAAAGACGAAGCGGCGTTTTATGGTCCTAAGATCGATGTTCAGATCTGGAGTGCGATCGGTCGTGAATTTACTTTGGCTACAAACCAGGTAGATTTTAACAGCGGTAATAAATACAAGTTATCATTTACAAATCAGAACAATACGCCTGAAGTTCCGTTGATCATTCACCGTGCGCCCCTGGGTACACACGAAAGATTTATCGGCTTTTTGTTAGAACATTATGCAGGTAAGTTTCCCGCATGGCTGGCACCTTTACAGGTAAAAGTATTGCCGATCAGCGATAAATTCATGGACTACGCGGGTATTGTTTTGGGCAAACTCAAAGCAGAAGGCATTCGTGCGGAAATTGACGACAGAAACGAAAAGATCGGTAAAAAGATCAGGGACACGGAGATCATGAAAGTACCATACATGCTGGTTTTCGGTGAGAAGGAGATCGCGGAGAACAAAGTGGCGGTTCGTCGTCAGGGTGTAGGTGATACCGGTGCTGTAGATATCGATGAATTCGTGAACAACCTGGTACAGGAGATCAAAGAAAGAAGAATGGATTAATTATTGATAAGTTGTGGCGGATTTAGATATTTAATATCGAATCTGCAGCAATAGTTATTTAAATATTGTAATTTTATACCTGAGGCAGATCATTCATTAAAACAAACAAACATTCGCAGAAGCACCAACTGCCGGCAGCTGAAACGAAAAGAATACAAATGGCATTTCCTCCAAGACCGCCCCGCGGTGCGTTTAATCCGCGGTTTAAAAAAGAACAACAACAGGAACACCGTACAAATCACATGATCAAAGCGCCGGAAGTGCGCCTGGTAGGTGAAAATGTAGAACCGGGCGTTTATTCACTGGCTCAGGCTAATGGCTTTGCAAAAGAGCAGCAACTTGACCTTGTAGAGATCTCTCCCGGCGCTACGCCCCCTGTGTGCAGGATCATCGATTACAACAAATTCCTCTACGAAGAAAAGAAGAAGAAGAAAGAAATGAAAGCGAAAGCCAAGACCAGCGAGGTTAAGGAAATTCGTTTTACACCTAATACAGATGATCACGATTTTGAATTTAAAGTGAAACATGCGGAGAAATTCCTGGAAGACGGGAATAAAGTAAAGGCTCACGTACAGTTTAAAGGACGTGCGATAATGTTCAAAGAAAGGGGTGAATTATTACTCCTGAAATTTGCCGACAGGCTGAAAGACGTAAGTGCGTTGGAAGGTTTGCCTAAGATGGAAGGAAAGCGGATGCTGGTTATGTTTGCACCGAAGATCGTGAAGAAAAAATCGGGCAACGAACTCGGTAAATTGCACAAAGAAAAGCCTGCTGAAGAAGCGGCTGCAGTGGAAACTCCGGTTGAAACGCCGGCGTCGGAATAAGCAGAAATGTACATAAAGAATATAAGAACGGAGCTTCCTTTATCGGAGGCTTTTTTCTTAACACAATAATTTTTTAAGTTTGATTTTACAAGAGACCTCAATCTGAGTAACTTTCAACTTTCAACCTTCAACCTGTCACTTGGATATCAGCTTAAACAAATACATTTCCGACTCCGGCTTCTGCAGCAGGCGTGAAGCCGATCGGTATATCGAGGAATGCCGCGTAACGATCAATAATAAAGATGCGGATAAAGGCAACAGGGTAAAACCGGGCGACATTGTAAAGATCGACGGTGAGCCGCTGAAGAAAAAGCAGGCGCCTGTTTATATTATGCTCAATAAACCAAAAGGTGTCACCTGCACGACCGATCAAAAGGACAAAACGAACATTATCGATTATGTGAATTTCAAAAGCAGGATATTTCCCATCGGCAGACTGGATAAACTTTCCGAAGGATTGATCTTTTTAACGAATGACGGCGATATCGTAAATATGATCCTGCGGGCCGGCAACAATCATGAAAAGGAATATGTTGTTACCACGGATCAAAAGATCAACCATGAGTTTGTGTCGCAAATGCGCTCGGGCGTAAAAATTCCCGGCGCTACCACAAAGCCTTGTTTTGTAAAGCAGGAAGGCGATAATCGTTTTCGCATCATTCTTACCCAAGGACTTAACCGCCAAATCCGCAGAATGTGCGAGGCTTTAGGCTTCAGGGTAACATCGCTTAAAAGGATCCGGATCATGAATTTTACAACAAAAGGCATTGAGCCGGGTAAATGGCGCTTCTTTACACCTGCCGAGATCTCAGCGATGAATGAGCTGGTGAAGCACAGCAGCAAAGTGGCGGGGGATGATGGAATGGGAGAATAAGAAGTTAATGGACAATGCGTAATAGACAATGGATAATTTCTTAAGGTCGCAGTTCATTATTTAGCCGAAACTAATTGATTTTCAAAGCAAACGAAGCCTGTTATCTTATTGTTTATTGATAAATTGTCCATTGTTTTCAAATTGTAGATTGTCCATCGTCAATTGTCCATTATTTTTCCTTACTTTTGCCGCCCGAAAAGAGCTATTTCTTTTCAGACATTTCCCACATGGCTCCATAAGTGTCCTTCAGTTAGGACCGCCGGCAGGGAGTAACATTAATAAGTTATATAATGCCAAAGGTAAAAACGAACAGCAGCGCAAAGAAGCGCTTTAAAGTTACCGGTACAGGTAAGATCACGTTCCAAAAACCATTCAAACGCCACATTCTTACAAAGAAGTCTACCAAGCGCAAGCGTGCTATGCGTAAAGACGGAGAAGTACATTCTACACAGATGTACTTTGTAAGAAGATTGCTTGGAATGAAATAAGCCGCGATTATCCACCGAATTAAAAACTTTAAAAAAAATTAAACATGCCACGTTCAGTAAATGCAGTTGCTTCAAGAGCACGCAGAAAAAGAATTTTAAAAGCCGCTAAAGGATATTACGGCAAACGTAAAAACGTATATACCGTTGCGAAAAACGTAATGGAGAAAGGTCTTACATACAGCTATGTAGGCCGTAAATTGAAGAAACGCGAATACCGCACATTGTGGATTGCCCGTATCAATGCTGCCGTAAGAGCAGAAGGTATGACATACAGCGAATTCATCCACAAGCTTACAGAAAAGAAGATCGATCTTAACCGTAAAGTTCTTGCTGATCTTGCGATGAACGAACCGGAAACATTCAAGAGCCTGGTTGCTTCTGTAAAATAAGTTTAAGGTTATCAAAATATTAACCGTCTCTCTGTAAAGGAGGGACGGTTTTTTATTGGGTATAGGATAACTTTAGCAGCCTAAATTATCTGGATGAAAACATGGTTCAACTTTTTTATTAATTTTCAGATAGTAATATTTCTTGTCTCCTGCACTACAGCTGAGCGAAAGACAGACAAACAACTGATTGGAAGAAGTATCAGTCAGTTTGAAACTGCGTCTTCAATAATTTCAAATCAGAACAAAATGATTTATTGGGAGTTAAAAGAAAGAGCAGAAGATCCGAGATCAGCTGATAAGGCAATAATATTTAATGACAGGGCTGTTTCGATCAAATCTTTTTGCGATAGTATAAGGGATTCGCTCTCTCGTTTTGATACGAATCCTGAACAAAATATTAAAGGCCTGAATATTTTTTATAAAACAGCAATTAATAAACTTAAGCTGATAGATTCTGAATCAGCGGGTATTTTTCAAAAAGAATTCAGAACTGCATTTGCATTGCCGGACTCATTAAATATTACAACGGCAGAGCAAAGAAAAATGGCAATTGCTGAACTGAGGTGCTCGATTACAATGTTGGAAAATCAAATTATCATTTTTATCAGAAGTCACTTTACTACTGAGTCGGTTAGAATGGATGCTTTTGGTCCATTAATCGGCCAAAACACAACCCATTTAAAAAAAGGAGAAAACCTGATAATTACTGCAGGAATTGGTGCTTACAGTACAGGCGCAAAGCCTGAGATAAAAATTGACGGAAGGAATGCACCCTTAACTGACGGACAAGCAGTTTCAAAAATAAAAATAGACGATTCTCCGGGCAAACATTTTAAGGCGGTTCAAATTGACTTTACAGATGAAACAGGGAAGACACGCTCTGTGAAAGAAAAAATAGAATATACAGTAGATTAATATAGAAAATCTCATCGAATAAATATCTTTGCTTTCTTTTTCACGCTAAAATAAGCAGCGCAGCCGATGAATAATACTTACGAAAGTCTCGTACAGCAAACCTTTAATTTTCCGCAGGAAGGTTTTAAACTGGAAGACGGCCATTTACAATACAACGACGTAGATATAAAAGCGCTTATCGATAAGTACGGCACGCCGCTTAAGATCTCTTACCTGCCGAAGATCGGGATGCAGATCAACAAGGCGAAAACGATGTTTGCCAACGCTTTTAAAAAACATAAATACGAAGGCGAATACAATTACTGTTACTGCACAAAAAGTTCGCATTTTAGTTTCGTAGTGGGAGAAGCATTAAAGCATAACATTCACCTCGAAACTTCTTACGCTTACGATATCGACATCATCAATTCTTTGTACAAAAAGAAAAAGATCACTAAAGATATTCATATTGTTTGTAACGGGTTTAAACAAAGAAATTACACTTCACGCATTACCAAACTCTTCAACGACGGATTTAAAAATGTGATCCCGGTGTTGGATAACAAAGAAGAGCTGGCGATGTACAAGCGCGGGATCCGCACGGGCGATCCCATAAAGTTAGGTATTCGCATTGCTGCGGAAGAAGAGCCTACTTTTCCTTTCTACACATCCCGACTCGGCATGAAAGCCAAAGATGTGTTGGAATTTTACGTAGATAATATAGAAGGATATGAAGATAAATTTCAGCTGAAGATGCTGCATATCTTCCTGAACAAAGGGATCAAAGACGACATCTACTATTGGAGTGAATTGCAAAAAAGTATCACGCTGTATTGCCAGTTGAAGAAGATCTGCCCGGAACTGGATTCGATCAATATCGGCGGCGGTTTTCCGATCAAGCACTCATTAGGTTTTGATTACGATTACCAATTCATGATCAATGAGATCGTTGGAAATATCAAGAACGCCTGCAAAAAAGCCAAAGTGCAGATGCCGAATATTTATACGGAATTCGGAAGCTTTACCGTAGGAGAGAGCATGGCGCATATTTATTCCGTGATAGGAGAGAAAGTGCAAAATGACCGCGAGACTTGGTACATGATCGATTCATCTTTTATTACCACCCTTCCGGATACCTGGGGAATCGGTGAAAAATTCCTAATGCTGCCAATTAATAAATGGAACAATGAATACCAGCGGATCGTACTCGGCGGCATCACCTGCGATGGCCATGACTACTACGATTCCGAAGAACATATCAATGAAGTTTTTTTACCGAAGGTAAAAGCACCTGCGGATGAGGATCCGGAAAATGATAAGGAACCGCTGTATGTCGGCTTTTTCCATACCGGGGCTTACCAGGATCAGATCAGCGGCTACGGCGGTATCAAGCATTGCCTCATTCCTTCACCAAAACACGTAATTCTTGAAAAGGATAAGAACGGGAAATTGAGTGATTGGTTATATGCAAAAGAACAGACATCGCAGAGCATGCTTAAAATTCTCGGCTACACTTAGTTAATTTGAAGATTTGGAAATTTGGAGATGTGCTGATGTTTGATTTGAAGATGTGCTGATATCCTGATGTGCTGATGTGAAACCTCTGTGAACTCAGCGCTGTATTTTTCTCTGCGCTTCAGAAGTACAAGAATTCGTGAGATCCGTGTAATTCGAAAAATTCGGATAATAAAAAAATAAAAAACGCCCCGAAGATTCGGGGCGTTCTACTTTCTAACAACCATCTAACCAACTATAAAACTAAACTTATAAGATGCTGATGTCTTTTGCACCGGCATTGGTAACTTCTTTTTTAGGTAATTCCAATTTTAGAATTCCGTTTTCATATTTCGCCGAAATGTTTTCTGCGTCAATCTTTTCATTAATCGTGAAGCTTCTTTTAAAAGCTTTGAAACCAAATTCTTTGCGGATCAGTTTTTCATTTTCAGCAACCGCCTCATCTTTCTTTTCCGTGCTTACGGTAAGCACATTGTTATCCAGCTTGATATTGAAATCAGCTTTTTCAAAACCCGGTACTGATAACTGTACACTGTATGAAGCAGCTTTATCAATAATATTAACCGGCGGATAATGCAATACATCTTCTCTTACTGCTTTAGAAACCGCAGCAGGAAATTCATTGAACATTTCTTTCATCAAACCGTCGAATGAGCGGTAATTGTTATTCACTTTTACGTAAGACATGTTTTTATTTTTTTAAGGTTTTTGTTTTTTAATTACAGGAAGGATATTTCAAACGCTATTCCGTTTAATATTATGAGCCAAAAAGTCCTGATTCTATCAATGTCCCAGACAAAACGTCTTAAACAATTAACATACCCTGCAAAACTTACACCTTCGCATTCCGTTTTTGCCATGTAACTTTGCGTTCTAAAATTTAAAAGATATGTATCCGGAAGAGATAGTAATTCCAATGAAGGAAGAATTAACAGAGAACGGTTTCACAGAAATGACGACCGCAGCAGAAGTAGATAATACTTTGAAACAAAAAGGAACAACACTGGTAATGATCAATTCGGTTTGCGGCTGCAGCGCCGGTACAGCAAGACCGGGTGTGTTGATGGCCGTGCATACAGCAGAAGCTAAGCCGGATCAGGTAACTACAAGCTTCGCAGGATTTGATGTGGAAGCTGTGAATGAAATTCGCAAGCATTTAATGCCTTATCCGCCGTCATCACCGGCGATAGCTTTATTCAAAGACGGAGAATTGGTACACATGATCGAAAGACATATGATCGAAGGCCGCAGCGCACAAATGATCGCTGATAATCTTAAAGGCGCTTTCTCAACTTATTGCAATTAATACCCACTGTATTATTTAAAAAGTCATCGCGGCACGGCAACGTTTATTCATCAAGAATCGTTGCTTTGCCCGATGACTTTTGATTATATTGCATACCTTAAATATTAACCTAAACAACCGCGATGTATCCGAATTTATACTATGTTTTTAAAGATTGGTTTGGTGTTCATTGGAGTGCGTTAAAGATCCTGAATACATTCGGCCTCATGGTGGCGCTTTCGTTTGTGGCAGCGGCTTTAGTGATCAGTTCGGAACTGAAACGTAAAGAAAAACAAGGCTTACTTTTTCCGCGTGAAGAAACGATCATTGTAGGCAGACCTGCATCTGCATGGGAACTTATCTTCAATGCTGTCATCGGGTTTGCTTTCGGTTACAAATTATTGGGTTTACTCTTTTCAAGACCTGAAGGTATTACGCCGCAGGAATATATCTTTTCAAAAAACGGAAGCATCGCCGGCGGTTTATTAATGGCTGCGGTACTTGCAGGATTGAAATGGTATGACAAGAACAAACAAAAATTAAAATCACCGGAAAGAAGAACGGTAAGGATCTGGCCACACGACAGGGTAGGAGACTTCGTGATCATCTCGCTGATCTTCGGTATCCTCGGTGCGAAGCTGTTTGATAATTTTGAGCATTGGGATGAATTCATGAAAGATCCGGTAGGAAAATTATTTTCCGTGAGCGGGCTTACATTTTACGGCGGACTTATCCTTGCGGCAATCGCCGTTTGCCGTTATGCATATAAAAAAGGTATCAAACTCACTCATTTGGTAGACGCTGCGGCGCCTTGCCTGATGATAGCATATGCTGTAGGCAGGATCGGCTGCCAGGTTGCGGGAGACGGTGACTGGGGCGTTTACAACAGTGCTTATGTAAGCGATGCTTATGGGCATGTTACCGCAGCACAGCCGGGAGATTATGAAAAAGCACTGACAGCAAATTCCAACTACTTTTTGCACGGAACCGCAACCGCGGATCCGAGTACAGTTACAACAGACAGGATCTACCCATCTTTGCAGGAAGTGCCTCATAAATACATAAAAGGGCCTTCATTCCTTCCAAACTGGCTTTTTGCTTACAGCTATCCGCAAAACGTAAATAACGACGGTATAAGGATCCCGGGAGAAACGGAAGAACATTACAGTGTGCTTCCGCAACCGGTTTTTCCTACTCCTTTATATGAAACGATCATTTGCGGATTGATGTTCCTGTTCCTTTGGGCAATCCGCAAGAAACTGAAAACGCCGCTCGTAATGTTCGGTATTTACCTGCTCCTCAATGGTTTGGAACGTTTCTGCGTCGAAATGATCAGGGTAAACAAGACCTATGTGATCTTTGGCATTCACTCAACACAGTCGGAAGTTATCGCTTTTATGTTGATGGTGGCGGGTTTGCTCACAATTCTTTACGCCAAGCTTCGATTTAAAAATTAATCTATTTCGCTTTACTGTATATGACCGGTAGCTCAAAACTACCGGTCATCCTTTTATAGCACCGTTCATTACGAAACATTGTACTATGCTTTACAAAGTACCTAAGTTTGTGTAGTAATTAATGAAACACAGAACTATAAACTTTGAAAATATGTTGTACTTAACGAACACCAACAGTATAGATCGATCTAATAAAAAGAAGATCTTATTAAGCCTTTTGATCATGTTATTATGCATGACCGGCTTTGCACAGATAGCAGGTACGGTTACCGGTAAAATTAAAGACGGCGGAGATCAGAAAGTGATCGCTTCTGCAACTGTTTCTCTGATGAAACAAAAAGACTCCAGTTTGGCGAAAGCCGCGGTTGCGGATAAGGAAGGAAATTTCTCTTTTGAAAATATCAAAGCGGGAGGGTATTTCGTAACGGCTTCCGCCATTGGCCATCTTAAAGCATATAGTGCTTCATTTACCATTGATGAGGCTAACCCTTCCAAAGAATTAGGCATTCTTCAACTCAAAGAAGCAGACAAATCCTTAGCAGCCGTGACGGTTACAGCAAGGAAGCCATTCATTGAGAGAAAAGCAGATCGAACGATCATTAACGTGGAAGCCTCCATAACAAGCGCGGGCAGTACTGCAATGGAAGTGCTGGAAAAATCGCCGGGAGTTACGGTTGATAAGGACGGAAATATAAGTCTGAAAGGTAAGCAAGGCGTTGTGGTAACCATAGACGGTAAACAAACTTATATGAGCTCAGCCGATCTGGCTAATTACCTGCAATCAATGCCCGCGTCGAACCTTGATATTATTGAGTTGATGCCGAATCCTTCTTCAAAATACGATGCTGCGGGGAAATCAGGTGTGATCAATATCAGAACAAAAAAGAACAAACAAAAAGGCTTTAACGGAAACATCAGCACGACCTATACCCGGGCGAAATATTCAAGGGTGAACAGCAGTGTAAATCTCAATTACCGGAACGGAAAATTCAATCTGTTTTCTTCCATTGGTGCTAACTACAGAAAGACATTTCAGCAACTTGATATTCACCGCGAATACTATGATAATACAAACACACTTAATGCAGTTTTTGATCAGACAGCCATATTTAAGAAGGAAAGAAATTATGACAATGCGAGGATAGGTATGGATTTTTATGCGTCGAAGAAAACGACAATCGGTGTATTGTTCACGGGCTATGTTGCGCCCAATCTTGATCACAATACAAACCTCAGCTATTTAAAAAATGCAACAGGATCTGTTGATTCAATTCTTAATTCATACGGCAGAGATAAAGAGCAATGGAAGAACGGCGGCGTAAATTTGAATTTCAGCCATACATTCGACAGCACCGGCAAGTTATTAACCGCGGATATCGATCTTGTGCGTTACAAGAATACACACGATCAGCAATTTAATTCTGAAAACCTTGATCCGTTTTGGATAAAACAATCGTCAGAAAAACTGATCTCTGATCTTCCTGCATCTATTGATATTTTTTCTGCAAAACTGGATTATTCGCAATCATTAAAACATGGTTTAAAAATGGAAGCGGGTTTAAAAACGAGCTTTGTAAAAACAGATAATTTCGCCGGCTATTATAACGTGATCGCTGACGTACCAACCGTAGATTTCGGCAGAACCAATCATTTTAACTACAAGGAAAATATTAATGCCGGTTACCTGAATTTTAACAGAGATATTAAAAAATGGAGTTTGCAGGCGGGGCTTCGTGCGGAGAATACCAACTACACGGGCTATCAATACGGCAATCCTACCAAAAACGATTCCTCATTCAGCAAAAGCTACACAGGTCTTTTCCCTACTATGTTTGCGGGTTATAAGCTGAACGACAAAAACGAGTTTGGTTTTTCTTACGGAAGAAGAATTTCAAGACCGGATTACGCGGATCTTAATCCGTTCGTAAGTTTCATTGATAAATATACTTACGAAGCCGGCAACCCTTATTTGAAACCGGAATTTGCAAATGTGATCGAGTTATCGCACACGTACAATAAGTTTTTAACAACTACTTTGAACTATTCACACAGCAAAGATAAATTCAACGAATACTTTGAGCAGGCCGGTTATGCAACGATAGTAAGACAAAATAATTATGGCAGCATTGATGATGTTTCTTTCTCCGCGGGCGCCGAAATAAAACCAACGAAATGGTGGACATTCATGCCTTACGGTGAGTTGAACTATAACGCCGTAAACTCTCAACTGAACGGTTTTGCATTGAAAACGCACGGAACCGGTTTTTCAGGGAATATGAACAATCAGTTTAAATTTAAAAAAGGTTGGGCTGCAGAATTATCCGGCTTTTACCGAACAAAAATGACCAGCGGCCAGTTTACTATTCAGGGTATGCAGCAACTAAGCACAGGCGTATCAAAACAGATGATCAAGGGAAAAGGAAGTTTGAAGCTGAATATTAACGACATCTTTAATTCGGGCAAACAAAAAGGTGAAATACAGATACAGCATACGATAGCAAGATTTACGCAGATCAGGGATAACAGGTACATCAGTCTGAACTTCAGCTATCGTTTTGGTAAACCTATAAAAAACCAGCAAAAAAGGAAAACCGGCGGGGCAGGAGATGAGCAGGGAAGGGTGAAGGGAAGTTAGAAGTAAGATTTAAGAATTAAGATTTGGCACCGGTCTGATGATCGGTGCTTTATTTTAAAACGGCAGTCGTTAATCTTAAATCTTACTCCTTAAATCTTAAATCCCTGCTATCTTTGCAAAAACTCCTCACTATGCCTTCATTTGATATCGCCAGCAAAGTAGATCTGCAAACGTTAGACAATGCTATAAACGTTGTAAAAAAAGAGATCACGAACCGTTTCGATTTTAAAGGTTCACACGTAGTGATCGACCTCAATAAAAAAGACTTTAAACTTAACCTGGAAGCCGACAGCGAGATGAAACTTACGCAGATCACTGATGTGCTGATCAGCAGAAGCATGAAGCAAGGTTTGGCCGCTGAGATCTACGACCTTAGCAAAGAACCTTTTCCGAGCGGTAAGGTAACAAAGCAGGAAGTGATCGTGAGAAACGGTATCAAACAGGAAGACGCTAAAAAGATCGTGAAACTCATTAAAGACAGCGGCCTGAAGGTTCAGGCGGCGATCATGGATGATATTATCCGTGTGACAGGTAAAAAGATCGATGATCTTCAGGACGTTATACAGGAAAGTAAAGGTTGGGATCTTGGATTGGCGCTGCAGTTTGTAAATATGAAAAGCTGAGGATAATGAATAATGGACAATTGATAATGGATAATTGCAAATTTGTATCAGCTTGATACTCATTACAAGGGTCATAATTATCCATCGATAAATTGTCCATTATCCGGTAAAATGTTCTACCTTCGCCCTCTTTAAAAATCTGCATGGCAAAATCCATGCGCTAAAAACAAATAAAATGAAACAGGATATTCACCCGAAAGGCTACCGCACAGTTGTTTTCAAAGACATGAGTAACGGTACCACTTTCCTTAGCAAGTCTACAGCTAATACATCAGAAACAATCGTATTTGAAGAAGACGGACAAGAGTACCCGGTAATTAAACTGGAGATCTCAAATACGTCTCACCCTTTTTATACGGGTAAAAACGTATTGGTAGATACTGCAGGACGTATCGATAAATTCAACAAACGTTTCGGTAAAAAATCAAAAGTTGAAGCTGCACCTGCTGCTGAAAATGCTGAATAATTTTATCGTAAGATCTATATTGAATCCCTCCTGTAACGGAGGGATTTTTATTTGCCTGATAATTTCCAGCTTGACAGGAATATTGAATTGTATTGTATTTTTCTCCACCGTTCCTTTCGTTCAGCCCGTTAATCCAAATCGCTCCCGGCCGCGGGGCCCCGTAGTTGCGCCGGCGCTGCGAATTCTTCTTTGCTTTTGATATGCTGCGCATCAAAAGCAATCCCGCCTGCGGCGTGACCGAACAATTCAAGGCGCCTCTGCAACTACTGATTTATAACTTGACGCATTGGTCCATTAATATTTGGATGTTATTCAAAGGCCTGACTGTTTCAGATTTCCTATCGTATTCTATTTGCCGAAGCTTGTTGTATTTCCTTGCGTTTTTGTTCCGTATGTGCTTTTGCCTGAAACAACTTATTTTTAACCCATGATCATTTTAACCGACAGTCATTTTCGGGAGAATCTTTTTCCTTTTACACATACCAGGCATACAGCGGATATCAGAATCGGCATTCTTACGATAAGAGAGAAATGGGAGATGCTCAGCAACGAAAAGATCAGTACAGGTGAAGGTTCGGAAGGTATTCAGGTTCCCGCCAATATTATTCCGACAGCGGAAAATCTTGAAGCTATTCTTGATGCTGCAAAAAACAACCGGTCAATTAATGGTTCAGAAACGATAAAGATCATTGAACATCCCTGGCATATTTTTTTGATGAATGACTTTGCGCTTCGCCATGATTTTGCGTTGATCACGAAGGGAAGAACATCAGCCGCGATCAGTGCGACAAACACATTGATCAATCCTGAAAATATATTTGCGGAACAGGGTGCGATCGTTGAACACAGCATACTAAACGCGTCCACAGGTCCGATATACATCGGTAAAAATGCGGAGATCATGGAAGGAAACATGATTCGCGGTGCATTAAGTATAGGAGAGAACAGTAAAATGAAAATGGGCAGTAAGATCTATGGCGCCACAACGATCGGTCCCGGCTGCGTGGTTGGCGGTGAGATAAAGAACAGTGTGCTGTTTGCCAACAGCAACAAAGCACACGATGGCTACCTCGGCGACAGTGTGCTGGGCGAATGGTGCAATCTTGGCGCCGGAACCAGTAACAGCAATGTAAAAAATACCGGCGGTGATGTGGCTTACTTTTCTTCAGCAATTGCTGCGGCAAAATATGCGGGCAATAAGGCGGGCTTGCTGATGGGCGATTACAGTCGGGCCGCTATCAATACTTCTTTTAATACCGGCAGCATTGCGGGTGTTTGTTGTAATATTTTCGGCAGCAATATGCCTGCAAAATTCACCGGAAATTTCACATGGGGCAACGAACGCTATATCTTTGAGAAAGCAATAAAAGATATCGAAAACTGGAAACAGATGAAGCATCAACACATAACAGAAGAAGAAATTGAAACGCTTAAATATCTTTACGAACGATAAAGTTTCATACACTGCATTTTAATTTCCAAATCGTCAAATTTTCAAATTACCAAATTGATTTTATGAGAAAACAAATTGCCGCGGCAAACTGGAAAATGAACCTTTCGCTCACACAAGGGGAACAATTGATGAGCGATATCATGTCAACAACCTTTGATCTGAGCGCAGATCAGCAGGCGATTTTTGCCGTGCCTTTTCCTTACCTGATCAATATCAGTAAACAAACAGCTGCGCAGCAAAACTTTTATACCGCTGCGCAAAACTGCGGTGCGGAAAAAAGCGGCGCATTCACCGGTGAAGTGAGTGCAGAAATGCTGAGCAGCATCGGGATTGAGTATGTGATCATTGGTCACAGCGAACGCCGGGAATATTACAGCGAAACAAATGAGATCCTTGCAAAGAAAGTTGACCTTGCTTTTGCAAATAATTTGAAGCCGATCTTTTGTTGCGGTGAACCGCTACAGATCCGGGAAGCGGAAACGCAGAACGCACATATTGAAGAACAATTAAAAGCGAGCCTGTTTCATTTAAGCAATGAACAAATGACAGACTTTGTGATCGCGTATGAGCCTGTTTGGGCGATTGGTACAGGTCGCACCGCTTCAAGCGATCAGGCGCAGGAAATGCATGCGCATATGCGCCGTGTGCTTGCTGCTAAATACGGAGAGGAGATCGCTGATTCGGTGTCTATCCTGTATGGCGGAAGCGTAAAAGCAAATAACGCGGCGGAGATCTTCTCGCAGCCCGATGTGGACGGCGGATTGGTAGGCGGTGCGAGCCTTGTTGCTGCAGAATTTACCACAATCATTAAAAGTTTAAAGAAATAAGTTATTCATAGAAAGCCGCAAAAGGTCAGGCGTTGAATTGTCTTAAGTGATGATCAATATGCTTGTAGACCATTAGCCCGATCTGATCTTTTGTAAGCTTTCCGAAGAATACGTGCTCAAAATGATCGTTATCAAAATGCTCATATCGGTGAACGGCATTCGCCCAACGCTTTTTCTCCGCTTCAAAGTCACCCCGGCTTTCTGTAATCGCCAGGGACGATATTGTCGGAGTACTTTTTCTTAACGGCGCATCATTTCCCAGCACAGCTTTTAAAGCAAAGCGCCCGAAAAGCCTCCCGATGAGACTGCGCCTGAGGTTTGTGCGGCTTTGCATCATTTCTTCCCAAAGCCTGCAATGCTTTACCATTTGATACACGTTCATTTTGCCCCATTGTGCGGCAGCATTTTGTGAGAGCCGGTTGATCCTGTTGGTCAGTTCAGCTCTTGTTGTATTATCAAAAATTGTTTTCATCATTACCTTTTTTTCAGTAACCCTTACCATGTCTTCTCATTAACAAGATCCGGCAGTGCCGAGTTTTGCGGGTATAAAGATGCGCTTATATTTTATGGAAACAGGGGATGAATACGACAAATTGCAGGCGCATTGCGACAGGTATTAAAACGAACTGGTAGAAGTGGAATACTTTGTTTGCCTGATGAATCGGTAGGGTAGGGGAGGCCAAAAATACTGTATAATAAGACAGGATTATAAGATGATTTTACACGTAAAAGACGAAGGATGAACGACAGATGATCTTAATAATAACCAAGTATTACATTATGTTTATCTTGTTTTTATATTATCTTAATATTACTTTTATCTTAGGTACCCACGGACTCCTCCCTGATTGGTTCGGGTATGGTGCGGGTGAACTACGGGTATGATATACATGAAGCCAGGAATAGTATGGGAGTCGGACAAAGCAGCGCAAGGATTAAACAGGGACGGATGCTTAGCATATAGAAGAGCAAGCATAAAAGAATAAGCACTGACCAATAAATTTTTTTTTATGGCTAAATCAGATAACAATCATTAATTAACGGGCCTGAGAGACAGATCGGGAACCTCGTCTTTAAACAATATTCTTACGGCAATGTGATCACACAGATGCCGAGCTATACAAAAAGAAAGCCGACCCCGTAACAAAAGCTGCACATGAAGAATAGTTTACGCCGCAAATCCTAAAAGAAAAGTTGGACTACCTGCATTCAAAGCCGGTAAAAGCGGGTATTGTCAGAGAACCGCAGCATTACGTTTACAGCAGTGCGGTTGATTATTTTACAAAGCAATAATTGAAATGGAATATTTGCGGGTTTGGTAGAATGCATTGTGCACGGTCACAGACCGGAAGATGAAGGGCATCAAGTGATCCGGGGTAAGTTTATTAAATTTGAAAGATCGATACAGGAACACTTGCGGCAGTGGGGGGAATGATTGAAATAGAGCATTTGCAGGTTTGGCAGAATTCTTCCCTCAACATTTGTTGGTGCAACTTTTCGTTAAGAATGTTCACCAAACCGCATGTTGGCGGTTGTTTAGTCGGGTTAAAATTCAGTGTCCAAGCTATAGCTGTCACCGTATTTTCCGTTACACTTTCTAAAAAACTGTCTAGGTAAGCCTTGCTTTAAATCTAGGACAGTCGCTATGTTTTTGTCGCAATCTCCATCTATATTTTTAAAAATCAGTTTGCCGCTTTCCATTTTTGTCGGCAAGTCTGTTGTTACTGTAACATAATAATTACCCACATACCTATTCTCATTTGTAAATACTAAGATCCTTGATGTCGCTCTATGCGAAAGTCCCCAAAACCAAATTGAATTTAAAATTTTATACGTCTGACCATGCTTTGTAGTCACTCGGCCTAAATATGTCAAATGAGTTTCCGTTCCTTTTGTCTCTGTCCATTTGCCAAAAATAAAAGTACGGTCAATAATGGCTTTATGTAAAACTTTTTGCCGAATGTTTTGGTCATGTACTTGTCCACTTGCACAACCAAAAGCAATTGTCAAGACTAAAGTGAAAAATATTGCGTAAGATGCTGTCATAAAATAACCGCCAACGTGCAGGGGTTTACGCAGTGGGGCTTCAAGGTACGTCTGCCGGGATAAAGAACCAAGAGCTTAATATATCCCTGCAGCTCAATTTACTTCCGTCAGCCCGCATTGCGTAAAACACAATGTGACCTGTAGTTTTATTCCTCTAAACGATTCTTAAAGTCCATTCTGCTATGTAAAATTCTAACAATTTGAATTTCTCCCTTTGGAAGAAACATATAGAAAATTGTATGTTTCCCGCTTTGTATGCCGTAAATGAAATCTTCAATTTCAGGATAAACCTTTCCTGTGATTTTTTTATTTGCTAATAGCTGACAAGTTTCCAACAGCAGATCATAATATTTATCAGCTTGCGATTCAGCCCAAATATCAAAAGTATAATTCCAAATATTGGAAAGATCTTCGATTGCTTTATTGGATAGAATAAACTTAGCCATTCTTTTTTCTTGCAGATTTTAATTTAGCACGATGTTTCTTAGCGTCAAAATTCTTTGCAACACCGCTATCTAAACCTTCTTTAATAGCTTTTCTCAATATCACAATCTTACTTTCCTCTTCTTCGAGCAATCTAAGTCCGGCTCTGATCACTTCACTTGCGTTTTTAAACCTGCCGGCTGAAACGTTATTGTCAACAAAGTTCTCAAAATAATCTCCTAATGCTACAGAAGTATTACGTCCCATAATTTTTAATTTTTATAAAGTTACCAAGAAATGGTAATTTTATAAAAATAAAAAAATCTTAAAAATGTTGAATTGGAAACTCGACTTGATATGAAAATACAGGTAAAGTGACGGCTTGGCGGATTTGTCTTTTTTATTCCGGGGACTGTTGAATGCCGGGCTTTTTTCTGATATTGATATTTAGCTCTTTCTCGGCAACGTTAATAAGCGAATCCAATATTTCTGCACGAAGTTCCCGGTGTGCCGGCTGTTTTTCAAGTGCAGCAATCTTTTGTTGCATCGCAGCCTCATTACCGGATATATTTTGTTTCTTTTTTTCTTCCCGCTCCATGGGGCTAATGTAATGTTTTTGTTAGAGATCAGTAGGAGGCAGGTTATGAATACCCTGATAGATCTGCACACACTTGCAGAACGTGGTACGGCTGATGCTGTATTTTGGCTGCAGCTTTCGGTAGCCACAGCCGGTTGCTAAATACTCCTGTACAATTTTGTCTTGTAAGTCCATTTTTAGGTAATTTTTAGTCAACCTATTTCAGGACGAGACACATTTAAGCTGAAGATTTCAATGTCAAGCCGCACTTGCACAAAACCGCATGTTACCTGCATACCTTTTATTCTTTAAAAATATCCTCTAATATGTGCTTTACATTTTCAATTTCATTTACATAACGAAAAACTATTTTGCCTTCGGGATTAATAAGTATATAAGTTGGGACAGCATCTATTACATACTGTGTAAAGACTGGACCTTGGTAACCTTTCAAATCACTGACATTTTTCCAGTTCATTTTTTCATTATCTATCGCTTTTTTCCACTCCTTACGTTTTGTGTCTCCTGATATACTAACAATGTCGATCTTTGCACTGGTGTACTTTTCGTAAAGTTCTTTCAGAACAGAATTGTTTTCTCGACATGGTTTACACCAGCTTGCCCAAAAATCTAAAAGTACGTACTTGCCTCTGAAATCGCTGAGATTCACAAACTTTCCAGATGTGTCTGATAATCTGATTGGAAGTGCTACTTGATTTGTTGATGGAGGATTTATCATTGCTTGCAGCTTATTAATCACTGTACTTCGTTCTAAACTGGTATTATTTTTCTTCGGAAATATTACGGCGAAATTATTCAACAAATACTTTAGATAATTTGTATCTTTTGAAAAAAAGAACATGCTTGCATTAATTACATAATCTTTGAAATACCAAAAAGAAAAATAGTCATTTGGATATTTTCTTAAGTACGCTATCGTTTTTTCATTTTTTGTTCTAAGCAGCTGCTTTCCTAAATCTTTGATCGAATCATTCCAAGAAGCTACATCACTATTATTTCCCCAAAATTTCACATAAGCATCAAATTCGGGCTTAGTAATTTTCATTAATCCATTCCATCGCATATCTTGGACAGTATCATTGGTTTGATAAGCATAATGACTTATAAATTGTTCAGACGCTTTGGAGGTCCCTTTTGAATTGTGATACAAGTAAATACTGGCCTTGTGATTATTTACAAAAAACCTGTGACTTGTAAATGAGCCGGAGCTATCGGAATATTGAAAGTAAATAGTTGCGAATTCCGAGTAATATGGTTCTGTTAAGTGTATTACATGATTTTTTGGCTTGTCACTTGAGTAAATTTTATATTGTCCATTATCAATTGAATAAGATATTGAATTCAAAGGAATTTGTTTTTCAAACTCGACATTTAAATTGATTCTTTTTTGTGCAGAGCAAATGCTGTTTGCAAATAGGAGAAAGAAAAGTTGGAAAGTTTTTATAGTTTTAAAAAATGTGGGGTGGGTTTGCATGTTCATTTGACTTCTTGTTTTTAACTTCCACTTTTCGCCTTTGTTGGTGTACTAAATATAAATGATTTCCCTTTCCCGGCACGCCGTTGACCGGTCTTCGACCCGCAGCAACCACAGACGAGAGTTATCAGATCTGATTTATCCCGCCCAATGCTCCAACAGTCCTGTTACATCCCTACCGCTCTTGTAAAACAATGCAGATGAGTATTCATATTCTTCGGGAGAACTGCACAACCCTGCACCGACAGGATTATTATGAATATATTCCAACTTTTGATCGAACACTGCAGGAGTAAACAATTCAACACCCAATGGTTTTCTTTTCCAAAATGCATGCTTACGATCCGCAGCGTTTACCTGATATTCTTTCAATCTGTTATCTTCCGTGAGCAGTCTTAAAAATTCTTTCGACGTATGCTTCGCAAAACTTGTTTGTACATCCTGAAGATTATGGCCGGAAAGGGCCTGCCATATAAAATGTACATGATTGCTCATTACAACATAAGCATTCAATTTTATTCAATTTTTTTCTTTTAAAAACCGAAGGCTGTCGATGATTATGTCTTTTTAGCTATCTTCTTTGAGCATATCCTTCCAACCGGCTATAGTAGCGGTGAAAAATTGCGGCCAATTTGCAGGATAAATATTATTCATGCCACAAAATACATTTCCGCATTAACTTTAGATTGGTACTATACCTGTTTGTATTTGTTTATTTTCGGTTGGTCGGCGGGTCAAAGACTCCCGAAGTTTCGGGACAGGCAGGGCCTCGGCAGTGCGGGATAGGTGGGTTCTTTTGATTCGCCACCAACAGAGGCGGAGGACGTCCAGCCACACTTGCATCAATACTCATGTTGGCTGTTCGTTCTTCTTCTCGTTGTCATTCTTTGTTTTTTACTCGTTGCCAAATTTGTCGGTCTATTTTAGTTGTATCAATGCCTGTCACCCAAATTAATGATGGAAGAATGGTTTTTATTTTACAAACTTTATAAGATGGACTACCACTGTCTGTCGCCCCACACCCAAAGTCTCTTAATACAATTTTTGTGGTCTTGTCATTTAAGTTGTTAAAGAGAACTTTATTATTTGTCCAGCGACACATACCAGCCCAAATTGACATAAACAAAATAAAAACAGAAAGTAAAGAAACACAAATTGTCAAAACAATTTTGGTTGTCTTAGCTGCAGAGGAGTCTTTAGGTTGTAAAGTTCCGAATAATGTCAACAGGATAATGACAGGCAGTCCAAAAAAGCGAAATTGTTCAAATAAGCTTTGGAAATTGTCATTCGTAAATTCCAATGGTGTAAACTGTCCAGCAAAAGGCACAATAACAAAAATGAAAATCAAAAAAAGTGAAGTCCGATAAATTATTTTGTTACTTGTCTGCATAAGGGTCTTTTAGAATGACAGCCAACGTGACGGCTTGGCGAAGTACGGGAATTAGAATTCCGTCAGCCCGGCCACAGAACTAAGTTATGAAAACTGATGATTGTTTTACCAAAATGTTTTTTAAGGAACGGTCAGCCCGTTTACTGAAGATGATTAGAGAACAAAAGCTGAAGAACATTCCGTCAGCCCGTATTTTGCCAAACTGCGTGTTAGCTGCCGTTTTATCTATATTCTTTCCCATTGAAGTCAATATAGAATTCATCGTCATTAATTCTAACAAACAACAAGTTTGGCACATGTACGAATTGCATTAAATCGTATTTAAATTCAGCAATAATGACATTTCTAAATCCAAGTAGCCCAAATTTGCTATTCATTTTCGCAATAAATGGCTCTTTATTTATAGAAGTATATGCACTCTCAATTTTATCATAGAGGGCAGGAATAATGATAATTGTATCTGTAGGTCGATTTATTATTTCATATCCAACATTACCGTCTATATTTCTTAATAATTGTAATGAATCTCCTTTGAAACGATTATTCCAGTCGGGATATGTTGCCTTAGGGCCTTTTATTCCTACTTTATTATTCTCTATAAAAACAAAATTCTTATACTTATAATTGTTGTCGTCAGCACTTTTATATAATGGATACTGTTTTCTTATCTTATAAACAGTCTTACCTTTTTTGTCAATTCTAAAAAGTTTGTTTTTTATTTTGACCGTAGCATACTCATCTGTTTCAAATTTTTGAGTTCTTTTATTATTCAATGTAAGACGTGCTACCATAAATGGAGTTGCCTGATCGAACTTTGCATTTATAATTAATTTCATATCTCTGTTACAGTAGCCAAATTTCCTCCCGATTTTATAAGGTATTAACTCGGGGAGGATCAAACTGTCCTTATATTTCTGAGCGAAAAGGAAATTCGGCATTATAAGAAACAAAAAAAATAATTTTAGCATACGATACGGTATTTAAAATGGCAGCTAACGAGAGTTTGTGAAAAAACTCCTCACATGCCTTATAAATATACACACAATGTTAATAGCCACAAAGGCGCATAATTTTTGAAATAATCGTGTATGCAATTTATAACAGGACAACAGCGTCATCAAACCTACTTTGCTACTTTAGAGGATCGGGTGTCGCCGGATAATCCCGTAAGACTGATTGATGTTTTTGTTGACAAGTTTGATCTGCAGCAGTTGGGTTTTACTAAAACAGTTTTTTATTGTGAAGGTCGACCGCCTTTTGCGCCACAGGTGCTTTTAAAACTTTACCTGTATGGTTATTTAAATAAAATACGCAGCAGCCGCAAGCTTGAAAAAGAGTGTGGCCGCAATGTTGAGTTGCAATGGTTATTGCAAAACTTAGCGCCAAATTATCATACCATTGCCGATTTCAGAAAACTTCATGCCCGATCTTTACAATCGATGTTTCGGTTGTATGTAATGTTTTTAGGCGATGCGGGTTTGTTAGGTAAAACTACTATTGCGGTTGATGGCAGCAAGTTTAAAGCGGTAAACAGTAAAAAGAATAATTACAGTCAAAAGAAGATCGATAAATATCAGCAGTTTATAAAAGACAAAGCAGAAAAGTATTTACAGGAACTTGATGAACTCGATACACAGGAGCAGGCGTCGGGCAAAGATGACCTTCAGGTAAAGAAAGAAAAAATACAACAGGGCCTTGAAAAACTAAAAGAACGCAGTATCAAATACGACAGCCTTCAGCAGCAATTAAACAGTACCGTAGACAAGCAGATCAGTACTACCGATCCTGACAGCCGCAGCATACTTGTAACCAAAAGCATTGTAGAGGTTGCCTACAATGTACAAAACGTAGTGGATGATAAACATAACCTGATCGTACAAACCCAAGCCACCAATACCAATGACGGTAAAGCATTGCATAAAGCAGCCATTCAGGGCAAAGAGAATTTACAATTACAAAAGGAAGACAGCATAATGCTGCTGGCCGATAAAGGCTACCACACCGGAGCAGAGTTACAGCAATGTCAGGGTGATAACATGATAACGCATGTTGCTTATAAAGAACAGCCTGGTGTGAAGCATATCGCCACGGAATTTTTATCGGAAAGTTTTGATTACGACAAGTCAACAGACAGCTACACCTGTCCTGCAGGCGCAACATTAACAAGCCTTGGTACGTGGCACAATAAAAAAGGTGAGGCGAATGAAACAAGCTATCGTTTTAAAACATACCGCACAAACACCTGTAAGACCTGTCCTTTAAAAATCCAATGTACCAAGCTTCCCAAGCGCATCATACACCGCAGCGAGTATCAGGATGCAGTGGACATCAATGATAATAATATCAAACAAAACCCACAGTATTATAAGAGACGACAGGCGATTGTGGAGCATCCCTTTGGTACCATCAAACGGCACTTTGGATTTACACATACATTGATGAAAGGATTGCAAAAAGTAAACGGAGAAATGAATCTCATCATGTTTTGTTACAATTTTTTACGAACAAAAAACATCCTTGGTTTTGATAAAATGCTTGAAGCGATAAAAAATTGGAAACCGGACTACAGTAAAATAGTCTGTGCTTTAAAAACGGCTGTTATCAAATTCATTTACAGCCAAAATGAACCACGTTCTTTTTTACAAATCTATCCGACAGGTTTTTTAAAGGCTGTTTAAATGAAACGCAGTAAGCTTGTAATGAAATTTTACAGGCTGAGTTTTATGTAAAAGGAAGTTTTTTCACAGTCTGACGTTCAGGGCTTTGCGCAGGTGTGGAATTGACCAACTGTCTGCCCGTAACCGCTGCTGAGTAAAGATATAAAATTGATGTTAACAACTAATGCCCAATGTTGTTTGTCACGCACAAGCAAATGCCCGGATATGCATAACAGCTGATTGCTACAACGTCAAGCCACACTTGCACAAACCCCCATGTTAGCTGAAGTTATTGTCGCTTGTACAAATTGACTATGTCTAAATATTGGTAAGCTTTTTCCAAAGGGAATGATATTTGTCCGCCAAAGTATTCTGATAGAAAATTGTCACTAGTGGTTTTAAATTCTTCACAATATGGGGCTAAATCATTTTTCCCATGATAATATTCCGACCTAGAGTAGAACAGAGTGTTCTTGTTAAATAAGTTTTCAATTTTTATTTTTGCGCAAACCAAAATATTTTTTTGGTAATAAAATTCCCTTTCGATAAACACCTTTATTGACGTGTCTTTATCCGTAATCGAAAGAGTATCACTGTAATCGAAATAAACCACTTTTTTATTCTTTTTGTTTACGAATAGAATCATACTAAAATATGAATTGAAATCTCGCGTAGCACCGTTCGGATATTCATTTCGGATAACCCTTTGTCCTTGCTTTTCTTGATTCTTATAAAACTTAAAAGCATTTATATTTTTTATCTTATTATTTGCTTGGTTTGTGGTTTTTTTAATTCTTTCAATTAATATTCTTTCAGATTGACCAAGCGCAGTTGTGGCTAGTAAAATTCCCATTGCAAGGAATGACATTAATTTGATACTAATTTTCATTTTAATTTCAGCTAACGATTGGGTATTGCTGCAGTTGGGGAATTGACCAACTGTCCGCCGGGAACTGAAGCTAAATTAATAAACAAAAGTTGAAGTTTAGAAATAATGACCGGTAGAATTCCGTCCGCCGAAACTAAAGCTTGGATATGCACTGATGCTTGTTGCTACAACGTCTAGCCCCAATTGCTGCAATACTTTTGTTAGGCGTAGTTTTTTTTGTCACGCTTAAATCTCAAATTTATAAAAGGTAGAACTCTATTTCCTATTCTGTTGAAAAGACCAATTTGTAATATTTGGCCTGTTTTACAATTATTGATAAGTCCAATCTGTATTCCTTTTCCTTTTGTGGTCTTATTTGAAATTCCTGCAATCATCAAACCTTTAAATTCATAGGATTTATTTAAAAGGCCACTGATTTGAACACCATAAGTTTTATATGAAAATCCTGAGAGTCCATTTAGAATTAGTCCACGATTGTATGTATCGGACATTCCACCTAGACTGATTGAAATTCCATTAACTCTTGTCCCATAAGTTGCATACTTCAATTCTGTACTGTCCTGATAACCATATCTAGAAAAAAAATTTGATTTATGTTTTAAAGAATCCTCAGAACCAAAAAAACCATACATAGACCCCCAAATTCCACCAATTATTCCTAAGGGTCCGACTTCGATATTTAATCCATTTAATTTAACATAGCAAGTGTCTTTCCAAGTACTCCAAGGATGTAAAGTCAATCCAATTGCAAGTCCTGAAATTATTCTATGCTTATCGGATGGTGTTAATCCGATTATTTGCTTCTTAATATTGTTCGGCTTTAAATTATTTTGTCCAAATGACTTGTTGCAAATTATGGGAATTGTGGAAAGAACTAAAAAGACTTTTAAGTACTTATTCAAAATTTTATTGTTTGAGCTGTTGTGGTAAAATTACGCCTAACGACCGAGTATTGGCGAAGGCTGGGAAATAGCATTCCGTCCAGCCCGGCTAACCGATGTTGAAAATAGAAATAAAACTTGATGATTTGCAATTAGCCGAAAGTTGCTTGTCAAGCCCGAACCACTGCTGCACAGAGCTACAAATGACGCAACACGGCTTCCGTCCGCCCAGCTTTTGCCAATACTTTTGTTGGTAGCAGTTTTATTTTGTCATAGAGAGTTGCTATCATCAATGTGTAATGCTCTTTCAATAAATAATAGTCCACTTAAAATTTCGGTAGTGTCAGCTTGAGTGAAATTTATTTCGCCTTTAGCATTTCTAAACTCTGAATTCGCTCCTTCAAGCCACCTCGTTTCAACTTTTATTTTATAAATAATTTCTGTTTGGTTATTACTTAGAGTTAGTTTACAATGCCCCCAAGTTGATTTTTTAAAAATGTTACTTCTTATGTCTGGTCTTTGTCTTTTACATGTATATGTCATGTCATTTAAAACCAAAGTCCCAATATCTTTCCAACCAAAATTCCAATTTAGTTTATAGAACCCTATCTTGATTTCAGTTTCTGTGTCAATAATTTCAAATGTCGAAGCTTTGAAAAAATGATTTGTAATGTCTATTCGATATTTGAATTCGGTTGTTGAAAAAAAAGCAACCTTGTCAGCTACAACAAACTGCCCTACAATATTTTCCTTGTCATAAATTTTATAAAGATTGCAACTTTCAAAATTTCCAAACTCAGTCGTAGAATAATTTGCCAAAACTTCTTTGATAAATGTCATAGTGTAAGTGGTCGTGAAAAAGTGCTACCAACGGGCAGGGCTTTGTGCAGGTGTGGAATTAGCATTCCGTCCGCCCGGAACCGCTGCCTGGCCAACGTTCGAGGCTTTGTGCAGTTGGGGAATTGACCAACTGTCTGTCCGGAACTGAAGCTAAATTAATAACTAAAAGTCGAAGTTCAGAACTAATGCCCGGCAGAATTCCGTCCGCCGAAACCAAAGCCTGGATATGCACTGCCGATGATTGTTACAACGTCATGCCCCAATTGCACAAAACCTGATGTTAGCAGCCGTTTTATTTGAGCCAACGTTCTGGAACATCTAACACTTCTGAAATTCTGAAATCCCATATTGTCCACTCGGAAAGCTCCTTGTCAAAAATGAAATAAAGGTAAGATGAGCCAGTATAATCTTTTCCATCGACTATTTCTTTGAAAGTGTATTTGAAATAAATAGTTGGGTTTTCGCTCTCGTCGCTAATGGTTTTATCATCAAAATGCAATATGCTAAAATCCTTGTGTGAAGTATAGAAGATTTGATAGTCTCTTCTTAGCTTATTGCGGACAACTATTTTATCAGTTAACGTTTTTCCCTTTTGATAATAAATGTCTTGAATATCTAAAAATATGACTCTATTCCATTTTATGATAGCTGAATCAAAATTTTGCTTGTGATACGTCTCTTCTAGATAAGCCTTTGCGTTGCCTTCAAAAACTTTGAGAGTATCTTGTTTAGTCTGACCAAATGAATTAGTCAGGATTGTCAAAAGAAAAATAGTTATTACAATTCGCATAGTGTTTCGAGGAATGGCTGCTAACGGACACGGCTTGGCGATGTGGCGGCATTGAAAATCGTCAGCCCGTAACCGCAGCTAAATTTATAACTAAAAGTTCATTGTTTATTCTATTGCCCGGCGTTATTCGTCGCCTGAAACCGAAGCCGAATAGAGAATAAAAAGTTGAGAATATATCCGTCGCCCCGCCATATTGCCAAACCGCCTGTTGTGTGCAGTTATTTTGGTCTAAGCTCTATGACATTTGAAAAACTATAATCGTTTTTCTTTTTCTTTTTTGTCTTTGTTTTTACGCTTGGAAGAAAATAAGAGAAATTTGGGTGAATATGGTCAATCCCTTTTTGTTTAATCTTAATTAGTCCGACTCCTTCAATAAATATCATAGTTTCTTTAAAATCTATAAAATTTATATTCGTATTTAAAAATCTCGGTTGATTAAGCGTATAGTTTTTATAGTTTACAATTATTGCTTTTCTCTTTTTATTTTGATAAATTAATGAGTCAAACTTAAAAGATAGTTGTTGTCTATATTCCAATTCCCAATATCCTCTTGCTGGTGCATTTAGTTCTGTCGTCGTGTCATTGCACCTTCCGTCATAATAGCTTTTTTCTGCGCTAAGTCTTAACCAACTTGAACCTAATATTTCATTGTCAATTATTTGTTTACCATTTAAATTTGTTTTTGAGCTTAGCACTTTTACTCCTTTGTCAGAAATGAGGTAAGTATAGGAACGATTGAATTTGTTTTGAGTATCAAACTCTAAAACTTCAATTGTGTCAGTACCAAAATATTTTACAACTTTTTTATTGTCGCTATAAGAATGGAATTGGCTGCTAAAGTGTAATGTGTCTGCCTTATTTGTTTTAGGAAAAAAATAGTTTCGTAAACTCTCATTTGTCTGGCAATAGCTGTCAGACAAAAAAAATAGACATAATATGGTGAAGGCTGCAGTTTTCATAATTGCACACAACGCGGCGTATTGACGAAGTTGCGGTCGACTTTAAAGATACATCGGTTATTGGAGACGAGCAATTTTGTCAATACGCTTGTTGTACGCTGTCAGGAAGTATTCGCCCGTTTATCCGTGTCGGATTGAGCGGAAGCAATTTGCGTCAATGTTTGATTGACGAAGTTGCGGAGCGGTCAGCTTTTGCCGGAGTGCCATTGTTTTTTTTTGCAAATCAGTATCGTCGTTGCGCCGGTGATTTTCACAGGATCCGGCGGAAAAATCTCCCGCTTAAAAGTTGGATATGCGGGTTTTACCGCCGACCTTCGAAAAGTGTATCGCCTTTGCGATTGAAAGCGAGCTTTCATCGACGCAGTCGTTCACTTTTCGGGCATCAAACTGCCGTTACTGCCTCCTGTGAAATCACCGGCGCAACGACTTCAATACTTCAAAAAAAATCAAGGCGAACAAACAACGCAGCTGCAGATCAGGCAGCGGATTTAAGGGCGTTACGAGAGATGGCGTACAACATTTGTGTTTACGCAATTACACGAACTTACAAATTTTATAACTATCGTGATAATCAATACCTGCGTTGTTCGTTTTTTTTATTGTTGGGTTGCGTCAAGCGACGGAGCGAAAACATTTTGCGTCGGTATTACAACCGCTTCCACATCATTTATCTTACTCAGATCCATCACGGTTGTATTTTCTTCATCATCGCGGTGAAACATCGGAATGAATTTCACACCATATTTTACTTCGGCAAATGTGTAAGACGTGCGGGAGATGACGGTGTTGCTGAACATATCGTCGAATGCTTTAAGGTAGATCATGATTTCCCCTTTGGTATTGGCAAAATCGTCTTCGGTAAAACCATACAGCGGACTTTCTTCATTGATCGGATGCACGACGGTCCAGCTGAGGGTAAGTGAACTCACAACAGGGATCTCCAAACGAAGGGTATAGAATTGCCGGGACAGCACGCCGCCTTCTTCCGATAAAACAGCCAGGGTTACTTTTACTTCTGCATCGGATAGTGCGGTGTTCTTAAATGGCGCAAGCCGCAACATTAATCCGGTCATTTCCCTGTAAGGTGCGATGATGGCATTCTCCGCAAAGCGGATATAGGATTTGGGGCGACTGAATCTTCCGTACATGAGCCCGGTAGCAACTGCAAAACTAAGCAGACCTATCAGTGCCTGGAAAGATGAAACTGCATTCATCAAAAAACCGTCGGGACTGATCCTGCCGTAACCTACGGTGGTAAAGGTTTGTGTGCTGAAGAAAAAAGCTTCCATGAATTTTTCCCGCTCGGAAACAAGGTGCAGTCCGTTGAGGTGCTCTACGCCGATCCCGTAATACATGAGCGTGAACAACAGATTTACAAATACATAAAAGAACAGAATAACGAGGAAAAAACGCCAGCGCGACATGGAGAGCATGGTATGAAACCAACTGAATCTTTCGAGTGGCCCGAGACCGATCTTCCTGATATTTGCGCTGCCGTCTTTATTTACCAATCTGCCGCCGTAGTTGGAAGCATTGGAACCGAAGCCTGTATTGATCTCACTGTTGATCCTTGTGTTGTTTTTGCGCAGCGCCATAAAATAGAAATTAGTGTAAAGTAAACTATTTCAGCTCTATTGAAACGGTATCATTTTTTACAATTCCCTTTTTTAATAAATATATTTACGCGAATAATCTTCTTGTATGAATATTAAGCAGGCGCTGCTTCACAATACCGGCTGGAAAGTAATTACGATGATCTTCACATTCGTGAATAATATCATCATCGTGAGAGCGCTCGGTATTGATGCAAGCGCGGGCTTCTTTTATGCGCTGGCCGTATTTACTCTGGTCAGTACGGTACTTCGGTTTGGGTTGGAGAACGGCATCATTTATTACACGTCTAAATACCCGGAAAGAACCGGTCCGCTTGCAGGCTTGCTCACCGGCATCACAGCTTTACAGGTGATCGTCAGCTATTTCGTGCTGCATTATTTTGTAAAAAAAGTTGCGCCTTACACATTGTTTTGGGCAGTTGTTTTTGTTACGGGAAATGTGCTGATCTATTATGTTACCGCATTTTACCAGGTGAAACGCATGTACATCAGTATCAACGTTGCGTCTGCTGTAGCAGCGTTTTTACAATCGGCTGTCTTACTTTTCTTTTATTGTTCCAATGATAATTTCCTTGTTCAATCAGGCTTTGCAAAAAATGTAAGCGACAGTATTTTGGTCGTATTATCTGCCGGACTTTTATTGCAGCTGATCTGGCTTTGTGTTTATTTCTACAGGAATAACAGGAATGATTTTGCGATCATGAAACCTGATCGGATCTCTGTAAAGAAACTTTTTGGTTATTCCGCGATCAATTTTGCCGCGACAGTGATCATGTTCCTGGTGATGCGTGCTGATTTCTTTTTCGTGGAAAAATATTGCAGCGCCGGTGAACTCGGAAATTATGTGCAGGTGGCCAAAATAGGGCAGATGGCGCTTGTGTTTCCCGGCTTATTGGGGGGAGTGATCTTTCCTTTCTCCGTGAATGCTGAAGCGGCTTTCACGCACAAGATCTCTTTCTTTTGCAGAATGATCACCGCTGCTTTTTTATTGATGTTTATTTTATTTCTGGTGACGGGTAAATTCCTTTTTGTGTGGATGCTGGGCGCAGATTTCAGCCTGATGTTTAAAGGGCTTGCGGGAACATTTGCAGGCGTTTACTTTTTAGCGATGGGATTGGTACTCATCTCTTATTTTGAAGGGAAGAATAAGCAATTGATCGTACTTCTTTCCGGATTGGCGACGCTGCTGATCATCGTTGCGGGCGATTATTTGTTTGTTCCGCGTTATGGTTTTATGGCTGCAGCAATCAATTTCTCCGTGGCGAATTTGATCGGGTTCCTTATTCTGCTGATCTATTTTCTCAGGAGATCAGATATCGCATTGCGTGATATTTTCATTTTTAAAAGCAGCGATATATTCATCTTTAATTTTTGGAAGTCGAAGGGGTAGGGCGCTGCAGTAGTTTTTTCCTGAGCCACGCATTTACCGGTTTTTCAAAGCCGAAATACAGGAGTATTGACACTGCATTGAGGAAGATAAAAACCAATAAAGGATTTCTGGCAACCGAACCATAAAATACGGTTGCAAAAATGCCGAGATGTATCAGGTAAAAAATGTAAGAACTTTTCCCGAAGAGGATCATAGGTTTTGAAGATAAGAATTTAACGACAAAATTAGCTTCAGTCAGCAGTCCCCAAAATAAGACAGCAATACCGAACAAGGGCAGGAACAGGTTATTGATAAGAATACCGACAGGATGATGATCGCCGTAAATGTCTCCGTTATGAAATGAAGCCAGTCCTGCAACACACGCGATCATTACAGCGATTCCGGTAAGCGTAAATTTTAGTGATCCGCTTTTTTGCGGCAATCTCTTTTTGTATAATACAGCTACGCCGATACCCGCAAAAAACTCTGCACATCTTCCGAAGAAAGTAAAGTTGAACAGGAAGCGATGATCTTCGAAAAATCCGTGAAAGGGATATTGAATAAAAACAGCGGTGATGATGAGCCCTGTTGCAACAAGCCCAAAAGGTATCAGTATCATATTTTTCATATTCCTCCGCAGCAGTATGAAAATGAACGGTGCGGAAATGTAAAAACATTCTTCCACTGTGAGCGACCAGCTTTGCGGAACAAGACCACCGGCGAAATGTGCGAAGAAGCCACGGACAAGTGTGGCAGCGCCGGCAAAATACAACCACGCATCAGCATTATTTTGGTACACATCCGTACAGAGCAGCCAAATAAAATTTATCGTGAGGATCAGAAAGAATGAAGGATATATCCTGGCGAAACGTTTTACCATGTAATCGTAAAATGAAAATCCGCCGTCTGGAGTCTTGTCGTAATAACGAAGTGTGATCAGCAAGCCGCTGAGCACAAAAAATACCGTAACACCGATATGGAATTCGGAAAAGAAATGATACACAGAAGTGCCGACAAATTGTTCCTTAAAAAAATTGAAGTGGTGAACGAAGACCATCCATGCCGCTACGGCCCTGATGCCGGTAAGTGAAGGATAATAATTTATTTCGGCCTGCTGCATGGTTATTTGTAAACGGTTCGTTTGCTGCACATGAGCCCGTATCCGTCTATGCAATGATCGCATTCCTTCGGCAATTCGCCTTTGCGGTGTTGCTTGCGGAAAGCAGCAGCACGGGCGGAACGGTATACGTCTATCACATCATCACGCAAAACGTTTCCATAAATGACGGGCTTTGAAATTTGATGACTCCCGAAATATTCAAACGGCGTGGAAACAGCGAGATAATCACACGGCGCAACGTCGCCGTTGCTGTTGATGAATAAGACTTCCGGTTGTGTGCAGCCGCTCACTTTCGGCGTAAGCTTAGGCAACCATATTTTTTGACCGTTTGCTTTTACTCGTTTGATGGCTTCATCAAATATTTTTTGCACTTCATCATTTCCGTGTTCGGTGTACAAATACATGTCTTTGTGCATACCGGTAAATGACATCAGGTTATTAAGGTAAATGGTTTTTACACCAAGGGAGTTCACGAAGTTTACATAATCCGGTAACTCTTCGATATTGTTTTTATGCGCTACGAAAGTAACTGCTACACGGTCTATCATGCCATGTTCTTTCAATTGCATGATGGCATTTAAGATCTGATTGTAATCAACGCCGGTCTTAAACGCTTCAACAGTCTCTTTGTATAACCCGTCGAGTGAAATATTTATTTCCGTGACCGGCAGTGTTTTTAACTTTTCAATTACCCCTTCCGTCATCAACATGGAATTGGATAAAAAAGGAAATTTAATTTTCGGATTCATTTTGAGCACTGCATCCATCATCTCAAAAAGATGTTTGTTCAGCAATGCTTCAAAAGAAGAGAAACCGAAATACTCCGCTTTTTTTACCGCTTTTTCGATGCGGTTGAGCATGATCATAAAGTCTTCCAACTTCATGATATTTTTTTTACCGTCAACTACTTCTTTACCGAAATTATTAATAAAGCAGTGGGTGCAGGGCAGATTGCAGGCCGCAACTGTTTGCAAAACGATCGTAGTCGGATAATCCAGCACATAATGCTTATAGCCCGACTTTAACCGCTGCAAATACTGTTTCGGATCAGTGTTTAAAACTTTATAAACCAGGTATTCTGCTTTCATTTTGAGGTGCGAATGTACTCTTTTTAAATTAAATAAAAGGGCTGCAGTATCTGCTGAATGCATTGATACTATTGGCATTTTTATGAATCGGCCCCAATGCTGCAGCCGGTGAAAGGGCGTTGTATTAATTAACATTTTCTTTACCGGCACAGTTCTTGAAAATATGCCGGAAAATTATTTAGCTATGAAAAAAATCCTTCTGTTGTGCGTAGTAGCATGTTCTGTATTCGCAGCAAATGCGCAAACTAAAAAGAGCACAAAAAAATCAAAGAAACCTTCGAAAGAAGCAATAGCACAGGCGAAATTTAAAAAGCAGGAAGAAGAAAAAAAACTTGTAAGAACTGCCTATATGGATTCGCTGAAAGTAACTGACTCTATGCGTTTAACGAACGATAGTTTGGCTGATGTACAAAAAGAAATGGATCGTGTTGCATATAAGGATGCGGGCCTGAAAGCGATCGACAGCGTAAACAAAAGCACTTATGCAACGCTGATGAAACAGAGAAATGATGTTGATCAATCTGCAAAAACAGAAGCCGATCTTGCAAAAGCTGCAAAGCTGAGCGCTTATGAAGCAACACAGGTGAAATATATTAATGAACAATACAATGCGAAAGCAAAGGCGATAACAGAAGGCAGCGATGCGCAGACTAAAAAAGCGGAGCTTATCGCATTAAATGAAGAAAGGCGTTCAAAGATCAAAACGATCGTTGGAAAAGCACAGGAACGACGCCTGGAAAAAGAAAGAAAATCTTATGTAGCAAAGAACGGTGCTGATGCAGACTCACAATGGGTAGACATGGCGGAACAATTTGCAAAAGCTAATTAATACCTCGGACGCAAATTCCTCCGAACTGCAAGCCGTCGCCCTGAAAGGGGTGACGGTTTTTTTGTTTCCCGCGGATAACACAGATTTCGCAGAGGTCTTGCTCCCGCTGATTTTTTTGTTTACGCTGATCTGTATTTTTCGAAAAGTGTCACGGCTTCTTTTGCTTCCTTTACATCATGTACTCGGAGCATGTTGGCGCCGTTGTTTAATGCCAGTGTATTTAGAACTGTGGTTCCGTTCAATGCTTCGTCTGCAGTTGTGCCCAGGGTTTTATAGATCGTGCTTTTCCTGGAAAGTCCGGCGAGGATTGGTTTGTCCAGCATATTGAACACTGCAAGATTTCTCAACAGCGTAAGATTCTGTTCTGCATTTTTTGCGAAGCCAAAACCCGGATCAATGATCACGTCTTTTATTCCGGCGTTTTCACATTCATCGACCTTAGTGATAAAATAGTCCAACAGCTCTTTTGTTATGTCTGCATAAACATTTTGCTGCTGCATATTTTCCGGTGTGCCTTTCATGTGCATACATATATAAGGCACACGCAAAGCCGCAACTGTTGTGATCATATTCTTATCCGCTTCACCGCCGCTGATATCATTTACGATTGACGCACCGGCATTTACTGCCGTTTTTGCAACTTCGCTTTGATAAGTATCTACAGAGATAATGATTTCAGGAAAATCATTTGCGATCATTTCAATAACAGGAACGACTTTATCTGTTTCTTCTGCAGGGGAGATTGATTTACTTCCGGGTTTCGAACTCAGTCCGCCGATATCTAAAATATCCGCACCTTCTGCGATCATTTTCGCGGCAAGTGAAAGAATACCGTTCATGCCTTGATTGAGGTCAGCTTTGTAAAAAGAATCATGCGTGGCATTGATAATACCCATCACAAGCGGCGCAGCGGTTGAAATTAATTTTCCTTTACAGTTAAGCGTGAACATTGGGCGAGTAATTGTATTTTTGAAGCATTGGCAAATATCCAAAATAAAACGGCAATGAGCACCGAAAGGCAGTATGATGAGGTAATAGCGCAATGCAGGGATACATTCTTAAAAAAAACAATTGATTACGGCACTTCATGGCGGGTGTACAGAACGATCTCCGTTGCCGATCAGATCTACATCAAAGCGAAACGCATCCGTACGATCCAGGAAAAGAAAGAGCAGAAAATAGGGGATGATATTAAAAGTGAGTTTGCGGGTATGCTCAACTATTCGATCATCGGTTTGATCCAGTTGGATATTAATAACGATGAACCCGAAGAACTTCCGGCAGCGGATGTACAACAACGCTACGATGAAAAAGTTACGATGGCGAGAGTACTTATGCAGGCAAAGAATCACGACTACGGCGAAGCCTGGCGGGAGATGAGCCTTGAAAGCTTTGCCGATCTTTCTCTTGCAAAAATATTACGCATTAAACAGATCATCGCTAATGAAGGCGCAACGCTGATCAGCGAAGGGATAGACGCCAATTTTTTTGATATACTTAATTACGCTGTATTTGCTTTGATACAGATAAGCGAACAAAATCGATAATGATATGAAGGTTGCAGTTACGATCTCAAGAATACTTACGGGTCTGTTGTTCATTTTTTCCGGACTGGTGAAAGCTATCGATCCACGCGGACTGGCATACAAAATGCAGGAATTCTTTGAAGCGTGGACCAACAGTGGTTTTATGCCGGGACTGATGAAAGTTTTCAGTGATCACGCATTGCTGTTTTCTGTGATCATGATCACACTGGAAGTTATCGTGGGAGTAGCATTGCTTATCGGCTGGAAGAAAAGATTCACCACATGGATCTTGTTAATTCTGATGTTGTTCTTTACATTTCTTACCGCGTATGTATTGTTTACCGGCAAGATCCGCGCCTGCGGTTGCTTCGGTGATTGCATTCCGCTTACACCAACGCAGACATTTACCAAAGATATTATTCTGCTGATATTGGCTTTATTCCTTGTGTTTAACACAAGATATATTTCGCCGATCGCAAAACCCTTCTTTTCTACATTGTATGTTCTCATCGCAACGATGGCCGTGTTATTCCTGCAATGGTATGTGCTGCGTAATTTGCCGTTGGCTGATTGTCTGCCCTACAAAAAAGGAAATAATATTCTTGAGCTGCGCAAAATGCCCGCGAATGCGATCGCTGATAAGTTTGACTACCTCTTCATTTATAAGAAAGACGGTGTTGAAAAAGAATTTAAAGCAGATGCTACACCGGATAGTACCTGGACATTCGTAGACAGAAAGCAAACCCTTGTTCAGAAAGGAAGTAACAATGTTCCCGTGATCAACGATTTTTCTTTAACAACGGAAAGCGGTACAGATAGTACGGAAGCGATTTTAAGTACTACGGGAGAATATTATTTACTGTATGTAAAAGATCTTGACGGATATCCTTCCAATTGGACAGAAGATCAACAACTGATTGAAAGATTTATTACCGATAAAAAGAAATTCTTTGTAGTTACTGCGGAATTAAATAAAGTAAAAGCGCATTTTCCAAACCCATCGGCGATAATATTTCTTACCTGTGACGGAACTGTATTAAAAACCATTGCAAGAGTAAATCCAACCCTATACCTCATGGATGGTCCGGTTGTAAAAAACAAATGGAGTTGGACAGCTTTTAAAAACATTGAGTAATTATTGAATTATCTGCTCAAAAGAAGCCTGTATTCCTTATTAGTGCTGCCCGGCGTAGTAGCACTTGTATTTGTTATGTTTCAAGGTTTTGGTGATCCGGCAAGACTGATGCTCGGGCAGACAGGCGATAAGAAAACGATGGATAATATTCGTAAAGAATTATACCTCGATCAGCCCAAATGGAAGCAATTCATTTTGTATGTAAATGATATTTCACCGATCGCTTTTCATTCTGCAGAAGAAATAAAAACAAAAGAGCTCAAAGGTTTTTTCATCGGCGGGACCACTAAATTCGGAATCAAGGTCCCTTATCTCCGCAAAAGTTATCAGACAAAAAAGAAGACAACGGATGTATTGCTTGAAGCGCTGCCTGCAACGATCATACTCGCATTGGCAGCAATGATCTTTGCCTGTGTAGTCGGTATTTTTCTCGGTGTAATTGCTGCCGTAAAAAAAGGAACATGGATCGATCTTACCGCGATCGTTGGCAGTATCGCGGGTATTTCCGCACCTTCATTTTTTATCGCGATCATTGTTGCATGGCTGTTCGGTTACGTTTTGCACGATTACACCGGGTTGAATATTACCGGAAGTTTGTTTGAAATAGATGAAGTGACCGGCGAAAAATATCTCGTTCTCAAAAATCTTATTCTTCCCGCGTTTACCCTGGGCATTCGTCCGCTCGCAGTCATTGCGCAGCTCACGCGCAGTTCCATGCTTGATGTGATGCAACAGGATTATATGCGCACGGCTTATGCCAAAGGGGTGAAGCACTCAACTGCAGTGTTTCGTCATGCATTACCCAATGCCCTAAATCCTGTGATCACGGCTGTTACGGGCTGGTTCGCCGAATTACTTGCGGGTGCTTTTTTTGTGGAATATATTTTCGGATGGAAAGGGATCGGTAAAGTAACCGTGGATGCTTTGGAAAAACTCGATTACCCGGTGGTTACCGGCGCAGTTTTGTTAAGTGCATTTATTTTTATATGCATCAATATTCTTGCGGATCTCACTTATCGGCTAACCGATCCGCGTATAAAATAAAAGCCGCTTTGCGGATGCAAAGCGGCTTTCGGAACTAAACGGGAATATTAGTTGTTTCTTTTTTTATTGTTATTGTCATCACCCAGCACAACAATGAGAGCGTAAATCACACCCGGCAGAAAAAACAACAAGGTGAGCAACAATGAGATCCAAAACTTACTATTGATCTCTCCCTCATGAAGGTATACTGCTAATGGCGGTAAAAGAATCGCAAGAATAACCAATAACACCGTATTTGTGCTTGGATCTTTTCCTTCTTTTTTTGCTTTTTTATATTCTTTCAAAGCTGCCTTAGCGTCTTTAATTCTGTCTTTTCTTTCTGCTTTGCTGATATTCTTAAATTCTTTCAGCGCGTCTTTCACAGAACTTGTAGCATCATTTGCAACAGGAACGGCAGGAGCGAAAGGAATCACAACATTCGGTGCAGGTCTGATACCCGGGTTGAACACGTAATTGCTCATCGGGTTGATCGTTGAAGGAGTAATGATATTTGCAGCATTTACGGTTTCAGCCAGCAGGCTTACTAATGTGAGTGCAAATAAACTTTTGAGCATAATTTTTTTCATACTTTGATGGTTTGAGTTGTTAATAATGTGGATGCTGATTTGCATTTCCTTAACAATTACTGTTCCGAAAAACTTACCGGCACAATTTTCCCTCCGGATAATTAAACTTAACAATATGAAAAAGATCCTTTTCTTAACGGCAACTGCAGGCAGCATTCTCCTCTTCAGTTGTAACAATGAGCAGAAAAATGCAGCCGGTAACGCCATGAAAGATACGATTCCGGTGTCGGTTGTTGCGCAGACTGCTGATACGTCGGGAACCTCGTCAATGCTCAATGCGGAGCAGGTGCCTGATACAATCAGAACATCATTTATGATGAAATATCCCAAGGCCATGAAACCCGTTTGGATAAAGTATACACCGGAAGCAGATGACGATATGAATATGGATGCCACATATTACAATGTACATTTTATGAACAACGGAGAGGATGTAACAGCATGGTATGATAATTACGGCGCATGGGTAAAAACGTCAACGCGCATTCCCGGTGATTCAAGATTACCTGATCCGGTCAATAAAACGCTTAATGCGATGTATCCCGGATATAAAATAGACGAGATTGAAAAAGAGAATGACAAAGACATGGATATGTATAAGATCAAGATCTTTAAAGGGGACAATAAAGTGAAGTTGAAAATTTTGCCGAACGGGGAAGTGTTTAAGAGGAAAGTGAAGTGAGCATAGTTGACTGATGACAGTTGACAGCGATGACATTTATTGAAACAGGTAATTTTATTACCTGTTTTTTTATGGCGATTAAGAATGTATTTTTAGTTTTAAAATGTGTTTAATGAAAATTTTACCGTTACTTATATTCGTATGTCTATTGAGCTTTCCCGGGCGTAGTCAGAGCATCAACGGAAGAATGGTTTCAAAAGTTGACAGCATATTACTTACAGCATTCAGAGATAATTTCAAAAAGCCTGTGGATACAAAAGATAAAGTGCTACTTGAACAACAGTCTAAATTTCCTTTCTATTGTCGCCCTTGTCTCGATTATATTCAAAACACTGATTCATCAGCCGTAACAGTTAAAGTAACGAGGAAAATATTTAGAGGGTCTGTATTCAAGCTTTTCTTCGATATGCCCTCAAAAAATAATTACAATGTCAGGCTTTGGGCCAAATCTATCTTTATAAACCCTGGTATTGATAGTCCAAACCCTCGTTACTTCTTCTCATACGCCCGGATAGAACCAATTAAAGAACGAGAGGGTTCTCAGGGATTTATTTACCTTAATAGAACAGCCGGTAAATATTTGATTACAGGTTTAGATCTCATTCCCTGAAACTTCATAATCGTTTTTCTTATCAATTTGTTTACACAATAAAAAATTACCTTTGCGCCCATAAAATCTCACATATGCAGGAAGTTTATATTTTGGCGGCTGTACGTACACCGATCGGCAGCTTTGGTGGTTCTTTAAAAGATATGACCGCAACGCAACTTGGCGCAGCGGCGATCAAGGGGGCGCTTGAAAAAAGCGGCGTTGATCCTCAGTTAGTAGATGACGTGTTGATGGGTTGCGTGATCCAGGCAAATCTTGGACAGGCGCCGGCAAGACAGGCATCAAAATTTGCCGGATTACCTGATAAAGTAAATGCAACAACTGTAAATAAAGTGTGCGCAAGCGGAATGAAAGCGATCTCTCTCGGCGCACAAAGTATCATGCTCGGCGATGCCGATATCGTAGTTGCAGGCGGCATGGAAAGCATGAGCAATGTTCCTTTTTACAATGCAAACATGCGTTGGGGAAATAAGTATGGTAACATTACCGTACAGGATGGTCTTGCGAAAGACGGTCTTACGGATGTGTACGACGGTAAAGCAATGGGTAATGCTGCAGATTTTTGCGCAAGTTCATGCGGGATCAGTCGTGAAGAGCAGGATGCATTCGCAACCGAAAGTTACAAACGCTCTCAGGCTGCGGTAAATGAAGGACGATTTGCGGACGAAATTGTTCCTGTTTCTATTCCGCAACGCAAAGGAGATCCGATCGTTTTCGCAAAAGACGAAGAACCCTTCAATGTAAAATTTGATAAGATCGCCGGCTTGAAAGGCGCATTCAATAAAGAAGGTACTGTTACTGCTGCTAATGCAAGTACGATGAATGACGGTGCTGCGGCATTGGTATTGATCAGCAAAACAAAAGCGGAAGAACTTGGTTTGAAGCCGATCGGTAAGATCATTTCTCATGCGGATGCAGAGCAGGAGCCGATCCAATTCACCACTACGCCTTCAATCGCAGTTCCTAAAGCAGTGCAAAAAGCAGGTTTGAAAATGGAAGACATCAGTTATTTCGAATTGAATGAAGCATTCAGCGTGGTGGGTATCGAAAATACCCGCCGCATGAAATTGGATCCCGCAAAAGTAAACGTGAACGGCGGTGCGGTTTCTATCGGGCATCCGTTGGGAGCGAGCGGTGCGAGGATCATCGTTACCTTATTGCATGTGTTGAAACAGAACAATGCCAAATACGGTGCTGCAGGAATTTGTAACGGCGGCGGCGGTGCGAGTGCGGTGGTTATTGAGCGTATGAATTAGGCAAGCGTCGTTTTTCAATTTGCAAAACTGCCTTCGAAAGAATAAATTTGCACAAATCAACCAAATAACAACGAACACATGCGTCAGATAGCATTCAGAGAAGCCCTTCGCGAAGCCATGCAGGAAGAAATGAGGAAGGACGACAGGGTATTTTTAATGGGGGAGGAAGTAGCAGAATACAACGGTGCTTACAAAGTGAGCCAGGGAATGCTCGAAGAATTCGGTGAAAAGCGTGTTATTGATACGCCGATCGCTGAGCTTGGCTTTACAGCAATCGCTGTGGGTGCTGCGCAGAATGGTCTTCGCCCGATCGTTGAATACATGACCTGGAACTTTGCGGTTTTGCCCTTGGATCAGATCCTGAATACAGCATCAAAAATGTTGGCTATGAGCGGCGGACAGGTTGGTTGCCCGATCGTATTCCGTGGTGCAAACGGTTCTGCGGGTCAGTTGGGTGCTCAGCACTCTACGGCTTTTGAAAGCATGTATGCGAATATTCCGGGCTTAAAAGTGATCTCTGTTAGTAATCCATACGATGCGAAAGGTTTGCTTAAAGCGGCTATCCGTGATGATGATCCTGTTGTGTTCATGGAAAGCGAAGTGATGTATGGCGATAAAGGCGAAGTGCCTGAAGAAGAATACGTTTTACCGATCGGTAAATGTTTTATAAAAAGAGCAGGTAAGGATGTAACGATCGTATCTTTTAATAAGATGATGAAAGTAGCATTGGGTGCGGCTGAAGAGCTTTCTAAAGAAGGCATCGAAGCAGAAGTTATCGACGTTGCTACGATCCGTCCGCTGGATTGGTTTACCATTCTTGAAAGCGTTAAGAAAACAAACCGCCTGGTGATCGTTGAAGAACAATGGCCGTTTGCGTCTGTAAGTTCTGAGATCGCTTACCGCATTCAAAAAGAGGGTTTTGATTACTTGGATGCGCCCGTTCGTAGAATCACTTCAGTAGATGCGCCGATGCACTACGCACCAAACCTTGTAGCAGCTTATCTTCCGAATATTGAAAGAACTGTGAAACTGGTTAAGGAAGTTATGTATCTTAAAAAATAGTGCACAGCACCGCCTGTGAAGCGTTGTTTCCGACATCAAATGCCGGAACACTGCCTTTGAAACGTTCTTCCAGACAATCAAATGTACGGACACTGCATTTGGCGTGTTCATCCCGATAATTAGTGTAGGAATACTGCATTTGGCGTGTTCGTGCATTTGAACACGCCGCAGGCAGTGTTCCTACGGAATATCGTTTTTCCAATTCGGCACATTATGCTCAATGTATAATGATACCCTTTCATATTCTTCATCATCCCTAATTATCCTGTCGTGGAAACGGGCTTGCCATTCAAATTCTTTGTATCCTTCTTTATTACAGGACTTTTTTATATGGCCTTTCAGGTGATTTACAAAAAGAGAGATCGAATCTTTTGATAGCGGATGAAGTCCATTATATATTTCATTTTCTTCTTCGACATTATTTTCAATTGATAATATCATATGAAGATGATCAGGTAAGATCGCATGTTGTTCAACTAGAATTTTAAGTTCTTTACTTTTAAGTAAGATGAAATTCTGATCAACCAATCTGCCTATTCCGGAGAATATCATTTTGCCATTCTCAATATTTCCGAAATATTTTTTTCTGTGTTTTGTTATGATCGTAATAAAGTATTTGCCGTTACGGGAATAGTCATATCCACGCATGCGATATTGCTTGTGTATTTTATAAGTCATGGCCATTAGGGTTGATCAGATTCAAAAATAAAAATGCTTTGACTGTTGCAGCTGTTGTTTAGCACAGGCTTTACTGAGAATTGCACACGCTTAATATGTTCTTCTTAAGATGTAGTGTGAGATGTGAACACGCCATTAGAGTGAACACGCCAGAGGCAGTGTTCTTACGATTGTAGTGTGAACACGCCATTAGTGTGAACACGCCAAAGGCGGTGTTCTTACGATTGTGTAACTTTACACTATGGCCTACCGTTCACTCGAAGAATGCCTGCTTGATCTTGAAAAGCAGGGACAATTATTACGCATAAAGGAAGAGACAGATCCTTATTTGGAGATGGCTGCCATTCATCTGAGAGTGCATGCAGCAGGAGGACCTGCGATACTTTTTGAAAATGTGAAGGGCTCAAAATTTCGCACGGCGTCAAATATTTTCGGCACGTTGGAGCGAAGTGAATATATCTTCAAAGACACATTACCGCTTGTGCGAAAGCTCATTGATATTAAAAATGATCCGATGAGTGCGATAAAGCAACCTTTCAAAAATTTCAGGGCGCTTACAGCAGGCTTAAAATCATTACCCAAAAAAGATCCTGCGGAAAAACCGGTGTTATTTGAAGAAATAAAGATCAGCGATATTCCTCAAATACAGCACTGGCCAATGGATGGCGGTGCATTCGTTACTTTACCGCAGGTATATACAGAAGATATTGATCAACCGGGAATTTCAAATTCCAATATAGGCATGTATCGTATTCAACTTTCCGGTAATGATTACCTGATGAATGAAGAAATCGGTTTGCATTATCAATTGCATCGGGGTATCGGCGTGCATCAAACTAAAGCAAATAAAAAAGGTGAGCCGCTTCGCGTAAGTGTTTTTATCGGCGGACCACCTTCACACAGTGTTGCAGCGGTTATGCCGCTGCCGGAAGGATTAAGCGAGACCGCATTTGCAGGAGCATTGGGCGCACGTAGATTTCGTTACACGTACAGAGATGGATTTGCAGTAAGTACCGATGCTGATTTTGTGATCACCGGAACTGTTTATCCGAATGAAAATAAACCGGAAGGGCCTTTCGGCGACCACCTTGGTTATTACAGTCTCAAGCATGATTTCCCGTTAATGAAAGTGCATAAAGTATATGCAAGAAAAAATGCGATCTGGGCGTTCACTGTTGTAGGGCGACCACCGCAGGAAGATACCGGCTTTGGTCAACTTATTCATTCTATATCCGGCAAAGCATTGCAAAATGAAATTCCCGGTTTAAAAGAAGTGAACGCCGTAGACGCGGCTGGTGTACATCCTTTGCTGCTCACGATAGGGAGTGAACGCTACACACCTTATGCGCCTGCAACACAGCCTGCGGAGATTCTCACGATCGCTAATCATGTATTGGGAACGGGGCAGTTAAGTCTGGCGAAATTTTTATTCATCACTGCTGATCCGGACAACCTCATCAACACACACGACATCAAACAATATTTTTCTTTTCTGTTGCATCGCATCGACCTGAAAAGAGATGTACATTTTTATACAAACACAACAATTGATACACTGGATTATTCCGGTGAATCCATCAACAGCGGGAGCAAAGTTGTGTTCGCCGCCGTTGGTGAAATAAAAAGATCTTTGGGAAATTTTGTTCCGCATTTTCTTACACAGTTTAATGCTGCTGTAGTGATGCCCGGGGTGATTGCCATTCAGACGAAGCCATTTACAGATCATGCTTCAGCAAAAGCAGAAATGGAAACGATCAGTGATTCATTAAAAAATTATGTGCATGAACTGAATGAATTTCCAATAATTATCATGGCTGATGATGCGGCTTTCGTGGCGGAAGAATTGAATAATTTTTTGTGGGTTGCATTTACCCGTACAAATCCTTCGCATGATATTTACGGTGTTGACAGTTTTACTGAACATAAACATTGGGGATGCAGGGGTTCTGTGATACTGGATGCAAGGATAAAACCGCATCACGCACCAATACTCATGTTGGATGCTGCTGTAGAAAAAAGAGCGGATGAGATGTTGAAACGGGCGGGATTTAAGGTAGGTAAATAAGTAAATAAGTAATAAGCAAAAAGTATGAAAATCAGAATTATTTACCTCGTAGTTGCCGCTTTTGTTATTCAAAGTTGCAAGAGTCAAAACATAGCGCCGCTGCCGCAGCACAAAGATGACAATACTTTACTTTGGGAGATCAGCGGGAAAGGACTTGACAAACCCAGCTATCTGTTCGGTACTTTTCATATGCTGTGCAAAGACGATATTCATTTCAGCGATAACCTGAAACAGGCGATAAAAAATTCGACAGAAGTATATTTCGAATTAGATATGGATGATCCTGCCACAACACTCGGCGGCATATTTTTTATGAAAATGCAAAACGGTAAAAAATTAAAAGACCTGTACACACCCGAGGAATACGCAAAGCTGTCGAAGTTTTTTTCCGATTCGCTTAAAATGAACATCAATTTTTTCGATGGGATGAAACCAATGTTGTTGGAGGCTTTGCTCTATCCGCGAATGATGACCTGTAAGACACCGAGCGGCATTGAGCCGGAATTAATGGCAATTGCAAAAAAAGAAAAGAAGGAGATCAAAGGTTTGGAAACAATACAATTTCAGGCTGCCGTTTTTGACAGTATTCCATATGATGTGCAGGCGAAAGCCTTACTAAAAGACGTTGACAGCACTGAAAAATACAAGCAGTATTTTACGAAATTGGTGAATATCTATGTTTCCCAGCAAACGGATAAACTCACGGAACTTATGGCAGACACTGCTTTTAGTGAAGGTGTTGATGATGAGATCATGCTGAACCGCAGGAACCGAAATTGGGTATCTCAACTGAATACGATCCTCAAAAAGGAGAATATATTTATGGCTGTAGGTGCGGCCCATCTTTTTGGCAGGGAAGGTGTGATCGCCTTATTGAGGAAGGAAGGATATGTAGTAAAACCTGTAGAAAATTTGCAATAAGCAATCGGCAACAGTCAAAAGCTTAAAATTATTTTCAGTGCTTCAGCAATTGCTGACTTTGACAATTGTCTATTGAATATTATTTAACCACAACCTCTTTGATCACTTTATCTCCAAGTGCTTCATTAACCATTTGAATGATCTTTTCCTTTTGATAAAGCAATTCATTTTTTAGCGGTGCAACGGTCGTTGTGATAAAAAGCGTACCGCCTGCGATCTGTAATTTATCAGTGTATTTGGCTACCGTTTTACCCATTATCTTTTCCCAAACCTCTTCGATCTGAACGGCTTGTATACCCGTTTTCAATTTGCTTTTTTTCAAAAAAGCCTGTAATGCTTCGCCGATCGATAATTCTGCCATTTTATTAATTCCTTTAACGCTGTGAAAAAAATGCCGTTTCCTGTGTGGTAAGATTTACAATTCTATCATTTGCCCGTCTATCCCCAATTGGTCGAATACATCTGTAAGCCTTTGCGCATGCGTATCTGTAATAAAAACCTGCCCGTCATTTTCTTTACAAACCCATCGCAATAAACGATGCATCCGTTGCTGATCCAGCTTTTCAAAAACATCATCCAGCAGCAAAACCGGACTGAAAGATTTGTGGTCTTTCAATAACTGATATTGCGCCAGCTTCAATGCAAATAAAAGGCTTTTTCGTTGACCCTGGGATGCAATATTTTTGAATGGTTGTTCATTAAGCGAAAACTGAATATCATCACGATGAATGCCGGCCGTAGTGCGTTGCATTACTGCATCACGGTCAAGATTCTTTTTTAATAATTCATCAAATACTGTTTGCTGTAACTGACTGCTGTAAGTGAATTTTATTGTTTCATTATTATCAGCGATGCGGTGATAAAATGATTCGATCAGCGGGATAAGTTTTGAAGTGTACAATAAGCGTTTTTCAAAAATGATATTGCCGGGTGTTGTAAGCTGGTTGTTGATGATCTCTAAAAGCGCCTGATCCCGTTTACCCTGTTCGGCAAAGCGCTTAAACAAGCCGTTCCGTTGCTGCAACACTTTATTGTAGATCATTAATTGCTGCAGGTAATCATTATCCAGTTGGCAAATGACCGTATCAAGATATCTTCTTCGTCCTTCAGACCCGCCGATAATAATTTCCACATCATCAGGTGCAATAATCACTGCAGGCAAAGTTCCCACGTGTTTCGCCAAACGGTCGTACGCCACGTCATTTACCGTAAATTCTTTTTTGGCTGTGCCGCGGTTGATGCAGATAACTTTTTGAGGAGTGCCGTTATTTTCAAAATGGGCTTCCAGGCGAAAACCATCCTTATTAAAATTTACATTGAAAGCATCTGTATTCGTAAAATAACTTTTGGTAAAACAGCAATAGTAGATGGCATCCAACAGATTTGTTTTGCCGATGCCGTTCAGTCCGCTGATACCCACCACATTCTTTGAAAATTCAAAGGGCGAAAAATCGTAATTTTTAAAGTGAGTGAGGGCTATTTTCTGTAGACGAAGCATGAGTTGCAAAAATAAGTACTAACGACCGAGTATTCAGTACGGAGACTGTTCACATTTTAGCAAGGCATGAATTGACCTGGTTTTAGGTGTAAAATGCTGTGATTTTTTCTTAATCCGCCGTGCCTAATACTGACGTCTTTTCCTATCTTTGCCGCCTAAATTTTACTGCCTTGGCTACAAAGTTTTCAAAGGAAACTTATCTATACTGGTACGAACTGATGCTTTTAATGCGTCGTTTCGAAGAAAAGACCGGCCAGTTATATGGTATGCAAAAGATCCGCGGTTTTTGTCACCTTTATATCGGTCAGGAAGCCGTGGCTGCGGGTTGTATGACAGCAACTACGGGAGATGACAAGTTTATAACAGCCTACAGAGACCATGCACTTGCGATCGCTAAAGGCGTATCAGCAAAGAGTTGTATGGCCGAATTGTACGGTAAAGCTACCGGTTGCAGCAAAGGAAAAGGTGGAAGTATGCACTTTTTCGGTGTTGAACAGGGTTTTTTCGGAGGTCACGGGATCGTGGGTGCACAGATAGGAACGGGAGCCGGGCTTGCATTTGCCGAAAGATACCGCGGTACTAAAAATGTAGTGCTTTGTTTCTTCGGAGATGGTGCTGCGAGACAAGGTATGCTTCATGAAGCATTCAATATGGCGATGCTTTGGGATCTTCCGGTAGTATTTATTTGCGAGAATAATCATTACGCCATGGGTACTTCGGTAGAACGTACGAGTAAAACGCTCGACATTTATAAAATGGCGGATGCCTATGAAATGCCTGCTGACGCAGTTGACGGCATGTCACCTGAAGATGTGCACAACGCAGTATTGCGTGCGGTGAACAGAGCGAGAGAAAAAGGGGGGCCAACATTACTGGAAATTAAAACATACCGCTACAAAGGACACAGTATGAGCGATCCGCAAAAATACCGTACTAAAGAAGAGCTGGAGGAATATAAAACAAAAGATCCGATAGATCACGTATTAAAAGTATTGCAAACGCAGTATTCAGTTGCAGACGCTGATATCGAAGTTATCAACGAAAGAGTGAAAGCTGAGGTAGAAGAATGTGTTCAGTTTGCTGAAGAAAGCCCTTGGCCTTCCGACGATGAATTGCTTAAAGACGTTTACGTGCAGGAAGATTACCCGTTTATCACAGACTAGTTTACCAAAACATAACACCATTTCATAAATACTAAATACCAACATGGCAGAGAAACAAGCAGTAACGGTTACCACAGATGAGAATATCACTACCGAAACTTATACAGTAAAAAAAGATTTTTGGGCAACATACAGCAGACCTATTATTTATGCGGGTAGTGCGATCATCATTGTTGCAGCCGCATGGTTTGGGTACAAAAAACTCGTGAAAGAACCAAAAGAACAGAAAGCTGCGGAAATGATCTTCAGCGCCGAAAATATTTTTGATAAGATGTCTGTTGCCGGTTTCAGCAAAGATTCTGTGAACATCGTCCTGAACGGCGGCGTGCTTGGCGGAAATAATGTAACAGGTTTGTTGAAAGTGTTGAGTTCATACGGCGGTACGGAAGCGGGCAACAGGGCGACGTATCTTATCGGTGCGTCATACCTGCAAACACAGGAGTTTGATAAGGCGATTAAATATTTGAAAGATTTCTCTCCGAACGGTGCATACCAAATGGATATCAAAAGAGATATAATGCTTGGGCATGCTTATGCAGAACAAAAGAAAACAGACGAGGCGTTTGAATATTACAAAAAAGCGTCTTCTATTGATGATAAAGACGAAGCATTGACTTCTGATGCATTGATCATTGCTGCAGCCTATGCTGAGTCATTAGGTAAAACAAAAGATGCCATTGATCTTTATCAGAAAGTAAAAGATACATACCCGGGTTCGCAGGCAGTAGCAAGCGGAAACGTTGATAAAAGCCTTGCACGTCTTGGTGTAACAAAATAAATTAGACATGGCAGTAAGTACTGATAAACTTATTGATACAACAGGCATCCGACTAAAAAAGGATGCCTTTGTTGTTATAGTAAAAACAGAATGGAACGAACACGTGGTAAGTCTTTTGGAAGAAGGTTGCGTAGCTGTTCTTCAAAGGAATAATATCGCATATAAAATTCTGGAAGTGCCCGGCGCTGTTGAGATTCCTTTTACGGTAAAACATTACTGGGACATAACAGAAGATACGAAACCTGATGCATTCATAACCCTGGGTTGCGTGATCCGCGGGGATACGCCGCACTTCGAATATGTATGCAGTGGTGTTACGCAGGGAATTACTCAATTAAATATCACGCTTCCTGTTCCTGTTATCTTCGGTGTACTTACCGTAAATGATCAGATGCAGGCTGATGAACGTACCGGCGGAAGACACGGCCATAAAGGAGAGGAATGTGCAGCGGCCGCAATAAAAATGATCGCTTTGGCGCAGTCATTCAAAAAAATATGATCAAATGAAAGTTCAGCTTTTTATACCATGCTTTATTGATCAGCTTTATCCGCAAACCGCCTTTAATATGGTGAAAGTGCTGGAGAAAGCGGGATGTGAAGTGGAATACAATAGCAATCAAACCTGTTGCGGGCAACCGGCATTCAATGCGGGCTTTTGCGATGAATCAAAAGCGGTGGCCGAAAAATTCCTGAAAGACTTTGATTCCGTTGACTACGTTGTGGCACCAAGTGCAAGTTGCGTTGGGTTTATCAGAAATTATTATCCCGGTCTTTTTGACAATACATCTTCACATAATAAAATGAAGGACCTGGGTAAGCGAACCTACGAATTCAGTGAGTTCCTGATCAACGTTTTAAAGAAAGATGATTTTGGCGCATCTCTTTATGCGAAGGCCACTTATCACGACAGTTGCGCGGCATTGCGTGAATGCAAAATAAAAGAAGGACCGCGCCGCTTGTTGGCGAATGTAAAAGGGCTGGAACTGGTAGAAATGAAAGACGTGGAAACCTGTTGCGGTTTCGGCGGAACATTCTCCGTAAAATTTGAATCGATCTCCGTTGCCATGGCGGATCAAAAAATAAATAACGTGCTCGAAACGGGAGCATCCTGCATTATTTCCACAGACATGAGTTGTATGATGCAACTTGGCGGTCTCATCAAAAATAAAAATCTGCCGATAGAAACTTTACACCTCGCGGATGTGTTGGCAGGTGGTTGGGAGTAAATATTTTTCATTTCCACATGAAAAAAGCATCCGAAAAACGGATGCTTTTTTACTATTTTGATGGTTGATTGCTTCTTAAGGAGCGATAAAAGGTGCCACCAATGTTAAAACCTGCGCCTGTGTAAGTGGCTCATCAAATGCTGCAGAAGCGATAGCTGCTGTGGTTGATGCACCGGAAATGCTGGCAAGTGTCAACAGGTTAATTGTTCCCTGAGTAGTATTGTCTTCACCATTATAATTACCCTGTACTGTCGCCATATAAGGGGCTGTACCGATATTGCTTTGGTTACCAACGATCCAAGGATTGATCGGCGTTACATACACTCCACTCGGAGCTACAACAGCACGTGCTTTGCGCATCTGACGAAGGTGAGAAGCATGTCTTGCTTCCACAGAGTGAATATTCAACGCTGCAGTGAGAACTGTTTTGTTATTAATCAATGTACCTGCCGAGCCTTTATAAGCACGAACACCAGTATCTTCCAATGTTTGAGCCACGGCTAAAAATACATCGTAGTTTGTATTCCATCCAACCAATGGACCGGCTCCCGATCCCATACCTGCTGTGAAATCAAAATTTGGCGAAGCAGGAGCCGCAGTTCCTGTTGTTGCCTGGATAACAGATTTCAGGAATGCTACGTGTGCAGCTTCGTGACTGCTGATTTTTTGAATAGCCCCGATAGCTGCCATTGACTGTCCCGTAGTAGCGGTGCCGTTTAAAGCTCCGACATAAAATGCGCTTTCAAGGTATTCCAATGTTAAAGCAAACTTCAAAGTGTTAGTTACATCAGCAGGTGTTTGTCCGTATGCTTTTTTAAACATTGAGCCGATGATCATCGGCATTGCTGCAACAGCAACTTTACCGGAATAGCTCACGAATTGTTTCATGGCAGAACGGCGTGTGTCCATTCTCTCATAAACCTCAGGATCTACTTTCTCGATTTCTGAAAATATATTGTGTAAATTCATTTTAATAAGATTTATTAATTATTTGAATGGGTTATTTGTTATGCAGGTAAACCGCGTTTGCTGATCTTGCTGTCTGCCGCAAGGAAACCGTTTGCAATATCAACAACAGCTGTAGGCGGTTGTGAGATATCCAATGCGTTTGCATCGAGTCCGTCGGAGAAAGTACCGTTAGTGATCAGATCACGGATCAAGGCAGCATGTCTTGCTTCAACAGAAACAATTTTACCTGCAGCAAGAAGATAGTTCACGTCAGCGATGTATTGACCTGCACCGTTGTAAGCAGAAACTCCTGTATCTTCAAATGCTTTAGCTGTAGCCAGTACACTTGTTCTTGAAGTGAAATCAACTGCACTAAAATTAGGCGTTAAACCTTTGATCGCATTTGATCCCAGTGCCACTTTGAAGTATTCTCTGTGCAACACTTCGTGATCACGGATATCCGTAAGATATGATTTTTCATCAGTAGAGAAAATAGTTGCAAAACTTGCATTTGCCACAACCTGCGTGTAGAAGGCAGCTTCCAGTTGTTCCAGTGCATAAGCATAGTTCAGGATCTGAAAATCACCTGTACCAAGAAATACACCTGTGTCAGTGTTGTCCGGTGTGGTATCATCATTTTTATTACATGCAGTACCTAAAGTGATAACCGCAGCCGAAGCCCCGAAAAATTTCAACATGTTTCTTCTTTGGAGGCCGAAAGAAGACATTGTTTTTTCATCCTGTACAGGAGGAGAGGAGATCTGTCTTTTCATAAAAAAATTATTTAGTTGTTGTGTAAGTAGATAACGAATTATAACATATTTTTTGCCAAATTCTATTTTAGCTACGAAATAAGAAGAAGTTTGGTTTTAAAAGGCTGTTGTTTATGCATTTATACCCAAATTGAGTTAAAAAGCATCAATTGGGGAAATATGGGAATGGCATCGGGGGCTGTTTTGAGAGAAATACCGTAAAAGCGAATTGCCGGTATAAGTGGCTGGTCTTCTTTATCACACATGGACGGGATCATATCATCGTTGAGTACCGCCGGGGCATGCCAAATGATTAAGCAATAATTCACGTTAGGTGAGGTGGGTAATCGGCTTCGCGAAAGCAATGCTCAATTATGTAATGTGAGTTATAAGGCACCTCTTATGTGGCTGGAATGCATCGGCCATTGCCGGCAGCAGGTTATCAGGTCATCAGGTCTTTTGGCCTCAGAACCGAAGAAAGAGTCGCGGCGAAGAGCGGGACCGCATGCGAATCCCGGTTTTAGGCAATTGCACACTGAAATGTAGCGTAAAATATGAACTACTACGGGACTGATTTTTTTAGTCGGAAGTCTTTTGTGTTAAATCAATGAACAATGCACATACGAGTCTTTCGTTGCTTAATTTTGAGAATATTTACCACATTTCTTCAATCAGCATAAGTTTAACTCATGAATTACTGGCTCGTAAAATCAGAACCGTTTAAATATAGTTGGGATCAATTTGTGATCGATAAAGTGACGCATTGGGACGGCGTACGTAATTATGCCGCAAGAATAAATCTTCGTGCAATGAAGAAAGGGGACAAGGCACTATTCTATCACAGCAATGAAGGAACCGAAGCCGTAGGTATTGCGAAAATTGTAAAAGAAGCTTACCAGGATCCTACCACAACAGATGAAGCATGGGTGGCGGTAGATCTTTCTCCCGTAAAAAAATTGAAAAAGCCAGTTACACTTGCACAGGTAAAGGCAGATAAACGTCTCGCGGATATGGCGCTGATCAGGCTTTCCAGGCTTTCCGTTCAACCGGTAACGTCAGCCGAATGGAAGATCATGATGGAACTTGCAGGAGAAAAATAATAGCATTCGCTTTCAATTAACAATCTACAAAGGTCACTTGTGTTTCGATTATTGTATCAATGAGCATTACTCATCTAAAACTCATTGTATGAACATCAAGCGGGCATTTGCCTCCCTCTGTGTGCTATTCATTATCTTTTCCTGCAACCAGGATCAAAAAGATATCCGGGCTCTTAAAGACAGAACAGCTAATTTTCAGGAGCCATCTCCGGCTGCGAAAACAGCAGAAAAGCAGGCAGCCCAAAAAATTCCCGTTAATGAAAAGCAAACCACGACTGATTCTTCTTCAGCACGTGCTATACCGGCCGAGACTATTGATTGGGACAAAAAGATCATAAAGACTGCCGCGCTTAAGCTCGAAGTAAAAAATTTCAAAGGATTCAATGAAGCCGTTCATCAGACTGTAAGGCAGTTTGGCGGATACATTGCGCAGGAAGAGCAAACAGGTTCTAATGAAGTGCAGGAAAATACGATCTCTATAAAAGTTCCCGTCGCTCAGTTTGAGAGCATGCTCAATCAACTTTCTTCGGGCGATGTAAAAGTTTCAGAAAGAAAAATTACTACTGAAGATGTAACAAGCGAATATGTAGACACACGTTCGCGATTGGAAGCCAAAAAAGAAATGCGATTAAAATACCTTGAGTTTTTAAAACAGTCAAAAAACATGACAGAAGTATTACAGGTGCAAAATGAAGTGAACGGGATCCAGGAAGAAATAGAAGCTGCTTCAGGTAGGGTGACTTATCTTTCGCACCAATCTGCTTACAGTACTATAAATCTTACTTTCTTTCAACCAAATGCTGGATTCACTCCCAAAGATGAATCGCCTACATTTCTAAGCCGTGTAGGATCAGCTTTTAAAACAGGCGGACATTTTATGGGAGAATTATTTGTAGGACTTGTTTCAATATGGCCGTTAATGCTCATCGTAGCTATTAGTTATTTCGGGTACAAAAAATATAAAGCAGCCAATCCGGTAAAATAGAATAAGTAAGTTTGATCAATGAATAAGAAACATTTGGTAGTGCTTACGGGCGCCGGCGTGAGCGCGGAGAGCGGCTTAAAAACTTTTCGTGACAGCGACGGACTTTGGATGGGTTATAATATTGAAGATGTCGCCACGCCGCGTGCATTTGCAAAAGATCCTGCGCTCGTGCTGGATTTCTACAACATGAGAAGAAAAGAAGTGAAGCAGGCTCAACCAAATGATGCGCACAAAGGCCTTGCAGAACTGGAAAAGGATTTTAATGTAACGATCATCACGCAAAATATCGATGACCTGCATGAACGCGGCGGCTCTTCAAACGTGCTGCACCTGCACGGTGAGATCTTTAAAATGTTTGGTGTGGGTAGTCCGCATGAGATCTTACCAATCAATGGCGATATCCATGAAGGCGATAAAGCCGCAGACGGCAGTCAGCTTCGGCCTTTCATCGTTTGGTTTGAAGAACCTGTGCCGATGATCGAAGACGCGGTGCTACTTGTTCAAAACGCTGATATTATCGCAGTAATCGGCACATCATTGCAGGTATATCCCGCCGCGGGTTTGCTGGATATTGCCGCTGATCACATTCCGAAATTTATTCTTGATAAAAGCGTTCCTTCCGTAGGAAAATTTCAAAATATCACAAAGATCGAAATGCCGGCAACTGAGGGAGTTCGGGAACTTCGGGAATTGCTGTTAAGGCAAAAGTAGAGAGTGAAAACCAAAAAGTATGAGCCGTGCAAGAACTCCCGGGTACTTTTGGTTTGCACTTTTTACTTCTTACTTTTTAAGCGTTTCAATAAACACGATGCCGTTGTTGGAGAGCTCTGCCAAAACAGGTTTATAGATTTCTTTTATCACCGGTAGATGAAGCCCGGCTAATTGTATCGTTCCGTTCAAAATTAATTTTGCAGCGATGCCGAGCGGAAGACCTACGGCTTTCGCCATCGCAGTATGCACACTGTCGTTTCCTTTAACGATCAGAGATGATACCGCCGAATGTTTCTTGCCGCTGATCTCATAATCCAGCTCGTGCTGCATTACGATCATGTCTTTATCGGCAGGAGAAAGCGCCAGCTTGGTTTCGAGCGCAAACTGCAAACCGTCTGCCGCGCTGATTAATCCTTTATTGATCGTTGTATTTTCATCGTCGAGACCAAGGAAATACAATTGCCGGAGCACTATGTTAGTCGCCGAATAGTCAGCATTTAACTCGTCTATTGAACGTATATCTTCCTCGTTTGTTTCTTTACCGTCTTTATTTTTCAGAAATACCTCCGTTGCTTTCACTAAAACCTTGTTTTGGTATTCCTGATTTTCTTTTAGTTCATTCAACAGGCCTTCGGTAAAACCGTATTTGTCGAAATGTTGTTGGAAAAATGCCGCCAGACTTAATCCGTCACTTTGGTAAACGGGGGTTTCATCTGTAAGTTTGAGCTCGATGATCTTTTTCCAGCCGTGCATAAAATCCGGATAGCGAAGCGTAGTACGCACGAATGTTTGCGCATCTTGAAGATCGTAGAGATCGATGTATGGCAAACTGTTCCTGTTCGGATAAAAGCTTAATGCGCCGATCGTATTATCACCTGTTTCAATTATTCTATCTGCGTTAAACAGGTTTTCATATTCTTCTGTGATATGCTTACCGTTCTCCCGATATTCCGCGCCGGCTTTTCCTGCAAGTACCACGTTCCGCGGGTTCCAGCTTATTTTATAGTGCCAGGGATTATCGTCGCTCTCCGGAGCAACCAAGCCGCCGCAATGACTTTCGAAAGAAGTGATCTTTCCGCCTTTGTCTTTTATATCATGAATGAGTTGCATCGCACTCATGTGATCGATCCCCGGATCAAGTCCCATTTCGCAAAGGAAGAGAATGCCTTTTTTTTCGGCTTCCGCAGCAAGTGCTTTTATTGCATCATCAGCGTAAGACGCCGTGAGTAAATGTTTGCTGTATTGCACACAATCCTTTGCAATAAGAATATGAAGAAAAGCCGGCATCATGGAGATCACGAGATCACTATCGATGATGAGCGTGCTTCTAATTTCGTCATTGGTTATATCAACTGCAACAGCAGTAGAAGCGGAGTGGAAGTTCGTTTTTTGCTCGATCAGGTCTTTATCTGCATCGGCAACTATCAAACGCCAGTTGTTTTCCGCAGCATTGTTCAATAAATATTCAATAAGCACTGAAGCAGATTTGCCTGCGCCGAAGAGAAGGATGTTTTTCAATTTTCTAATTTTTCAGATGGCAAAGAAACGAAGAATATCCTGCACGATTGCGATGTAATAATCTAAAAACTTTGTCCGCTCTGCGCCGCCCACAACAGTGCTGCAACCACCACCACAAATCCGCCACAAATGAGAACAGTTCGCTTTTTATATTGCGGCAGCACGCCGAGATCTTCTGAATTCTTTTTTTGCCAGAGAAAATAAAGGAAAGCAGGACGTATGATCATCGGAAACAGAATAAGAACAATATTATATAAGGACGCGGACGAAATACTCCTCCATGATGATCCGATATAGATCAGTGATGAGATAAGGGCAAGCAAGGTTTCTCCGAAAATAACATACCATCCGAATGGTTGCCTTTTATAGAGCCGGTAAAAAGCTATCGGAATCAATAGTACATATACCGATGCATACAGCACATAGTACAGCGGAAAGCTTTCGTAGGAGAACGCAAAGAAAAGGCTTTTTACAGCGGTGTAAGCGATCCTTAAATAATACAAACTGCCGAGGAGCAGGAACATGTTGAACAACGCACTGCTTTTTTGTTCATGTTCATCGGGATTGAATGCATCAAGCAGATCTTGATCAACACGTTTGTGATCGGGATAATCAGAATTTGATATTTGGTCAACGGATTCCCAGATAGTAAAGCCTGCTGCCTTGCGATCTTCATCGGTAACATCTCTTGAAGCGAGTATATTTTCAACGGCTTCTATTGCCTGAGGTTGAAAATCTTTTGCTTTGAAAAGAACCCTCAACAACTCCACGCTTGACTTCTCTTTATATAGCGCATCAAAATCAAAATTCATCTTAAGAGTTTAAAGTAAATGTAATTTGTTTTGAAAGTATGTTAATTCGTTGAATTTGTACTATCCACTTCGAAGAAATAGGAGGAAAAACGGCCCTGCTAACCTTATCCACAATTCTTAAAAAAATGTGTAGAATATTAGCTTGAAAACAACGCTTTTCAACGGGAAAAGCGGCTTAAAATCGGTACTTTCGCCTACTTAATTTTTATATGGAAAATAACGAACAGAACAACGGCGAAAATGAGCTACCGAATGACGGGAGCGCCATGAATAACAGGGGTAAGATCATCCCTGTGGTTATCGAAGAGCAGATGAAGACCTTTTACATCGATTACTCCATGAGTGTGATCGTGGGAAGGGCATTGCCTGATGTGCGTGACGGTCTCAAACCGGTGCACAGAAGGGTTTTGTACGGAATGAATGAACTCGGTAACGCCAGTAATAAAGCGTATAAGAAATCTGCCCGTATCGTGGGTGAGGTAATGGGTAAGTATCACCCGCACGGGGATGCGTCTATTTACGACACGATGGTGCGGATGGCGCAGGAGTGGGCGATGCGTTATAAAATGGTTGACGGTCAGGGTAACTTCGGTAGCCAGGATGGTGATGAACCGGCTGCTATGCGTTATACGGAGGTTCGTATGGAGAAGTTTACCGAAGCGATGATGGATGATATCGAGAAAGAAACGGTGGATTTTCAGCTGAACTTTGATGATTCCCTGAAAGAACCAACGGTTCTTCCTACAAAGATCCCGCAATTGTTAGTTAATGGCGCCAGCGGTATCGCCGTGGGTATGGCTACCAACATGATGCCGCACAACCTGAGTGAAGTGATCGATGGTTGTATCGCATATATCGATAATAATGAAATTGACATCGAAGAGCTGATCAAACATGTAAAAGCACCGGATTTCCCGACTGCGGGTATCATTTACGGCTATGAAGGTGTAAAACAGGCTTTGTTGACCGGTCGCGGACGTGTAGTCCTTCGCGGGCGTACAAATATCGAAACCGATAGTCGCGGGCGTGAAAAGATCGTGATCACGGAAGTTCCTTACCAGGTGAATCGTGATGCGCTTACGGCGAAGATCGGCGAATTGGTGGGTGATAAGGTGATCGAGGGTATTTCTGACGTGAACAACGAAAGTAACAGCAAGGAAGGAACGAGGATCGTGGTTGAACTGAAGAAAGATGTGGTTGCGCAGGTGGTGGTAAATCAATTGTACAAACATTCCGAGCTGCAGACCTCATACGGTATCAATAATGTGGCGCTCGTCAAAGGTCGCCCGAAGATCCTGAATGTGAAGGATCTGATCTCTGAATTCGTTGATTTTCGCCATGAAGTAGTAGTGAGAAGAACCAAATATGAATTGCGTAAGGCGGAAGAAAGAGCGCATATTCTGGAAGGATATATCATTGCGCTGGATAATCTGGATGCGGTAATTAAGCTGATCCGCGAAAGTGCTACACCGAATATCGCCCAGGAAGGCTTGATCTTAAATTTCGGCATGACCGAGATCCAGGCTAAAGCGGTTCTTGAATTGCGTTTGCAACGTCTTACAGGAATGGAGATCGATAAGATCCGTGAAGAGCACGCAGAACTAATGAAGTTGATCGCTCACTTGAAAGAGATCCTTGCAAGTTCTGATATGCGTTTTGACATTATCAAAACCGAGTTACTCGAAGTAAAAGCGAAGTTTGGCGACGAAAGAAAAAGCGAAATTGTTTATGCAGACGATGAAATAAACATGCTTGATCTCATTGAAGAAGAAGATGTTGTGGTAACTATCTCACATTTAAGTTACATTAAAAGAACTTCCGCTACCGAGTACAGGCAACAACGCAGAGGCGGTCGCGGAGCTAAGGGCAGCAGTACGCGTCAGGAAGATTATATTGAGCATTTATTCGTAGCATCTACGCACCATACATTGATGTTCTTTACCGAAAAAGGCAGGTGCTACTGGTTAAAAGTGTACCAGATTCCTGAGGGTGATAAGACAAGTAAGGGGCGTGCGCTGCAGAATATGATCCAGATCCCGGCCGATGATAAGGTAAGAGCGATCATTGACGTGAAGAATTTTGACGATGAAGAATACGTGAACAACCATTATATAGTGCTATGTACGAAGCATGGTATCATTAATAAGTCGAGATTGAAGGATTTCAGCAGACCGAGACAATCTGGTATCAATGCGATCAATATTAATGAAGGTGATCAGCTGATCCAGGCTAAGATGACTGATGGTAATTGCGAGATCATGATGGCGGTGAAAAGCGGTCGTGCGATCCGTTTCCCTGAAGCTAAAGTGAGAGCGACAGGTCGTGGCGGTATTGGTGTAGCAGGGATTGAGGTTGATGAAAAGAACGACGAAGTAGTTGGAATGATCTGCGTTAATAAAGAAGATAAAAGCCGCACGGTGTTGGTAGTCAGCGAAAAAGGTTATGGAAAAAGAACATTCCTTGATGATCCTGAAACGGGTGAAGCTAACTATCGTATTACGAATCGTGGTGGTAAAGGCGTTAAAACAATTAATGTTACCGACAAGACCGGCGGACTTTCAGGTTTGCTGGATGTGACCGAAAACCAGGATCTCATGATCACTTGCGTATCGGGAATTACGATCCGTATGGCAGTAAATAAGATCACAGAACAAAGTAGGGCAACGCAGGGTGTAAAACTCATCCGGGTAGATGAAGGGGATGAAATTGCTGCGATCACATCTTTGGATGAGCAGGAAGAAGAGTTAGACAACCTTGAGCAGGTTGCTGAAGTTGAAGCCCTTAATAATGATGAAACTGCGGTAGATCAAATTCCGGGGGATATGGAAAAGCTGGAAGATGATATAAATGAAGAAAAAAACGGCGATGAGCCGGAAACTGAAGAATAAAATTTAAACGCTGCTTGCAAAAGCAGCGTTTTTTTTAATTATCAACTTTTTTGTTTGAGGAAAGGCAGACTATTGAAAGAATCGACAATTCTTTGCATTTTCGAAGGCTGCAATGAAGTCGCAAAGAGAAGAATTGTTTTAGTATTGAAATTCCGTGTTGTTCAGTGTGACCGAACCGACACCCAGATCGGTAAGTTGGAGGATACCGATCAGCTGTTGTTAGCAGCGACTTGGTTAAGAAAGCAATCTTAAGAGTTCAAATGCACCAATCTCCACGCATATCTATCCTGTGGGGTGGCAAGGGTTTTTTCTTTCTCTTTCACGACGATGTGCTGTTTAACATAATGTTAATTATAGGTAATATTGCCTGGTCTCAATTGCCTGACAATTAACTCGTTAGATTTGTCGAATATCCTTGGTTAAACTAAGACTATCTTTGCGATATGAATATTACAGACGAAAGCCAGCAACAGTTTCTGGACAGGCTTAAAATAAAAGCTCTGAATGAAATGCAGTTGGCCGCAAAAGATGCGACAGCAAATAACGATAAAGTTTTATTGTTATCCGCAACAGGTTCAGGGAAAACCCTTGCATTTTTATTGCCCGTTTTAAATGCGCTGGATCCGGATCTCAGGAAAGTTCAGGCGCTCATTTTAGTTCCCAGTCGAGAACTGGCGATACAAATCGAATCAGTCTTAAAACAAATGCAGACAGGTTATAAAGTTACCGTTTGTTATGGCGGTCACAAACGGGAAATTGAAGAAAATAATCTGGTGCAGGCGCCGGCGATCATTATCGGAACAGCCGGCCGAACAGCAGATCATATCCGAAGAAACAATATTGACTGCAGTACCATTAAATTCCTTGTACTTGACGAATTTGATAAAAGTCTGGAATTGGGTTTCCGTGAGGAAATGGAATTTATCATCGGATCATTGCCGGCAATTGAAAAAAGAATGCTCACCTCCGCAACAAATGAGGTTGACATGCCCGCATTTGTAAAAATGGATACAGCGGTAACACTGAATTTTCTCCCCGAGGATCAACAACCAAATGAAGGCCTGCGCATTAATACGGTTTTATCGGATGATAAAGACAAGCTACACACTTTGCTTCAACTGGTTTGTTACTTTAATAATACTTCCACCATCATCTTTTGTAATCACCGGGATGCTGTAGAGCGTACGAGCAACTTTTTGGCGGAGCAAGGCATCGTAAACGTATTTTACCACGGCGGAATGGAGCAACATGATCGTGAAGTGGCGCTTACCAAATTCAGAAATACCACATCAGATATATTAGTAACAACGGATCTTGCGAGTCGCGGTTTGGATATCGCGGACATCAGAAATATCGTTCACTACCATATTCCGCATGTAGAGGCTGAGTTTACCCACCGCAACGGTCGTACTGCACGTATGAACAACACCGGCAACGTGTATGTGATTTGGTCCGACGATGAAAAACTTCCTGCTTATATCACTGAGCATGCGCATACCTTTGAGTTGCCGGAAAAGTTATCACTGCCGGAAAAACCAAAATGGAGCACGCTATTTATTGCCGCGGGCAAAAAAGACAAGATCAACAAGATTGATATCGTCGGGTTCCTTTCACAAAAAGGTATGCTTAAGAAAGACGAGATCGGCCTGATTGAAGTAAAAGATTTCTCAGCATTCGCGGCCGTACGCAAATCCAAGATCGGAAATGTACTTGAGCTGATAAAAGATGAAAAGATCAAGGGGAAAAAAGTGAAGATCGCGGTGGCAAAATAAACCCGAATAAGATAAGTAATTTGCAATCCACGATAACAAAAAATGCAGTTCTTTTTGAACTGCATTTTACTTTTATACATTTTACTGATTACATTTTCCTTAAAAACCGCCGCCTCCCATTCTCATCATTCCCGGTCCGCCACCCGGACCACCCATTTGCGCACCGCCTTTAGAGCCGTCAAATTTGCTGAAACGAAAAACGAAACTCAGCATGAAATACCTCGTAAGCCTGTTTGTTCTTGTATCTGTAATAGAATATGCCGTTACACTTCTGTTCACATTAGTATTTTGTTTTAACAGATCAAAGCCCTGAAGTTTAAAAGACGCATTTTTCTTTTTGAAGATCTGCTTTTCCAAGGTTGCATTAATGATTAAAGGATTTGATGTTACATTACTTGCATAACCGGAATTGATCGTTTTCTCCAGGTCGTAGCTGAGAATGAAATCATTTTTGAAGAACATCCTTGCAGATTGTGTCAGACTCCATGCACGGATGGTCGTATTGTTGGTGGGTGTAAGTGAATATTTCGCATCATTAATGGTGAAGTTTGCACCACCGCTGGCTTCCAGCCATTTCTTCAATTTATAATCCATAGAGAATCTTTGAGAAACAAGCCAGTTCGTCCCATTGTTCTTCGCATTATCGAGATAAGAAATATTATTGTTATAGTTAATGGTTCCCCCAAGATTGAAGACATATTTTCTGTTGTGGAAAGGCTTGGAGATCGCATAGAAAGCATTCACATTGTAAGTACCGTTTGCATTGAGATACCTAGTCTCCTGTCGTATAAACCGCTTAACGGTGTCCAGCGGATTAGTCGGGCTAACGGTTTTAGCATAAATGCTTGTTACATTGTTTACGATCTTGTCATTGGTGAATGATGCGCTTAGATTTCCAAAAAATACATTACCGCTGATAAAGTCGAAATTATTATAGCGGGCACTGATCGTATTGCTGAATTCAGGTCTCAGGTCAGGATTTCCAATCGTGATATTCTGCGGATTTGAATAATCAAATACCGGTTGTGATTGCTGATACGTCGGTTGATTCGTGCTACCGTTATAATTCAGGTTGAATGATTTACTCTTTGAGAAATTGTAAGCGTACCTGATCACCGGGTAATAATTCACCAGGTGTTGCGTATAGCTTGATTGCTTCGTGGTAAGCGAATTACTTTTGATCTCTGCCGGCTGAACAGCAAGGCCTACTGAATAATTAAATTTCTTTTTGGTTGTGCGGAAATTAGCGCCGATTCGGTTTGTTGTATAATTGTTCTCGTAAATGTTGGTAAGACTGTCGATCAACGTTTTTGTACCTGATCCCATATTGTACGTTTCCTTGTCGTTGCCGGTGAAACGTTTATTGAACGCATAATTGAATTCCAACGCATGCGTTTTAGACAATTGCTCATTGAATGAAGCAGTAACACCATAGTTATGGTTGTTATTATCCTGGATGATCTGCTGATCTACCAATGAATTAAATACCGGAACGCCGTTGTTATAATATTGCGTGGTATTGTAGATGTCATCTTCATTATCCGTTTGTGTTTTTCCTCCCGTCATGTTGATGGAAAGCGTACGGCCCTTCTTGTGGAAGCGGTGGTTGAATAAAATGCTCCCGTTAAAGTTTGGTGCAGAAGAATTATTAGCATCTGTGTTTACGCCGTTGTTGATGATTCCGCCTTTCGTATCATAATAATTAAAGTCAGAGCGGTAGCTATCATTTACTTTCCTGTAAGTGATCCCGGGGTTGAATTTCACATAGTTGAATGAGTCTATCTTATATTCTACATTAAATGAAAATCGGTGATTATCAGTAACGGAATAATCCTGTGTCTGTTGCTTATTGGGAAGAACACTGTCTTTTTGGATCAGTTGCTGATCTACCTGATTTAATACTGTATTTGTCTTTTCAGAAAAACTATAGCTTCCGTAAACGGAAACTTTTGAATTGAGATCTTTACGGTAATTCGTTCCGATCGATTTCGTAACCCCTACTCCGTCGCTGTTGCCAAAATTGGCAAATTGTGAGTTTCCACCGCCAAAGCTTCGTATCATTGAACCTGCCATTGCACCCATTCCACCGGGCAATCCGGAGAAATTAAAGTTACTTGTATTGGTATTGTTGATGTTTCCTGTGAGCGAAATCTGCTCGGAATTATTAAAACGATTTACGGATCCGGAAAAGAGATACCTGCTGTCGGTTCCGCCTCCTGCTGTAAGGTTTCCGAAATAACCTTTATTCTTTTCCTTCTTAAGTTGAATATTCAATGTTTTCGTAGGATCTCCGTCTTTGATGCCGGTGAACGCAGCCTGGTCTCCGTAGTCATCCACGATCTGAATCTTATCCACCATGTCAGCGTTCAATTCACGCGTTGCAGTCTTTACGTCGCCGCCAAAGAATTCCTTACCATTCACTTTTACCTTGGTCACTTCTTTTCCCTGCGCCGTTACTTTTCCATCCTTATCCACCTGAACACCCGGTAAGTTTTTAAGCACCTGTTCTACGTTATCATTTTTACGATACATCGTGCTGTCGATCTTATATGAAACTGTGTCTTCTTTGATCTGGATCTTGGAAGTCTCTACCGTAACGGCTTCCAAAGTAATATCGCCCGGCGACATCACGACATCACTGTTCACTTCTTCCCCTTCCATCCCCGTGTAATCATAGGCGTCAAGAAAACGCTTATAACCGGTAAACGAAATACCGATAACGGTTTTACCCGCCCTTACATTGTTGAAAGTGTAAACGCCGTTGCTGTTCGTAAGAGTTTTCAAAGTGTCTTTTGATCCCGGATAAACGAGAAACACCGATGCTTTCGACAAAAATTTACCGTCTTCGGTTCTTACAGCACCTTTTACAGTCACTGTTTTTTGTGCGAATGCACTGCTGAATGCAAAAAATGCTGCCAGGGTAATAAATAATCTCATTACAGTTAGAATTGATACAAAAAAATTTCCGCTAAATTAATCATACGTAGGTTCTCGTAAATACCGTCTGTAAAAATAGACAACGCTTTAGATAACTTTAACAGTTAGGATTTTTTGAAGCTCTTTATGAAGTTGACGATAAGCCCGTTAAATGCCATCTCGTCTTTAAACAAGAACTGTTGCTTAACCGGTAAGACGTAGATGGGAAGGTCAGCCATTTCCCTTTCAAATTTTTGCAGGCGAACCCCATCTTTTTCTGTGGTCATGATCATCTTATCCTCTGAAGTGATCTTCGCAAATTGCTTTTTGATCTCCCTCAGATCCGTACTGCTGAAAATATGGTGATCCGGATACCGCAGCATATCATAGCTGTGTACATGAGCAGTAAGAAATTCCTTCATGGGTTTCGGGTTGGCAATTCCGCTGATCAGCAGAAGATCTTCAGTGGCACGGATGTCAGTCTTTTCTCCGGTAAATAAATGATAAGGCTGCGCATACATGATCTCGGTAAAGAAGATATGTTGATTGGGTCGAATACCAAGTTCGTTGGTTATGGATGCTTTTTCCGTTTCGGAAAGATCAGATTTGCATTTCGTCACAACAATGATATCCGCTCTTTTGCGGCTCAGTTTCACATCGCGAAGGTCCCCGGCGGGCAGCATGAGGTCTCGGGAGTATAAATTTTTATATTCTGTGAGAATGATATTCAATCCTGCTCTCACGCTTCTGTGTTGAAAAGCATCATCCAGGATGATCACATCTGTCTCCGGTCTGTCATGCAGAATATGCGGGATCGCTTCCAAACGCTCCTCTCCCACGGCTACCGTAACATCAGGAAACTTTTGGTGAAATTGCATTGGCTCATCTCCGATCTCCAATGCCGTAGTATTTTTTCCGGCAATAGCGTAGCCTTTTGTTTTTCTTTTGTAACCACGACTTAAAGTAGCAGGTTTGTAATTTGACTTGAGCAATTCCACCAGATATTCCGTCATCGGCGTTTTGCCCGTGCCGCCCGTAGCAAGGTTTCCTACGCAAATCACCGGAAAATTAAACGCGGAAGATTTCAGGATCTTTTTATCAAACAGCCAATTGCGGAGCAAAATACATGCGCCGTAGATCAACGATAAAGGAAAAAGCAGGTATCTGAAACTTTTGAGCAATAGTGCGGTTTTAAAATTGATAGATCCTTTCAGGTGTTATGCAAAAATCAAGCTTTTCATCGAAACTGTTTACATCTTCAATTTCAACGGCATCGAAAAAACTGAAGCCGATCTTTACCATTTCGGGGCGGCATTCTTTAATAAACTTGTCGTAGTAACCTTTGCCATAGCCAACACGATAACCTTTTTCATCAAAAGCCAGCAATGGCACCAGCATTAAGCGTATCGCTTCGGGCACGGTACCTTTTCCGTTCATAGGCTCTTCGATGTCATATTCATTCAGCTCAAAAAAAGTGTCTTCTTTTACTGCAACCGCACGAAGATCATTATTGGCTTTATCTACAACAGGATATATTAGTGTCGTTGCAGGGTTTTTAAAGAAGCAATATTCTTCGATGAGGATCGGATTGTATTCATTCATCGCATCTATCGGCGAATAGGTCATCACCGTATCAGGAATATCTAAATGCAGACTTTGAAATTGAATCAGCATCAGATCCTCCAACTTGTCTTTCACTGAATGAGAAAGATCGGTTCGCTTTTGCCTGTATAATTTTCTGATGGCTTGTTTGGTCATGCTTGTATTTTTATTACGAAGACGCTAAAATGCAAAATTATCTTCTTAGTGCCCTTTCGAGGCATCATTACTTCTCAAAACAACTAAAGATCGTGGTGCCGTAATTCCGCTCCCATTTGTAATGATCAAATTTACGGTAATCATTTCTTGGTGTATGTTCAAGAATGAACCAACCGCCGTGGTTCAGGAGCTCTCTTTCAAAGATGCGCAGCGGCAGATCATCGATCGTTGCCAATGCATATGGGGGGCCGGCGAAAATAAGATCGTATTTATTAGTGCAACTGTTGATGTAGCCAAACACATCACTTTTCACCACTTTAAAATTTTCAAACTTCAGCATCTCTGAAGTTTTTTTAATGAACTCATACATCTTCGTATCTTTCTCCACGATCGTTAGATCTTCCACGCCCCTGCTCGCCAGCTCATAGCTGATGCAGCCCGTGCCGCCAAAAAGATCAAGTGTGATAAGGGATTCGATATCAAGTTGATTCTGCAAAATATTGAACAGGCCTTCTTTTGCAATATCGGTTGTAGGCCGTGTGTGCGGCATGTTTGCCGGCGGCGAGATCCTTCTTCCGCCGTGTGTACCGCTGATTATACGCATTGTGCAAGCACTGAAAGGTGACTGTAAAAATGATGCGGATGCTCGTTGAGTTTGTCGGTGATGATTACATCCTCCGGCAATTGCAGCAAAGAAACATTTAAAAAATATCGATAGATCTCTTTAAATAAATTTGAATTGATATCAATCATGCCACTTATAGAAACCTGAACAACTGACGGACTAACCGCGAATCTTTCGCAGGAATTTAATAAATAATAGCACACATCCGACGGTGATGAATATTCAAAGTACTGTACCAGCTGAAGATTCCCGGCTTTATATAAAATGACCTTGATATTATTATGATAGACCGTGCATTCGAGCACATCACCTGCTTTGTTATTTCTTAGCTGACAGGAAGTGGAATGCGAAAAATAATTTTGCAGAAAAGCTTCATTTATTGCCTGATGGATCTTTTCCGGAATGCGATATATATTATAAATGTTTTGTCCTTTAACGATCTCATGGAACGTTACGGTTGTTTTGTTTTCACCAAACATTAAAGAAGCGATCTGCTCTTTATCATTCGGAGAAAAATATTCAGCAGGAACCAACGTTGATTCGCTATTGTTGTAAAAGATATTTACCGAAGCGAATGTATTGCGCAGCATATTTTCTTTTGCAAGAATATTCCGTATCCGCTCTGCGTACTCTTCTGCATTGAGAAATTTCTTAAAACTATATGCATAAAGACCGTGCAAGGCAAAAGGCGCTTTGGAAAAAATAAGGAATGAGATTTCTTCTTTTCCGGCTTCTGCAAGCAGATGAAGGTTGGAAATATCCGATGTTACCGGCGGTATTTTAAAGGCGATGTTCAAGCGTTGAATTTAAGCAGGCAAAATAAGATAATTTTGCTACTTATGGAAAGCGGAGCAGTAATTAATGACCTTAAAGTTGATGTAACGAATAAACAAATTCTTTCCATTGCGCTGCCGATAACGCTTGCTATACTTATTCCGCAGTTGAATATGCTTACCAACAGCATCTTTCTCGGGCACCTGAGCGAAGAAGCTTTGGGCAATGCGGGCATCACCGGTGTATTCTATCTGATCTTCGCTGTAGCGGGAAACGGATTGAATAACGCCATGCAAAATGTGTTTTCCCGAAACGCCGGCAGTGGTAATCCCGAAAAATTTAAAACGATACTTTCACAGGGCATCCGCATTTCATTGCAGTTCGCCGCCATTTGTATCCTGTTTACTTTATTTGTTGCACCGTTCATTATGCGTGCAGTCTCTGATCCTGCTTCGTATGATCAGGAAATGCATTTTTTACGGATCAGGATCTTCGGACTTCCATTCCTTTATATGTTTCAACTGGGTAATGCATTTTTGGTGGCATCACTCAACAGTCGCTATCTCATGATCGGTTTTATTTGCGAAGCGCTGATCAATATTCTTTTTGATTATTTATTGATCTTCGGTCATGCAGGCTTTACTGCTATGGGTTTTGACGGCGCTGCCGTTGCTTCAGTTATTGCTGAATTTACGGGGATGATCGTAGTATTTTCAGTGATCATTATTTCCGGGCTTAAGAGGAAATACGGCTTGCTGCAATATTGGAAATACAATAAAGAGATCAATAAACAGATCTTAAAAGTTTCAATTCCGTTGGTAACTCAATACATCATCAGTGTAACGACCTGGTTGGTTTTCTTTTTATTATTGGAAGGCAGAGGGCATGTGGCAAAGGCCGTGAGCAATGTAATGCGCAATGTATTCGGGTTGGTGGGAGTATTTGTATGGGCATTTGCAGGAACCACGAATGTGATGATCAGCAATTTGATGGGGCAAAAAAGAGAGCATGATATTTTACCGGCAATCACACGCATCATGTGCTGGAGTGCAGGACTTTGTTCATTGATGGTGATCACACTAAATATTTTCCCGGAAGCTTTCTTCAATCTTTTCGGCAGGGATGCTGCATTTGTGCGGGAAGGTGTTCCCGTCATCAGAATGGTTTCGCTGGGGATGATCTTTATGAGCATCGCCAATATTTGGCTCAATGGCGTAACGGGAACGGGCAAAACGACCATCAATCTTGGTATTGAGATCATCGCTATTTCATTTTACCTTTTATATACATTATACTTTATGAAGGTGAATTACATTTCTCTTGCGGTGGCCTGGAGTAATGAATTCGTTTATTGGACTATCATCTTTTTGATGTCGTGGTTGTATCTGAGAAGCGGAAAATGGAAAAGCAAATTGATAATGGACAATGAATAATTTTTTGGCTTTGAACCAGCTTCCATTTATGCAGATCTGAAATACTTTAAACAAGAAACGCCGTCAAATTATGACGGCGTTTCTCATTATCAAGGATCCTTTGCTCAGTTGTCCATTAGTTGTTCCATTTATTATTGTTAAAATTCATATCAGGATAAACTTTGTCCGCATCGATCATTACAGATTTTACCGCTTCCGTTACGGGCAATTTAACTTTGAATGTAGAAGTGTTGTTCCAAATTTCCACCGGCAGGTTTATCATTCCCTTTACGCCTGAAACAGTTTCATAGCTAAGGATGACAGGCATTGCAGCTTTATCCAGATTTTCCAAAGTAACGATTGCACCTTTAGCTTCGCTGTATGTAACATCTTTGATTGACTGATCCAATCTGTAATTTTCAACGAACCATTCTTTCCAAAACCAGGTGAGATTTTCACCCGATGCATTGTCCATTGTCTTAAAGAAATCCCATGGCGTAGGATGTTTGAACGCCCAACGTTTGATGTATTCACGGAATGCATAGTCAAATCTGTTTGCTCCAAGAATATTATTGCGTAATAATTCCAAACCATAACCCGGTTTAAAATATAATTCCGCACCGATATTCGCTTCTTTCATCGCATCCGGTGTATTAAAAACACTTTCCGATTGCGGACCGAAGATATACGGGATCATTTGTGAATGAGTCGGATTGCCGCTGTTCTTAAATTCTCCGTTATTAAAATCAACCGCAGCGATGGTATTAATAAATGTATTAAAACCTTCATCCATCCAGCCGTACTTTCTTTCATTACTTCCCACGATCATCGGAAACCAGGTATGGCCAAATTCATGATCCGTTACACCAAAAAGTCCGCCTTCACCGGATCCCGAGCTACAAAACACGATGCCGGGGTATTCCATTCCACTCACATTTGTTGCCACATTTGTTGCAACAGGATAAGGATACGGGAACCAGCGTTTACTGTAATTTTCAATACTGCCCTTTGTAAATTCTGTTGCTCTGCCCCATCTTTTATCTCCCGCACTTTCCACCGGGTAAACGCTTTGCGCCAATCCCTTTTTACCGTCCGGCAAATTCATTTTTGCAGCATCCCAAATGAATGCCTTTGAAGAAGACCAGGAAACATCTCTCGCATTTTCCATTTTAAATTTCCAGGTTAGTGTTCCTGAAATTTTTGGTCTTGAAGCCGGATCGTTCACTTCTGCCTCTGTGCGGATCATTACCGTTTGATCGCTGTTCTTTGCATCCGCCATTCTTTTGATCTGCGTTGCAGTCAACACTTCCGACGGATTTTGCAATTCACCGCTAGCTACAACAATGTGTGAAGCCGGCGCCGTAATGCTGAAATCATAATCACCATACTCTAAATAAAACTCACTTGGTCCGAGATAAGGCAGCGTGTTCCAGCCTTCCACGTCATCATAAACGCACATCCGCGGATACCATTGCGCAACCGCGAACACTTTTCCGTTCTTTGTTTTTAAGATCCCGCAACGATCGGCACCTTCTTCGGGTAGCGTAAATGAGTAATCAATTTTTATTTTGATCACATCGCCGCCGGGTTTCATTGCTTTTGGCAAACGGATCTGCATCCTTGTGTCATTAATAATATAATCTGCGTTTGAACCGTCTCCTAATTTTACTGACGTGATCTTATCTCCCCCGTCAAATGTACTGGTAGCGCTGCCATAGCGGCTGCGTGAGCCGACGGGCATACGGGCTTGTCCGCGACTGTCTTTTGAAAATAAATTCTGATCAAGGTATAACCAGAGGTATGGCAATGCATGCGGACTGTTATTTTTATATGTGATCGTAACCGAGCCGGAAACTTTGTCTGTATTATCATCAAGCGTTACGTCAATTTTATAGTCTGCTTTGTTTTGCCAGTACAATAAATTAGGCGAACCGTCGGAAGCTCTTGTTACACTTCCTGCCTGTGGATAAAATACCGGTCCGAATAAAACATGCGGATCATAGGTTGAGGTTGTAGTTTGCGCATTTGCCATGCCGATAAAGCAGAGCAAAACGGCTGTCATTAAAACGCGTTTTTGCATTTGAAAATAATTTTACTCAAGGTAAGGATTGGAAATGATGTGCAGAACGGGATTTTTATGATCGGTCTTTGCGCGGGCAGCAGTTTTCATGGGTGCATCGTGAAGCCTGTGCTGAGCAAAGTTGAAGCATCACTCACTTCAGAAATATAATATTAATCAACTTTAAAAAGAATCTTCCGTTTCCTGTGCGGAAACATCAAACGATTCTTTGATATTTAAAGTTCCGCCGGGCGCCACTCTATATCTCCAACGCATTACATTGCCGGGCATTTCGACATCATTCCTTCCTTCAGATAAAACTATATATTTATTGGAAATTTTCATCGTGTAATTTCCTGCGCTTTTGGTAATATCACTATGCCCTGTGGTCGGATCAAAACGAACCCATCCCTGTTTCTCCAGATAAGCTTCCGGCCATGCATGTAAAGGATTCTCTCCCGTAAAATCCACTAACATTCCAAACACGGATTTTGCAGGGATCTTATTTGCTCTTAATAATGCCACAAAGAGATCGCTGTAATCCATGCACTTTCCTACTTTAGTTTGCAACACTTTTTCAGCGCCTATCGCTTCATTGGCTTCATACTTAATATTCGTCTGCACATATTCAAAGGTTTTCATGATCGTTTCAATATCACTCTTCTGCTTCAGCGTGGCAGCCAGCGCAACGATCCGCGAGCTGTCGCTTTCAATATTTTTTTCAGCGATGAGGTAAGGCGTCAGATCCTTAGCAGTGCTGTCGTTCTTATCAGATATTTTCCGGTAAATGGTAAGATCGCTTTTCACGATGATCTTAAAACTTTTCTCAATGTCTTTAAAACGGAACAGTACATACTTGTTAGTATTCTTTGTGTAAACACTATCGGGCTGCATAGAAAAAGAAAGGCTCTTTACAGTCTGCCGATCTTTCACGTCATGCGGTACCATCAGTTTCAATTCAATCATATTCACCTTACCGGAAACATTTACATTGTACGTCACTTTCACTTTAACTGAACGCTCACTTAATAACACAGCTGCGGGTTTATTTGAAAAGGCAGCAGCTGAAAAATGTGCAGATAGGATCAGCAATAATATAAAGAGGCAACGCATTGCGGAGAATTTCATCAGGTCAACGGTTATAATTTCCTGTCAAAATTAATCATTATCGTTTGTTACGGATATTATTTATCAGGCTGCAGCACCGATCAGTTAGAACCGGCATCTTTCAAAAGCTTATCAGCTTCCGGGTGATCAAGCGCATATTTTTCAGTAATACTTTACGCATTTTTTGCCATAAGAACCGCACCCGGCCTGTCTCCTGCTTTAAGATGGATCATTCCGCTCAAAAAATATAATTATTATATGCTTCATGTATTGCTGCAAGATGATCGGCCCATTTAGCGGCTTCCGCCAATGATATTTTGTCTGTAATATGATCGCGATATACGTAAAGAATATCTTTGAGCAATTGCTCATCGGAAGGCCCGTATTGTTGTAATTTTTGCTGCGCAAGATCCTTATAAGCATTCCAATTGCCTTTGCTCCCATACCATTTCAGATCAACAGCGAAGATTAACGAATCAATTTGATGATCATGAATGTCCTCATCGGTCTTACGGTAAGTCAAATAAGAACTGCTGTCCTTAATTAACGCCGCAGGCAACAGCTGATCTTTTACCAATACAAATATTTTTCGTTTCACTCTTTCCGGCGAAGCCACAGCAGCAAATTCTTGTTGATGTGTAAGCACAAATTGAAAGTATGGAGAATTCATATCTGTAACGCCGTTGGCGATTATCCGCCAGTTTACTTCTGATACCCACAACTGCTGACTTTGTGCCGAAAAATATTTTGTGAGTGCATCGGTACAATCCAGTTCAGCTTTTCTGAGTATACGGATATAGTTATAGCAATTCTCAGCATCACTCAAATTTGATTCGAATTTCTTTTTTAACGCCGGCAGTTGCTTTTCAGGGTTTAGGGTATTCATTCCTTCTGCAGTAAATCCGTCGGCTTTAAATTCTCCGGTAGTTCGATAAATGACATTACCGGCGGGATCAAAAAAAATGAATGTTGGGTAAGATCTTATTTTAAAATTTTCATTAAGGGCGATCCCTTCTTCCTTTTCCATGTCCTGCATTTTGCAAATGAAATATTCATTATAAAATCAGCAACTGCAGATCTGTAAAAACCTCCTGCTTCATTTTATTACACTGCGGGTACCAGGAGGCATAGCACATCAGCAACACGGGCTTCTTTATTGATTTTGCTTGTAAAAGAACAGATAGAAAATTGTCTTTTTCAAAAACGATTGCAGGCTGAGCTATGCCGGGAACAGTCTTAATAAAAAAAACACTAAAATAAAGCCGATGACGCGATTCATGTATTGAACGTTTGATGCTGTCGCAAAATAGCGACAGACTTGAACGCGATCCGCATATTTAATATTGTACTTCATTTTCGAACGCGACGTCAACAGATGATTACTATGCAAGTGATTCCGTATACTTCTTAAAATTATCCAGTATCATCTGCCACCCACCCTGTTGCATTTCAAGAGGATTTGTTTCTTCCGCTTCAAAACTTTCTTTTACGTCAGTTGTATCACCGTTTGCGGTAAACCAAACTTTTACCTTGCGCCCGTCTCCCATGGTATATTCAATGTATTCGTTTTCTTTTACCTCGTCATAGATTCCCCCGAAGTCAAAACCCATGGTGCCGTCCTTCGCTTCCATACGGGTATTAAATTTTCCTCCTGCTCTGAGATCATTTTCACAACGCGGCGAGTGCCAGTCATCCGTTGCCTGGTTCCATTTTGTTATGTGTTCCGGTTTCGTCCAGCTTTCCCAAACTTTAGCTGCAGGTGCGTTTACTGTTGCGTTTACGGTGAGTATTGTTTTTTCTGTTGACATTGCTGTATTTTTTTTGATGGTGATTTGTTGATACAAAGATGAATCAATACCTGATATAAAAGGCGGTGCAAACACGCCAATTAAAGGTACAGATACGACAAAGTATTTGTTATTGCATAACTTTATCGATATGAAGAAGGCACTATTTATTACGGCTGCGGTTATCTTTTCTGCAACCTCATTTGCGCAGCAAAAACAATTGGTTCAATATGTAAAGCCGATCATTGGCACACAACGCATGGGTCATACGTATCCCGGCGCAACCGTTCCTTTCGGCATGGTGCAACTGAGCCCGGAAACCGATACGATCCCCTTCAGCGTAAACGGAAAATATGTTCCTGAAGTATATAAATATTGTGCAGGCTATCAGTATGATGATAAAACAATCGTTGGTTTCAGTCATACGCATTTTAGCGGCACGGGCCACAGTGATCTCGGTGATTTTCTGATCATGCCAAGCGTAGGTGATCTACAACTAACACCCGGAACTGCTGCAGACCCGAAGAGCGGATTTCGTTCCACTTTCTCTCATGCGAATGAAACAGCACAGGCAGGCTATTATAAAGTATTGCTTGATGAAGGAAATATAACCGCAGAACTTACGGCTACAACGAGGGTCGGTTTTCATCAATATACTTTTCCCGCATCAGATCAAAGTCATGTCATACTTGATCTGATGAGCGGCATTTATAATTATGACGGAAAAAATGTGTGGACATACGTAAGAGTGCTCAACGATAGTACCATAGAAGGTTACAGGGAAACAACGGGTTGGGCCCGCACGAGAACTGTTTACTTTGCGATGCAATTTTCGAAAGCCTTTTTACATCACGGCAGCAAGAATTTTGCGCCGCAATCTTACAATGGCTTTTGGGGCAAGTTTGATCAGCGACACGATTTTCCGGAGCTTGCCGGAAAGCAACTGCGCATGTATTTTGATTTTAAAACGACTGCAAATGAGAAAATTAAAATAAAATTCGCCCTTTCTCCTGTGAGTGCCGAAGGAGCCATGAAAAATATGCAGGCAGAAATTCCGGGTTGGGATTTTGAAAAAGTAAAGAATGATGCGCAACAGCTTTGGAATAATGAGCTCAATAAAATTCAGATTGAAGGTGCGCAGGAAGAGAAAGAGAATTTTTATACCGCCATGTATCATGCATTCATTAATCCCACGATCTACATGGATGCTGACGGGGCTTACAAAGGCCTTGATCAGAACATCCATTATGCAAAAGGATTTACCAATTACACCACTTTTTCTTTGTGGGATACATACCGTGCCTTGCATCCGTTGTTTAACATCATTCAACCAAAACGCAATGCGGATATGGTTCAGAGCATGTTGGCGCATTACAATCAAAGCAGTTTGCACATGCTCCCGGTATGGAGCAACAGCGCTAATGAAAATTGGTGTATGAGCGGCTATCACAGCGTTTCCGTGATTACTGATGCGATCTTAAAAGGTAATGCGAAAGGAATTGATGCGAATAAAGCGTTGGATGCATGCATCGCTACGGCAACTCATCGCAGCTACGACGGTATCGGCCTGTACATGGATAAAGGATATATTCCGATAGATAAGAACGGCGTTGGTGTGTCCACTACTTTGGAATATGCATACGACGATTGGTGTATTGCACAGCTGGCAAAAAAACTGAACCGCCCGGATGTGTATAACAAGTTTATCAAACGCTCGCAGAATTATAAAAATGTTTTTGATGCGGCCTCAGGTTTTATGAGGCCCAGATTGAATGACGGAACATTTCGTGCGGCTTTTGATCCGTTAAAGACCGATGGACAGGGATTCATCGAAGGCAATGCATGGAATTTTAGTTTGTTTGTTCCGCATGATCCCGCTTCGCTTATCGCAATGAGCGGCGGTAAAAAAAAATTTACCGGTCATCTGGATTCATTATTCACGATGCATTTGCCTGATGAATTTTTTGCAGAAACAGAAGACATTACCCGCGACGGCATCATCGGAGGGTATGTTCATGGTAACGAACCTGCGCATCACGTGGCATATTTATACAACTTCACCGGCAATTATTGGAAGACCCAGGAACGCATTCGCATGATTCTTAAAAATCAATATAAATCAGCACCTGACGGACTTGGCGGCAATGATGATACCGGCCAAATGAGTGCGTGGTATATCTTCAGCAGTCTTGGATTTTATCCGGTTTCGCCGGGTTCATCAGATTATGCGATCGGCAGTCCTGCTGTAAATAATGCAGTTATCAATTTAGATAACGGTAAGAGATTCATCATTGCAGTGCAGCAACAAAGTGATGTGAATGTTTATGTACAAAAAGTAGTGCTGAACGGAAAAGAGATCAAGAATTTTGTGTTACATCATGAAGATGTGACGAAGGGCGGAAAGTTGGTATTTGTGATGGGCGCAACTCCGATAAAATAAGGCAAAATTTAACGGTCAGAACCAAAAAAATTGATTGCAGGATCGTGCACCTCCGGCTCTTTGGTTTTTAAGGTTAAATCGTAACCTGTCACCTATTCCCAATCTTTTATAAGTGTTGTTGCTTCAGCCTTAATGCGCGGATCATCTTCGGTTTGATTCTTTAACGTAAGCAGATATTTAAGCTGATCAATTCCTTTTTGCTTTTGATCATTGCGCTTGTAAGCTTTTGCCAACTCCAGATAATTCAATGCGAAGCTTGGATTGATCGCCTTTGCTTTTTCATAGCAACTGATCGCTGTTTTTAATGATGCGGTCGGAAGTCCGCCATATATCATTTTTACCGCTCCTCTTTCAATTCCGTTAAGATTGCTTACTTCAAAATTCCATTTACCCAAAATATGCCATGCTTTAAAATTATTTGGATTCTTGAGCAGTGCTTTATCAGCATAGGTCTTCAGCTCTTTTACGGCATTTATTTTCTCTTTGCCGCTTTTTAAAAGGACCGTACGACCTACAGCAATAGCCATTGTTACATTGGAAGCATCATCATCAGGGTAAAGGCGAAGTGCAGTTCTCGCATAAATAATAGATGTATTAAAATAATCGTCGCGGAGTTTTTTATTCTCTTTTTCACGCCCGCCGATCCGGCTGCAAAGTTCACTGCATTTTGTGAGCGCATACAAATTTGCCGGCTGCACTTTTAAAACTTCCTTGAATTTTTGCAATGCGGCTTTTTCATCCGGAATTGCTTCGAGCCTGTCTGCCTCTCTGGTAGTGGCAGTTACGTCCTGCGCAAATGTGCCCGCGCAAAGGAAAAATAAGAAAGATAAAACAGAAAGAAACTTCATCTAAAAGGATTTTGAATAGCTTATACCGGCCGTTCCTGTGAAGTTACTGATAGGAGGATTTATTTTATCTATAGATATGTTAATTGAATTGATGCGCGGATCATTTTTGTGAATTTCTTCGGTGATATCCTGCGCAAGTGTTTCCAATAATCGGGAAGGATGAAGAAATCTTTGTTGGATGATATTGTACAACACAGTATAGTTCACCGTATCATGAAGTGCCGTAATCTCCTCTTTCGGTTCAAAAATTACAGACAACGACACTTCAAATTCAGTACCTGTAATGCCTTCCTCATCATGCCAGCCATGATGCGCAAAAAATTTCATTTTGTTGAGGTGAACTTCGATCATTAGTGCAGCCCTTTTTCGCTTAAATATCTTTCCGCATCCAGCGCTGCCATACAGCCGCTTCCTGCTGCAGTAACCGCCTGGCGGTAAATTTTATCCTGTACATCCCCTGAAGCAAATACGCCTTCGATATTTGTTTTTGATGTGCCCGGCGTCGTCATAAGGTATCCTGCTTCATCCATATCCAGCCAGCCTTTGAAGATATCACTGTTTGGCTGATGCCCTATCGCAACAAAAAATGCACTTACCGGGATCTCCGTTTTTTCGTTCGTTTGATTATTCAAAATTCTAACACCACTCACTTTTGCATCACCGATCACTTCGTCCGTTTCACTGTTCCAATGGATCACGATATTAGGGGTTGTCAATACCCTGTCCTGCATCACTTTGCTGGCACGCATTTCATGCTTACGCACGATCATGTGAACGGTGCTGCAGATCTTTGAAAGATACAGTGCTTCTTCCGCAGCCGTATCCCCTGCGCCTACGATCGCCACATCTTTTCCTTTAAAGAAAAATCCGTCACATACCGCGCATGCGCTCACTCCATGGCCGTTCAATCTTTGTTCGCTTTCGATGCCCAACCATTTTGCGGCAGCACCGGTACTGATAATCACAGCGTCTGCTTCGATCCATTTTTCTTCGTCAATTTCTACACGCAAAGGGCGGGTGGAAAAATCCACTTTAGTTGCCAAACCGTAACGGATATCTGTTCCCATGCGGGCGGCTTGTTTTTCGAAATGCACCATCATCTCCGGCCCCTGAATTCCGTCCGGATAACCCGGATAATTCTCCACTTCTGTTGTTATCGTTAATTGCCCGCCGGGCTGTATACCCTGATACAACAAAGGTTTCATGTTAGCTCTTGCAGCATAGATCGCCGCTGTGTAGCCCGCAGGCCCGGATCCTATTATTAAACAACTCACTTTTTCTGACACTGTATTTTCCATGTTTCTGTTTGAATGAAATTAGTATTTCTGTACTTAAAAATGCAAAGTTCGCAAAGTATTTCCAAAAGACGAAAACCCGAAAAGCCGCAACCCGTCACCGGAAACCTTATTGTGCAACAATTGTCCGCACCTGCCTGGCGTAGCCGCAAAAAGCACCGAGTGCGCCGTTCGAAATATTGCCGATCACCTTATTGGGCTGTGCGAAAGGATTTCCAATTCCCTGAAACGCAAATTCCCAAGTGCTCCAAAAAGTGAAGGTCGGACGGGATATATTAGCAAAATTTACGGTGATCGTATCCCCTCTTTTAAAAAAATTACTGTCAGCTTTCGGCGGATCATTCCTGTCGATCCCCTGGGGCAATTGGAAAGTGAATGTGGTTCCGTCCACGATCTGATCATCGAATACAGAATTTTCGCCGGGCAAATAATCACCGCTGTTCTTCTTTGTAAAATACCTGCCGTAATTGCCAAGTCCGTGCGGGTCCGTTGCTTTGATGAACAGGATCCTTTTCGAAGTATCAGGATTTTGCGGCGCAACCCTTGTCCACATTGAATCTAGTGTGAGGGCAACGGCCGGAATTGTCGTAGATGAATTGTATTCCTTTCCTTCCGCTAAAATGTGTAAGGTGTAATTGGTGTTGACTGCTCCGACGAAAGCAGTTGACGGACCTGAAGGATCATTGCTATAAAAATAAGCAGTGAAATTCGGCGCCAACGGCACGCTGTATTCCTTAAGTTGATGCGTAGCTATTCCGTTTGAAACAGTAACGACCGCATTGTGAATGAAGCTTCCGGCAAGGATCTGCGGATCTATTTTACTAAAATAACCCAAACTTTTTGTTAGCACTACCATCGGAGCGCTCCCGGTCTCTATTTGCGCATCGGCAACCAAAACAGGTTCTGAAGTTTTAAGGTCAAAATTGATATCCTTTTCGCAGGAAGAAAGCATGAACAGCAGTAGGGCAAACGCACAGTATTTCATGTGGCAAATTTACATCAATTAGATGTTCACCGGTGGGTGCCGGCGTTAAAAGAGTTACGCTAATAACACAATCTCTGCATACGCTTTGCTTCTCCGGCTACCTGCGTTAAAAAGAAGAGGGCCGCCTGAAAAAGCAGCCCTGATCATTTTGTGTATGAAGAAGAAAATCGTATTTCGGTCTTTCCATGTAAAGAGCAAATTTGCCTCATCTGCCCAAACGCAGATATACCCTCTCCACGGTATATTTTGATATCGCCGGTGTGGATACCTTGAACTATGATCAGGGAAAGCTTTTTCAGGTTTAGGGCATGTAAGTTTAGATTCATTTTTACCACCGTTTTTTTGGTGTTGACAATAATCTCTCATGCGCAAAATAATTCCGACAGCTTTTCTTCACTCATGCTTTCAAACGCAACCTATTCCGATAAGATCAGGGCCGGTATTGACCTTACGGAAAAATTAAAGTTGCAGCATTTTGAAGATGCGATCAGGATCGGTAATATAGCTTTACAGGTTGCTGTGAAAAACAATGATCAGCGTGCAGTTGCCGAATTGAAACAGCGTATCGGTGAAGCGTATTATTTTAAAGGAGATTATGAGAAGGCTGCCGCCATGTTTTATGCGTCGATAAAAGCATTTGAAAAAGCCAATGAGCCGCACGGACTCGCTATGAGCTATAATGTACTGGCGAGATTATACAGAAAGACGAGAGATCTGAAGCTCTCATTAGTTAATTACGATAAAGCAATGGAAATCTTTCGTTCACTGAATGACTCCGCAGGAATATCGATGATCTATAATGAATCCGGCGTTGTATTCGAATATCAAAACGAATTTGAAAAAGCAGCGGAAAGATACACTGCTTCGCTGCAGATGGATCAGCGCAGAAAAGACAGCGTGGGAATCTGTTATGCGTTGAGTAACCTTGCAGGCCTTTACGTGTTACAAAATAAGTTTGCCGAAGCTGAGCAATATCTCTTGCAATCGCTGCGTACGAGAAAGCACATGAAAGATAGCTTCGCATTGGCGCTTAATTATTCCGATCTGGGAAGCGCCTATCTTTCAGCCAGATCATATGGCGTTGCAAAAGCTTTTATCGACAGCAGTAATGTCCTTGCAAACGGCCTTGACTACCCGGAATTAAAAAGCGCCAATTTTGAACTTCTTGGAAAGATCGCCAATGCCGAAGGCGATTTTAAAACTGCACTGCAATATTTTCAACTGCGTGCTGTGATCCGAGACAGCATTTTCAGCATTGAAAAGACGAGCCGGATAAGCGAACTAAATACTAAATATGAAACGGAAAAGAAAGAAAGGAAAATTCAGGAGCAGGAAGATATGATCAGCCGAAGAAATATAATGGTTGTCGCGTCTGTAGCCTTTGCATGTCTGATCGCATTACTCGCTTACGCGGGTTATCGCCGATATAAATTAAAACAGGAGATCAGATCGAGAGATGAGATCTTAAAACAACAGGATCTGGCCACACAGGCCGTGATGGCTGCGGAAGAAGCAGAAAGAAAAAGAATTGCAACCGATCTGCATGATGGTGTCGGGCAAATTATGAGCGCTGCGAAAATGAACCTCTCTGCGTACGAAAATCTTGCAAAATTCAATACCCCGGATGAACGATCCTCTTTTGAAAAAAGTATTTATCTGGTTGATGAAGCCTGCAAAGAAGTGCGTGCCGTATCTCACAATATGATGCCTAATGCATTGTTGAAAAACAGTCTGGCTGCGGCTATCCGCGATTTTATAAACAAACTTGATCACCGTTCGCTTAAGGTACATTTATTTACCGAAGGTTTTGATGAAGCGCTTAATTCGAATACTGAAACGGTACTGTATCGGGTGATCCAGGAATGCGTAAACAATGTGATCAAACATTCCGGCGCCGATACACTTGACATCTCACTGATCAAAAGCGAAAGGGAAATCACCGCAACCATTGAGGATAACGGTAAAGGCTTTGAGACAAACAAGCAGTCGGAAGGGATCGGTCTGAAAAATATGCGAACCAGGATTGAATTTCTGAAAGGAACGATCGATTTTGACAGTGCACCCGATCGCGGAACGCTTGTGATGTTGCATATTCCGGTGGCGGGAGAATAATTACCTGCCGATCATAAATGAGTTGAAAAAACGATTGCGAAACGCTTCCTGTAATTTGGCCGGCGCCTCATACACAGATAAATTGTACATCGTAGTTCCGGAAAAAATGATCCTTGTATGCAGTAAAGTAAGCTGTGAGCCCGACTTTGAACCGATATTGATCGTGTATTCAAACGCAGGATAGCCGGCAAATGAAGTTTGGTGTTGAGTAATGATCTTCCCGCCTTTAAATTTCGTAAGAATACCTTTTCCGAATTCGGTGACTGTTGTTGGTTTATTCAGATCCGCGGTCATCTTTTCCGCGGTCATGCCCATTTTAGAAAGTTCGGTAATGCTGAGAATGCAATTGACGGCGCTTAGCTTTTCGGTCTTTGCATCGAAGGCTTTCCAAACAAGTGCAACCCCTTCGGTCGACTTTTTGGGTGTATCAGGAAAGCTTAAAGTGGTATGGGAATCGGGAGAGATGGTAACCCATTCCTTTGCTGTAAATGACAGCAAAGGAATAAGTATAGAAAATAAAATAAATCTCTTCATTTGAGGAGAGGGATATTAACCTAAATATGCTTTCAAAGCACCACTGTATCTCGCTTTCTGAAGGCGTTTGATCGCTCTTTCTTTGATCTGACGGATGCGTTCTTTGGTAAGATCATATTTGTGTCCGATCTGTTCGATCGTTACACCGTTCTCACCGTCCAGACCGAAATACGCATTCACGATCTCAGCTTCTCTCGGGCTCAAAGATTTTAATACACGACGGATCTCATTTTTCAATGAATCGTGCATTACATCTTCATCGGTTTCATCACCGCCTTTCAACAGGTCACCCATTGCCACGTCTTCTGCTTCGTGCACAGGTGCATCAAGTGAAGTATGACGGGTATTGCTCTGGAAGATATTGTTGATCTCGGTCTCACTCATCTCCAATAATTCTGCAAGTTCTTCGGTTGACGGCTCACGTTCGTGCTCCTGTTCAAACGCCATATAAGCTTTATTGGCTTTGTTATAAGTACCGATCTTGTTTTGCGGCAAACGCACCAATCTTCCCTGCTCAGCTAAAGCCTGCAAAATAGACTGACGTATCCACCAAACCGCGTAAGAAATGAATTTAAACCCTTTTGTTTCATCAAAACGCTGCGCTGCTTTGATCAGACCGAGATTTCCTTCGTTAATAAGATCTGATAAAGAAAGACCCTGATGCTGGTATTGTTTTGCTACGGATACCACGAAACGCAAATTGGCCTGAACCAGTTTGTCCAGCGCACGTTGGTCGCCCATTTTTATCTTCTGAGCAAGAATGGTTTCTTCCTCCGGAGTGATCATTGAAATTTTAGAGATTTCCTGCAGATACTTCTCAACCGCCTGCGAGTCACGGTTGGTTATCTGGGTTGCGATCTTTAGTTGCCTCATTATAATGTATTAGATTGAGAATTTACGTATGATTATACGGCTAAATGAGCGCAAAGTTACACATTTTCACCCGTTTAGCAATAAATAGTTGGAAAAAATTTTGTTGTTTGAAGAATTTAGTATATGCAATAACCATGCCTTTTATTGAGAAATCACTCACCGTATGTACTTAGCCAATCCCGGGAAAATATTTTATGTTTAACCATTGATTTTAAGAGGTAGGAGTTTCATACTTTCTAATTTAAAAACAAGGTCCGTTTTATTTGTCTACACCGTATTATCCGCGAATCATCTTTTATATTTGTTTGATGATAACAGATTTACGCTCAGATACTTTTACAAAGCCCGGCTCAGAAATGCTGGAGACGATGTTTCGTGCGCCGGTTGGCGATGATGTTTTTGGTGAAGACCCTACGGTAAATGCGTTGGAAGCCTATTGCGCCTCACTTTTCGGAATGGAAGCCGCATTGTTTTGCCCCAGCGGAACGATGACCAACCAGATAGCCATTAAATGTCAAACGCAACCCGGAGATGAAGTGATCTGTGATAAAACAAGTCATGTTTATCTGTACGAAGGCGGCGGCATTGCTCACAACAGCAGCTGCCAGGTAAAATTGATTGACGGAAACCGTGGTATGATCAATGCGGAAGAATTAACAGCAGCCATAAATCCGGATGATGTACACAAACCCGTAAGTTCGCTGGTTTGTCTGGAAAATACAGTTAATCGCGGCGGTGGCGGTTGTTACAATGTAGAAGAGATCGCCCGCATTAAAGAAGTGTGTATACAAAACGGGATGAAACTTCACCTCGACGGGGCAAGATTATTCAATGCACTTGTAGCTACACAGGAACGCGAGAAGACTTTTGGGGATTTATTTGACAGCATTTCTATTTGTTTAAGCAAGGGACTTGGTGCGCCGATAGGTAGCGTTTTAATCGGAAGAGCGGACTTTATCAAAAAAGCAAGACGTGTTCGAAAAGTTTTCGGCGGCGGCATGAGACAGGCAGGCTATATCGCGGCGGCAGGATTGTATGCGCTGGAAAATAATAAAGAGCGTTTGGTCATCGATCATATTCACGCAAAGCAAATTGCGGAAGAGCTCCTCAAAAAAGATTTTGTCGGTAAAATGTTACCCGTAGAAACAAATATCGTCATCTTCGAAGTGAAACATGAAGGCGGGCCTGCTGCTTTTTGTGAACACATGAAAAGGAACGGAATTCTTTGTTTACCGATCTCTTCAAATCAGGTTCGTATGGTTACACATCTCGACGTAACGAGAGAGATGACTTCTCATGTCCTTGAAGTGATTCATCATATGGCATAAATTAATGTTGGAATAATTTGTGTATGACCGCTTCGGTAAATTTTACAACTAAAATCTTAAATATTTTTTATGTTCCCCTCAGTAAATACAGAAGAAACAACGGCGTGGAAGAAATTGCAGGCGGATTACGAAGCAAAGAAAGACAGGCATATAAAAGAACTTTTTGCGGCGGATAAGAATCGCTTCGTTGAATATTCCGTTCAGGGAGAAAATATACTGTTCGATTATTCAAAAAGTAATATCGATTCGGAAACTATGTCTCTCCTGCTGAGCCTTGCAGAAGAATGTAAACTGAAAGACGCTACGGAAGCGATGTTCAGCGGAGAAAAGATCAATAAAACAGAAGACCGTTCTGTACTGCATACGGCATTACGTAATTTTTCCGGAAAACCCGTTTTATCAGACGGCAAAGATGTAATGCCGGAAGTGCATGCGGTGCTGGCGCAGATGAAGGAGTTTTGCGACGATATTCATTCCGGCAAATGGCTGGGATATACCGGTAAAAAAATAAAATATATCGTCAACATAGGGATCGGCGGTAGTGATCTTGGGCCGGTGATGGCTACAGAAGCATTAAAACCATATTGGCACGAAGGCATTCAACCATACTTTGTAAGCAATATCGACGGCACGCATATCTCTGAAACATTTAAAAAGATCACGGCGGAAGAAACGATCTTCCTCATCGCCAGCAAAACATTTACTACGCAGGAAACCATGACCAATGCGCATTCTGCAAGAGATTGGTTCATAGCAAATGGCGGTAAAGATGAAGACGTAGCGAAACATTTCGCAGCATTAAGCACGAATAAAGAAGAAGTAGAAAAGTTCGGTATTGATCCTAAAAATATGTTCGTGTTTTGGGACTGGGTTGGCGGCCGTTACAGTTTATGGAGTGCCATAGGATTGAGCATTGCGGCAACGATCGGGTATGCAAATTTTGAACAATTGCTAAAAGGCGGTTACGAAACGGATGTACATTTTCGCGAGACCGCATTTGACAAAAATATTCCGGTGCTGATGGCGTTGGTCGGTATTTGGTATCGCAATTTTTACGGGACTTCCACAGAAGCCATCCTCCCCTACGATCAATATTTACATCGTTTTGCAGCGTATTTCCAACAAGGAAATATGGAGAGTAATGGCAAGCATGTAGACAGAAACGGAAATATTGTAAAACACCAGACAGGTCCTGTGATCTGGGGTGAACCGGGCACGAACGGTCAGCACGCTTTTTATCAATTGATCCACCAGGGCACGCAGATCATTCCTTGCGATTTTATTGTTGCGGCAAAGAGTCACAATCCTATCGGCGATCACCAGATGAAACTGATCAGCAATTTCTTTGCGCAATCAGAAGCATTAATGAACGGTTCAGAACACGAAAATCCTTTCCGTGTTTTTGAAGGTAACCGGCCAAGTAATTCATTTTTGATCAATGAAATAACACCTTTCACTTTAGGTCAGCTGATCGCATTATATGAGCACAAGATCTTTACGCAGGGTGTGATCTGGAACATTTTCAGCTTTGATCAATGGGGCGTTGAATTGGGTAAAAAGCTTGCGGTAAATATTCAGAAAGAATTGGTGAATGACGAGGAAGTAACGAGCCATGATTCCGGAACGAACGGGTTGATCAATGCTTTTAAAAAGCTTCGTGCAAAGGAATAATTTAAATAAAAGTCTGATAATGTAAACCTGGCAACATTAAATTCACTAAAACTTCGGTTGCAGCAATAATATCGTTAAACTCGTTTGCACAGCAGCAACCCAAAAGTTATGGTCACTTAGCAATTCCTGCCGATAAATTAGTCGGGCCGTTTAAAATTGAGTCCCATAAGCAGGGTTCGTTACCACAATTATCATCAGTTCCGCAACCTGCAAAAACCATAATTCTGCCATTGGATAATATGCATTGCTTTATTCCTGAGATCACCGGAATATTACCGATGCCCGTGTTGCGTTACTCCGGTCATAATTCAATGCCAAATGCATTCAGTACGAAATAGAAAAATTGAATAAAATTAAAAACGCCGCTTAAAACTTAAGCGGCGTTCTTATTATCCATTGTTCATTGTAAAATTATTCATTAACTGCTTACCATTTATCCACTTCTTCCGTGCTGCCGTTATCCTGAGGTGCTGCAGGTTCTTCCGTTACAGATGGTGTTTGTGTTAAGTTTGCAACATTCTCTTCAGAACTTGTTGACTCCCCGGGAGCTGATGGCTGATATGAACCTTCAGCACGCGGCGCACCACCTTCTTCACCTTCATACGGTGTATCATGATTAAATGCGTCAAAATCAAAATCAGGCATTAATTCTGTTTTCACATAATCAACTGCTTCTCCCAGACCTTTTACGAACTTATTAAAATCTTCTTTGTACAAAAAGATCTTATGACGATCGTATCCGTCTGAATCAAATCTTTTACGGCTTTCAGTAATGGTAAGGTAGTAATCGCTTCCACGGGTTTCTCTTACATCAAAAAAGTAGGTTCTGCGTTTACCCGCTTTTATACGTTTGCTGTAAACACTTTCCTGTTTTCTGTCGTTGCTTTCGTTCTCCACTTGCTGTTTGTTAGTTTAATTTGAAAAAAGAATGTTAATTATTAACCGGACAAAGATAAAATTGTTTTTGAAACTGCAAAATGCAATTTGAAGATTTGGGAATTTGGATATTTGGAGATGCGAACACCGTAAGCTGTGAAGATCGATCAGATTAATTTGGCAATTAAAGATGTGACCGACATGGCGCTTCGAATATCGATCGATGCTTCGAACCGTGAAGCCCCCATTCCAAATCTCCAAATTTCCAAATTAATGAGTGGCGTCCGTTTCCTGTTGCCTTCTGTACATTGCCGCATAAAGTCCGTTTACCTTCATCAATTCCTCATGTGTACCTGTTTCCGCGATGCTGCCTTCGTCCATTACAACAATCTTGTCAAAATTGAAAAGAGAGAATATGCGGTGCGTGATGATGACCGCGGTCTTGTTTTCAAGATAGTTATAGAGGTTGCCGATGATCTCGTTTTCCGTTCTTGCATCTACGGCGCTGAGGCAATCATCAAAAACAATGATGCCTGTTTTTTTGATCAATGCTCGGGCAATGGAGATCCGTTGTTTTTGGCCACCGCTTAAAGTAACGCCACGCTCTCCTACCATCGTTTCAAAACCTTCCTCAAAAGCCATGATCTCTTTGTAAATGCCGGCCTCCTTTGCCGCGGTAAACACTTCTTCATCCGTAGCTTCTTTTCTGCCGAAACGGATATTATTTTTTACGCTGTCGCTGAATAAGAAAACATCCTGCGGCACATAGCTGATCTGTGAACGCACACTATCCAACTGAATGTCTTTAATATTTTTATCATCATATTTTAAAGATCCTTCCTGGGCATCATATAATCTCAACATAAGTCTGGCTACAGTACTTTTCCCCGAACCTGTTCTACCTACAACTGCGATCTTCTCCCCTTGTTTTATTTCCAGAGAAAAATTCTTTACGGCATGAATACCGGTGTGCGGGTAAATAAAATCGGTATGATCGAAAGAAATATTCCCTTGCAGTTTTTCATCCTTTGCCGTCGGCGCATCTCTTATTACAGGAGCTGTGAGCATGAATTCATTGATCCTTCTTTGCGAAGCAACCGCACGCTGCGTCATACTTGCCGTCCAACCGATGGCACTCACGGGGAACGTCAGCATTTGAATATACATCACGAATTCTGCGATCTTACCAACTGAGGCGCCGGGAATATTATGCACCACGTCCAATCCGCCGACCATTATCGTGATCAATGTACTCAGTCCGATCATTAAGGCCATTGAAGGAAAATAGATCGCTTCTGTTTTTGCCAGGCTCAATGCATTTTCGCGATAAGCTTCGCTGTTCTTCCGGAAAAACATGAGCATTGCTTTCTCCTGCACAAATGATTTGATCACACGAATACCGGAATAAGACTCCTGTGCATTGGTGGTAAGATCGCTAAGCAATGATTGTATGCGCTGACTTTTTTTATCGATGATATTATTTACAAAATAGATCGTGATGGCGAGGATCGGTAAGGGGCACAATGCAACAAGCGTGAGCTTTACGTCTGATCGAAGCATAAAAAATAAACTGAACCCGATGATCGCAGCAAGGTTGATAAAATACATGATCGCCGGACCTGTGTACATTCTTACGCGGCTTATGTCTTCTGAGATCCTGTTCATCAAATCGCCGGTGCTGTGTGTTTTATAAAATTGCGTGTCCAGCTTTTGGTAATGACCGAAAACTTCATTCTTCTGATCAAACTCGATATGCCGGCTCATCACAATGATCGTCTGCCGCATGAGGAACATAAAGAATCCGCTGATGATCGCAATCATCAACAATATCAATCCTGCAAATAGGATCCTGCTCTGAAAAGGCTTATCGTTGAACCATTGTATCACTTTAACAACGATAACATCATAATTGGACGTTTCGGCCGGTGCGTGTGCTCCGGCCGGAGTCTTTAATTTAGAAACGACGGAGTTTACCACATAGCCGGTGATCTGCGGAGAGAGGATCCTGAAATAATTGGTAAGTACAACGAATAAGATCCCGAGTAAAAAGAGCAGCTTATATCTTTTGAAGTATTTATTGAGCGTTGAGAGTTGCGTCATTGAATGCAAAACTACGAAAGGTTTTACGCAAAGGTGCAAAGTGAAATGCAAAAGGCGCAAAGACTATATTAAGTTTTTGCGCCTTTTAAAGAAGTAATTAAATCACAGATCTGCGATAGGTTTATATTTAGGTACAAGCGTTTTCATTACTACCCATGCCAGCAAGTATGCAAGTGCGCAGATAGCAAACATGATTGAATATCCTGTTTGAATGTTACCTAATGCCTTATAGTGATCAAACAACGCACCCCCGACCTTTGTCAATATCACGCCGCCAAAACCACCGGCCATCCCGCCGATACCGATTACGGAACCAACTGCTTTTTTAGGGAACATATCTGAAACGGTCGTAAAAATGTTTGCACTCCATGCCTGATGCGCGGAAGTTCCGATACCGATCAATAATATAGGAACCCAAACGCTGATGTATCCAAGCGGTTGAGCTAACAAAACAACTAACGGGAAAAGTGCTATAACAAACATTGCTTTCATTCGACCGTCATAAACCTTATTTCCTTTTCTGATAAAATACATTGGAAACCATCCGCCGCAAATACTTCCTATCATCGCCATAGTATATACAACGCCAAGCGGCAGCATCACGGCTTCATCCACAATTCCTTTCGTTTTTAAATAAGCAGGCAGCCAAAATAAAAAGAACCACCACACGCCATCGGTCATGAATTTACCGAAAGTAAAAGCCCATGTTTGTCTGTACGTTAATAATTTTACCCAGGAAACTTTAACTTCTGCAGCCGGATGAGCATTCGTATCCACCACAGTTTCTTCTTCCTCACAGTCGGTGATATATTTAAGTTCAGCAGGCGAAAGTCGTTTTTGTTCGGAAGGTTTTTTGTAAGCGATCAACCAGAATATCAGCCATAAGAAACCGAAGCCGCCGATGATGATAAACGCTGTTTCCCAACCCCAATGATGGTAGATCCACGGAACAGTTAACGGGGCGAGGATCGCCCCTACATTCGCGCCTGAATTAAAAATACCGGTTGCCAGTGATCTTTCTTTTTTAGGAAAATATTCTGCAGTTGCTTTGATTGCTGAAGGAAAGTTTCCTGCTTCGCCGATCGCTAATACGGCACGTGATAACATAAAGCCCGCAATTGAAACTGAAGCAACCGCAATACCCATCCAGCCAAGAAATGCAGAAATATGTTCGCCGATCGGAATTGCCAAAGCGTGAATCATCGCACCTGCTGACCAAATAATGATCGCCCATGCGTATCCTTTTTTCGTTCCGAGTTTATCGATCACACGTCCGGCAAATAACATAGCGATCGCGTATGTAAATTGAAATACCGAAGCAATGTTCGCGTAATCACTGTTCGTCCAGTGAAAAATTTCTTCAAGATGCGGCTGCAACAAGCTTAATACTTGTCGATCGAGATAGTTTACAGTGGTGGCAAAAAACAACAGGGCACAAATCGTCCACCTGTAATTACCGATCTTTTGTTGCATGTGAGTTAGTTTTTGGCTTTGATGTTTTGGATAATATCCAAAACTGATCTTGTATTAGCAGTAATATCAGCGTATTTCTTTTCTTTTAAAATGGTTGACGTGATCAGTTTACTCCCCATACCAACTGCAACCACCCCTGAAGCAAACCAATCATTCAGATTCTCCGGCGTTGTTTCCACGCCGCCTGTAGGCATGAATTGCATTTCCGGAAAGAGGTCCCTGATCGCATTCACATAACCCGGGCCGAGTACATTCCCCGGAAATAATTTTACCAGTGAAAGCCCGAAATCCTCTGCCTTCAGTACTTCCGTAGGTGTCATACAGCCGGGGATCCAAAGTGTTTTGTTGTTATAAGCTACGTCAAATACATCTTCTGCGAGCGCCGGACTAACTAAAAAATCGGCACCTGCATCAATGAATTGATTAGCGCTGTGCTCATTTTTTATGGTGCCGATACCGAGGAACAACTCCGGCATTTCTGCTTCCGCTAATTTCTTTAACGCTTTAAAATTGTTCAAAGCCGCTTCACCGCGATTCGTATACTCAACGATGTGAACGCCTGCTCCGTACAATGCTTTCAATACTTCCGCGCTCACTTCAGGATCCGCATTAAAGTAAAGCGGCATCAATCCCTGCGCATTCAGCTTGTTTATGATCTGTTCTCTCTTATCCATTTTGTCTGATATTTTTTTGAACTTCTGCTACACTGCTCGTAGATGCGTCGCCTCTTTGATGCAATTTTGTAAATGCCGCTGCCGTTGCAAAGTCTATCACAGCCTGCGGTTCGTGTTGTTGCGATAACCCGTATATCAAACCTGCCATAAAACAATCGCCGCTGCCGATCTTGTCTGTGATCGTATCGGTTTCATATGTAGCAGAAGTAAAATTCAATCCGTATTGATGTAAGGTCGCGAAATAAGTGATCCCGCTTTCTCCTTTATCAAACCGGAAAGTATTCGCTACCGTTTTACATTTCGGAAATTTTTTCATCAGGTTGGCCGCCGAAATAGTCGCTTCCTCAATATACAGCGCTTTATCGCCCGAAAAAGGATCAAATCCTTCCGACAAACCTGTTCCCAATAATTTATCGTCTGACCAGATATTACCCATTACCACATCGCAGTACTCAACAAGATCAGGCATTACTTCAATCGGTTGTTTGCCGTATTGCCAAAGCTTTGCACGATAATTCAAATCTATGGAAACACTGATACCCATTGCCGTTGCAGCTTTTGCGCCTTCCAGGCACACGGCGGCTGCATCATCATTCAATGCAGCACTAATTGCCGAAAAATGAAACCAGGATGCATCTTTCAACACTTCTTTCCAATTGATATCGCCGGGCTTTAAAGCGGAGAACGAAGAATAATTCCTATCATAGATAACAGCATTATTTTTAAGATCCGAGCCCTGCGGTAAAAAATAGGAACCGATCCTTTCGCCGCAATATTTTATCGAATCAACATTGATCTTTTTATCATGCACATTATCCGCAATTTCCCTTGCGAGATAATTATCCGGCAAAGCCGTCATGTATTTCACCGGTATGTTCCAATTGGCCAAAGCCGTTGCTGCATTCAGTTCCGCACCGCCGATGAATACCGGCATATTTGCATCTTCGATAAATTTACCCTGCATCACCGGAGAGAAACGCAGGAGCAATTCTCCAAAGCAGCATACCATTATTTTTTTTTGATCCGCCATTAATTATTTTATTATCTATTTCAATACTGTCATCTGTCATCCGTCAACTCTCATCTTTTAACGCCCCATCCAACCACCATCTACAGTAAGAATCTCCCCGTGCACATAACTCGCCGCATCCGATGAAAGGAAAACGACAGGTCCTTTAAAATCTTCCACATCACCCCAGCGACCGGCAGGAATACGATCAAGGATCGATTTGCTTCTTGCTTCTTCATTGCGCAATGCTTCCGTATTATCAGTTGAAATATATCCCGGCGCAATACCGTTCACATTTATTCCTTTTGATGCCCATTCGTTTGCAAGCGCTTTCACCAAACTTGCAACAGCACCTTTACTTGCTGCATAACCGGGCACATTTACGCCGCCCTGAAAACTTAATAAAGAACAGGTGAAAATAATTTTACCGGAACCTTGTTTGATCATATGCTTACCCGCTTCCCTTGCCAAAATAAATTGAGCGTCAAGATTAATATTCAGAACAGTATCCCAATATTCATCGCTATGCTCTGCAGCCGGTGCACGTAGTATCGTTCCGGCATTATTGATCAGAATATCGATTTGCGGATTTTCCGCGAAAGCTTTTTCTATAAACGCATACAACGATTCACGTTTTGTGAAGTCTGCCTGGTAAGCTTTAAATTTTTTCCCCAGTCCGTGGATTTTCTTTTCGGCAACGCTACCGCTCGCTTCAAGCGAATGAGATACGCCGATAATATCAGCCCCGGCTTCTGCTAAACCTTCAGCCATTGCGAGACCGATACCCTTGCTGCAACCCGTTACCAGTGCGGTTTTCCCCGTAAGATCAAACAGCTTCATATTGCTCATAAATTATCTTTTAAAACCGAAAATAATCTTTTGCATTGTTAAAGCAAATATCCTGAATGATCTTTCCTGTCCATTCGAGATCAGCCGGCAGCTCACCATTTTCTATTTCTTCACCGAATAAATTGCACAATAATCTGCGGAAATATTCATGACGCGGATAAGATAAAAAGCTTCGCGAATCTGTAAGCATTCCGACAAACTTGCTAAGCAAACCCATGTTGGATAATGCGTTGATCTGTTTCGACATGCCGTCTTTCTGATCAAGGAACCACCATGCAGAACCCCATTGTACTTTTCCTGCAGATGAACCGTCATTGAAATTTCCGATCATCGTCGCCATCAGTTCATTATCCGCCGGGTTCAAATTGTATAAGATCGTTTTGGCTAATTTATTTTCGCTGTCAAGTCTGTTCAAAAATGTAGAAACAGCTTTCGCATGAGAGAAATCCCCGATCGAGTCCCAGCCGGTATCAGCACCGAGCTTGGCCGACATGCGACTGTTGTTATTGCGAATCGCACCAAGGTGATATTGCTGGATCCAGCCTTTCTCATGATCCCATTGCGCAAAATAAACCAGCATTGCGCTGCGGAATTTTCTGTTCTCTTCATTCGTCAACAAACTGCCGCTGCGCACTTTATCAAATGCCGCTTTTACTTCTTCATCTGTGTAATCTTCCGCATAAATTTCTTCCAATCCGTGATCAGAAACTTTGCAACCGTTTGCCGCAAAGAAATCATGCCTGCTTTTTAGTGAAGATAAATAGTCATCAAAGTTGTTTACCGCATCGCCGGAAGCCTTTGCAACAGCATTTACATATTTATTAAAATTTGCAGGAACATCAGGATTCATCGCTGCATCCGGACGGAAAGCCGGCAAAACCGGGATCTCAAATCCTTCATTTTTTAATTGCTGATGTTGTAACAGATCATCGATCGGATCATCGGTTGTACATACCGTATGCACATTCATTTTGCGCAACAGATTTCTTACAGAATATTCTTCCGTTTTAAGTTTGGCAGAACATTCATCATAGATCTTTTCCGCCGTCTTTTCGTTCAACACTTCATGAATGTCAAAATAACGTTGCAGTTCAAGATGTGTCCAATGATATAAAGGGTTACGAACCGTGTAAGGCACGGTAGCGGCCCATTGCAGGAATTTTTCTTTGTCAGATTTATCGCCCGTGATGTAGCTTTCATCCACACCGTTAGTACGCATTGCACGCCATTTGTAGTGGTCTCCGTATAGCCAGATCTGCGTAAGGTTTTCAAATTTCGTATCGGCGGCAATATGCGCCTGCGGCAAATGGCAGTGATAGTCTATCACCGGCATTTGCTTCGCATAATCATGATAAAGTGTTTGTGCGGTTTTGTTGGACAGCAAAAAGTTCTCGTCTAAGAAAGGTTTCATCGAAATAAAATGTTTATTTTTTAGTGCTAAATGTTTAGTTGATTGTGCTGTTTTAACTAAGCACTAAAAACTAAACACTGAAAACTTATTATAAGCTAAAAATAATTACAAACTCACCCCGCGTTTCCACGGAATAAAATCATCCTGATTTAATAAAACAGATTTTGGTGTTACTTCGCCACCGGCAGCTTTGATGCAATATTCTAAAATTTCTTCGCCCATTTGCGGGATCGTCTTATCTCCTTCTATCACAGCGCCTGTGTCGATATCAATGATATCGCCCATTCTTTGTGCAAGTTTTGTGTTGGTAGAGATCTTGATCACGGGGCAAACAGGATTTCCTGTTGGTGTTCCGAGTCCGGTGGTAAACACGATCAACGTGGCGCCTGATGCGGCTTTACCTGTTGTTGCTTCTACATCGTTACCGGGTGTGCAAACCAAATTTAATCCGGGCTTTGTTGCTTTTTCTGTATAATCCAACACGTCAACCACGGGTGAAGTGCCGCCTTTTTTTGCAGCGCCTGCACTCTTGATCGCATCAGTGATCAAACCATCTTTAATATTGCCCGGAGAAGGATTCATGCTGAAAGAAGAACCTGCCTTTGTAACCGTATCCTCATAACGATGCATGAGGTCAATAAATTTTTCTGCGTTTGCTTTGCTTGGCGTACGATCAATGAGATCCTGCTCGGCACCGCACAATTCCGGGAACTCCGCCAGCAATACGGTACCGCCGAGTGCAACCAATAAGTCTGAAGCATAACCAACTGCAGGATTTGCAGAGATGCCGCTGAACCCATCGCTGCCGCCGCATTTTACGCCGAGTGTAATTTTACTGATCGGCGCAGGTGCCCTTTCTATTTTATTGATCTCAACCAATCCTTCAAATGTTTTTTTGATCGCATCGCTGATCAGCTGCTCTTCACTTTGTGATTGCTGCTGTTCAAAAATGTACATTGGTTTATCAAAAGAAGGATTGAGCATTTTGAGGTCGGCCAAAAAATCGGCTGTTTGTAAATTCTGACAACCAAGACTTAAGATCGTTACTCCCGCCACATTCGGATGATCCACGTAAGCAGCAAGCAATTTGCTCAGCACCGCAGCATCCTGGCGAATCCCGCCGCAACCGCCCTGGTGGTTCAGGAATTTTATGCCGTCCACGTTCTTAAAGACTCTCGACCTTTCATCCGTTACTGGTGAAAAATCAACAGCTGTAATATCTTTTTCATGCATGAATGCATCAGCGAGTGCACCGACAAAATTTTTGTAACGGCCGGTTACACCATATCCGAGGCGGTTGTGCAATGCTTCTTTGATCACATCAAGGTTTCTGTTCTCACAAAAAACAGTGGGTATGAACAACCAATAATTTGCCGTTCCTACTCTCCCGTCTGTGCGGTGATAACCATTAAAAGTTCTGCCTTCAAATTTTGAAACATCGGGTGCGTGCCACTCGTAGTGCACATCGCGGTAACCGTAACCTGATGAAGCGTGCTTCAGGTTATCCGTGCTCATGCGCATTCCGGGCCAAATATGCGTTTGGATCTTGCCTACCAATACGCCGTACATGAAAACTTCTTCACCGGGCAACATTTCTTTGAGATAGAATTTATGTTTCGCCGGAATATCTTCGAGCAACAATGTATCATTGTTCTCAAAGTTGATCGTGTCGTCTCTTTTAAGATCCTGCAAAGCCACGAGCACGTTGTCTTTCGGATGTATCTTCAAAACCTTACTTTTCATTTACTACCGTATTTTGTGCTTCAACAGCGGCATGCAATGCAAATTTTCCGCCTTTGTCTTTTAATATATTTAACCACTCCGTTACTTCTTCTGCAAAGCCGGAAAGCTCATTCAGGTCAGTCTGCCAGAGTTCTTTATTACCGAGGATATTTTTCACAATGAATTCCCTGCGGTATTTTTTCCAGTAATTTGAATACAATGCTGCATTCGCATCGGTGATCGGATAGCTGTGACCGTTTGCATCCCCGAAGAATTTACCGTCTGCTTCTTTTTCCGCACGCATAAATAAAATGTGTGCTGCCATACCGAGCGACATCATTGCCGGTGCATGACCAAAGCGGCTGAAATAATTTTCGATCATCGCCATATTACGCAAATACATTTTAGAAGAATACTGCGCTGTGATGCTTAACCAATGATGATCGATAAATTCATTGCGGTATCTGTCCAACACTGTATCTGCAAAAGCCCCGGCCTCTGCTTCCGAAATGTTTTCACTTATCATCGAAGGGATGATCTCATTATACATCAGTTTTTTTATAAAGGCAGCAAACTCCGCATCCTGCATCGCTTCTTTTACTGTATCGAAGCCCGCAAAGATCGCAAGACCGCAGGTGAAAGTGTGCGAACCATTGAGCAGCCTGAGTTTAAGCTCACGAAATTTATTGATATCTTTTGCGATCACAACGCCGGGATTTGCTTTTGCAAAGGATAAAACTTCTTTTACCTTAGCGCTGTCTGATTCGATCGCCCACAAGGCATACACTTCGCTCATGATCATCAGCCCGTCATTATAACCCAACCGGTCTTTTACTTTTTGCTCATCCGCTGCTGATAATCTACCCGGAACGATACGATCTACGAGTGAATTACAAAAGTGATTTGCGTTTTCCAGCCAGTCGATAAAATCAATTTCCAAACCGTTTTGGTGAGCGATCTCGAGCATGATCGAAAGGAGCTTATCCGCATTATCCGGAACAAGTTCTGTCGGGATAACCACCATTCCTTTTGAATGATCGCCTTCAAAATGTTTGTAGCGATGGTATAAGAATGCAAGCAATTTTCCCGGAAAAGAAACCGGCGGTGATGCATGCACATTATCTTTTACGAATGTGATCCCCACTTCCGTTGTGTTGGAAATGACCACTTCCATATCAGGATTTTCCGCACAAAGCAATACTTCATCCCACTCCTTCGCTGCCGTGAGTACGCGGCTCACAGCTGCTGAAATGTGAATCTCATCTACCTTTCTATCGCCTTCAATACCACGCACACAAACTGTATATAATCCTTCCTGTTTATTATAAGTATCCGCATCACCGCCCGAGAGCGTAGATTTTACAATCACGATACGACCGTTAAAATGACCTTCGTTATTGGCTTTATTGATCAGGAAATCCGGGAGTCCGCGAAGGAGGACGCCGGTACCAAATTGAAGTACTTTTTCCGGTAACGTGAAGGCAGTCTCAGGAGGTAAGATAATATGATCTGCCTTCGGCACGTTTTGCAAAGCTTTTTTTGACAATTCCATTCTCTTAGTTTTTCAACGGGTTCCATCTTTCTCCGAAGACCCAGTGAGCATTTATATTTTTTGCATCAGGTTGTTGGTCCGCTGCAGAAAGATTATCAGCGAACCATTTATAATCACCGCCTTTTTTATGACAGTTGTAATAATAAATTCTGCGTCCCCAAAGGATCGTGTTATCCGTGGGCACGAGGTAAATATCTTTATCCGCCATATTTTCGGCGAAATTGCAATTAATGAGATAGAATTGGGCATCGCGGTGATAACGACCAAGATTGAAGCCGTCGAAACCATTAAATGAACAATTCACCAAAACCGTTTTTGAATCTTTTACTTTAGAGCCGTCGTGCCACATGGAAGCAGGGCCCGTGTTTGCTGTGAACACACAGTTCTCGGCATAAGCCCAACCACGCGGACAATAAAAATCAACGCCGCCCTGCATATCGCAATCTTTAAAGTAGAACATGCCGTAATCAGTGTTCCACGGACTTACCGTATCACCGGCGTATGCACGGAAAGAACAATTGATAGCTCTTAATCTTGTAGCAGTCATTGTGCGAAGCGCCATCTGGTGGCCGTTTGGCTTGATCACTTTTGTATGAGACTTAGATGTATCAGCAGCGCAGGAAACCGTTCTGTCCGTTTTATTATCAAAGCCGTAACTGTTTACAATGCTCAGGTTTTTAAACGTGATGTCGTTACCGTTCACATTCATCGTTGCCACACCCCAATCATCCTTATGATCGCAGCGCCATTCGTCTCTTGCGATCGCATCTGTAATGATCGTTTTTTCTTTGCTCTCTCCCTCCAGGATTATATTGCTTTTTGCAATGAAGATCTTTTCGTGGTAAGTACCGTTCTTTATGAAGATCGTTCTTGGCTGTGTTGCAGAATCAGCAAGACTGTTGATCGCTTCCTGAACGGACCTGTAGTTTCCTTTCCCGTCTGCAGACACAGTGATCTTCTGCGCAAATAATTTTGCTGAAAAAAGAATAAATAGTATTGTGAGGTATCGCTTCAACTTATTTTTTCGTTTGTTTGATGAGCCATTGTACAAAATCTTCCGCTGCTGTGTAATTTTCTAAGTGCTGCGGAAGCTTTCGTCCGTCTGCATATTCGTTGTAGAGCCAGGGATCTCCTACGGCAAACACGGTTCCTTTGCCAACCTTTGAAACCGCCATGATCACATCGCCTTTATCGGTGAATATTGACTTTGCCGGTGCTGTTACATTGATCGTACAGATCTCTTTCATGTATATTTTCTTCGCTGTTTTAAAGATCTCATCTCCTGCCGGAATAGTAAATGTTCCGGTTGGGAAATCCTGACCTTTAACCATGTTGCGGCCGTTCTCATTAAAGTGAATACCGAATTTTTCTGCCAACTCATTGTAGTGTTTGAATTCTACGTTTCCGCTGTCGTTGGCAAACATCATCAATACGCCGCCGGCTTTTACCCAGTTATAGATCGTAACAATATTTTCGGGCTGAATGTATTTCGGATCCTTACTTTCTTTCGGCCAATCAGGATCGATAATAAAATAAATATCGATTCCTTTTAAAGCCGCTGCATCTACAGAAGTATGCAGCGTCTTGGTTTCCACGCCATATTTATTGAACACATTGCCGAGCATGGAATAACCGTTATTGTCTTTTTCTTCCCAGATATAATGAAAAGGCACAACCGTTCCGGTAATGTCCTTCATCGATTCGTTATTGAAATAATTATCCAACAGGACCTTCTTTCCTTTACCGACCTTTTGTGTTTGGATCATTTCAATTTCAACCGCTGCCTGGATGAATGCGCCCATTCCTTTCGGATCATTTGCGATCACCGGCTCGCCGAGGTAATACGCTATGCTGCCGTCGCGGTAAGGCTTTCCGCCAAGACCTGAAACTTTTACTGTACCGTACAAATTGGTTTGCCCGTCCTCTTCTTTGATATATTTTTTTACCAAACCATCATACCCTTTTTGCGCAACGGGAAGTTTAGCAGCAGGGATCAAATTCAATCTTACGCCTTTTGCGATCGCATAGATGAACATGGAGGATGCTGATGCTTCACCGTAATTTCCTTTCTCTGAAGGCTTATCGAGGATGTCCCACCAAAGGCCCGAACTTTTATCCTGCACTTTTGCAATCGCATCTGCAGTTCGGTTAAGAATGGCGATCAACTCTTTTCTTTGCAGATGATCTTTGGGGAAATTTTCCAACACATCCACCAGCGCCATCATATACCAACCCATTGCTCTCGCCCAAAAGTTGGGCGAAGTGCCGGTTGTCTTATTGGCCCATGCCATTTGTTTTGATTCATCATATCCATGATACAGCAATCCTGTTTTAGGATCTCTTGCGCTTTTCTCCATCAGGATAAATTGCTTTGCAATGTCATTGAAGGCGGTATCATCATGTGCGAGCATCGCATACTCCGCATAAAACGGTTCGCCCATATATAAGCCATCCAGCCACATTTGATTTGGGTAAACATCTTTATGCCAAAAGCCGCCGGCGTTTGTACGATGTTGCAGCCGAAGCTGCTCACGCAGAATAGTAGCAGCTTTCCAATATTTTTCTTTCCCGGTAACACGATAGAGAAACAACAAGGAGCGACCGTTCTTTACATTATCAATATTTAGATCTGATTGTTTGTATGTTTTAATGGAACCGTCATCACCAACAAAAAAATCCATGCTGCGGCGGATATAATCAAAATATTTCGGATCAGCAGTTACACTCCAAAGATTGGCGATACCTTCTAAAATTACACCCTGATCGTATGTCCATTTGCCGGGTCTGCCTTCCTGTGAAAAAGAATCTTTCCACATGGTCATAGCTGTAGCGGTAAGTTCTTTGCTGTATTGCTTTTGCGCTGATGCGGCAGTAGAAGCGAGCATGCACAAAACCATTAAATATTTTGCCGGTAACCTCATTATTTGATCGTTAAAATGTTTTCAGGCGCACCGAATTCAAAAACAGTTTTGCCTTTGATATCCGTGCTGTTTGTCCATTCAATTTTTGCAGAACGGGCACCACCTACACGAAGCTGAGCCTGCGCGGGAGAAACAATGTTCATCTTGGTAAATGAGATATTGCTGCTGTTCAGTACGTCCACCGCAGATTCCGTATTATCAGAGATCACTTTTACATTCTTCAGGTTAATATTTTTCGCTTCGCTGATATCAGTTCCTTTCTTCGCGACCAACACCATATTCTCCATGTTAATATCATGAATCGCCATTTCCGGTAAACCCCTGATAAAGATGGCTTTTGCTGCGCCGTTGCACACGATATTCTTAATGTAGAAATTTTTGAATTGCGGCGTTGTTTCATTTACCTGTTTCATTTCCACAACAGGTTCTTCTCTTTTCTCTCCTGCCAATACCACCGGATCTTTCGCCATATAATACATATCAAACAAAATTGCTTCCGCCTGAATGTTTTTCATCATGATACCATCTACATAAATATTTTCTACAATACCGCCGCGACCCCTGGTTGTTTTAAAACGCAGACCGATATCAGTACCGTCGAATGTGCAATCGCTCACATAAATATTTTTTGCACCACCGCTCATTTCGCTGCCGATCACAAATCCGCCGTGTGCATGATACACCGTGCAATTTCGGATCGTTACATTTTCCGTAGGTATATTTCTTTTACGTCCTTCCGCATCGCGGCCGCTTTTAATGCAGATCCCGTCATCACCCACGTCAAAAGTGCTGCCTTCTACCAGTACATTCTTACAGCTCTCTATGTCAATACCGTCGCCGTTTTGCGCATACGCAGGGTTTTTTGCATATACGTTTCTTACGGTAAGATTGCTGCACATCAACGGATGTAAATTCCATGCGGGAGAATTTTGAAAGGTGACAGCTTCCAATAAAACACGATCACACTTTGTAAGCACGACCAAATTCGGGCGAAGGAAATCTTTGATATCCGCAAAGTCTGCAGCAGTTTTTCCATTTCCGATCTGGCCGGCTTTGTCTGCTTTAGCACCTTTCATTGAACCTTCTGTCGGATACCAGGTTTTTTTATCATCGCTGAGCACACCACCTCCCGCCAACAAATTCTTCCATTGTGTTTCAGATAATTTATCTTTTTTTACCGCACGCCAGGCATCACCGTTGCCGTCAACTATACCGTAGCCGGTGATTGCGATATTTGTTGCACCTGTGGCGGAGATCGGCGATTCATTTCTTACCGCTGCAACTCCCTCCCAATTTGTTTCTACCAATTTGTATTTTGAAAGATCATCCGTGAATTGCAGCATAGCATTTTTTTGTAAATGAAGATTCACATTCGACCTCAAAATGATAGGCCCCGTAAGCCAGATGCCTTTTGGAACAACGACAACACCGCCGCCTTTTCTATTGCAGGCTTCAATCGCGTCATTTATACTCTTTGTATTATAGGTTACACCGTCTGCAACTGCGCCGTAAGACAGAATATTAAAGCTGTCTTTTTTGAACGCGACTGACTTTACCGCCGGCAGCTTACTTTGCTGTGCATCCAGGTTTGTAAAAACCGCACACAACAAAACAAGGGGAAATAACCTTTTCATCATACATTGTACATTTATGGTTTACAATTTTACCCTTAAAAAGGGGTAAAACAGGGTCTTCCTCACTGTTTATTTACGCAAACGTTATCGGGAACGTGGCCGGTTGATCAATGACCCGGCTCAGGGATTTTAACCGCCTGTCTTGCAGCCAGTTTCCAGTTCCCTTTTTCCTTTACCCAAACCATCATTACGTGAAGTTTTACGGTACCCGGTTTATTTTTATCGTTGGTTTCAGCGCTCAGGTTATGGCGCACGATCGCAGTATTTTTATAAAGCTGAATCGTTTGATCCGTGATGGTAATGCTTACAAAATCCGACCCGCCGCCGTTGAGCTTTGAGATGAATTCCTCTTTGCGGTCGATGTGACCACCCGAGTGTCCGTAGCTTAAAGAATCAGTGACCAACGCCGCCAGATTTTCCCTCGTCGGATCCACCATCGCCACGCGAAGCGCTTCGCAGGCAGCAGCCACTTCTCTTGTTTTTTTATCCTGGGCGCCTGCACAAAGAAAGACAGCCATGCAGCTGAATAACAGTATTACATTTTTCATTATTGTGAGTTTAGTAGTTTTTAATGCTGTTCTATTCTGAACCAATCAATATCTGAATAACCCGTGTCATTTGTTTTGCCCGTTGATGTGCTGAACAAACCAATCTTCGCCCCCACCCATTTGCCGGGTTTAGCAGTAAATGTAGCCGGGATCACTGTATAAATCATCCCGCTCCGGCTGTACCCGAAACTCACCTGCGCATTCTTGGAAATAACGGCTTTCAGGTAGATATCATCTCCGGTTAATTTCGTGATGATCGTCTCCTTTTCGGGCTTGCCGCCCATGGCATTGATACATTCATTATAGGTGAGAAATATGCCGCTGTCTTTCTTTACGACAGAAATAAAAGCGTAATCCATTCCGAACATGATTAGTCCTGTGCGGTCATTAATATTCTTCGGATGAAAACTCAACTTTGTAACAGCGCTGAATTCTTCCGCAGGCAATTTTTGCGCAAGGATATTCGGCAGCATCCAATAATTTTTTATGCTGTCGGGTTGCTGCATGCAAAACATTTTTAAAATGCCTTCCGATGTAGGAAACGCCCAACCTGATTGCGGATTAGCCTGCCACTGCCATTGCAAGCCCAATGATGCTGAATTGAATTCATCTGATTCCTGCACGGTCACGATCGGATATTTAATTTTCGTTGACGGCTTTTTGTAAACCATCACCGGCTCTCCCGTTCCGTCGCCGTCATTATCAACGCCGATCACGGGCCAGTCGTTTTTCCAGGCCATCGGTTGCAAATGAACAACCCTGCCGTACGCATCTTTATCCTGAAAATGCAGAAACCAATCTTCGCCGGAAACGGTGTTTACCCATGCGCCCTGATGCGGACCATTCACCGGTGATGTTCCCTGAGCAAGGACCACTTTCCTTTCATAAGGGCCGTAAACATTTTTTGAGCGAAGCACTACCTGCCAACCCGTACCAACGCCGCCGGCCGGCGCAAAAATGTAATAGTAATTATTGCGTTTGTAAAACTTCGGACCTTCGATCGTCGGATCTTTTACATGACCGTCGTAAACCATTACGCCGGAAGTAATTGTCTTATCCGCAGCGGCATTCATTTCTTTAACCGCAATCACACTTTTAAATCCTGCACGACTTCCGGCAAATCCGTGCACGAGGTATACTTTTCCATTATCATCCCAAAGCGGACAGGGATCTATCAAACCTTTACCGGCTTCCACCATCGCAGGTTCGCTCCATGGCCCGCTGATACTTTTTGATTTGGTCATATAAATACCGCGATCAGGATCGGGAGAAAAAATATAGAACTCACCGTTATGATATCGGATCGACGGTGCCCACACACCATTGCCGTGCTGTACTTTATTAAAATCCGCTTCCGGAAATTGTTTTTGAATGACGTGACCGATGAGTTTCCAATTCACCAGATCCTTTGAATGAAGGATCGGCAGACCGGGAATATGATTAAAGCTCGAAGAGATCATATAAAAATCTTCACCAACCCTTATTGCATCAGGATCCGAATAATCCGCATTGATCACCGGATTTTTATAAGTGCCGTCGCCGTTATCCGATACCCACACTTTTGACAATTCATTTTTTGTTTGCGCAAAAACAAATTGTTGCACACACACACAAACAAAAAAGCTAAAGATAAATTTCATCTCTGTTTTATTTTCTTACAATGGCTCCTACAGGTAAAATTTCTTTACCCCACAATTCATTTAGAATGCCTGCGATGGCTGCATAGATCGCAGACGCTCCGCAAAGAATACCTTCATAACCGGTAAGTGTTTTAAGCGATTCATTTCCTGTTGCATCACCCGCTGCCAATAAAAAGAACAGAACAGTTAATGTGAAAAACACAAACTGTAATGCCCGACTGATCTTTAGTGTGCCGATGAAAAGCAGTCCGGTAAAAATGCCCCACATGATGAGATATGCTACCATGGCGCCTGTAGATGCCGCAGGGATCCATCCGAGCTTCGGCATTACGATCAAACCCACCAGCGTGAGCCAGAAAAATCCGTAAGAAATAAATGCGGTCATGCCGAATGTATTATTCTTCTTCGATTCCATGATGCCTGCAATGATCTGTGCAAGTCCGCCGTAAAATATTCCCATGGCGAGGATCATCGAATTCATTTCAAAAATACCGGCGTTGTGCAGGTTCAGTAAAACCGTTGTCATACCAAAACCAAATAACCCTAAAGGCGCGGGATTGGCAGATGTGTCTTTGATGCTCATAGCAGATTGTTCCATGGTAATTTATTGGTTTAATATATAATGATCATTTAAAAGGAATGGGCGTTACAAATCCTGTTTCTTTCAGCCAAAGCTTCAAGAGATCAAGCCAAAGATTAGTTGAGCCCGGATTATCCGAGATCCTGATTCCGTGACCGCCCTGCGGAAAAATATGAATGCTTGCGTTGATCTTTTTATCGAGTAGTGCATTATAAAACAAGAGACTGTTGTGTACGTTCACGGTACTATCGTTCAAAGCATGAATGATAAACGTCGGCGGTGTTTGAGCCGATACCTGCAATTCGTTGGAATATTTTTCGATCATCGCTGCACTTGTATCTGCGCCGAGAAAATTCTTTTTGCTGCCTTTATGCGCATAAGTTCCCATGCTGATCACGGGTGAAAGTAAAACCATAAAATCCGGTCTTGAACTTACGTTATCCAATGAATCATTTATGCCCGAAACATCTTCAAAATGAGTTCCCAATGTAGAAGCCACATGCCCGCCGGCAGAAACACCCATCACACCGATCTTATTGGGATCAAGGTTCCATGCAGCAGCATTTGCACGCACGTATTTCACTGCTCTTTGTGCATCCTGCAGCGGCGCCAATTCTCTTTCTTTAAGATCGATCTGGTGCGGCAACCGATAGATCAACACAAAAACATTTATACCTATTGCGTTGAAATATTTTGCAAATTGAAAACCGTTGTAAATATGTGAGAGGCGTTCATAACCTCCGCCCGGACAAATGATGATCGAGGTTCCGTTATTCTCTCCTTTGGGAACGGTGAATGCATAGATGCCCGGCGTTTCTACACGCCAAATCCTTTCATTAAACAAACTGTCTGTTACTTTTTTGCCGTTGCTGTTTGGCTTTTTGCCTTCCGGCCAAATCGGATAAAATTGTTGCGCGAATGCAAATGTTGTTGTGCATGCCAAACAAAACAGCAAAGCTATCTTTCTGTTCATGATCATTTATTTATTTCGGGTTTCCATCCTGAAAATATATTCTCTAACGTGTAAGCGGAGGCTTCTATATCTGTAAGCAGGTGTATCCATTTTACACGGCCTGGTGTAACAGCGCCTTCTCCGGTGTTTTTATATTCCGCATAATAAGCGGTCTTTTCATTTTCGGGATTGCTCCAGTTGTTCCAACCTTCGGGAGTAATTTGTTTCGGCAGATCGCAATGCAGGAAGACTGTTTGTGAATATGCACGCCATGGCCGGCCGAGGTATAATTTATTCACTGCGGAATCTGCGATCACGGTACAATCCATAAACACAAAGCCGAATTTCTTTCCCGGCGTTGTGTTCGCAGCGGTGATGTATGAATTTGCTTTCGCACGGATCGTGCAACGTTGAAAGACGGCAGTTGAAGGACCAAAGATAAAATCGGTAGTTCCTTCAATGTAACAATCAACAAAATATTGGCGGGATGATTCGCCTGCGAGATACATCGTATCCTGGTTGCCGAGAAACCTACAATTTTTGAAGACCGCTTTATCAGCATTTACATATAATGCCAATGCCTGGCCCACGGGGCCTGCACTGTTGGTAAATGTGATATTCTCTGCAGTGAATCTGTTGCCGGAGATTTTTACCGTGTAAGAAGTAAACGTGGTGAGCTTTCCCCTGCCGGAATAATCGCTGAAATTGATGATCGTTTTATCAACGCTCTCGCCGATAAAACTTACGTCTGTGTTGTCGGAAGGCAATTCTATCTTCTCGGTATATATTCCGTTTTTTATGAAAAGTTTTATCGGCATCAGCGGATATACGCGCATCGCATCTATCGCATCCTGAATATATTTAAAATCGCCGCTGCCGTCCTTGGCAACGGTGAACACATATTTGTATTGCTGCGGGTTACCTGTTTGCGCAAAACTGTTTTTTGCAAACAGGAAAATTGTTATCATCAATAATATTCTTATCACTTTGATCATTTTACCGGAAATATTTTCTTCATGAAATCGTCGATGTATTTTACCGTAGGTTGAAACCAGGGATCGAACAAACAGAAGCAGTGCGGGGAGTTTTCAAACGTATGCACTTCTGTATAAATATTATTGGCATCAGTGATCTTAATAAAATCGTTTCTGCCGGCGTGCATTCTTTCTACGGAACTGTTGATGAATAAGAACGGCGGCGTCGTTTTCCCCGCCCGGGTAAGCGGTGATGCCTGTTTCAGCAATTCAAAATTCTCTGCTCTTGAAAACCCGAACCAAAGTGTGGAGGCGGATTTTTTCTTCGTGTCATCCCCTTCCCCGCTTTCCGGATGCACGAATGATAATGTGCCGTCAATATCGATCACAGCCTGTACCTGACTTGAGGTTTTTAAATTGCACTGATCTCCTTCAAATGCAGGATTGTTGTTTGTTGTACCCGCAAATGCAGCGAGTTCACCTCCTGCAGAAAATCCGAGTACGGTTATTTTGTTCGGATCTACATGGTATTTCTTTGCGTTCTTTCGCACCCATCTTATCGCCGCTTTTACATCATACACTGCTGCAGGATACAACGCTTCGGTAGAAAGTCGATACTCCGGCGTAAAGCAGGCATATCCCAGCGAAGCTAATTTTTCTGCCAAAGGATAATGTAATGTGCGATTGCCGGATCGCCACCCACCGCCGAAAATAATAATGATAGCAGTTTGCGGCGTTTTAGTTTTTTGATAAAAAGCATCGAGCACCAATTTTCTGTCGCCGACCTCACAGTATTTGATGTCCTTCTTTTCTTTTACAAATTCATAATGCGTTTCTGCAGCGATCTGAATGTCGGGATATTTCTTCTTTGTGGAATTATAAGCACTCGTGATACTGTAAGATGTATCAGGTATATGCGTAATGCCTTCGGTAGACTGGCCGAAAGCCTGTCCCGAAAATAAAATAGCAGCAATTATACAATGCGTGACTTTCATGGTTTCTTTACAGGTGGTATGTACAATCGATGTGCAAGTTCACTGTCCTGTACTTTCAGTTCTGCAAGCACAAGTTCAGCGATCATTCTTGCGCCGTATTCATTAAAATGTGTATTATCTTTTTGTCCTTCGGGATAATGCGGATGCTCCAATGTATCCAACTGCATGAACAGCAGCTTCGTGTTTTCCGCTCCCATTTTTTGATAAAGTTCCCGGCTCCTTGTATCAAGATCGATCACGGGAACATTATATTGTTTACCCACTTCAAACACAGCAGCGGTATATTCCACGTGTGTTTCCTGAGCGATACCCTGCTTATCAAATTTCATTCTGCTTACGGGTGTTATTAAAACAGGTATTGCTTTTTTTGCTCTTGACTCCGTGATAAATTTGATGAGATTTGTTTCATAATCAGGAACAGCTGTGTAACGATCCTTGTATTTTTCTTCTTTTGCCTCGTCGTTGTGTCCGAATTGCATTATTACATAGTCTCCTTCCTGCAGACTGTCGGCGATAGGCTGCCAGCGATTCTCGCTGAGAAAAGTCCTTGTACTTCTGCCCCCCTTCGCCATATTGTGAATGCTCACCGATGAATCGAAGAATACGGCGAAAGGCATTCCCCAACCCGTGATCGGTGCCCGGTTCGGTTCATACAAACACATGGTAGAATCGCCGATCATCCATATATTGATCTTTTTCTTTGGCGGTAATGTGAATGCCATCATGATCAAACAAACCGCAATGAGATAACGCATGTTCATTTTCTATTTTTTTACAGCGGGAGCAAATATTCTCGATGCGAGTTCAGGAATTTGAATGCGGATATCAGCCAATACCAACTCCGCTACTTTTCTTGCACCCAGTTCACTGAAATGCGTGTCATCCTGTTTGCCTTCGGGGTAATTCGGGTGTTCACCCGGCGTTACATAATTATATAAATATTTTGAAGCCTCAGGACCCATAGCATTCAGCATCAACATACTTTTTGCATCAAGATCTATCAATGTAACATCAGCTTCTTTCGCCACGTCTCTTACGATCTGTGCATACACGGCGTGTGTCTCTTCAACTTTTCCGTTACTGTCAAATTTTCTTCTTGCCACCGGCGTGATCAACACCGGAATCCCTTTTTTCATTTTCGTTTCATTCACATAGCGCAGGAGATTAATGCGGAATGAATCTTCTTTTACATAACTTTTTTTCGTGGGCACTTCATCGTTATGTCCGAATTGTACAAACACATAATCGCCGGGTTGAATATTTGCAACAACAGGATCCCATTTTTTTTCTTCAAAAAAAGTTCTCGTACTTCTGCCGTTCAGGGCCCTGTCATCTACAGCAACCGTGCTGTCCCAGAAATTGGCGAAGGGCATTCCCCAGCCGGTTTCCGGATAGGCTTTCTTTTCTTTGATCGACATCGTGGAGTCGCCGATGAGCCACACGGTTATTTTTTTTGCTTTTGGTGATGTGAATGCCGCAGTCGCCAAAAGGCTCATGGCTATATAAATTCTTCTCATGCTTAATGTATAATGCTGTTCAGATAAATTTCTATGTTGCTGTAATTGCTCCCCGTTTTAAATGCCGATGCATCTGCAGCGTTATTCGGATTGAGCCCGTTTGTTGTTTCCCATGCATCGGGCATGCCGTCGTTGTCGGTATCTGTTGCGGCAGTTGTTGATCGTAATGCCGGCCAGGCATTCACCGTTTGTTCGTAAGGCGTTCCGTGCGGAAAATGTCCCTGCACATCGATGAGACCACCCGTTCTGTTCTTCACTTCTTTTATAATTCTTTCATCGAGTGTATCCCTTTTAAAACTTGCACCTGCAAATTTCAAAACGGCATCGAATGCTTTTTCGGCTGATTGCGAAACGATCTCTACAGACTTCAACGGCGTTGCGGTTTCTGCCTGACCTTTATCAGCATTCCCTTTACCCGTAACGATGCCAAGTGAATTATTTGCGGTAACATCAGGCGCCTCATCCACAAAATTTCCGGTTACATACCATTTGCCGTAAGGAATAAATGGTGATTCTCTGTTGCCCGGATTTGCGATGCGGTATTTTACATTCTTACCCGTTGATGGACCGTATTTAAAATAATTGTTCACAATGTTGTAGTAGCCGCCTTCACCCGCATATATACTGTTGATGCCCCAATCATAAATAACATTGTTGCGAAAATCTACATTCTCTTCGGGCGCATTCCTGATACCGTCGAATCGCGGATTACGATTATTGCAGTGGGCAAATAAATTATGGTGTGCGCTCAGATGTCTGCCGCCCCAAATACCGCCGAAGCCGTGGTGCTCAAAATCTTTATCGCCTGCTTCAAAATGGTAAGAATAATTAAGCGGCTCGCAGATCATGTTCCATTGCAATGTTGTACTGTCGCCCGCATACACGGAGAACACTTCATCTTCGCTCCAGCTCATGCTGCAATGATCGATCACGATATTGTTGCGGCGTGTTCCGCCAAATGCATCATCACTGCCCGCACCGTCTTTCATGCCTTCGTTGGCAAAACGATCGCCCATGCGAAATCGCATATAACGCACGATGATATTATCACCGTTGAGGATCACGCTTCTGTCTGCAATGCAAATACCATCACCCGGCGCTGATTGTCCGGCAATTGTACAATCGCCGGCGATATTTAATTTGTTCTTTAAATGGATTGTTCCGGAAACAGAGAATACAATGATGCGGTTTTCTTTTGCTGATGCAGCTTTGCGAAAACTTCCGGGACCGTCATCGTTGAGGTTGCTCACGATCATTACTTTTCCGCCGCTACCACCTGTGCTGTATTTTCCGAACCCTTCGGCACCGGGAAAAGCGATCGGTCTTGGATCATCGGAAACGGTAAGCTTTTTTTGAGAGGAACATTCGGAGAAAATAAAAAGAGAAAATGCACAAAGCAACAATGCGAAAGGCTTCATTCATAACAATTTTAAAAGAGATAAGGCTGCGGTGTGCAGCCTTACCATTAAACCAAAATCAAAAAGTAACATAACAAGCTAACCTTCCCCAATTTAACTTTTTTTATCCGGTCGTGCAGCGTTTTTTTACGCAAACGTTCCCGAGAATGGGTTTCACACAAAGGGGTGTCACGCAAAGCGAACACAAAGGGCGCAAAGGTTTCCCGGGGCGATAACGGAGGTAACGCCGGGCACAGCGAAGAAGTTATTTCGCAGAAAGGCGCAAAGGAAAGATAAAGCACACAAAGAATTTTCCCTCCCTTCCGATAAGAACGCGGACATAGAACACGGCGAGTTTTTACGGTGCTCATGCTGTCATCCGTCAACTGTCTTCAGCCAACTTTAACTACCTTTCCTTCCTTCTCACTCTCCGCAACTGCTTCAATAACCCTCATCGTATTCAAACCATCATTACCGCTTACCGGCGGCGTTGTATCATTTACAATTGAATCATACAAGCCGTTGAAAAGTTGCATGTAATCGCCGTGCTCGGTAGGAATATTTTTGCGGATGGTTTCACCGTCTTTTAGATAATTGATAAGGCCTTCTGCTGTTGCGGGTTCTATACCGTAACCTTCATCAGTTGGCTTCACTCCTGCTTTGAGCTGATCTTCCTGCACGTCGGCTCTTGGTTTTAAGAAAGATCCGTTTGTACCGTGCAGGATGAAAGAATAAGGAATTTCTTTGACGATAAAACCTGCTTTGAGTCTTACTGTAAGTGCGGGATAAAATAAGAGAATATCAATATAATCATTCACGATGGTTTCAGGTCTGGTGAATTTTACCGAACCAAAAACAGACTCCGGCGTGCCGAATAAATACAGTGCCTGATCGATGAGGTGCGGACCGAGATCATGTAAGATGCCGGCGCCGGGATTGCCGTCTTCTTTATGTTGTTTCGGGCTAAGCGCAAGATTGTATCTGTCATAATGAAACTCCGCTTCTTTAATGTCTCCGAGCAGTCCTTCCTCTTTTATTTTCTTCACGGTTTTGAGATCACTGTCCCAGCGGCGGTTTTGAAATACACAAAGTTTTAATTTCTTTTCAGCTGCAAGCTTTACTAATGCTGCTGCTTCGGCAGCAGTAACCGTAAATGCTTTTTCAACGAGAATATGTTTGCCGGCTTCCAATGCTTTTTTCGCATATTCAAAGTGCGTGTTTACCGGCGTATTCACAATCACCAGCTCAACATTGCTGTCGGCAAGCATTTGATCGAGACTGTCAAATGAAATGATGCCCGGATATTTTCCCGTGGCTTTTTTTACCGAGCGTTCCCACACACCGTATAAATTAAAGCCGGGATGCGCATCAATGAACGGTGCGTGAAAAATCTGTCCGCTCATACCGAACGAACATATTGCTGTATTGATCTTTTTCATTCCCGTTGTTTGAACGCTGAATTTACGAATAAAAAAGGGCCGCTAAAAAAGCGGCCCCAAGGTTTGTTTATCTCACTAAACTTAATACCCGTTATTTTGAGGCTTGATATTAACGTTTGCATCTATAGCAGCCTGAGGTATAGGATACAGTTCGCTTTTACCGACTGTGTATCCAAAACCGTAATAATTTACATACGTAGTATTTACGTTAGGGTTCGTCCACCATGCAACCCTGTTTGCTGTTGTAAACACCGCGTTGTTGTTGGTTACATCAAGCGGCAATGCTGCAGTTGCAGGAGTTGGTTTATAAAATGAAGTGGCCCAGATCTGGTTATTCTCAGCCAATGCATTTTGATAATAATACATGAACGTAGGTAATGTATTCGTTAAAGAATATGCCGGTGGCGGCGCCATGTATGAAGGCGGTAACATTGCCACACCCGTTGCAAATTTTGTAAGGTTTGCTTTTGCTTCAGTTAATGCCGTACCCAACAGGTTCCATCTTACCAGATCCCATTTGCGGATACCTTCACCGCCGAATTCAAGCATTCTTTCTCTAACGAGCAATTGGAAGAAGCCGGCTTTATCTGCAGGTATAGTTGGTACAAGCGAAGCTACACCACCATGACCTCTTTTGCTTACTTCTGTGAACGCATCTTTAGCCGCCTGAGTAGGTGCTCCGCTTATTTCATTATCCACTTCCGCAAACATCAACAATACATCTGCGAAGCGTATCAGCGGCCAGTTCAACTGCATGTTTTGCAACGCTGCGTTCGAAGCGGGAGTAGTACTTACACCTGCAGAAACACCGTTGCTGAAATAGAAAGCAGGACTTGAAACCCAGTCTCTGCGGAACTTACCGTCATAGATACTGTTGCTTGCGTGACCGCGACCAAATACGTCACGTACTACCTCAAAAGGAACTACGTTTACGTCTCTTCTCAAATCTGTAGAATCAAATTGATAAAAATAAGTTGGTAGTACATTACCTAATGCGCCACCAACACCGTTGATCCTCGTACCGTTCTGCAAACCGATCTTACTGTCAGAGTTTGTACCTGCAGCCATTGCTACCTGCATTACTAATTCTCCTGCGGGATCCATTGCTTTATGCGCATCGATCACATCTTTGAAAAGACCTTTGTAGGTAGCTGCGAGATTGTGCTGAGGTCTGTTTGCCATCAACTCCGTACATTCTGCTTTTGTAATAGCGTAATAATCAAGATAATTTGTCGGTCTTGTCATTTGACCGTTTTGTTGTAATGCATAACCACCTGCAAACAAAGCGATCTTCGCACGAAGCGCCATTGCAGAGCCTTTTGTGAAACGCTCGTCCTGCGTTACGTCAGTTCTCCACGGCATCAAAGCTTTTGCCTGAGCAAGGTCAGCAAGGAGACGGGTATAGATATTGATTCTCGTTTCTTTGTGTGGAAATAAGGCTCCCGGTGCAGCAAATGCAGAAGGTACCCAAGGTGATGGAACGTCACCGAACAGACGGGTGAGCTCAAAATAATACTGCGCCCTGATTGTTAAAGCTTCACCCAGCATTCTTCTCAGTTGAAGATTATCTGAACTCGTTCCCGTTTCGCTGTATTGCGTCATTTTAGGAATGTAGTAGATACAGTTGTTAGCCTTTTCAATTCCTGAATAGAACTGATTGAATGTACTTACAATGTCGGTGTTATTTGCCGCAAGCGTGTAATGCGCTTCCTGGTGCCTGAGTTGATCAAGCGCCGATCCGCCGCCCATAATAATATCATCATCGTGCGCATAGTAGTAACTCACCCTGATGCCATAACCGAAATCGCCGGCCATGGAGAAATATGCGCCGTTCACGGCAGCCATTGCATTAGGTACATTTCCGAAGACAAACCCGGGATCAAAAGTGGATTCAGGTGAAGGAGAGAGATACTTCTTGCATGAAACGGGCAGTAGTGCAACTGTGAGCAGCAACACGACCGACATGCGTTTTAAACTTTTAATTTTATTCATGATTCTGTGTTTTTAGTAAATTAAAATGATACGTTGAGACCTGCAATAAACGTTCTGCTTCTCGGATACCCTGCGTAATCTACACCCGGTGTAAGTGCGTTGCTGCGTTTAGTGTTTACATCAGGATCATAGCCGGAGTAGCCCGTAAGTGTCGCCACGTTATTGATGGTTGCGTATACACGGAATGAGGTCATCTTAGCTTTTGAAATCAATTTTTTCGGAAGCGTATACCCTAACGTAATATTATTTATCCGTAAAAATGAACCATCTTCCACAGCATAAGACATTGGATTGAAGCCGGACGTAGTACGCGAAGGTTGCCATATCTTGGCCCCTGCATTTACAGAAGAAAGTGTTGCAGGGTCAACGCCGATAACGATCGGCGGTTGGTTCACACCACCGATTGGTGCCGGTGTATAAACCCTCTGAATAGAATTACCGGAACCATCAATTACTCTCCAACGACCATTCATGATAGCGAGCATGTTTGCATCAACACCATAGGCATTGGAAAATTCCAGCTTATTAGCATTATATATGTCATTTCCGACAGAGAAATTAGTAAAAACAGACACATCAAAGTTCTTGTATGCAAAGTTTTGATTGAATCCACCGGTATATTTTGGTAATGCATTACCTATAGCAATCCTGTCATCCAAAGTGATCTTACCATCTCCGTTGATGTCCCGAAATTTCATAATTCCGGGTGCTGCCAGTTCACCACCTGTTACAGAAGCATCAGGTACTGCAATCCCTGCTTTTAATTTGTATTGTGTGTTTAGTTGAGGATCGGTAACCGGGCCTAAAGCATAAGGAGTAGCATCAAAATCTCCTACACCATAAAATCCATCATTAATCAGACCATACATAGTTCCTACCTGACCTCCTACCTTTAATATATAATCATCTGGATTTCCTGTGTTAAACCAGCCGGAACTTGCGGTAAATTGTTGGTTAGAACCCAAACTGAGAATTTTATTTTTATTGAATGCGACGTTTGCATTCACACTCCAGGTAAAATCCTTTTTGCGTAATACCGTTGCGTTCACCTGTAGTTCCGTTCCTATATTTCTTACCGAACCAACATTCTGATATTGCGTGCTATAACCTGATGTAGCAGGGAATTTATTTTCAATCAACAAATCCTTTGTAACATTCGAATAAAAGTCTGCAGTAAAGGTTATTCTTCCTTTTAAGAAATCGAGATCCAAACCTACGTTCTTGGATTCTAATGTTTCCCAATTGATGACGGCGTTTCCTAAGCGTGAAGGTGTTACAAGCGTATAAGCAAGGGCATCGCTCAAACCATAACCACCTAATGGCGGCGTAAGGTAACCTGTCGTAAATCCATAAGGATTGATACGGTTGTTACCCGCCTGACCAATGCTCAGCCTGATTTTTGCATCGCTGATGAATTTAAATTGTTGCATGAATTTTTCCTGAGAAATTCTCCAAGCCAAAGCCACAGAAGGGAAATAACCCCATTTCCTGTTGGTAGAATCCGTTAACGGAATTGTGCTGGAATAATCAGGGCCGAATAAAGAGGAACCGTCTGCCCGAAAATTAAATGTTACAAAATATTTTTTATTATAATCGTATTTCAAACTTGAGAAGAAAGATAATTGTCTGGTCGTTACCTCTGACGAAGTTGGCTTCGGTTGTGCAACTCCCGCAGGCGGAGAAGCAAGCCCCAAATTATTAAAGGCAATATCAGGCTTTACCCCAACAGGGAAATAACGCACTTCCTGAGAATTTAAATTATTCTTGGTCTGATAAATTTCCTGGCCCAAAAAAACATTTACTGAATGCTTTGTTTTAAACAGGTTGTTTTTGGCGTATGTAACAACGTTGGAATTGTTGATCGTATACCTGTCATTGTTTGCGATAGTGGCAATAGGAAGTTTACTAAAACTTCTTGAAGTAGAAGTGAGCGTATCATCATACCCTTTCAGATTCTGCCTGTTCACATCGTATCCAAATGTACTGCGAAAAGAAATATTTTTTGTGATCTGCAAATTTGCATATCCACTGTAATTATATGCAGTGGTTGTACGATTCCGGTACTCCGATGCCAATTGTTGCAATGGATTGATCTCTCTTAAACCGTTACCGGGGTTACGGCCGTCAAGCGTTGCATCGTATGAATCTTCTGCCTGACCCGCAAGCAGAAACGGTCGATACCTTGTGTAAGATCTTAACCTGCTGGTACCCGCACCTGCTGCATCTGAGGTACCTGCACCGTCTACAGACTGAATATTGTAGCGCACATTAAATCCCACTTTTAGAGCATTACCGGCTTTATGATCAAAGCGAAAACTTGCAAGCTTTCTGTCATAATTTGACCCTTCCAATAAACCTTCCTGTTTGTTCCAGGTGGTGCTTAAATTATATTGAGTTGCCGCTGTACCGCCATTCACCGCCAGGTTCTGCGTTGATTGTCTTGCATTTCTGCCAAGTACTCTGTCTTGCCAGTCAATTGTACCCGGATAGTTCTGATAATTTTTAATTGTATCATAGTTACTCATTCTTCCGACGTATTGCGCTGCAACAGCTGTATCAGTCGGATTTAAGGTGTATTTAGCACGTTCGTAGGCCCATAAAACGAAATTATACGGATCCTGAAATTCCAGTTCCTGCGGCAACTTGCTGATACCATAAAAAGCATTATAGGTTACAGTAGTTTTACCACCGGTATTTCTGCCACCTTTAGTTGTGATCAGCACAACACCGTTAGAACCTCTTGCACCATAAATTGCTGTGGACGCTGCATCTTTCAAGACAGTGATATTTTCGATATCCTGCGGAGAAAGCACAGAAAGTGCATTATCCAACTGGATACCGTCAACGATATATAAGGGTGCACCGCTTTGTGTGATAGAGTTTCGTCCCCTAACGAAAAGGTCCACATCAGCGCCGGGAGCACCTTCAGAAACAGTTACCTGCACACCCGCCAGTTTGCCCGCAAGGGCTTCCGCAGCAGAGTTGGTGGGATTGTCTTTTAGGTCCTTTGAGTTAATTGAAGAAACCGAAGCTGTAAGTTCCTTTTTCTTTACAGATGAGTAACCCACCACAACCACCTCATCCTGGGTAAGATCAGCACGAACTAATTTTACAGACATATTAGCACCGCTAAATGTTTCGGTTTGCTTTACAAAACCAACTGATGAGAAGTTGATGGTAACATTTCCTGTTCCGGTTACCGGCAAAGAGAAATTACCGTCTTTGTCGGTTTGTGTGCCTGTCTTAGACCCTTTTTGGATAACGCTCACGCCTTGTACAGGTTTGCCGCCTTCGTCAAGGATGTTTCCTTTTGCGGTTCTTGTTTGCGCAAAAGATAACATCGCAAACAAAATGAACGAAGTGAGAAATAGTAGTTTTTTACTCATTGTGCAGTGTTTGGTAATTTAATAATTAGAAAAAATGCTTGTGATAACAGTCGTTTTTAGCTCAATTCTTATTCAATTCTAATTATTTAACTCAAGAGTAACATTAAATTCATTCTATTTTTTTACGCAAACGTTCCCGAGAACGATATCATCTTTGTGTTGCGGAAAGTGCTTGTAGTCGATATACTTTTTTTAAACTTTTTTGAGGGAAACACAAAGTTCACGGAGGGAAACACAAAGTGCACAAAGCCGTGATTTTAATGTATCACTTCGTGTTCTTTGTGTTGAATCACCCTTCCGCCAAAATCCTTAACTTTATAACCATCTCACAAATGACAAATACTACAATCTCACTTACATGAAATTTGAAGCGGTCACAATAAAGGACATCGCAAAAGCCCTGGGCATTTCCACTTCCACCGTCTCCCGCGCATTGCGGGACAGCTACGAGATCAGTCCGGAAACCAAACAGTTAGTATTGGAATGCGCGGAAAAATTGAATTACCGCCCCAACCCCATTGCTTTAAGTCTGAAAGAAAAACGCAGCCGTTCTATCGGCGTTGTCGTGTGCGAGATCGCTAACAGTTTTTTTTCGCAGGTGATCAACGGCATCGAATCTGTAGCTTACGACAAAGGCTATAACGTAATGATCACGCAGAGCCACGAATCCTACGAGCGTGAGATCATGGATCTGCATTCCCTTTCTTCCCGATCCGTTGATGGTTTATTGGTCTCCTTATCTACAGAAACAAATGATATCAGTCAGCTTTTATCGCTGCACAAAAAAGGTTTGCCTATCGTTTTGTTTGATCGCGTTTCAGACGAAATTGAAACGCATAAAGTGGTCGTTGATAATTTTAAAGGCGCTTACGAAGCCACGGAACACCTCATACAACAGGGTTACAAAAGAATTGCAGCGATCGCTAATTCAGAGTTCCTGTCTATCACGGCGGAAAGACTCGCAGGTTACAAAGAAGCGCTCGCTGCTTACGGCCACAAATTCAACCCGGCTTGTGTGAAACATTGTTTTTACGGCGGGATGGTTTTTGAAGAGATTGAAGATGCTGTTAACAAATTATTTACCCTGAAACAAAAACCTGATGCCATCATTACTACAAGTGATAAGCTGAGTACGGGTTGTCTTAAAACACTTATGCGTCGCGGTGTAAAAGTTCCCGATGATATTGCACTGGCGGGGTTTTCCAACTCGGATATTGCTGAATTGTTGAATCCTTCTCTTACAGTTGTTCGCCAGCCGGCCATGGAAATGGGCCGTGCCGCAACTGAATTATTACTCCAGTTAATAGAGAACAAACGGCCGGTAACCCAATTTGAAAAAAGAGTTTTATCTCCCGAACTCATCATCGGAAGATCATCCCTGCCCAAAAAATTTGATCCTAAACAAGTCGCGGATATCAAGACCTACAATTGACCACTCAGCAGAATAAGCTGCCTGCGGCGCTGCAATGAAAACAAACATCGGCATGCTGCTGCAGAAAGAAAAAAATGCATCTCACAATTGCTCAAGACTATTCAGCCGGGTGATCAGTGCCCGGCTGTTTTATTTTCCGATAGCTCAACCGTTTGCCGTCGCGTAAGATTTATTCAACAACTCAGGGCTTCCGAAAATAGTTGCTGCACCCGCCGGGAACCCTTTTTAATTTCCGCACTTTATCTGCTAATTTTGATCACGCGTACAAGCAATTGAGCCACATGACCCTGAAAGAAAAATTACACGCCGCCCTTCTGCAAACAATCGCCGAAAAGATACATCGGCTACAGGAAAATATTGCAGACCTCAGATCCGGCGCGGCAAACGAAACAAAAAGTACTGCGGGAGATAAATATGAAACCGCCTTGGCGATGCTGCAAATAGAACAGGATAATATCAACAGGCAATTACAGGACCAAATGCGGATGCGTGCGATCGCTGAAAGTATTGACCCTGCCACTGTACACAAAAAGGCCGGCCCCGGCAGCGTTGTGGAAACAGACAAAGGCGTGTTTTATATTTGCGTAGGCCTTGGCAAACTTGTTGCGGAAGAACTTGCCGTTGTGGCCATATCTGCTGCTTCGCCGATGGGTCAACAATTATCAGGTAGCGCGGAGAATGACAGCATTACGATGAACGGCAACAGTTACCGGATCACAAAGATTTGCTGAAACATTAAAATTGTAAGAGGTATGAATTTTACGGAAAGCAGCAACATTAAAACGTTGGCCGAACTCTTCAATAACGTGCCTGCACTCATAGCCATTGTGGAAGGGCCGGAACATATCTTCCGTTACGCAAACGGTTTCTACCTTTCTTCCGTGCAACGAACATCAGCGGTGATCGGCAAAAGCATGAAAGAAGTGTTTCCCGAATTTGAAGGACAAGGTATTTATGAGATCATGGATAAAGTGTTCCGCACCGGAGAAGACCACAAGATCATGAAGCTTCGTGCAGATATTGACATGAAAGGAAACGGAGTGTTGGAAGAAAGGTATTTTAATGTGATCTATCATCCTGTAAAAAAAGACAATATCGTTACCGGAATTTTTATTCATGCCTCAGATATCAGCGACCTCGTACAGTCGCAAAAAAATACCGAGCAGGCAAAAGAAGAGTTAGAAACGATCATTACAAACGCAACGGTGGCTACTGCGCTGTATGAAGGTAGGGAACTTCGCATCAAAATGGCAAATGAAAAAATGATCGCTGTATGGGGCAAAGAGCAGAGTGTGCTCGGAAAAACACTCGCCGATGCATTGCCCGAACTCGAAGGCCAGCCTTTCTTAAAGATCCTGGACGATGTGTTCACGTCCGGAAAAATGTACCATTCCGATGAACAAAAATGTATGCTGCAGATCGATGGTGTGCTGCAGGCTTTTTGGTTTAATTTTTCTTACAAACCTTTACTCGACAGCAACGGAAAAGTGTATGCCATACTCAATATGGCCGTAGATGTAACGTACCAGGTAAATGCAAAACAGCAATTACAATATACCGAACAAAAGCTGCGGAGTGCCATCGAAGTGGCTAACCTCGGCACCTGGGAACGCAACCTGGTTACCGGCACTATGGAAGTAAACGCGAGGCTCGCGGAATGGCGTGGTCTTCCTGACGAAGCAGACAGCTCCCCGGGTGCGGTATTGCAAAATTCTCCTGACAGGGATATCGTGCTCGATAAAATTGCCGCTGCCATGCAGCCGGATTCCGACGGGATCATTGATATGGAATACAGTATGATCAATCATACTACAAATGAACTAAAGCGATTGCATTCGCTCGGCAAGATCTTCTTTAATGAGGAAAGAACGCCGGTGTTAATGTCCGGCATCACACACGATATCACGTCACACTGGCTCACGGAGGCAGAGTTGCAAAAAAAGATCAACGAGAAAACCGCGGCACTTGAAAAAGCCAATGACGACCTGCAAAGCGTAAACGGCAACCTGGAACAATTTGTATATGTAGCGAGCCATGACCTGCAGGAACCGTTGCGAAAAATAAAGATCTTTTCCGAGATGCTGGAGAGAACAGCCGGTGAAATCTCGGAAGAAGGCACGATGTATCTCGGAAAGATCAGCAATGCGGCAAGCCGCATGTCTGTGCTCATCAAAGATCTGTTGGAATTCTCCCGTGTGGTAGCAGACGCCGGCACATTTCTGCCGGTTGATCTGAACAAATTGATCAATGAGATCAAAACAGATTATGAATTATTGATCAGGCAAAAAAATGCCGTTTTTCAAATTGCTGATCTTCCGGTTATTACAGCTGTTCCTTTGCAAATGAATCAGCTCTTTTTTAACCTCATTGGAAATGCATTAAAATTTGCGAAGCAGGATACACCCGCACTTATTAATATAGGTTGCAGCATGTTGACTGCCGCTGAGAAAGAGGCCTTGCAACTTGACGAAAAAATGGCGTATTGCAATATTGAGGTATCGGACAACGGAATCGGTTTTAATCCCAAATACGCGCAGAAGATCTTTGAGATCTTTCAACGACTTCACGGCAAAGATGAATATGCAGGCACCGGCATCGGACTTTCCATGGCAAAAAAAATAGTGGATAATCACCGCGGGCATATATCTGCTTCCGCCGAATTGAATAATGGTGCTGTTTTTAACGTGATATTGCCGGTGAGTCGAAATACTGTTTAAAAAAGTTTCCCGGTGCCGTGTTACTACAAAGACTGCCCGGTCCGGAACAGGCATGGTTTGTATTCTCCATCCATGTGATTCCTCCTCCTCTTTGCGGGAGCCCCTTGCATGTCTTCCCTTTGTTCCCTTCGTCCCTTCGCCCCTTTGCGGGAGCCCTCGCATGTCTTCCCTTCGTTCCCTTCGTCCCTTCGCCCCTTTGCGGGAGCCCTCGCACGCTTCCCTTCGTTCCCTTCACCCCTCGGTGGAAGCCCTCGCATGCCTTCCCTTTGTTTCCTTCGTCCCTTCGCCCCTTTGTGGGAACCCCTCGCACGCCTTCCCTTCGCCCCTTTTGCGGGAGCCCCTCGCACGCCTTCCCTTCGCCCCCTTTGCGGAAGCCCTTCTGCGTCTATTCTTTTCCCCTCCCCCTTATGCGAAAAACCTCTCATAATACCGTTGATTTTACTCGCCCTACAATTCCATTGTAATGTAATTTCAACCTCCAAACCCTCACTCAACATCATAACTAATGAAACCCTACATTTCCATCGATCAGGAAAACGAACTTGCAAAAACAGCATTAAATATCTGTTTCAAAATTCACAGCCTGTACGGCCCCGGCCTCTACGAAAGTGTCTACGAAGAGATCTTCTCCTACGAGCTCATCAAACACCAACTCTCCTTCGAAAGACAAAAACCAATACCACTTGTATACGAGGAATTAAAAATGAACATCGGCTTCCGTGCCGACGTCATCATTGAAAATAAACTGATCGTAGAATTGAAATCAGTAGATGCAATTTCTGACATCCATTTAAAGCAAGTGCAAACCTATCTCAAATTATCAGACACAAAACTCGGGCTGCTCATCAATTTCAACACGGTACATTTAAAAGACGGAATAAAGCGGTTGATAAATACGTTTTGAGAATTTTCAGCCGGGAAGCGTTCCCATAAAGCCTGCCCGGCGTAAGTCAGGCGACAAGGAAATGTGCAGGAAGGGTTCCCACAAAGGAACGAAGGGACAAAGTAAACGAAGAAAGGCAACCGACATTATTGACTGCATTTACTTTGTCCCCTCTGTCCCTTCGTCCCTTTGTGGGAACCCTAATTTGTGGGACCCCATTTATGGGAACCCATCTATGCCTTTCTACAAAACAAAAAACCCGCAAATTGCGGGCTTCTTAATGCGGAGAGCTAGGGATTCGAACCCCAGGACCTGTAACAGTCAACAGTTTTCAAGACTGCCGCAATCGACCACTCTGCCAGCTCTCCGCGGCAAAAGTAAGGGTTGAATTTTTAATTTCAAAACGATTTGAAATCTTTTTTTGAAAATGATACATGCATTAATAATTGATTTGGTTTAATACAGCCTGTCGCAGTGATCCGAACAGATCATCGCAATGCTTAAGCATCATTTTACAATATTCACCCTTACTTTATTTGCGGATCAGCGCGGGCACGAACGGTGGTTCTTTCAAAGGATCAGGATCTGGCATTCACAGGAATGCAGGTTCAGAAGTAAGCAAGGCCTGCATCGTAATTATTTAATTGTTTCTTTGAAATTGTTCGGTTCCATACGATCGCCGGATCCGTCTTTAACGATCGCTGTTCAGCTCACCTCAGCCGGAACATTACTTTCAACTCACAGCCGTTGCCGGGCGAAGAATTGATCACCGCATAACCGTTATTGGAAGTTGCACGCGAGTTGATATTCATCAAGCCGATCCCGGCTGCCTGTTGTCGCGGGTCGAAGCCTTTTCCATTGTCGGTGATGCTCAACAGCAACGCCTGTTTTTCGTGAGCCAGTTTTACGGATACCTTATCCGCACCGGCATATTTGATGATATTGCTGAATTGTTCCTGGATGATACGGAACACCGTGAGCCAGAGTTTTTCAGACACCTTCTTCGTTTCAAAACCGGTCACCTCTTTATCAATACTTAATGCAGTTCCCGTGGAAGTAGTATTGATGATATCTTCCAGCGCTTTCAGAAATTCTTCTTTCTGTAAACTTGGTCTGATCAGTGAATGAGAGATGCCGCGCAATTCATCGATCGCAGTCTTCAGCAGGTTATCCGCATGTTCAAGGTGTTTGTTACGGTCGCCGGACTCCTTCTTTACGATGCCTAAATAAAGCCCGGCACTTGCAAGGATCTGGTTCACGTTATCGTGAAGTTCTCTGCCGATCTCTTCCCGTTCTGTTTGCCGTGCACGCAACACCGCATTTGCGATCGTTGACGCTTTCGTGATCTTACCGGACGGGTTGATGAACGATGCATTTTTAAACACCGGCTTATCTCCGAGCGGAACGAGCGTAAGTCCGCGCAGTTCGGAGCCGTCGTTACCCGTAAACGGCACGGAGAAAAAATGCATGGGGATGGTTGTTCCGTCTTTTTTAATGCCGGTGAGTGAACCGGTCTCGCAGCGGGAACTGTCTGCCACGCTTTTGTCTTCACATTCAAAATCGTTTACCAATTTGGCGATGGGGATGCGGCGCATCTGCCGCTCTGTGTAACCCAGCAGCGCACACGCCTGCTCGTTTGCCAGGATAATTTCGCCGTCTGCTGTGTTTACAATGACGGCGGTCACACAATCGCGAAGTTCTTTCACATAGTTAGTAGAAATTTTCTTCATCATAAATACTTTTCCGGTTAAAAAAATGTTGTTGCGAAAAAACCGGTTAAAGGATTTTATCAGGTTGCTGTTGTTGTACAGACGAACGGCTGATAGCGATGTTTAATGTGTGTGTTCGGGGATGGGTTCACCTTACATTTTAATTATGAAAATTAAATGTTATTAGTGGTGTAAATGAGTGACTTAGATAGATGTTAAAGGTTTCATTCGGTGGATGGCATGCGAAGGCACGCGAAGGCACGCCGGGGGTTCCCGCAAAGGGACGAAGGAAACAACGAAAGGCACGCCGAGGGGTTCCCGCAAAGGGACGAAGGGACAAAGGAAACAATGGAAGGCATGTGAAGCAGGGCTGCGTTGTTTTTCCGAAACTACACGAAGGAACAAATTGCATGAACTGCATTTCCTTCGTAACCTTTGTCCCTTCGTCCCTTTGCGGGAACCCTATATTGTCGGAACCCTATATTGCGGGAACCCTATTCTGTCGGAACCCTATCTAAAATAAAAAGGAACAAAGAATACAAATTAAGCTCAGCAATTGCGAACTGCATTTCCTTCGTAACCTTTGTCCCTTCGTCCCTTTGCGGGAACCCTATATTGTTGGAACCCTATATTGCGGGAACCCTATTCTGTCGGAACCCTATGTAAAATAAAAAAGGAACAAAGAATACAAATTAAGCTCAGCAATTGCAAACTGCATTTCCTTTGTATCCTTCGTCCCTTCGTCCCTTTGCGGGAACCCTATCTTGTCGGAACCCTTATCTAAAAAAAATTATTCCTTGTCCTTCACCAAACTCAAATCCTCCATCGCCACCGTTATCGGAATAACCCCCACCTGCAGCACCGCCTTCTTCCCCTTTATCTCCTTCACGATCCCCACCTGCCGGTTCTGCCGCATCTGCACCTTATCCCCTATTTTAATATCACCCTCCACCGCCACAAACTTCTCATTCAATTTCTTCGCATGCTTTTCCTTCTGCAATTTTTCTTTTTGATTGAACAACAACGCCGAGATCATCTTCACCACCGAATCCTTATCCTCCGCCTTGCGCCACTCGATCACCATCGCTTTAAGCCTGCGCTCCATATCCTTCATGTAATCGATCTTATCCGCGTTGATCTTATTCTGCTCCTGCAATTTCTCCACTTCCTGTTTGTGCAGTTCTTTATTCATCACCCGCTGCATCTCCTTCTTCATCTCCGCATTTTCCTTCATCAATTTATTCAGCGTATGCTTTTCCGCTTCCAGCTTTTGCATATCCTGCTCCGTGCTGTTCAATAATTTATCTAATCGAAACTGATCTTCATCCACCAACTTCCGCGCACGGGTAATTAATTTTTTATCCAATCCGATCCGTTCCGCAATTGAAAAAGTATAAGAACTCCCCGGCTTACCGATCTGCAATTTGTACAACGGCAATAACTTCTCTTCGTCAAACTGCATCGCACCGTTGATGATCCCCTTCACTTTATTCGCCATCACTTTCAGGTTCAGGTAATGCGTTGTCACGATACCAAACGCATGCTTATAGGCCAACTCCTCCATGATCACTTCCGCAAAAGCCCCGCCCAGGTTGGGATCTGAGCCGCTGCCCAATTCATCAATGAAGAATAACGTTTTACCGTTCGCATTTTCAATGAAGTGCTTCATATTCTTCAGGTGCGAAGAGTACGTGCTCAATTCAAACTCGATACTTTGCGTATCTCCGATATGAATTAAGATCTGTTTGAAAATTCCCATTGTACTGTCCGGACTCGCCGGCACGAGCAGACCACTCTGCATCATCACCTGCAACAAGCCAACGGTTTTCATCGTCACCGTTTTACCGCCGGCATTCGGTCCGCTGATCACGAGTATGCTGTGCTCATCATTCAGTAAAATATCCGTCGGGAAGGTCTGTTTGCCGTTTGCCTTGTTAAACAAAAACAACAACGGGTGATACGCTTTGATCAGATGAATATGCGCCTTGTCTTTCAACTGCGGATACACACCGTTCATTTCCGCTCCCAGCTTACCTTTCGCACGGATAAAATCATATTCTCCCGCGATATCAAAATACGACATCAATAAAGGTGCGTACACATTGAGTTGCTGCGTAAGCATGCGCACAATGCGATACACTTCTTTTGTTTCATCATATTCCAAAGAGAAGATCTCATTGTTGAGTTCGTGCGTTTCTTCCGGTTCAATGAAACTTGTCTTTCTGCTGTCACTTTCACTGTGCAGCACACCCTTCACCATGCGCTTCTGTTCCGCCATCACGGCCAGCACGCGTCTGCCGTTCATAAAACTCTCTTCAATATCGGCGAGGTAACCCTGTTTGTTTAGTTTGGAAATGAGTCGGTCGAATACCCTGCGCAGTTCATTCCGCTTGCGGTACAGTTTCATGCGGATCTCCGCCAAAGCCTCACTGGCGTTATCTTTCACCGCTCCTGTCTCATCCAGCACTTCATCTATCTGTATCTTGATATTCTTTTCGTAGTAATTGTTTTCGATCACTTTTACCAGGCTGGTAAACGCCGCTCTTGCATCATCGGTAAACCAACGAAAGATACTGTTGGTGTTCTCCGTCAATCTTCTGATCAACATAAATTGATCACCAGTAAGCGCCGCACCGGGAATACCCAATAGTTTTAATTCACGGGAAATATTTACCGTAAAGTCGTTGGGGAAATGTCCGCCGCTATCGATAATGATCCTGAATTCATTTGCTTGTTGCAATTCGGTTTCAATGAATTCGATCTTTGTATGTATGCGGAGTTTTTCTGCTTTCTGTTTGGCGTATTCAGTCCTGCAGTGTGCCGATAAAAGGTCTTTTATTTTATCAAACTCTAATTGAGTCAGTGCCGACTCGGGAAAAAATTTCATATTCAAATGTAAGAACACTGCCTGTGGCGTGTTCAATTAAAATGCCTGTGGCGTGTTCAATTAAAATGCCTGTGGCGTGTTCAATTAAAATGCCTGTGGCGTGTTCAATTAAAATGCCTGTGGCGTGTTCAATTAAAATGCCTGTGGTGTGTTCAATTAAAATGCCTGTGGCGTGTTCAATTAAAATGCCTGTGGCGTGTTCATTTATTAGTGCCTGCGGCGCTGCTAAAAGTGTAAAAAAGAAAATAAGGGAAAAAGGATCTTAGGCTAAGAGAACAAGGAGTAAAGGAGAACAAGGTTTGCCTGCGGCGCTACCCACCCCAACCCTCCCTGAAGGGAGGGAGCACGTCTCTAATTATTTGCAATTCTTTTAGCTTATCTTCACAATGGTCTTCGTTTCAATCCCGCAGGTTTCCTCCCCTTCAGGGGAGATAGAGGGGTCAATACCCCGCCGATAAGATCTGTCCTCCGTCCGCTCAATCCGCGTCATCCGCGAATCTATCCTCATCGCGAAGCGATCTTATTTTTTTACCACAGCGTTAAAGAAGTTGTTTGCACAGAGTTACACGAAGTAAAGATTCAATTGATAAAAACGCTGTGCAATGCTGTGAAAAACCTCTGTGTAACGCTGTGGTTCCTGTTCTTAATCGTTCAATTTCAAAACAGCCAAAAACGCTTCCTGCGGCACCTCAACATTCCCAATCTGCTTCATCCTTTTCTTCCCCTCCTTCTGCTTCTCCAACAATTTACGCTTCCGCGAAATATCACCACCATAACACTTAGCCGTTACATCCTTCCGCATCGCACTGATATTCTCACGGGCGATCACTTTCGCACCTATCGCCGCTTGTATCGCTATCTGGAACTGTTGCTTGTTCAATAATTCTTTTAATTTCTCACAAAGTCTGCGGCCGAAATCCTCCGCACGCTGCCGGTGGATCAACGCACTCAGCGCATCCACTTTCTCACCGTTCAATAAAATATCCATCCGCACGATATCCGATTTACGGAAACCGATCGGGTGATAATCGAAGCTCGCATAACCGCGTGTCTGCGATTTTAATTTATCATAAAAATCAAATACGATCTCCGTAAGCGGCATTTCAAAAGTCAGCTCCACCCTGTCCTGCGTAAGGTATCCCTGGTGGATGAGCATGCCGCGTTTGCCGATGCAAAGCGTCATGATGTTCCCGATATATTCCTGCTTGGTGATGATCTGTGCTTTAATGAACGGCTCCTCGATCCGTTCCGTACGGGTAGGATCAGGCATGAGCGACGGATTATGTACGTCTATTTTCTCGCCCTTTTGCGTGTAAGCGATGAAGCTCACGTTGGGCACCGTGGTGATCACCGTTTGGTTGAACTCCCTTTCCAAGCGTTCCTGGATGATCTCCATGTGCAGCAACCCGAGGAAGCCGCAACGGAACCCAAAGCCCAATGCCTGTGAGGTCTCCAGCTCGAATGTGAGCGAGGCGTCATTCAACTGCAGCTTCTCCATACAATCCCGCAACTCTTCAAAAGCGTCGGTCTCTACCGGGAAGATCCCCGCAAATACCATCGGCTTCACGTCTTCAAAACCGTCTATTCTTTCCGTGGTAGGGTTAAGCACGCTCGTAAGCGTATCCCCCACTTTTACTTCTTTCGCATTCTTGATCCCCGTGATGATATAACCCACATCGCCGCACTCTACCCGTTGTTTCTGTTCCATACCCATTTTAAGGGTACCGATCTCATCCGCATGATAGGTATTATCCGTGCTGAAGAATTTTACCCTTTCGCCTTTGTGCAGACTACCACTGAATATCCGGTAATAAACGATGATCCCGCGGAAGCTGTTGAACACACTGTCGAAGATCAATGCCTGCAGCGGTGCGTTCGGATCACCCTTTGGTGCAGGAATGCGTTCGATGATGGCAGCCAATATTTCATCTATTCCTATTCCGCTCTTGCCGCTGGCCAATAGAATATCTTCTGCTTTACAGCCCAACAACTCCACGATCTGATCCGTTACTTCGGGGATCATAGCGCCGTCCATATCAATTTTGTTGATCACCGGGATGATCTCCAGGTTATTGTCTATCGCCAGGTAAAGGTTGCTGATCGTTTGCGCCTGTATGCCCTGTGTGGCATCTACCAGCAGCAATGCGCCTTCGCAGGCGGCGAGGGCACGACTCACTTCGTAGCTGAAATCCACGTGGCCGGGGGTATCTATCAGGTTCAGGGTATATTTCTCTCCTTTAAACGGGTAATCGATCTGTATCGCATGACTTTTGATCGTGATCCCCTTTTCCCTCTCCAGATCCATATCATCAAGCACCTGCGCCTGCATATCTCTTTCACTGATCGTATTGGTTGTTTGCAAAAGCCTGTCTGCCAACGTACTCTTTCCGTGGTCGATATGGGCGATAATGCAAAAATTGCGGATGTTCTTCATGTAAGCGTAAAGCTGTTAAAAATGAGGTGCGAAATTACGGGTTTTTGAGCGATTTTGGAAGTGTTGAAAGTTAAGGTTTCAAGGAACCATTTGACCTACCTGCCAAGCTATAATCGGAATTTGACTTCATGCTAATGTACGGAAAATCTAAAATTGCGTAAAACCCGCAATGATTTTTTAAAATATGTTCCGTTATTTTAGTAATACAAACCAAACAAACTACAATGCTTACTGATGCAAAACTGCAAAAGCTGTCAGAGAACCTGAAAGCTTACCACAAACGTTTCCTTAACGGCTCGATTACAGAACTTGATGAAAGCGGAACCAGAATTATGATCAATCATTTTCTGACTGATGTACTTGGGTTTGCTGCATTAGAAGAAGTTCGCACAGAATACATGATTAAAGGCACTTATGCAGATTATATGATCCAGATTGCGGGGAAACGCCACTTTTTGGTTGAGGTAAAGGCTTTCTCATTAAAACTCAGCGAGAATCACTTAAGGCAAGCAATAAATTACGGAGCCAATGAAGGCGTTGAATGGGCATTGCTGACTAATGGAAAGCATTTTGATTTTTACAGGATAATCTTCGCAAAACCAATCAGTCACACAAAAGTTTTTTCAGTGGATATTTCTGACTCAGCATCTTTAAAGAAATCCGTTGAGTTACTCCAATACATCAATAAAGAATCTGTAATTAAAAAAGGACTTGACCTGTTATGGAAAAAATGTCTTGCACTCACTCCCGCTTCCATCTCCAAAGTTTTACTGTCTTCAGAAATAGTTGCTGTAATTAAAAAAGTTGTGAATAAAACTCATGATACGAAATTTTCCGATGAACAAATACAAGAAACTATTGTCAAGATTATAAGCGACAAAATAGATATGGCTGAAATAAAGATTCCGAAACTGCTGAAGAAAGAAGTGAGTACAAAAAAGAGTAATTCGGAAAATTCTCCAGCTGTCAATTTAGATAGCACTGTCTTGTCGATATAGTTATCTATTTCATTAATTAGGTAGTAAAGCCTATTCAATCCAAATTAATAAATATAAGTTCACAAAGTATTTAAACTATCCCGTTAATGGTATCTATTAAAACTATTTTAAGCATAACTGTTTTCGCAATTCTTTTATTTTCATGCGGACCATCAGAATCCGAACAAAAAGCAAAGCAACAGGCTTTCCTGGATTCTGTAAGTAAAGCATCTGAAATTGCCACACGAGACAAAATTGCAAATGAAGAAATTCAAAAAAAAGCAAATGAACGAAAACAACAAGATGAGAACCAAAGAAAAAATGACGGTCAAATACTACGCAGAAAAATCGCTGATTTAGAAGCGGAAGTTCAAGTGCAAAATGAAAATTTGAATGATATTAAGTCTCCCAAGTTTTTAAGAACCAGAAGTGAAAAAGAAAGTCAGATGCGTGCGCAGTTGCAGATAATTCAAACTTTAAAATTACGTCTTGATGATGCAGTTATCACGCTAGAAAAGATTAATGCGCATTTACCTTACAATCTTAATAGTGAAATCCCTACCGATACCGCGGCAGTGATTACTGCAGGTTATTAGCTTTTATTTTTGTTACACAAAAGACATTAAAGATTTCTTGTTGGTGAAATAAGGACTGCTTCATATTTAGTAAAAAAAACAAGTAAAATGAATATTCAATTTACAGATGAAAATGTAAGAAAACTGTTTGGGTATGAAGATGCCGAAAGTGAATCTATATCAAGATTAAAAGAATATTATTTTAAAAATGATACCTACGATCGCGTTGCAAGTGATCTCCCCATCAGAATACTGGTTGGTCACAAGGGAGTAGGAAAATCTGCACTTTTTAAAATTTCTATTTCGGAAGAAAAGGAAAAAGGAAATCTACCAATTCTGATTAAACCAGATGATATTGCTGAACTCGGCAAAAGCGACGAAAACTTTCTATTAAAGATCCGACAATGGAAAGTAGGGTTAGTAAAAATTATAGGGACTAAAGTTCTTAACGAGTTAGGTATCGTTGATGAGGTCATGTTTTCTAAACTGAATCAATTTGGATTAAAACTGATTCCATTTATTACAGAAAGTGCTCGATCAATCGATATTAATTCAATCGATAGTATAACCCAGAAAAAAATAATTGACAATTTTATAATCACGAAGAAAATTATTATTTACATCGACGATTTAGATCGTGGTTGGGAAGGAAGAAAGGATGATATAATCCGACTTTCTGCATTATTAAATTCAATTAGAGATATTTCAAACGAAAACCCTGGGGTTCATTTTAAAGTTTCGTTTCGGTCAGATGTTTATTTTTTGATAAGAACATCGGATGAGTCTACTGATAAAATAGAAAGTTCTGTAATTTGGTACAGTTGGACTAATCATGAGATATTGGTTATGCTTGTCAAAAGAATATTAAGTTATATAGGTGACAAGACAGATCAAAAAATCTTGATGAATACTAAACAATATCATTTAGCTCCATATCTAGACTATGTAATGGAAAAGAAATTTCAGGGAACAGGTAAATGGGATGATATCCATATATACAAAGTACTCATGTCCTTAACACGCAAACGGCCACGGGATTTGGTTAAATTATGTACACTTGCAGCCACAGAAGCATATAAAGACAGGTCAAACCAAATCAAAACCAAACATTTTCAAAGGATTTTTGAAGAATATTCTCAGGGACGAATGCAAGACACAATTAATGAATATCGCTCGGAACTTCCGAACATTGAAAAACTTCTTTTTGGAATGAAGCCAACAAAGCGTGAAAAAAATTATGCAGACAGCTTTGTATTTACGTCTTCAGAATTGCAAACCAAATTGAACAATCTGCTTCAACAAAATAGATTTGTATTTTCTAATTCTAAAGTTCCATTAGCAAAAGATCTTGAACATTTTTTGTTTAAAATTAATTTTCTTACTGCTCGCAAAAATTTGGATAACGGAGAGATAGATCGAAAGTATTTTGAAGAAAATAGATACTTATCTGCCCCGTATTCAAATTTCGGATATGATTGGGAAATTCACCCAGCATTTCGTTGGGTTCTTCAACCTGATTCTCTTAATGATATTTTCACCAAACTTTCTTTAAGCTCAGATTAAAAATAAATATGCATTTCAAATACAAATAAAATGAGAGAAAAAAAACTGCAGATTTTTGTATCCTCAACATTTACAGATTTGCGAGAAGAAAGACAATCTGCCGTTGAGGCAATATTATCTTCTGGTCATATACCTGCTGGTATGGAACTATTTGCAGCAAGTGATGAATCACAAATGACAGTTATAAGAAGATGGATTGATGAGTCTGACGTATACCTTCTTATCTTAGGGGGCAGGTATGGAAGTATTGACAAACTTACGGGTAAAAGTTACACTCATCTCGAGTATGAATATGCCTTAAAAAAAAGAAAGGCATTGTTTGCCGTCGTCATGAATTCCACCGCATTAGAATCTAAGGTTAAAAAGAAAGGAACTACTATTATCGAAAAAGACAGCCCAAAAGAGTTTAAAGAATTTAAAGAATTGGTGCAGAAAAATTTAGTTAGATATTGGGACGATAAAAAAGACATAAAGCTTGCCATACATGAAACAATATCAGAATTTACTTATCGCGAAGAATTGATTGGGTGGGTGAAAGGCGACAGTCAGGTTAATACTGGTTTTTTAGCTGAAGAAATCGCAAAGTTGACAAAAGAAAATTCGGAATTGCGAGAAAAAATAACTTTAATATCTATAAAAGAAGATGGAACTTATGCGACTTTATCGTATGCAAAACTTTCTACACTACTAAAGCAAAAAATATTTTCTTTAGGAGATGTAACTTTTAATTTATTTGACTTTATCCTGGAGAATGGAACCTCGTTAGCGAAAGGTAGATATCAGGATGAGGATTTAGAAGAAATATTTTCTGAATTAATTACCTTCAAATTAATTCAGAATGAAACCACACTTAGTGATGATGTGTTCAAGTTTACAGAGGATGGACATAATTTTTATTTAAGAGCACTTTCGCAGGCAGTATAAAATCATTTCGTAAAAAAGTTTTTATTCACGTTCTGATAGCTTGGGATGTATAATGCTGGCGCATTCTATGTCAAAAACCAATAATTTTTTAATCCCCACTCTGGCCAAGGTTGGCGCAGAAATGAGGCGATGGCAAATCCGTCTTGGCTTTCTGTGCCACGGGTTGAAAAGAACTGCAAGTATTTATTTTAGGAAAGGCACAACTTGTCCCGACACTTCAGGAGAAACCTTTGCTGCAAAGCTAAGCCTCATTTCTGCGCGGGCCTCGGAAGTTTACAAATACCTGAATGAGAATAGGCACAACATTTTTAATGTTGCCTCTCTAAATCACATTTTATCTACGTAATTTCAAAAATAATTCCAGCATCTATTTATGTTTTTACACACCCTTACCATTAACAACTTTAGAAAACTAAAAGAATTCGAGATCGAATTTAATCGTGGTCTGAATCTGCTAGTGGGAGAAAATGATTGTGGTAAATCTTCAATTATTGATGCTATTAAACTCGTGACTGGAACACAAAGCAATGATTGGATCCGTTTAAACAAAGATGATTTTTACACTGACGGTAAGATAAGAGTCGATGAGTTAAAAATTATTTGTGTTTTCCGTGATCTTAGTTTGGATGAAGTAGCTTCCTTTTTGGAGTGGGCAACATTAAAAGACGAAAGATATTACCTAAAGCTGACTTTAACTGCTCGACGAAAAGAAAAGTCCACATCCGTTTCCGAAGTATTTTATGATATAAAAGCCGGGGAAGACGAAGAAAGCGGTATCATGTCAGCAGAAGCAAAGATTAAGCTTAGGGCTACTTATCTGAAACCTCTCCGCGATGCAGAATATGAACTGGCGCCAAGAAAGGGTTCTCGTTTATCACAAATTTTGGCAGCCTATGAAATATTTCAACAGGTTGAAGGAATAACTCATCCGCTTGTGGAAGCAATGGAGAGAGCAAATCTGGAAATAACTGAGTACTTCAATGTTAAAGAAGGAAAGATCGTTTCCGACATAATTAACGATACTTATCTGAAAGGATTGTCACTTATCAATAATCCTTTAACATCAAAATTTGGGATAGCTCAAAGTGATTTAGGAAAGATATTAGAAAAACTAGAACTCAGTGGATTCGCAGCTTTAACTGAAAGCAATTTAGGACTGGGTTCTAACAATTTGGTATTTATTGCCGCTGAATTATTGCTCCTAAAAAAAGAGTTAGGGTACGATGGATTGAAATTAGCTTTAGTTGAAGAGATTGAAGCGCATATTCATCCGCAATCACAATTAAATCTTATCGATTTTTTGAATAAGCATTCTAAAGAATTGCACTGTCAAAGTATAATCTCTACACACAGCAATACACTGGCTTCGAAAGTCGACTTAAACAATATTATCCTCTGCAAAGACGGAAAAGCCTTTTCTCTGCATTCAAATTTTACTAAGCTGGCTCCTAGTGATTATCATTTTCTTGAAAGGTTTTTGGATGACACTAAAGCAAATTTATTTTTCGCCCAAAGTGTAATACTGGTAGAAGGTGATGCCGAAAATTTGTTTCTCCCAACTTTTGCTGAAATTTTGGGGTATCCGTTACATAAATATGGTGTTTCAATTGTCAATGTTGGCAGTACTGCTCTTTTAAGATATGCGAGAATATTTCAAAGAAAAGATAATCAAGAGTTAGGTATTCGGGTATCCTGTATTACAGATCGAGATATCCCCCCTAAAGAAGCAGGGCAATTCACCTATCAGATAAAAAAGAGAAAAACGGGAATTATTGAAGACGTTCATCTTATTGCCGAAAACCGTATGACTGAAGACGATTATTCTCCCCAAGAATTGTCAGATATTGTTACGCAGAGGGTTGCAAAATTTCAAGGCGGTGAAGTAAAAGTTTTTATAAGTCCTATTTGGACTTTAGAATTTGAGCTTGCCAAAAGTTGCCTTAAAAACCATATTCATCTTGCTGTACTTTTAGTAAAAGAATTCGAAAAAGATGCATTCGACACTGTTTTAGCCTTTAAAGCCGCTTTACGTCAGCGTAACGCAGACTTCAAGAAATGGCAGGTTGAGGGGAAAAATGAAAATGAAATTGCTACCCTGATTTATAGCCCGTTATCAAGAAAAGATGTATCCAAAGCTATCACAGCACAAGTACTGTCACAACTATTACTGAGACAAAAAATTGATCCTGCATTAGTGAGCGCCGATTTGAATTTGAAATATTTAGTAGATGCCATAAAATATGCCGCAAGAGTTTGATATAAAGAAATTAATAGTATCTGATGAAGATATTACATTTGTTGAGGATTATTTCAAGATAATATTCAATCATGAACAAAAACAGGTAATTCGTTTTTGGGAATCTGTGGATATTCAGGCATGTCCAGGCAGCGGTAAAACGACTACGTTAGCTGCTAAGCTAATTATATTGGCGAGGAAGATGCCTCCAAATTTTCATCAAGGTATTTGTGTTATTACGCATACAAATACGGCCGTCAAAGAAATCAAACATAAACTTGGCAGGTTTGCGGAATTTTATTCTTCATATCCCAACCATTTTGGGACAATCCAATCCTTTGTTGACAAATATCTCACAATACCTTTTTTTAAATCAGCCTTCTCTATTCGGCCACGTATTGTTGACGAAGGAACATATGATCGTGAAATTAGAAGGAAACCGATTTTGCGCTATTCCCTAGGTTTTTTTGATATCAAAAATATCAGTGTTAGTGAGCCATCTTTTAATATGTTTGATTGTAGGATTTCAAAAAATATTCATAGTCATGAGCCTTTGCAAAATCCTGGTATTAGTGAAGAAAAATGGCAAGTACACTATCAAAAATTTTTAAAGGCGAAAGGCGAAATGCTAAAAGAAGGATACATAAAATATGATGAGGCGTATTCTCTGGCTTTCCATTCTATTAGAAAAAATGAGGATCTCGTTTCTATTATCAAAAAAAGATTTCCATTAGTTTTTATAGATGAAATGCAGGATATGGAAACACACCAGTCTGAGATCATTCGGGCTTCATTTACAGGAATTGAAAGCGTCATTCAGAAAATCGGTGACATTAATCAATCGATATATTCAAGAAACAACAAGTCCGAAAACAAACAGTGGGAACCGCAGGTAAATGTTGCTGCCCAACTTAAGCAATCTATCAGGCTTTCTGATAATATTGCAACAATTGTAAGAGACATTTGCGTATCTCCTCAACATATGACAGGTTGGGAAAATGCATTGCCAATTAAACCTGCGATAATTATTTATACTGATCAAACAATTGGAGAGGTCAAAAATAAATTTGCAGAGATTATTCTATTAAATAATTTAGAAACCGTCGGTGAGTGTAAATGTATTGGGAGTAGAATAGGTTACTCTCGTTTACACATTAATTCATATTGGAATGAGTTTAACAGGGTATGGCATCAGGTTGAATTTTCCAATCTTGATTCTTACATTCAACAGATTGAGCATGCAATTAGTGCCAGCAATAACATTAAAGGACCAAGACGTTTATATTTTGAAATGATATGTTCCTATTTAAAGCTTAACCAATTTAAGGCTGAAACAGGCTATTATTTTACGGCTTTTACTTTGAACAAGTTTCTTATTGAAAATTCAAAACCTATCTTTCTTGAAATAAACTTGCTAATAGCTGCTTCAGTTCAGGAATTTAAAATTTCTGGAGTGTCCTTACAAGCAAAGGCTAAAGAGATAATATCTCTTATTCACAAACATTTAACGATAGAAGAATCAGCAGAGGCATCAAATTTCTTAAAAGAACCTGCTGAGGACAGCGGCTTTATCAAACAGGAAAATAAGATATATACATTTGAGAAAAATGGCAAAGCAGTTAACCTTCATTTTGACACTATTCACGGAGTAAAAGGTGAAACGCACACCGCAACTTTATATTTGGAATGCTTCAACCGTATCTTCGACATTGGGGGTAAGATCGTAAAATTTATAACATCTGATGAAAACGATAGGATAAAGCAACGGCGAGAGTCGGCATGTAAAAAACAACTCCCATTAGCATACGTCGCTTTAACCCGCGCGACACATTTTATTGCGCTGGCGATTAACGCTAACCGGTTTACTGATGATCAAAAACAATATTTTTTGGATAATTCAGAAACTTGGCAATTATTTTATGTTTGATATTGCAAATTAATTCCCTATCTGGCGCGGTAGTGCTTACTGCTGCCCCATTCCGGCGCAGTAATGCACAACGGTGGCGCAGAAATGAGGCGTGGGAAATGTGTGTTGGCTTTCTATGCTGCGAGTTAAACGGAACTTCAAATATTTATTAGCGAAGGGAAACAAACCCCGGCTGCGGTGCATAGCCCCAAATTTGACAAAGTTATCCGGCGCAGAAATGAGGCAAGGCTTTGTGTGTTCGGTTTCTCCGAAGGATCGGGCCAAGATGTGCGGCAACTTTAAAAGACCCGAACAAATACTACATTTATCATGTAAATACCGGCATTTAGCCTTGCGAACAAAACCTGATACTCATGTTGCCATTAACCTCCGCACAAGTAAAAGAAATATCCGAAGAGTTAGAGATCGGCAACAAGTGTTTTTATGACAGAACAACCGGCAAACTCACTTTTAAGCTTGATCTCGAAGATGAATGGCATCAAGCGATTTTAGGTTTTCCTGCTCCTGAACGCCCGGAAAAAGATTCGGATAATTTGATAGAAATTGAAAAGCCCTGTTCAGCTGATTCATTCAGGATCATGGAAGCTTTCGCAGCCCAACTTCCTGACAACATTATGCTGAAGGAAAAACTCATTGCAGCGTTAGTTAATAAAAAGCCGTTCAGTAAGTTTAAAATGATTATTGAAAGTGATGGTCTGCATACAGAAAAATGGTATCAGTTTAAGGCAGAAATGTTGCAGGAATTGGTAAGAGAACAACTTAAGCAATCGGGCCTCTTATTCGACAGTTAAGCCCCTCCCATTACGGCCCGGCAATGCTTACCGCCGGCGCAGAAATGAGCGATGGCAAATGTGTGTTGGGTTTCTGTGCCACGAATTGAAAAGAACTGCAAGTGGTTGTTTTAGCAAAGGCACAGAAACCCAGGCTGCAAAGCTTAGCCTCATTTCTGCGCCAGCCTCGGCTACTATCAACTAATATCGGACTTGACCGAATTCTATCTAGTTTTTAGTTGTTAACTTCAACTTCAGTTTTTCAATTGGCTTCAGTTGCCGGGCAGACACAAAAACTATTTCAGCCCTGCGGCAAGTCCTACCGTTAGCTGCTACCTTATTGGACACACCCTAAAATTTAAAAATGACTTCACTCGAACTTGAAAATTATTATTTTGATTTCTTAAAAGCCGACTTAAAAGCTCTTCCTGAAAAAGTAACTACGCTTTTTGACATAGCAGGCTTTCCGCATTATGAAACTGTCATTAGTAACTTTTACGGCTTTTATTTCGACCCAAATGCAAAACATCAATTTGGTGACTTATTTATTTCAGCATTGGTTGAAGTTCTCAAAGCCAAGACAAAGCAGACAGATTTTATTACAAATATTGCAAACTGCTTTATCACAAGAGAATTTTATACGGACAACGGAAAATACATTGACATCGTTGTTAGTGAAGCCTCTGAAAATAAAGACATTGTTGATAACGCAATAATAATTGAGAATAAAATTTACGCATCGGTTTACAACGACTTGCAAGAGTATTACAATTCAGTAAAAGTCATTCACAATAAAATCGGAGTAGTTTTATCATTAAGACCAGAAAAAAATCTGCCGAGAAACTTCATTTCAATAACACACAATGAATTGCTTAGACAAGTAGAGTTTTCATCAGGTTCTTACTTCTTAAATGTGGACACGAAAGAAATAATAATTTTAAAAGAGTTCATCCAAAATATAAAAGCAATGACACAGACTACGGATTTAAAAGAATACTACGATTTCTTTTTTAAGCATAAAGAGAAAGTGATGGAAGCTGCCGACCTTTTTTCAACTATCAAAGCAGACATTTTTAAACAAGTAAATGACTGCTGTGAAAAATTAAATCTTGGACTTAAATTAGGAGCTCAATACAACTCTGTTCTTCGTTACTATTTCTCACAAAACAATCTTGTTTATTTCACCATTTGGTTAGACAATATCTTTAATGGAGAAGGGGATGTTCAAATCTTCATTGAACTAAACGAAGAAGGAATGGACTATTTGGATGAAATCAATTCAATTGATTTTACGGAACAGGAGAAAGCATTAATTAAGGAGACTTCAAAAGTTAGGAAAACTTATGTTCACTATGCAATCGGTGTTTTTAATCCATCAAACGAAGACTTGAAAAACTTTACAGATTACATTTACCATAAAATAAGCGACACACCTTTACAGACAATGTTCTTAAAAATTGAAAGAGTGATTAACGACAAGAAACAAGGCAGCAGCTAACATTGGTATTGCTGCAAGTGGGGCTGGACGTTGGAACTTCGGCTGTTTGTGTCTCGTCCTGAAATAGGTTGACTAAAAATCACCTAAAAATGGACTTGCAAGACAAAATTGTACAGGAGTATTTAGCAACCGGCAGTGGCTACCGAAAGCTGCAGGCAAAATACGGCATCAGCCGTACGACGATCTGCAAATGGGTGCAGATCTATCAGGGTATTCATGATCTGCCTCCTACTGATCTCCAACAAAAACATTATATTAGCCCCATTCCGGCGCCGTAATGCAAAACACTGGCTCATTCTGGCGCGGTAATGTTTACCGCTGCCCCATTCTGGCGCGGTAATGGACAACGCAGGCCCACTCTGGCGCAGTAATGCGCTTCCCTATCTGCCACCCTAGCGCGGTAATGTACAACGCCGGCGCAGAAATGAGGCGATGGCAAATGTGGGTTGGCTTTCTGTGCTACGAGTTTAAAACAGCTGCAAATATGATCAGCGAAAGCACAACTTGTCCCGAGCCTTCAGGAAAAACCAATACTGCAAAGCTAAGCCTCATTTCTGCACCGGCCTCGGCAGAATAGCCTGACTCATTTGTAAATATCTATTTCGAAGCCAATTCTGATAGATACTTAATAATAGATTTCACAACTAAATAATTTGCATTCTTCCTTGAATAGTAGCCGGTAGGAGGATATCTTTTAAAGGTTACTCTGTTTATAAAATAAAAATCAGAATAATAAATTTCATGGGAAAGCATAGAACCATAATCTTTCTCGTCAAATGACCAATATCTTTCAAAGAGAGCATACTTATATCGGGCTGTGTCAATAGATTCATTTCTCCATTTCAGCGTGTCGCGATAATTGAAATATTCGTACTTGTAAGGATAGTCTGCAAGGATCTCTTTCATTTTTTTATCAAAAGTGTACAATCTGCTTTCCGGAATAAGCAGTGTCTGTTGTCTCGGATCAAAATCTTCCGGGAACCAGCCATTTGAATTTTTATACATTATTTTTTTATGGCCCACCGCGGTATATGAACAACCGGAAAATAGCACCAAAACTGAAAACACCATAATGAGTGTGCGGGGTACGACAGATCTTTTCATATAGACAAATATAGGAGGAAATTTTATTCGCACCCGGCGCAGTAATTTACAACACCGGCCCGTTCCGGCGCAGATATCCCTATTCATTAAAAACCTGCCTCCGGCTCTGTAAAGTACAACCCGGCTCCCACTATCCGGCGCGGTAATGCACAACGCCACCGCAAAAATGAGGCGATGGCATTTGTGCGTTAGCTTTCTGTGACACGAGTATAAAAGATCTAACAATCTTATATTTTATTATTTGCAACGGCACAACTTGTCCCGACACTTCGGGAGAAACCCGCACGCAATGGCTCGGCCTCATTTCTGAGCCTTGTTTCGTAGCACACGAAACAAAACGCATAAAAGAGATTGGATATTAACTAAAGCTCAACAGAAATCATCCGTCCGCAGAAAAGGATGAAATATTTTTTTGAATGACCTGTATATGGTATTTGACGGTTATTTGTGTTGTTGTTTCGTGTGCCACGAACCAAGGCGGGGGGGTTAATAATTGTGGATGTGAAAAATAAACGGGCTTGACAGTATGCGCAGATTGCCGCGCCGCGTAGCCTTTTAAAGTTGCAGTTCTTTTATGTGGCTTGTAATGACGGATGCGGATCATATGCTAAGGGACACTTTAATGGCAATTATTACCATAAAAAGGCATGCTCCGACACCGTAGTAAAAATAAAATTTTTTACCGGAGCTTGAACCACGCAGGAATGTTTTAATTTTAAAACACCAAACCCTGTTTATGAAAAAAATCTACCTGATTATTTTTTGTTTTTTTTGCGTGTACGTCGGGCATGCCCAAGGCATTTATCAATTTTACGGTGTAACGCCTTTCGGCGGCAACGAGAATGGCGGTGTTATTTATACTACCGATTCTGCGGGTTCCAATTTTCGCGTGAGATATGACTATCGAATCAATCCAAATCCCGGTGCAGGTCCCTGGTACACTAAATTGGCAGAGTATAACGGTAAGTTTTACGGCATGACGAAGCAAGGCGGCAGTAATAATCTTGGTGTTATTTTCGAATTTGACCCGATCACAAACATCTACGCAAAGAAGATAGATTTTATCGGCGGCAACGGGAGCTCTCCCTACGGAAGTCTTGTGATGGTAGGATCAAAATTTTACGGTATGACATCTGCCGGCGGCACCGGGACTTACGGGGTACTTTTTGAATGGGATCCGTCAACTAATGTTGAAGTGGTAAAATACAACTTTACCTTTTCAGGTGCATCACAGCCCTGGGGTAATGTGACTGCCTTAGGAAACGTCCTGTATGGTATGACCAATACCGGTGGTACCGGTAATGGCGGAACAATCTTTCAATTTGATCTTACTACGAATATTTTTACTCTTAAGTTCAGTTTCACAAGTGCAAACGGTTTAAACCCTCAAGGTAATTTGGTCTACAAAAACGGTTTGTTTTACGGCAATACCTATCAGGGCGGCACCAATAATCGCGGCGTTATCTTTCAATGGGATCCTGTCACTAATATCTTCACACGCCGCTTCCAGTTTGCAACATCAGATAACGGGAATAATCCCACAGCTTCTATGGTGGATTATAATGATAAATTTTATGGGATGACACGCGATGGAGGCTCCGGCTCGGGCGGTGTTTTGTATGAATGGGATCCACTCACAGGCACTTACACAAGAAAGGTAGAAATATCGAAGGATAATGCCGGCTCATACGGCACAGGAGAGCTTACATTTCAAAACGGAAAGTTTTACGGCATGCTGTCGCTGGGCAGAAATATACAGCCGTTAACACTGGGAAGTATTTTTGAATGGGATCCCGCAACGAATGTATATACAACTAAATTTACTTTTAATGACTGGACAGGCAGCGCACCCTGCGGCACATTAACAATAAGTGGTTCAAAAATGTTTGCTGTTACACAGGCAAGTGGTGCTGACTATGGCGGAACAATTTTTGATTGGGATCCGGCAACAAACATTTTTACTAAGCGTGTTGACCTCGGTGGTAAGGACGACAAAAATCCAAACGGAAATCTTGCCTACTTCAATGGGAAACTTTACGGTGTAACTTCTAAAGGCGGGGTGAACGGATGCGGAACAATCTTCGAATGGGATCCTGCTACCACAACAGAAACACGGAAATATAATTTTATAAACCCTGACGGAAGATATCCCCACAGCAACCTCACGTTATACAACAATCAGTTTTACGGCATGACATCGTTCGGAGGTTTGCAGGACAGCGGCGTTGTGTTTCAATGGGATCCTGCTACCAATGTTTATACAAAAAGAGCAGACCTGACGACGGCAACAGGTATTATACCTTACGGTGATCTTGTTGTGTACAATAACAAACTATATGGAATGACTTCAGGTTCTGACAATACACGCCTCGGAACAATTTTTGAATTCGACCCTGCTACAAATATTCTTACAAAGAAGATCAACTTTGGAGGCGCAAGCGGCTACCATCCTTTCGGTAGCCTCGCTTTATTTAACGGAAAATTTTATGGTACCTGCTCGGAAGGTGGTACAGCCTTTCAGGGAACTATTTTCGAATGGGATCCGGTTACAAACATAATCTCAACGAAATATAATTTCAACAACACGTCCCTTAATCCGACAGGATCATTTCCTTACTGCACACTTGCGCTGTATAATAATTTGTTTTACGGAACCGCTGCCGTCGGAGCTAATAGTCGCGGTGTGATCTTTCAATTTGATCCTGTTACGGCTGTTTATACGGACAGATACGATTTTGATTGTGCGACCAATTGTACTCCTTACGCAGGATTATTATTTAGCAGCGGAAAATTCTTTGGTCTTACAACGTGGAACGGAAATGTAACAGGACGCGGAGGTATATATTCCTGGGATCCTCTGACAAGTATATACAGTCAAAGAACCAATTTTGCAAACTCCACAAATAGTAATGCTATTTATCCCAACAATCAGCTGCTTCGTTTGCCTGCCTTTGTGGCCAACAGCGTTTTAAACACCTGTGCCAATACTCCATCAATTACCATTAACAGCAGCAATAATAATATCTGGGTGCCGATCACGGATCTTAGGGGTGATGCTGTCGGGGAAATAAAAGCAAACGGAAATAACCTAGGTAATGTAACCACTTCAATTTACATCAACGGCGGACCTGTACGGGAAGATGCACAGCATCGTCTTTACCTTGATCGAAATGTGACGATCACACCACAGACACAGCCTTCAACGCCTGTCGACATAAGACTATATCTGAAAAAATCAGAATTCGAAGCTTTACGGGATGCGACCAACTCATTAAATCAGCCTTCAGGTGTGACAAGCATCGCAGATCTTACGCTTTTTAAAAACAGCGATCCGTGCGGTCCGGTTGTAGTGAATTCCGCTAATAATATTCCGGCCACGGCTGCTCAATGGGGCGATAATTATGTGTTAAGTGCATCCATCAGCAGCTTTTCTTCTTTTTATGTGAAAGCGTCTGCAGCAGTATTGCCGGTCACGCTTACACATTTCGCAGGTAATATTGTTCAACACGATGCCATTTTGTACTGGCAAACAGCAGCCGAACAAAACATGACTGGTTATGAAATAGAACGAAGTACAGACGGAAATGGATTTGTAAAAATCGGCGATCGGATCACGGCTTCCAACGGCAGTAATGGATCATCCTATCAGTTGCGGGACCCCAAAGTTTTTGATCTCATCAGGGGGAAAATATATTACCGTTTGAAAATGATTGAAAATAACGGAAAGCTGACCTATTCTGAAATTGCGGTGCTCTCTTTGAACGTTGATAAAGGCACAATTCTATATCCGAATCCGGCCTCTGAACAACTTTTTTTAGAAATAACATTACCCGGTAGAATAGTGGAATTTGAGATTGTAGATCTGTCCGGGAAAATAGTAAGATCTGAGAAAAGGGTCGCAGTAACAGGAAGAAACCGTTTGATCTTTTCGGTTTCAAATCTGCCGAAAGGTATTTATTTTATGCGTTATGACGACGGGAAAGGAATACAAACAAAAAAATTTGTGAAAAGATAGTGTTATGAAGATTTTTGGAAGCGTGACTTTCCGCTACTGTCCGTAGAATTAGCGAAGCGTTTCTACGGACTTTCAAATGAAGCGGAGTATTTATTCCGCTGCTTATTTATTCAAAGAGCACAAAGAACACGCAAAGCACGCGGGATTTCCTTCGTCTCCTTTGTCCCTTCGTCCCTTTGTGGGAACCCTTCGCTTTTATCACACCCGTCTTTAGAATTAGCGAAGCGTTTCTACGGACTTTCAAATGAAGCGGAGTATTTATTCCGCTCCTTATCTATCCAAAGAGAACAAAGAATACAGCAAGCACACGGGATTTCCTTTGTCTCCTTTGTCCCTTCGTACCTTTGTGGGAACCCTTCGCGTGCTATCCCCACTGTCGGTAGAATTAGCGAAGCCTTTCTATCCACTTTCCAAATAAAGCGGAGTATTTACTCCGCTGCTTCTCTGTCCAAAGACAACAAAGAATACAGCAAGCACACGGGATTTCCTTTGTCTCCTTCGTCCCTTCGTCCCTTTATGGGAATCCTTCGCTTTTATCACACCCACTGTCATTAAAATTCGCGAAGCGTTTCTACGGACTTTCAAATAAAGCTGAGTATTTACCCCGTTCCGGCGCAGTAATACACAACGCCTTCGCAGAAATGAGGCGATGGCCAATGTGCGTTGGCTTTCTCCCGAAAAATCGGGACAAGTTGTGCCACTAGTTAAAAAGAACTGCAAGTATTTAATTTAGCAAAGGCACAACTTGTTCCGACCCTTCGGGAGAAACCTTATGCCGGAAAAGCTAAGTCTCATTCGTGCGCCGGCCCCCGGAAATTACTTATATCCTTGCAACGATGCGATCTTCGAATACTTAAGCAGTTTGTCGTATTTTCGAAAAAAAGTAGCTATGAAAAGATTTTTTTCGCTGTTAGCCATCGTTGTAATTGTAGCAAGCTGTTCAAAGAAGGACAATGATGGAATTACAACGCCCGGAACCTCTTATGACCCGCCGAAACCGGATACTATTCCCTCAAACTGGACGAAGATGGCAGTAGCGGCGTCAAATGTTTCAGATGTTTTCTTCACCGACAACAATAACGGCTGGCTTACCGGATCAGACGGAATATACCGATCGGTAAACGGCGGCGTTTCCTGGACTAAAGCGAGCACCGCAGGTAACTCGGTGAACATTGGCGCATGGGGTGCAAACAAAGCAATTTTTGTGTATGGTAACGGGTATGTAAATTATACGAATGACGGTGGCGCTTCTTTTCAACAAGTTGCCTCAATACCCGCTATAGGATATTACGATTGTTTTTATGCGTCTGCCAACTATGTTTATTTGTTGGGAACAGACAGGATCCTGCGCTCAAGTGACGGAGGGCTCACGTTTCCTGTAAGCGTGTCCTTCAATGATGGCGGTGTAGTGTCGATAGGGTCACTGTTTTTTTTAGACAATTTGCATGGTTGGGCTACACGTGCATCGGGCCTTTATGCAACATCGGATGCCGGTATTACATGGACGCTCGTAAATGCGATCACCAATCCAAATAATCCTTACGCGGTTCAGTTTCTTAATCTTACTACAGGTTGGTACCTTACAAAATATTACAACGCAACTTTATTTAAAACTACCAACGGTTCGACTTTCAGCAACAGCTATATTTTTCCCTCTACAGGTATAATTACAGACCTTCATTTTTTTAATGCAACAGATGGCTATGTTTCTGCCGGAAACAGACTTTACAGGACCACCGATGGCGGCGCAACTTTCACTCAGGTCATCGGCCTCGGCAACGCAACTATTGTTGAAATTCATTTCACTGACATGACCCACGGTTGGGCCGGTTGCAGTGACGGAACCTTGTTGAGATTGCAGTAGACGCTTCTTAAGTGCAGGGTGAATGTTGCGGTCGGGCTTGTCTCATGTTGATGCCGTACTACTCTTGCGCGGTAACGCACAACGCCGACGCAGAAATGAGGCGATGGTATTTGTGCGTTGGCTATTTCACCCTATCTGGCGCGGTAATACACAACGCTGGCAGAAATGCACAACGCTGCCCCCCACTCTGGCGCGGTAATGCACAACGCCGGCGCAGAAATGAGGCGATGGAAATGCGTGTTGGCTTTCTGTGCCACGAGTTGAAAAGAACTGCAAGCGATTATTTTAGCGAAGGCACAGAAATCACGGCTTCAAAGCTAAGCCTCATTTCTGCGCCAGTTTCGAAGGAAGTGAAGCAAATAAAGATGTCCAAGCTATTGCATTTAAAAAAATAGCAACTGGAAAAGATAGAGGGAAATATTTACGTACGGTTTTTGAAATTGAAATCGTAAATGGGAGCATTAAAATGATTTCTAAACAGACTCCCACCGCCGTAAGTAAGGCAGATTTTGAAAAAGAAAAAAAACAAGCTAAAGATGACCTCAAAAAATCTCATACTCGTGGGTAAATTTCATAAATCAATATATATACCTTACATTTTATATTTAATCGCAGGAGGGTTTTCGATTGCGGGTTGTCATTTAAAAATGGGTGGTGCTTCAATAATGCGTTCCCAATCAAAAACTAAGGGCACAATCGAAAAGTGTAATACACTTTTTTTATTATCGGACTCATTAAAATTCGCAGAGAATTTTATGGATACTAACAAAACACAAGCAGCTATTAAGGCACGTCGTTTTTACACAATCATATCAGGTTTGTTTAATGAGGCAAAAATTGAACCTTATTGGAATTGTAGTTTTGATTTATGTACTTATAATAACTTTAACCTGCATAAGTCTCTCTACAAATTAGACATTTTGAGATTAATGAGATTTTACGCTTGCAAAGACTCCGTTAGACTACAATCCTCGACAGCAGGACAATTTTCTGATCTCGATAAAAAGTTGATGGAAAAAATCAGAGTCTATAAAGATGTAGATACAACAATACTCTACGGAAAATAATTTTTAATCCTGAATCGAAAAAAACAAATTATTATTGCGTGATAGCTTTTAAGTTGGGATTTTTCGGGCAAACATTCTTTTGCGCCCAGTTATTTTGGAGTTTACGAATTGAACTTACCCGATTATCTTGTGTGACCGGGATATCGTGCAAATCTCCTAATTCTAAAATTTAATCTTATTCCGCCTCGGTTTGTGTGAAGCATTTTGTACGTGAACACCAAAAAGGCCAAATGAAGTTGCAACTGCTTTTTAGCGAAAGAGAAAACTTTTGAAAGCGGTTCATGGTCTATAATCAGTTAATCTTTAATTGCAACAATATACAGATCACCCAGGTATTCATTATAAAATTGGGGCGTAGCATTTTTGAATTTAACAGGATAATAATTCAGTATATAATTCGGCTCGATCTTTTTTATATTTTTAAAATGAATTCCAATGCAATTAATGCTCAATTTATAAAATGTTATTTCGTAATCACGTATTAAGTCCACTCTTGGCGATGAAATGAGTGGCTGGATAACTCTCATGTTGTGGATTTTTATTTTTCCTTTTCTTTTTTGATAAATATCATATTCAGAATAAGCAACGACATCAAAAACAAAAGTAAAACTGCTATCCGTAATCAGGATGTTCATTTTTCTGTTGCAATCAGAGGCACTGAATCCTTTCAACTTATAAGAATTTAGGTTTTGCAGACTTACTGAATCACTTGCGAAAATAACTTTATAATCGCCTATAGCATCCCTAAACCCAAGCTTCCTTTGGGCTATTATCCTGTTGCAATTTAAAAGACAAAATAATAGTAAAAGTGATCGAATATTAATCATTGATATTTTTTTCAGTACAAAAAGTTTTGGATTTATCATCGTCAGATGCTCTGTTATCCGGAATGTATTTGATGCCGCCCTCTGTCGCAGCTTTGAGTGGTAAAACATTTTTATCCATCGGTCTTTGTCCTTGCTTTTGAACCATACCTTGTACCGTTTTACCATCTTTGTCTTTTAATATTAACACGCTAAAATGCTTTTCATAGAGGAGAATTTTTTCATTTTCAATGTCACTTTTTTACTGATGATTAGCACGATATATATTTAATTCTGCCTCAACTTCTTCAGGTTTTTTCTTTCCCGATTTCTCTATTGATTCTCTCTCCTTAGCAACTTCAATTTCGAAAATGTACGCTAAGCTTTGTTTTAATTTCTCAGGAGTGAGATCTGCAGAAAATAACATAATTGATCCGATTCGGGCCCCAACTGGCAGTGTTCCGGTATCGATCTACCTTAATAAATAATCCAACCCCGGATCACTTGTGACGTTCTTTCTTCCGGTCTGCGACCGGGTAATCCAATACTGTTTGTAGAATTTGCAAAGTCTATATTGTCCATAGTGCTAAGCGCAGCATCTCTACACATGTATGAATAGAAAATAGACATTGGTGTTCCACGCTCTTACTTAAATCACTTTTTATCCCTCACCTCCACCCGCAGCTTCGCCTCCTTCGGTTGTTTTAGATCTTTCGGCTGCTTTCGCCCGGCATCCGCATCCGCAATAAGCTTTAAGCCTTTCATTGTAACCGCATTTCCGGTAAGAAAACGCATCACCGCAGATGACCAATACCCATCTTCTTTGCCGTTCACCGCAAACACCGCACGGCAGGCCAGGATATAATCCGTATCCTTCGGCTTTCGGGGAAATTCAAAGCTGATATATTTATTCGTCCTGTCTTCGATGTACATCCAATCGCTGTATTGCACCGGGTACCGGCACTCATCAGTTCCTTTTTCAAAGACGATCATAATAAACTCCAGGCTCAAAGAATTATTGTCGCGGTATTTTTCGTGCGGTACATACACTTCTGCTTCTACTTTATATGCATGCTTCTCCGGCTTCACTTCGGGCTTTACGAAAAGCCCTGCCTTAGCGAAGGAGTAGTTTTCGTTGATCTCCAGGTTCCATACGCGGCGCAATTTGAGTGTGCGCTCCGGCGATACTTCTTCCGCAAATATTTTATGAAGGTTTTGGTAAAAATTGCCCGGCTTCAGTGCACCCGCATAATGCGCTACGGCGGTATTGATCGTGCCTGCAATACCGTTTTGCGCCGCGATCCGCTTCAACTGCGGCGATGCTGCTTTTGCCTTTCGTTGTGCTTCCGTGAGCTCCGGTGCAGTGCGAACGAGGTTACCGTATTTGCCTCCCGTATAAACCGCGTCGCCTACTTTTCCGCGTATATTTATGATGCCTGTTTGTTTGGCCATTTCATTGCTTTTTTGTATATTTGGATAAAGCAGTTCTTTACATTTCTTCCTTCGGTTTGTTGCGCGGCCCCGCCCGGGGAATTTCCGCCGACTTCCACAATTTACAAATTCTCCGGCATCAATCATCGGACGTTCATCGGACTTTTATCGGACTTTGATCGGACATTCTTCGGACCTGAGTACGTCATCAGTCCGTGGTAAATACGTTGTGCGTATGACGTTATTACATAGATACCCGCATGCTCCTCCTGTCTTCTTCCTTGGTAACAGTATCAGAACCTAAAGGTTTGCCCTGCTTTCCGCAGAATTAGCGTAGGGTTTTCACGCACTTTCAAATGAAGCGGAACATTTGCTCGAACCCTGCTCCTGACTATTTGTATCCCCGATCCGGTGAAGTAATGCACAAGACCGTGGCCGGCGGCCCGCAATAACATAATTAAAAACTCCTGCCCTGCAGACGGCGACTTGGAACGCTATCCATTCGATACGAAGACCGCTCACGTAATCAGATCCGTTACCATCCAAAATTTTATCCCGATAAAATTTAATGAGGAAGGAATACCTGCCCGCGGTACGCGGTTTCCAATAATTACCCGGTTCACCTTCGTAGCTATTTTATTACTTGCCCCCTGTTGTCCGTATAATCAGCGAAGCGTTTCTACTGACTTTTAATGACGCGGAGTATTTACTTCGGCAACAGCATCTATCCAAATTAATAAATCCTTTCCTGTTTATATAATAATCAACAGCACTACTGTATTTGTAAAATGCTGCTTCTGTAACAACACCCGCCCCTACCGGATTTTTATGCAGATGATTTACACGGCTTTGAAGGATATGACCGACAGTGTGAGAAAAGGTGAATGCCCGTTGTTACAGAAGATCATGCAGTAACGGCGGCTTGCTTTAAACGCAGTATCTTTAACGGAGCGCCGGGGGAACATAAATGATCATTAAACCGGTCAAATTTTTTGATATGCTAAAATATTTTTTTGCGGTATTTTTCTGCTTTACCATTTGGAGTGTTCGGGCGCAACAACGCATTATTGACATGCACATTCACTGCTACGAAAGCAATGCTTTCGGCAGACCGATGCCTGACGCAAACGGAGTTGCAGCGGTTGCTGATGCAACCACCCATTTTAATGCAACCTATGCGGCGTTAAAAAAAGCGGGTGCGGTTAAGGTTGTTATCAGCGGATCACCTGCGGCCGTGGAAGAATGGATGGCTAAGGATGATGCCAAGATTTTTATTCCCGGTTTGATGATCGACGGACCAAATGATTTCGGCATGTCACCCGCGCGGTTTGAGCAGATGATAAAAGATAAAAAAGTTTCTGTTTTCGGGGAGATCGGAACTTATTATTCCGGAACTACCTTAAGCGATTCTGTATGGGCGCCTTACCTGCGGCTTTGCGAAAAGTATGATATCCCCGTGGCAGTTCATTTGGGCGGCGGACCCCCTGAAACGCCTTTCCATGGTTCGCCTAATGCGCGGTTGGCCCTGTCAGATCCGTTCCTGATAGAAGATGCGCTTATCAGATATCCGAAGCTGCGGGTATATATGATGCATGCCGGCGAAGTTTGGTATGAACACGCGGCCAGAATGTTGTTGATGTATCCGAATCTTTACGCAGACCTCGGCGTATTGCTTTGGGTATCGCCGCTTACGCAACATTACGCTGCGGAGTTTTTACGTGAGGCTAAAGAAGCCGGATGTTTAAAACAGGTGATGTTCGGAACAGATCAAATGGTTTGGCCGGGCGCAACCGACAAATCGGTCAAATTTCTCAACGGCCTTTCATTTCTTACGCCGGCGGAAAAAGAGGAGATCTTGTATTTAAACGCGGCGAAGTTTTTAAAGCTTAAATAAGGAGTTCTTCCGGGAGGGTCTTTAATGCTAAGCTAACAACACTGTGTGTAGAATCAGTCAATGTAGTGACCGTGAACTTCTTACCGCACACTTCCTCCCCATATCCGGCGCGGTAATGCACCCATCCCGCACAAGGTACTATCTTAAAAACCTACAATAATTCCATATTTATTTTTACTTTTATTTTCCTGAGAGGAATCACACGGCGATATTTTGACGGTTGATTACCTTGTGTAGTGCCGGTCTCTGATTGGCACTACTTTTTACACAGCTTCTGCGAAGCTGCCCTGAGAGGAGATCTCCGTCTCCTTTTTTCCGGTTGATTGTATATAATTTACGTCAAAGCTTTTATTAGTTTTCCAAAGTGTATAGATCATTATCAACATTTTCTTTTGTACAGCTACAAAACTTTTCATTTTCACATTGTGTTTTTGCAATGTTCTTTCGAACAAATTTTTAAAAGGTTTGATCTCATAAGTAATTGAACTGAATGCAGGCATATGTAAAGCTCTTCGGATCCGACTATTTCCTTTTTTAGATATCCTCGTTTTGCCGGTATGTTTTCCCGACTGATTTTCCACAATGTCATATCCCGCGTAACTCACTAACTGCCTTACGTTTTTAAACAGTGCAAACCCGTTACATTCTGCTACAACGGTAGCGGCTGTTAATATTGCAACCCCTTTTAAAGTACAGATATTATTTATTCTTTCTGCAACCTCTGCGTTGGATTGAATATGAAGTTTAATTGCGCTGTCCATCACCTTAATTTGTTCCACTAACCGTTTTACCATCTCCTTATGTTGTCTGATCACGACCTTGCTTGGAAACGCTGAAAGCTCCTGTGCGTGAAGTTGGTTAGAAAATACGGTTTTCATTTCCTGAAGACTTTGACGTTGCCTGGTCATTGCACGCAGTTGATAAAAGAAGTCTGACATCGGTTGCCAAATCTCAAGCGATTGCTCTGCAGCCATTCTTGCTAATCCCTTTGAATCAATTTTATCGTTCTTTGATTTTAATCCAATTGCCTGCAGATACTTCTTCGCTTTATTAGGCAAAACGATTGCGACTTTATACCCGTGTTTGAACAGATACATTCCGCATTGTTCATAGTAAACACCTGTGGCTTCCATAACAATAACCAGCGGCATAGAATGATCCAAATAATTTTTAGTAATCCACTGTTGAAACTTTTTAAACCCTTCTACATTATTAGAAAATGATTGGGAGGATTTTATTTTTACAACCTGCAGTGAATCGATGGAAGAAAAGGTGGCATGAAAACTCTTCATTGAGATATCTACGCCAATGGAATACTTGAGCATATCTTTCAATTTTTAAGTTAAATAATAAACAGAATCCTCATGCAGTCTTTACTCATGTTATACAACATTATCAAACAGCGTTGATATGTTTAGGTACTATTGAGATTTTGGATGAAGAAACTAATGGCTGATATACCTTGCGCAGAACATCATTTAGCAATGTGTGTAGTGTTCGAAAGAGCTGCAGCCATTAGTCTGTTTTTTATGTAAGTTTAAAGATATGAGTGTTCGGCTATAGATCTATTACACAGAATGAACTTACCACCGGCAACTTGACCTCTGCTTTTCATTTGAATTATTTTACAGCAATATTTATTGAAAATAAAGTAAAGGCAGAAATGAGAAGATGGCAAATGTGCGTGGAGCAATTGGCGCAAGTGTTTCCAATAGTAGCTTAAAAGTGGCTTACAACAACAGGCATCACTTGTGCCGGGGTTTTTCACCTCTCTGACGGCACAGGTGCTCACTACCACCATCAAATGATCTATTCAAAAAAAAGAATTTTTACTTTTCAAGAATAGCTTAACCCGTAGGCTTTGCGTAGGGCTCGGGTATGATTTACCGGCGCAAAGTGTTTTAACCTGACAGGCCGGTAGAACTTTAGTTAGCAGTAAACTGTAAGAAATTACCCGTTGCGACCGTAAAATTATAATCCGGTTTCTTCTTCGTGAAATTAAAAAAAGTTTTAGATTTGTTCCATCCTTATCGCCTAACCAAACCCTTTTATATGAAACTTTTTTTGACATACGCTGTCCTTGTTTTCTCTTTGCTTTCCTGCAAGAAAGATCATTCAAATGCTGATCAGTTGCCGTCTGCCACGCAGACCGGCGAAAATACTTTCGGTTGTAAAATCAACGGAACAATATTTTTACCCGGCGGCACAGGACTCGCGCAAAGCCTCAAAGTTCAATATGATCCTACACCCGGTGCCGGGCTGAGTATCAGCGCAAAAAAAGTATTATCAGGCAGTCAGTCAGCCTATGTTACGCTTTTAGGAGTTAATATTAGTGCTGCAGGAAATTATCCGTTATCATTAAGCAGCAATTACCGCGTTTCTTATACTGATGGTGCAAATTGTGGTTTTCAGACAGAACAGGACGTTCCTGAATCCGGTGTTTTGAATATTACGAGATTTGATACGCAGACACGGGTGGTTTCGGGTACGTTCAGCTTTAAGGGAACTACGCAAAGTTGCGGAACTGTTGAAGCGACAGACGGAAGATTTGATGTAAAGTATTGATCAGATTTTTAAACCGGTTGTGGTTGTTCTTTTTTTAGCATAATTACCGCATCGGTCCCAAAAGCGCCAGCATAACGGAAAGTCAATATCAAATATTTTCGGTGCAAGGTCCTGTTAGTACGAGACGCACGATATTAAAACTACCTATAACAAATTCTCTTTGTTTAGGCTAACCGAAGCAAATGAAAACTATCCGTGCTGTTTTATTATTTATCGTTTCGCTGTCACTGTGCTCCTGCTCCAAAAAAAAATACACAAAAATACAGCTGATATCGCCGCTTGAAAACCAGGTCTTTGCTACCGGCACAGCTGTGCAGGTGGAAGCAAAAATTGACGATGACGGAGATTTAATTGTAGCAGAACATTTGGTAGTAACTCAAATCGATATTAACGGAAGCAGTGCTGCATTTGAGTTTAAGGATAACCAACGGGTGAGTTATTACCTCTTAAAAAAAAGTTTTACCGCGGTCTCCGGACATGATTACAGGATTGAGGTTAAGGCACTTGGCGGACACGGTAATTGGACCACGAAAACGGTAATGATAAAATGCCCCTGATGCAGGCTTTCCCGAAAAGGGCTTCCCGCAAAGGGTTTCACGCAACGATGAACAGTACCGGGATTTTGCATCGCACAATAAAGAGCGGATAAAAGAGTATATGGAAAAATATTTGGTTCAATGATCTTCGCTGTTCGCCTGCCATGCGCTGCAGTGATCGGAAAGTCTCGGGCTTTCAGACACTCAGAATAGCACTAACCGATGATCCGGCAAATTGTGATCTCCTGCTGTCGGTATAATTAGCGAAGCGTTTCTACGAAACTTCTCTCAGGTTATACCTTTAATGAAATAATTTTTGTTGACTTACATCCGATCCGTTCCCTATTCCATCGCCGTAATTCACAGTGCCGACAAGTATTCCCAAGCTATTATATTGCGAAGCCTTAAATAAGTAAACGAACTGTCTGATCACTATCCTTCGGCCTTGCTTACCTTTAACCCGCAGCATTAAACACAATTGCTTATGAAAAAAATATCCTTGCTGATAACAATGATGGCAATGCTTTTAAACATTGCTACTGCACAAACTTCTGCCTTAACAAATGCTGTTCTGCAGATGCGGGCAGGGGTTCTGGACAAAGCGATGGTTTCCATAGAAAAAGCTGCACAGCACGGGCAAACTAAGGATAAAGCTAAAACCTGGTTTATTCGGGGCGAGATCTATTTATTCATTGTTACCAATGAGGCATACGCCAACTTGCTGAAGCCCGGCGAAGGACTCCCGAAAGCATTTGAATCATTTACGAAAGTGCTTCAATTGGAAGGGAAAGATGGCGAGTTTGGCAAAGTGGCCTCAGACGGACTCGAGTCGCTTTACAGTTTAGCAATGCTTGGCGGAACCGATGGTTACAATGCCGGCGATTTTGACAATGCCTTAAACAACTTCACCCTGGCCGACCGCATACATCCCGCTGACACTTCCGTTATCCTCAACCTGGCTTATACGTATGAAGCCAAACAGGATTTTGCAAATGCACGGGCTATGTATTATAAGTTAATAGGAATAGCGGAATACAGGCAAATGGCCGTGCCGTCAGCGGTTTACAGCCGCCTGCTTTTTTTCGCCCGGCAAAATCATGACCCGGCGGAAACGAAGAAGCTCATCACGGCTGCTTTGTCGGCTTATCCCGGAGATAAACAGTTTATGTCGGAAGACCTGACGAACCCCGGCAACAAGTGAGAATGAAGAATATCAACGGAAATAAATACTTATAGCTGCGCACCAGCGTTGGCATCACCGTTTGTTGACGGAGCATTAGCGGTCACAGGGGTATCGCTGCAAACCGGGCGTATTTGACAATGCATTTCCGGATTCTACCCTGATGAAACAAACTGACTGCTTCATTGCGTTTAGGGATACAGCGAACTATCAAATAGAATATTTAAGAAAGTTTTTTGAACAGCGAAATTATTCCTGAATGTCTATTTTTCACCGGCGGGAAATATCATTTTACTGTATGCTTATCTTGCGTCGTTCAAATAAGCGCTATTTTCTGAGGCGCAATATGGTAAATTCGGCTGCTTTTTTTGAGCCCCGATACACGGGTATGACCGCGGCTGTATCGGCTGTGGCATAATATTGACCGAAAGCGCTCACGGCATCAAAACGGTCATAAGAATGTACAATGCAATACGCAGTGCTGCTGTCTGCTTTTGGAATGCGTTCATGGTTCAGCCAAAAATATTGGTGGATCTGATGTAAGTCACCCAGTGCGATCATTTCGATCTCTGCGGGCCGGCAAAAATAATATTCATCGTGGGCGCCCCACCAACTGTCACAAACCAGCGGACTGTTTTTTTTCATTCTGCCGGCGGCGATATCCTGTGCTCTTATTTTTAAAAATTCATTGCCGGCTTTGTCCCATCCGTATGCATCCAGCGTGATATCGCCTTTGCCGTAATTATTTTCATCCCTGCTGCCGGTGGTACCCGGATATAACAAAATAAAAAACATACATCCTGCAAGGCAAAACACATACACGCCTAAAGAAACAGCAGGCAACAACCGGATAAACGCTGTGTGTTTTCTTTCCGATAAATAAACCGCGGCACAAGGCAGGAGGGCTACATAGGCCGGGCCGCTCCAATGAGGTAATGTCTTCCGAAAAAATGCCATGAACAAAAGGCAGGCAATAAAGCTCAACCCGGTAAAAGCGTAAATGCGTAAGGCGCCGGATGTTGTTTCCCCTCGCCTGCTTACAAACAATGCGGCAATGATCAGCAGTACATTCACGGGATTATTTACAACTAATTCGCCGCAGATCTCGCGGAGCAAACCCATGTACGTGACTGCGTGCCCTACGGGAAGCACCCGCTCACTGTGAAAACGATAAGTAATAAAATCGTGTTGAATGTTCCAGAAAACGATCGGAGAAATGATCAGCGCAGATACGAATACCGCAGCCCAAAAACGGGCGCTGCCAAGCCAATTTCTTCTTTGAAAGATGGTATAAGCACCTACGCCAAACCAAATAAAAATACCGTGTATTTTACACATGATACAACAGCCTGCCGCGATACCGAACAGGATCCAGTTTAATAGATTGTCTTCTTCGTAAATGATCTTCGTGATCATCCACATGGAAGCTGTCCAAAAGAACATTTGCGGAGAATCAGGCATCAGTAGTATTCCCGCAGTAATGCCTGCATAACAGGAGGCAGTGTACAAACAGGCTGCATACCAACCTGCCCTTTCATTTTTAATAAGGGTCACGCATTTAAAAATGAACCATGCCGAGCAGGCGCAACATACAATGCTGCCGAGGCGCAGAAACAACGGTTCCTGCAACAGCAGGTTTGCGGAGAAAAACCTTGCAAGCAATGCCACGCCCGGCGGATGATCAAAATAATTCCACTGCAGGTGCTTGCTGAATACCCAATAATAAGATTCATCATTGCCAAAGCCGATATAAGAAGCCGCGATAATTCTTAATACCGCAAAGCAGCCTATTATCATCCGCACACGGTTTTTGTAATGCATTGCAGAAAGATCGATCTCCATGTTGCGACTCTTTTACCTGTTGGTTAATTAAACAAAAGTAAAAAATGCATTCAGAAAATAATTCCAGAAAAAGACAATGCCGATCACAAACAATTTGAGGATATAAAAATTTACGGTCAAATATTTACTTAATAACCAAAGTGATATATTACTGATGATGAGCCCGCACATGGCGATGGCGATAAACATCATAAAACGTTTTCCCGTTCCTTCATGAGGCGCATTAAAGGTCCAGGTATTGTTCAGCACAAAGTTGCTGATGACGGCAAGAGAAAATCCCGCAGAATTTGCGATGTATTTATTTAAGCGGCATTTTTCTTTCAGAAGCCAGGTGACGAAGAAATCGATCACCATACCCGATAATCCTACTGCGCCGAATTTTAATATTCTTACACTAAGGAAATTTTTCATTATATCTTTTGTTCCGAAGATGACGCCTTCAGCTTTCTCTGCCTGAGCTATAAAGTTACCGGCAGAATCTGCATTAAAGTTGAATTTTCAACGTACACACGAAAGGCAACAATTATTTAATACAGCGATTTTTGATGGGTATTCCCTTCATTAAGTCTATCCACAAATTCTAAAGGGTCATGGAAAGCGCCATCTTTTATAACTTTGAAAAAGCCGGTAGAGTCATTCTTTTTGGATTTGTATTGCTCAATATCCCATTTAATTCCGAAGTATTTCTCAAGATATTCAGATTCAGAATTTAAAAGTAATCGCTTACGTCTGGCGTTTAAATTATCGACATCGAATATCGGATAAGGTATCTGCTGACCATCCAAGTCTACAATCTGAGTTCCGTAATATTGATAATGGTGAGTCTGCAAATTAAGTTTGTCTTCAAATGCCGAAAAAGTTTCCACCGATAAATTAGCATTTTCTAAGGCCTTAGCCATAGTCGGATAAAGTTCAAGCTTTGTTTTAAGATCGGCATGTACAAGGGTTTGTCCCATCATGACATAATTCATAAATCCAATTTGATTTTTATTCAGCCATCCATATCTTTTAATCAATGCGAGCAGAATGCTTTGATTAATAGAATCGAGTAGATGTTGCTCCTGTTCATGCTCAGAGAAGTATTGAAGGTTTTTTAAATCTCTGTATTTTTGATCCCTCACCTTTATGGAATCGAATATCGGTAATAGATATTTTAACGTATCCGGAACGTGACGAAGGAAAGTGTCGCCATTAATATAGCTGACAGTGATTTTGTGATGATTCGCCTCCCCATTACCACAAGAATTTAAAAAACAAACTAAGGCAAAAAGCACTGTGAAACGTAAGTATCGCAGAAGGAAACAGTTCAAAAAATGCCTCAGAAGCAGGGTTTTCATAATTTCTAACTGAATCAAAAGTAATTAGAATGCTGCGTAATATCAGATAAAGAATCGCAATCCGGCGCTGTGATGCAAGACGCATGCCCAATCCGCCGCAGATGTACCTGTTAACTAAAATGGCGCTCCCCACGCTGGTTGTGAAATGCTTAATGTCGGCGCTTAATTAAGGCGATTGTATTTGTGCGTTGGCTCTCGCGAAGGGTCGGGACAAAATGGGCACAAGTTCAAAAGCACCGCAAATTCAGTACAAAACGAGGGACAACAATAAACCTTATTTGTTTGCGAAGCAAAATTGCTCCCAAGTCACCGAATCCTGTGTTGCTCATAACCAGAAATAGCACTAACAGGTTGTTCAATAACTCAAAATAAAATGTTCGTTTTGTTTCCCGGGACAAAGTCCCTCTTTTATTTAAAAGTCCGAAGAAACGCTGCGCTAACTCTACAGACAGTATAGATTTATTCACAGAACTTCACATCTATTGTTGTTTAAAAAAATGATGCAACCGCTATTCCATTGAATGGATGCCAAACATGTTTCCCTCACTGTCGGTGCATAGCGACATAAAGCCGTGGTCTCCGATGGGCATTTTTTTCTTAAATATTTTACCGCCTGCTTCTTCAACACGCCCTTCTTCTTTCGCACAATCTGCACTGCTAAAATAAACGATCGTACTATTGCCTCCCGCTTTTACCCCCTCCATTTGAACGAGCGAGCCACCGGCATTCGGCGCATGTGTTTTCATGGGGAACACAGCCATCTTATTGTTTCTTGTATTGGGATCCGGCATGTCATCCAATTTCACATCCAATACCGTTTCGTAAAATTTACGTGCTCTGATCAGATCGTCAACATAAATTTCAAACCATCCCACCGGATTGTAAGTTTGCTGTTTTTGTAGTTCCATAATTGGTGATTTTTAAGTTTTTAACAATAATGTTTATTCTTAAATTTTAAAATCATGCCAACTTTTCAAGAGCGCGCTTAGCGGATAAAAACGGAACCACTTCGGCGCATTATTTGTAAACCGGCACGTATCTATACTTTAACGTGCAAACATTTTAGGCGTATCCGGAAGATAATCAGCAATGATGCGATCGAAAAGTGTGTGGGCTCCCTCCCGATCCTTGGGGAGAAACGCCGGCTGTAAAGTTGAGCCCCATTTCTACGTAGGTCCCGCGGGTTGCTTTGTATAGCCGGTCTCGCCTTAACGTCTCCCGGCTGTACGGCAAATCAAAAGTTTCGTGGTATAATAAGCTGTTCCTACAAAGAAGAACCTGCATCAGGCTGTTCCGGTATGAGTGTTTATGTAGCGATAAGTTCCGGATAACTCCTGCCGCATCAATGTCTCCTGTTTTTCCACACATCTCCAAAACCGGATACAATGATTTACATTCATATAATAATTCCTCCATTAACCGCGGTCTTCGATTAACTTCTTTGCCTGCAAATTTCAACACAATGACAATATTTTACCGGACATGCATAATTTTTTGTGTTCTCATTTCATTTTCAATGATAACACGGGCACAAGCCCCACAGGGGATCTCCTACCAGGCTGTGGCCAGAAACAGCGCAGGAAGTATCATCATCAATCAAAACATCTCACTGCGATTTACCGTGCATGATGTTACCGCTACCGGCACTGTTGTATACAGGGAAACCCAGGCTGCTACTACCAATTCCCTGGGCCTGTTCAATTTATTTGTAGGAAAGGGTACACCCGTTACCAATCTTTTTAAAGATATAGTGTGGGCTGTCGGCGATAAATTTCTCCAGGTAGAATTGGATGCCTCCGGTGGCAGCAGCTACTTGGACATGGGCACACAGCAGATGATGAGCGTGCCGTATGCAGTGTATGCAGACAAAGCAGGCAACGGTGTAAAGACAGGCGCTGCACTTTATCAAACAACCTATTTTAATGGTTCCCAGTGGGATAGTACGGGCAGCATTACAAACAATGTGGCCGCAGGAAAAGTAAACGTAAAAGGTACACTGAGCATCTCACCGGACAGCTCGCTTACAGATACAAAGTATTCCCTGCAAATTGCTTCTGCAAAGCCGATGATGTTGGCAAAAATGACGCAAGCCCAAATTGATGCACTTTCGCCCGATGAGGGGATGGAAGTGTTCAACAGCACTACACATAAAAAACAGTTGTATGCGCTGGCGAGCCCCGACATCATCAATGACCTGCTTTTAGGAACATTTACAAATAATATTAATCCCGGTCAAACTTTCATCCCTCCTATAAGTGGCACTGTAACTTCCGTAGAAGTTTATATAAAACTCGTTGCCCTTCCCTCCTTAAACGTTGCCCTGATTAATTCGGCAAACACGGTTCTCAATTCCGTAACAGTAAACCCCGCTAACAACACCTACGCCTGGGTGGCGATTCCATTAACCGGAGCCGTATCAGGAGGGCAAACATACAGGCTGTCCTTTAACAGAGGTTCCTTCTACAGTTTTGGTACAAACAGTTCATATATTTCCGGCTCAGTACTTCCGGCTACTACAGGAGACGATATTATGTTTAAAGTTCACATTACGCCCGCTGCACCGGTATTCAGCTGGCAAAATTTAAATTAAAATGTATAGTCGGAGGCGACGATTGAAACTTAAGCTGACAGCACAGAAATTTTTAACGATGAAAGGAATATTGACAATATTATTTGCAGGATTAGGGTTTGCACATGCACAAACCCTGTCGCCGAAGGTAATCAGCACAGGCGGCGGGGTAGCATCCAACGGTGGTTACTCACTCACTTACACAACAGGGGAAACAATTATAGCTACGCTGCAATCGGGCAGCAGATTGCTGAGCGAAGGTTTTCAGCAGCCTCAAAATTTCGGTGTACTACCTGTAACCCTCATCGACTTTAACGCAAGTCGCACAGATAAAAAGACTGTGCTGCTGCAATGGAATACCGCAACAGAGGCTGACAACAGTGGTTTTGAAATTCAACGAAGAGACGCTGCGCAAACTGTATTTTTAAAACGTGGGTTTACAGCTTCCCTTGCACCGGGCGGCAACAGCAGTACCATATTACACTATACATTTAATGACAATAACAGTTACAGCGGCACCAGCTACTACCGCCTGCAGCAAACAGATGCAAACGGGAAAAGCAGCCTTACTGTGATAAAGGCCGTAAACGGTTCATCGAATGCGGAAGTGAGCCTGGTGATATTTCCTAACCCGAGCAAAGGTTCTTTCAGGATCCTGATCCATGGCTTTGATGAGGGCGCAGTTGCAAGTGTTACTGACATGGCAGGAAGAACAATAAGACAAGTAACACTTGTAAATGATGACGGCGTAATGGTAACCGGTCTTAAAACAGGAACGTATATTATAGCTATACCCGATGCGTTTGGCAAAAGCAGGTCTTTCAGTCAAAAGCTGGTAGTTCAACAGTAAATTTCTGCTGTTTTGCGCAATTATCAATTAACAGAAGAGCTTTAAAGCCTATCCAAAATAAGCCGGTGGATTTGTCAGACAGGTATTTCCCGAATGCCCCGGAATTAGTTTCGTGGGAATCAAAAAACTAATTTGATTGTTGCAGCCTGTTCCGCCATGGTAATGCGTATGGGGAATCAGCGGGTGGTTTTTACATTTAAAGTCTCGTAAAATACTGTCAGTTGTTATTCCAATATACCCTATCGAGATGATGGCCGCTGTTTTAGAAAACATGGTAAGACTACCAAAATTAGCTTCATTTTTGAAGGAAGCATGGAAGGGCTCTTTGATAAAGAGCCGATGAATACCTGTTAAATCATTTTTTTTCGGGATATTATTTTACTTCAAGACTCAACATAAAATCCCCCGTGAAGGGATAGTCCGCCATCAAACTTGAACCGATAGTCACTTCATATTTTCCCGAAGTTTTTAGGTCGTAGCTAAGTGTTTTTCCGAACGGACCGTCTGAATTATTGTTGGGATCAGTTATCTGATTGATGCGAATATTTCCCTTCCCGGTCGAAGGTTCCACATTGATATTAAGTTGCTTTCCGTTTTTTACATCCACGAAACAGTGCAATGATCTCATGCTGCTGTCTACATGGCATCTAAGCTGAACAGAATCGTTGAGGCCCATTGTTACCTCAATTTTATCTCCTTTTTGCATGCTGTTCTTTTTCGAAACCGTGGTATCTGCGGGGGCAGTCGGAGTTGCCGGTCCTTGCGAACTGCGGATCATGGCGGAACTATCCTGCTTTGATTCAATGGTCTTTGGCTCATTATTACCGCAAGAAGCAACAACAAGCATAATTAAAATAAAGGAAATCATTCTGATCATAAACTGCGGTTTAATTTCCGTTTCTCTTTCTAAAACTGCGCCGGAATATCACCCGCTGCGTCCCCCTAAGATGCTACTTAAAGTACGTGGGTGTGCCTACCAAAGCAGCCGGGATTCTGTGGATAAAAAAAGCCGGAATACAACGACGCTTTTCCCGGCCATATTTATCTTTACAGCATGAAAATGAATCGTTTATATCTGTACATCTCCGCCGCCAAAATCGCCGTTCTCTTTACTTTTTTTTCGGCGCTTTCCTGCCAGGTTCACGCGCAGCTTTATTACCTCACCAGCGACGGCGCGGGCGCGACTACATCGGTAACTGATGCGTTTTATAGTCTCGGCTCAGGCGGAACGCCGAATACATTGTTATACAGCTCTATCACACAAGGCCCCGCACTCACAGAATTGGACAAAACCAATGATCGTTTTTTTGTATTTGAAACATTTACCGGCGTAAGATCCATTAAAGTTTTTCGGCTGAGCACGGGTGTATTATTGACAACGATACCGGTAACCCCGATCATCGTGTCGATGGAATATGACCCGGTTTCAAACTACCTATATTACATCACTTCAGACCAGGTTGCAACCACCGGTGCTACGGATGCGCTCGTTAAAGTTAGACCCGACGGCACCGGAAGCGTTACCCTCAAGGCATCTCTCTCGGAGATTCCGCTATACCTCGCTTTGGATATACCGCACAATAAAATTTACTACTACAACGGCCTTACTGCTACCCGCGGCGTGAGGACCTTTGACCTGATCAGCAATACGGAAGGCGCAAATGTGGCCACACAGCAATTGAGCGGGCTGGAATATTATGCAGGCGAAGATTATTTGTACCTGCTGGGAACAGATGGTACAACTACACAGACTGCGGCAGACTGTCTCATGCGGATGAGGCCCGACGGTTCTTCCCTCACAACGCTCGCAACTTCTATCACCGCAACCCCTGCTTCGCTGGCGCTGGACATCCCGGCTTTGAAAGCTTATTTTTACAACGGTATTACCGCATCCCGGGGCATCTTTTCAATCGGTTTAGGTTCCGTTCATACCGTAACGAATATTTTGCCTACTACTTCGCTCGCCGCAGGCCAGGTAGTGGCAAGCATTGCTACGGCAAAATCATTGGCCGTGCTGCCGGTAACTTTCATAAGTTTTACCGCTGCAAAACAAAAAAACAGCACGCTGCTCAAATGGACCACGGGAGACGAAGTGAACGTGAGCAGCTACCGTGTGCAGCGTTCCGCCGACGGAAATACCTATAAAGAGATCGGAACGACAGCAGTTGCCGGCGGAAGCCAAACCAACAAAACGTATAGTTTTACAGATCTTAATCCTTTGCCCGGCCTTAATTTTTACCGCATCAGCAGTGTCGACGTCGATGGTAAGCGACAATTTTCATCAATACAACAAGTTCGCTTTGACAAAGCTTCATACAGTCTCACCGTTTTGCCGAATCCTGTCCGCAATCATTCGCTTCGCTTCCGCTGGTCGGCACCTGAGGGAAGGTATTCAGTCAGCCTGTTCGACAACACCGGGCGGCTGGTAACGGAAGTTGCAGTTATGCATTCATCGACAGATATGGACCATGTAATTAAATTACCTGCGGCGGTTACGGGCGACTTCTATCTTGTAATGAGTGATGAGAGCGGTAAGCTTAAGTCGGCGCCACTGACCATCCTGCCTTAGGCGGTAAGTCCCTGGTTTATTTAAAAGTCTGTAGCAACGCTTCGCGAATTTTACGGACTGCGATGTACGGGGAGAATGGAATGAAATGAATCGCGTTTTGATCTGTGATGTGGAATCCGGTTTTGATCAATAAGAGAACGGGCAGGCTGACTCACAGAACATGATGTTCAATCACTCAGTATTAAATGTTCTTTTTCTGTCCGGAACATTATTCTTCCGAAAATTAAAAGTCAGCAGGAATGCTTCGGTAATGCTACAGGCAGTGTGTCCCGGGCGATACTAGAGTTTAAAGAAATATGCGGTAATTGTCGCGCTTCCCTCCTGCTTTACCGAAATAAAATAACTTCCTCCCGCGAGGGTCGTTATACTTTCTGTGAGAAACGTTGTTCCGGAAGAGATAGTGATATTTTTTTCCAGAACCGTACGGCCTGCTGCATCATGCCATATCATTAAAGCGTTTCCCGCTTTTCGGGCAGTGATGCGGATATTTACCGAAGCACGTGCCGGGCTTGGATATGCAATCATTAAAGCAGATGCTTTAACGGGCATCACGGGCCGCAGATCCGAGTACGTAAAACTGCCGTCGGTATGATTAATGCGCAGGCGATAATACGACACTACAGTAAGATCGTTGGGATCATTGAACCGATATTCATTAAGGGTGCTTCCGGAGTTGGCAAACGGTACAAATCCCCTGTCGGTAAATGTGCGGGTACCGTCAGGCGACCGTTCCACATAGTAACCGGTAAGGTCGGCTTCATTTGCGGCATGCCACACGAGCCCGGCCGTTTGATCATTTAACCGCGTGGCTTTAAAATCGAGCAGGGTTACCGGTACCACAGTACAGGTTACTCCTCTCACGTAACAGGATAAAGGTAAATTCACTATCGGCGGTAAAACATCAGCGATTCTTCCCGCTGCCGCCTGCATAACCGGAACTGCAGCTAATGCAGGTAAGGTAATCGGGGGCAGTCGAAGATCCCGAAACTTCGGTTGGGCATAAGCAGCATTAACCAGAGTTGCCCACACCAGGGCCGCGAAGGCCATTTGTTTTATTGAAAAAAGCCCGCGCATGTTAAAAGCCGGTGTTGTTTGATCTGTCCCAGGTAAAGGAACGCGGTGTACCAACAGTCTGTCCGTTGTAGGTGGTCCAGGTCCACACGATCGTTGTGGGGTCAAAATTTACCTGAACGGTCGGAAGACCGCCACCCGAACTCACACCATCTGTAATTTTTGTTACATACACATCTGTAAGGGTAATTTTCTGAAAGGTATAGTTTCCGCCATTCTGGAGTGGTGCAATAAATGAGATCTCTACTTTTTGCCATTTGCGCCTCAGGTATAATGCCTTCCTGAAATCAGTGATGGATTGATCCGGGTATATGTTCACTACAAAATTGCCGGTCACCGGTGTGCAGGATGCGGATGTAAAAGTATTTGGACAGGCACTGCTCTCCTGACCCACTGCTGATGCTTCTACCTGTTGAAGGTACCCCTGCGTAATAGAACTGCCATTGATCGCGGCACCGTTTACATCAGTCAATTTCATGTAGATCTGTTGCCCGATAACCTGGCTGCGGAGAAGTAAGAGACAGATAACCATCACGGTTAATTTGTAAAAGGGCTTCATTTTTAGTTAGTTGTGGCGTGCTGTAATCCGGTAAAGATAAACTACCTCATTATTATTTTGAATAACCCGGCTTCAAAATATTGTAATGTGGAAAGATTTAGCGCTGATGATGTACGCAGCCACTCGTTCAGCATAAAGACCAATGAAGACAGCTTTCGCACGGGTTGCAGAATTCCCTGTGTCTGCGGCTTTTAAACACTTCTAATTAAACAACTTTTCTGCCGGCGGCTTTATCCCTGCCACCCGAAGATAAATGGTCGTTTGTCCGCGGTGGTGCGCCTGGTGTTCATAAGCTTTGAGGGCCCACGCAAAGCGGGATTCATTTAACGGCCCGCGCGACACCCGTTCAAAAGCCGTATTCATGTTCAGTACTTTCACTGCAGCAATGGCGAAATCATAGCTGAGCGTTATAAAATAACGCACAGAATCTTTGGACCATGCGCTTTGCGTTTGTTCGAGATCCTGCCTGTTGATGATGTCAGGAATTTTTTGATCGGTTGAGGCATTCATCAGACTCACATTGGCCTGCGCAAGGTGGATCATCTGCTGCGCAAAATTGCGGATGCTGTCTGCCGGCCGGAAACCGTACTTATCTGCCGGCATAGCTTCCAGGTATTCAAGCGTGTATGTTTCAGATCTCGTCCAAACTCTCACAAGTTGTGTTTTTATCGAATCACCCGTTTGCGCTTTTGCAAAGACGGGAAGCAGCAGACAAAGGAAAATTAGTTGTTTGACCATCGTGTTGAAGATAATAATTGATGCATAAATATCCCGATTTATCCTTAAACATAAATGCGTAAATATCAAATGAACAGATCCGCAGGAAGGCAGGCAAGGAGTACATATTGCCGCCACTATGCAATTCATCTGTGTTGCGAAAAAATGCCTCCGCGGGGTTCTTATCCGCGTCATTGATGCCTTCGGGGTTCGAAATAAATATATCCCCCTGCTCCTGCTCATATCCGTGATCATCGGTGCAATCCTTGTTCCCCAAAACATTTACGTTGATCCGCTCCATGAGCCGGTTCGTGCTGAAACTTTGATCCCTTTAACAAAGCGATGTTTGTCTTAGGAAACGGTTATGTAATGTATACAAACGACGGCGGCCGTTCTTTTGTTCAGGTGATTGCAGACATGCATTATTTCAATTCAAATGACGGTTATGTTCCCACCGGGGAACCTCCTTTACAAAACAACGGATGGCGGAAACAGTTTCACGCAACTCATCGGGCGGGGCAATACCACGATTATCGGGATTCTTTTTACGGATATGACGCATCGCCGGGCAAGTTGTGCCTACGGTACGCTGCTGCAGCTTCAATACACTTTGCCATTGCCCGTCGCAGCATCAGCAGTGTGTTCCTGTATACGCCGGGCAGTATTAGCGACGTGTTTCTTCGACCGGTGAAAGTTTTGCTGCCACGTTCTGCAACCGCATACGGGGCATTATAAACCCTGCAAATATTTACCCGCTGCCGGGTATCAGCTCGCGTTCCTGTCTTCCTACATTTACCAAAATAAGTATCATGAAGAAATTCTTTCTGTTTGGTATATGCAGCGTTGTTTATACCGCAGTATCTGCACAATCATTTACTGATTCACAACTTGAAAAGATCCGCAATATCAATACGAATATTGTGAACGTTGCCATTCGTTCTCCGCTCGGTTTTAAAGATATTGAGACCGGCATCAGACAAGAAGATAACGGTACTGAGATCTACGATGCCAAAGAGATCCCGGGCCTATATGCGCAACAATATTACGTAACCGAAGTGCCGGCAAAGTTTCGAAACGTGTATATGGCATATTACAGCAATGCAGACGATATAACGCTTGTAACTGCCGCCGTAACGGCTGCACCTGCATTCGGGGGCAGCAAATGGACGCTTAGAGCCATGCCTGCCACGCATCCCGGGGAAACAAATGAAGACATCCTCCTTGCGGGTGTGAAAGTGGGAAACTTCACCCTGCAGGCAAAAGAAAACACAGCGCTGTTGTGTCTTGGTTTTTATGAGGATCCGAGAAGCGTTCCTGCTGCGCCGGTAAAAGAAGAACCGAAAGTAACGGCCAAATGCGCATCCGGGAATTGCCAAACGGGTAAAGGTGAATTGGTTATTTTTGATAAGAAAGGAATACTTACCGACAGACTTACAGGTGAGTTTGGCGGGGGTCAATTCATCAACGGAACGCACTACAAATACGGTACAGGTTTATCGCCGGCATCCTTTGAAAAAGAAGAGGGATCCTTTCAGGATTTTGTACTTACCCAAGGTGTTGTTACGCTCTCGGGATACAAACTGACAGATAGCGTTTTTGATACAAAAACTTATACCCCAACCGGTAACTGCATCAGCGGCGATTGTGTGAACGGAACCGGTAAATTGCTTATCATGAAACCTGCTTTCGGAGCGTCAATGATCATTATTTATGACGGTTTATTTAAGAACGGCGCATTCCTGTCAGGCAGCGCGTTCATGGATGGCGTTGACAGCTTATTCGACGGCAGCTACAGCATAAAAAACTTTCACTACCGCAATGCCCGCAATCAGGCATTTGCGGATGCAGTGTTTATGCCAAAAGGTTATAGCGAGCCCGTTAAAGGAACGTGGACCGGTGAACCTACGATCTTTAAAGCGGTACCCTTTTATCTTTCCGACGATTATTTTCACAGAGACGGACGCTTTATCGGCAGGATGAAAACAAAGGATATCCCCGCCTGGATAACTGACGTATATAATCCGATCTCAACCGCCCGCAGCAATGTGCAGCGGGCCGAAGCGGAGGCAAATGAACGTGCAGCGCTTTTGTACGATATGAAAATTCACCCGAATGATTATAAAACCGACAACAGTTACAGTAATATTGACCATACCTGCAGTTGCTGCAACGGCAGCGGCAGTGTGGGTTCCGGACGATATTATATGAATCGGGAGATCCCGAAGAAATGCGGTTGCTGCGGCGGTACGGGAAAACGATATTAGGGTATTGTTATTCCGATTCCGGCGCGGTATTCCACATTGCCGGTTGTGTGATGCCTTATCTGAGAAAATTGCCGCGCTCGATCGTTTGTCCGGATCAACCCGCCGAAATGTCGATTTAGCACCCTGTGAATGTAAAATTGTACCCGTACTTTTATCTGCCTTTAGTTACTGAAGGATCACCTAAAAAAACAGCTATGACAACAACGCTTGCAGTTAAACTCATCACGGACAGATGGAGCGCATCATTAAAAAATGCGGATCAACTTCTGTCGCAACTTTCCGATGAACAATTACAACACGAAATTGCACCGGGGAAGAACAGGGGAATTTATTTACTGGGTCACCTCATTGCAGTGCACGATGATATGATCGTGCTGCTCGATATGGGCGATAAAATGTTTCCCGAATTGAAAGAGCCTTTTATCAGTTCGCCTGATAAGACAGTAGCTGAACTTCCTTCCGCAGCTGCGTTGCGCACGATGTGGGCGCAACAAAACGACGTATTACAAACGAAATTCGATGATATGGATGCAGATGCCTGGGGAGAAAAACACACGGTTGTTTCCGCTGAGGATTTTGCCGCAGAACCACACCGGAATAAACTCAATATTGTGGTAACGAGAACGTCGCACCTGCAATATCACCTCGGGCAACTGGTTTTACTCAAATAAAAAAGTATTTAAAGAGGCTGTTTCTTCTTCCCTGTTTCACCCAAATGCGTATCGTTGAAACCCGTGTTTAATTTTAGCCCGTAACCCATCATCCTGTCGAAAGATGAATGACCGAAGAGTAGCACGCCTGCTATCAGTAACCATGGGATGGTGAAAAAATATCCCGCAACGGCCACTGCGATTGCTACAGCTTTGTGATGCCCGAAATTGTAAGTGAGCGCCCCGACGCGCGGCCCCGCAAGGTACCCAAGCATAAAAATATCAGGGCTAAAGAAAAGGATGAACCAAAGCCAAAACGGCACGGATACGGGCTGAAGCCAAAGAAGGATAACGGAAGCCGCAAATTGTGCGGCTTCTTCGAGCATGATTAGCTTTTTCATATTGTGTGCGGCTTTTATTGCCTGCACAAAAATACCTTCATGCACTACGGGTATCCGTTAACAAAAGATAAGAAAAAAGAACAGCTATTTTTTGTCGCGTTCAGCAATCCGATGCCTGATCCGGCTGAGGCTCACGGGTGTTATACCGAGGTAATCGGCGATATAATGTTGCGGGATGCGGGTAATGATCTTATCTTTTCCGCTCTTTAAAAGCTGACCGTACCGCTCTTCCGGAGATTCCATCAGCAGGCCGGTCATTCGTTCTTCAAGTCCGGCAGCTATATATTCCGCAAGCTTCCTTCCGAAACGCTCCCACGCGGGCGAACTGTCGTATAACTGTTCCAACACACGATAAGGAAATTGCAACAACCGGCACGGCGTAAGCGCTTCGATCGTTACCTGCGACGCTGTACCGGAGATGCAGTTAAGATAGGCACCGAGCAAATGATATTCGAAAAAGAAATACGTTGTTTTTTCGGCTCCGTCCCGGGTGTAGAATTGTCGCATATCACCTTCCAATAAAAAGCCGATCGCTGTCGCACGTTTACCTTCTGCTACAAAAGATTCTCCCCTGTCCAACCGGCGTTCCTGCAAATGTTCATGTAACAGTGAAAGGTCATCATTGGACAGCGGCGCCATGCGCCTCAATTGTTCATCTAAATGTTGAAGATCCGTTTGATACATGGACGAATTGATGTTTGAATACTGTAGTTTGTTAACCCCGTTTGGAAGCGATCACTGCTTTAAATACCGCACTTACCAAATGATCTGCTTTTCCGGCTACGGCGATGATCTCCGCAATGTTTACGGGTTGTAATTTATCGGGGTCACATTCATCAGTGATCACGCTTATTGCCGCTGCCTTTAAACCGATATGATTGGCAACGATCACTTCGGGCACCGTGCTCATCCCCACCATATCTGCGCCTGCATTGCGCAGCAAACGATACTCTGCTCTTGTTTCCAGGTTGGGGCCTTGTACAGCAACATATACACCTTTTTTTATGACGATGTTAAGCAACGCCGCTGCCTCTGTAATACGATCATTGAGTATCGCATCGTACGGCGCACAAAGATCTACAAAGCGATTGCCGAAGGCCGGATCATTGAGGCCGCGCAGCGGGTTCTCCGGCATCTCGTTAATATGATCAGTGAGCAACACAAGGTCGCCTTTTTTAAATGAAGGATTAAGTCCGCCGGCAGCATTACTGAGCAGCAGCTCTTTTACGCCGAGTTCCTTCATCACCCGGATAGGGAATGTAACCTCCTGCATGCTATAGCCTTCATAGTAATGAAACCGGCCCTGCATCAACATCACTTTTTTATCGCCGATACGTCCGGCGATCAGTCTGCCTTTATGAAACTCCACCGTGGAAGAGGGAAAATGAGGGATCTCTTCGTATGGCAACACTACATCAGCCTCAAGTTGCTCTGCCAGTGCACCCAGGCCGGTTCCCAATACTACGGCAGTATCACAATCCCCGAAACCTTGGCTCTTTAAAAAGCCGGCGGTCTCCTTTATCTTTTGCAATAAATTATCCATGGCTGCAAGATAATGAGGCCGGACCGATCCTCAACGGCTTTCTATTCGTACATTCAGCCATCATGCGTATAACAGCCTGCATTGTTTTTGTGCTCCTTATAATGGTTCCGGGCGCCCGGGCCCAAACGGCATATCGTGCCGGCGACACTGTGGAAGACTTTCCTTTAGCTTATTTGCTCAACAACAAAGCGCCCGCGGGCAAACTTTCTGACATTTCAAAAGAGCTTACGATAATTGATTTTTTCGGCACATGGTGCGTCCCTTGTATCAAGGCTTTGCCTTTGCTGGAACGCATCAAACAGCAACAACCGGACAGGCTCGCTGTGTTGCTGGTATCTGTAGAAACGAAGGAAAAACTACAGCAATTCATGGCGGCAAAAAAGGATGTATCGCTTTTGCTGGCAGCTGATGTAAATAAGAAGATCTCTTCGCTTTTTGAGCCACCGTCGTATCCCTATACCATCGTGCTCAATAAGAACAGGCAGATCATCGCGATCACCGAAGCGGCGCTTATTACCAATGAGCAAATTGATCTTTGGCTCAGCCAAACGATTGCTCCGCAACCGACTTCAAACAACATCAGCTCCGAAATATACGACACCATGATTAAGGCCGATACCCCGCAGCAAAACGAAGTAGCCGCTTTATCGCAGGAGTTGCTGTATGCGGTAAAAACGGGAAGTACTGCAGATACGTTGCAGCGCCAACTTGCGGAATTATCGTTTGAAGAGTTATTGACAGCGCTCCCGTCTGACGACTATAAAAAGGCTTTTTGGATCAATGTCTATAACGCATTTACCCAAATAGAGTTGAAAAAAGATTCGGATAAATATAAAAAAAGATCAGCTTTTTTTAAAGCAAAAAATATTACTGTTGGCGGAAAACGCTTTAGCCTTGATGACATTGAACATGGCTTGTTGCGGCGCTCAAAAAATAAACTCAGCCTCGGATACTTTAATACTTTTTTTCCGGGACGAACGGAAAAACTGCTCCGTGTAGAAAAATTAGATTACCGCATCCACTTCGCACTTAACTGCGGCGCAAAAAGTTGTCCGCCGATCGCCTTTTATTCAGCTTCCGATATCAATCAACAACTGGATCTCGCCACTGCGGCTTTCCTTACAAGCGATGCTACTTACCTGAGCGATAAGAATGAGCTTCTCCTGCCGGCTTTTATGGGTTGGTTTCGCGGAGATTTCGGCGGAAAGAAAAAGATGATCAGCCTCGCTAAAAAATACAATATTGTCCCGGCAGATAAAAAGCCGTCAGTACATTTCAAAAAATACGACTGGTCGGTGTACCTTGATAATTATAAACAATAAGCACATGGAAAACCATTATTACAATGCCGCTGATCTCGCTAAATTCGGAAACATCGGAGAATACCAAAAAGAGTTGGCAGATAAATTTTTCGGCTGGTACGGTGCGGCATTTGCCGACGGCGCGCTTACGGCAAAAGAAAAATCGCTCATTGCCCTTGCAGTTGCCCACGCGGTTCAGTGCCCTTATTGCATAGACGCGTACAGCAGCGATGCGTATGAAAAAGGATACAGTGAAGCACAAATGATGGAAGCCGTGCACGTTGCTGCGGCCATCAAAGGCGGTGCGGCCCTGGTACACGGCGTACAAATGATGAACAAAGTGAAGGAGATAGCGATGTAAAATAAAAACATGAGATCACTAAAAGCAACAGGTAATAAACTGAGTGATGCCACTGCCCAGATCAGCATGCTGGAGAAGGGCACGCATGAGGAAGATCTGTTCCGCATCGTTCCGTTCCAACAGAAAATGGAAGCAGCAGGGCTTTACCCGCTTCGCGCCACAGGCGTGGAAATATTGCAGGTGAATCTCGGCAAGATGTGCAACCAGGTTTGCCGGCATTGTCATGTGGATGCCGGTCCGGATCGTAAAGAGATCATGACAAGATCAACCATGCAACATTGTCTGGATGTGATCCGCAACAACCTGTCAATCCACACAGCCGATCTCACAGGCGGCGCACCGGAAATGAACCCGGAATTTCGATGGTTCGTGGAGGAGATCAGGAAAGCAAGCCCGGCCATTAAGATCATCGTGCGTTGCAACCTCACCATCATCAGGGCAAATAAAAAGTATCATGACCTGCCGGAATTTTACCGGCAGCACAATGTAGAAGTAGTGTCATCCCTGCCCTTCTACACAAAAGACCGAACAGACAGACAACGCGGCGACGGTGTATTTGAAGATTCGATTCTCGCTCTGCAAATGCTGAACGCCGTTGGCTACGGGATTGCCGGAACCGGCCTTGTACTCAACCTGGTGTACAACCCGGCAGGTGCATTTTTGCCACCGGATCAAACTGCGTTAGAGAATGAATTCAAAGCGTCGCTGCAAAAAGATTTCGGAATAACGTTCAACAATCTTTTTGCGATTACGAATTTACCCATCAGCCGTTACCTGGATTACCTGCTGGAATCGGGCAACTATGAAAAGTATATGGAAAAGTTGATTGCTGCATTTAATCCCGCAGCTGCGGCAAATGTGATGTGCAGGAACACCGTTTCCGTGGGTTGGGAAGGATCTTTATACGATTGTGATTTTAACCAGATGCTGGAATTGAAAACCGATACAAGAGAACAACATATTGCTGCGTTCGATCTTACAGCACTCAACAACAGGGAGATCATACTTAACCAACATTGCTATGGTTGCACTGCGGGAGCGGGCAGCAGTTGCGGCGGTGCGGTTGCAAGCTAACAAACAGGTATGACAAAAGACTTTACAAGAAAATGCGTTGCAGAATTCACGGGCACTTTCATCCTGGTGTTTTGCGGCACGGGTGCGGTGGTGATCGATCAGCACACGAACGGCGGCGTTACGCATGCCGGCGTAGCTATCACATTCGGACTGGTAGTGATGAGTCTCATTTATGCATTGGGTGACATCTCCGGTTCGCACATGAATCCTGCGGTGAGCATTGCATTCGTGCTGGCAAAAAAGTTTCGCCTGCGTAGTTTGGTTCCCTATATAATCTCGCAGCTCTCGGGAGCAGTACTGGCATCGCTCGTGCTAAAGCTCCTCTTCCCGGCAAACGAATTTCTCGGCGGCACTATCCCGGCGGGCAGTGATATGCAGTCTTTCGTACTGGAGTTTCTCCTCACTTTTTTCCTGATGCTGGTGATCCTTCATGTGGCAACCGGGAGCAAAGAAACGGGGATGTTTGCCGGGATTGCGATTGGTTCCGTGGTACTTTTCGAAGCTATGTTTGCCGGGCCGATCAGCGGTGCATCAATGAATCCTGCAAGATCTTTCGGGCCAGCGCTGGTATCCTTACATTTCACGTCATTATGGATCTATCTGATTGCCACCACTGCGGGTGCGGCTGCCGCAGTGCCGTTTTGGAAATACATTAAAAATAAAAACTAAAAATAATGAGTACCGGTTACCTCGAAACAACAAAAAATGTATACAAAGAAGCCGCGGAAAACCCGGAGGCCGGACTGTGCTGCACTACCACACCTGTGTGGCAATTGCCCCAACTTAATGTACCCGTTCGCATGCAGCAAATGAATTACGGTTGCGGCAGCACGGTGCATCCGCGGGATCTGGTGAATGACCCTATGGTACTTTACGTGGGCGTGGGTGGCGGAATGGAGTTGTTGCAGTTTTCCTATTTCAGCAGGCAACCCCATGCGGTGATCGGTGTGGATGTAGTGGATGAAATGCTGCAGGCCAGCCGGGATAATTTTGTTGAAGCAGAAGCACTTAACCCGTGGTTCAATGCCTCATTTGTAGACCTGCGAAAAGGTGATGCGCTGCAGTTGCCGGTAGATAGCAACAGTATTGATGTGGCTGCGCAAAATTGCCTGTTCAATATTTTTAAGCAGGATGAGTTGCGAAAAGCGTTGCAGGAAATGTATCGTGTGCTTAAACCCCGCGGAAGACTGGTGATGAGCGATCCGGTTTGCGAACAGCCGATCAATGAAACACTCCGCAACGACGATCGTCTGCGTGCACGCTGCCTCAGCGGCGCGATACCGTTGAAAGAATATGTGAAGATGATCACGGAGATCGGTTTCGGTACGGTGGAGATCAGGGCTAAGCGTCCCTATCGCGTGCTGGATACCGATCGATATCCCACCGACGAATTGATCTACATTGAAAGCATTGAAGTATGTGCGATAAAAGATCCGATGCCGGCTGACGGGCCATGTGTCTTCACCGGGCGAACGGCTATTTATTACGGTACTGAAACTTTTTTTGATGACGGAAAAGGACACGTGCTGATGCCCGATCAACCGCTGGCTGTGTGTGATAAAACCGCTGCGGCATTGGCATCATTACAACGAAACGACATTTTCATTTCCGAACCGACCTATTTTTACGACGGCGGCGGTTGCTGCTAAAAACATGAGACGTGAACATGAAAAATGCGCTTATCATATTCGTCCGAAAACCGGAATCGGGTAAAGTGAAGACAAGGATCGCCGCAACAGCAGGCAATGAAAAAGCTTTGGCTATTTACTGCGAATTATTGGATCATACCAGGCATGTAAGCTCATCAGTTGACGCCGACCGTTTTCTTTTTTACGCCGGTGAGCCCGACACATCGGATCAATGGTCTGCCGTTTTGTTTAACAAAAGAAAACAGGTTGAGGGAGATCTTGGCCAAAGAATGCATGCCGCATTTCAGGAATTATTTGGTGCGGGATATGAACGGGTTGTGATCATCGGCAGCGATTGTTTTGAACTCACGCCGGAACTGATCGCTAAAGCTTTTGAATTACTTTATGAAAATGATGTAGTGATCGGTCCTGCAGCAGACGGAGGGTATTACCTCTTAGCAATGAAAGCTGCACAGCCATTTCTTTTTGAGGATATTGCATGGAGTACGGATAACGTCTTTGCGCAAACGGTGGCCTTGATGGCAGTGCGTGAACTCAAATATGCACTGCTCCCCGTTCTTACAGATGTGGATACAGAAGCGGATTACCTACGCTCGAAAAAGTTGCGCAGTTAAAAAAACTTTGCGTGAATGAGTGCGGGGGTATTTAGCATTCTATTGAAATAATGTAGCTTCAAGTTTGTCAACGATACACGAGCAAACGTTTGTAGGTTTCCGCCATGTCTTCCTGTGACGCTCCCCGGTGATACATTCGGATAATGCGATAGTTGGCCATTTGCACCTTGAGCCATCCGTTGGTATCATATTTTCTTGCGGAGATAAGCGCCTTCTTTTTTATGATCCGATAGCGTGCGATTTTTTTCGCACGTACTACAATTTCATAATCCTCCATGATCCGCATATTGCCGTTAAAGCCACCCAATTCAGAGAAGAGTTGGCGGGTCATAAAAAGCGTCTGATCTCCCCCGTAACACATAAAAAGGTCGAATCGGGTGAAGTAAGCATTGATCAGTAACGTGCGATCTTTGCTGTCGAATTTTGTGATATACCTGCCGAATGCAAAGCCTTCTTTTACTGCAGTAATTACATCGGAAACAAAGGTCATCGGTGGAAACGTATCAGCATGAACGAAATACAAAATATCTCCTGTAGCTTTTGCAGCGCCGAAATTCATTTGAGCTGCCCTCCCCTTTGCCGGCGAATTTAAAAAAACGGCTCCGGCAACATTGCATTCGGCTTGCGTATGATCTGTGCTGCCGCCGTCAGAAACGATGATTTCGGCTAAGGAGTTGCTACCGTATTGCCGGAGATACCGTACAAGTTTTGCAATACCCGTGGCTTCGTTATATGCAGGAATAATAATGCTGATGGTCATAAAGAAAGTTACGTAAAAACTGATAATGCTTTAAATGTATATCCTATTACCCGCCCGTTCTGAATACCAATACCTAAAAAATCTCCCGTTAAAAGGCATTAGTGTAACATTATTCCCGGCAGCGCACGGAGCAACTGAACGATCGAAGAATACTTTACCGACACCGTTACATTATCAATTAAAATAGTTTTACCTCCGGGAAAGATTAAACTCCGCATATCTTAAATCGTTATGTCATAACAATCTCATATCTCTTTAAAAAAAATGCTAAAGGACTTGTTATCAGGGTAGTTTGGAACGATCTTTCGGTAGGGAAATGCATGCAAAACGACTCAACAGATCAATACGAAAACAGGTCACTGAATGATCTGCTCAACGACTGGCAGGAAGGAAAGCTGAATGAGCAGGAGAAGGATTATGTAATTTCAAAAGTTCCTATCATGGGATATATCGACCGGAATAAGGACTACCGCGATATAGCAGACCGGCAGAAACATTAGGGAAGTTGTGCACCGGAAGAACTATTGGCATCCGCTTTGATTTTCAGAAGGTCATGACTGATTATTATCTTCCCCGCATTCTTTTGATTGATGATGATTTGGATGACGTGTTGCTGTTTGAGGAGGCGATAAGACTTGTATCACCTGAGTCAAAACTCTTAACAGCATCTTCCTGCGGCGAAGCAATGAAGAAGATGTCGCCTGAGATACCAAATGCCATATTTATGGACCTGATCACGCAGGCCACCACGGGCATTGATTGTATTAAGCTTATCCGACAAGACCCCGCCCTCACAGACATTCCGATTGTTGTACTTTCCACTTATGTCAATCCGAATGATATCGATTTACTGTACGAACTGGGTGTGAAATATTTCATCACCAAGCCGCCGTCCTTCATTAAACTGCAGGCTGTATTAAGCAAGATGGTCAATTCCCCTTCCATATTCGATGAGCGTACAAGAGAAAATTTTCATATAAAGGAAATTGATTAATGTGGAACGTCCTGTCCGGATTTTACCGATGTATTCTCTGTTATTTACTGTCTTGATACGCGCCCGCACAATGCCTGCTAAGCATTAGCACAGGACGATTAGTGTGCCATCAACTTTCAGTAGAATCCGTGATATAAGAATTTTCCGGCTGAGAAAGCCAACCGGGACGTCTCGGTATGAAGTTGCATGCGGGTGCTACGGGTGAGACTGACTTCAATGGTTTACGGATCCTTCATAATCTCCGCAGCACTAATATTTATTACATTAATAGGGAATAAGTACAAAGGCATTAGCTTGCTGTCGTTATCAGGTTCCCGTGTTCATGAAAATATTATCCATGCAACTTTTCAAAAAATGCCTGCTTTGTCTGACGGCCGTTTCCTTTGCCGGTAAAAGTTTTTCTCAGCAAGCAGTTACATCCAAACATATCAGGGTAGCCGCCGACGGCAGGCTCCAATACGTCCCTGATTCCCGGGGAAATATTATTCCTGATTTTAGTAAAGTGGGTTGCTATCAAAACCGTGAACCCTTACCTCGTGTACCGGTAGTAAAAACAATTGAGGCGGCCGGGGATAACAGTCAGCAACTGATTCAATCCGCCATTGATGAAGTTGCAAAAATGCCGGTTGATAAAAGCGCCTTTCGCGGGGCCATACTGTTGAAAAAGGGAACCTATAAAATTCCGGGGACGATCAACATCTCCGCAAGCGGTATTGTGCTTCGGGGCGAAGGAGATGAGACAAAACTTATCGCATCAGGAAAAGGTCAGCGCAATTTGATCTTCGTAAACGGTAGCGGGGCCCTGAAAAAAATAAAAGTAAGCAGACAGAAAATAACAGACAGTTATGTGCCTGTGGGTGCGCATTCTTTTACGGTCGGCTCTGCCGCGGGCCTGAAGATCGGCGACAGCATTGTGCTGTTCCGGCCCGGCACGCAACGCTGGATCGAAGAACTTAAAATGAACATAATCGAAGTAAGGGACAGCAATACGAAACAATGGGAACCCACACAGTTCGATCTTGAATTTGAACGGATCATAACCAACATTGAAGGCAACAGGATCTTCATTGATAATCCCGTGGTGATGGCGATGGAAGATCGATACGGCGGCGGTGAAATATATCGCTGTAGTTTCCGCGGTCGTATCAGGAATGTAGGTATTGAGCATATTTTTTGTGAATCTGATTACAGCAGCGACACCGATGAAGATCACGGGTGGGATGCTGTTCATTTTAGTAAGGCGGAAAATAGTTGGGCGCAAAATATTACCTCCGTTTACTTTGGCTATTCCTGCGTAGATCTTGGTAAGGATAGCCGGAACATTACCGTACTTAATTGTAGATCCCTTGACCCGAAATCGCAGATAACAGGCGGCAGGCGCTACTCCTTTAATAACGACGGGCAAATGAATTTGGTGATGAATTGTTTCGCATCCAACGGCCGGCATGACTACGTAACCGGTGCAAAGGTTCGCGGGCCGAATGTATTCTACAACTGTCGTGCAGAAAATGCACACGCTGATATCGGTCCGCATCATCGCTGGGCAACCGGCACTTTATATGATAATATTGTGAGCGACGGCGAGATAAACGCACAGGATCGCGGCAATTGGGGAACCGGCCACGGATGGTCGGGTGCAAACCAGGTATTTTGGAATTGCACCGCTTCAGGATCAGCAATACAAAGTCCATGGGTATCTGCTACGAACTACGTGATCGGCATGAAAGCGGTAAAATATGAAGGCAGGCTGAAAGGCAGGCCTGATGCGGATTGGGAAGGAACGGGGGCAAAAGAACTAATACCGGTTTCTTTGTATGTTGCGCAATTGAAAATGCGTTGATGCTGCCCGGCGACAGTAACAATTGCATCAGTTACAGCAGGGACCCGTGAAGCACTCTACGCGGATGGGCGATTATACATGCAATTAAATGCTGTGCACGGAACTTCCCTTTTCAGGCGCACAGCAAAACGCACCTATCCCGAAACCCCTTTATGTTGTATAAAGATCTTGCCGTTGAAACTTTTGTTTGCCTGTCATGATTTAAATGAATCGGCTATACGGTAAGCAGTGCCGAAACCGGAGGTAACGAGAAAGTCTGAAGAAATAAATCAAGCCATCAGGTTTGTTTGGCAGACCATACCGTCACTCATAAAGTTTTCCACCTTTAGCCGCTGATTCATTGATCCTTAAGGTTTAAGGCTACTTTCGCCTGATGGAATCCTCACACTACGTAAAATCGCTGTCCGCTATTTTAATGTTCATGATAGCTGCAGCAACAAATGCCGCGGCGCAGGCTCCTATGCTCTCATCAAGTAATGCGGTAACATACTTTGAAAACGGCGCAGCGGTTCCGGTAAATAACATGCTTTTCGTATTTGATCCGGACAATACCACTCTTCAATCGGCAACCGTTTCCATCACCAACTGCGTTGCGGGACAAGACTTTTTGGGCGTGTCGCTATCCCCTGCTACCGGCAATATCAATTATACCATAAATAATACAACCGGGGTTATTATTCTTACGTCTGCGGGATCAACTGCAACAGTGGCACAGTTTCAAACCGCGCTGCGAACCATCACTTACGTAAATACATCCGAGAACCCGGTGAATAATACAAGGGTCATCAATTATACCGTGTCAGACGGAACATTTGCAAGTAATACCCTGGCCAACTTTGTAAATGTTATCCCGGTAAATGATGCGCCGGTGATCACGGGAAACAGTTCAGTTAGCTTTATCGAGAATGGTCCTGCAGTGATATTAAACAGCGGCATTACGCTGACGGATCCGGACAATACAACCTTTAGTTCTGCCACGGTAACGATCACCGGTCCGCTTTCGCCTACGCAGGATATACTATCGTTTACAACTTCGGCAGCAACCGGAAATATTACCGGCGGATACAGCTTTTTCACGGGAGTACTGAACCTTACCTCGGCAGGTTCCACAGCTACACTTGCTCAGTTTCAGGCGGCGCTGCGTTCTGTTACTTACAGCAACAATTCAGATGAAGTAGTGAGCACGGTAAAGAATATTTCGTTTGTGGTTAATGACGGTAACCTGCAAAGCAACAGCATTTCAACTTTTCTTCAGGTAACCGGTATTAATGATGCGCCTGTAATCGCGGGTGCGGCCGGTGCTACTTTTACCGAAAACGGTTCCCCGGTCATCATCAACAATAATATATTAGTTTCAGATCCTGATAATCTTCCGTTGTTCTCCGCTACGGTTGCGATAACAAATTATGTTCAGGCTTCGGAGTTCCTGTCTTTCACTGCTAACGCTGCTACCGGAAATATCTCGGGAAGTTTCAACCTTCCGTCCGGTATATTAACCCTTTCTTCAGCCGGCCCCACCGCTACCGCTCAGCAATTTCAGGCCGCTCTGCGAACCGTGACTTATTTTAATTATTCCGACGATCCGGGCAATACGCCAAAACTTATTTCTTTCGTGGTAAATGATGGCTTTTTACTGAGCAATACATTAACCACATCGGTCAACATCTTTGCCGTTAACGATGCGCCGGTGATTACGGGCGGCGGCAACGTGGCAACTTATATAGAAAACGGCGCGGGTGTGCAGGTGAATAACAACATCAGCATCACAGATTTAGATAACACTACCATGCAATCCGCTGCCGTTACTATCACTAATGCTGTGTACGGTCAGGATATACTCAGTTTTACGCCTTCGGCAACAACGGGTAACATCACGGCGATCTTTGATCCTTTTTCGGGAACCCTTAACCTGTCTTCGTCCGGTGCCACTGCTACTTTAGCACAATTTATTAATGCACTTCGTTCGGTCACTTATAGCAATTCCTCTGACAATCCCGTATTGACAGCCCGTACGTTAAATTACAAGGTTTTTGACGGCGGGTTGAACAGCAACACGGTCACAAGTTATATCAGCGTCGTAGCGGTAAATGACGCACCGGTGCTTGCGTCATCAATCGCGGTAGCTGGTTACTTCGAAAACCAACCCCCGCAGATCATCAATAATTTGTTGACGGTATCCGACCCGGATAATACAACATTATCCACCGCGGCAATCAGTGTTACGCCGTTCACAATGGGTGATGACAGCCTGGTGTTTTTCGGCGGGGCGTCTACGGGAAATATTTCTGCATATTTCAATTCGGCTACGGCTACACTTACGCTCACTTCTGCCGGAGCTACAGCTACGCTCAATCAGTTTCAGTCGGCGCTGCATTTGGTTGGATATTACAATAGGTCAGATAATCCTGCAGCGGGCACAAGAAATATAAACTTTACGGTAAACGACGGCGGGTTGAACAGTAACACAATCGTATCGTTTGTGAATGTAACCGCTTCAAATGATGCACCTGTGCTCAGCGGAATTGAGGTAACACCGCTTGGTTATCCTGCGGGCGCTGCACCGGTGAATATTTCAAATTCAATTACGCCTTCAGATATAGACAACCTTACACTTAGTATCGCAAGGATTACTGTTACTCCCGTATTTGCAGCTGAAGACGTTTTGAGTTTTACCAACACTGCGGCCACGGGAAATATTGTTGGCAGCTATAACAATGCAACAGGAATGTTGATGCTCCAGTCAGGAGGAAATACCGCAACGATAGCACAGTGGCAGAATGCCCTGCGAACGGTAAAATACAGTAACAGTTCAGCTACGCCATCGCTTACGACGCGGGTTGTTTCATTCAGTATCGGCGACGGCGCGCTGAACAGTAACGTGCAAAATCGCAATGTTGTGGTGGGCGTTGTATTGCCGGTAACCTTGGCGGATATCACCGCATTGAATGCAGGTGCCGTAAATAAAATACAATGGCAAACTGCATCAGAAACTTTTGATAACCGATTTGAATTGGAACGTTCAGGAGATGCTGTACATTTTGCGCATATCGCATTTATCACCGCCGCAGGTTATGCAACCACCTATAATTATATTGATCAACAACCGCTTACCGGAATAAATTATTACAGGCTCAAAATGATTTCACAGGGACAGGCGACAACATATTCCGCAATTGTTTATGCAAAAACGAACGTTCCTGCTGCTGCGCTCACTGTATTTCCAAATCCTGCATCGGGCGCGGTAAACATTACGCTGGCCGGCGGCAATGATGAATTGATCAGGTTGCTTGATGTAAACGGAAAAATATTGCTGAGCCGAAATTTGAATAACGGAAAACTTCTGTTGGATGTTCAACAACTGAGCGCGGGAATTTATTTCATTCAGACGGCAGATTCGAAAGACGGTAAAATTTTAATTGTAAACAACCCATAACAGCGCATGATTTTGCGGAATTATCCTGCATGATGCTCATTATTTCTGTTGTTTCCCACCACTATCACCGTGGAATGACGAATACCGAAGCGCGGTATCAAACGGCTGCGGTATTCGTTAAGATTATCAAACATCGGAAACTTCACCATTCATAGGATCAGGGGAAGTTCTTCAAACGGGTCCCGATGTTCATCCGCGGCAGTAAAGAAATTTGACCTGATCATAGCAAAAAAAATCCCGGCGCTGATGCCGGGATTTGTATAACATTTAAAATGCTGCTGCCTACTTAGACTTTAATATTTTGATCGTTTTCAGGATCTTTCCGTTGCTGTCTTTTACAACAAGGAAATAATTGCCTGCAGGGTAACTGCCAAGTTCCATATTTGTCGTCTGTACAAAAGTATTTACCCGGCGGCGCTGTAGATGTTGTCCGTTGTTATCAAATAACTCAAGCGTCACTGCCCTGTCCTCTTCGGTTTTAAAGGAAACATATAGTGTGGTTCTTACCGGGTTTGGGAAAGCAGTTATTGTGATCAGCGTACCGGGCGTATCTTTTAGTACGACCAATGGTTGATGAAAACCTTGTGTGTACAGCATGTCGCCCTGCACAATTTGGTCTACGATCGTTTTACCCGGCGTCCATATTACATTCACATCACCGGCAGGTACGATAAAGGGGTTATCAACTTTCAACGTTGATAACCCCTTTATTAATGAAGATTCCAATAAAACAATACTATGGATAGGTTGTTCCGGTTGCGCCTGCTACACCCGCTGATCCCGCATTGCCTGTTGATGCACCGCCGGCCCCGCCTGATCCTCCTGTGCCGATCGTAAATGTATTGCCGGAATAGCTCACACCGGCGGTACTTGTAAATATCCCGTAAGATATTCCGCCGGCGCCACCGCCGCCGCCTGCACCTTTACCGCCGGCACCGCCGTCTCCGCCTTGTGCGCCGCCGCCAACTTCGGCAGGACATACGTTTGTAAAACTACCGCCGGTGCCGCCGGCGCCACCCGCCGCCCCTGCAGCACCCGTGCCGCCTGCACCACCGCTGCCGGTGAGTATTATATTATTACTGATGCTTACACCTGTGCCGTGGGCTACAAAGAAGATTCCTATTGATCCGCCGCCTGCCGCGCCGCCCGTACCGGAACCGCCGGGGCAACCACCTGCACCGCCGCCCGCGCCACCATTGCCACGACCCGGTGCTACAAGGAAGCCGTTCTGTCCGCCACCGCCACCACCGCCACCGCCGCCGTTGCCGCCAGTTGCTGCACCGCCTGCATTACCTGAGATACCCGACCATAGCAGGCCTGACGGTCCGCCGATCGCATTTGAGGCGCCGATGCCCGCTGCGCCGTTTGCTCCCGCGGTACCATTAAGGCCGAAGTCGCCGAAGCCGCCGGGGTTACCGAGGTATCCACCTGCACCTCCCGATGTTCCGCCGGTTCCTGCAGCGCCTGAAGATCCCGGGCCGTTATAACCTCCTGTTCCGCCGCCACCGCCATCGCGACCGCAAGTGGAAGCGCCGCCGGCACCACCGCTACCGCCCGCAGAACCGTCGCAAACACCCGCAGCACCTGCAGATCCGTTACCACCAGGCAAACCCGTACTCCCGGCAATTCCAGCGGTTCCGGCTGCGCCGTTACCTGCAGTGATCCGGCAATTTTTTATGGTGAGATTGGCGGACAAAGAAGTGTAAATACCGTAGCTGCTGTTGGCGGTGCCTGCAGTTGAACCGGTGGCATTTGGTGCCGTTATCGTAAAGCGATCAATGGTTATATTGGCCACGCCGATATTTACCGCACAAAATATACTGCCGGCCTGTCCGTTAATAAAGGCAGTATTTGAAGCAGACCTGGCCCACGTGGTTGCATTATAGCCACCGTATATGGAAACGTTGGTTTGCATCGTTACGGTTTCATTATAAGTGCCCGCGGCCACCAACACCTGCGTTTTACCGCCGGCCGTTGCCTTATTGATACCCGCCCCTATGGTGCGCACCGGTAATGCCTTTGTTCCTGCATTTGCATCGTTACCAAGCGGAGAAACAAATATCGCAGCCGTCTCTTTACCATCTATACCGTCACAATTTGCGTCGAGAAAACTGTCGTCCGGAAGATCCGGATTGGTAGGGTTAATGGCAGGATTACTATCGTCGCAATCCAGGTTATTAAATACATAGCCCGGTTGCGGCGTGCAATAGGATATGAAAACGTTATTATCACCCGCACCATCGCCGTCGGCATCGCGGTATTGCTTAGTGAGTCCCACCAGCGGATCATTGTCATCACAATCCAGGCTGTCGGCTACAAACCCTGCTATGGGAGCTCCTGCCATAAGCGGCTGATAGCGATCACCTTTACCGTCGCCGTCTTTATCGCGGAAATAAAAATTATACAAACTGTTTTTCGGGGTCACTATCCATGCCGTGCCGTTCCACACAAGCACATCGCCTGCGCTCGTGCCCGCAATGATATTCCCGAGATTGCTTACGGGCAACATTTTGCGCCAGCCTGCTGTTTGCTGATAAATAAATAAGCTGGCCGAATCTGTATCGAAGACGATCAGTCCGGCAACCGGTGACGGCAAGGCGATCCTGTTTACAGCAGTCATGCGCGGCGGCAGAAAGCCTTTATCAGCGGCAGTAAGATCAAGTATCGCTGAAGCGGCCGGCGTGTTGGTACCGATTCCCACCTGAGCGTTTGCCATGTTGAGCGTTGTAAGGGACAACAGCAGCAGCAGTATTTGTTTCATGTTGCAATGTTTGGAAGTGATTGATGTATATTTTTCTGTAGCAAGTGCAGCCGATTCGGTCACTGGGAATCATGCAGCCGATAAGCTTATTCCTTAATGATGTTGATATTTTTTATTACCTTATTTTGTTGAACAACCTGTAAGATGTAACTGCCGGCAGGCATACGGACCAGGTTCATTGTTTCGGAACCGGCAGACGTGCCGATGCGGGTGAGCACACGCCCTGTCTGATCAATAAGCCGCAGTTGATTTGTGCCGGTAAGGCCGGAAATCGTAATGCTGTTCTTCGTCGGGTTAGGGAAAACGGAAATGATATTGCCGTTGCAATCACTTGCTACACGCAGTACGTTGCTGAATTTACTTTGCCCGTCGAGATCCACCATACGCAGCCGGAAATAATTGTCTTTGCTGCCCGTACTTGCGGTGTAACTGTAATCTTTAAGTGTGTTGCTGTTTCCGCTTGCGGGAATGATCTTTATTACTTTGAAATTTATCCCGTCAGTACTTTGGAGCACTTCAAAAAGTTTGCTGTTTTGTTCCGATGTCGTACTCCAGAACAGCAGGGCGTCGCAATTAATGCTTTGAGCACTGAAGCGCGAAAGCGTGATCGGCACCACCGCACCGGGCGCAGTTAGGGTTAGGTCTTTAAAACTTACCGCGTTAAGGCCGGTGCGTGTGATAAGGTTGTTTACGCTGTTACGGGAAGAAGGTGCATAGGCTAACCAGGCTGAACCGTTGTAAATGCTAATGTTCAGCGTATTCTCATCAAGGCCGTTCAGTTCTGTATCGCGGTAGTAAAAAGCAATATCACCGCTGAAGGGAGCCGTGTTTTGTAAAAAATGATACACCCGCTGTATATAGGCGGGCGGTGGCGGCGGTGCGGCGGTCGCATCTCTGGTAACACTGTTTACACCGCTGATCGTAAAAGTAAGGGAAGGTTTTATTTGCAGACTGTCTATAAAGACCATTGTGTTGGGCGTAATTACAAATTGAGTACCCGGGGAAATGTACAGGCTGCTTTGGGAAAAGCCGGTAATGCTCAGCGCAGATAGAAACGCATACATGATAATTGATTTCATACCGTTTTTATTTTACGGGTTTTACTCTAATTAGGGATCACTTATTTTTTGATCACATTGTTCAGCCGTTGCCCGTTTATGTTTGCATGCAAAGCCGTTTTGTAAGTTCCGGAAATGGCAGCTCCCCTTTTTTATTATAGGGATGCCGGTTTATGCTCCTGGCTTTAAAGGGATATCGGGTCGTTTGTGTTTTTAGATCAGTAAAAACAACGTTGCGAAGTTGGAGTAAAACCGGTTTTTCACAAATCCCTAATATTAGGGAGACTTTGTTAGCATTAAACGGAGTTAAAATACTTACTTTAGCCGGCTGAATACGCCGCCCCGGTTTTCATTCCGAAGATAAGATTTAAAGTTATTATCTTGGTTAGATCTCACATCAAAAATACTAATGCCCCTTAATTTGCTGACCAGTCAATTTTTTAAACGTTCGTTGTTTTGTGCCTGTTGCTTTTTGTTTTTAACCTGCATGAATGTGTCCGCTCAAAAGAATGAAGCCGCATTAGCATTTGATGCGCTCACCATTAACGATGGCCTTTCGCAGGGAATGGTGGTTAAAATGTTACAGGATAAGTTTGGCTTTATGTGGTTCGCTACTTTAGACGGATTGAACCGATATGACGGCTATAAATTTACAGTATACCGGCACGATACCCGCGACACCGCATCAATCACTAACAGCTATGCACAGACGCTCTTCGAAGACAGCAAAGGACGGCTTTGGATTGGCACCGTTTCCGGGGGACTGGATATTTTTGATCGCGAAACGGAAACATTTGTTCACGTGAGAAAACAGGAAAAGACCGTTGACGGTTTAGCGAAGGGTGCTGTAAAAGTAATCGCAGAAGATTTACATGGAAATATTTGGGTGCAGGTTTCCGATAAATTGGATAAAATCACCGTAAATATTAATGATAAAAAACCGCTTTCTGAGCAGATAACGGTTCACCACGTTAAACTGCCTTGTCAGTCTGAAATTTCTTTATTTACGCTCACAAGTTCCGGCAATATTTATTATGCTGATGCCGATAAGGCTGTTGTATACAGGCTCGATAATGAAGTTTCGGAAAAATGGTTGAGCATAATGAGGTTACGGGATACGTTGGCCACCGGCACCGCCGGGGTGGTAAATGCTTATAACATCGTGCAACTGACAGAAGATACCCGCGCTAAAAAACTGCTTGTATTTCACAACAACGGTGTTACAACTTTCAACGAAAAAACCGGCCGGCAGGAGACGACATTTCAAAATGATTTCTTTCGAAACTTTGATACGCCGTTACGGGCGATGCTGGATACAGCGGGTACGCTTTGGTTTTCCGGCAGGGGCAATCTTCTCCTTTTCAGCACCCGTACCGGAAAACTGACTACCGCCACTGCTGCAGATAAGAAGAATACAGCATTATTGCATAGTACCTACAGTATTTATAAAGATCGCAGCGGACTGCTGTGGATCGGAACTGCCGGGTACGGACTTCTAAAACGGAACCTTCGTGCAGAATATTTTCATCCTACCGCCGGCGGCGCAAACTATTCCGTGACGGAGGCAGATAACCGCCACATTTTAATGGGGAACAGTACCGGCGTGCATGAAATTTTTGACAGGCAGACAGGGCTTGTTGTTGATGCAAAAGAATTGAACAGGGATGAATTAAAACGTTTCAGTAAACTGCTGTTCCGACCTGTTTTTACAAATCAGGAAGGAAGCTGGTTCGTTGAGGGCAACAGGTTTTATTGCAAAAAAAGCGTTTCAAAAGAGGAGATTAATTATCAGCTGCCTGTGACCGGGAACGATGAATATTTCGACCTGATCCAATGCCGGCTCACAGATCCTTCGGGGCAAATTTGGTTAGGGACCGCCTCGGGATTACTACGGTTTAATACAACAAATAAAAAATGGACAGTTTTTAAACCTACAGCAAACGATCCTGCGTCTATTACCGGCAATGTAATTCTAAGCCTGTGCGCTGATCCGGTTGAACCCGCAAAATATCTTTGGATAGGCACGAGCGGCGGCGGGTTAAACCGCATGGATCTGCTGACCGGTAAATTCAGATCGTATTCAATAAAGGACGGTTTGCCAAACAACGTGGTCTATGGCATCTTAACCGATGAAGCGGGAAATCTTTGGATAAGTACCAATAAGGGTTTGTCCTGTTATAATATCAACACTCAAACCTTTAGAAATTTTGATTACAAGGATGGTTTACAAAGCAATGAATTTAATCGGGGAGCTTACTGCAAAACAACGGACGGATGGCTATTTTTCGGCGGGGTCAACGGTTTTAATTATTTCTATCCGAAAGAGATTTCCAACAACAGCACCGTTCCGCAGGTAGTCATTACGGGTTTAAAGATCCGTAATGAAAATGTAACGGTGCAGGCAGCACATTCACCTTTATTACAAGCGATCTATCTCACAAAAAAGCTGACGCTCCCCTACGCACAAAACTTTGTATCCTTTCAATTTGCAGCGCTGGATTTTACAGCTCCCGAAAAAAATATGTATCGGTACAAGCTTGAAGGTTTTGATAAAAACCGGATCAATTCGGGCACAGTAAATACCGCCACTTACAGCAACCTTGATCCGGGCAAATACAGCTTTTCCGTGCAGGCAAGTAATAATGACGGGTTATGGAACGAGCAGGGCACATCCGTTGAGGTGATCATTTTACCGCCCTGGTATATGACGTGGTGGTTTCGGAGCCTGCTGATATTGGCTGTGTTATTTGCAGGGTATCTGTTCTATAAAAACCGTTTGGCGCAGGCTTTAAAGCTTCAGTCGATCAGGGACAGGATTGCCGGTGACCTGCATGACGAAGTAGGCTCAAACCTCAGCAACATCTATATTTTCAGCAACGTGGCACAGCACAAGGCAAATGCTGAGACGGCACCGCTCCTTAAAAAAATAAGTGATTATACCCGGCAATCCATGGAGGCTATGACTGATATCGTTTGGATGATCAACACGCGAAATGATCGTTTTGAAAATATCATGGTTCGGATGCGCACACTTGCGGTTGAATACGCTGAAGTTGCAGACTGCACCCTGCACCTGAACTTTGATGAGCGCCTTAATGACGTAAGACTTAATATGGAAGAACGGAAGAACTTTTACCTCATTTATAAAGAAGCGATAAACAATATCGCAAAATATGCCGGTTGTAAGAGCGTTTGGATAGACATGACATTGGATCAAAAAACAGTTACACTTACCATGCGGGACAACGGAAACGGATTTGATATGCAAAATCCCGGTGTAGGAAACGGACTGTATAATATGCAAAAAAGAGCGTCAATACTCAATGGCGATCTGCAAGTCAGAAGCGCGCCGGGCGGCGGCACCACTGTAACCCTCCGGTTTAAAATATAGTATCATCAGCCGGCAAACGCTCCCTTTACAACAAATAATATTGCAGCCGGAATGCCTAATATTAGGGATGCCCAACTAAAATAGTTGCCCTACTTTTACGGCGTGGAATATAAAATATTGGTATACGACGATAACAGCGGCCGCCGGGAAGCATTGCAACTTTTGATAGAAAGTGCGGAAGACATGTCGTTTGCCGGGGCCAGGGAAAACTGCAACCATGTGGAAACAGATATCCGCGAACTGATGCCGGATGTAGTACTCATGGATATCGATATGCCCGGCACAAACGGTATTGAAGGTTTAAAGAGAATAAGGATACAGGCACCCGACGTTTTCATCATCATGCAAACCGTTTTTGAAGATGAAGAAAAAATATTCAGTGCCATACATGCCGGCGCACATGGCTATTTCTTAAAGAAAACAAATCCTGATAAATTGATCGAAGGCATCCGTGATGTTTTGGAAGGTGGGGCACCGATGACATCTTCCGTGGCAAGAAAAGTGCTGCACATGTTCACGGCGGAATTCGCTCAAAAGAACAAAAGTGAGAATGGCTTCGACCTTACCAAAAGAGAGATAGAAATTCTCTCCATGTTGGGAAAAGGTATGAGTTATAAGATGATCGCCGATGCGGGTTCAATCTCTTTTCATACCGTAAATTCCCACCTTAAAAAAATCTACGAAAAACTGCATGTGCATTCTGCAACAGAAGCAGTTACTAAAGTCTTTTCAAATGTTCAGCGCTAGCGCAAACGCCGTGAAATGATATTGATCGGTTTTTACCGGCGCTTAATCGTCCATCCCTTTTCTCCCTTTGTGTGAACAGTTTACGTTAACAGCGGCTAAGAATATTTTTTTGTAAGAAGATGAAGCTGCAACAGGCGCCAAAAAATCAGCCGAAATGATTACGTTTTTGAAGTCTATCATCCCCGATAAGGGTTTTGTGTTAAACGACCTCACTCCCGAAGTTCACGATCAGGAATGGAATTTGAATAATGCAGACCGGATTATCGGGACGACTGCCGAAAATGAAGGCTTTCAATGAACTATACCCGCGGTCAATCTTGTCACAGGTTTACCGGGAGCGTCACCTGCAGACCCTGCCGTCATTTCTCAACCATTACTCATTCTGCTCGAACCTTTACATACTATTTAACTGCACCATGCGTTCATGTAGCTGGATGAATTGCTAAAATTGTTTAGCTTACATTTCAAATGGTCGCACGGTTACAATTCATTATCCGGCGGTGACCAACAAAAAATGCAATACTATGGCACTAAGATTTCGGGGCAGGGTATTAACGTCGGCAACAGCAATTTGCATGTTGCTGTCTGCATGTTCCAAAAACACAACAGATGCAGGCGCAGCGTATAAATTGAGCTACGCAGACGCTTTGCTTTATCCCCGCGGTGAAACAACGGACCTGCAGGTGATCCGCCCCGTTACAGCTGCAACGGGCACTTACAGCGCCTTCCCTGAAGGCCTGAGCATTGATAACACTACCGGCGCCATCAACCTCCATGAAAGTGAAACGGGTATACGCTATCGCGTTTATTACACATCTGCAAACGGCAGCATAAAAGATTCTACGCTGATCACGATCGGCGGACTTAATTATGTTGACGGCCTGTACAAGATTAATTCGGCAGATTCGATCATGGATCCGCTGTACAATGCAGCGGCCGGAGCAAACCTCCCCGGTGCAGCCAACGGTTCTGTGATCGACGAAGGCGGAGGTTGTAATAACAACGGTTGCGCAGTAGATGTTTCCAACGCGAAGATTAACCTCGCGAAAACAGTACGCAACGGAACTTTCGGAAACACACCGGTGAACGGGAGCAGCAAAGAATTCGAATTGAAATTCCGCCTTAATGACAACAGCGGAAAAGGAAGCAATAAGCTTAAAATAAAAGTGTTTTATTTTACAAAACTCGCAGATATTACGCCGCAGGTTTGGGACCTGCTCAACGGCAGAAACGGCACCGTGATCAATTCTTTCAGCAATGCCGACAACACGCCCATCCATGGAAACACCGGCGGCAACATCGTCAATAGTTCAGGCTCCGGCAAAGGAAGACGACCTCCCTGCGTCGTGATATTGAGTCAATAAGCATTCAAAGCGCATGAGATCTGTCGTTATCTTTGAAACAACAGATCTCATGCAAAAGTTTTTTCTGATCACATGTTGCTTTTTAAGCCTCGGAGTGTTATTGCTTCTTGCACAACCACCATTCGCGGCGGATGCATACCGGCAAAGTTTTACCGTTGCCGAACGATACTTCAATACCGCTGATCCTACTGATGCCACAGACAGTCTGGCGATGCTGCATTACCGCCAAACACTCGCAACTTTGCATCGGCTGAAAAGGGACGATACATTAGCAGTCATTTGCTACACGCGCATCGGCATCCTCTACCAGGCCAGAAATGAAGAGACCGCGGCCCTGCGTTTTTTTGATTCTGCAATAGCGTATAAAAAAACAAGGCCCGCACTCGCTGATTCTTTTATTTTCAAACCATTACTGTTTGCCGGCGCTTCTTATTACAGCCTGGCCAATTATGATTCGGCGCTTTATTTTTTTAAGAAAGCGGATTCGGTAGCTGGTCTTTACCACGGCCTTGATGAAGAAGAAAGGTTGTATAATAAGATGGGTGCGCTCGCATACCAAACCGGGAATTACAAACAGAGTATCACCTATTTTACCAAGACAATCAACTCCCTGCACCGCGACCGTGCGGACTACCGCGACCTATATATCCAATACCGGATAAACCTGGGGACTGCTTATTACAAGTTGCAGGATTACGCTGCAGCAATGGCGATTGATAAAGAACTTTTATCCTTCAACAGTTCGCGGCAGGCAGAGATCCTGCATAACATCGGGATCCTTTATGCCGAGACCGGCGATTACAGTAAAGCCGTGCAAACATTGTTGCCGCTTAATTATGATGCACAGGTAAAACAAACGGACCTCGCGAGGATCGGGTTGAAAATCCACAACATTGTTGCCGCAAAGACTAATCTCGACAGCGCCCTCGCGATCAACAAAGCTGTGAACGGTAAGCGCAAAAACCTGACCGCCGGACTTACTGAAAAATATTACGGCGATTACTGTATCGCAGAAAATAATATCGAAGCGGCACTTGAACATTACCAGCGATCCGTGATACAACTTGATGCTGATTTCTCAGATAGTTCCCGCTACGCTAATCCGCAACACTTCAGCGGATTGCATTCGGCATTTAATTTATTCAATACACTCAACGCGAAAGCCGGTGCATTTACCATGCTTTACCGCATGAGCAAAAGGACGCCGGAACTGATTGCCGCACTGGATGCATATCAATCAGCTTTTGAATTAGCCAAACATGTAGAACGCTTCCTCGACACGGATGAATCACGGCTCTTTCTGAAAAAGAATGCGGACACCGTGTATGCCGCTGCTGTGGAAGTTGCGTTGGAGTTATATGAGCGGACCGGGAAAACCGGATACCGCGAAACGGCTTTTCTGTTGTGCGAGCGCAGTAAAGCATCCATCCTGCAATTAAGCAGGCAGGAAACTGATATCAGTCAATCGCCCGGCGTTCCGCAGGTGCTTTTGCATGAGGAAAAAAACATTAAGGCAACTATTGCAGCACTTACGATACAGGCGAATGCTAACCGCGACAGTGCAGCAGCAAACGGCTTTCAGCAGCGTATCACGGACTTTGAATTAAAGCTGGCAAAACTGCAGGATGCGCTCAATGCAAATCCCCGATACAGGCAATTGCGCAGCGCGGAAAAACCGCTGTCTGTGCAGCAACTGATGAGCGAAACGCTTGGTCCTGATCAGGCATTGATCTCTTATTATTTTACCGGCAAGCGGTTGATCAGTTTTGTAATGACCAACGATCATTTCAGCTGCAGGAGTGCGCTCCCCGACAGCAACTTTTACCGTGCTTTGTTTCGTGAGCGGACGACGTTGGAATCTGCTGCAGCGTATGATAATACTGCGGGCATCAATTCGGGCAGGCAACTGTTTAACATGCTGCTTGGGCCGGTGTATGATCTGATCAAACACAAAAAGCAACTGATCATAGTTCCGCACAATGAGTTGAATTACCTGCCTTTCGAAGCACTCGTATTGCCGCAATCGAACGACTACCTGCTGCAATCATTTGCGATAAGCTATAATTATTCAGCATCTTTTTTAACCAAACAACACAGTCCCGCAGGAGGCAAGCAGGTTCTGGCATTCGCACCATTTTCCGCCGCTTCGCCGGATGATCATTCGGATAATCGCCTTGCTCCTTTACCGGATTCCAAACAGGAAATACAGTTCCTGCAAGGAAAATTATTTTTTGATTCGGCTGCCACGAAAGGTAATTTTCTGAAACAGGCAGGCAGCTTCCCGATCATTCACCTTGCCACACATGCCCGCGCAGACGACCGTGATCCCGCCCGTTCCTTTATTGCTTTTTATCCGCAAAAAACGGACACTTTGTTGGAATCAAGATTGTATGAGCAGGAAATCAGCAATATGGAACTCACACACACGGAATTAGTATTATTAAGTGCCTGTGAAACCGGTAAAGGACAGTTGGTACGCGGTGAAGGCCTGATGAGTTTATCAAGAGCATTTTCTTATGCCGGCTGCCCTGCAGTGATCACCTCATTGTGGAAGGCGGAGGATAAAGCAACGGCAAATATTACAGGCAAACTATACGGCTACCTGAACAAAGGATATCCGAAAGACATCGCATTGCAGAAAGCAAAGCTGGATTATCTCTCGGACGACAACGTAGCGCCGAATTTAAAAACACCGAACTTTTGGGCACACCTGATCCTGATCGGCGATACATCACCTGTGTACGAAAAGCGCCACAATTTCTTATTGATTTTCATCGGCACATTCAGCTGCCTCCTCGTTGCCTTTTTCGCCATTAAAAAAAGATCGCAGCGGCAAAAAAACAGGCAGGCTTAAATGCAGTGATGACAAATGTTTACAGCGCAAGCCGCATATCAATGTTTGCCCGGCAGCAATGCTAATTTTGTAATAAACCAACTGTTCACTTTACTGTGATAGAGATGGGTGCTGTTGTTGCGGATCTGTTTAAAAAGTGCAAGTGCTTCATTTGCATGATCATTTTTAAGGTAACTCAATGCCAGGTAATATTCCGCATCGTCGTTCAAAATGGATGTGCCGGCAACTTTGTTTTCCTGAATCACATTACGAAACATCGATACGGCATTCGGGTACTGTTTTTTAGCGAGGTAACTTTGCGCTGCCAGGAATTGCCCGTAAACATCAGTCGCGGTATCAGCAGCATTGATCGCAATTACCTTATCATAACTTTTAGAACGATAAGCTGTTTCAGCGGCAGTTGCCTCTCCTTCGCCGCGCATCACCGGCAGTTGATAACCGCTGTATTGCTCTTCGAATAATTTGTCCGGGGAAATAGCGGTATAGCGATACACGCCGAAAACCAGCATCAACAAAATAATTCCGGCTGCAACCCGCAGCAGCATTCGCGGAAACATGCGCACAACCTGTTTCTTTTGCGGCTCGCGCATTTGGCGCTCTGCCATCATTTCGGCATGAATACCTTTCACCTGTTCCGCAAGCCCGTAGCTGCGCACAACTTCCTTTGCAAGTGAGAGGTTGTTCAACTCTTCGGCCAGTGAATGATCTGCGGCGATTTCGCCGGCTAAAGCGGTCTTATCCGCTTCGTTCAACTCACCGTCGATGAAACGAATGAGCTTTTCGGTTTTAATGTCGTTATTCTCCATATTGTAAAGCTTCTTTTAATGACCTTGCTAAAACCGGATCGTTTGTAACCGATTGTTCCAGCTTTTTAAGGCATTTGTGTTTTTTGTTGCGCAATACCTGTTCGTTTTCAAAGTCGGTACTGTCAAGAATTTCTTTCATTGACCTGTTTTCGTAATAGAAAGCGAGCAATATTTTTTTGCAGGTCTCGCCCAGCGTATCCATTACGGATTTGATCAGTGCGGTTGTTTCTTTGCGAATGATCTGCGGCGTGAAATCAGCCTGATCCGTTTCCTGTATCCTGTCGTAGACCGTTTCGCGTGTTTGTGCCCTCCCCCGGCGTTTCAATTCGTTTAACCAAATGTGCTTATTAATCGAATAGAGGAAAGTTTTAACAGCAGACTCTCCGCGGAATTTTTGCTGTTGCACCGCCCCGATGAAAGCCACGATGGTTTCCTGGAATATGTCTTCCGCATCCTGACTGCTGCCGCGATTTTGTTGCACATATATACTCAGTGCTTCAAAATAATTACGGTATATAAATCGTATCGCATCATCCCTGTGTCGTACTTCCTGTATCATCTCCAGTAATTCAGCATCGCTGTAATTTTTTATGACTGCCATATCACCGTACTGTTAATAGTAATCTCCGGGCTGAGAATTGTAACCGTTCGGGTAAATTTTTATCCCGAAGCGCCCCGCATTAAAAATAAGTATTTAAAAGAAAGATGTCTTCAGCAAGATCGATTTTGTGCGCTGTCTAATTCTTTTTTAAAAAAAATCTTTCCCGGCGGTTACATTTTCGAACCCTGCGTACACCTATCTGTGTAATTGCATTTTTATAAAAATTTAAAACAAATAACTATGAATATGAAAAACCTCGCTCCTGTATTTTTTTCCGGCTTATTGATCCTTGGCGGATGTAAGAAAGCAGAAACAGCGAACACCGCAACAACGGAGGCGTTTAGCATTGTATCACCGGCTAATGTTCCGGCCGCAGTTACATCCGCATTTAGCGCCTCCTTTGCCGGTGCTACCGAAGTGGAATGGCACAAACGCAGTGCTCAGTTCGAAGTGGAATTTAATCACATGAGTCAACGACATGAGTCGGTTTTCGAAGACAACGGTCATGAAGTTTCGCATCATGTATCTTGCACGACGGCGGCAGTTCCTGCGGCCGTGCTTACAGCTTTCCGTTCAAAATATCCGTCAGACAATGTAACGGAGTGGCGCCTTACGAGTGACGGAAACTGGAAAGCCCATTTTGTGCGCAGCGGCATCGAATGGGAGGCTACGTTCTCCGCATCGGGCAGTTTTATAAAAGAAGAGCACTCTTAACCGCTATATCGCTAATACCTTTGAAGAACCCGGAATCCCGGCAACATCGAAAGTTTGCAACTGTACATCTGGCGCAGATGGATATTGCAACCCGTTCGATCTTGCGGGATTTTTTGTTATAGGTAATGCTGTGACAAAGGATTTCCCGCAATGGGTTTCACGCGAAGGGTTACACACATAGGGTTTCACACAAAGCCACAAATAATGCGCAACGGCACAAAAGTTTTGATATTATTGGTTTCATGATTTAAAGAGTTTCGAATTTTACAGATAAGGAATCTGTGAACTGTTATCTGTCAACCATCATCTATTCAAAGATCCTCACCACTTTCACAAACCTTTTCTGATAATGTTCTGAGAACGGACTGATCGTAACGCCGTTTGCATTTCCTGATGTGGAATGAATGAATTTCAATGTATCTGCATTTTCTGTAACGATTCCCATATGTCCCACAACCCGTATTGAATCTACCGTTCCGGTAAATAAGATCAGGTCTCCTGCCCTCGCCTGCGTGAGTGAAACATCTTTACCCACATTTGTAAAATCTATTGATGACCTCGGCACGGAAACGCCGAAATGATTAAAAGTATACGTTATAAATCCGGAGCAATCAAAGCCCTGTTTCGGATCAAAGGATGCATACTTGTAAGGGATTCCGATGAGTGATTTTCCGAACGCAACTAATTCATGCGGCGTTACACGTGCATCCAAATCTTTAAGATCAGCGCCTGTTGAGCTGATCTTTGCGGTGCTGTCCCTTACTGCATCAACAGAAGATGTATCAGTACGGGTCACTGCGTTCGTTTCTGCAGGCTGTATCGATTTGTTCTCACCAACTGATCCGCACGAAGACGCAATACTGATGAGAACAATTAATCTAAAGGATTTGTACATTGTCTGAATCATGATTTACCTGTGGGCGAATTTACAGATCGCGGTTACACGTTGTGCCTTTGTTACTTGGTGCCTTTGTGAGAAATAAAAGAAATTGCATTTCAACCTTCAACCTTCAACTTTGAACCCGGCACTACCAAACTTTAAATGCTACATAGCCTTTAAGCCGGTAAACAGATAACACCGTTTGCGCAGATAACGCAACTTTGATATCAGGGAACAACGCTTCTCTTTTCATGTCGATGAAAGCCATTGCCTGTCCGCAGGCGATGAATTTTACACCCAGTGCTTCCAGTTCGCGGATCACTTTTATATTCGGATTATCAGTCTTGAATTTTTCCTTGTAAAATGCATTTGTTGAAAGCGACCACAATACATCACCGTGTGCGATGACCACAGCGGATATTTTTTTCAAAGGTATTCCGGCAGCTACATGCAGATTCATTTTTCGGGCGATCTCTGTAAGACCGCCGTTGATGTTTTTTGCAAGCGAATCGGGATTTGTAGCAGTGAGCTCAAACAATAATTTGTACGCCATTTTCGTATCGGGAAATTCATTGATGTCTTTCACGGGGATCACACCGGAATATTCACCGGCATTAATTACCGGATATATTGCTGCTGCTTTCAATCTTTCCGTACCGATCCTGTCTTTGTACAGTTCTTCTGTTTTTGAGGAATCGCCCCGCATTTGCGCGGCGTAGCTGCTGTCCTTTTGTTTTTTTAGTGCCTGCAGCGTGCTGTCTTTTTTTATTTTTAGTGAGGCGAGGGAGCTATCGATATTGTAATGCTGCTGCGCAAACCCCGCAATAGAAATAACAGATAAGATGATCAGTAATGATAGATTTTTCATGTTGTTAATTTGGGAAGGAAAGATATAGATTTATTTGAATATTTAAAGAGATAGTATTTAGTGTTTAGTTTGCGAATATCTAAGCGGAGGGATTCATACAAAGGGACATAAGAATGAAGAAACAAAGTGACAAAAGATACTTACTGTATGAAATCTATCCCGTGATCTATCAATCGGGCGAATCCTGATTCAGACAAAATTACTTCCTCGCTCCTACGATCGGCGGGAACGGTCCGAATTTATGTTGCTGTTCGGTAAATCCATCCGTGTATGGCCCGAAAGGATAATCCGCCGGTTTCTTTGAAATATCCGACCAGTCTGCACTGAAATATTTTTGAGGCCGTCGTTGTGCGTTCACAAAAGCTGCAAGATCCCATGCTTCTTCATTGCTCAGTGAAGGATCTTTATGCGTCGCAATATCAAAAGGCATATTGTCTTTTATAAAACCTGCAAGTCTTGAGAGCCGATAAAAGCCCGCGCCGGTATTGTAACTGTGTGCTCCCCAAAGCGGTGGATAAATGTAACCGATATTATTCGGGCGGATGATTCCTTCACCGTTTGGTGCGTGACAGCTCTCACATTTTACCGCATATAATTTTGCGCCGGCAACCTGATCAGCTGCACGATCCAAATAACTGAGTTCCGTAATGCCCGCACCCGCAGGCTTTGTTTGCTTAGGTACATCATGTCCCAGCCAACTGATATATGCAATGATCGCTTTCATTTCTTTTCCTGTGCTGTCGATAGCTGCACCGTTGAGGCTGCGTTCGAAGCAATCATTTACCCGCTTCGCAACGGATTCTATCGAACCGCTGCGCTCTCGAAATTTCGGATAACAGGAAAATACAGCGCAGTAATTATTGCCCCAAGGTTTTGTGCCTGCGTCGAGGTGGCAGTTCTGACAATTCATCCCGTTTGAAATTGTTGACACGCTTCCGTTCGGGCCAAAATAACTTGCGGTATTTGCGATAAGATCCTGTCCGTATAATAATTCTTTTCTGTCGAAGCCGCCTGTGCTGTTGAGGTACAGGCTTGGTGCTATCCAATGGTCAGGCTGTAATGCCGAAACTGCAGTCGCTTTATTTTCATTCATCAAATTGAGTGTATTATGGATGATAACTGCAAACACAATGCAGCTGATGAAGAAGGCCGGCCAATGTTCTTTAAATGTTTTTTTCATTACCCTGATCCTGAATTTGTATTGACGAATTTAAGGGATCGGTGGTCTTTTTGTCTGATTCGTTTGCTTTTTGTCTGAGTCGGGATTTGTAAGATTAATGGATTTTCCGGATTAGTTGACCACACTTTTCGTCTTTGTTTCTTCGTGTCTTTGTGTGAAACAAAACCCGGCTTCCTTAACTTCACAGCATGAGCAAACAACTTCTCATCAGTTTTATTGAAAAGAATATTCCGAACATCAGCGTTTCAAAAGATGCACTGGAAAAGATCAGTAACATATTTGAGGAGACCGACCTTGAAAAAAATGAATTTCTGTTGAAGCAGGGAAAAGTGAGCGGGTATTATTATCTCGCGGAAGGATTTGTGAGAGCTTATACCTATGACACCAACGGTACGGAAATCACCACTTACTTTTATGCGAAAGATCATGTAATCTTTGAGGCGGCATCTTTTTTTCTTCATGTCCCCTCTACAGAAAATATACAGGCGATAACAGCCTGCAAAATATTTGCAATAAACTTTGCAGACCTGAATACCCTCTTTCATGAAGTGCCTGAATTCAGGGAGTTTGCAAGAGCCATGCTGGTAAGAGAATTTGTTGCATACAAGCAACGTACATTGTCGATGATCAATAAAAGTGCGGAGGAACGGTACAGCAATCTTATCACTACAAACCAGGAGATCTTGCAGCATGCGCCGCTCAAACACATTGCCTCTTACCTGGGCATTACGGATACTTCTTTGAGCAGGATCAGGAAGGAGTTTTCTAAGAAATAACATACAGACAAGGTAACAATTCGGTGTGCTTATCCTTCTCTATAATAAGCAGATTGCTGCGCCGCAGTTCATCTGAATTGCCGAATTGTTTGTTATTGCAGCTCCCAATTACACGGCTTTAATTTACCTGCCATTTGGCAATTTCTTTCCTGTCAAATGACAGGCATGTTCTCTCAACTATTGCTGTGCTTTGTATTATAAACAAAACATAATACCATGCAACAGTTACCAATTTATGTATACAGCGTATTCGCTGCAACAGTACTTACAGCCGTTTGGCTTTTTTACAGAGCCGCAAACTATTCGAAGAAGTTTCTGATCATATTGCTTTCATGGATCGTTCTTCAATCTGCATTTGCGATCAGCGGATTCTACAATGATCCCGCAACTATGACCGCAAGATTTCCTTTACTGTTTTTACCGCCGTTTCTTTTTCTCATCTTCCGGCTCATCACAAAAAGCGGGCGTGCAGTTCTTGATCGGTTAGATCTGCCGACACTCACACTCATCAGCATAATCCGCATGCCTGTAGAACTCGTGTTGTTTTGGTTATCAGCAGCGCATACGGTCCCGGAAGCCATGACCTTTCACGGAAGAAACTTCGATATTTTCTCCGGCATTACTGCGCCGTTTGTGTATTATTTTGGTTTTGTAAAAAAGACACTTCACCGCAAGCTGATCCTGACATGGAATTTTATTTGTCTCGCTTTACTAGTCAATGTAATTTCAAACGCTGTACTGTCATTGCCGGAGAGATACCAACAATTCGGATTTGAAAGGGCAAATATTGCGTTGGGGTATTTTCCGTTTGTGTTGTTGCCTGCTTTTTTGGTACCGATGGTGCTGATGTCGATGGTGGCTTCGATAAGGCAGTTAACTAAAAGCGTTTAGCGAAGTGACGGTGCGATTTTTGAAGCCAGCAATTACTGAAGTTGAGAGATGACATCACAAACAGGAGGTCATCTCTTTGTGTAATGATCTCAACCTTTCCTTGCCGCATCAATTTTAGCCACATCAATTTTCTTCATGGTCATCATCGCACTGAAAGCACGTTCTGCTTCGGCGCCGCCGGCTCCCATCGCTTCGGTTAAGGTTCGCGGCGTGATCTGCCACGACAGCCCCCACTTGTCTTTGCACCAACCGCATTCGCTTTCTTTACCGCCGTTATCAACGATCGCGTTCCAATAACGATCGGTCTCTTCCTGGTCGTCTGTGGCTATCTGAAAAGAAAACGCTTCAGATTGTTTGAATACGGGTCCTCCGTTCAGACCAATACATGGAATTCCGAATACCGTAAATTCTACGGTTAAGGCATCGCCTTTTTTTCCGCCGGGAAAATCTGCGGGCGCATAATGAACTTTAAAGAGTTTACTGTCCGGGAATGTAGCCGCATAAAATGTAGCTGCCGCTTCTGCGTCTTTGTCGTACCAAAGACAGATCGTGTTTTTCGCTATCATGGCATTGTTTTTATGAAGTAATGATGACTAAGTGACAAAATTTGAACCGGAGATGCGTTTGATTTTTGAGTTGTGAGTGATGATGACCGCATTTGATTGAAAGAACCGGCAGATCACATGATCAGAAACGCTTTGGTTCATTACGTAAAATATGTCGTTATTTATGTGCCCTGTAAACTAATTTCTAAAACAGCATCATGAAAAAAAATACTTTTCTTACCATTATCTTTTGTTTAAGCATCAGCTTATGTTTCGGGCAAAAACTTCATAAGCGGATTGATACACTTATTGAAAGCGCGGTAAGCGGCAACCATTTCAATGGTACTGTTTTAGTAAGTCACCGCGGGAAAATAATTTACAAAAAAGCATTTGGTGAAGAGGATGCGGAAACGCATTTGATGAACACATTGAATACGATCTATCAGGCAGGTTCCATCACCAAAGAATTTACTGCGGCGATCATTCTTAAGCTTGCTGAACAAAATAAATTAACGCTTGACGATAAGCTCAGCAAATTTATCCCCAGCTATGTGCTGGGCGATGAGGTCTCGATCAAACAACTGTTGACTCATACGGCAGGGATCTACGACGTAGCAAAAAATGCGAAATATATTGCTGAAAATACGAAACCCAGGAGCCGCGCGGAACTGCTTGGTTATTTTGTGAACAAGCCATTAGACTTTACGCCGGGCACAAAATACGGATATAGTGACGGCGGATATATCCTTCTCGGATTGATCATTGAAAATATAACCGGAAAATCTTACCAGGAAGTGGTCCGCAGTATGATCCTAAAGCCGTTAAAAATGAAACACACGGGTTTTAATTTTTCAGGCCTGATCAGTGAGGATAAATCCACGGGATATACGCAAGCGGGGGGCATAAAAGAAAAGGCTCCGATATGGGATTCAACGGCTGCTTTTTCGGCGGGATCATTATATAGTACGGTTAAGGATCTGTATTTGTGGCACAAAGCTTTGTTGCGCAATAAAGTCTACAGTAGAGCGTCTCTGCAACTTGCGGTTACTCCTTCATTGGAGGGATATGGTTTGGGATGGCGCATTGACACATTAGCTGATAAACAAATCGCTTCCGAGATATGTGATCTTCCGGGTTTTTCCGGGTATTTTGGCCGAATACAGGATGATAAATCTTCCGTCATTGTATTGAATAATATAGAAAATCCGGAGATAGAAATGATTGGTAAACGAATCTTTCAATTGATAATTCAAAAATGATTTTTTCGCTCAGGAATTAGAAATTATCAAAATGCGTTAATATATTCCGGCACGTATATCGTTTGAATTATGTAAAAAAAATCATCATGCAGGATCCAAAGAAGAATGAAACCGGCGAGCAAAACGGCGACGACCGCAACCTTGAAATAAAGCCGAACGCAGGAACTGATAACGCTAATACAGATAAAAAAAATCAGGACAGTATCGGGCCAACAGGCAATCCGCATAATGTAGATACCGATCCGAACGGTGACAACCGAACCGAAACAGGAAGAAAAGAGTAAAGCTTATTATTGTGGTTCAACCAACGACGGAACTTTACCAAGATCGCAACGATGCACTAAACACTTAGCACTAAAGACTAAACACACCCTATTTCTTCTTCTTCCTCACCCACCCTACAATCAATAAGATCAACAGTAAGATGTCGAAACCAAGGCGCAGATAGGCGCCGCGCCATTGCTTGCGTTGCTCTTCTTTGCGTGCTGCCCTGAAGCTGTCGGGATTGCCATTCATTTGCTCCGTGGCTCTTGCCATTTCAACGGAATCCATGCTGGGCATATTTGTTTCCATGGATTCATCCATTGCTTTTGTCTGGCTGTCAAGCCGTGCAATATTTTGCCTGAGCTTTTTTTCATCTGTTGTTTGTGCAAATGATGCGAACGTCGTACTGAAAAGCAGAAGCGATAAAACGGATTTCATTTTTTTATCGTAAAAAAAGGATAATTAAGAAAGTGATTCAATACCGTATAGAATGTATTTTTATTTTGGGTTAGGGGTTAAGAAACATTGAAGTGGGATTTAAATCGAATAGACAAAGGAGGAATAGCGGAATTGAACTACAGAAAGGAATCCAAGGAAGTTTTTACTTTCCCTTCGCGGCTTCAATATCGGAGCCGGTAACCCGGGGATAAACTATTCGTCAGCATCTCTAAAATTGTTTTTCATGTAATTCATTCTTACTTCTTACTTTCAATATGGAGTAAAGGCGGCAGCAATAAGCAACGAACAGGAGTCATTCACAATAAATCGTCTAATGATATTTTCAGTATGCAGGCGCATTAATTTTTCGGCAACACTAAAGCTGATGCTGATAACAGTCGCAACAGCGATATTTTTTTGTTCCTGCAAGATCGGGAAACTCCCGCCGGACTTACGGGATGGGGAGCGAACAGATTCTATACGCGAGCTCATCTATAAAAACGAAGTTTCAAAACTCGGTTTGTCTGACGGGGACACGCTTGTTGATATCGGATCAGGTTCCGGCTTTACTGACTTTCAGCTTTTTCATTTTTATCCCAAAAAGTATTTTATTCTTGAGGATCTTCATTTTACGAACTCCCGCATGCTGAAGAAAACCTACATCATGTATCAGGAGAAAAAAAGATTTTTCAGGGATCATTCCCGAAAAATAAAAGGCAGTACATCGACAATACCGTTAGAATCAGACAGGTATAACACAGTGTTTTGCAGAATAACTGTTCATGAATTTACTGATCTGCGCATGATTGATGAGATCAGGCGAATTCTCACAAAGGACGGAATGCTGATTGTTGAAGAATTTATTCCGAAGACCAAAGGCGAGCTTGATGCAGGTTGTAAGAAGATGCACCTCACAAAAGATGAACTTACAGAAATGTTCAATAGTCATGGGTTTAATTTGATAGCTGCCGATACTACAACCTGGCCGATCTTAAAAGCAGGCGAAGGGAATCTGAATATTTTAAAATTTAGAAAGAAAGCTATGCCATAGATGCTTCGCAAATCTGAGATCCGTTCTATGCTCGCCTGCTCATATTTTCCGGTTTCAGTCTTTATAAAAACCATACAAAGATCTCTCTCGCCTAGTATTAAAATCGTTAAAACGATTCTACACCATCAGTTTCCATCTGTGTTATCCGCAGATATATTCTACTACAAAAAATTAACGCCGCATTTTATTTTCCTCGTGTAATTTGAACCCATGAAAATGATCATTGGTTTCTTGCTTTTATTATTCGTACAAAGAGTGGCGCTTTGCCAGTCCTGGACTGCCGCGCAGTTAGCCGCGGCGAATACTGCAAAGGATGCAAAAATGCTGAGTAAAGAAGAAAAAGACATGGTTCTCTACATCAATCTTGCACGTCTTTATCCGAAAGCGTTTGCGCAATTAGAGATCAAACCTTATAAGGGTTTGAATGACGATGAATTCTTAACGGATCGATCTTATAAAACTTCGCTGATAAAAGAAATGAATGCTTTACAGCCGCTCACAGCGCTCAGTTTTGATCAGCCATTGTATAATTCAGCAAAATGTTTTTCTGAAGAATTGGCGGAAAGAGGATCACTGTCGCATATCAGAAAAAAATGTCCCGCCATCCCGCTTACGAGGATATCAGGCGAATGCATCTCGCAGGGTTATGACCGCGGAAGAGAAGTTGTGATAGCGTGGCTGATCGATAACGGTGTGCCGGATCTTGGACACCGGAAGAGAATTTTTGAGCCGCGGTTCGTAAATATCGGTGTGAGTAACACGAAGAAAGGCGATATGTTTTCCGTGGCTGATTTTAATAAGTAATTATAAAGAAAATTTGCCGATTATACTAAGCAGGCGGTTCGGGTATTACCGTCGTATGGGGAACGTCAGACTGTATTTATACTGAGATAGATCAAACTCAACAGAAGCAGCAAAGGTTTAAAATCTATCTCAGAACGGTTTTATACACTCCATCTTTAGTAACCGCAAATCGCTTTCCCATACCTTTGGCAAACGTTTTGTGTCTTCTAACGTAAATCTCACACATAATGACAAGAATACTGATCGCTGACGATGATAATGATGACGTTGAACTGTTTCGGATGGCACTGAATGGCGTGGCTGAAAACGCTGAACTGCATATTGTATCAGACGGTGAAGCATTGTTGAAAAATTTACACGACACAAATGTTCCCAATCCGGATTTTTTGTTTCTTGATCTGAGTATGCCTATCCTTTCCGGCTTTGATTGTTTGAACCAGGTAAGAAAAAACGGAGACTACGATAAAGTGAAGATCATCATACTTTCGGATTCGGTGAATGTGGGGGAGATCGATGACGCTTATGATTTGGGTGCGAATTATTTTATCACCAAGCCGTCCGACCTCAACGAATTTCAAAACCTGTTGGATTTTCTTTTTTCTAATGCTTCTGATACTCCTCCTCCGAGAGCGGAGTTTGTCTTGCGACATCAGGCTACGGGAGTGGGGAAATAAGATTTTCTTTTAAATTATGCAGCGGAAAATAAAGCAGGACGTTTCCTGTCCGAATTTATTTTGTTACATCGAATATAAAACATCGGTGGGATTCATGAAGATCCTCCTGAGTTGCGTTATCCCTGAATCTCCATTTGATTCAAAATCTATTCTACATTAATCCTCCAAAAATTTCATCTGATAAAGCTCCCTCCGTTATTAGTATTCCTTGGCGGAACGATCGTTATTTATTTAAGCAGCGCATTTAACTAAAAGCCGGAAACGCAACGCGAAGAATACATCCCGGCGCACAAATCAAAAAAACAAAAAGAGCAGGTTAGCCTCCATAACAGTGGCGGCACTACAACAGCCTACATTTCCGTCTCAAAAGCAAAAAATTTCAATTTTACGTTTCGTAAAAATTCTAATGTAGTATTACGTAATACTGTGCTTACAGGTCAGGCAACCAGCCTTGGTTTGAGACCTGAAGTTAATGCGGATCTTACTTTGTGCATTTCTTTGGATTAAAGGAAATAAGGTTATAGTTTTCCAAAAGAATTGCAGACGTATTTAAAATTTAAATTCATTTTATCAACACTGATTTTGACCCTGATGGTTTCACAGATGTTCTAAATAATGGGCGCCGGTCTTCCTTAGGTATTTATTAAAATCACTTAGGTTTGTACATCAACACCACAAATATTTTCTCATGATAGAATTGATAAGGCAGCCATGGTCGTGGTATGTATCCGGCGCGGCTATTGCCGGCATTATGTTTCTGTTGGTATTTTTCGGCGGATCTTTTGGTTTTTCTTCAAACCTGCGAACAATATGTGCCGTGTGCGGCGCGGAAAAGAGAACGGAATTCTTTCGCTTTGATTGGAAGAAGCAGATCTGGAACCTGGCTTTTTCAGCGGGTGCATTGGTAGGCGGATTTATTGCACATCAATATCTGTCAACCGGTGCGCCGGTGAAAATATCAGCGGCAACAGTGGCTGATATTTCCAAACTCGGATTTAGTGCGCCGGCAGGTTTGCAACCAAACGAATTGTTTAGTCTGAAGGCAATGTTCACCTTAAAGGGTTTTTCTTTGTTGGCCATCGGCGGAATATTAATTGGTTTCGGAACGAGATACGCCGGTGGTTGCACCAGCGGTCATGCCACCAGCGGACTAAGTAATTTACAACTCCCTTCTCTGATGGCCGTTGTCGGATTTTTTGCCGGCGGATTGATCATGACCTACTTTATTTTCCCTCTAATATTTTAAGATGAAGCTTATCAAATTTATCGCTGCAGGAATCATTTTCGGAATTGTTATGGCAAAATCAGAAGCAATCAGTTGGTACCGTATTCAGGAAATGTTTCGCTTTCAGTCTTTTCATATGTACGGCATCATCGGCACGGCCGTGGTTCCCGGTATTATCGGTGTTGCATTAATTAAGAAATTTAATATAAAAGATATCAACGGCAATGCGATTATTTTTCACCCAAAGAAAAAAGGAATCGTTTCTTATTTGGTCGGCGGAACATTATTCGGTTTAGGCTGGGGGCTCACCGGTGCATGTCCCGGCCCTATCGTCGTAAATATCGGTTACGGATTTTTGGCGATGATTGTTGTGTTTGTGTTTGCACTATTAGGTACTTATTGCTATGGTGTGATTAAAAATAAATTACCGTGACACCGATCAATTACACTTAATTCCTTCCATTATTAAATATGATTTTGGACCGGCTCAAAACCGACTCCTATCCTGCTCTTCAATAACCGGAGCGGTAATCTTACCGGCAGCATAATCCGTCTGCAATTACGATGACTGCTAATAAAGCGATCGTTGGTAATTTTTCTCCCGTCACTACTTACAAACTTAATGTTACGATTGCCCGAATAGGATCGGTTACTTTAATTCCGGCAGGCAGAGAATATGCCGCTGGAACATTGGTTACGATCACTGCCAACACTTTGCCGGGCAGTACTTTCAGCGGATATAGCGGTGATATTACGGAACCGGGAACTGTACACACTGTTACGATGGATGCATTGAAAAATGTAACCGCAACATTTGCCTGGACTATGTTTTCAATTCGAAAAGGTGATCGGTTTCGCGTGGATCGAGCAGATAGTTTTGCGGGACCGACAAAAGATGGACAGTATGCTGCGGATACTTTCACTATCGCCGGAGCATCGCAATTTAATGTGCTTTGCGAATCATTATATTACAGACAGCAGGCTTTTAAGAATAATGTAACAACCATGGAATGAAAAAAGCGCCGTTGGTAATTATCCTGAAAGCAGGTATAGACGACGGTTCACAGGCATTAGGGACAGGAAGTGTTACTGCCTACAACACAACCGGCGTAAACAATTATTATTTTACAGATACAAAACCGGTAACGGGCGTTTCTTACTGCCGACTGAAGATGATGGATGTGAACGGCAGATTTACGTACAGCAAAATCGAAGTGATCAATAATAAGCAGCACCCGGACGCCGCAGTGCAACCAAATCAGGTAAACAGGAATTTTGTACTCACTTATCCGATGCTCAGATCCGCGGGTAAGATCAGGTTCCTTGATGCAGAGGGAAGAAAGGTAAAAACAATGAATGCTTTGCAGAATACCAACGTAATCACTGTAGATGCATCAGCACGCTCGCCGGGAATTTACCTGGCAGAAATTGCCTCAAATTCAGAACGCTATTCTGTTAAGTTTGTAAAACAATAAATCAATCTGCAGGAATGGAAAGCGGCCGTGAACAGCGGCCGTTTTACATGCATTAAAATAAAAGGCAAATTTCAAATCGGGCTCAGTAATTATTTGTCATGAAAAAAAACCTGTTCCGAATAATTAGGATCATACCGATTAAAAGCCACGAAATAAATGACGGTTTTCATTAGAAAAACAATTCAGGATCTTGTCGGCGTTATTCTACATTCAGGTAGTATCCGTAATCCATAAAACGTATTTTTACCGGGCTAAACTCTGTGCTATTACTCACTTTCGGTGGATTCCACCCGATTTTTATTTTATCTGTTTCAAATCACAAAAGTTTCGAATTGTTCGTTATACTTTAGTAAAACCAAACAAAAATATAGAACGTTAATAATTCTTTTGAGGCTCAAAAACTAAAGAGAAGTTTTACATAAACGCAGGCCCCTCACCTTGTATAATTCAATCACGAAAATTCACCGCCATGATCTCCAAAAACTACTTCCCCTAGCTAAAACAAACAACCACCGACAAGCGTTTTCCCGCCGAATACTTTAACCAAATAAAAATCGGCCCGAAAGCATATCCAATTTTTCTGCAATTCCCGTTTATAAAAACCGGGAAATTCAGATCCAAACCTAAAGTTTAATACCATGAAAAATTTCCTAACGCTGCCTGCGATCCTTATGGCATTCTCCTGCTTCGCTCAGCAAAAAACCAAACAACCCCTTACATTTAATTCGAAGCTGAATACAGCAGATGAGCAATGGCTGAACATTGCGCAGTCTAACATTTCAGCAAACAGCTATCACTTTACACAGAAAGCGCACAGCCATATATTCATTGCTGCTAACGCAAAACAAAAGCTGGGTTTTACCGTGACGCCCTCAGGTTACAGCATTTATCCCCTGCTAGGTTCCGCTAAAACAAATAACTGGCAGGAAGCACTTACCGTTTCAGCGATTCGTAAAGGAAAAATTAATATCGCAACGGGGGATCGCTACACAACCTCGCAGGAAGGGGGCGCACTAAGATTTAATTATCCGGCAGTAACTGTTGAATACGTTAACAGCGATAAAGGACTCAGACAAAATTTTATTATCGCTCAAAAAACCGCAGGCGATGCGGATCTTGAATTGCTGCTCAAAACCTCAGGCGATCTTACTGCAGCGCTTGTAAACAAAGGCTTACAATTCAAAGATAAAAACGATGCGATCAGATTATTTTATACTGATCTTAATGTTTGGGATGCACAAAATAAACCTGTTGCTGCACGTATGGAAATGCGCGACGACCACACGCTTGCTATTGTTGTGAATGATCAACATGCATCTTATCCGCTCACGATAGATCCGATTAATAAAACACCGGAATGGACAACGAGCGCCGACGGCGTTTTACCTGCATTGGTTGGCCAGTTGGCAGTAGATGCTGCGTATGGCTTTACTGTGGCGGGTCTTGGTGATGTGAACGGCGACGGTTATGATGATGTTGCGATCGGTTCACCGGTTGCCGCTGACGTGATCGCAGGAACAGGAACACTTGCATCGGTTGGTGCGGTGTTTGTTTATTTCGGATCTGCAACAGGATTACCAACAACTCCTTCAGTTGTATTGCAACCGAACACTGCTGTTGCGGGCGCATTATTCGGCTACAGTATTGCGGGCGGTGATATCAACAACGACGGAAAGAACGACATCATCATCGGTGCTCCGCTTGATAACATTACGATCTCAACAGGCGGAAGCGGAACAGCTTCGGGAACCGTAGGTAAAGTATATGCATACAGCGGCGCAAATCTTACCGGTGCATTTACTCCCCTGCTCTCACTGCAATTGAGTGGTGCGGGCATTTTGCAGAGCGGCATTAACCTTTCAACGAATGCATTATTCGGTTTCTCTGTTGCGGTTACAGAAGATCTTAACGGCGATCTCAAAAAAGATATTATCGTTGGTGCACCTGCTTACGTGGGCATCAAAACAGACATATTTAACAACTCATCGGCTGATGCACAATCAGGCGGTGCATTTGTTTTCTTATCATCCGGCGCAGGTCACACGCTTGTAAAACTTAATCCGATCACTACAGGCATTTTAGGTTTGCCGATCTTGGATAACAACATCTCCGGCTTACTCTTCGGCTACAGCGTAGACGGATTGGGCGATTACAACGGCGACGGTAAAGCTGATGTTGTTGTAACGGCTCCCGCAGGTGTAAACCTAAGTTCACTTGGTGCGGCGCTGAACAATAAATTATTACAGGGAAGTGCAACAGTTTATTATGGTACCGCAAGCGGCATCAATGCTGCACCCGGCGCCAGCCTTACTGCAACTTCGGGCGGGTTACTTACAAATCTTACCGGCACACTTGCAAATACAGCAAACCTTTTTGGTATTTCAGTAAGAGGAATTAAAACATCCTCATCGGCTGCAAGAAACGGTAACCTTATCGTGGGCGCACCTTTGGGCGGTGATATTGTGAACGTGGTGAGCCTGCAATTAAAAACAGGAACAGTAAGTTTATTTAAAAAGAAAGCTTCTTCTCCTTCAGGAAATGTTATTCCTGATCAGATCCTGAGTTCTCCGCGTAATGATAATAATGTATTAGGACTGATACAAAGTAATCTGTTATTCGGTTTCTCTTTGGATAATACGTATGATATTAACTGCGATGGTTATAGTGATATCATCGTAGGTGAGCCTGCATCAACGGGATTGCAATTACTGAACACAAGTGTGGCGGGGGGTGCGGCTTATATATATTTAGGCAAAGCAGACGGCACTTATAATACAGCACCCTTCTGGACATTCACCGCAACGGAAGATGCATTCCTCGGTATCAACGGAACATCGCTTATCGGTTATAGTGTTGCCGGTGCAGGGAAAGTAAGAGGTCAACGTTTAAGTAATAAAGTACTTGTAGGTACACCATCAAGAACAATTGATCTTGGTGCAGGTTTATTAAATCTTGGTGCAACACTTGGGAATTTGTTTAGTCTTGCAGCAGGTGATAACGGCGTAGGTAAATCTTATGCATTTGATCTGTTGAATCCATGCCTGGGCACGCAATCAACAAATCCGGATGTGAATACAACATTCATCAATGTATCGGTTGCAGGAAGTACGGCAACAAATGATCTTGTACCTGCGGGATCAACGTATGGCACGCTGGTATTGGCTTCCGGGCCTGCAGGCGCTTCTCCGGTGATTACAATGAATGCTGACGGAACCTACACTTTCGTTACAAACACAGCAGGTGTCTATGAATACAATGTACCGGTGTGTGTGCCAAGTCAATCTGCACCTTGTCCTGCTACAAAACTTATCATAACAGTGTTGACAGCAACCGCGAATAATAATGCGCCTGTTGCAAATGTTGACATTGCTTATACAAAAATAAACACACCCGTAACTGTTCGCACGCTTCTAAATGATGCCGCAGGAAATGTAACCACATCTTTGGTAACATCAAGTGTTGTTGTAACTACTTCACCGTTACATGGTACAACAACTGTGAATCCTGCGACCGGTGATATCACTTACACACCCGCAACAGGGTATACCGGAACGGATACATTAACCTATCGTGTGTGTGACGGACAAACACTTACGCAATGCGCATCAGCACAACAGATCATTACAACATTGCCGACAACATCTGTGAACACAACAGTTGCAGCAGATGATTACATCATTGTTCAGGCAAATACACCGGCAACAGGAAATGTAAAAACAAATGACAGCGATGCGGAAGGCAATACACAAACCGTGAATGCACAAACTTCAAATGTTCCGGGTAAAGGAACACTGGTGCTGGCGGCCGACGGCAGTTATACATTCACTCCCGTTGCAGGTTACACGGGACCGGTAGATTTCACCTATTCGACTTGTGATAACGGTACACCGCAATCATGCGCTGCTGCTACATTGCATATTTTGGTAAGGCCTGAAACACCTTACACAAATCCGGATTTTAATTCAACATTTGTAAACACAAACCTCCCCGGTAATGTGAGTACAAATGATAAAGTGCCGGCAGGTACAACCTACGGAACACCGATATTGACTTCATCACCGGCAGGCAGTACGCAAACGATCACGATGAACAGTAACGGAACATATAGCTTCAGAACTGCAACACCGGGCGTTTACGAATATAACGTGTCTGTTTGTGTACCGGGACAATCATTACCGTGCCCCCTTACAAAGCTTACTGTGACGGTGTTAGACGGAACTGTAACTACGAATGCACCTGTTGCAAATGTTGATATTGCTTCTACAAAAATGAACACGCCGGTTATTGTAAAAACACTGGCTAACGATGCGGCTGCTTATGCAACAAATGCTCTTGTTCCTTCGTCAGTAATTGTTATCGCCGCGCCTTTGCATGGTACAACAACCGTGAATCCTTCAACAGGAGATATCACTTACACACCTGCAAGCGGTTTCGTAGGTTCAGATACACTTACGTATCGTGTTTGTGATAACCAGGCTACAGCTGTATGTGCAACCGCACAACAGATCGTAACTGTAAAGGCGGCTACGGCTGCAAACACAACAACTGCTGCTGATGATTATGCGATCACATTTGTAAATACCGCGAAAACAGGAAACGTGAAAACAAATGATAATGATGCGGAAGGCGATGCACAAATAGTTACTGCACAAACGACAAGTTACTCAGGGCGCGGGGTTTTACAATTAGCAACAGACGGAAGTTACACATTCACACCCGATCCGGGCTTTACCGGCCCGGCAGATTTTGTGTACACAATTTGTGATGCAGGAACCCCTCAGGCTTGTTCAAATGCGACGTTGCATATTTTGATCCGCCCTACATTCGGTCTGCCTGATCTTACACCGAAAATTTTCAATGACGGTGCAAATATCGCTGTAAATGTTACAAGGGATAATGTGATCCGTGTTACAAATATCGGCAGCGGGCCTACAACAGCGGCGTTCATTTTCACCATTCCTAAAATGTTGCCGGCCTTCCAGATCACAATCGATCCGAATGCCACTACCATGGATGTTGGCGGCGGTATGACTGTTAACAACAGCGACTTTACGATCGTTGAACAATCGTTCCGATATGTGTTTACTTCAAAACCGGGAGTTGTACTTCAACCGGGCGGTGCTAAAATGATCGGAGCAAAAGTGAAAGCAGTTGGTCTCACAAGTTCTACCGGCAACCTCAGTATCCAGATCATTTTGAATACCGGGGGAGGCGAAACACCCTTCAATAATAACAATGATAACAGTACCTATACGATCGTACCATAACCAAATCCTGTATCTAACATTAAATAAATGATCATGAAAAATATAAATCCAATCAAAATATTAATACTGTGTATTTGCTTCGCCACGCTTGCAAATACTGCTAAAGCGCAAAATGACGCGGATCCGGCGATCACATCGCTCACTATAACGCCTTCGCCTATTTTTGTAAATCAACAAACTACATTAAATGTGTTTGTTACAAATGCGGGATTCACAACAGATGTTGCTCCCGGTTCATTCGCACTGAACATTGCCTTGCCAACAACCGGTCAATATGCAGCTTTTCCGGAGTCGGTTGCAGCTTTAGGCGGAGATTACATGTCAAAATTTACCTGGACTTATAATACGGGCACAAAAACTTTCAGAGGAGTTTCTAATAGTTTAATTGCACCCGGAGACGGGGGAAATGTTCAGGTGACTATCAAAGGGTACAATATCGCATCCAATATTCCTACTTCTGCAAGTCTGGAATTGATCAATCCTGCGGCATACCCGAACGATAATACGACCAATGACAACCTAACGGCTTCATTGTCTGTAAATTCAGGAGTTTTAGCAGTGAACCTTATTTCTTTCGATGCCGTAAAACAAAACAAAACGGTGGCATTGAAATGGACAACGGCATCTTCAACAAATCATGATTATTTTGATGTGCAAACAAGCACAGACGGAAGCAATTGGAAAAGTATCGGAACCGTTCAGGCAGCAGCAAACAGCAACACGCAACAGCAATACAGCCTGATCCACAGCAATCCTGTTACCGGCATTAATTACTATCGTTTAAGATCGGTAGAATTGAACGGTTCTTCACAATTCAGTGTTACAAGAAAAGTTGATTTTAATGCAGGCAGCGTAATTACGATCGCACCTAATCCTACTAAAGACAAAGTATTTATCACGGCTCTAAATGCGACTTCAATCAAAGCTGTATTGATCTATAGCAATGACGGTAAGTTGATGCAATCTGTCAATAATTTTGTTTCAGGCAGAGCCATCGATGTTCAAAGCTATGCGCCGGGCATCTACATGATAAAAATCATTTATGCTGATCAAACAACACAAACAGAAAAACTAATTAAACAATAATGCATTGAACGATTTCCTTTTTCTGTAGACCAAAAAGAAGCCTTCCTGTTGGGGAGGCTTTTTCGTGTGTATGTGTTTTATGTAAAGTGTGTGCCGCAATTTTTGCCTGCGATAAAAGTAGATCCGGTTGCACTTCTTTCTTTGAGATTACGGGACTTTTTGCGAGGGCATCAACAAATTTACTCCGCCTGCCACCACTCCTATTCATATAAGAACCCGTAGTAAATATCATCAATTGTTGAAGCTCCCGAAAGCGGAACATCCGCCGGTAAATGTGCTAAACCCGTATGTGCTGCAGTACAAGCACAGCAGTGAGCCCGGAAGTTGCGCATTTGAATATTACTCCGCGCTTTCCAAAGAAATTTTGATCCAAAAATGATATAGGATCCTTCAGCAGAAATATGATTTTCATGAGGACATTATGTTTTTCATACACCCGAATTCAAGGAATCGTTCGGGTAACTTAAGGCCATAAGTCCTCACTCTGTAACGCTGCATTTCATGAAGCGCTAATTATGTTCTATTCATTGGGTAGTTGCTATCAAATCTGCGTTATAAAAGACCATTAGATGAACTGACGTTAAAAAGAATCCGTACATCTCTCAAAAAACAACATCGACAATGTTTCAATATTTACATAAGAAATCGAGACGAACTGTCTTCGATATCACGATCACACTGTTGATGTTTTCAGGATACAATTGTAATTCTTAAGTAATCAACAACAGCAATAAACGAAATGAACATTGGGTTTGTCAGCCTGACGCAGCTACCGAAAATAGCTAACGGATCATGACGGATTATGATATCTTGAATGAAGAACAAAACCCCGGCCGAGAATTACTTTCTCTATATTTATTGTCTAAAACCAACAACATGAAAAAAGTATGCAAGGTATTTTTACCTTTTCTTGCAGTAGCACTTACGGCTACAACTTTATCCTGTAACGATGAAGCTGCAAAAAAAGAAGAACCAAAATTGGCCGGGAATACGACCATGACCACTACGCCTGCTGCATCCCCTGAAGCTTTCAAACCCTTTGATATGATGGAGGTTACACAAACCGTAAAAGATTATGCAGCGTTTCGTCCTTTCTTTGACAAAGATTCCGTGAATCGCAAAGCAAGCGGTATTGAAACCGCTGAAATAGGTCGTGCGGACGACAATCCCAACAATGTTGCAGCTTTTTTCATAATCTCAGATCTTGCAAAGGCAAAATCTTTTTCACTTGCTCCCGCGCTTAAACAATCGATGAAAAATGCCGGTGTTACGGGCATACCGGGCATTAATTATTTTCATGTATTAAGATTTAATCCGGATGCGAAAGAAGAAAATTGGGTCGTTATCAAACATAAAGTAAAGGATTACGATACATGGATAAAAGCGTATGACGCTGAAACCACGGCAAAAAGAAACACGGAAGGGATGAATGACGTGTTGATCGCACGAGACATTGAAGACCCGAATATGGTAGAGATCATATTTGACGTGACAGATATCGTTAAAGCAAAAGCTGCCATCGCATCAGCGGAAAAGAAAAAACTGATGGAAAGCGCGGGTCTGGACGGAAAGCCGGAGATCACTTTTTATTCAACTGCTGAATAAGCGAACCGATATCAGTTACAGGCGTCGTGAATTTTCACGGCGCTTTTTTATTTCCCGGAGAAGTCAACCGGCAACGTCGTCATAAAAGGCAAGTTTCCTTTCCATAATAACTTTCTTTCCAAGGCCTCTGCTATTCCCCGTGCTAATTCCTGCTTTTCGCCTTCATGCGGAAACCAAAACAAACGGTCGGCGTTCTTATTCACTTCATAAAAAGTAAAAGCCGCTTCACGCCTTCCCTTGAAACGCAGATGCACATAGATTTCCGGCGCCTTCAGTCTTATACTTCGCATACAATTTACCTGTAGTTTTTCGCCATTGTGAAAGCACATCACTTCAAATTTTTCTGTGTTCATGAAAACTAAATTACTAAATAATACTAATACTTACTAATTTTATTAGTATATTTGTTTTGTTATTTGTTTTGATCACCAACGGGAACAGTTTTTATCAAACTTAAAAATGAATTATGAACCAACCCACACAACTTCACCTCGTTTTCCGCCTTAATGAATTGCGGAACAATATCAATGCCGCAAAAGACAAGGAATTGATGATCGCATTTGCGCAGGAAGCCTACGACCTCTCTTTTCCGGTACCTGCGGATCCTTCTTTTAATTATAAGATCGAAGGCAAGCAACGTACCCTCACTTTACTTGCTAATGAGATCCGCATTTTTGAAAAAAGTAGCAGTGAATTGCCGGTGATACAGTTTCAACTGGCATCCACGATTCTGATGCTTAGTCTGCAATTCATTGAAGGAAGCCTGGGATTGATGCAGAAAATGTTGAGGGATTTTCAGAAATTGAAAGCGGCATAGGATCGCTCTGAATACTGACAGGTACACTTTTTTATGCAATTTTGCGATGGCTGCATCTTAATGAAAAAGTTATTTATGTCAGCTATCATATCTATTCCCGCACCTTGTAATGAAGATTGGAACATGATGACCCCGCAGGCTCAGGGGCGTCATTGTGATGTCTGTGCCAAGACCGTTGTTGATTTTACAGCGTGGCAACCGCAGGAAATTCTTTTTTACATGCAAAAAAATGCATCAGGGAAAGTATGCGGAAGATTTTTGTCCGATCAGTTAAATGAGCCGATTCCTACTCCCGAAGATTTTGTAAGACAACTCCATCATTTTGCTGTTCCTTTTTTGAAAAAAGCCGCGGCGATTTTGTTATTTGCTTTTAGCGCAATGATGATATCCTGCAATGATAATAATGCTGAACGACTTTCCGGTAAAGTCCCAACTCAAAATTATGCAGATACTTCGCCTAAACAACTTTCGGGCGATACCGTTGCAATGCCGATAAAAACGGGCGAACCTGCAGTAAATAAACAACCCGTTAAAAAAATAAAACCTAAAATGTGCGATCCTGATATCTTGGGAGTTGTAGCAATGACACCTGAGACTCCTTTAACAGGATTGATTGCTGTAGACCGTATCCCTCCCATAACGGATACAACTCATACCATAAATGCAGTGACCGGAGTTGATAAACCAAAAGAAGAAGTCATAATGGGTAAAATGATCGCCGGGCCGGCAAAAAATACGAATACAAATAAAAAAAGAATTAATTCTCGGATGATACGGAGCACACTCACCTATGCTTATGTAATAAAATAATTCTTGTTACCTGCTCAATTTATGAACATCTTTTAAGTGCAGGCGGCGGTATACGTGTCATCCGTGAATCTATTCTCCTTCTCAGTTTTTTTCCTGATATTTGCGCAATCTCATTACAATGAATGCACTGATAAAGAAGGCTGTAATTATCTCCGCTTCTTCACCTTTTCACCTTCAGGTAAAAGACATCCTGATCATCGACGGAATCATTAAACAGATCGGTGATGACATAAAAAGCGATAATTCCACTGTCATTTCGGGCGATAATCTTCATGTTAGTATCGGCTGGATGGACATTTTTGCTGATTTTGCCGAACCGGGAAATGAATACCGCGAAACCATCGAAAGCGGTGCAGCTGCTGCTGCTGCAGGCGGCTTTACTGATATTATGTTGATACCGAATACCAATCCAACCGTTTCTTCAAAACCACAGGTAGAATTTTTAAGGCAGCGTGCGATGTCGCTGCCGGTCACTGTTTACCCTATCGCTTCAGTTACAAAAAATATTGAAGGCAAGGAACTGGCGGAAATGTATGACATGCATGCCGGCGGTGCGATCGCGTTCAGTGACGGCAGAAAATCAATTCAGCAATCGGGCATTTTGGTAAAAGGCCTTCAATATCTTGCGGCAAAAAACGCCGTACTTATTCAGATGCCGGATGATAAAAGTATGAGTAGCGGCGGATTGATCAACGAAGGGATTATGAGTACAATGCTCGGTCTGCCCGGCAATCCTGCCATCGCCGAAGAACTGATGATCGCAAGAGATATAGCCTTACTTTCTTACACCGGTTCTGCGTTGCACATCACGGGCGTTTCTACAAAGAAAGGTATGGCCCTGATCAGCGCGGCAAAAAAAGAAGGATTGAATATCACATGTTCCGTTACACCTTACCATTTGGTTTATTGCGATGAGGACATAAAATCATATGACACCAATTTGAAAGTAAATCCTCCGCTGCGCACACGTGCAGACATGGAAGCATTGCAGGAATCGCTTCGCAGCGGTGAAATTGATTGCGTCGCCAGCCATCACTCTCCGCAATGTTGGGATGATAAGGTGTGCGAATTTGAATACGCGAAGGACGGAATGATCAGTCTGCAAACACTTTTTGGCAGCATCAACAAAATAGCCGGCGATAAAGAAGCGTTGATCAATATGCTCACCCAAAATCCGCGAAAGATATTTGCTGTTGACATTCCGGAGATCAAAGAAAATGAACAGGCTTGCTTAACGATCTTTGATCCCGCAGCTAAATTTACTTTCGAAGAAAATATGATCCTTTCCAAATCAAAGAACAGTCCGGTCATCGGAAAAGAACTGGAAGGAAAAGTGATCGGGATCATTAATAAAAACAAATCGACATTCGCTTAATGAAAAATATCTCTTCCAAATATATCGGTCTCATCACAGGTGCGGCAATGGCACTTACATCACTTGCCATGTTTTATTCTTTTAAAATTCCGGCTTTTGGAGAAGGGCAAAAGCAATACATTGTATGGACGGTTTATTGCGCGGGGATCGTTGCCTGTTTGCTGGCTTATAAAGCAAAAGATGGCGATCATACTTTTAAAGAATATTTCTCCGAAGGCTTTAAGACCTTTATCGTGGCTGCGCTTATCATTGTTGTGTATTGCTTTATATTCTTCAAAATGAATCCGCAGATCATGGAAAAGATGATCGCGGAAAATAATGCACTTGCGTTAAAAGATGGTAATCACACGCCGCCGGAGATCGCGGACAATGCGGCTTCATTTCGCAAAATATTTATTGCCGGCGTATTGATGACCAATACCGTTATATATTTGGCTTTGGGAGCATTGGTTTCAGTGATCGGCGCGGGATTATTATCACAAAAAAAGCAAGGAATAATCGGCTAAGCCGGCAATACAAAAATAACAAACATGGATCTTTCAATTGTAGTACCGTTATTTAATGAAGATGAATCTCTGCCGGAATTAACGGCATGGATAGAGCGTGTGATGACTGCAAATAATTTCAGCTACGAAATAATCATGATCGACGACGGAAGCACCGATGATTCATGGAAAGTGATCGAAGAACTGCGCACAAAAAATGACGCGGTGAAAGGGATAAAATTCCAGCGCAATTACGGTAAAAGCGCCGCACTCAATGAAGGTTTTAAAGCCGCACAGGGCGAAGTAATCATTACGATGGATGCAGACATGCAGGATTCCCCCGATGAGATCCCGGAATTGAGGAGCATGATCATTAACGGCAAATATGATCTTGTAAGCGGCTGGAAAAAGAAACGTTACGATAATAAATTCACGAAGAATATTCCCTCTAAATTATTCAACGCAGCAGCAAGAGCAAGCAGCGGCATCAAACTCCACGACTTTAATTGCGGCTTAAAGGCATACCGCAAAAAAGTGGTAAAGAGTATTGAAGTGTACGGTGAAATGCATCGCTATATTCCTATCCTTTCCAAATGGGCGGGCTTTAAAAAAATCGGTGAAAAAGTGGTGGAGCACCGTGCAAGAAAATATGGCGTAACAAAATTTGGCTGGGAAAGATTTGTGAACGGCTTTCTGGATCTGGGTTCTATCATGTTCGTAGGAAAATTCGGAAAAAGACCGATGCACTTTTTCGGGCTTTGGGGAACGCTTGCATTTTTTTCCGGGCTTGCGATCTTTACCTATCTCGCCATCACTAAATTCTTTTTGGATCATACCGGACTTACGCAGCGACCTTTATTTTTTTTCGCCATAATGGCGATGATCATCGGTTCACAATTATTCTTGGCGGGCTTTTTAGGGGAATTGATCGCGAGGAATTCACCGTTTAAGAACAGTTACCTGATAGAAGAGAAAAAAGGATTATAAATTAAAGATCACCGCAGAGAGCGGGGAGGCAGAGGTTACGCATAGGGCATATTATCTCTGCGTAACCTCTTTTGACTACTGTTCTCTGCGGTAAAAAAATGAATTCAATACAAAAGATAGTTATCATTGGTTCCGCTCATCCTTTAAGAGGCGGCGGTATTGCTACGTTCAACGAACGTTTGGCAAGACAATTTATGCATGAAGGATTTGACACGACCATCTACACTTTCTCTTTACAATATCCCGGTTTTCTTTTCCCGGGTAAATCACAATACTCAGAAGAACCCGCTCCTGCTGATCTTAATATCAAAGTGCGTATTAATTCTATGTGGCCGCTTAACTGGGTCAGCGTGGGTAATGAGCTCAGAAAATTAAATCCTGATATTATCGTTGTTCGTTATTGGCTGCCGCTCATGGGTCCATGCCTGGGGACTATTTTGCGTATCGTAAAAAAGAACAGGCATACGAGGATCGTTTGCCTTGCTGATAATATTATTCCGCACGAAAAACGCAAAGGTGACAAAGCATTTACCAAATACTTTGTAAGACCGGTGGATGCATTTATTGTGATGAGTGAAAAAGTAAAGAATGACCTGAAGCAATTTGATACCGTAAAACCTGCACTGCTGGTGAATCATCCCTTGTATGATAATTTCGGCGAAAAGATCGGTAAGTCTGCAGCACGTGAAGCGCTTGGCTTGAAGCAGGATGAAAATATTATGCTCTTTTTTGGCTTTATCCGAAAATACAAAGGTCTTGATATCTTACTCGATGCATTGGCCATACTAGACGCAAAGCATGCAACGCCTTTTAAAGTAATGATCGCCGGTGAATTTTATGAAGACCGTAAAACATTTGATGAGCAGGTTGAAAGACTCGGTCTGCAGGATCTGCTTATACTTCACACCGATTTCATTCCTGATAATGAAGTAAGAAAATATTTCTGCGCTGCGGATGTTGTTATTCAACCTTACCGCAATGCTACACAAAGCGGCGTTACACCACTTGCCTACCATTTTGAAGTGCCGATGATCGTGACAAATGTGGGCGGGTTGCCGGCGATGGTTCCGGATAACGTTGTTGGCCTTGTTGCAGAACCAACGGCCACATCCATTGCAGAAAAAATCAATGAATTTTTTGAAAAAGGTGAATCTTTTTTTGCCCGAAATATCCCGGAAGAGAAAAAGAAATTCTCCTGGGAAAAATTAACGCAAGCGGTTCTTTCTGTTTAAGTAAGCAGTAATAACCAAAAGACTTTTGATTCTGACGGACATGCACTTTTCGGTTATCACGATCTACCTTGCCTCAGTTTTTCTAATGCTGCCCTAGCGTCGCTTCCCTTACCTTTGCCGCCTAAAATCTCACCGTTATGTGGCTTAATAACATTCTCGAAACTATCGGCGATACGCCGCTGATCAAACTCAACAAGATCACGAAAGATCTTCCCTGCACTGTATTGGCTAAAGTGGAATACTTTAACCCCGGCAATTCTATTAAAGACCGTATGGCTTTGAAAATGCTCGAAGTTGCGGAAAAAGAAGGAAAGATAAAGCCGGGTGGCACTATCATCGAAGGTACCAGTGGAAATACCGGGATGGGCCTCGCTCTTGCAGCCTGCGTAAAAGGGTACAAATGTATATTCACCACAACTGATAAGCAGTCAAAAGAGAAAGCTGATATTCTTAAGGCTGTAGGTGCGGAAGTTATTGTGTGCCCCACCAACGTTGAACCGGAAGATCCCCGTTCTTATTATTCGGTATCAAAGCGATTGGCTACAGAGGTTCCTAACTCCTGGTATGTAAATCAATATGATAATCTGGCAAACAGATTGGCGCATTACGAGCAAACAGGCCCGGAGATCTGGGAACAAACGGAAGGAAAAGTGACGCACCTCGTTGTAGCAACAGGAACGGGTGGAACTATTGTGGGAACGGGCAAATATCTGAAGGAAAAAAATCCTGCTGTTAAGGTTTGGGCAATTGATAGTTACGGCTCTTTGCTAAAAAAGTATTTTGAGACCGGTGAATTGGATCAAAAGGAAGTTTATCCTTATATCAGTGAGGGGTTCGGAGAAGACTTTATTCCGGAGAACTACGACATGCAGTACATTGATGAATTTACTAAGGTAACAGACAAAGACGGAGCAGTGATGGCACGTAGAATAGCTAAGGAAGAAGGCCTTTTTTGCGGCTATAGCGCAGGTAGTTGTCTGCAGGGTCTTATGCAGTTAAAATCCCAATTAAAGAAAGACGATGTTGTTGTTGTGATCTTTCACGATCACGGAAGCAGGTACGTTGGAAAAGTCTATAATGATCAATGGATGTTAGAGCGGGGTTTCCTTGAAGTGAAGACATTTAAAGATTTGGTAAGCGGCAGAGGAACACAACGAGTGATCTCTGTAACGCCCGACCAGACTGTATTAGAGGCGATCGACCTGATGAAGAAATATGACATTGAAAACATACCGGTGTTCAAAGGAGAAGAGAACGTAGGCGCTATTTCCGCACATGGTTTATTTGATAAGATATTGAATGATGCAGACGTAAAAAACTGTAAAGTAGAAACCGTAATGGAGAATGCGTATCCTTCCGTTGCATTTGACACTCCCGTGGAGCGTTTGAGCGCTTTTATCACAAAAGAGAACGGCGCCGTTTTGAGTAAAGATGAAAGTGGTTCACAACATATATTAACTCGACACGACATAATCCAGAGTTTGTCGAGATAATACTACGTTAGACTACTTAGTAGGCTCATTTGTTAAAGAACCGCGAAAATGCTGCATTCCAAAGGGTGCAGCATTTTTTTATACCGTTTTAACCACATGATTGGTACGTAGATCTACGATTGCTTCGTGGGTACATATGCTATCTCTTCCCTGAAAATATACCGGAATGCCTGTATTTACTGCATTTCAATAAAAGAGAAGATTTGCTCTTGTAAACGGTATCAAATCACTCCATCTTTGTGTCAGAAGTTGATTGATAAGAAAGCGTTATCAGTCATATCCAAGAATCGATAAAAAACCAACTTAAGTAAAGTGTCAATATCCGCGGAACTTAGGAAAAACCAAAACATTAAAATTCAGTATCAGTCAACTTCTACTTTTTTCGCTTTAAGATCATAAATATCCGGTTGTAAAAGACCAACAATTCAAATCCTGACTTATGCTTTAAAAAGCGATGATAGTCAAAAAACCAAAAACACAAAAGAACTCGTATTAATTTCAGTTCCTTTGAAGACCAAAACCAAATATCCTGCTTATGCCAAAAGGCGACGATAGCAAAAACCAAAACCAATGTCCTGCTTATGCTTTAAAAAGCGATGATAGCAATCAGATCTAAAACCTATAAAAAACCAAAGAGCCAATGTCCTGCTTATGCCGAAAGGCGACGATAGCAAAAGCCAATGCCAATGTCCTGCTTATGCCGTAGAAAGCGATGATAGCAACTGAGATCTAAAACCTATTAGAAAGACCAACACACCAATGTCCCGACTTATGCAGTAAGAAGCGATGATAGTCAAAAACCGTAGTCCCAAACCTGTTGAAAGCAACCTAAACACAATATCCGGGCTTATGCTGTAAAAAGCGATGATAGCTCAAAAGAGAAACTTTGAATCGATACCTGTAAAAACCAAACGAATTCATTTTCCTAAGCTTATGCTGCTAACCACAGCGACGATAGCGAAAAACAGAATGCACTGAAACCGGAACAGTATTATATCCTGTCGCAAATCAGGATGGTAAGATCTTCCTCTTAGAACCACAAGTGTATCGTTGGTACGAAAGGCTTTGACTTCCGCAGTTATCTGCGGAAGTTTTTTCTTTTACGGCCCTTCCTTAATTTTATGCATGTTCATTACTGATCCCGGTGCAATTGCTTCGCCGCCAAAAAGAATTATATCACTCGTGCCTTCACTTACCGAACTGCTTTCCTATCTGGAACTGCAGGAAGAGACAGTCGGGATCACTAAGTTTTGCGTGCATCCGGAAGCCTGGTTTCGTAACAAAACAAGAATTGGAGGCACAAAAAATATTCATACAGATAGGGTAATCGCATTAAATCCCGATCTTATCATTTGCAACAAGGAAGAAAACGTAAAGGAACAAATAGAAGGTTTGGCTGCGTTGTTTCCTGTTTATATGTCAGATGTGAAAACATTTGAAGATGCCCTTGTTGAAATAAAACAGATCGGAATGATTACGGGTAAAAAAGACGCAGCAAATGCTTTGGTTGACGAGATCAATAAAAACTTTAAGCAGTTAGCTTTCAGCGGAGAAAATATTAGAACCGCGTACCTCATTTGGAAGAAACCTTACATGACGATCGGCGCGGATACATTTATCAGTGATATGCTTGGCAAAGGGGGATTCGAAAACATTTATGCTGATCAGATTCGCTATCCTCAACTTACCACTACAGAACTCGCAACCCGCAACCCGCAACTGATCCTTCTATCAACCGAGCCCTACCCTTTCAAACAAAAAGACATTGATGAACTGAAGCGGGAATTTCCGGATGCAAAGATCTTGTTGGCAGATGGTGAAATGTTCAGTTGGTACGGCAGCAGAATGCAATATGCCGCGGATTATTTTGAGCTATTGAGAAACAATACAGGTCTCAGATAAAATCAGGCGCCGGTTTTGCAGTAAAAAAATATCAACACAAATTTCGATATGCATAAACTTATACTTCTCTTCTTCCTGACACTCGCTGCAGGCAAATCGTTTTGCCAGGATACTATAAAGGTTCAGCCAAAGAATATGAGCAAAAATGATTCCCTCGGCAGACCGCTGAATATGTACGGCGATCTTTTAAACGATGATTCCGCTTATAATCACCGTGCGAAATGGTTGAAACCGGCAAGCCGGATCTTTCTGACAAATGTTGTAAATTCTGCTTCATCAAGATATGTTTTTGACTATGACTGGGCACGTATTTCTTTAAAGACTTGGGATTACAATTTAAAGCATGGATTTGAATGGGATACAGATGGCTTCGGCACAAATTTTATCGGACATCCGCACACCGGAAGCACATATTTCAGTGTACCGAGATCGAACGGATATGGATATTTTGCGTCGATGGCATTTGCCGCCGGGGGCAGTCTGATGTGGGAATATTTTGGTGAAAACAGCCGGCCGTCTGTCAACGATATTATCAATACGCCGATCAGCGGCGCATTACTCGGTGAGATATTTTATCGCCTCAGTTCGAATGTACTCGACGATCGTACCCACGGCAGGGAAAGAGTTTTCCGCGAAATACTCGCAGGCATCATCAATCCGTCCAGGGCGCTCAACAGGCTCACCCAGGGTAAAATGTTCAGGGTCATGCCATATGAAGTCTACCAAAAGGAACCGCTGAATATTACATTTACCGCAGGCTATCTTCGGATAAATAACACGGGAAATAATCCAAAAGATCCAACGCTTAAACAACCCGCGGGCAACGCCGTCGCCACAATGCAACTCGACTACGGAAATCCTTTTGAAGCTGTGCGCCGCAAACCGTTTGATCTTTTCAGATTGCGTGTGGAACTGAGTTACGGGAAAAATACAAAGTTGCTGGGTAATGTGAACGGCTATGGAATTTTGGCCGGCAGGAATATCAAAGAGAAAAGATTGACCGCAGGGATATTTCAACATTTTGACTACTGGAACAACAGCTTGTTTCAGGTGGGAACGATCGGATTTGGCGGAGGCCTCATCTCAAGGTTGCCCGTGGCTAAGAAATCGAATATTTATTCTAACATTCACCTGCTTATGGTTCCGTTGGCAGGGAACAGTACCCGCTTCTACCCGGACACGTTAGGTCTCCTGAGGCAATACAATTTTGGCGGAGGATTAGAAGCCAAAGTAGAAGAAACGCTTAATCTTAACAAATGGTGTACGGTAGGCTTCACCGGCTTTTATTATTATATCCATACCTACGTTGGCATTCCCGGCAATAGTATCGTAGCGATCTATAAACCAAACGTTGCATTCAGACTTTTTAAAAATGTAAGTTTGGGTTATGAACATTTTATTTACCAAAATGACAGGTTTCTCACAGGAGATTTGAAGTCAACTATCCATGCCAGACGCTCAGAGGACAAAGTCTTTTTGCAGATCTTCCTTGAAGATTCCAAAAGAAGGGGGATGTATCATTAATTGAAATGAACTTCCTTATTTTTGTAAAAAACCTCACTAATTATGGCTGCTGAAAAGATCGTTCAATTATTGGGCAAAGATGCCGACAGTTTACTTAATCATGAGTGTAAGACGATATCGAAAGATATGATTCACGCTCCTTCTCCCGATCACGTGGAGAAATCATGGATAAACAGTAACAGAAGTAACCAAACACTTCGCAGCATTCAGGCAATGCTGGGGCACGGCAGACTTGGAAATACCGGCTACGTGTCTATCCTCCCTGTAGATCAAGGCGTAGAGCATAGTGCAGGCGCATCTTTTGCTCCTAATCCTGTTTACTTTGACCCTGAAAATATTGTAAAACTGGCCGTAGAAGGAGGCTGTAACGCTGTGGCTTCTACATTTGGCGGATTGGGTATCGTGAGCAGAAAATATGCGCATAAGATCCCGATGATGGTCAAAATAAATCACAATGAATTTTTGAGTTATCCCAACAGATTTGATCAGGTGATGTTCGGAAAGATAAAGGACGCATGGAATATGGGGGCTGTTTCTGTAGGTGCTACTATCTATTGGGGCAGCGAAGAAAGCACCCGTCAGTTGCAGGAAGTGGCAACAGCTTTCCAAATGGCGCATGAATTAGGTATGGCAACCGTATTGTGGTGCTATACACGCAACAACGGATTCAAAGTAGACGGAGTTGATTATTCAGCATCGGCAGATCTTACGGGCCAGGCAAACTATCTGGGTGTAACTTTACAGGCCGACATTATCAAGCAAAAATTACCGGTAAATAACGGCGGATACAACGCGGTAAAATTCGGCAAAACAAGTTCGATCGTTTACGATAAACTTACAACCGATCACCCGATTGATCTTACACGATATCAGGTTGCAAATTGCTACATGGGTCGTGTAGGTTTGATCAACAGCGGCGGGGAAAGTAAAGGGGCAACGGATCTTTCAGAAGCAGTAACGACGGCGGTTGTGAATAAAAGAGCAGGCGGTATGGGACTGATCAGCGGAAGAAAGGCATTTCAAAAACCAATGAAAGACGGTGTGGAATTACTGAACACGATTCAGGATGTATATCTTGATCCGTCGATCACACTTGCTTAATCAGTATTTTTTATCTAAAGGTTCATGAATGAAAAAAGAAGAAGATTTTGATGCGAGTCTTGCGGGCGAAGATGAAACATCTGTTCACCACAAGAGCAGTTGGTTTAAAAGAATGAAAAAAGGCATTCTTACTTCTACGAAAGATAAGAAAGATGCGCCCGAAGGTTTGTGGGATAAATGTCCTCAGTGTAAATACACCTGTACGGTATCAGAGCTTGCCGAAAATAATTTTGTTTGTCCGAAGTGCGAATACCATCATCGGATAGGCAGCGAAGAATATTTTGATATCCTGTTTGATGACGAACAGTATCAGGAATTATTTGCGAACATCCGTTCAAAGGATTTTCTGGGTTTTGTAGATCTTAAACCTTACGATAAAAGATTGGAGGAAACCTATAGGAAAACAGATATCCACGATTCTATAACTGTTGCGCACGGAAAAGTTTTCGGAAATGATCTTGTTGTTGCGTGTATGGATTTTGAATTCATCGGGGGCAGTCTTGGAAGTGTGATGGGCGAAAAGATAAGCCGTGGGTGTGATTATTGTATTGAGCATCGCATTCCTTTTATGATCATCAATAAAAGCGGAGGTGCACGAATGATGGAAAGCGCTTTCTCTCTGATGCAACTTGCAAAAACATCGGGTAAATTATCGATGCTTGCGGATGCAAAAGTGCCTTATATCTCTTTATGTACAGATCCCACTTTCGGCGGAACAACGGCGTCATTCGCCATGCTTGGTGATGTGATCTGCGGTGAGCCCGGTGCTTTGATCGGCTTTGCAGGACCAAGAGTAATTAAAGAAACCATAAGGAAAGATCTGCCGGAAGGTTTTCAACGCAGTGAATTTTTATTGGAACACGGCTTCCTGGATTTTATCGTTCACAGAAAAGAGCTTAAGCAAAAGATGGCTGAGCTGCTGATCATGTTTAAAAATTAAAATGATCTCTATAAAAAAATCCCCGTAATCTTTACAGGGATTTTTTTTGATCAGATCTCTATGATCCGGTGTCGTACTGCATAGATCACAATACCAACCGCGTTCTTAACCTTCATTTTTTCCTGGATACGCTTGCGGTACCCTTCGATCGTACGTACGCTCAGGTGCAACGCCGCAGACATTTCTTTGTTGGAAGCTTCTTTGCAGATTAACTTGATCACTTCTTTCTCGCGGTAGCTAAAATCGGGTACAGGTTCCTCGTTGCGATCATGAAAAGACCTATCCGCCATCAGGTGAATCAGCTTTAATGATGTGTCTTTGCAATAATAGAGTTCGTCTTTGTTTACTGTATTGATCGCTTCGATGATCTCTTTTTTATGCGCATTTTTCAGCAGGTAACCTTTTGCGCCGGCTTCCATCATATCCAATACATAATGATCATCATTGAACATAGACAATGCGATCACTTTCATCTCGGGAAATTTTTTCAGCAATTGCTGTGTAGCTTCAATGCCGTCCATTACGGGCATCTTAATGTCGGTAAGTACAACATCGGGCATTAATTTTTCGGCAACGGCGAGCAGTTCTCTGCCGTTTTCAGCCTGACCAACGAGGGCTATGTCGGTCTGCTTTTTAAGCATACCTGCAAAACCATCTCTGAAAATTTCGTGATCATCTGCAACAACTATTCTTATCGGCATAGTGTTATGGTTTTGGTTTTAGGGGGAATTCAATAGTGTACGTGGTTCCTTCACCGGGATTGGATTCGAGGTAAAGATCTCCGTGCAGTAATTCCGTTCTGCTCCAAAGATTCCTTAATCCCAATCCGGATCTCTCTTTACCGGCTTTATTATAATCAAATCCTTTTCCGTTATCAGAACAAACAAGGATGAGCTTATCATTTATAACATTGAGGCTGATCTTAAGATGATCGGCTCCCGAATGTTTTACTGCATTGTGCGTGATCTCCTGAACGATCCTGTACAGGTTTACGCAAAGTTCCCGGGGCAGCGACGGAATAGTATCATGGGTGAAACTGATCTTCATATTCTTTGCGCTCCCGATGATCTGAATAAATTCCTGAATCGCAAATACCAATCCTTTTCTTAAAAGAGTTCCGGGTAAAAGATCATTTGAAATGAGCCTGATCTTTTTGATAACGCCATCAATATAACCTTCCGCTTCTTCCAGTAACGGTTCATCTTCCGGGTTCACGTCAATGCTGCTCACTTTCATTTTGATCACGGAAAGCATCGGGCCGAGATCATCATGAAGATCTGCAGAGATCCTCGCACGTTCTTTTTCAAGGGTGGTGATCTCTGCAGAGAGCTTTGATTTATACATTTCAATATTCTTTCGATGTTGTTTGATCATTGAAAAAATAAAAAAGCCTATAATCCCGCCAAATACAACAAACGTTATCAATATGGTACTGAGTATCGTTGCTTCCGGTGCATACATAAAATGGCGTAAATAAATAAGATATTACTAAATAGGTTGATAAAAATATAGATATAGTGCATGGTTATCGTGAAACGATATCCCTGATCTAAACTTAGTTTGTAAAATATTTCGGTTACTGCATTATAAGTGTAAAGTATAATAAAAATCACACAGATAATAAATGTTGCATTTTTTAAAATAGCTTTTTCAATGTATGAAAGTATTTTATTAAGCAAAGAAATACTAAACAATACAACCAGAAAAGAATATAAAATCACAAAATATGATCCGTATTCTGTAAACGACTCAAGAAAAATCTTATTTGCTAGCCATAATAACGGCAATGAAAATAGAAAAAGAGGACCTACTTTTTTATTTTCAAATAATTTCCACCTCATGAATTGGTAAACAACGAGCAATGAATCTACCAAATGAAAAATATTACTGTTTGGAAGATTGGTTCTAAACTTTATTGCACAATAATGACTCACGAATTCATTGAGCACTCCGAGACATAACAAAATAATAAAAGGATAAAAAACTTTATCAACTTCTTTTAATCTTATTAATCCCGTGAAGGCGGGTATTACTATCATCCAATTGATTATGTCTTCCCAGCTAATATGCATCGTTTAGTTAAGTGGTGAAGAAGGCGGACATGATATCGGACAACGTGTCCCGTTATCAACAATCGCATTTCCATCATTTACCATATCCCTGTCATTGCTGTCTACTCCTACAGTGATCACACTGATAGTAAGATCAGGATTCATTCCCAGGTAAGTGCGCACTTTCACACAACCCGGTTGTGCTAATAAAGTGTCATAAGCCGCACGATCAAAGGTTTCGCAGATAGGAAGAACGTCCGGATTTGTTCCCTGCGCAAGAATTTTTGTTTTGTTTGCACGGTACAATGTTGTCATGTCGATCGCTCTTTGAAGCGAAATCAGATTACTCATAAGTGTTGGTTTTTAGATCATTAAGAAATAAGCTTCAAATATGCGAAAAAAAAACCAATAAAAACAGCGTGTTAATACCTACGGCAAATGCGTAAAAAGTGCAATAAACGAAGTAATAGGTGAAATGCTCATTGTGTGAATACTATGTATGTTGTACAAAAAGTTAAAAGTATATCTTCTAAAATAATTCAGTAGTACGTGAAATGAAAATCAGTAATAAGTGAACGCCTGAACCCCTTTATCAGCGCGAACTTTGGTGCAGAAAGAAAAGGTATACAATCTTTCATAAACCAATAAATCACAAACCATGAAAAAATTTTCCGTAACAATCATCCTTACTGCAATCGTTCTTTCGAACAGCTTTGCACAATTGCCTGCTCTGCTTACAACCGCAGCCTCTCTAAACAATCACGCCTCTGCTGTTGCGTCGGATAACTGGATGCAAAACGCACAAAACTACATTGAAACCTCTTCTTACTTCTTCAAAAATTTTACGGGAGGTTATCTTGCGGCAAATAAAAAACAGCAACTTACTTTTCACACAAACGGCAGTACGCTTACTGTAAGTCCTTTGCAAAAAACGAAGTGTTTCTCTTCTTCATCTGTGGTGTTGGAGAAAATTAGCAAAGGAAGCACAAATATCGCGACCGATAAATTTGTTGCATTTCAACAAAAAGACAGCTACCTCAAATATGACTTCAATAAGTATGATGTGGAATATATCAGCAATGCATCCGGTCTTCGTCAGAATTTTATCATCAAAGAAAGACCGGAAGGAAGTAATGACCTTCAATTGTCATTGAGTGTTTCCGGAGACCTTCGTCCGGAGTTTACAAAAAGAAGTGCTTTGCTGTTTTACGATAAGAAGCATAAAAAACCTGTTCTTCAATATGACGATCTTGTAGTGTGGGACGCAAACCATAAAAAACTGGATGCATTTATGCGCCAGGGAAAAGCTCACGAGTTATTAATTACTGTTGACGACAGGAATGCGGTATATCCTGTAACAGTCGATCCGCTTACGCATTCATCAGAATGGGAACAATCTGCTAACGGGCTGTTGCCAACCCTGCTTACAAATACACAATTACAAATAGATGCGCTCTACGGGTACAGAACCTATGGTATCGGAGATATCAACGGAGATACTTTTGATGACGTAGCGGTAAGTGCTCCCGGCGCAATAGACGTCATATCAGGTTCTACGCTGGTTAATGTAGGTGCAGTATTTATTTATTTCGGCGGCGCGTCTGGCATGCATACTGCACCGGACAGGATCTTACGGCCCAACACACCTGTCGCAAATGCATTGTTCGGTTACAGTGTAAGTGCGGGAAATGTTACGGGTGACGGCACAAGAGATATTATCATTGGTGCCCCGGGAGATAGCTATACTGCTACCGTGAACGGCACACCTTCTTCCGCAACAATCAAAGCAGGTAAAGTTTATGTGTTCGACGGTCAGGATATTATGAACAATAATCTCACTGCACCGGTATCTCTTTTCCTTAAGGGTAATCTGTACTTTACCAACGGTGTGTTTGGAGTAGGTAATAATATTTCGATCAACGCATTATTTGGCTATTCCGTTTCTGTATCTGATGATATTGACGGCGACGGCAAAAGTGAGATCATCGTAGGTTCTCCGGGATATGCAGGAATTTCCGGATTGGGTGTAAGAACAGGTGCTGCATTCGTTTATTATTCTAACGGCGGCGTTTCAGGAAATACTGAAACCCGATTAAATTCTCCTTCATTGTTAAATTTCCCTTCGGGTTTAGGATTATTGAATCTTAATGGGCTATTATTCGGATTTAGTGTGGATGGTGTAGGTGATTATAACAAAGACGGACACAATGATATCGTTGTAGGTGCGCCGGGCGGTTTAAGTTTAAGCCCCACAAGCTTTTTGGGCGGAAGCGCCTATGTGTTCTTTGGAAACGGAAGTACAGTGAGCACTAATCCCGGGACGCAATTAACGGCAGGTGGGTCAGCCGGTTTGCTCGGCAGCATTGCAAATTTGTTCGGGTATAAAGTAAAAGGTCTTTCCGATGCTAACGGCGTGCGGAACGGAAACATCATCGTGGGCGCACCGGTAGGAAATATTTTGAGCAATATTGTGTCAGGATTGCGTTTGCAATCGGGCGGTTTGAACGTATTCACCGCCAAAATATCACCGGCAGCATCTGAAACACCGGCTCAACAAATTCAGAGTCCTCGTAATGGTGCACTTATGAGCATTCTTTCAGGTCAGGCAATTGACGCCAATGTACTCACCGGAGCAGCTATTGATAACATACAGGATGCAAATTGTGACGGTTACGGCGATATTATTGTAGGCGAACCGTTATCTACTAAAATCGGGTTGGTAAACGCCGATGCTGTTGGCGGCGCTGCATATGTATATACCGGCAGACCTGACGGAACATATAACCCTACGCCATTGTGGAGCGTTGAAAATACTGTATCTCCTGAGCTTGGGCTTAACGCAGCAAGCATGGTTGGCTACACAGTAGCCGGTCTTGGCCGTACAAACGGCGCTTTAAATCCTGTGAGAGTTATGGTGGGCGCACCCGGTGGAGTACTGGATTTTAGTTCCGGCCTTCTTAATCTTGGAAATACATTAGGAACAACAACGAATTTTGTGTCCGGCGATAACGGTGTTGGTAAAAGTTACGTGTACACAGTTTCTAATTGTCTGGTACTTTCAGTTGCTGTGAGCGACTTCTCTGCTGTAGGCAAAAACTGCACTGCTGTGTTAAGTTGGAAAACCTCCGCAGTAACAGATCTTTCATACACTACTGTAGAGATGAGCACTGATGCTCTTCACTTTAAAGCGGTTCAAAATGTGAGCAATAAAAATGATAACCGATATGCTCTCACAATTAATCAGGAAAACCAAACGATTTATTATCGCCTCAAGTTTGTGCATGCAGGCGGCGAGGTCGTTTATAGTGAAACAAAGAAGGTGAATGTGAATTGCAACAAAGATGTATTGCAGGCAAATCCTACATTGTTTTCAGGCGAAGTAAAAGTGAATTATACCACTGCTCAAAATAAAGGCAATGCCGAACTCAGCGTTAGTGATATCTATGGCAGACAATTAATCAAACGTTCTTTAAATATTACTTCAGGAACCAATCAATCCATAATAAACGGAGCATCGCTTGCACCGGGTATGTACTACGTACAGGTAACAGGCGAAGGCTTCAGATCCGAAATCGTGAAAATTATTAAAAATTAGCCAATTCCTCTCGAAGTCCACACCGGGCTGTCGGTATCAACCGGCAGCCCTTTTTATGTAAATTATTTTTTGAGCCCTGCGATAAAATTAACCGTAAGAGCCACTACGAAAGTATTCAGCAAAAAAGAAATGAGCCCGTGTGCCAATACCAGTCGGCGCATTTTTTTGTCCGTGATCTCCACATCAGAAACCTGAAATGTCATTCCTATTACAAAAGAAAAATAAGCGAAGTCCACATAATCAGGATCATCTTTCTCAGGAAAATCAAGTCCTCCCCGGTGCGGCTTTCCGCCGTCTTGATCATCGTCGTAATATAAATGCGCATAATGAAAAGTGAGGATAGTGTGGACTAATGCCCAGGAAAATAATACCGATAAAAAACTCACCGGAACCGTAATTATTTGATCGGTGGTATTCTTATCAGAGTTAATAACAAGCAGTAAAACGGTGATGATCGCAGCAAATGAAGAGACAACCGCAAAAATCAAAACAAAAACACGGCTGCCGTCTTCCTTTTGTGCGAAGCGTTTAATTTCTGTTATACCTCTGGTAAAAATGACGAACCAGGATGTGATAAGATATGAAAATGCGAAAGCGCTCCAGGTAGACACAACAATGAACAATGACGATTCATGGATGTTTCTGATGCCGAACCATACTGCTCCCGCAAAGAGCACACTAAGCATGATCCTTTGCAGCGGATGCATGCGCAAAAGTATATTGGAACGGGATTTCTCAGTTTTTGGCATATTGTTGTTTGAGCTCAAATGTAAACAAAGCAACAGGCAAAATAAACTTCCCTCAATGTTTTTTATCTTTGACAAAAGAGAAAAGTGGAACTGAATAATAAAAAAGCCTATTACGAGTATTTTTTTGAGGTAACTTATACCGCAGGGATCGTGCTGCAGGGAACAGAAATAAAATCATTAAGAACCGGCAAAGCCAGCTTTAATGACAGCTATTGCATTTTCGATCGCGGAGAATTATATGTAAAAAGTCTGCACATCTCCGAATACGCTTTCGGAACATATATGAATCATGAACCTTTGCAGGAACGCAAATTGTTACTCAATAAAAGAGAATTAAAAAAGCTGGAGGCCAAGAGTAAAGAAAAAGGGTACAGTATCATTCCGCTTAGGATCTTCATTAATGAAAAAGGTCTTGCGAAAATGGATATCGGTCTCGGCAAAGGAAAGAAGAATTACGATAAGCGTGAAACCATCAAGCAGCGTGAGAACGACAGAGATGTGAAACGCACTTACGGGCTTTAATTATTTTTTAGTATTGAGTCCTTAGTGTTTGTAAAGAAAACATTACTGCAATAAAAATTAAAAACTTATACTAACATTCACTCAGCGAGATCGGAATATTCACCGCCAATCCGCCATCTGCAGTTTCTTTGTATTTGCTGTTCATATCCAAAGCAGTGTCCCACATCGTTTTTATCACGCCATCCAAACTCACTTTTGCAAAATCGGGTGTGCTCTGCAATGCAAGCTGGCACGCAGTTATAGCTTTTATCGCACCCATCGTATTTCTTTCGATGCACGGTATTTGTACTAATCCGCCGATAGGATCGCAGGTCATTCCAAGATGATGTTCCATGGCAATTTCTGCAGCCATTAACGATTGTCTTTGAGAACCACCGAGGCTTTCCGTAAGTGCAGCCGCGGCCATTGCACTGCTCACACCTATTTCTGCCTGACAGCCGCCCATGGCTGCTGAAATGGTTGCGCCTTTTTTAAAGATGCTTCCTATTTCAGATGCAGTAAGCAAAAACTTCACGATTTTATCATCATCGTTACCGTCGCAAAAAGAGATAAAATATTGTAACACTGCCGGGATAACGCCGGCTGCGCCGTTTGTTGGCGCAGTTACCACCCTTCCGAATGATGCATTCTCTTCATTTACTGCCAATGCAAAACAACTTACCCAATCCAAAATATAGTTGAAGCGATTACCCCCTGCAATGATCTGCTGCAACCATTCGTCATAGCCATTGAATGTTTTACCCTGCATCAGTTTTTTATTCGCGTCAAATGCGCGGCGTTTCACCTGAAGTCCGCCGGGCAATATTCCCTGCGTGGTGCAACCGCGATAAATACATTCTTTCATCACACGCCAGATATTAAGAATGCCGGCTCTTGTATCGGCTTCCGATCTCCAGGAAGATTCATTTTCCAAAACTACTTCATGGATTGCCATACCTGTCGTACGGCACCAATGCAATAATTCATCCGCGGTGTTTACCGGAAAGGGTAATGTAACAGCATCCTGTGAAGTGCCTGTTACCACTGCATCTTCTTTGGGTTCCTGCACAACAAATCCGCCCCCGATGGAATAAAATGTTTCTGCAAAAGTGCTGTCATCAGTGAGCGTTACTAAAAAGGTAAGTGCATTAGGGTGGTACGGCAAGGTTTCGGAAAACAAAAATTCGATATCATCTGTCGGTGCAAAATCTATTTCATGTCTCCCGGCGAGTACGAGTTTATTCATGCTTTTGATATCGCCAATTTTCGGATTTATATTATTTACGTCAAATGTAACGGGGTCATCACCGCTCAAACCCAACTGAACGGCGATATCGGTTCCGTGACCTATACCGGTTTTTGCAAGCGATCCGTAAAGTAATACTTCGATTGATCGCACCCTGTCAAGCATTTTTCGCTCTTCCAGTTTTGTGGTGAAAATCTGTGCAGCCCGCCACGGGCCTAATGTGTGACTACTGCTCGGTCCCACTCCTATCTTGAACATATCAAATACTGAAATTGCTTCGTGACTCACATTATAAGTTTAAAATAAAAATCCCGCCAAGCGGCGGGACTAAATTACTTGAATCGAACGAGATTAGCTTACGCCGCCCAACGTTATTGTGAATTTTAAATATGAGTTAGCAGGAATAACAACAACACCGGCTGAATTTGTTTGCGCACCGCTGCCATAACCTAGTGAAGGAGGGATATACAAGGTAACCGTTCCGCCTGTTTTTATCAGTGGTAAAACAAGCTGCCATCCTGATATAAGATCGGAAAGAAGGAACGTCACAGCTGTTCCGTTACTTGAATCAAACGGTGTCGGATTTACTGTATTTCCTGTGATGATCTGTCCGGCATAAATAATCTGAATGTTATTACAAAGGTTAGGTGATGAACCCCCATTTCCCACATTGTTTCTTACGTAGAACATACCGTGTATATTAACCGCATCAGTTATCCCGTTTGCTGTTAAATAACTTTGCAGATACGCCGTTTCAGTAGCAGAAGCCACGGTTGCAGGTGCAGCCGTTGTACATTCCTTATCTTTTTTGCACGAAGAAAGCACGATTGCAAAAGCAGGAATCAAAAGAAGCCATTTTTTCATGTTGTAATTGATTTATGATAAGATTGTTTTTATTTGATATTCGCTGCATCATGTTTATTTTCCTTGTGGCGCAGCTCCAGGTATAACTGTTCGTTCATTTCCCACTTGAAATGCATTCTCACGAACGCATAAAAAATTATCGCTATAATTATTGCTATAACCACTACCAAAAAAGTTTCAGCAGACGTTCCGGAAACCTTCATGTACCAATCCGGAAAGAAAAGATATACTGCAAGTATAAACAATAAAACAGGCAGACAAAATACGCATGCCATCGGTAAGCCGCGGAGCAATTTGCTCGTAAAGCCGCTGTGCGCCTCTCGATTAGCCTCCCAATATCTGATAAATTGCTTTTCCTCTGCTGATAACATTTTGCAAAAATAACCCAATTCGCCGGTTTGCTTGGCTATATTCTTATTTACTTGTACGTTTGCGATTCCAAAATATATATTAAGCTTAAATAAGCATTAATGAAAATCGAACAGCTCGTCGTTCAGTATCTCTACAGCAACAAAAAAGTCACATTACAGGATATCGGCACTTTTACTATTTCTTCAGACGTGGTTATACCTTCTGAGAATGATAAGGATACCGCCTTACCTGAAGATTCGATCAATTTTGTATGTGATAAAAAAGCACAACCGGACGAAGGACTGATCGCTTATATTATGAGCCACACAAGAAAGATCAGGCCCCTGGCAACTTCCGATCTGGAATCTTATATCATGCTGCACACGCAATTCCTCAATATCGGGAAACCGTTGATCCTGGAAGGTGTGGGTACATTGCAAAAAGCGCAAACGGGCGAATATGCTTTTACTCAGGCGGGTACATCGCACGTAATTTATGAGGAGCTTCCGAAAGCAATTACGGAAAAACAAAATGAAAAGATCACTTTTGCAACGCCTGCACGTGAGCGTTCAGCCACTGCAGGTAAAGGTCCGCTGTGGATCATTTTAGGTGTGCTGGTTGTTGCGATCGGGATAGCCGTATATTATTTTATTCATAAGGACAGCGGCGACAAGAAAACAAATAATGTCGCGGTGGCAATTGATACACCAAATACGCACCCAAATATGGACACCGCGTCTGTAGCAGCAAAACGATTACAGGACAGCATTACTGCGATAAATGCAAAACCTGTTGTTGCAGACAGTAACAGCTTTTACATTGTGATCAAGGATTATCCTGATCAGGGCAAAGCGCAAAAAGGTTACGACAGATTAACGAGCTACGGGAATAAGGTGATACTTACCATAAAAGATTCAACGTATAAAGTGCGGATGCCATTCCGAACGCTGCTATCCGACACACTTCGTGTAAGGGATTCTTTGGATAAATTCTTCGGTGCAAAAACACGGATAGAATTGCCCTAGATCATTTTCGGTAAAGTATTTGAATGTTTATTTTTATATTCGTCCTAACGCACACGCAGAGAACTTGAGTTATAGGGATTGCACAAAGACCTTTGCTTTAACTCCTCTTCTCCGGCACGCTGCGATGACTTATAAATAGCATCATCTGAAATGAAATTCATAGACTACTATAACGTGCTCGGTATAACGAAAGCTGCTACCGCAGAAGATATCAAAAAAGCTTACCGCAAACTCGCACGTCAGTTTCACCCCGATACAAATCCCAACGACTCTACAGCCAATAAAAAGTTTCAACAGATCAATGAAGCCAATGAGGTATTGAGCGATCCTGACAAAAGAAAAAAATACGATAAGTACGGCAAAGACTGGCAACACGGTGATGCATACGAACATCAGGCAAGACAGCAGCAACAATATTCTCAGCAATACAGAGGCGGCGGTGGCGGAAGCTTTGAAGGATTTGAACAGGAAGGCGGATTTTCGGATTTCTTTTCTTCGATGTTTGGAGGCGGTGGCGGAAGAAGAAGCAAACAAAAAGGTGGTGATCTCAACGCTAATTTTCAACTCAATCTCAGTGCTGCGTTTGCAACCCATCAACAAACGATAACTGTAAACGGAAAAAATATCCGCATCACCATCCCTGCAGGAATTGAAGACGGACAGGTAATCAAATTAAAAGGTTACGGTCAGCCCGGACAAAACGGTGGTGCTGCGGGAGATCTTTTTCTAACGTTCAAACTCAATAACGACATAGGTTTCAAACGTGTGGGCAACGATCTTCAAAGCGCCCAGGAAATAGATCTGTATACGGCTATGCTCGGTGGTGATGTGAACATTGAAACTCCTCACGGTAAAATAAAACTGAAAGTAAAACCGGAAACGCAAAACAATACCAAAGTAAAACTGAAGGCAAAGGGCTTTCCTTTATATAAACAAGACGGTATGTTTGGTGATCTCTATGTTACTTATTCCGTTGTACTTCCTTCCAATCTTACTGAAAAGCAGAAAAAATTATTTGAAGATCTGCGAAAATCTTCAGCGTAGTTTCCGCAATAATTTGTGTTTGATGTATTTTTCAGCAGATTCTCTCTGAAATTGTAATTATTTTCATGCGTGCATTATCTCAATACGGATAACTGCGCCCTACCTCTTCCGCATAGCATCACAATCAAAAAAAAGCAGGATGGCATTAGTTATCGTTTTCGTTCATGGCTGGAGTGTAACCAATCTTGACACTTACGGCAATCTGCCGACACGCCTGGCTGTTGAAGGAAAAAAGCAGGGCGTTGATATCAACGTGAAAGAAATCTTTCTTGGTCGCTATATCAGTTTTCATGATGAAGTTAGAGTAGCTGATATATCACGTGCTTTTAAAACAGCGCTTGCTGATCAAATGGGGAACAGTACAGATTTTATCTGCATCACCCACTCCACCGGCGGTCCGGTGATCAGAGATTGGTGGGATCGTTATTGCAAAAATAAGAGACCAAAAATCCGCATGTCGCATCTCATTATGCTTGCGCCCGCAAATTTCGGCTCTGCGCTTGCTGTTTTAGGAAAAGGAACATTGAGCAGATTAAGTTCATGGTTTAGCGGCGTGGAGCCCGGACGAAGTGTACTTGATTGGCTTTGTTTGGGCAGTTCGGAAGCATGGAAATTAAATCTTGATTGGATTCTGGAGGGGAGTGATAAGATCACGGCCTCTACCTGTTTCCCATTTGTATTGACCGGTCAATCGATTGACAGAAAATTGTATGACGCATTAAATTCATACACGGGTGAAACCGGTTCCGACGGCGTTGTACGGGTAGCCGCTGCAAATCTGGAAGCTACTTACATAAAACTTACCCAACCTTTACCGGGGAAGAATGCAAAAGGAGAATTGGTTTGCAACGGACTTAACCTTACCCTGTCAAAAAAAGCAGCACCCGTTCCGTTACGTGTGATCAGCAATAAATCGCATTCAGGAAAAAGCATGGGGATCATGTTCAGCGTGGGCGATAGTGATGCAAAAAGCATGGAGACGATAAATGCGATCCTTGATTGTGTGAAAGTGAGTACGAAGAAAGATTATGATGCGGTGGTTGATAAATTCCGAAAAGAAACTGCAGATGTAAAGCAGGCGGAAAAAGTGGAAGTTGAGAAAAGGATCTTGCTCTCCGACCGGTATTTTATTCATGACCGATATTCAATGATCATCTTTCGGGTTACAGATACAGAGGGTTATCCGATCAACGATTATGATCTGTTGCTCACTGCCGGCGACGATAACGATCCGAATAAACTTCCGGAGGGCTTTTTTGTAGATCGGCAACAAAACAGGAACAGCAGAAATACCGTTACCTATTTCGTGAATTACGATATCATGAACGGTTGTGAAGAAGTAAAGACATCTTCAGGCAAAGTTATCCGTGCAGCTTCCTCAGGCATTGAAAAATTGGGGATTCACCTTTCTCCGCGTCCGAACGACGGCTTTGTAAAATATGTAAGTTGTAGCTATTCAGCCACGAAAAAACTTTTCGAAGGCGTGCTGAATCCCGACAGCACAACAATGATAGATATTATTTTGCAACGCGTCGTGGACAAAGAAGTCTTCAGACTTGAGCCCGTAGCAACTTCACAGAGTTTTAAAAACGTGAAGGTTAGCAATGAAGTCGCCGAATGATTATAAAATTTAAACCACGTTCTCGAATGCTTTTGTTAACTCAAAATTAATTAAACAAACGTTTGATTAATATCAAACATTTGTTTAACTTTGCGCTTTCAAATTTAAAATGGAAGCAAAAGATAAAAAGACGCATATTCTCGAATCAGCTGAGGAACTCTTTTCGAGAAAGGGTTTTGAAGCTGCAACGGTACGTGACATTGCAGATGCAGCAGGCGTTAATCTCGCTATGATCTCCTATTATTTTGGCAGTAAAGAAAAATTGTTGGAGAGTCTTTTCGAAGAGAGAATGATCAGCATGAAGCTTAAAGTGGAATCTTTACTGAAAGATGAAGAACTCACACCTTTCGAAAAGGTGGAGAGTATAATTGAATCATTTGTTCTGAAGGTTATGAATAAGCTGGCCTTCTACAAAATATTGACCTGCGAACAGATCATGAAAAAGAATCCTGTAGTCGTGAATCTGGTTAGAGAAATGAAACTCAGTTATGCCGTTCTTTTTACAGAGTTGATCAAAGAAGGTCAGAAGGCGAAAGTTTTTAAAAAGAATATCGATGTATCCATGTTGCACATTACTATGACAGGAACAGTTACTCACTTAGTCATCAATAAAGAATATTATCTGGGATACCATGGCCTCGAAAATCTGAGTGAGGAAGCACAAACGAAACTGTTAACGGAAAGACTAAATAACCATCTCAAAACTATTTTTAAATCAATATTGGGATATGAATCGTAGAATCGGAATTATGGCGTTGGTGCTGCTTTGTATAAGTATGGCATCGTTAGCACAAAACAAACAAAAGGTAGACCTTCAAACGGCTATCGACATGAGCATTAAGAACAGCAATAATCTGAAGATCTCTAATGCGAAGATCATCGAAGCCGTGGCGAATGTGCGTGAAGCAAAAGATCGTCAGTTACCTGATGCGAAAGTAAGCGGAAGCTATCTTCGTCTCGGCGGTGCGGATCTTAAACTTAAAACACAAAACGCATCAGGCAGTGGCGGTGGTTCTGCACCAAATGTAAATCAGGCGTTGTATGGTATCGTAAATGTGTCTTTACCTGTTTATGCCGGCGGCAGAATTAAATATGGTATTGAATCTGCTAACTACCTGGAGCAGGCGGCAAGATTAAGTGCGGATAATGATAAAGAAGGAATTACTTACAACACCATTCAGGCATATACAAATTTGTACAAAGCCGGTGCTGTTGTACAAGTGATCGAAGAAAACCGCAAGGCATCTGTACAACGTGATTCACTTTTTTCCAGACTGGAACAAAATGGTGTGTTAGCAAGAAACGATCTCCTTAAAGCTGAATTGCAAACGTCAAACATTGAATTGGCTTTGTTGGATGCGCAGAGTAACCTTACGATCAGCAATGTAAATATGGATCTGCTCCTTGGTCTGCCGGAAACAACGATCATAGAGATCGATGATAATTTTGTAAATGCAAAACAGGATCTTAAAACATTCTCCGAAATGGAATCGCTTGCATTGCAGACCAGGAAAGACGTTCAGGCGATTCGCTATCAGCGTAAAGCGGCAGATCTGGGAATAAAATCTGCAAAATCTGAAGCATATCCTTCTATCGCACTTACCGGCGGTTACATCGCCGCGGATATTCCGAAGGTATTAACGATCACAAACGCGGTGAATATCGGTGTAGGTATTCAATACAATATTTCTTCGCTTTGGAAAACAAACACTAAGCTCAAACAGGCTCAGGCGAAGATCACTGAGATAGATGCTACGCAAAATCTGCTGAATGATCAGATCAAATTACAGGTGAACAGAGATTATCAAAATTACCTGTTAACGCAAAAGAAAATAGACGTGTATGACAGATCGATCGTGCAGGCTGCAGAAAACTATCGCATTACAAAAAACAAATACGACAACAGCCTGGTTACCATCACCGATCTTTTAGAGGCTGATGTTTCTCTGCTACAGTCTAAACTAAATGCAGCAGCAGCAAGGGCTGACGCGGCATTGGCTTACAATAAACTATTAGAAACTACCGGCACATTATCAAAATAAACACAGCAAGCACAAATAAATTTTATGGCAACAACAGATAACAACCAGGAAACAGTTCAGAAAAAAAGAAGTCCGATATTCATGATCATCCTCATTCTTTTGGTAGGTGGCGGATTATGGTTTGGTCTGACAAAATATTTTCACGGTAAACATCATGAAGAAACAGATGATGCGACGGTAGAAGCTAACGTGAGCCCGGTTATATCAAGGGTATCAGGTTATGTTTTAAGCGTAAATGTAGATGACAATCAGTATGTACACAAAGGTGATACGCTGATGGTACTTGATCCGCGTGACCTGAAGATCACATTGGAACAGGCTGAAGCAGCACTTGCAACTGCGAAGAGTAATTTAAATGCAGCGCAGGCAAACAGCAATGCAGCAAGCAAAACCATCAACAATTCTGAAGCAGCGGTAAGAACCGCGGAAGCACAAATTGAAGCGGCGAAAGTAACGGTTAATCGTACTGCGCAGGATCTTCAGCGTTATGAGAACCTTATTAAGGATCATTCGATCACTCAACAACAGTATGAGCAGGTGCAGGCTGCAAATCAACTTGCGCAAAAGCAATTGCAGATATTAGTTGATCAGAAGAACCAGGCATCAGTGCAAACAGGCGTTGTATCATCACAAAGTGCTGCTACATCCACACAAACAGGTGTGGCATCTTCCGTGATCAAACAACGAGAAGTAGATGTTGAAAATGCAAAACTAAATCTGTCTTACACCGTAATTATCGCACCCGAAAGCGGGATCGTTTCCAAAGTGCCGATTCAGGCCGGCCAGTTAATTCAAACCGGCTCAGCATTATTCAGTATCGTTCTGAGCAATGATAAATGGGTAGTTGCAAATTTTAAAGAAACGCAATACAATAAAATGGCCGAACGTCAAAAAGTAACGGTGCATGTGGATGCATTTCCTGATCACGATTTTGACGCAGTGTTAAGTTCATTCTCTGCCGCTACGGGTTCGAAGTTTGCATTGCTTCCGGCAGATAATGCGAGCGGAAACTTCGTAAAAGTTGTTCAGCGTTTACCTGTTAAGATCGATTTTACGAACAAAGGCGATTCATTAATCAAAAGACTTCGTGCAGGTATGAACGTTTATGTTGACGTGCATTTGGACTAAAAAAATTCACTCAGATAAGGATAGAATTAGTAAATGCATTCGCAATTATCAATTATTCGTTATAAAATTATCCATTAATAACATGATGCAGGATTCATTAGTAGAATACGGCGCAAGAAGAGCGATCATTACGATCACTGCTATCCTGTGCGCATTGCTGGAGATTGTGGATACAACTATCGTGAACGTGGCGCTGAAGGATATGCAGGGAACATTCGGTGCCACGCTTCCTGAGATCGGTTGGGTGATCACATCATACGCGATCGGTAACGTTATTATCGTTCCGATGACTTCATGGCTTTCACAACAATTCGGCAGGAGAAATTATTTCGCGGCATCGGTAATCCTTTTTACTGTCTGTTCTTTCCTCTGCGGCAACGCCCACGGAATATGGGAGCTCGTGGCATTTCGTTTTCTGCAAGGCGTTGGTGGCGGTGCATTGCTGGTAACATCGCAAACGATCATTACGGAATCATATCCGGTTGAAAAACGTGGTATGGCACAGGCGATCTATGGATTAGGTGTGATCATCGGGCCTACACTCGGGCCTCCTTTAGGGGGTTACATTGTTACAAATTATACCTGGGACTGGATATTCTACATCAACATTCCGATCGGTATTGTGGCTACGCTTCTCACCTTACAATTTATTAAGAGTCCGAAATATGCGGAGAAGCGAAAAGTGAATGAAGTTGATTGGTTAGGGATCGCCCTATTGGCTGTCACCGTCGGATCATTACAATATGTTTTAGAGCGCGGTCATGAAGAGGATTGGTTTGAAAGCACGAGCATTATTTTTCTCACAACGGCAGCTATCCTCGGCGTTTTCTTTTTTATCTGGCGGGAGCTCACTTACAAATATCCGATTGTTGAGTTACGCGTATTGAAGAACGGTAACCTAAGGATAGGAACGATCATGAGTTTTATCATGGGCTTCGGTTTATACGGCTCTACATTTTTAATCCCGCTATATACACAAACTATTCTCGGTTGGACGGCGTTTCAGGCCGGTGCATTGATGATACCTGCGGCGATAATGACGGCGTTTATGATGCCGATGATCGGTAAATTACTTACAAAAGGAATAAAGCCGCATTATCTTGCAGCAGCAGGTATGTTGGTATTCTTCGTGTACAGTTACTGGGGATCCGTTATCATGACACCAAACACCGGAAAAGATAATTTCTTTTGGATGCTTATAGCAAGAGGTGTAGGTCTGGGTTTATTATTCATTCCCATAACTGCATTATCACTATCCTCACTAAAAGGCGTGCAGATCGGTCAGGGTGCGGCTTTTACCGGTATGATGCGTCAGTTGGGCGGCTCGTTCGGGATTGCTGTTATTACTACTGTGCTGGCAATGAAACAAACAACCTATTGGACTACGATCGGATGGCATCTTACCAATTTTGATGCCGCGACTCAGACTAGGATTAAAACGTTACAGCAGGGATTTATTCACAGCGGATACACACCTGACAGAGCGTTAAATGCTGCCTATTTAGCAATTAGCGGAAGCTTGAATAAACAGGCGGCCGTGCTTGGTTACCGCGATATCTTTTTATATCTCGGAATTATGTTCCTGGTCTGTTTACCGATTGTTTTATTTGTAAGACAAAAAGGGAAAGCCGCAAAAGTAGATCTCAGCAATGCGCATTAATATTTAATAGCGTGCTATATAAATAGTTCAAGCAAAACCCAAGAGTAAAGGCCCTTCAAATTTTGAGGGGCTTTTCTTTTACTAATTGTTATTGTCAATTGCTCATTTCTTCAACAACATATCACTGTAAGAATCCTTCATAAAATCTTTCTCTTCGATTCCGAAGAATGCAATGTATTCATTGCATTGCGCTTTTAATTTTTCGATGCCGATATCGCCCGATTCATTAATCGCTTCCACTTCTAAAAATTCACCGAGACCTTCTACCCTGTCAAAATGAAATTTGATATTACCGATAAAATAGATCCGCCGTTTTTTATCCACCACCACTTTTATACCATGCACTTTTGTAAGAATATCTTTTAATGCCGCATCGGGTTCATGTTTGTACAACTGAATGTCAGACTGCTTCGCAGCGCCTTTGTCTTCCCGTTTATAAAAAATGAGTGCGTTCTCAATATTGCCTTCACGCAGTTTTAATCTGCCATCGGCAACGTTAAAGTAAGTATCTCTTTGATTGTCTTCCCCGGCAAATCGGGGATTCATCGTAAGCAGTTTTTTTTCAGCTGCTTTAATATCCGGATGTGATGCTTTGAATTCGTAGTTCGTGATGTGCATGGAGCAAAGAAAAGGTTTTGGACTAAGAGAACAAAGAGAAAAGGACAACAAGATTGTAGCAAAGAAAAAGCACTTCCGTTTTCGAAGGAGTGCTTTTTTTAAATTCGTTATTCAAAAATCGGAAATGATTATGGTTTTCCTGTCACCACTTCTTTTGTCTTCTCTCCCACTTTCTTTGCAGCATCAGCAGTTTTTTCTGCAGCAGTGCTCACGCCTTTAGCAGTAGCTTCGGCAGCCTTGCTTACGCCTTTTTTTGTTGCGTCCCAACCATCAGCTATCGCATTTCCGGTTTTATCGAAGAAGTTACCTGATTTGTTTACAGCTTCACCTTCTTCCAGTCGGATAGATTTATCAGCTTGTTTCACCGTTCCGTCTTTTGAAACAACGATCCCGTTGCTCAACGTAACATCACCGTCTGCGGCTACCCATGCACCGTTTTTCCATATCATCAACTTGCCGTCCTTCATCATTACATCACCTTCAGCAGCGCTGTAGGTTGTTGTTTCTGTTACAACAGCAGCGGGTGTTTTCACTAACGTATCAGTCGTAGATTCTATTTCTACTTTATGTTCGTTCGTATCATCTACGTGACATGATGTAAGCGCCAGTACAACGGCAGCAGCACAAAGAATTCTTTTCATTTTAGTTGGTTTAATTATTTGAAGCGCAAATATAAACAATGTCTCTGCCATGACCGGTTGATTTATTGATTATTCTGAAAGTAACAGTCATCATTTAATAAAAAAGTTCATCGTTAGACATAAAAAATCCCCCTGCGAAAACGGCAGAGGGATTATATAATTTAGAAGCTCCAAACCCCGGGCTCCAACTTTAAATTTTATTAGTAACCCATCCCACCCATATCAGGAGCACCATGACTGTGCGGCGCCTCTTCTTTCGGTTTGTCAGCGATCACACATTCTGTTGTAAGCAACATACCGGCGATAGATGCAGCATTTTCCAATGCAACACGGCTCACTTTAGTAGGATCGATAATACCTGCTTTGAACATAGATTTTTCTTCCTGTTCAGTTCTTGCATTGTATCCGTAATCACCTTTGCCGTCTCGTACGCTTTTTACAACGATACTTCCGTCAACACCTGCATTTGCAGTGATGGTGCGGATCGGCGCTTCCAAAGCACGACGAACGATGTCCATTCCTGTTTGCTCATCTTCATTTTGTCCTTTTACTTTAGAGGTCAATGCATCAAGCGCACGAATGTATGCAACCCCGCCGCCCGGCACGATACCTTCTTCAACAGCTGCTCTTGTAGCGTGAAGTGCATCATCCATACGGTCCTTCTTCTCTTTCATTTCAGTTTCTGTAGTAGCACCTACATAAAGAACCGCAACTCCGCCTGCAAGTTTAGCAAGACGTTCCTGTAATTTTTCTTTATCGTACTCTGAAGTGGTATTTTCTGTTTGTGCTTTTATTTGATTCACACGGGCTGTTATATCTTTCTTTGCACCTTTACCGCCAACGACCGTTGTATTGTCTTTGTCGATTGTTACAGATGCTGCCTGACCAAGTGTAGTCAAATCAACACCTTCAAGTTTGTGACCTAATTCTTCGCTCACCACCGTTCCTGCAGTAAGAATAGCGATATCTGTCATCATTTCTTTTCTGCGGTCACCAAAGCCCGGTGCTTTTACAGCAGCCACTTTCAATGTACCGCGTAATTTATTTACAACCAATGTTGCCAACGCTTCACCTTCAAGGTCTTCAGCAATGATTAATAAAGGACGGCCGCTTTGTGCAACTTTTTCCAGGATATGAAGAATATCCTTCATCACTGAGATCTTTTTATCAAACAAAAGAATATATGGATTTTGCAATTCCACATTCATCTTTTCGCTGTTTGTAACGAAGTACGGACTGATGTATCCGCGATCAAATTGCATACCTTCTACTGTTTCTACATAAGTATCTGTACCTTTCGCTTCTTCGATCGTGATCACGCCTTCTTTACCCACTTTTGCAAATGCTTCAGCGATAAGTCTGCCGATAACTTCATCATTATTTGCCGAGATAGTAGCAACCTGTTGAATTTTTTTCGCATCGTTACCAACAGTTTGGCTTTGTGATCTTAAGTTTTCAACTACAAGTCCTACTGCTTTATCAATACCGCGTTTCAGGTCCATCGGATTTGCACCGGCTGCTACCATTTTCAAACCTTCCGCAATGATTGCCTGTGCCAATACGGTGGCAGTTGTAGTGCCGTCACCTGCAATTTCTGCAGTTTTAGAAGCTACTTCTTTCACCATTTGTGCGCCCATATTTTCAATAGGATCTTCCAGTTCAATTTCTTTTGCAACGGTAACGCCATCTTTAGTTACACCAGGCGCACCGAATTTCTTTTCGATCACGACGTTACGACCTTGTGGCCCGAGGGTTACTTTAACTGCATTCGCAAGGGTATCAACACCCTTCTTCATTTTATTTCTTGCTTCGATATCGAAGTAAATTAATTTAGACATGTATTATTGATTTGAAATTTAATAATTTGGAGATTTGAACTCACGTGGCGTTTGCTCATTGCCAATTGTATGTCACCCGTTTTAAAGAATAACCATAATGTCACTCTCTCTCATGATAAGGTATTCTTCACCTTCAATTTGAATTTCTGTCCCTGCATACTTTCCGTAAAGAATGGTGTCGCCTACTTTAACCACGGGAGCATTTCCGTCTTCGTCTTTAGGGCTCGTTGCCAGCACAAGACCTTTGGATGGTTTTTCTTTAGCAGTATCAGGAATATAAATTCCGCCGGCTGTTTTTTCTTCTGCAGCGGCAGCTTTCACAATAATTCTGTTTTTTGAACCCGCAACAGGAGTAATGTTCAGCTTCTTAGTAGTAGCCATAAAAGTTGGTGTTTTTAAATTATATAATAGACTCAAATTTTTGAGTACGCAAAAGTACTCTAATAATCATACCGAGCGCACCGATTTTCATTTGTTGGCAGAAAAAATGAATAATCCGCAGTCAGAAGGTTTGGAAATGCGTCAATTTTGCAGGAACGGTTCCAATTTATGGAGATGCTTTACATTCAGCTGCGATGAAATTTACGGCGAAGCTTACGGGCTTAGAAACAGTTAAATCTTAAATCTTAAATCTTAAATCTGATTTCACCCTCTTTTGCCTTAATTTTGCGCCTTCAATAAAGGTTTTTGAGACGATGCTAAGCAGAAGAAATATCCGGGTAAAAGTGATGCAAACCTTATACACACTGGATAGTATGAGCGGGCAAACCAGGCCGGGTGAAGCAGATTCTATACTGTCAAAAAAAATAGAACAGAGCAAACAACTGTTTACTTACCTTATTTATTTCATTACAGAAGTTGCCCGCTACGCGGAAACCGACGCTACAAAAAAAGCCGGTAAACATCTACCTACGGCCGAAGATCTTGCTACCAATACGAAAATCGCCGGCAATGAATTGTTGTGGAAGATTGTTGAAGAACATTCTTTTCAAACCTCAATTGAAGATGTAAAAGCTATTCATATTATTGATACCGAATTGCTGAAAAAGACCTATCGCCAACTGATCGTTACGCCGGAGTACAGAGAATATATCGAAGAACAGTCAAGGGATAAAAAGAGCGAAAAGAAAATGCTCGAATTTATTTTTACTGATTTGTTGCTGCCGGAAGAAGATTTCACAAGTCATATTGAAGAACATTTCATCAATTGGGATGATGACGCCGAAATGATGCATTCCCTGGTGATCGCGTATTTAGGTAAGCCCGAAAAACAAGGTTTCAACAACTTCCTGAGTGATGAGAAAAGACATTTTGCAAAAGATCTGTTGAGTACGGTGTTAGATAAGCATGATCAAACATTAGAACTGATCAAGCCAAAGTTGAAAAACTGGGATGCTGATCGTATCGCTGCGCTGGATCTTATTTTGCTGCAGATGGGTGTGTGCGAATTTTTGTATTTTGACACCATTCCTACAAAAGTGACGATCAATGAATATATTGATCTGGCGAAAGCTTACAGCACACCGCAAAGCGGGCAGTTTGTGAATGGGCTCCTTGATAATATTCATAAAGAATTGCAGGCTGAGAATAAGATCGAAAAAAGAAATTTCAAAGACAAAAAATAATTTATGCTTAAAACATTCCTGATCACCGGGGGAACATTGTTACTGCTTGCCGGCTGCGACGTGCGCCGTCAGGATAAGATTGCGGGCAATAATCCGCTTATGCAGCAAAAGGAACTGAAAGATCCTACAACTGTTCAACTTATCGACAGCCTTCACGATTTCGGAACGATAAAAGAAGGTGAAGTGGTGCAGTTTAATTTTCGTTTTAAGAATACCGGAACAAAACCGTTGATCGTGGACAATGTAGGCGCAAGTTGCGGTTGCACCGTTCCTGAAAAACCGGAAGCACCGATAAATCCCGGTGATACCGGCGTTATCAGGGTTAAGTTTAACAGCGAACATCATCCGGGCCATGCAAATAAAATGGTCAATGTTACTTCAAATACAAATCCCGGCTTTCCCGAATTCGCGCTAACCGGTGAAGTAACCCCAAAGACAGAAGAATAATTTTTATACTCACGGCATAAGCCAATAAATTCAAACAAGTAATGCTAAACATTTTTCTACAGGCAGCGGCTCCTAATCCATCTTTGAACTTCGTCATCATGGGCGGAATCATCGTGGTTTTCTATTTCTTCATGATTCGTCCGCAACAAAAAAAGGCCAAACAACAAAAACAATTCGTAAGCGATATGCAGAAAGGTGATAAAGTAGTTACCATCGCAGGGATTCACGGAACGATAAATAAAATTGGCGAAGACGGAACGATCATGCTCGAAACAAGTCCCGGTAGCTACATGAAGATCGAAAAAAGCACGATCAGCCCTGAGTGGACTGCTAACGTGAATAAAGTTCCAACCGCCGCAGTTGTAAAATAATTTTTTGATTTGCGTTTTCGGGTTTCGGATTTTATTCGGTTCAATACATATTGTGTATCCGGGTGATTTTAAACTTCAAAGGGAAAGAGACCGGAAACCGCAGATCTAAAATCTTAAATTCTTCCCATGCTTCGAATCGGCTTGACAGGCTCTATCGGCAGCGGTAAAACAACCGTTGCAAAGATCTTCGAAGTGCTTTCTATTCCTGTGTACTATGCCGATGAAGCGGCAAAACGCTTGATGAATGAAGACGAAAAATTACGTCGGCAGATCATTCACTATTTTGGTGAAGAAAGCTATACCAATAATATTCTTAACCGTAGTTATCTCGCTTCCGTAGTATTCTCCGATCCGGAAAAAACAAAGCTGATCAACTCCATCATCCACCCTGCTACCCTTGCGGATGCAGAACAATGGATGTCTCACCGACGTTCTCCTTACGCTATCAAAGAAGCGGCACTTATTTTTGAAGCAGGGGCTCACAAACATTTAGACCTCGTGATCGGCGTAAACTCTCCCGTTGAACTCAGCATTCAACGTGCCATGCAGCGTGATAACATTTCCAAAGAAGCGGTGCTTGCCCGCATGGAAAGGCAAATGAACGAATCAGAAAAAATGGCTCGCTGCGATTTTGTGATCAACAATGATGAAAAAGAAATGCTGATCCCGCAGGTAGTCGCGGTGCATCAGAAGTTGTTGGGGAATATTGAAAGATTGCATAATTAGGACGTTAAATGTATTTAAGTTTATGTGCGCTTTAATTATATCAGAAATAAGCAAGAAGCGTATATCTGAACTTTCATTTGTTTAACTGAGTCCAAGAAAAAGAAATGAGTGGATATTGGTTATGGTCAAATGATCAAATGAAGTTGGAAATGATCAATGACGGAGGGTATTATGATTTTACGATAATACCCTATAACAACCGAATTGAGCATTCAAAACTTATCAAACTTCTTCGCTTAATAAAAAGCGATCCGCACTTTTACAAACAGGAGTTAATCGAAGCAAATTCATACTACACCCTACTTCCTGATAAATACATTAAATTGCTATACAGAAATTATCGATTGATAATTGATTATCTTTCTGATTACGATTACAAAAAATACCATCAGTTCCGCTCTTTGGTTACTGAATACTCAGGGTTGTAAACGTTTTAGTTTTAAAGTTTAATATAGAATTTCCTTAATCAGACACGTATATGTTTTTAAAAATACTCACCGTTGCGGGGCTCGCTACTTTTGAAATATACGCCGCAATACCTGCAGGTTTTGCATTCGGGCTATCTGTATGGACGATCTTCTTTGCAAGTCTTGCGGGTGGCATTACCGGAGTGTTTATAGCAGCTTTTTTAGGAGATAAGATCAAACACTTCTTTGCGAAATACCGGAAGACAAAACCTGCCAAACCACACACAGGTATGATTTACAGGATATGGGATAAATTCGGCATGATCGGTTTAGGATTGCTTGGAACAATAACCGTAGGTGCACCCGTTAGCATTGCGGTAGGTTACACATTTAATGTTTCAGCAAGAAAATTAGTGATGTGGTGCTGTATCGGTGTATTTACGAGATGTGCTTTGTTTACCGCATTGGGACATTACGGATTAAAACTTTTCGGGAGTTAAAAAGCCGCAGATAAGATCCGCGGCCTGTATATTTTTTCTTTTTTCTCTTTTAGCTGCCCCTCAGGCTTCGCTCCAACCATGCCACAGACGTGATCCTACGCAAGATCAGCCAATGCTTTTTTAATCTTTGCAAAGCCTTTTTCGATATTCGCCGTGCTGTTGGCAAACGACATCCTGATACATTTTGGTTCACCAAAAGCTTTACCCGTAACAACAGATACATGTGCGGTGTTTAAAAAATACATCGAAAGTTCATCGGCATTGTTGATCGTTTCTCCCTGCGGTGTTGCTTTGCCAAAGTAAGCACTCACATCAGGGAAAACATAAAACGCACCGGGCGGCTCATGACAAATGATCCCGGGAATTTGCGCCATCAGTCCCAATACTTTTGCGCGGCGTTCTTTAAATTTTTCTACCATCATTTTCGAAGGCTCCTGTGTACCAAGGAGCGCTGCTATCGCCGCACGTTGTGTAATGGAACAGGTAGCGCTGGTGAATTGGCCCTGCAGTTTATCTGATGCTTTAGCGATCTCAACAGCCGATGCGGAATAACCAAGTCTCCAACCGGTCATCGCATAACCTTTGCTGAGCCCGTTGATGATGATCACCCTGTTCTTTATAAAGTCAAATTGTGCGATACTTTCATGTTTACCTGTATAATTGATGAATTCATATATCTCATCACTCATGATCAATACCTGCGGATATTTACTGAATACTTCTGCCAATGCAGCTAGCTCATTCTTTGTATACACTGCTCCCGTTGGATTACAGGGCGAAGAGAACATGAACAGTTTTGTTTTTGGCGTTATTGCTGCTTCCAGTTCTGCCGGCATTATTTTATACCCGTTCTCAAAAGTTGTATTCACCAATTTTACAACACCGCCGGCAAGTCTTACGATCTCGCTGTAAGTAACCCAATACGGCGTAGGAATGATCACTTCATCACCGGCATCAACTGCTGCAAGAACAGTATTGGCAATGCTTTGCTTAGCACCGGTGCTTACTAAAATTTGTTCGGGCGTATAATCAAGATTGTTATCCCGTTTCAGTTTTTCGCATATTGCCTGTCTGAGTTCAAGGTAGCCTGCAACCGGTGTATAATGACTGTAATTATCGTCGATGGCTTTTTTAGCAGCGTCTTTAATGTGTGCGGGTGTATCAAAGTCAGGCTCGCCCAGGCTAAGATCCGTAATATCAATTCCCTGTGCCCTTAGTTCGCGGCCGAGCTTAGCCATTTTCAACGTTTCGGGTTCGTTAAATTTTTGCAGTAAGGAAGACAATTCCATGTTATAAGTAATAGTGAGATTGCAAAAGTAGAGTTATTGAATCAGGCAGAAAAGTATAAGGGAGGTTTTCTTGTCATTCATTAGTTTCAGCTCCTCACCGGAATCTCCCAGTTTGAGGTTGACGAAGATTATAGCCGATCTTTAAAAATCTCATTATGCATAGGTCAAAAATGAGTGGCTGCTAAGGCATAAGTCACAAATAACTTAATAAACTATGCTCTATTTTTTGTCTTTCGCGCCATCAATCTGTTTCATCTTTTCCGATCAGTTTCTCCCGTTTTTTGTTGAAGAACGCCTTTTAAATGCCCTTTAAATCAACCGAAATCCCAATACCTTTTTCCCTTATCTTTGCACACTTAAAAATTAACGGCTTATCTAATTAAAGACAACTGACATGAAACTGAAAGGTTTAGTTTGGGCTTTCACCATTTTACTTATCCTTATTTCTATCTGGGAACTATCTTACACATTTGTTGTACACAGCTATGAAAGTAATGTAAAAGAACTGGCAACAAAGCTTGTAAAGAATGAGACTGCGGGTAAATCCCGGCTTGAAACAGAAGAGATCGTTGAAGCTAAAACGCAACACATTCTCGACAGCACAAAAGAGAAAGCGATTTATCCGCTTGTAGGAACAACTTACCAGAAGTGTAAAGAATACGAGCTCAACCTCGGTCTTGATTTGCAGGGTGGTATGGGTGTTACGATGGATGTGAACCTCGAAGGTTTATTGAAATCGCTCAGTAATAATCCGAAAGATCCTGCTCTGATCAGAGCATTGCAAACTGCGAATGCTGCGAAAGCTACCAGCGAAGAGAATTATGTTGACCTTTTTACAAAAGCATATATCGGTCAGAACGGTGCAGGCAAACTTGCATCTCTTTATTCAGGAGCGGGCAAAACGGTAAAGACAGGTGATGATGATAACACTGTTACAGCTAAAATCAAAGAGGTCTCAAAAGGTGCTATCTCGCAAACATACAAGATCCTGCAAAAGCGTATTGATAAGTTCGGCGTGGCTCAGCCTACATTGAATCTTGATCTTAACAAAGGTGTCATCAACGTAGAACTTGCAGGTGTTAAAAATCCTGAAAGAGTAAGAGCCTTATTACAGGCATCTGCCAATCTTCAGTTCTGGAGCGTAAAAATGCTTAAGGATGCGGATTTCAGCACTCCTTTTCAGGAAGCTGATAAAGCACTTGGCAAATACGTAAGAAGCACCGATACAAAAATGGCGGATTCTACCCGTAACAAACTTGACTCATTGGGCGCGGGCGTTTTGAACACGATTGTTTCTTTTGCCATCGATCCTAAAACAGGTGGCCCTGTCGACGCTCCCTATATCGGTTTCGTAAAAGACAAAGATACCAGCTTATTGAACAGTTATCTTAACAATCCTATCTTCGCAAATGCCTTCGGTTCTAATGCTAAGATCCTTTACGGCGCTAAACAAAAAGCTGATAAAGCCAGCGATGGTTCCTACTACGAATTATATGCTGTAGAAAAAGTGAACGGTTCTGATAAAGCGCCGCTTGAAGGTGACGGTGTTGCGGAAGCAAGTCAAAGCTATGATGAGAAAGGAAGACCTTCTATCAAAATGCAAATGACGCCTACAGGTTCAAGAACATGGGCTAATCTTACAGAAAAGAACGACAAACGCTATGTAGCAATCTCTCTTGATGATATCGTATATTCTGCACCGCGTGTAAACGGTAAGATCGAAGGTGGGAACACAGAGATCTCCGGTACTTTCACTGTGGAAGCTGCTCAGGATCTTGCAAACACACTCCAGTCAGGTAAACTTGATGCTCCGGCGAAGATCGTAGCAGACCAGGTTGTAGGTCCTACCCTTGGTGCTGACGCAGTAGAAGGGGGAAGAAACGCATTCCTTATTTCATTTGCGATCATTTTCATACTGATGCTTATTTATTATAACACAGCAGGATGGATTGCAAACATTGCATTGATATTAAATCTTCTTTTCACGATAGGTGTATTGGCGATGTTCGGCTTTACATTGACTGCTGCCGGTATTGCGGGTCTTGTACTCACTATCGGTCTTGCAGTGGATACGAACGTAATTATATTTGAAAGAATAAAAGAAGAACTTACGAAAGGTAAGACCTACCAGGCCGCAATTACGGAAGGTTATCGCCGTTCTTTGGCTCCGGTATTGGATGCGCATATAACTTCATTACTTACCGCGTTCATCCTGTTGTACTTCGGTCTTGGTCCTGTACTTGGTTTCGCTACCACACAAATCATCGGGATTTTGTTGTCTTTGTTCTGCGGTATCCTTGTATCAAGATTGATCACTGATCTTAGAACAGATAAAAGTCATCACTTTAATTATTTCACGGCTATTTCCCGTAAGATCTTTAAACATGCATCTTACAAATTCATCGAGAAAAGAAAGATCGCTTACGGTATCTCAGCGGTTGTATTGTGTCTGGGTATCGCATCATTCTTCCACGGTTTCCGTGAAGGTGTTGAGTTTGAAGGCGGAAGAAGCTTCACGCTTGTTTTTGACCGTAACGTTACAAACAAAGACGTTCAGGATGATCTTGCCAAATCGTTCAACGGTGAGTTTCCTGTTATCAAAACAATTAAAGATGGTAAACATTTAAACGTTACCACTTCTTACCTGATCAAGAATACCGGCGAAAATGCAGATTCACTTGTTCAGAGAGCATTGTATGCAGGTCTTACAAAAGTATTGCCGGCAGGAACTTCTTACGAGCAGTTCATGAAAGCAAACTTCCAGGGCCGTACAACAGTTCAGCCATCAATTTCTGATGATCTGAAACGCGGTGCTATCAAAGCGACGATCTTCGCAATGTTGATCATTTTCCTGTATATTTTCGTTCGCTTCCGCGATTGGAGATATTCCGCAGGTACGATCATCACGTTGATACATGACGTATTGGTAACGCTTGCTGTATTCTCATTCTTTAAAGACATCGTGCCTTTCCCGCTTGAAATTGATCAGCACTTTATCGCAGCGGTTCTTACCGTGATCGGTTTCTCGATGAATGATACCGTTATCGTATTTGACCGTGTGCGTGAATACAGCCGCGATATGAAAGGCGATACAAAAACAAACATCATCAACCGTGCGATCAACGATACGCTGAGCCGTACCATCATGACATCGCTGACGGTATTCCTTACATTGCTTATTCTCTTCATCTTCGGTGGTGAGGTTACAAAAGGATTTGCATTTGCAATGATGATCGGGGTTATTACAGGTACTTACTCTTCTATCTTCGTAGGTGCTCCTGTATTGGTTGACTTTGCAAAAGACAAACCGTTAGGCGCTGCTGCTGAAGTAAAAACAAAGAAGGTGAAAGCACCGGCTTTGTAAGATTTTATAAACTGAATTACATAGAAAAACCCCTGCTTTCGCAGGGGTTTTTCTATGTCTCAATCCCGGCTTTTGTATGAACTTGGATTTGTCGGATCAGGTGGATTTTTGGGACACTAATTACTTTATGAAGAAAATACAAATAGACGACCTTTTAATCTATAAAATTATCGGCTTCGCCATGAAAGCACATGCATATTTAGGGAATGGCTTTCAGGAAGTCATTTATCAGAGAGCACTGGCGATTGAACTCAGAAAAGCGGGCATTTCATTTGTAAGAGAATTTGAAATCCACATTCATTATCAGGAGAGATAATAGGAACCAGAAGAGTTGATTTTCTTATTGAAGATAGCGTATCTGTAGAATTAAAAGCCTTGGCTGTTATGGATGAAGGAAACCTTGCTCAGGCTTTGAATTATTTGGAAGCTTATAAAATAAACCTTGGATTACTAATAAATTTCGGCGCTTCTTCATAAAAGTTAAAAGACTCAGGCCAACGAGAAAGAAATCAGCGGCTAAAAATAGCGAAGGCAAATCCGAAAAATCAATCTGATCCAACCAATCCAAGTTCAGACAAGGATGAAGAATTTTACCTACACCGCAAAACTCGTCCCGCACCCGCAGGTACTGCTTGCATTGGGATTATTAAAAGTAAAACCGCGCGAATTTAAACCACCCTGCCAGTCTACTTCCATTCCGAAGAGATAGATGCTCTGGGAATTATCAATGATAAAGTTTACGCCGTTCAGTTCGTACATGGCGTCGTTATCTTTTCTGTTATCAAAATCGAGTACGTAGGTCATACCGCTGCAGCCGCCGCCTTTTACGCCGATACGCAAAAACTGCGTTTGATCAAATCCTGGTTCAGCAGTAAGTCGCTTCACTTCATTGATGGCAGAATCAGTAAGATTGATTGGGTTTTTGATAACAGGTTCCATGACTTCTATAATTTTTACAAAGTTACAGTTTAAAGAAAACACGACGTGTTAAACCTGTTTTCGAAAGCAGGAATTTGTGGCTTGCAATGATTATTTTTGCAGCCTAAATTATTAAAATGGACGCACTACTTCAGAATATCAACTCTTTACTTTTAGCTGTTATTTTAGCTCTGATCATATATCTCATCAGAGAGTTTTATCAGCTTCGCAGCTATCTAAAGAAAGCAAATCCCGAAAATAAAAAACTGCAATTGCAGGCTTACGAAAGACTGGCAGTTTTTGCCGACAGAGCAGGGTTGAAAAACCTGATCAGCAGTTCTGAAGTTCAAGGGGAAAGCGCGGCAATTTTACACGGCGTATTGATCCGGAATTTAAAATCTGAGTATGATTACAATGCAAGTCAGCAGATCTATGTGAGCAAAGCGATCTGGGAGGCAGTAACGAAATTAAAAGATCAGAACATTTATATTATCAATCAACTTGCAGCAATGCTTCCGCCGCAGGCTAATTCATTGGATCTCAGCAAAAGGATCCTTGAATATACCATCACACAACAAACAGAACTTAACCTCATCGTATTGGATGCTATTCAGCATGAAGCAAAAGAAGTGATGAAAGCGGAAGACTAAAAAGGCAACCGGTAAAAGACGAAAGATAAAAAACAAATGCATGGCTGAAGTAAGAAAAATAACAACGGATTCAGGAATTGAAATAAACGAATTATATACGGCAGAAAATACACCTGATGCGGATAATTCATTGCCGGGCGAATTTCCTTTTACCCGCGGTGTGCAATCCTCCATGTACCGCGGAAGATTATGGACGATGCGCCAATACGCCGGTTTTTCTACTGCTGAAGAAAGTAATAAACGGTATCACTATTTGCTGGGACAGGGCGTAAACGGCCTCAGCGTTGCATTTGATCTTCCGACACAAATCGGTTACGACAGCGATCATCCCCTTGCGGACGGTGAAGTGGGAAAAGTCGGCGTGGCCATCGACAGTATTGAGGATATGGAATTACTTTTCGCGGGTATCAACCTCGAAGAAGTTTCTACCTCAATGACCATAAATGCATCGGGTTTTATTTTGCTGGCATTTTATGTTGCACTTGCAAAAAAACAGGGCGCAGATCTGAAGAAGATCTCCGGCACGATACAAAACGACATTTTAAAAGAATATGCAGCACGCGGAACTTACATCTATCCGCCGAAAGCTTCCATGAGAATCATTACTGATATTTTTGAATGGTGCAGCACAGATGTTCCTAAATGGAATACGATCTCCATTTCCGGTTATCATATTCGCGAAGCAGGCAGTACTGCTGTTCAGGAAATCGCCTTTACCCTGAGCAACGGAAAGGCATATGTAAAAGCCGCGCTGGAGAAGGGATTGGACATCGACGTATTCGGAAAACGTCTCTCGTTCTTTTTTAATGCACATAATAATTTATTTGAAGAAGTAGCAAAGTTTCGTGCGGCAAGAAAGATGTGGGCTAAGATTATGAAAGACCTTGGTGCAACAGACGAGAAGGCAATGATGTTGCGTTTTCACACGCAAACAGGCGGCAGTACATTAACGGCACAACAGCCGCTGAATAATATCAGCAGGGTTACGATACAAACGCTTGCAGCCATCATGGGCGGCACGCAGTCGTTGCATACAAACGGTTATGACGAGGCATTGAGTTTGCCTACGGAAGAAGCTGCCAAGATCGCCTTACGCACCCAACAGATCGTTGCATTTGAAAGCGGTGTTCCGGAAACAGTGGATCCGCTCGCAGGAAGTTTTTTCGTTGAATCATTAACCGCAGAAGTGGAACAAAAAGCCCGGGAATTGATCGAAAAGATCGATCTCATGGGTGGCAGCGTGGCAGCGATAGAAGAAGGATTTATGCAGGAGCAAATTGCATCAAGTGCTTATCAGTTTCAAAAAGAAATTGAAGCAGGTACAAAAATAAGCGTAGGTGTAAACAAATTCCAATCAGAAGAAGTTAATAAAATGCCTGTTTTCAAGATCGATGAAAGCATTCAAAAGATACAATCTGATAAACTCAAATCCCTGAAAGAACGTCGCAATAATGACAAAGTAAAGTCGTCACTGGAAGCCCTTACAATTGCAGCAAAGGGTACTGAAAATTTACTACCACTTGTTGTGCAATCGGTTGAGAATTTTTGTACGCTTGGTGAGATAGCGGACACGCTGCGACTGGTTTTCGGTGAATACAAATAATTCACGATATGTAAAAGAAAAGTAAAATATTTTTAAATCTATCGGTTGTTATTTTACGTATGGCTAACTTGCTAATACCAATATCATCTGCTATGCTAAAAGCACCGATTCCCCTCAACGAAAAAGAACGTCAACTGGAACTGTTGAGTTATGGTATTCTTGATTCTGAAGAAGAAGAAGATTACACTGCCCTTGTTGAGCTGGCTGCCAACATTTGTAACTGCACGTCTGCAACCATTACCTTTATCGATAAAGAACGACAGTGGTTTAAAGCGAGAAAGAATATTGTTTCCTCCGAAAGTTCGCGTGACTTTTCTTTCTGCGGGCATGTAATCATGCACGAGGAAGTGATGGTGGTTGACAACGCTTCGATTGATAAAAGATTTTCAGATAACCCGGACGTAATCGGTGGCTTAAAGATCGGCTTCTATGCGGGTGCACCCATTATCAGTTCTGCCGGTTACCAGCTTGGAACGGTGTGTGTTATTGATCATGACCCTAAAGCTGATTTTAGCGAATCGCAAAAGCGTGCGTTAGAAACGATTGCTTCTCAGGTAAAGAGACTGTTGGAACTTCGGATCAAAAGCAGGATGGTACAGATCCAATCAGAAGAACTCATCCAATCAGAAAAAAATACAGCGAGATTGAACATGCTCCTGCAGGAAAAAAAGAATGACGATATCGCATATGAACTGCATGAGAATATTGCTCAGATAACCGCCGCTGCAAAGATGTATGCGGAAATGGTAGCCGATGACAACGACTACAGCAAAGAATCATCTGCTAAACTGATGAATTATTTATCCGTGATTCTGCACGATGTAAGAGCACTTTCAATGTCCATTACCCCTACTACTTTTTCTGCGGCCGACTATACAGGATATATTTATGATTTGGCCCTTAAAACAGGGAAGGAAAAGAACATCTATATTTCAATCAACGGAAATATACAGGATATCAAACTAAGGAAACAGACTGGCCTTGCGGTGTACAGGATCTTTCAATATATTTTAAATTATGCTGAATTAGCAGGGTCTACCTCCATAGATATTACGCCGTCAACTTCAGGAACTGAATCAATTATTTTATTAGCACATAACGGATCCGTGCAGGCAAATTCAACCGACAACGGCATCATGTTGCTCAATAATATCAGGACGAGAGCGGATATTATCAGCGCCAAATTTGAACACAGCGCCGATTTCAAAAAAATGGAATTGTTGTTCAGGAATGAAGACTGAGTCTTTTCATGAATGGAATTAAGCGAATTGCCCAAATTTAGCTATCACCGAAAATGCATGACAGCTAAGTTTCGTTAATCAATACGATCTGCAGATCTTTATATTAATGATGCGCAAAATCCATCTCATAATCTCCCTTGATCCTTTCCATTGAAGGATTAAAATAACCGAATTTCACATCAGGAAATTCTTCATGGATGAGTTCCATGAATTGTTTCATACCCATACATTCACCGGTATCCACTACATTTATTTTACCGAGGTACCAGTCGGGATCGATGTTGAAATTGCGCCACTGGATCATCTTCAGTCCCGTTTCTCTGATCAGTTTTCTTAATGCTTCATACTCAGCAACAGAATCAGTCATCCCCGGAAAAACAAAATAGTTGATGCTCGTCCATACGCCAAAGCTTGTAGCAACTTTCAGGCTTTCAATGATATCCTGAAACTTATAATTATTAGGACGATAATATGGCGTGTAAATTTCTTCACGTGCCGAGTTGGTACTTACCCGTATACTGGTCAAACCCGCTTCACATAAAGCTTTTACCGCATCAGGCTTGCTGCCGTTTGTATTGATATTAATGCTTCCTTTGTGCGTATGTTTCCTTATTTCGATGATTGATTCACGGATAGTTTCCCACATCAATAACGGCTCACCTTCACAACCCTGTCCGTAGCTTATGATCGGAAAAGGTGCTGTTTCCAGATGCGGAACAGTGAACTCAACTATTTCTGCAGCAGTTGGTTTGAACGTTAAACGATCCTGCGTACTTACGATTGTTTCATCTTCCGGCTGAAAAGAGATACAGCCGATGCAGTTCGCATTACAAGCAGGCGAAACAGGAACCGGACATTCCCATCTTCCCATGAATAAATTTCTTGCAGCCGGACAGGTGTAAGTCATGCAGCAATTTTCCGCAAGGTGTTTTACCAGACGGTTCTGACTATACGCACTTAACAATTTGGAAACGCCTGCGTCAATTTTTTCCTCAACAAATCCTTCACTTTCCTGGCGAATATCTTTTTCGATTCGCACTGCAGGAACATATAATTTTTCATCCTGCCAGCCCGCTGCAGTGTAGCAAAACAACGGTAATGTAGGTGCATCCGGCATAGTCTCATATGCAGCGATATATAAACCGGTATGTGCAGGCGGAATGAACGCCGCCACGGCCCAACCTTTTTCGCAGATCCTCATCTCCCCTGTTTCCACGTCAATCCCAAGGCCGCGCCTGCCGGGTAGTTCATATAATTGTCCGCCCTCAGGTAAAGCGATCCATTCATCTTCAGGAATAGGTATTGCATCCCAGCCGGTACGACCTACAACATACAAAGTTTCGTCTTCGTAAATACCGCCGAGCCCGTCGGAATACATTAAATATGGAGATTGTGTGAGTATCATTGCGGTGCAAAAATAAACTTTACATCGGAGATTTCATTGAGATAGTTTAGAACGCAGATGGTTATGACCGTTATGATATGACAGATTTACCATCCCCCATTATCATAGCAATCTACACAATCAGCCTTCCCGCATTTCTTTAGAAAATTGATTGAATTGTTGCTCATTAACCTGTGATGCCGCGGCTTTATTAATATTGAATTGCATGAGCTTATTATTCTTTAAATCGATCGTAAGTATTTCATCCTTAAGGATCACCTGGTCAACTTCTGTCCAATTATAGTGCTTCACCGGAAACGAAGGGTATTCAATTCCTTCCGCAGAAAAAATGATCGCTAATTTCTTGTTGGCAAAAAATCCCAGTAAAGAAAAAACTACCATAAGTATTGCGGCGGCATAATTGCCCCAAAAAAGCCAAAGTACGGCACTTATAAAAAAAGATATCTCCGTATACGGCGTTCTCAAATGTCTTTTATTGAGGAGATAATAAACAGCAGGGATAGCATTTACGATCAGGCCGATAACAGCGGAAAATATTGACGTATGGTGCGCTGCGTGAACGAACACGAAGCCGAACATAAAAAAGTTAAGCGCTAAAATGATAAAAGTAATCAGCTTGTAGGTCTTCGCTTTTTCATTCGGTATTTCAATAACAAATTTATGCTTCACGATTGCTTGCGATAAGGATGTTGCAAAGTTTGTACAGCACTCTTGCACCTACATTCTCATCCCACTCGTCGTGGCTCACGCCTACTTCATTGAGATCGAAGCCGATAATTTTTCGGCCGCTTTGCATTACTTTTTTGAAAAGATAGAAGATTTGATCCGCCTCAAAGCCGCCCTGAACGGGAGTGCCGGTGTGCGGACAAAGTTTTGGATTTAAACCGTCGATATCAAAACTTATAAAAACCTGTTGCGGAAGTTGCTCCACGATCTCATCAACGATCATCTTCCACGTATCACCTTCATACATTCTTTCTTTTATGTCCTGATCAAAAAAAGATATCGCACGACCTTCACTGTTACGCATCAGATCACGTTCTTCTTCACAATAATCTCTGATCCCTACCTGCACCAATTTCTTTAGCTGCGGAATTTCGTGCAATGCATTATACATAATAGACGCGTGAGAATAATTGAAGCCTTCGTAAGCTTTACGCAGGTCCATATGCGCATCTATCTGAAGAATCCCGAATTCCGGGTGTTTTTCAGCTATCGCCTTAAAAAAACCAAGTGGCGTGCTGTGATCACCACCGAGAAGTCCCACAAGTTTATCCTTTCCAAGCAGGTCTTTTGTTTGATTATAAACCCAATCATTCAGAAATATACTTCCTTCATTGATATCGCGAAGGGTTTTGCACATGAATTTGTTGGCACTCACTTCGTCACCCTGTGAAATATAATTAAGATATAATTCTGCTTCTTTGCGGAGATAATCACTTTTAGTAAGGATCTTTTTATCAGGCCTGCGCATGTAAAACCCTTCCTTCCATGCATCTTTTACATCGGGATCAAAAAGATCCACCTGCAGACTTGCCTTAAAGATATGATCCGCAGCCCTTGCTGTACCTGCATTGTAGCTTACAGTAACCTCCCATGGCACAGGCAGAATAACGAGCCGTGCATCATCTTCTCCGAACGGAAGTCCGAAAATATTGTTATTAGGATTTCCGATTGAATTGGGGTCGAAGTTTGACAGATCTGCCATGCGGTTTAAAAATTTCCGCAAAGATAGGCTATAGATAAAAGATATCAGGCAAAAGACAGGAGACAATGCCGTGAGTCTTTCCACACATGTGATTACGATTTTTATATATAATCCGAATCATTTATGACCCCGTCTCTTGTCTTTTATCTTGTGTCTAACATCTAATTAAACTACCTTTGCGCAGAATTTCAACACATGAAAAAATCACACATTATAATACTGATCGGCATAGCTGCACTTATCGTGGGTTTGCTATCTTATTCCACTGATTTTTCAACTTATGATACTATTGCTTCCGCTAAAGAAAAGCAGGGGAAATTTGTACATATCATCGCAAAACTGGATAAAGATCACCCGGTTGAGTACGACCCGATCAAAAACCCTAATTATCTCGCCTTTTACGCCGTAGATAGTTTAGGCGCACAAACCAAAGTCGTTTTTCACAACAGCAAGCCGGCAGATCTTGAAAAAAGCGAAAGGCTGGTGATGAAAGGGAAAATGGGTACTGATCATTTTGAATGCAGCGATATCCTGCTGAAATGCCCGAGCAAATACAAAGACGATAAAAAAGAGCTCGAAAAATCAATGCAATCACAGGCTTCTGCCAACTAACATTCGGAACATAATATTGCGATAATGAAATTTGCAGGCGAACATTTATTTCCCGGTCAGCTGGGCCATTTTTTTGTTATCCTTTCTCTTGTTGCTTCGTTTATTGCAGCGTTCTCTTTTTTCAGATCAAGCTTCAGCAAAGACCTTATTCAAAAACAAAACTGGCTCAATACCGCACGCACAGCATTCTTCGTGCAAACAGCCGGGGTGTTGATCGTTTTCTTTACAATTTTTTACATCTGCGCCAATCACCTCTACGAATACATGTATGCTTATAAGCACGCATCAAAAGAACTGGAAACAAAATATCTATTAGCCTGTATCTGGGAAGGCCAGGAAGGAAGTTTCTTATTATGGGCGATCTGGCATTGCGTACTGGGTTCAATCCTTATCAGAAAAAGTAAAGAATGGGAAGCGCCGGTAATGACCGTGATCAGCTTTGCACAGTTCTTTTTAATGCTGATGATATTAGGTGTCTATTTCGGCAATATCAAAATAGGAAACAGTCCTTTTACACTTACCAGAAATGAAATTCCCGCGCCGATTTTCAATCAACCAAATTACCTCGACTTCTTAAAAAACGGTATCGGGCTCAACGTTTTGTTGCGCAATTATTGGATGGTAATTCACCCGCCGATCCTTTTTCTTGGCTTCGCATCTACGATAATTCCGTTTGCTTATGCTTATGCCGGCATTCAGACCAAACGTTACGGCGATTGGATAAAACCTGTGCTGCCATGGGCTTTGATGAGTGCCTGTATCTTAGGAACCGGGATCATGATGGGTGGTAAATGGGCTTATGAATCATTGAACTTCGGCGGCTATTGGGCATGGGATCCGGTAGAAAATGCTTCACTTGTTCCCTGGCTGTTGCTGATTGCAGGCTTGCACACCATGGTGATCTTTAAAGCAACAGGTCATTCATTAAGAGCAAGTTATTTGTTCGCTTTCCTTGCTTTTATTTTTGTGCTTTATGCAAGTTTCTTAACCAGGACAGGAATTCTTGGTGATACATCTGTACACTCTTTTACAGAAACAGGTGACGATATTACATTCAGGCTTTTCGGACATTTATTCGCTTTCAAAGCAATGAATGGTTTGATCTTATTATTTGTTCTCATTTTCACAGTTCCCTCTCTTTTTTTGCTGATAAAAAATTATAAAAAGATCCCGACAATTCATAAAGAAGAAAATACAAACTCAAGGGAATTCTGGATGTTCATCGGATCATTAGTCTTGTTTCTTACTGCCATCTTCATCAGCGCAAAAACATCTGTTCCTGTTTACAATAAATTATTCGGACAGAATATAGCGCCGCCCGAAGATGTTGAATTCTCTTACAATAAGATTATCGTACTGATCGCAATTATCATCGGTTTGCTTACAGCGGTAACGCAGTATTTGAAATATAAAACGACACCAACAAAGTATTTCTTTAAAAAATTATTGTGGCCAACGCTCATCGCCGCATTGATCATGCTTGCATTGATCTTCTTCTACCCTTTCACTTTTTATAAGCATGGCGCAGGTTTCTTAGGTGCGATCTACACCGCGGCATTCGCAGTGATCTATGCTGTGGTTGCAAATGCATTTTATATTTGGGATGTACAAAAAGGTAAGATCCTGAAAGCAGGCAGTTCAGTTGCGCATGCCGGTTTTGCCATTATGATCGTAGGAATGCTCATCTCATCGGGCAATAAAAGAGTGATCAGCAGTAGTCTGGCAAATGGCATCACGGTTCCCGGCGGAAAAGATCCGATGACGAAGAAGGATGATAATGTGGGTGAAAACCTGACCCTACTTCGTGAGATCCCTACTTCATTGGCGGATTATAAAGTAACCTTTCAAAAAGATTCTTCCGGGCATGAAACAGGCAGAAAATATTATCAGCTTGATTTTGTAAAGAAAAATTCCGAAGGAAAAACAACAGAACATTTCATGCTGCAGCCTGATGTTTACCTGATGAAGGACAACAACATGAGCAGCAATCCTGATACTAAATCTTATTTATTCAAAGACGTATTTACGTACATTACTTCCGCACTTAATAAAGAAAGTCAGCCGGATACCGCGCATTTTAAAGAAGTGCTGCTGAATACCGGCGATACCGCTTTTTACAGCAACGGCTACATGGTGCTCCGTGATGTAATTAAAAATCCGCAGCACGCCAGGTTTAGCTACGAACCTTCGCAGATCGCACTCATGGCGGATCTTGACCTCACTTCAAAAGACAGTCTTCACTTTAAAGCAAGGCCCGCGATCATCGTTGACAGTCTGGGCGTAATCAATGCCGACGATACTTTATATGCACAAAATCTTTTCATACGTTTTATCGGTGTAAATGAAAAACAGATTAAGATCGGCATAAGAGAATCGGATAAGATGATCGACTATGTAACGGTGAAAGCATACGTTTTTCCGCTGATTAACCTGGTATGGCTGGGTCTTGTTGTAATGGCCGCAGGATTGCTGCTGAGCATGTTGCAACGTGGTTCACTTACTAAAAAACAATCTGCAGTGATATTGGTGCTGGGTGCAGGATTTGTTTTCTATATGTTCCTTTTGGCAAACGGGTAGTCAGTTGACGGCCCGGTTAGGAAGCTTGTTGATGGATGTTTCGCTGTTGATGGGCTGCGGGATGGAAGCGGAAAGCCCGGAGCGGCGCCTTTTAGCGCTGTGAGGACTTGCAGTGAACAGCCCGAACCGCTGCTGAAAAATGAATCACAGTCCGCAGCCCCTTGTTTTCTTTAAATTTTAAGGTTACTTTATAAAGATTTTCGTATTTAATATATGAACTTCATAGAAGTTTGAATATTCCTGCATTATGCTGCTACGAAACAGATGTTTATTTTTTTCCATTCTGATGCTCTCCTGCATCCCGGCGGCGCATGCACAAACAAAGGGTATAACAGATACGATCACTACAACTGCCATCGTGTATGAAGGCGATACCATCGAATCAAAAGTACTGGAATATGCGTACGTATATGGCAGAATGAGTCGGGCACAAATGAGTGCTTCAGCTAAGTATAACAGATTGAGGAATGCAGTATATGTGACTTACCCATTTGCACGCCGCGCCGGTGCGGTAATGAATGACATCAATGCGAACCTCATCGGCGTCATTGACAAAGAGAAACGAAAGACGTATATCCGGTCAAGAGAAAAAGAACTTAAGAAAGAATTCACTGATCCGCTCACCAACTTATCCGTATACCAGGGAAAAGTTTTGATGAAACTCATAAATCGGGAGACCGGTAATAACTGCTACGAAATCATCAAAGAATATCGCGGCGGTGTAACGGCAAGATTTTATCAAACTGTGGCGTTCTTTTTTGACAGTAACCTCAAACAGAGTTACGATGCAGACACAGACGATGCTACGATAGAAACAATTGTGCACGAAGTGCAAAGAATGTACGGCTACAATAACCCGCCCCACCCTAAGATGATGTGATCTTATATACATCCGGAGCTGCTTTGTGAATACTTTGGGAGCGCAATACGGGCGTTTTTAAGTATCTTGCCCGATAAATAATTTCAGCAAAATATGAAGTTAGATTTGTTGGCCTTCGGTGTGCATCCGGATGATGTGGAACTGGGCTGTGCCGGGGTGTTGATCTCGGAAAAAAAGAACGGAAAAGCTACAGGTATTGCAGATCTTACACATGGAGAATTAGGTACAAGGGGAACTGCGGATACAAGAACGGAAGAGGCTGCTGATGCCGCGAAAATCCTTGAACTTGACATTCGGGTAAATCTGGGACTGGCAGACGGCTTCTTTGAAAACAACGAAGTAAGTCAGCGCAAAGTGATTGAAGTGCTCAGGAAATACCGTCCTGAAATTGTGATCTGCAATGCACCGGAAGACAGGCATCCTGATCACGGCAGAAGTGCGGCGCTGATTTATGATGCGGCATTTTTATCCGGCCTTGCAAAAATTGAAACAACAGAAAACGGAAAACCTCAGGAGAAGTGGCGTCCGAATTATGTATTGAATTATATCCAGGACAGGTATTTGAAACCGGATTTTGTGGTGGATATCTCGGAGACGTTTGAGCAAAAGATCAAATCGATTCAGGCATATAAAACACAATTCTTTAATCCTGAAGCAGCAGATGGTCCGCAGACCTATATTTCTTCGCCGGAGTTTTTAGACAGCATAATTGCGAGAGCAGCGATGTTTGGCAAAATGATCGGAGTGAAATATGCAGAAGGATTTATAACGAAGAAAATGGTTGGGATCCGTTCTTTTGACGCATTGATACAAACAGAAACCTAGACGATACAGATCGTCCGGGTCTTCTCAAAAACGATTAAACATATTGATGGCAAGCGGAGAGAAATCGAAGTCCTGCGATCTGCAATCTAAAATAATTATGGCTGTAACACCGAAATTTAAAAACATCAAAGGGTCAGACTTTCACAAAGAACTGAAGCGCCGCGTAAACAATTATTTTGTAGAAAATAATAAGAAAAGTACCGGCAATTTCTCTTTGTATTTTAAGGCTGTATTGTTTTGGGTATTGTACGTAGCATTATATATTCATGTGGTTTTCTTTAACTACCCGGCTTGGCTCGGTATCCTTGAATGTTTTGTTATGGGCGGACTTACTGCTGCTATCGGCTTTAATGTGATGCACGATGGCGGTCACGGCAGTTTTAGTCATAGTCGTTTTTGGAACAAGATTGCGGCATTCTCTGTGAACGGTCTTGGCGCAAGCGCTTTAATGTGGAACAACAAACACAACATCATTCACCATACTTACACCAACATTGACGGCGTGGATGACGATATCGAGATCAAGCCTATGTTGCGGATGTGCGAAACGCAGAAGAAATATAAGATCCATCGTTTTCAACATATTTATGTTTGGTTTTTGTACACCCAATTATTGATCATTTGGGTATTCGCAACAGATTACACAAAATATTTCCGTAAAAAAGTAGGAAGTGTGCCGATCAAGAAATTTAGCATGTTCGATCACTTTGCGTTTTGGATAGCAAAGATCGGTTACTATATAATGATGATCGCTTTACCTATTTATAAGGTTGGCTTTCTACCTTGGTTGGTTGGTTTCCTCGTACTTGCAATGTTTGCAGGACTTGTTTTGAGTGTTGTATTTCAATTAGCACATACAGTAGAAGAAACGGCATTTCCTGTCGCTTCGATCGACACTAATGATATCGAAAATGAGTGGGCGATCCATCAGATAGAAACCACTGCAAATTTTGCAACGAAAAATAAATTGATTTCATGGCTGGTAGGCGGTTTGAATTTCCAGATTGAACATCATTTGTTTCCGAAGATCTCCCATATTCATTACCCCGAGATCAGTAAGATTATAAAGAATACCTGCGATGATTTCAATGTAAAATATATTGAATACAAGAGGATGAGAGATGCCGTGCTTTCACATGCTTTGTACCTGAGAAAAATGGGGAGAGCTTAGCGGGATAGAAAAGTAAAAAAGTATTTAGCATATATAAAGTATCGGATAGCCCTTTTTCGGGGCTATTTTTTATAAAGATCATTTACCAAAACTAATAACCATGAAATTTTTCAACTGGCATAGTAAACATGAAGAGACAATGAGTTTCGGCGACCGCTTATCAGATGCTGTAGCAAACGGCATGGGTTCCTGGAAGTTTATTATTTGGCAAACTGTTATTGTGATTGTTTGGATGACACTTAATGTGATCGCATTGCTGCATCATTGGGATCCCTATCCTTTTATCCTGCTTAACCTGATCTTCTCAACGCAGGCAGCATACGCCGCTCCTATCATCATGATGGCGCAGAACAGGCAGAGTCAGCGTGACAGGTTGCAGGCAGACAGTGATTACCTAACGAATTGCGAAGCGAAGAAAGAGATTGAAGCGCTTCAATTGCACCTGAATAAAATTGAAACGGAGAAACTGGATGCGATCATTGCGATGCTGCAGGAGATGAAGAAATAGAACGGAAAACAAATGTTCAATAGTCAATTTTCAGTACTGATACTTTATATGAATATGAAGATTGTGCACGAATATTGAGCATTCTGTGAATGCAGGTCAGTTTGCACCTGTAATTAGCTAAATTTGCGCCTTAAATACAGTACATGAGTGAAGAAAAAAGCCTCAATTTTCTTGAGGAAATTATAGAGAATGACCTTGCGGAAGGGAAATACACTTCGATTGTTACCCGCTTTCCGCCGGAACCAAACGGTTACCTGCACATGGGCCATGCAACAGCGATCTGTCTCAATTTTGGTCTCACTAAAAAATTTCCCGGCTATACGAATCTTCGTTTTGATGATACCAATCCTGTTACAGAAGATACAGAATATGTGGAGAGCATTAAAGCTGATATCAAATGGCTCGGCTTTGAATGGAAGCATGAATTGTATGCATCAGATTATTTTGACACGTTGTATGATTACGCTGTAAAGCTTATCAATAAAGGATTGGCATACGTGGACGATTCCACATCGGACCAAATTGCGAAGTTGAAAGGCACACCTACAGAACCCGGAGAAGATAGTGAATACCGTAGCAGAACTGTTGCAGAAAACATTGATCTTTTTCAACGTATGAAAAACGGCGAATTTGCCGACGGCACACGAACACTTCGTGCAAAGATCGATATGGCGCATACCAATATGTTGATGCGTGATCCGCTGATCTATCGCATCAGGAACGCTCATCATCACCGTACGGGTGATAAGTGGTGCATATATCCGATGTATGATTTTGCACACGGGCAAAGTGATTCAATAGAAAATATTACGCATTCGATCTGTACCCTGGAATTCATTCCGCACAGAGAATTATACGACTGGTTCATTAAAGAGTTGGAGATCTTCCCCTCACATCAATACGAATTTGCACGCCGCAATCTTTCTTATACTGTAATGAGTAAAAGAAAATTATTGCAGTTGGTAAATGAAAAACACGTGGCCGGTTGGGATGATCCCCGGATGCCCACTATAAGCGGAATGCGCCGTCGCGGCTTTACACCGCAAAGTATCCGCACTTTCTGTGATAAAGTTGGTATCGCAAAAAGAGAAAATATTATTGATTTCAGCCTGCTGGAATTTTGTTTGCGTGAAGACCTTAATAACACTGCACTTCGTGCTATGGCTGTGCTTGATCCGCTTAAGCTGATCATCACAAACTATGAAGAAGGAAAAACAGAAGAGTTGCCGAGTGAGAACGGTCCCGATGAAGCGTATGGCACAAGAACGGTTCCTTTCAGCAAAGAGCTTTGGATAGAGCGTGAAGATTTTATGGAAGAACCCGCGAAGAAATGGTTCCGTTTTGCACCGGGTGCAAGTGTACGTTTAAAGAGCGCTTATATTTTACGCTGCGATACATTTGATAAAGATGAGAACGGAAAAGTAACTGCTATTCATTGTACTTATTTTCCGGAAAGTAAAAGCGGAAGCGATACAAGCGGCATTGCGGTAAAAGGCACGATCCATTGGGTAAGCGCTGCGCATGCTCAAACAGCGGAAGTGCGTATGTATGACCGTTTGTTTAAAGTAGAAAATCCGTCGAGTGAAGAAGGTGATTTTAAAGACTACATCAACCCGGATTCTTTGCACATTGTAACCGCTTACATTGAGCCTTCATTGAAAAATGCAATGCATGATGATCGTTTTCAATTCTTACGCAAAGGATATTTCTGTTTGGATAAAGACAGCACTGATGAAAAATTAGTGTTTAACAGAACAGTTACGCTGAAAGATGCTTGGGCGAAGGAGGTGAAAAAATAAAATAGTTTTTAGTGTTGAGTGCTTGTTTTATTTACGGCACTCAATGCTAATCTTTCATCTTTGATCATCATTTTTACTTCTCTTCAATTTCTCCGGGGAAAATAGCGCAGACTAACAAAATGATCGGTATCAAAATGATCAGGTAAATTCCTGCAAGCCTTTTAACCTCGCCGTCAAATAAAGATCCCGTAAATAAAATATATGTGCGGATCGTGTACGCCAACAGTAATGCAGTTGCAAAAAGATTGATGCGTTTCGACATATTCTTTTGCAATAGTGTCAGCAAAAATATCAATCCGGCAAAGATCGAAATGATGATGCCCGCCCTGCCGTAATAAACACCGCTCGCAAATCTCCTGACATTAAATCCGCTGAAAGTGGTGTTGATGCTGTTGTAATGCACCCATGGCATGAAACAAACCGCCACTAAAGTAATGCTTCCGATGAGCGCAGCGTAATAAGATATCGTTTTCTTTTGCATAATGCTGATATAAAAATCGCCCCTAACGGAGCGATTTTCTGAGGTCCCTAGCGGATTCGAACCGCTGTAGAAGCTTTTGCAGAGCTTTGCCTAGCCACTCGGCCAAAGGACCAAGACAATAAAGAATTACGAATGGCGAATCCTGAATTGAGGATTGCAAAAATAGGGAAATTTTTAGGAGAAATGGGAATAAATCAGCGAAATTGAGACAAAATATTATTCATGAATAAAATTGCAGCATCGGAATTAATTATCAATAGTCGCGGAGCTGTCTATCACGTTAATTGCCGCCCGGAAGAGATCGCAAATACCATTATTACTGTCGGTGATCCGGATCGTGTAAAGGAAGTAAGCAAGCATTTTGACAGTATCGAGTTTCAAAATAACCATCGGGAGTTCGTAACACATACCGGTTTTTTAGGTAAAAAAAGAATCACGGTCACGAGTACCGGAATTGGTCCGGACAATATTGATATCGTAGTAAATGAGTTGGATGCGTTGGTAAATATTGACCTTGAAACGAGAACGATCAAAGAAGAATTGACTTCGCTGAATATCATTCGTGTAGGTACATCAGGCTCCCTGCAGGAAGAAATTCCGGTGGATAGTTTTGTCGCAAGCACACATGGTCTTGGTCTTGATAACCTGCTGAATTTTTACAAACACGGCAGTAATGATGAAGAACAATTGATCCGTCAATCTTTCCTGGCTCACACTCAAATGGAAGCGATCACAAATCCATACATCAACGGTGCCGGCCCTGGCCTGCTTAAAGAGTTCATCAAAGATTTTCATCACGGTATTACCGTTACCTGCCCGGGATTTTACGGCCCGCAGGGACGTGTGCTGCGATTACCGCTGATGCAACCGCAATTGATAGATAGTCTCACTTCATTCAGCTATGGCAATCACCGCATCAGCAATTTTGAGATGGAGACTTCGGCAATTTATGGTTTAGGAAAATTACTTGGTCATCATTGCTTGTCTTTAAGTGCAATTGTGGCAAACAGAATATCAAAAGAATTCAGCAAGGACGGAAACGCAGCCGTAGAAAATTTAATTAAGAAAACGTTGGAGATTATTGCAGCTGGTGAGGTTTAGCGAGTGGGGACTGCGACGGTAGACCATTTAATGCAGAAAATTATGGGAATAATCTCAGGTAGTAACTGGATTTAACGCCGGAATATGCATAGCGGATTTATATATTTATGTAAATCTGTGAAACATAATCCTTATGCTCAATTTATCGCACAAAACCCTCGAGGTCTACAACATTTCGTTACTCATGGTCAATGAAATTTATCAGATCACAAAGCAATATCCTTCGCATGAAAGGTTTGCTTTAATATCACAATTAAGAAGAGCAGCCGTTTCTGTAAGTAGTAATATTGCAGAAGGTGCTGCAAGAACTTCTGCCAAAGAAAAAAAGCGCTTTTATGAAATTTCGAGATCATCTTTAGTTGAAATTGATACTCAACTTGAAATATCATTATTGATGAAGTACATAAACACCGAACAAGTGAAAGAGTTGGAAAAAATGAATGAATCAATTTTTAAAATATTAAGTAAGATGATTTTTAATCTTAGATTAAATCAATCTGCAATTACCAATTACGCCCCACTCGTCAAACCCTACTAGCCATGCACATCGAATTTTATAAATACCAGGGCACCGGAAATGATTTTGTAATCATTGATAACAGAACAGGGTTTGCAACTGATCTTTCTGTAAAACAAGTAAAGCATTTCTGCGATCGCAGATTCGGCATCGGCGCAGATGGTTTAATGTTATTGAATGATAAAGAAGGCTACGATTTTGAGATGGTCTATTACAATGCTGACGGACATTTAGGAAGTATGTGCGGTAACGGCGGCAGGTGTATGATTCGTTTTGCAAATGACATCGGCATAAAAAAAGACAACTATCATTTCATCGCAACAGACGGTGAGCATGAAGCAGAAATAGACCTTGACGGGATCGTTCGCCTGAAAATGCAAAATGTAAACGATGCAGAAGTACATGCCGCTTATGCGATCTTAAATACCGGCTCACCGCACTATGTTAAATTCAGCAGAGATGTACGCAACATGGACGTATTTAAAAAAGGTCGTGAGATCCGCTATAGCGAACCATTTGAAAAAGATGGGATCAATGTGAATTTTGTAGAAAGCACCGGTGATTATTCAGTTTATATCCGAACATACGAGCGTGGCGTTGAAGACGAGACGTTAAGTTGCGGCACGGGTGTTACTGCGGCTGCATTAATGAGCGCTCATAATGAGCGCGGATTTAATGAAGTAAAAGTGCAGACTCCCGGCGGAGACCTTAGCGTGGAATTTAATAAAACAGGTGACGAAAGCTTTTCTGATATCAGGCTTTGCGGTCCGGCGAAATTCGTTTTCAAAGGAACCATCAAACTTACCCAATGATCAAATATTTCAATATTATCGACCGCCATACCGTTGCCACAGATAAACCTGTGAACGGTACATGGGTAAATGTTTTACCGCCGCTCAAAGAAGAAGAATTTTCTGAACTGAGTAAGGAATTAAATATCCCGATCGATTTTTTAAAGGATTCACTGGATATTGATGAACGCAGCCGGTACGAAACAGAAGATGATGTAAAACTGGTAGTGATAAAAACACCCACCGAAAACAATTCATTCAACGACAGCGATGCTTTTTACATTACTATTCCTATTTGTATAATCCTTACTGCAGGGCAGATCGTCACAGTAAATTCTTTTGAGAATGAAGCCATCAAAAAGTTCCTGAATACTTTTCAGAATCGTCATCCGGACAAGAAAAATATGATGGTGTTGAAGATCTTCGAAAAAGTCATCAACAATTTTCAGGATCATTTGAAAGAGATCAATCAAAGAAGAAATACACTGGAGCAGAAATTATACGATGCCAACAGAAACGAAGAGCTGTTGCAGTTGATGCGCATTCAAAAAAGTCTGGTATATTTTGTTACGGCTTTGCGCAGCAACGAATTATTGATGATGAAACTGGCACGCACCGATTTCTTACATCTCAATGAAGAAGAAAAAGATTTTCTTGATGATCTTGTGATCGAAACTTCGCAGGCGCTTGAAACAGCAAATACGTACACAAATATTTTGTCGAGTACGTTGGATGCATTTGCAAGCATCATCAGCAATAATCAGAATGACGTGTTGAAGCGACTTACAATTATAACTATGTTTCTCAGTATCCCGGTATTGATCGCCAGTATTTACGGAATGAATGTGCCGCTGCCGTTTCAACATTCAACTTATGCTTTTTGGGTACCCACTTCAATATCGATTGTGATCCTGGTGTTTGTAATCGTGAAATACCTCAGCAGAACAAAAAGATAAATTATGATCAACGTAAGGGTTTACGGTATCCTGATCAATGATAAACAACAGATCCTTGTTACAGATGAGTACATCCGCGGCATGTATATTACTAAATTTTGCGGCGGTGGTTTAGAAGAAGGCGAAGGCACAAGAGATTGTCTCAAACGGGAATTCATGGAAGAAATGAATCTTCGGGTGGAAGTGAAAGAACACTTGTATACGACGGATTATTATCAACCTTCGGCGTTTCGTAAGGGCGATCAGATTATATCTATTTATTATTATGTGACAGCATTAGAACCGATTACAGCCGCCATTCAAACAAAAGCATTTCAGTTCTCAGAAAAGGATATGTCCATTTATGATGAAACTAAAGAAATCGAAACTTTTCGTTTCATTGATCAAAAAGATTTCAATGAAACATGCATGACACTGCCGATCGATAAGATCGTGGCGAAGATGATAAGCCGTTCATAAAAGTTTCCCGTAGCGCTTAGTGGCACCTACGGGAAACAAAATCTTACATCTTAATTCTTACATCTCACAGCAATTATCCTTGTTCGTCTGCAGACGGCCCGTAAGTTCCGGGTACTGCAATTCCCTGCAAACGCAGATACACACCGAGTTGTGCACGATGATGAATGATATGATTGAGTACCCATGTACGCATTACCTGCGCTTTAGGCAAAGTAAAAAATATTATTTCGCCCTGACGCATTGTCCACGGTTTCTGCATGTCTTCATCGGTTGCAGCACCTAAGATCTCTTTTGACTTTGCGAGACCTTTATCCAGCATGTCCAATAAATCCTGCGTGCTGTTTACGGGAACAGGCGTCCAATCCATCTTTGCAAAATCCAATTCATCGTCTGCAACGATTTCTTTTGACCAGCCATAAATTTCTGCAACGTGGCGTGCAAGCGGAATGAATTTCATACTTTTTTCGTGTGGTTGCCAATCCTGATTGTCGGTAGGAACATTTGCAAGGATCTTTCTTGTTGCGATAGATTCCTGTTCGAGCTCAGCGAGCATTTGTTGTGCGATGGTCATGGAGAAAGTTTTTAGTGTTTATTTTTTAGTACTTAGTTATTCGTAGATCAATGATAACAAGTTAATATTATTAAACAGATTATCGAATTGTAAATGCTGAGGAATGACATACTGTTGAAATTCTACGCCCGATTGCAGCGAAAAGCCCGAAGCGGCGCTTCAGCGCAGCGAGGACTTGCAGCGGAAAGCGGGACAAATGATGAGGAAAGAAACATCGCCGGCGTACAAAATATTTTTATGAGTCTGACAGCAAAAAAGCTGTCTGACTCATAAAAAACTATCAGCCATAAGCCGGATTCTGTTCCCCGATCAGATCGGAGGGCCATCATTTATCTTGTTTTCACATTACTGTGAAACTCCAGCTGCCTACCCTCTCCTGCTTCGCCGAAGCGAAAATAAGCGGGTCGCCTATCCCTGTTAAGGACGGGAGTTTATGTGGCATTACAGCATACAAGGTTTACCCGCAACAAATGTTACCATTCATTGCCGTGAGCTTTTACCTCACATTTTCACCCTTACCTTACCGAAGTATGGCGGTTATTTTCTGTGGCACTTTCTCTTGACGGCGCTGCTTCGACATGCTCCGCATAACACCCCCAGCCGGTCGTTAACCGGTGTATTACCCTTTGCTGTCCGGACTTTCCTTTCCGCATTTAATCGGAACGATAGCCGGCTGATAGAGGGCGAAATTAGTCTAAAAGACTCACGGATGATACGGATATGGCAGATTAAGGCGTATTTTTAAAAGACCGGTTGCATCCGCTCAATCCGTGTCACCCGCGAATCTCTCCTCATTCCATTTTTTCCTACCTTAGTTCTATGAACACGTATGCGGAGGAAAATTACCTGAAGGCTTTATTCAATCTTGGGAATGACAAAGGTGAAGTGACCGTGCAGGAACTTAGCCGGGAACTGGAGATAAAAATGCCTTCCGTAAACAGCATGGTGAAGAAGCTGGCAGAAAAAAAAATGGTTCATTATGAGAGTTACAAACCGGTGAGACTTACAGATAAAGGTAAGAAAGAAGCCGGACTCATCATTCGCAAACACCGGCTTACAGAAATGTATCTCGTGGAAAAAATGGGATTCGGATGGGAGCAGGTACATGAGATCGCAGAGCAGGTAGAGCATTTGCAATCGCCGTTATTTTTCGAAAAAATGGATGAGTTACTGGGCTTTCCTAAAGTGGATCCGCACGGCTCACCCATACCGGACAGGAACGGAAAGATCCAATGGGTACAGTATAAAAAATTATCTGACCAGGAGGCCGGAGACAAAGTGAAATTATCAGCAGTAACGCATTCTTCAGAAGATTTTCTTCGTTTTTTAAATACCAGAGGATTACATCTTGGATTGATATTAAAAGTGGTCTCTATAGAGCCTTTCGACGGCAGCATGACGGTGAGTTACGGCAAGAAGACAAGCGAAACGCTCAGCAAAACAGTAACCGAGAAATTACTAACTGAAAAAATATGATGAGCAATCGTCCGCGTATAAAAATTGAAAAAGACAAGATCGATAAGGTCGTCTTTTTTATAACGATCATTTTTTTGATACTGTTGATCGTCTTTAATTTCTGGATCTATAAGAATTCACCGCAGATCATTCCCGCACATTTTGGAACGGATGGTAATCCAAACCGCTACAGCGACAAAAGTATTCTTTTCATCATGCCCGCAATTGCGCTGGTCATATTTCTTTTGCTGAACACACTCGTTCGCTATCCGGAACTATACAACTATCCTCAAAGTATTACCGAAGAAAATGCGCCGGCATATTACCGCAAGGGGATAAAAATGATGCGTTTTTTAAACCTCGGGATCATGTTATTGTTTCTCGGGATCGAGTTTGAAATGTTCCGCGGGATCAAGGACAAATACCTTCCTTTCCATTGGTGGCAATTAGCAGCGGTGCTTCTCGTTACGATCGCATTGCCTGTATTTATTGCATGGAAAGCGTTTCCGGTGAAGAAAATAAAATAATGAGGATACGCTGAGGCGCAAAGGATGCGCAGGGCTACCTTTTACTTTTTGGCTTTGGCATGTGACTTTTACTTACCGGAAAAAGATCTCTGTTGCACCATAACCGTACAAAGGATGAAACTGATTCACAAAAGATTTTACATCTTTCTTAAGTTTTAAACGCTCATGAATTTCTTCACGCAGTACACCTTCTCCAATGCCATGAATGATAATAAGTGTTTTTTGATGATGCGCCACAGATAGTTCGTAGAACTTTTCGAACTCATTCACCTGCGTGGATAAGATCTCCGAATTGGATAACAATTTCCAATGATCAGTGATCTTTTCTATGTGAAGATCTACAACAGAGCGGGCCGGCGGCAAATGATCTTTGATCTTTCCTGCATCATATACGCGAAATCCTGCATTGCCAAGTCGACTGAGATCAACTCTTTCCGTATCGATCTTCTCAGGATAGTGCGTGAATAATTCATAGGCAAAAGAAGCTTCGTTCTTTAATTGCGTTTCTTCGATCTTTTTAAATAATTGTTTGCCGCGCATTTTAAAGAACACTTCATTTGCCGGCGCTTTCTTTTTATCGGGAATGGTTAGCGAAAATTCAAATTCAAATTTCGGTGCTTCGCCCATGTCTTCAAAGCTTACATCGTGCAGGTAAAATTCCGACAAACCATCAACGGCACTTTCCAGCGTGAACGAACTTTGTCCGTCAAACATCAGGTCATACTTAAAATTATACCCTTCCTCATTCTGATTAACGAGATACACTTTTAATTTTTCCACCACATCGTCGTCAAAAATATCTTTGTCGAAGATCGGGATGAAATTAAGGAACACACCGTCGCCTGTTTTTTTCTTTACAGTTTTCTTTTCTCTTTTGATATCATCTACATAGATCTTTTTCGGCGTAACGACTTTCTTTTGCGAGAACATTTTAAAATAGGGAAAATCGATCTGATCCATATATGCGGGAAACCTTACGCCGCGTACTTCTATCATCACCATTTTTTCATTCATGATCTCAATTACCTTTCCCTCTTCGTCCGTTTGCAGCACAATTATCTTATCTCCTACTTCGTATTTCATTATATCTGATCTTCTTTATACAAAAATACGGAAGCGCAGGGCTTCCGTATTAATATAGTTTTTGAAATATCCGTTAAGCCTGATTCTCAATTTGATCTTCTATTGCCGACGGAGATTGATTGGAGGGCGACAACTTGCTGTTCTTGTAGCTGTATAGAAAATAAATTACCAAACCGATAATGAGCCAAGCAAGGAAGCGTAACCAAACAAGATGCGTTTCCTGTGCCATCAAATAAAAGCAACTGATCAGTCCCAATACCGGAATCAACGAATAGTTTCTCATAAAAGTCAGTATTGTTACAATAAGTGACACGATCCAAAACAAAATCATCGGCGATGTGTCCAAAGTGAAAATACTTTTAAAATAGTCCGGTATGAAGTATATGATAATCGCAACCGCAGCCACAAACATCACAGGCAAAATTATTTTTCCGTTCAGGAATGGTACGCGGAATTTTGATTCAGGTTTATTAGGCATGTTGTTCAATACTAAAATCCCACCGCACACTAAGACAAATGCGAAGAGCGTTCCGATACTTGTAAGTGAAAGAACTGTAGAAAGATTAAGGAAAAGCGCCGGTACAGCAACCACAATACCTGTAAGTATCGTAGAGAAAGAAGGCGTTTTATATTTTGGATGCAATTTTGAGAATATCTTCGGTAGTAAGCCGTCGCGACTCATACTCATCCAAATTCTCGGCTGTCCCATTTGAAACACAAGAAGAACACTCGCTGTTGCGATAATAGCACTTACTGCTACAATACCCGCTACAAAATGTAATCCTCTCGCTTCAAATACCAACGCAAGCGGATCACCTACATTAAGTTGTTTATAGGAGATCATGCCGGTAAGCACAAGTGCAAGCAGCACATATAATATGGTACAGATAATGAGTGAATAGATCATTCCGCGAGGTAGATCACGTTGGGGATCTTTACACTCCTCTGCGGTTGTAGAAATGGCGTCAAAGCCGATATAGGCGAAGAACACAGCCGACACTCCCTTCAATACACCGCTGAAACCGTTAGGCGTAAACGGCGTCCAGTTTTCCGGGTGAACATAATAAGCGCCCAACACGATCACTAAGAAGATCACGCAAAGTTTTACGATCACCATGATATTACTCAAAGCACGGCTTTCTTTAATTCCCACAAAAACAACTGCTGTAATTAATCCTACAATACAAAAGGCAGGAAGATCCATGATCAAATGAAGACCGCCGAGTGTTGGTGCATTTGTCCACGCATCATATTGTGAAAGTATCGCGGCATTGTCTGCATTCGCAGCTACCTGTTGCAAGGTTTGACCGTGTGTAAGCATATCCGTTACAGCCTGAAAACCCGAATGTGCCGTGGAATAATCCATAGAAAGCCAGTTTGCAATATGCATTCCCGCTTTGTCCATAAGATTTGTAAAATAATCGCTCCAACTTATCGCAACGGCAATATTTCCGATTGCATACTCCATCAAAAGGTCCCAACCGATGATCCAGGCAAATATTTCTCCGAAAGCCACGTATGAATAGGTATACGCACTTCCGCTAACCGGCACCGTGCTTGCAAATTCGGCATAACACAATGCCGCGAAACCGCAGGCAATTGCTGTAAATATATATAGGTAAATAACTCCCGGGCCACCGTCGTAGCTGGCTTTACCGATACTGCTAAATACGCCCGCACCTATTACTGCGGCTACGCCGAAGAAGGTGAGATCCCTTACGCCAAGGACTTTTTTTAATCCGCCGCCATGGCCGTCACCTAATCCTTCGGCAGCATCTTTTAAAATTACATTGATAGATTTCTTTCTGAATAAAGAATTACTCATGCAGTTAAGGTTTTAAAGAAAGTAAAATAAGAAAAAATGACGAATAATGCAGAAGCTTAAACACAAAGCGCACAAAGTTTTTTACAGAGAACGCAAATAAACCGTTGTGCACTTTGTGTTTTCCTTAGTGACTTTTGTGTTGAAATCTTATTTCTCTCTGTTCATCAACTCCTCCGCAAGCTTTCGTAAATTTTCTTTTCGCGGAGATTGAACAGCCACTTCTTCTAAATGGCTTAATGCAAGGTTGAAATATTTTTCCTTGAGCTGAGTCGCCCATTCGTCGGCTTTACATTCCCGGAAAACGGATAATGTTTTTTCAACCTTATCCGGCGCATTGCTTTGCTCAAAAGCCTTTAATAACGCTTTCGCTTCGGGAGAAGCATTTTCGGAAGCATGTATTGCAAGAAATGTTTTTTTATTCGCGATGATATCACCACCCTGTTGTTTGCCGGTCTTCGAAGCGTCGCCAAATGCATCGAGATAATCATCCTGTACCTGAAAAGCGATGCCGAGGTTTTTGCCGAATTCATACAAATGATCCTGACTGCCTAATCCCGCGCCGCCAAGCACAGCACCCATTTTCAGGCTCGCCGCAACAAGCACCGAAGTTTTGAGCGTGATCATGTTCAGGTATTCATCAAAGCTTACCGATTCACGTTGTTCAAAATCCATATCCAGTTGTTGGCCTTCACAAACTTCTTTCGCCGTTTTATTAAAGATTTGAATGCTGCGCGGTAAGTAAGTTGCGCTGATCTTACTCAAATATTCATACGCCGTTACAAACATTACATCGCCCGCAAGCAATGCCGTGTTCTCGCCGTATTTATCATGCACCGTTTGTTGCCCGCGGCGAAGCGGCGCTTTGTCCATGATATCATCATGTATCAAACTAAAGTTGTGAAATAATTCTATCGAAGCCGCAGCATTAAAAGCATCATCGGTTACTTCGTCAAATAATTCGTTGGCGAGGTATACGCAGACCGGCCTGATCCTTTTTCCCCTGATGCTGAGAATGTATTGTGCAGGATCATACAGTGTAGGCGTATGTTCGGGGAAATGACGAACATCAAAACGTTTTTCAAACTGATCAGAAAATTCCTGAAATGAACGCATGTAGTTTTTAGCTAAGTGTTTAGTGCTTAGTTTTTAATTTTCTATCACAAAGGGCTAAAACGTAAAATGTTTTACTAAATGTCTTTGCGCCGCCGTGCTGAATTTTATCTTTTTCTTTTCTTCTTTAGCTTTTAGCGCCGCCGCAGGCCATCCCTTATTCCCCTTTTCTCCTTGTTCTCCTCGCCTTCACTAGCCTTTTTTCTTCACAACTTTAGTTGCCGCCTTCTTAACCGGCGCAGCCTTAGTTCCTTTCGCAGCAGGCTTCTTCGTCACTCTATCACTTTCTAATTTCGCCTTTTGATCTTTTCCTTTTACCGGTACCCATTCGTAATCCAATTGGCGTTTATCCAAATTTGCCGAAATAACTTTGATCCGCACATTATCACCCATGCGGAATTTTTGTCCCGTGCGAAGGCCTACCAAAGAATAATCGGTTTCATCCGGCCGGAAATCATCATACGCAGAAAGATCTTTCACACTTACCAATCCTTCACATTTGTGTTCAACAGTTTCTACCCAAAAACCGAATGCAGAAACACCCGAGATGATACCGTCAAATTCATCACCAAGGAAATCCTTCATGTATTCCACCTGCTTGTATTTGTTACCCGCACGTTCTGCTTCCATCGCCGAGCGTTCACGGTCACTGCAGTGTTTATTCTTTTCTTCCATCGCTTTATCGATCAGCAATTTTTTATCGATGATGCTTTGCAGCACACGATGCACGATCACATCCGGATATCGGCGGATCGGCGAAGTAAAGTGACAGTAATTTTCAAAACCAAGACCGTAGTGGCCGATATTATCCGTGGTATATTTTGCTTTCGCCATGGTGCGGATCCCCAGCTGAGACAATACATGTTCTTCCGGTTTCCCTTTTACAGCAGCCAATAACGCATTGAAAGATTTAGCGATCGTTTTTTCATCTTTCATATCAAAGGTATAACCGAACTTCTTTGCAAATGTTACAAACGGCTTCAACTTCTCTTCATCAGGCACGTCATGGATCCTGTAAGAAAAAGGGATAGGTTCACCGTTCGATTTTATCTTAGACACATATTCTGCAACCGCTTTATTAGCCAGCAGCATAAACTCTTCAATGAGTTTGTGTGCATCTTTACTTTCTTTTACCGTGATGCCAATCGGTTTTCCTTTATCATCCAATACGAATCTTACTTCTGTAGAAGAGAAATTGATCGCACCGTTGTCAAAACGTTCTTTGCGGAATTGCTTCGCCAGACTGTTCAGCAAAAGGATCGCTTTAAAGTGATCCCCCTCGCCCTTTTCAATGATCTCCTGCACTTCTTCATACGTAAATCTCCTGTCACTGTGAATGATCGTTCTGCCGATCCAGCGATGTTTGATCTCCGCACGGTTGTTTACCTGGAATACTGCGGAGAACGTGTATTTGTCTTCATTCGGCCTCAATGAACAAAGTTCATTAGAGATCTTTTCCGGCAACATCGGATTCACCCGATCCGGGAGATACACACTGGTAGCCCTGTCGTAAGCAGCTTTATCTAAAGCCGTTCCGGGGGTTACAAAATGGCTCACATCAGCGATATGCACACCGATCTCGTAATTTCCGTTATCTAAATTTCTGATTGAAATAGCATCATCAAAATCCTTAGCGTCAACAGGATCAATAGTAAAGGTGAGAATATCCCGGAAGTCTTTACGCTTCTTCATTTCTTCACGGGTGATCTTCGGCGAAAGCGCATCGGCTACTTTCAAAACCTCGGCATCAAATGCGATCGGAAACCCTGCGTTGATCAGAATTTCTTTCATCGCCATATCTCCTTCGTTCTCTGCCTGCATGATTGAGATGATCTCGCCCTCAGGTTTTTTATCGCTCTTATCCCACCTGATAAATTTAGCAACTACCCTTTCGCCGTCTTTTGCGCCGTTGAGTTTGCTGAAATCAATATGAAAATCAGGCATCGGGTTATTCCCGCCGGTGATGAAAAATGCCGACTTATCATTCACTGATACATTACCGATAAATTCTGTTTGCTTGCGTTCCGATACCCCGGTGACCTTTCCCTCGGGGCGTTTTGTACGATCCTGCGGATTGGAAACCTGTACCCTTACGATATCGCCGTGAAATGCTTTTCCAAAATCATTCGGTTTTACCATTACATCTTTATCGCGGCCTTCCACGATCACAAAGCCCATTCCGCTGCGGCTTATTTCAAGCCTTCCTTTTAATGTTTCCGTTTGTGAAGACTTTTTCTTCTTTTCCGGTGTGTGTTGTTTACTCATAATTTTTTTCGCTTATTTCTTCTTTGATAAGCGCTCTGTTTTTTTAATATCGTGCAAGTTACAAAAAATAGTTAAGGGGTTGGAGCTGCGGATGTCATATCATTGATCATCATTTGTCAGCGTTAAATATTCAATTTCCCGCAGCAAACACAAAGGTGACGGCGGGCACAATGCTGTTATCTCTGTTTCCCCCGTTATCACTGCGGGAAACCTTCTCTGCTTTTTGGCTTCTTTTCTTTTTCTCCTTTTAGCAGTACCGCAGGCTACCCTTGTTCTCCTTTTCTCCTGTTCTCCTTGCCGCCGCCGCAGGCGTTCGCAATAAACCTAAGCCTTAAGGCGTGATCCTGCATGCGGTTAATTTGATACGACACCCTAACTTTAACCCCTCATAAACTTCTCACATGAATCGCAAAAACTTTCTCAAACTTTCCTCCTTCGGCCTTGCCGCCATTCCCTTAGCAAAAGCGTCAGCACTGGCTCCTGTCCCGCAAAAACCTATCGTGATCTCTACCTGGGACAGCGGTATGGCGGTAAACGAAGCAGCCTGGAAGATCCTCGGCAGCGGCGGTAAAGCGCTTGACGCCATTGAAGCGGGCGCAAATTCCATTGAAGATAAAATTGATTGTTGCGTTGGACTCGGCGGCTACCCGGATCGCGATGGGATCGTAACACTCGATGCATGCATCATGGATGAACACTCTAACTGCGGTGCCGTCGCAGGTATCGAGCAAATAAAACATCCGATCTCTGTTGCAAGAAAAGTTATGGAACGTACACCGCATGTAATTCTTGTGGGACAAGGCGCTCAGCAGTTCGCATTGGAAAATGGTTTCCCGCTTGAGCCGAAAAAATTATCCGATGATGCAATTAAAGCATACGCAGAATGGCTGAAGAAAAACGAATACAAACCGGTCATAAATATTGAAAACAGAAAAGGCGAGCATGGCCCTTTCGCTCCTGCATTTTTCGACGACGGCAGACCCAACCATGATACCATGGGATTGGTTGCGATGGACGGCAGTGGCAACCTCAGCGGCGGTGTTACGACCAGTGGTATGGCTTTCAAAGTGCACGGACGTGTAGGTGATTCACCGATCATCGGCGCAGGCTTGTTTGTAGATAATGAAGTAGGTGCAGCCACCAGCAGCGGTGTAGGTGAAGAAGTGATCCGCATCTGCGGTACGCACCTCGTTGTGGAATTTATGCGTCAGGGTTATTCTCCGGAGAATGCCTGTAAGAAAGCCGTTGAGCGCATCGTAAACCGCGATCGTGAAAAAGCAAAAACTTTACAGGTTGGCTTTTTGGCGATGAATAAAAAAGGGGAACATGGTGCGTATGCTATCCAAAAAGGATTTGTGTACAGCATTAAGACGGATAACCAGAATGAGATCATAAAATCGAAATACATTTTATAAGTTTCACACAAAGGCGCCACGAATACACAGCGGCGCAAAGGATAAAGTTTTTTTTCTTGTGTTCTTTGTGCGCTCTTTATGCCTTTGTGTGAAATAATTATACCATGAACTACTCATTAGAAACAATCGCCTTCAACATCCAAAGCTGCATCACCGCACAATCCGCCGGCGCACACCGCATCGAGCTTTGCGCAAATCCCGGCGAAGGCGGCACAACGCCGTCTTTCGGATTTATACAAGCAGCAAGAAAAGTTTTGGATATTCAACTCTACCCCATCATTCGTCCACGCGGTGGGGATTTTCTCTACAGCAGTGAAGAATTTGAGATCATGAAAGCGGATGTACAACTCTGCAAAGATCTCGGCTGTGAAGGTGTAGTGATTGGGTTGTTAAATGAAGATGCAACAATCGATAAAAAGCGTTGTGCTGTGTTGGTGAGACTGGCTTACCCGATGGGTGTGACCTTTCACCGTGCATTTGACAGAGTGATCGATCCTGCGAAAGCATTGGAAGATGTTATAGAAACCGGTTGCGAAAGAATACTTACTTCCGGCTTTCACCCGACTGCATCTGAAGGCGCGGAAAATATTAAAAAATTAATTGAGCTTGCAGACGACCGCATCATCATCATGCCCGGCAGCGGCGTTCGTGCAGACAATATCATTGAGCTTGCGCAAATGACCGGCGCTGTTGAGTTTCACAGCTCTGCCAGAAAGAACAGCGAAAGTAAAATGACCGTTACCAATTCATTGATGAACGAACGATTGCAAACAGTTGAACTCAACGAAGCAGAAATAAAAAACATGATTGACAAACTGAAAAGTATTTGGTCATGAAAAAGTTTTTTACTCTGTTAACCTTGTTTTGTAGTCTGAATGTATTTGCACAGGATTTTTCTCAGGAATTAAATCAACATTGGGAATTCTCCAAAGCAGGCACAAATAAGTGGTATCCTGCTGTTGTGCCGGGAACAGTTCACACAGATCTTTATCGAAACAAATTAATCCCTGATCCTTTTTTTTCAGATAATGAAAAGAACTTGCAATGGATTGACAGTTGTGATTGGATATATAGATTGGATTTTATTATAACTGATGACCTTAAAACTTACAGCTTTTTTGATTTGAATTTTGACGGGATTGATACATACGCTGATGTCTTTGTAAACAACAAGTTGGTAAAAAAAACCAACAATATGTTTAGGGGATGGGAAATAGATATTCTTGGTAACCTGAAGCAGGGTTTAAATAATATCCGTGTTTATTTCCATTCCGCAGTGAAGACAGTTAACACCCTGGCTGCGAAAAGATTGCCGCTTGTTTTACCGGATAACAATCGTGTCTATGCCCGTAAAGCTCAATTTCAATTTGGCTGGGATTGGGGTCCAAAATATATCGGCTGTGGTATTTGGAAAAAAGTTTATATACGATCGGCACGAACAAGATCTTCAACACGAAGAACAACAAAATGGAGTAACCGTGATGACTTTGCGAAACTGATTCAGGAAAAAGATTCACTTGGCACTTCTTTTTATTTCGAAAAAGATGGTAAACCAATCTATGCAAAAGGCGCTAACTGGATCCCTGCGAATATCTTTTTACCAAGCGTTACAAAAGCGGATTACCGCAAATTGCTCATTCGTGCTAAGCAGGCCAATATGAATATGCTTCGGGTATGGGGCGGCGGCGTGTACGAAGATGATTATTTCTACGATCTCTGTGATTCTTTGGGGATAATGGTTTGGCAGGATTTTATGTTTGCCGGCGGCATGTACCCTGCGGATAAAGCTTTTTTGCAAAATGTAAAAGAAGAAGCGGCATATCAAATAACCAGATTGAAATATCATCCATGCATTGTATTATGGTGTGGTAACAACGAAATAGATGAAGCATGGCATAATTGGGGATGGCAGGATCAGTTCAATCTCCACGGCCCAGACTCCGCAAAGGTTTGGCAGGATTACAAAACGCTGTTTGAAGACAGTCTGAAAGCATGGGTAAATGAATTTGACGGTCGGCGTCCATACATTTCTTCATCGCCAAAATACGGTTGGGGTAATCAGAAAAGTTTCACCGAAGGCGATAGCCATTATTGGGGATTGTGGTGGGGTTTGGAACCGTGGGAAACATTTGAAACCCACACGGGACGCTTCGTAAGCGAATGGGGCATGCAAGCCATGCCGAATTACAGCACGATAAAAACTTATGTTCCGGCAAATGATTTACGCTACTCCTCTCCTGGAGTTCAGTCACATCAAAAGGCAAATGAAGGATTTAAGAAACTCAACTTTTACGTCGACAGATATTTTCTGGATTCTGCTAAGCTGCAAAAATTATCGTTGGAAGAATACACGTATCTCACACAGTGTGTTCAATATTACATTCTCAAAAATGTGATCGCTACACAGCGCAATCAGCCGCAAAATATGGGAACATTATTGTGGCAGCTGAATGATTGTTGGCCCGTTACAAGCTGGAGCATCACCGATTTCAGCCGAGCGCCTAAAGCAGGCTGGTATGCAGTAAGAGAAGGTTTCAGAGATGACATTAAACAAACAACGGATAAAGTTTATCCAAGAACATTGAAGTTGCAAAAGCCAACATTTACCGTAAAATGGCTTGATGCAAATCAGTTCACCATCCAAAGTAATGTTGATGCAAAATATGTTTACGTTGATCTTTCTCCCGATACAGGAATGCTTTCTGATAATTACTTTGACCTTAAAGCCGGCGAAATAAAAAAGATCACACTCGAAGGAAAGTATTTCTCCGGTGTACAACTAAAAACAAAGATCATTTCCTTGTACGATGTATTAAACAAATGAATCTTCGCGAAGAAATAGCAAAAAAATATTCAAAGGCGGGCTGCGATCGGATTGTCGCCTGGATTGGTGATGACCAGAAACGATTTGACGAATTGTTCAAATTGTTTACGTCAGATGAATATCGGATCGTACAAACTGCTTCCGGTCCGTTAAGTTATTGTGTGAAAGAATGTCCGAGGCTCATCAAAAAACATTTTGCATCACTCATTAAAAATGTACAGAAACCTGCTGCAAACGGCGCTGTAAAACGCAATACTGTAAGGCTTTTACAATTCACGGAGATCCCGGAAAAATATCAGGGAGATGTGATGAATATTTGTTTTGAATTCATTCAATCAATAACGGAAAAAGTAGCGGTAAAAGCATTCTCTTTAACTGTGTTACAAAATCTTTCCGCACAATATCCCGAGATCGTCCCGGAAATAAAGTTGATAATAGACGAGCGAATGCCGCATGAGACCGTTGCATTCAAAAACAGAGCGCAACGATTCTTAAAAATAACATCCGCTAAAATATTGTATTGATTATGCACTATTGGTTTAGCCGCAGTACTCGTCCCGATGTTTCGGGATTCGCAGATTATCTTTTTAAAATTTGAAGATCCGGGCGTTCAATCGAAACGCCTTGTTTTCCAATTGTGATTTATAATTTTGCTTAAAATCTGCGAATCCGCAGCTAAACTAAAGCTCACAATCTCCGCTTCCCCAAAATCGCTATCGGCGAGCCCTTCGCCATAAATACGGAATCAGGCTCAGCGTTATTTAAGAACGCAAACCCTTGCCCGTACAACTTTTCAAAATCACATTGCACATTAAACCTTTTCACTTTATGCACCACCCACGCTTCATGCTCCACACCATATTCAAAAGTGGTGAGCGCATTATATTTTGAATAACCCCAATAATGTTCCGCAATAAATTCTTCTTTGCTCCCGGCGATCATCGCTGCATTTTCTTTTTCCGCAATGGCTTCCAGCTTCATCCAATCGCCTTTAAATTTCCAATGATAACCAAGATCTATTTCATTATCCGTTTCATGATAATGATGTTTCATCGGCAGCGTGATATATTTCTCGCGGTATAAAGTGTTTGCAACAAATGTGATCGCATGTTTAGGAACAATCTCTTTGATGAAGACCGCTCCCCTTTTCCAAACACCATTATCATTGTAACGAACATAAAATCTAAGGTTCACTTCTTCAAAATTCACATGAAAAGGAATTTTAAATCCGCGTAATACAGTCTGCTCAAACATAAACCCGATAAGGCTTACAAAGCACTGCCCGTTGTAAAGATCCAATTCAGTTTTCGGCGGAAGATATGTTTTAAGCACAGCAGGGTCAATGACGTAATTAGCCATGATCAAATTATTCCATTCTGCTGTAAGAAATTTAGATGCCATGAGATATTTTTAACCACAAAAGAAAAAATACCCACGAAGGCACTAAGACAGAAAGTTTTGTGTCTTAGTGCCTTTGTGGCAAACATTCATACATTTCTCTTCTTATAATTCACCTTAAAGATCAATCGCAAATTCTGATCTTTTGTAAAATACGCATAGAACCAGTTAAAGAAAACGAACAACCTGTTCTTCACACCGAGTATCAGCATCAAATGCAAAAACATCCATATCAGCCATGCGAAGAATCCGCCGAAATGCAGTTTCGGCTTCGGAACATCAACTACAGCAAGTTTTCTGCCGACAGTTGCCATAGAGCCCTTATCATTGTAACTGAAACTTTCAATGCGGTCGTTATTACTTTTCATCGCGATCCATTTCAGGTTATTCGCCAACAGATCTGCCTGTTGCATCGCAACCGGTGCTACCTGCGGGTGACCATGCGGATAATCAGCATCTGCTTCCATATACGCCACATCCCCGATCGCATATACGTTTGAAAAACTATCGATCAAACATTGGGCATTTACTTTGATCCTGTTTCCGCGAACAACCAAAGTAGGGTCAATGCCGGGGATCACATTTCCTTTTATCCCCGCAGCCCAGATCACGAGCGCTGTTTCTATTTTACTGCCGTCTTTTAATGTGGCTGTTTTTCCGTCGTACTCACTGAGTATGGCGTTGGTTTGCACAAGTACACCAAGGTTTTCCAGATATTTTTGAGATTCCGCACTGCTCTTTTCACTCATCACGCCCAGCGTTTTTGCTGAGCCTTCGAGCAGTATGATCTTCATTTTTGCAAAATCCAGTTCCGGGTAGTCTTTCGGCAAAACAAACCTCCGCATATCGGCAATGGCACCGCTCATTTCCACACCTGTCGGTCCGCCGCCTACAACTACCACCGTCATTAAACGTTGCAAATCCAACGGATCTTTAGTAGATGCTGCATCTTCAAAATTGGTAAGGATCCTGTTGCGCAATTCTATCGCTTCGATCGTACTCTTCATCGGCAATGCATTTTTCTGCATCGCTTCGTTGCCGAAAAAATTGGTATCTGCACCAGTTGCGATCACCAGTTGATCATATTCAAATTCGCCGATGTCGGTCACCACTTTATTTTGCGCATGTAAAATTTCTTTCACTTCCGTCATGCGAAACTGCACGTTCTTACTTTTATGGAACACCTTCCGTAACGGAAAAGAAATATTGCTGGCGTCAAGTCCTGCCGTTGCCACCTGGTAAAACAGCGGTTGAAACTGGTGATAATTGAATTTATCAATTAAGGTAATTTCAAAACCCGGTCTGTTATTGAGCTTCCTGGCAAGCCTTAACCCGCCGAAGCCTCCGCCTATAATGACTAATCTCATAACCTTACATTTAGGACGCAAAGATAGTTTATTTTCAATAATTATTGAAAATTCAGAATGTTTTTCCCACAGATAGCGCAGATATTTACAGACCACTCTATTCTGCGATTATTCTGAAATATAGTTGGGAGACAAAAATATCCGTGGAAATACTACAGTTTTTACACAAATAAATATTTTGTGAATACCTGTGTTAGCTGCGGGACAATTTTAATACAACATCCGCACTTTCCTCGTCCCCTTCACTTCTTTCAAAAGATCCATTGCTGCTTTGCTCAGATTCTTATTTAGATCAAGCACCACATACCCCGTGTGCTCATTGGTCTTCAAATATTGACCCAGGATGTTTATTTTGTTTTTACTCAGCAATGTATTGATCTCGCTCAATACACCCGGAATATTATCGTGAATATGAAGGATCCGGTGTGCGCCTTCCTGCGGCGGCAAGGCCAACCCGGGTATACTGTGCGATCCTGTGCTGATACCTTTTTCAAGATAATTGAACAACTTTGAGCTCACATCCATACCTATATTATTTTGCGCTTCCAGTGTGCTTCCGCCGATATGTGGCGTGAGAATAACATTCGGCAGATCCTGTAACGGGGATTGAAAAATATCACCGTTCTTTTCCGGCTCTACGGGAAAAACGTCCACAGCAGCACCGCTGATATGTCCGCTTAAAATTGAAAGGCGCAACGCATCAAGATCTACCACCGTTCCTCTTGCATAGTTAATGATCACTGCACCTTTTTTACATTGCGCTAATGTTTGCTTATTCATAAGATCCTTTGTGGATGCGATCTCCGGCACATGCAACGTTACAATATCTGATTGTTGCAATAATTCTTTTAATGTTTTGCTGTCGCTCGCATTACCGAGCGGAAGTTTTGTTTCTGCATCATAAAATAAAACTTTCAACCCCAGACTTTCTGCCAACACACTCACCTGGCTGCCGATATTTCCGTAGCCGATGATCCCCATTGTTTTGCCGCGAAGCTCATGACTGCCGGAAGCGTCTTTCATCCAGCGACCTTCATGTGCTGCTTTATTTTTATCTGAAATTTTTCTGATGAGAAATATGGCTGCACCGATAACGAGTTCGGCTACGCTTCTTGTGTTACTGTACGGTGCGTTAAAAACAGCTATGCCCTGTTCAGATGCGGCGTCAAGATCTACCTGGTTTACACCAATGCAAAAACAACCTATCGCCTGAAGCTTTGTGGCAGCCTGCAATACAGCTTTCGTAATCCGGCTCTTACTGCGAATGCCAAGAATGTGTACATTCTTAATTTCTTTGATCAGTTCTGCTTCGCTTACCGCACCGCTGAGTTTTTTTACAGACGCATACCCTGATTTTACAAACTGCTCTACGGCCACTTCACTGATATTCTCTAAAAACAGAATATTGATTTTTTCCTTCGGATAACTCGTCATTTTTTTATCTGCCATAATAAACCCCTTATTTTGCACAAATATATACCGGCAATTATTATTGGTTGGGTTGTATAAAATCAGGTGCTGTATGAAGTTGAATTGCCAACATTCGAAATGAATGTTGTCAGGGTGAGCTTGTTGAACCCGGGTTATGCAGGAATCTCCTGTCTGATAAACTAACCCGCCTTCGGCAAGCTTGGCTGACAGTGTCATAATTTCACGTTTGTACTTTCAACTTTCACACTGCGTAAAACCGTTCAGGCAAAAAATGATAAGATTAAAACTTCACTATACCTGCATCCTCGCGGTTGCTATCGGCGTTGCATCCTGCTCACACGGTCAGGAGAAGACACATACGGCCTCGGCCGATACCACAGCGGTTTATAAGATCGGGGATCCGAAAGCGATCCCGGAAAAAGAAGTTCAACGCATAAAAAACAGCACGCAGGCGTTTTACGATACCGTTTTCCGGAACGGTGTTTTTAACGGCGGAATCATTGTTGCGGAAGGCGGCAATATCATCTTTGAAAAATACACCGGTTCCGTAAATCTTGACGGCAAAGATTCTGTAAATGAGCATACGCCGATGCACGTGGCTTCTGTTTCCAAAACATTTACGGCGATGGAAATTCTAAAGCTGCAGGAACAGGGTAAGCTGAATATCGACGATCCTGTTTCAAAATACATCACAGGTTTTAATTATCCCGGTGTTACGATCAAAACCTTGCTGGATCACAGAAGCGGACTCCCCAATTACAATCATTTTTTTGAAAAGACAAAAACAAAAGTGAACAAAGATTCTTTTCTTACCAATAATGATGTGGTACGTTTTCTCATTGATCATAAAAATGAACTGACCAATATTGGTGTTCCTGATCGCGGCTTTAATTACTGTAACACGAACTATGCATTGCTGGCAACGATCATTGAAAATATTTCCGGCAAACCATTCCCGCAGTTCATGCAGGATAATGTTTTTGGTCCGGTCGGTCTCAAAAATACTTTTATCCGGTACAAAGGCGACGGCAGGTCTGTAGCAAAAAGCTTTGACTGGCGTGGCAGAGAGATCGCAGACAATTATTTGGATATGGTGTACGGCGATAAAAATGTTTACACAACTCCACGTGATCTGCTCACCTGGGATCGGGCACTAAGCGACACTGTTTTTCTTTCTGCCAAAAGTCTGGAAGCGGCATATACACCGTACAGTAATGAAAAAACGGGCATAAAAAATTACGGTTTGGGTTGGCATATGAATATTTATCCTGACGGTAAAAAACTCATTTTTCATAATGGTTGGTGGCACGGCAGCAATGCAGCATTTATCAGACCTTTCAAAGAAGACGCAACGATCATCATGATCGGGAACCGTTATACCCGAAACATTTATAAAGCAAAAAATCTGGTGAATTTATTTGACCATTATTTTGATGCGGATATGCCGGAAGACAGCGAAGGCGCTGCGCCCGCAACGGATAGTGTTGTTACAAAAAAGCCTGTTGTAAAAAAAGTTGCAACAAAAAAGGTACGAGTGCCAAAGGCTGCTGCAAAAAAGACAACAACAAATACAAAGCTAAAAGCGGCAACAAGAAAAAAAGGCAAGAAGGATTAGGCTAGGAGAACAAAGAGAAAAGGAGTACAATGAACGCTGTATTCTCCTTTTTCCCCTTCTTTTCTTATTGATACTTTTAGCCGCGCCGCAGGCCCTCCTTTCCCTCCTTTTCTCCTTGTTCTCGTTGCAGCGCCGCAGGCATTTCCTATTTCACCTTTTTTTCTATTGATACTTTTAGCAGCCCCGCAGGCATTTCCTTTTTCCTCTTCTTTTCTTATTGATACTTTTAGCCGCGCCGCAGGCTCCCTTTTTTCCTCTTCTTTTCTTATTGATACTTTTAGCCGCGCCGCAGGCTCCCTTTTTTCCTCCTTCTTCTCCCGGCAACGCCGCAGGCATTCTCCTCTACCCAAAAAACAAATAACATAACCCAATACTCGTAACAACACCCACAAGATCCGCCAGCAACATCGCTCCCACCGCATACCTTGTATTTTTCACACCCACCGCTCCAAAATAAACAGCAATCACATAAAATGTCGTATCCGACGAACCCTGTAAAATGCAGGACAACCTCGCTGCAAAAGAATCAGCGCCGCCCAATGCTTTATTGTTCATCGTTTCCACCATCATTCCCCTTGCAGCGCCGCCGCTAAAGGGCTTCACGAGTGCCGTCGGAAGACCGTCAACAAATCGTGTATCTGTTCCCATCGCTGCAAATACATGTTTCATTGCATTAATGATCGCGTCAAAAGTACCACTGGTACGCAATAAACTGATCGCAACCAACATGCCGACGAGGTATGGGATAATACGCACCGCTGTTTCAAAACCACCCTTCGCACCGCTTATGAATGCATCAAAAATGTCGATCTTTTTGTAAATGCCGCCAACTACGATCAGCAAAAATATCAGGAGGATCAGGCCGTTGCTGATGGCGTTTGAAAAGAACTGCACACCGTCCGCATTCATCGTTTTCAGAGAAACAATGAGCGCTGCAATGATCGCGGAGATGCCGAGGATCCACATCAATATCACCGGCTGAAATAAATTGATTTTTTGTTTGATTGATACGATGATCATCGCCGCAATGGTTGCAATGGCTGTCGCGATCATACAGGGAATAAAAATATCTAAGGGATTCGCCGCTTTTGCCGATGCACGTAACGCGATAATACTCACCGGTATCAATGTAAGGCCGCTTGCATGCAGACAAAGGAACATGATCTGCGCATTGCTTGCCCGATCTTTTACGGGATTTAATTCCTGTAGACTTTCCATGGCTTTGATACCGAACGGCGTTGCCGCATTATCCAATCCCAATAAATTTGCAGAAAAGTTCATCATCATATGCCCCACTGCCGGATGGCCTTTGGGGACATCCGGAAAGATCTTTGAAAAGAACGGTCCGATGATGCGGCTCAATAAATTGATACCGCCCGCTTTTTCCGCAATCGCTAAGAAGCCCATGAATAGTGCAAGAATTCCGATCAGCCCCAAACTCAGATTTACCGCTGTTTTGCAGGTCTCGATCACACCGTCGGCACTTTGAATTTTATAAGATGAATATTTGCCCGCACCGTATTTGATGGTAGCAATGCCGTTCGTCGTATCGATCTTTTTTAGGTTGATCGCTTCAACGATCGCCGGACTCACCGCAGTTGAATCCATCATCCGCACTTTTACAGTATCGCTCGCCTTCCCCGAAACCATATTCGCAAAAATGGCTTTGTTACCGTCGGGAAACATGAACAATTTTACACAGGCCACGCCGATGGCAATAAGTATAAATGCAGACCATATGCGGGATAAAGCCATGAAAAAGAGTTGACAGTTGAAAGTTGACGGATGACAGGTGTTCGTTTATTATTATTTATTGTCTCCGATGAAATCGAAAATTAATATATAAATCTCAATTAATTGCCGATCGCTGTGAACTGTCACCTGTCAACCGTCAACTCTATCTTATCATCCGTCAACTGTCAACTTCTTCCTGATTTCCTTACCTTTGCCGCCGTTTAAAAACACGCAGTTTTCAGTTCCGTTTTGCGCACAAAGTCACTGTTCACAAAGCGATTCGACTGTCAACTGTCATCTGTCAACCGTCAACTTGTATTTATGGCTTTAAAAGCAGGAATCGTAGGACTTCCAAACGTAGGAAAATCGACACTCTTCAATGCAGTGAGCAACAGTGCGAAAGCGCAGGCGAGCAATTATCGTTTTTGCACCATCGAGCCGAATACCGGCTTGGTGAATGTACCCGATCCGCGTTTGGATAAATTGTCTTCATTGGTAAATCCGGAGCGTATCGTTCCTACGCAGATCGAGATCGTTGATATAGCCGGTTTGGTACGCGGTGCAAGTAAAGGTGAAGGATTAGGAAATAAATTTTTGGCGAATATCCGCGAAGTGGATGCCATCATTCAGGTGATCCGTTGCTTCGAAGATGATAATATCCTTCGTGATGAAGGCCCCATCAACCCGATAGGCGATAAAGAAATTATCGAAACGGAATTGCAGTTGAAAGACCTGGAAAGCGTTGATAAAAAATTATCCCGTTCAGAAAAGCTGGCAAAGACAGATCCTAAAGCAAAAGCTGAAGTGGATGTATTGGCAAAATGCAAAGCGCATTTGGAGCAGGGAAAAAATATCGTTACACTTGGTTTGAGCAAAGAAGAAAAAGTGGCGATCGCAGATCTTTTTCTGTTGACAGATAAACCTGTTTTGTATGTTGCGAATGTGGATGAAGCATCCATGCACACCGGGAACAAATTCTCTCAGGCATTGATCGAAGCCGTAAAGAATGAAGGCAACGAAGTGATCGTAATGACAAACGCTGTAGAAGCGCAGATCGCGGAATTTGAAGATGCGGATGACAAAGCGATGTTCATGGAAGAATACAAGATGACCGAGCCGGCGCTTGATCGTTTGATCCACTCCACTTATAAATTATTGAATCTCTCTACTTACTTCACCGCAGGTGTGCAGGAAGTGCGTGCCTGGACGATCGGCAACAACTGGAAAGCGCCGCAGGCTGCAAGCGTTATCCACACCGACTTTGAGAAAGGTTTCATCAAAGCCGAAGTGATCGCTTACAACGATTTCATTACCCTCGGTTCAGAAGCCGCTTGCCGCGAAGCCGGTAAGCTCCGCATTGAAGGAAAAGAATATTTGGTGCAGGATGGGGATGTGATGCATTTCAGGTTTAATGTGTAAGAGAACAGACGAAGGACAAAAGACTAAAGATTTAAGACGAATGGTGAGAGCTGTTCGTCTTTTATTTTTAACTACCGACTGAATCAATAAGTTGGCTTGACGCACCTCAACAATAAAAAAAACGAATAGTGTGGGTATTGATTATCAGTATAGTTAGAAAATTCGTAAGTTCGTGTAAGTACGTAAACACATACGTTGTACGCAAGCCTATTGACATTTACTGTATGACAAGAAAAATCTACATACTTATCACGACTATCCTTTTGCTTTCTTGTGGACAACATAAAGACAAGGTCGACAATGAAACGGCTAAAAAAGGAAACTTTTCAACAACTATTTCGACTGACACATCTAAGCTTACCAATATAATAGACATTAAAGTATTTAAGCCGACACATGTCAAATTCAAATACACGTTTATTGGCAAATCAGGACAAGACGAAAGAATATCTGTTCCAGGACCTTCCGATAATTATTTACAAGCTATTTTATATTTTGACACAACGACATTTAAAAATTTGAAGAATAAATATTATAAGTTGATTACGTTTCCCCAAACTTCGACAAACAAAGTTTTAATTTTGACTGGCTTGACAATGATATTAAAAATGAGCTAGTAAAAAGTGATAGCAGTTATCATGGACACCCAGATTATTTTTTAGGCGGGACAAGCAAATTGTGGTTACTTGACAATAAATTATTGCTAATAAAATCGACAAACTGACGAGCCAAGCCTGCGTACAACAGGCGGTTTGGCAATATGGCGGGGCGACGAAAATATTCTCAACTTTTTGTTCACTATTGGGCTTCAGTTCCAGCCGACGAATAAAGCCGAGCTATAGAATAAACAATGAACTTTTATTTATAAATTTAACAGCGGTAACGGGCTGACGATTTTCAAATACCGCCACATCGCCAAGCCGTAGCCGTTACAGGCAATTTTAAATGACAGCGTACATTGATTTAAACATTTTTGACCGACTTGAAAAACTTGACAAGTTAGACCGAGCAGATAAAGAATTTTATCAGACCTTATACAACTTGTTAAATGACAAAAAGATTTCGACTGCTTATTCCAATGCACATCTTAATGACTTGTTTCGTGGATACCAAAAAAATCCAACATACATTGCTGGACACTTAGCAAACATCAAATCATTTACCAATAACCTTTGCGTCTGTCAGTATTGGGGTGAAAAAGATGTTAAGTGGCATTACAGAGACATAGATGAGTTTTTCCAAGAAAAAGTTGATGAATGGGAATTTGAACCAATCTCTTATAATGAGTTGTTTAAAGACTATCCATTGATGCAACAGACTTTAGAATTGTATAAACTCATTCCGTTGCCACCAGAGTTTAAGAAAGGATATGTTGAACCGATGTTCGGCATTATGTTTCCACTTTCAAAAATTCATAACAATCAATTCGCTTTACAATCGGACATCTATAATTTTCAATCACGGCTTAAATCCGATTACGGACTTTACAAATCTTTTAGAACTTACTTATTGACAAGTCTTAATAAGATTAAAAACAACAAAGAATTAATTAAGTCGGTGAATTCAGGTTTTAAAGACTTACCAAAGCATCTGGAATTGACAGACATTTTTGATGCACATACGCCAAACAATAAAACAAGTGACAATTCACTATACTCAAAAGTAATTGACGTTTTCTTTAAGTATGACCTTGCAGGGTATAAAAGTGACGGACACTTCAATAATATGTTTGACGATGCTTTACATACTTTTTACGCTGCTCATTTCGACTTTTTCATTACTAATGACGACAGGTGTAAATACAAAGCAGAAAAGACTTATGACAAATTAAAAATCAAGACCAAGGTTCTAAAAATTGACGAGATGAGAACCCTACAAAACTGCCTGTAACATTGGGTTTGCTGCTATGCCGGCTGACGAATAAATTCTCATCTTTTTGTTCGCTATCAGCAGCGGTTCCGGCAGACACTCTCCTATTCAGCATTTGTACTTAAATTCATCATCGGTAATTTTATTGGGCTTTGGTTCCGTGCTTGACGTTATTTAATTCCAGCACAGCAGCAAGCCCTAACGTTGTGTGTAATTTAAAATGACAGCTACCAATATTTATATAAGGCCGTTTGACAAAGAAGAAAGGGAAATTGAATGGGCAGAACTCAATCAATTAAAAAAGGACATTCTGTGGATTTTCGACGAAAACACTACTCAACTTAATGCTTCGTTCGTTCCAAGTGAGTCATATCAAAGTTGCTATTGGGAGTATTTGACATTAGACGGAGACAAATGGTTTTATGAAGTGGATAGAAATTTTTATAAGCAAGGAATACTCATTATCATTCTCTGTATGACTATTGAGTATATTGACACAGCTGGAGGTAATCAAAAAATATTTGGACAAACTAAAATCAAAAATATTTTGCGATATTTCGACGACTTAGGAACAGCAAATACTAATCAAGAAAAATTAAAGGAATTAGTCAAGTTAGGACTTACGATTGCAAATACAATGACTGAAGATGATTTATTAAATAGTGAGGATTACGAGCATCCAGACCTGGACAAATTCTATTCGCAAACAGATTGGGTAGACACTACATTTATAAAATCATATTTTAAAAAGCTGGCGGAATAAACTACACACAACATTGGGTTTTATGCAAGTTGGGTTCAACATTGTAAATTCAGCTAATTGCAAATCCCAGCTTCAGTTCCAGCAGACGAATATCTATCAGCTTATGTACTTAACTTCATCAACATATTTTCAATCAGCAGCGGTTATCGGCAGACGGAATTCTAATTCCCAACCTGCATAAAGCCCTGAACGTTGTACGCCATCTCTCGTAACGCCCTTAAATCCGCTGCCTGATCTGCAGCTGCGTTGTTTGTTCGCCTTGATTTTTTTTGAAGTATTGAAGTCGTTTCGCCGGTGATTTTCACAGGAGGCTGTAACGGCAGTTTGATGCCCGAAAAGTGAACGACTGCGTCGATGAAAGCTCGCTTTCAATCGCAAAGGCGATACACTTTTCGAAGGTCGGCGGTAAAACCCGCATATCCAACTTTTAAGCGGGAGATTTTTCCGCCGGATCCAGTGAAAATCACCGGTGCAACGACGATACTGTTTCTCAAAAAAAAGCAAAGGCACTCCGACAACAGCTGACCGCTCCGCAACTTCGTCAATCAAACATTGACGCAAATTGCTTCCGCTCAATCCGACACGGATAAACGGTCGAATACTTCCCGACAGCACACAACACCGTATTGACAAAATTGCTCGTCTCCAATAACCGATGTATCTTTAAAGTCGACCGCAACTTCGTCAATACGCCGCGTTGGTGGCAAGCGTAATGACACAGCTTTAAATTCAAATCAGACAAAATGTAACTATGGACATTGACAATCGGAAATCCTTTTTAGAACTAAAAGTTATTTGGAAGGATGATGATATGTTTGAACTCCGTGTGACAGTATCAAATGGAAGGTATTATGGGACAACAGAAGTTTATGACACCAGCGACTCATTGGGAAATTTCGCAAAAACTTTGTTAGGTTATCCAAAAGACGACAACCCTTTAAAACATGTTGCAGGACAAAAAGATAGCTATTCTTATTTCGCAATGAAGTTTTACTGCATTGACAACGCAGGACACATAGGCGTAGAAGTCAATTTGGAAGAAAATGTTTCAACGCATTATCGACAAGAAGAAAAGGATAAAATAAAATTAGAAATCATTGTTGAGCCATCTGCCATTGACAATTTTCAAAGAGAATTGATACAGCTTGCCACAAAAGAGGATGGTGTTGCAACACTTTATGGACGAAACAATTGACATGACCTGTAATTTGAACGTCGCTAAGACACGCCAGCCACCAACAGGGGTTTTGTGCAAGTGGGGCTGACGGTTATGGGCTGGACATTTGTATTTCAATGTGGCTTTCTGTTATATATTTGGGCTGACGTATTCCAAATTCCCCACCTGACACAAAGCCTAAACCGTTGTGCGTCATTTTAAACAGACCTTCGTTTCCAATTGACAATTCCATTTTACCACCAAGACAACTAACATTTAGTGCCGACAAATATTTATTGGATACACAAGTTTGACAATTCTGCAAGGATTGGCATTATGGCAAGACCTCGTGGCGACGATTGGCTTGAAGACGAAATAAATCACTTAAAGAATAACGAAGTTGGAGTTTTGGTTTCTTTACTTGAAAGAGATGAAATTTATGACCTTAAACTCGACAACGAAGAATACATCTGTACGACAAAAAATATCACTTACATAAACTTTCCAATTCCTGACAGAGATATTCCCAAACAAAATGGCGACACCGACAAACTAATAGGCACTTTGACCAAAAAAATAGACGAAGGACAATCTGTAGTTATTCATTGTCGAATGGGAATTGGACGTTCTTCAATTATTGCAGCATCTGTTTTATTAAAATATAAACATAAAGCAAAAGACATTATTGAAAACATAAGTTCAATTCGTGGACTAAAAGTGCCAGACACCGACAAACAATTATCGTGGTTAATATCAAGAGAATAGAAAATGTAATATTATTTTCATTGCGTTCATTTTTGTCGGTGGACAAAAACGAACGCACAACAGGCGGTTTGGCAATATGGCGGGGCGACGAATATATGCTCAACTTCTTGTTCGCTATTGGGCTTCAGTTCCAGCCGACGAATAACATTGAGCAGTAGAATAAACAATGAACTTTTATTTATAAATTTAGCAGCGGTTACGGGCTGACGATTTTCAAATGCCGCCACATCGCCAAGCCGTACCGTTGTAAGCCATTATAATGAAAGTCACTATTTCTTTTATACTATTTCCATTTTCTTTACTTCTATCTTGCCATAACATATCCAATCCCCAAGAACAAAAGCTGGATACACTTATCGAAAACACGAAAAAGTTAATCCGGAATATCAGTGATACTGCAAACAAAGACCATCCATATGACGTAATTAAGGTTTCTTTGAATAAAGACACTATCACAGATTACTTCGTAATAGATCGTATAGGTATTTCAAGTGGTACCTTTTATGATGGGAAAACTGGTAATGAGATCCCTACTGATGGCGTCAATGTTCCCTGGTCGAGGCCCGGAATTGAATTGGACTATAAGATCATTGATGTTCTATGTGGTGACTCCCAAAAGGAAATTCTTATAAAGATGGGTTCTGGTGGAACAGCTGGTCTAAACTTAACTACTGAGATTTATCGATTCGATTCTGCACAGAATTTTATGAAACTCATTTTTAGTGAAGATGAATTTTCTTCTCATGCGGATGAAAATTTCAATGATATAGTAGATGAGACAAACTATATCAGTCTTCGTTATAAAAAAGATCGTTGTAACATGTATATTTATACCTGCAGTGGATTTTATAAAGGAAAGGCAATTGTTCCGGTAAAAAATTCAAAAAGCAAGATTTATTATTTCGATGAATTAAAAAATATATTTGAACCTACTCAATAACGGCTTACAACATTGGGTTTTGTGCAATTGGGGCATGACGTTGAAGCAATCATCGGCAGTGTGTCTCGTCCTGAAATAGGTTGACTAAAAATCACCTAAAAATGGACTTACAGGACAAAATTGTACAGGAGTATTTAGCAACCGGCTGTGGCTACCGAAAGCTGCAGGCAAAATACGGCATCAGTCGTAACAGCATCTGCAAATGGGTGCAGATATATCAGCATATAACCCCTGCCGGTCAGCAGTCAGGCAAATGCAAAAAGCTTTAATCGGGACAATGACAAATGCAATAAATCATCACACTCCAACCCTTATAAAATGAGAAAATTTATATTCTTGTCATTGATAATACTCTTTGTCGGAGGTTCTTCTTACAGCCAGGATATTCTGATTGCAAAAACACCGGACTCCACTCATAATACTGTCGTCGCAATAATGCGCTTGGATTCCACGGGTAAAATACTGACACGTGCAACGGGTGTTCTGATCAATTCAAGAGTTATCTTAACCGCGGGACATGTCAATTACAAACGCTATCCGGACGGATTGGATCGTCGCGGATTTATTTCAGCGTCACCTAAAGCTTTACAGACAAATAATTACATTCCTTTTGACTGGATCAACGATGTAGAAACGCATCCTGACCTGATTGAACGGAGTAAAAGTTTGAACGATACTACCGGGCTTTCTAACCCAAACAATTTTCTGGATATCGGCCTCATATTTCTCAACACTCCTGTTACCGGAATGCCTGTTGCAAAACTTCCAAAACCATTCTTGTTTAGATCACTACCTGAAGGAACTTCCTTTTTAGGTGTAGGATATGGTTACAATAAAATCAGAGATTCATCTTTTAAATTTTCTTTTATTGATGGTGTCAGAAGAAAATGGAAGCCTGAATCTGTTATTGCTATAAATGATTTGTATTTGATGGGAACTCCTGATACTTCATCACATCAGCCATTTATTGCTGTCGCCGACTCAGGATCGCCACTTTTTATAAACGGCGATACAATTATAGCAATTACTTCCGGCGGAGGACCGGTTCCAAATTCCGGTGTCTTCGTCAGAATGGATAATCCTGTTGTTCTCGATTGGATAAAAAATGTCGTAAAGAAGAGGCTTGGAATTGAGCTTTAAAACACAAACAAAATGTATCTTTCTTCGAGTCTTTCACAGTTTCCACACATGTTGGCCTTTCCTATCTTCCCCCACTCTGTCCGTGTGATTTAGCGAAGCGATTCTTAGCCTTTCTTCTTAACACACGAAACAACAATCATACACATCCAATCACTTAGTATTACGAAAATTCCTTAATACCCACTCCCCGAAAACAGCCGATGTACCGGATCCGAATATCCTTTAATTGAAAACAGCCATTTGTTATCTCCTACATTCGGGTGACTGTATTCCCCTTTGCGGGAATATATTGCTATCCCGCCGCCGTCTCCCTTACGACCCGCGCCGAAAAAAGGTGGAGGGTAAACTTTTATTATAGCAATATCGTTAACGTTGAAATCCAGGATCTGCTCCATATCCACCGGAATTTCATCGATATAAAATGCTTTTACGGTCTTTCCCCGCCACGTCATAACACTTCCGCCAAACTTATCAATGTTCAGTAATAAGCCCGGTATTTTCACTCTTAAATAAGACAGGCAATCGGGAAAAGATAAAATATCACTATTATCTAAACAGTCTATCACTTTCTCTGTTGCATCATTAAATACGCCGGTGCTGTTTTTTTCGTTGTACTTTTCTGATTCCGTTTTGGTAACGGCCCGCACGGTAACGGATTGTAAAAGACCTGCATGGTTATTTTGTAAGATCTTATTAGCCGTATCAATAGCGTTTACCCTTTTGTTATTCAGCTTTATCGCCTGTTCCTTAAATAAAGTGTCATCGAAAATAAGATGCGTAAAATCTGATGCTGTTGGTCTTACGGACAATTCAATGTTTGGATGTGATTGTTTTTTATCCCCCGCATAATAAAACAGCAAACTCGCTTTGTCTTCGAAAACCATGGGAGGCAGTGAGAAATTATGATTCTCATCTGCAGTTATCGGACGGTTATAAATGCTTTTATTATCGGTAATAAGTATCGCATCTATTTCTTTGTTGGATTTTTTTGACAGCACTTTGCCGGAACTTTCAAAGATCGCAGGATAATAAAATGCCTTAACAGAGATGGCTTCTCCGGCGAGTTTTTGCGGAATTGTTAAGACAAATAAATTTGATGTATCAAGTAACGGATAATAAAAACTATCCTTCAGATTCAGAGCTTGTATACCCGCAACAATCAATAAGCTGCCTTTTGTTTGATCGCTGCTCACATTTAAAAGTACAGTATCACCAACGGCATTTACTTCATATTTCAGACTGACAGGTGAATTGTTTTTCGGCTGAGCCGCTAACTTGCCTGTAAAAAACAAACACAACAGTATTAAAGCGTAGTGAATCGTTTTTGATCCGGGTTTTATATTCATGGTGATGATAGTAAGTGTTGTTTTTTATTCATTGACGATTTTTCACGGATAATCATACGGTTCGCGACAAATATTTTGAAAAAACAATCATTCGTTTACATAACTTAGTTCTGTTGCTATTAATAAATGACCATGCCTTTAGATTTAATCTTTACAAATTCAGCGATTCTTTTGTCTAAGACTTCAATGGACTGGCGCTACTGGCAGAATAAATATCAAGATTATATGGCAAGTTTATCCTTTGAAAACATGGAAGAATTGCTTGACTATCTGCAAAGAGATTATAAATTGACAGATGCCGGTATCGTGAAACTTGCTAATGAAATATATCAAAATGATCAGGAAATAATAGAGATTAAATAAGGGCTTTATAGTCCTCCCTGTCCGTAGAATTAGCGAAGCGTTTCTACGGACTTTATAATAATAGAGAGACTTTGTCTTCAAATTCATTGTTACAATTACAGACAGACACTAAAAACAGCACTGCCACAAACCCTGAACATAGCTGAGCATATAACCTTCTGGATAAAATGAAGAAAATTGACACTTTAAAAAAACACGAATTATTCGAGTTGTTTGATGATTTAGATCAGGCAGGAAAAATTCTCTCCGAAATAAAAGGAGGATATTCGGGAGTTTTTGATTCTGCAGAACAATTTTATGAAGTTTTAAAAGATGAGGTATATGAATTAAAACATCAAAATTCCCCTGACTTCAAACAAATTTGTGTATGGTTTGCTCCAACTTCTGTTTGGGATGATTTTGTAGGATTGGAAGGAATGGAATTAGCGAATAGAATTTTTGAAAGAGCTTACAATTGGAACAAATCAATATCCTGAAGGATGCAGCCACATCGGTTTGGCAAAATACGGGCTGACGGAATGCAGTTACCCTTTTGCTCTCTATCATTTTCACTAAACGAGCCGAATGTTAATTGAAAAACATTTCGGCAAAACAATCATCCGTTTTCATAACTTAGTTATTTGGCGGAGCTGACGGAATTCTGATTCCCGTACTTCGCAAAGCCGTCACTTTAGGCATAATTTAAATACACGTACCATGTCAATGTCTCAAGTAGCATTTTTAAGAGAACAGGAAATTCCAACGAATATGCAAATAGAAAATCATATTCAACAACTTGGGTATGATTTCAAAATATTAAATGGTATCGAAGGAATTATCGATCAGGATGGTTTCGAATGCAGCATCAATGGACGTGAAACATATTTTGAAACTGATGTAGCAAAAGCTATGTCTGTAATTTCAGAAAATGATGCGGAGTGGATAAAGCCTGGCATTACTGATCAAGACTGTGCAATCTCATTTATGTGGGGCTCAGATTTTGCTGCAGGTGCTTGCATTGGACTTATATCCGTAGCATTGATCGATTTAAGCAATGCCTTGATCTATTATTTAGATGATGAAATGAAATACTCCAGGGAAATGTTGCTTGCTGACACTCCTGAATTTCTTGCAGAATTAGAGAAATAATATCGGAAATAAAATAAACTACAGATAACATGCGCTTGGCCCTTCTGTCCGTAGCATTTGCGAACTGTTTCTACGGACTTTTAATAAAAGAGAAACTTTGTCTCGCCATCTACTTCGCTATTTTTATGTTTCTACAATTAGTAATTCCTCAACCAAATATCCAATCCAAATGAAAATTAAATGCAAACATTGCTTGCCGGCTGAAGGAATTGAAATTCCGGACTTTGAGGAATCAGAGAAATATACGCTAAACAAAAAAGCGGAATTGTCCCCTATTAATTTGATCAAATATATTATGACTCATTATTCGATGAGTCACAGAGATGCGAAGTATATCGCACTTCATGTTAATACAATATACGGACATTGTAACCGCTGCAATTTTGATAATCTGAATGGAGAATATATTACTTGTCCTAAGTGCGAAGCTTTAAATTTTAACTGGCAGAACCTTTCTCCAGCTTGACGCACTTCCGGAATAAAAAATGAAGTTTGCAGGCGCCGGTTCTCGGATATTATAAAATTTGTAAGTTCGTGTAAGTACGTAAACGCAGACTTTAGGCGCAAGTTTACAAACCTTTAATTTGAATGTCCCCTTACGAATGAAAACATTAATTAAATATCCCGCAATTCTTTTCCTCTGCTTTATGTGTAATTACACACATGCAGAGACTAATAGTTTGATTATTAGAAATTTGCAAGACTTAACTATTATCAGAGTTACATATTCTTTCAATGGTGCTGAATCCGGGGTTACATTTTTCCTTGATATTACTAAAGACTCTATTAAGTATTCGGAATCACATTTTAGTGAAAATAAAGTGACAACAAAGAAGACTTCATCTGCTTTTTGGCAAGAGCTAAACGATTCTATTGATTTAAAAAATTTTGATAAGATTCAAAGTACTCCTATCAGGGCTATCATAGATGGTCATGACTTTGTTTACACAATTGAGACTCAAAATCACATTCATAAATTAGTAAATGGAGATACGCAAGGTTCAGATTATATATCCGCCGGTCCTTTATTTGTTTTGCTGAACAAAATCATTTCTGAAATAAATAACGATTGAAACTATTATTTACTTTCACCTAACATGGTAAATCACTGATTTTCGTACATAATCTAAAAACTAATAAATGAAACACATAATCATCTTCGCTCTGTTTTGCTCTTATTCAGTAACAGCAATATCGCAGAATACAATTCCTTCCGGCAGGCAATTTTCAAACCTGATGCAAATCGACAGTTCAGATAACTACGTGGCAGGTTCAGGAATTGACAAAACAAATAAGTCGCAATTTGTAGGCCGCCAGTTTGGTTTTGCAGGAAATTTTTGGACCAATCTTTACTTCTTTAATTCATCTGCAAATCGCAGCATTAAACTCTTTGATCAGTCCCCGATTGCACTTATGCCGATCCAATCAGGGGAAATCAGTTTTAATAGATTTGAAAGTCTGCAGAAAGGAACCTATTTCAGTGCAATAACAAAACAATATATTATCCTGCTGGTGAAAACAGATGAATTTTTAACCAATGGCCTGATAGATGACGATGACCCCACATCTTTGTTTATTTGCACTACAAGCGGGCAAAACCTGACAAGGGTTTCTCCGTTGGATTTTAATGTGACAGCCTGGCGACTTTCTAAAGATGAGAAGATACTTTTTATCACGGGACAACATGATAAAAACAACGATAAATCATTTGCTTCAGAGGACGAAACAGTTTATGAAGTAAAACTCAGTCTGGGACTAACGAACATCAAACTTGTGCCTCTGAAATTTTGATTGAACGGATATCTGTAATAGTGCATCCGACGCGATCCGGTGCGCACGGGAAACTTTTTAATTTACATCATTGCCAATATAGACTATCAGTGTTATGATCTTTATTTTTCGTTTAGTTTAAGTTACTCAGCAAAACCACTTCATATAAAGTATTCGTGAAAGGATATTCATCAGATGCTAAAAAGAACAGATCGCTCTTATTCAGTTTTATGGTGAAATTACCGGCAGCGTTTGTGGTGGCACGCAAAATTGAATTTTTGCCTTTTAGATTTTTCTGCAAACTATATAAATTCACAGCTGATCCGGGTATTGTCATTAATGTATCTTTTGGCTCATTTGTTTTTGTGAAAGGAGTTTTATAGGCTACAATTTTACCGTGAAGATATACGCTGTCAACTGTGACTTCCGAAATTTCGTATTGCTTCATAAAGCCCAATTTAATTCCGGTAAATTCTTTGAACGAATCATTCTTAGGATTGTATTCCATAGATATGATTTTATTTGCTGCTTTTTGATTATGCCGAACTTGTTTCGAAGTGTAGCAGCCGCACAAAACAAAAACGAAAAAAAATAAAATGGTAGTATGTATTAATTTATTGATCATAAGTCGTTAAAAGGTTTCCGGATAAGATAACTTGTCACACAATTTGACATTTTTATTTTTGTTGGTCTTCCGCCAATGATGGTCTTTCCGCTATGCTAATCCCCCTCAACCCTTTCCTTTCTTAACCGCCGGTTTCTTCACTACCGCTTCAGCTTTTTTGATCGCCTGCTTCTTATCATATTCGCCTGTAACAATTGATGTAGCCAGACTGATCATTTCCGCCGAAATCTGTTTTGCTGTGAGGCCCGCCCATGAGCTTTCAAAGATTACGTCATTTTGTCTTATTCTCTTTACCGCAAGCATAAACTCCTGTATCGATTTATGATATATATCCTGACTCTTTGCAAGCCCGGCATTGCCATGTTCCATCAGATGCTTTAGTTTTTCTGCCTTCGCATACTTTACGGCAGCAGCAAACATATCTCTGTGCCGCTTTTGGGAAGGCGTCGGCTTTCTCTTAGTGTAGCTCGGCATCTGCGTCACCACTGTGCCGTATGAATATTGTTTAAAGATGAGGTTGCCGATCCTGCCTCTGAGCCCCGTCAATAAAGGGTTGTTATCTGATCTTGCCATAAAAGTTTTTTAAGTGTTTAGTTTTTCTTGTATGCTGCTTTCTATTGTCTTTCTACGCCGCCATTCCTATTCAGGTCTTATCTCACTCTTATCTGATTCCTATGCTATTCCTGTCTTTACCCGTGGCATACCCTGAGTTGATCATAAGGAGTCCTTGGCTAAATAAGTTAAAGATAATAAAATAGTAAAATAGAAACAAAATAAACATAATATAATACTTCGTTTTTAATTCGTTCATCCTTCGTTCATCCTTCGTCTTTTACGTATAAATTATCGGGGCAAAAATGTCTTTTTCAAAGAAGAAAGACTTTCCACTCCCCTACCCTATCGTCCTTCCGCTGAGTGTTTGTTTTGGAACTCCGCAAAATAAATTACCGGCCCTGCTTTTTTGCAGTCGAGCGTTGACGGTTCAGAAAATTATTGATTGCATATATATAAGGAAACCTTTTTCATGCCCGACGCCGTTGAATTGTGACAGAGGGAAAAGATTTATATTCGAAACTGATGCAAACCAAGTTCGTTATATTAACACACTGCTTATGAAAAAAATCATAGTGGCGCTGTTGTGCCTGATCTTCCTTACAAAAATTCACGCACAATCAAGGGCGCAAAATCATTGTCGTGTAGTTGTGGAATTTACAAAAGATAAGACTGAAAAGATATCTGCGAAAGTCATAGAATCCGTCTGTGGGCCTTATGATTCTATATTTTACCATACGCTCAATGCAAATTTAAATAAGAACAATGCCTATGATAAGAATATAAAGCCGGGCAAATACATTGCTTCGGCAAGTTATGTAGTTGACAAAAACGGTGTCGTTTCAGGTGTAAGATGTGTTACAGACCCGGGCTTCGGCTTATGCATGGAGGTCCTTAGAATTCTTAAAAAATCGCCTGTGTGGCTTCCTGCGGAAAAATATGGCCACGATGCGCAAAAAGAATTATTTCAAACCGTATCTGCATTAGACAGCACTTTTTTCGCGGCTTATAATAATTGCGATCTGAACCGGCAGGCGGCTTTCTATTCCGATAAGATTGAATTTTACCATGATAAGACCGGTTTGGATACGTCCAAAAAATTCATTTTGGAAAACACGCAAAAATATATCTGCGGAAAAGTGACAAGAGAGCTGGTAAAAGGTTCATTAGAAGTCTCCCCCGTTCCGGGCTACGGCGCTGTTGAAATGGGCTCACATCTGTTCCACAATAATCAGGAACCGAATGATACGCCGCACGCAAGTAAATTTGTGATCATCTGGAAAAATACAGCAGGGATTTGGACGATCGAAAAAGTGATCAGCCTTCATTAGATCACAAACTAACTTGTGTACTGTTTGTGTAAACAATAATAATATTTCTTACATGAGATCCGCCCTGTTCATCTTTCTTTTCGCAATTTCCAATGCATCCTGTTTCGGACAGAGCAGATCGGAAATGAAAAAAGTCGCTCATTTTAAAAATGATTATTTGCGAAAAGCAAAACTGAATCAGTCGGACACACTTGGCTTAGACAGTGTTATGCTGATAAGAAAAAAAACCGAAGACGGCAGAACAATAAAAACTATCCGAAAGCACACTGATGTTATTTTACAAGAAGGATACTACAACCTGACCACTCAAATTAAAAGTATCAAAACTACAGACAGTATTGGTTATCCGAAAGGTATAGCCGAATATTATACACGGGAAGGAACTTTGGATTATACAGAGGATTACGATAAAGGCGAATGGATAGTATATGAAAAGGAAAAACATCCTTACTATGAATTGCAGGCTGCATTAAAAATAAAAGCGGATAGTTTGCTTAGCAAAATGTATGGCTATCATTTTTTGATCGATCATACCGTTTGGAGTGTTGGCGGTTCGTACTTATGCAATGAAAAAGAAATGAAACGTTGGACAGAACTGCCCAACAATGAACCGACCGGTTTTTTGTTTTGTTATCAGGTAAATTTTGAAGGTACGCATGGTTATTCCAATGATATTTATTTTAAGCTTGATAAAGACGGAAACTTTTTACCGGATCACAAGGTCTATGGCTTTTTTAATCCGGGGTATGGATTTGAAAGCATACCGGAAAATTTGAAAGGCAGTTTCAGGTTAAAATATGCCGATGCGCTTTCAAAAGCAAAAAGTTTAGGGCTTAAAGAAACAGACAGTGTAAAAGCGTATGGCCGGTTATATTGGGAAGAATTCAAAAAAGGGGATATTATCAACGGGCAATATCGTTTATACATTATTATGCAGACAGCTACAAAGCGAAATGAGCATCCCGACGGTCACTATTTCAGTGTAACAAAATATGATGTTTATTCTTTTAGCCCATGGTCAGGCGATTTTGTCGAAATAAAAAAAATGAAAACAACAGCTTCGGGAGGCGGAGAGCGACGTTCATTTACAGATCTCATTCCTGATAAAGAATGAAGTTTTACACTCATCAGATCAAGATTCAACCGAACTAACAGTATGCTTTTATTTTAAAATCAGACAATCACAGTAACTAAAATTTGTAATTAACCCCCACCATTATTGCAGCCGTTGGATTATGCGTCGTTGCAGGATCATCTCCGAAATATTTCGACTGAACACCGAAATTATTGAAAGTTGTATTTTTCTATTCTACGTCTCCAAAACCATAATCAAACCTCGCCTGCCCGGGTAAATTCAAATGTTTAAATACTTTCAACCCCGCTCCCGCGCCGGCTACGCCGTCAACCATTACTTTTTTACAGGCATCTTCCGGTTCTATCCACATTCCGGAAGTTTAACATCGTCACCGTTATGTTTCAATACTTCGCTTTGTCAAAAATCCGGTTGCGGACCTGCGTTAAGATTTAAAGATGATCATCGGCATAAGCTAACCGCTACGTTTTATCTTTGCGTTTAAAGTAAATACATTCATTACATAAAACACATCGGATGGAAATAGGAATAGATAGTTTTGCATCGGCAATGTATGGCACCGATGCACTCAGCAGTACAGATGCAATGGAACAATTGCTCGAAAGGATCGCAGCGGCAGATGAATCGGGCCTGGATGTATTCGGCATCGGTGAGCATCATAAAAAAGAATTTTTAGACTCTGCACCTGCGGTCATACTCGCTGCAGCGGCGGCGCAAACAAAGCGAATTAAGCTTAGCAGTGCGGTTACTGTATTGAGCACGTCTGATCCGGTGCGGGTGTATCAACAATTTTCCACGCTCGATATCATTTCCAAAGGAAGGGCTGAGATCGTTGCAGGGCGTGGTTCTGCCGTGGAAGCTTATCCGCTTTTTGGTTTCGACCTGGATGATTATGATGCGCTGTTCAAAGAGAAACTGGATTTGCTGCTTCAGATCCGCGATAATGAATTCGTTACCTGGAAAGGAAACTTCCGTGCAGAAATGAACAATCAGCCTGTTTATCCGCGGGCACTGCAGGAGAAACTTCCCGTTTGGCTCGGCGTAGGCGGCACACCGCAATCTTTTATCCGTGCCGGCATGTTGGGGCTGCCCTTGATGGTTGCAGTGATCGGCGGAACAACGGAAAGATTTCGTCCGTTGGTTGATCTATATCGTGAAGCAGGTGCTAAAGCCGGCTTTTCTCCGGATCAACTGAAAGTTGGTCTGCATTCACCGGGTTATGTATCGGAAACTAAAGAGCAGGCCATCGAAGAATATTATCCCGGCTACGCTGCGCTGTGGACTAAATTGGGAAAAGAACGGGGATGGCCGCCGGTTACACGTCAACATTTTGATCAGTTGATCCAACCTAAAGGCGTGTTGGTTGTGGGCGGACCGGAAGAGGTAGCAGAAAAATTATCTGCGCACAGCAAGGCGCTGGGAGGCATCGATCGATTTACTTTTCAAATGGACAATGCAGGATTATCGCACAAACAATTGTTGCGCTCTATACAATTGATCGGTGCGGAAGTGATGCCGCGGCTGAAAGCGTTGCGCAGCTAACCGGAAAAGCAATTGGCTTTATCCGTAAATTTTCAGATCGGGCAAATGTTACGATACTCAAGACCAGACGGGTGCTAGCTGAATTGTACGGCCGGAATATTGAGTTTGATGATAAATCAATGTCAAAATAAAATGAAATATGAATACTAAAGAACAGATCGCCGCATACATCGCCACACAACCAGAATCAAAGCAGCATGACATGAATACATTGCATCGCATGATCCTGAAAATAGATCCTAAAGCTAAGTTGTGGTTCCTGGATGGCAAAGACGATAAAGGAAAGGTTGTATCCAATCCTAATATCGGTTACGGTGCAAACAACATAAAATATGCTGACGGCAGTACAAAGGAATTTTATCGCATAGGATTAAGTGCAAACACAACAGGCATTTCTGTTTACGTACTTGGAATTGAAGACAAAAAATATTTATCATCCACCTATGGCGATAAGATCGGCAAGGCAACTGTGACAGGCTACTGCATTAAATTTAAAAAGTTGAAAGATATCAATATTGAGGCGCTTGAAGCTGCAGTGCGCTATGGATTTGAGCTGAAATAAAGTTTGATCCTTTCACTACCTTGTTTTATAATTACCAATCCGCTATTTTTATACAAACTAACCGCTATGAATTCATTACTTCGTAAAGCTGTATGCTTGTGTTTGCTTATTTGCAGTATCTCCGCTGTTTCCTTCGCACAATTTTTTGCCTCACATAAAATAAAAGATGTTGAGAAACTGATCAGCCAAAAAGTTGCTGTGATGTACAATGATCCCGGCCCTTTTTCGGACAGGGTTAAAGCTGCATTTAAAAATTACTGGACGGTCTCGCCTTACACTTTCGGATTCGGCGATAAAAATGGCCCTGTCTTCGGTCCGGAAGTAATAATGGCATTAAATTCCGCAGGCGGCAGCAACGGCAGCGTTCCCTATTTCGTATATGGAAGATCGGAATCTTATGGCTCAGTTGAGCCTGATCAGGTGCTGGCATACTTTCCGATAAATGCGCTTTTCTTCGAATTTGATGCAAGGGCAAAAAATGTGTTTAAAGGATCGCTGTTACGTATCCCATATATCGTTTATAATCTGAATGATATGCTTACCCGGCTGAAAACAAACGGAAGCACAAAAGGCTATGAAAAATATTTAGAAGAAAAATCTTCGCGTATCGCAGGTAAAACGTTGTTGATCCCGAAAGAACTTACGCAAAAATGGGATATCAATCCGAATGCAGAAGCTTTTTTCAGAGGCAGCATGAGCGCCGCAAATAAGAAGATGAAAGAATTTCTGATCACACCACTTCCCGAATCAATACTCAGTGATTACGCAGGAAAATATAAGGTGATGGCTGCAGAAGAGATTATGGCTTTGGAAGATTCCGCAGATGCGGGAAATTATGCGTTATTCATGTCTTCGATCGATCAGGGAAGAGTGATACAGGTCTTCGATCTTAAAACGAAAGAACTGCTTTACATCGATAAAACAAAAACGATAACATCACAGGAAGTAAAAGGAAAAGATTTTAAGAAGATAAGTAAGGCTGCGGGACTGTAGACGATGGTTACAGTCAGTTATAGCCGTTTTTCGTGTCGCAGCTGTTCAGAGGCTTGCATGAGCGCGGACGAATATCGATGTTGATCCGGCCCCTGTACATCATCTGATGCTGATTGAATTCCCGGCGGAACTGATCCCATACAGGAGGTCGGTAGCAGCTGTATACCGGTCACTAATGAACGTGCGATTATTACGTGAATAACAAAGCCCGTTTATCCGGTTAAAAAATGATATTATTGCACAAATTTAAACTCATGAAACAGTTACTTTTTATCGTTGCATTTTTTGCGTTCACGATAACAACAACGGCCCAAACCGGCGGCCATATTTCATATTCGATGGAAATGTCGAGTGATAATGATGATATGGCGATGGCAATCTCGATGATGCAGGGCTCAACAATGGATCTTTACTTCTCGGGAGATAAAGCAAAAGCATCTGTTCAAATGGGTTCAATGATGACAATGACCACTGTTACAGATGCTGCAAAGAAGAAAGGTATCATGCTGATGGATGCAATGGGTAGCAAAATAGCTTACGAGATGGCGACAGATGCCGCTGAAACAACCGGTCCCGCGCCGAAACCGGTAATAACTGCAGAGACAAAAGATATCCTCGGATTCAAATGCACAAAAGTTGTAGTTACTGATTCAACCGGAAACCAAACAGTGGTATGGGTAACAAAAGAACTTAAATCCTCTTTGCAGGGTCAGCAGCAATTTGGCGGCACCGGTGGCATCGGTACACCACTTGAATTTTCAACGGAAGCGAAAGGCATGAAGATCCATTTTGTTGCTGTAAAATATGATAAAGAAGCAGCCGAAAGTGAATTTAATATGACGATTCCTGAAGGATATAAGATAATGACAGAAGAGGAAATTAAAGGTATGGGACAGATGTAAAGTACCTGAAATTATTTATCTGCGCGTCTGATATTTACAAAAAGACTTTCATGACCTTACATTATTTGTATTGTTATGAAAGTCTTTTTCTTTTGATGATTTTCAGCGGCTACACAAAGGAATTGTGAAGGCTTCGCGACAAACATCAGTTTTAATAGTGCATTAAGCGAACTGCACCGATATGCAGTTAATGTAGACAAGGAAAAATAAAGCTGTGATCAACTTTGAAGTGCAGCCCGGGTTGCGGATTATTTTTAAACTAAGCATCAGGCGCTTTTACAATGCTGCAACTACACTTTCTATTTCGCTGAAGTTTTCTGCGTGGATCTTTTCCTGCACTGCAGATCGGATCTCACGGATAGCTTCGGCACTTACCCCGAGCAAGGCAGACATTTCTTTTGCAGTCAATTCCAATTTTATGAAGACAAGGTAACAGATATCATATTTCGTGAGTTGGGGATATTTTCCTTTAAGGCCGTCAAGAAATCCGGGATATGCTTTTTCGAAAAGCTGATTGAATTTTGCAAGATCTTGATCAGTTAGCACCGCACAATGCCTGAGCTGCTCTATTTGCGCTGATTGCCCGCTCGACATATCACCTGTAAACTTTTGTTTCAATCTATCTATCTCGACCATGAACTGCAATATGAGGTCATTCTTCTCCTGAACGATCCTTGTAAAATCACGGATCTCTGTGATAGACATGCTTAATTCCTGTTTGGCTTTTAAACGCTCATCTTCCAATTCCGCATTCCGCAGACGATGCGTCAATTGCTGGCGCTTGAAGAGCAACACGCCGATCGCTGTAAGCAGAAACAGCACGATGCACAATCCATACAACATCGTTTGACTTTGTTTTATTTTTTGCAGATCCACTTCATTTTCCAATTCCTTATTCCCGTAAGCGAGCTGCGCCTCTGCCTGTAATTTTTTATTTACATTAAATACTTCATTGTCTTTAATGGTGTAAGCGGCTAAAGAATCTGCATATTCCAATGCTAAAGCGGCATTGCCCGTGGTCTTGTAATATGAACGGGCAACTGAAAAAAAGCCTGAATAATTAGCGGCCGTATGATACTCATCTTTATTTATCGCCTGTTTTGCATCCTCCAGCAAAGCGGGTATTTCCTTTAGGTTGCCGGTCCTCAGATAACAATCCGCAAGACTGCTGCTAAAAGCCGCAACATTATCCCACAAACCCTGCGGTTTGCAAAGTGACAATGCAGTTTTGTAATGGCTTATTGCTTCGGGATATTTTTTTTCTTTGAAATACACATTGCCGATATTACCGATAGCTATCCCCTGCCATGCAGAATCATTGCTTGAAACGGCCATCTCATTTGTTCTTTCAAACCAGGCTTTTGCAGAATCGGTGTTCCCGTTCCTGAGATGCGACATGCCGATCAGGTTCCCCGTGATCTTCATGAACCACGTATCCCAGCCGGGTGCGGGCGTGGCACTGTAGATGGGTTCGCATAACTGTAGTGTTTTATCGTAATCGTGAAAAAGGTAATACTCTGAAGCGATCTGGTGCAGCATCCAATACTCGCCGAAATAATGTTTTTGAGGATCGGTCTCCAATTCTCTTAATGCATAAAGCTTGTTTTCAAATGCCTCATTGTGATGTTCATGCACATTTGCATATTCGCCGATATTAAAGTACATGATCCCCTGCAGGTAATGGTTGCCCGATCTTTTGGCTAATGACAAATACCTTTGCAGCTCGGGCTCCGCTTTTTCGTATGCGGTGGATGCGCTGTCGAAGCGCCGCAGTGCCGCCATAAACCCGTTCAGATTTTTATCTGCATCAGTTCCTTTTTCGTTAATGAGCGAATTTACTCTGGTTAAAGCAACCGCATCCTGCCTGCAGGTCACCAATATTCGCAATAAAGCAGATGTGCGGTGATCGCCGCTCAATGCAAAAATGCTGTCGTACTTATTTTGGCAAACAGCATTTGACAATACGAAAAGCAGTAATATGGTCAGTATTGGCTTCAATAGCGAATATCAGTCAGTGGTTAAGCAAATATATTTAAAAGGACTAATAAATGAACCCCTAAGCAGGAGACTTTTAAGTGAGATTTATTGCATATTTTAAATTTTATCATCATGTGGACAGTAAAACTTAAATTCCTGCCCTAAGCTTTTTTTAAGCTTAGATCCAAAAATTCCCTGTTCACTATCTAATCCATAAAACACCATTACACATACCGACATGAACAATTTTCACTTGTTTTTTTTGTTCTTCTTCATCGGTATGCCAATAGTTGTAATGTTCAATTCATCAAAGTTTGGTTGGGTAAAATTGGCTAACGAATAACACAACGAAGCGCCGGACGAGGGAGACAGAGTCGGCATTATATCCGCTGAGATCGATTGGGTTTACGAAGACACTTCGCCGGTACCGAAATATAATGAGGAAGCAATCTTCCTGCAACCTGTCATCTTATTTCAATATTGATAAAAAACGTATTGCATGCACGTAAACGATCTCATTAAGAAAGCTTACTTAGCTTTTAATACACGAAATATAGATGCGGCGCTCTCCGCTTTTCATGCAGATGTGCAATGGCCCAAAGCCTTTGAAGGTGGTTATGTGACCGGACATGAAGATATCAGAGCATATTGGACAAGACAATGGTCGGAAATAGATCCGAAGGTAGACCCAACGGCAATCAACGAACGCCCGAACGGAACATTTGAAGTAACGGTGCATCAAATTGTAAAAGACCTGCAGGGCAATTTGATATTTGACGGAACAGTAAAACATATTTACACTTTAGCGGACGGTTTGTTGAGGAGAATGGATATTGATATGATATAGATTGTAATTAAGTTACTTCAACACAAAAAAGCCGGGGGTAACTTAAACTGAGACACGGGGAATCGTTAATGTCTTATGACGGTTTTTTGGTTTGGTAATTGCGTTTGCAGCAAAAGAAAATATTATCATCATGAAATGGTGGGCTTTCCTTTTTTTACTAATTATGATCGCGTGTAACAGTCAGCCGCAAAAAACGGAAAGCAGCACTGTTGCTGTTGCAGAAACAACATCATCAATAACTACCGCAAATACCGGCGGCGGTAAAGAGATTTGCTGGTTCGGAACACTCAACGGAAAAACGCCGGTGTTCATTCATTATTCAAAGCTTGACAGTAATCTGCTTGCAGGAGAGATCACATATCTCAACACAAAAGATAAACTTCCTATCACGCTCCTGGGAACCATTGAAGAGGATAAAAGTTTCCGTCTGTTGGAATTTGAGCCGTCAGGAAATATCACCGGAATTATTACCGGTACGCCTTCAGAAAATACTTTTACCGGAAGCTGGTTCTCGCCAAAAACAAGAAAAGAACTTGTGTTGAGTATGCAGAAAAAAGACAGCATGGTAAATCCCGTTTCAACGGCCGCGTCATTGGCAGACGTTTTCGGAACCTATCGCTATCAATACAGCGAAGCAGGTTATCAGGGGGCGATAGATATAACACGTCTCCCGGATTCAAGAGCGTCATTTGCAATAAATGCTGTAACGGGTGAACCCGCGAGAAATATCGCCGAAATTCCGGAGGATACAATAAAACTCTCAACAACACATTTCATTTACAAATTGCCTGACACAGATGACTGTGAATTTGAAGTAAGATTTTATAAAGGCTTTGCATGTATACGGTACACGAAAGGATCATGTGAGGGTGAATTCGGACACAATGCAACGATCGATGGAATATTTTTAAAAACCAAGTAGTGCTTTTGGTTATTGTAGGAATCGCATCATCCGGGTAATTAAAAACCAGAGTCAACAATGCAAAACACAAATATTTTTAAAATGCCTTTCGCAAGTGTTTATCCCCATTACATCAATAAGGTGGAAAGGAAAGGCCGTACAATAGCAGAATTGGATGAGGTTATACAATGGTTGACCGGTTATGATAAAAAGGCATTGCAAAAGATCCTGGATAACAAAACCGACTTTGAAACTTTTTTCGCAAAAGCAAAGATGAATCCGAATGCTTCAAAGATCACCGGGGTGATATGCGGTTATCGCGTTGAAGATATCAAAGACAAACTCATGCAAAATATACGCTATCTTGATAAGGTCGTAGATGAACTGGCAAAAGGAAAATCTATGGAGAAGATATTAAGAAGCTGAGCATATCTTTCAGCGTTTCGTGATCTTTAAATACATACACCAATACAGGAAGATAGCATGTCTGCCGCGAATGATCGGCGTCACACAATTGGGCTGCGGTGAACGAGGAGACCGCTGAACATTTATTCCGCCGTCTGTAATATTCTAACTAAAATAATTCTCCGTCATATCTTCTTCCGATTTTTGTGCACAGGCTCCACCCAAGCAACTTCTGTGTTTGAAAGCCGGTGGCAGTAATGTCGAAAGAAATAATTTCGCCGCACCAAGGCGATGAACTCCCGGCCATTTATTGTTGCCGCTCCCCGGTTAATCAGGCACCCCGCTCTTCTTGGCAAGTGAAATATAAAAGGAACAAAACCTTTATCGCCTTTTCCGTGCACGGATGGCGGCAGCCGAACTACGGAAATAATAAAAATTCGTCACTGCGATAAAAAAAACTATTTTCAGATAAAATATAAAATTCAAAAACATGAAAAAAGTAACAGGCATCGGTGGTGTCTTCTTTAAATGCAAAGACCCTGATGCAATGAAAGAATGGTATAAAAATCATCTTGGATTGGATGCGGGTGAGTATGGCGCTACTTTCGAATGGGCCGATGCGGGAGATGCTTCTAAGAAGGGTTCTACCTCATGGAATACTTTTTCTGAAACGTCAAAATTCTTTGAACCGTCCTCAAAAGATTTCATGATCAACTACAGGGTTGATAACCTCGAGGCACTTGCGGAAGAATTAAAAAAAGAAGGCGTTACGATCGTAGATAATATCGAAAGCTATGATTACGGAAAGTTTGTGCACATCATCGATATGGAAGGAAATAAGATCCAGCTTTGGGAAGCGATCGATTAAACAAATTTATTTGCCGGCGTATCTTTTAATATGAATGATACGCCTGCAAGTTTCTTTCTGCCTGCTTTTTTATTATACCCTACGAGGCTTTCTCCATTGCATGTTCTTTCACTTACGGCACTTTCAAACCTTCCCGCGAATACCATAGATCTGTCATCCCTAAAAGCCGATAAATGCTTTGAGGTGCTGCAGAGTGTTCGGATTCATTGCGAAATAATCCGATGTATGGTATGTGCTCAAGGGTAAACGGGGCTTGCGTTGATCCCGGGTCCAATAGAATTATCAAAACATGCCAATGCAATTCAACACGCCGTTAAGGTATCTCTCCGGGATCCTTGCGAAAGAATTAAAAGACCCGGAGCTTAATGATTTTATCACACGCTATATCCAACCACAGCGCAAAGAATCATCTAAGAGCAATCGCTAATAGCCCGACACTCAAGATGGTGATCGGTGAACTGAGTTTTTTTGGAAAAAAACACCGCGAAAAAATTACAGAAAGTATGCGTAAGCAGGCTTGGCAGCAATGCTGGTTCTCTTTCCATACCTTAGCGAAAGCGCACAGGCAAATGACAGGCAAAGAAATCATAACAGCTTATATCAACAGAACTGTTGAACTTACAGGCGACGAAGCTGTAATGTTCAGTGATGCTTTTCGGGAAGTGAAGATCAAAAAAAGACAGTGTATCGTTCAGCCCGATTTTATTGTAAAGAACCGAAATTTCGTGTTGAACGGAGCTTTCAGGGCTTACGTGGTAGATGACAACGGTCAGGACAGCACCATTGCGTTCGCTATTGCAGACTGGTGGATAACGGATTACAACAGTTTTATTTTACAGAAGCCCGCAACCATGTTTGTGGTAGCCCTGGAAGACAGTACGATTCTGGAGCTCTCATACGAAAAGGAACAACAGTTAAAGAAAGCCAATCATAAATTTGAAACATTTTTCCGGATCAGAGCGGAAAGAACAGCTGCATTCATGCAGCAACGGATCATTTCCACTCTTACACAAACAGCTGAACAACGCTACGAAGAATTCATTAGTAAATATCCGCAGATCGTTCAACGTGTTCCGCAATACGCACTTGCCTCCTACTTAGGTATGACAACTGAGTTCCTTTCAAGAATAAGAAATAAAAAAGTCCCTAAAAAGAGTTGATCTATATCAACCGAATTTCCTAAACCACATCATTTTTCTGCAGCGAGTGTCAGCGCACTTTTACATTGTCAATAACGACAATATAATCTTAAATAAAAGACAATGACAACTAATGTAAAAAGAACTTTTACCGTTCCTGCAAGAGAGGATGTAAGCGCAAACAATCAGGCGATCTTTGATAACCTTCATAAGGGGCTGGGTTTTGTGCCAAACCTTTATGCTTATTTTGCGAAAAGTGAAACAGCATTGGCGGATTATATGGCATTTCAAAACCGCAAGAGTACATTAAGAGCCAAAGAAAGAGAAGTGATCAACCTGGTGACAAGTCAGCTGAACGGCTGTAGTTACTGTCAGTCTGCTCACACCGTTTTAGGAAAGATGAACGGATTTACAGAGGAGCAGATCATTGAGATCCGTAAAGGAACCGCGTCATTCGACAGCAAACTCGATGCCTTGGTAAAATTTACGGCTTCTGTAGTTGATAACCGCGGAAGAGCGACTGAAGAAAGTAAAGACGCTTTTTTTGCAGCAGGTTATGACGAAGCAAACATGATCGATGTCGTGATCGTTGTAGGCGATAAGAGCATCAGCAATTACATACACAACCTCACAGGATTTGAAATTGATTTTCCGCTTGCTGAAGAAATTTAATTCTTTATAGTCGGGCGGTCTCCGTCCGACTATAAAAATAAAACGATCAAAAAAAAACCTTTTGTTTTACTACCTTACAACCACATAAATACGTGACAGATCAAACAATACGCTTCCCGAAGCAGAACATATGCAGGCGTGCCTGAAGAATAATAACGATCGAATATTGTGATTGGGTGGGCTGCGCAAAACAGGAAGCCACCCTACTTATGAGAGCAGAGAAAGCTCTTAAAATGTTGCAGAACGAACAGCGACATTGAGAACACACTTTGTTGTCGCCTGTTGTAGTCATACGGGAAAAAATATGACTTTTAAATATCTTCCAAATAAAATGTAATTCATTTTGTGATCGACTTTCTATGCTGACATTTAGAATGCACTATTTTATTTTAACCGTCCTGATATTTTTGACGGAACTCTTCATAGCATTATTTGTTCACGATAAATTTATCCGCCCGAATATCGGCGACTTCCTCGTCGTTATTTTGATCTATTGTTTTGTAAGATCATTCCTGAACATTTCTGTTACGAAAGCGGCCGTTGCTGTTTTGTTGTTTGCGTATACGATCGAATTTCTGCAGTACCTGAAGATCGTTGAGGTACTCGGCCTGCAACATTCCAAATTAGCAAGGATCATCATCGGAACATCATTTTCATGGGGCGATATGCTTGCATATACTTTGGGGATAGTACTTGTATTGATAATTGAAAGATATATCGGAAAAAGAAGCCTGCCGAAAAAACCGTAAGCATGAAGAAAAAACCTGCAATAATTGTTTTATCCGGGCATAAACAGCAAGTAGGTTCCGGACAAATGAAATAGTAAGTAGCACCTGCTGTAATTTTCCGGCCGTAACGGCAGGATGTAGTGATCTGCGTTGATTTATCTACGTTTTAGCAATTTATCTAAAAAAGAAAATATCATCGGTCTCCCTTTTAATCCAATAAGTCCGGTAAAATAAAAATTGTTTAAATTGGCACAAAAGTCATAGAACTTCTTAAACAATTTTTGCATGCATACGATCTTACCTTTTTTGCTGGCAATGGTAGCCGCCATCGTGCTGTTGGAAATGTGGGCCACCAAACTTAAAATAGCGTATCCTATCTTGCTGGTCGTCGCAGGTTTGGTGATCAGTTTTATTCCGGGGCTGCCGGCAGTAAAGATCAATCCCGACCTTATCTTTTTCATTTTCCTCCCTCCCTTGCTGTTTGAGGCATCGTGGACGATCTCATTTAAAGAAATGAGAAAATGGTGGCGCATCATCGGCAGCTTTGCTTTTTTAGTAGTGTTCTTTACCGCGTTTTCTGTAGCCATCGTTGCCAATCATTTCATTCCGGGATTCACCATCGCATTAGGATTCTTGTTGGGAGGTATTGTATCGCCGCCTGATGCAGTGAGCACCGGCGCCATCATGAAATTTGTAAAGATCCCCCGATCAACAGCTGCAATATTAGAAGGTGAAAGCTTATTAAATGACGCGTCTTCTCTGATCATTTTTCGTTTCGCACTGGTTGCGGTTGGTACCGGACAATTCATTTGGCAAACGGCCGCAACAAGTTTTCTGTGGATGGTGATAGGCGGCGCAGGCATCGGTTTGATCCTGGGTTGGCTTTTTGTGCAGGCACACAAACGCTTGCCTACAGATGCACCGTCTGATATAGCACTCACGCTTATAGAGCCTTATTTTATGTATTGGATCGCGGAACAATTACACAGTTCCGGCGTGCTCGCAGTAGTGTGCGGCGGTTTGTATATGTCAACGAGGCGATTGATATTTCTCAACAGCGCGAGCAGGATCAGGGGATTCAGTGTTTGGGAAAGCTTTGTTTTTATTTTGAACGGCGTAGTGTTTTTGATCATCGGTTTAGGGCTTCCTGATATCGTAGGCGGTTTACGTTCCAAAGGAATTCCGTTAGGCACAGCCATCGGTTATGGCGTGTTGGTGACGGGCGTACTTATTTTAGCAAGAATGATCAGTTCTTACATGGCGATGTTGGCGACCATCATTTTCCGTCCAAGTGTGAGACCGCGTTCTGTTAACGGAAGTATCTGGCTGATGCCTTTGTTGCTCGGATGGACGGGTATGCGTGGTGTTGTCTCTCTTGCTGCGGCACTTGCTATCCCCGTAACAATGAGTGACGGCACGGCTTTCCCGCAACGCAACCTCATTCTCTTCATAACATTTGTGGTGATATTACTTACGCTGGTTTTGCAGGGACTCACGCTGCCGTATTTTATCAAAAGAACAAAATTCTTTGAAAACTTCAGTAATCCGGAAGAAGACGAACAAACAAGGATACAAATGAAACGCGGATTGAAACAGGAAATGTTTCAATTCATGAAAAATAAACAGGATAACGAACTGTTCGAACATCCGGCTATAGAACGTGCGTTAAAGATCTTCGGGGAAAAAGCGAATGCAAGTGAGGAAGAAATGATGAATGAAAAAACAAAAGCAATTTTTATTGAAATGCTGGAAGTTCAGCGTAAATATTTGGTGAAGCTAAATAAGGATCCTGCTGTAGATGAAGAGATCATTCGTCAGCAATTATATCAGATAGACCTGGAGGAAGAAAGGTTAAAGATCATTTGATAGAGAGCTGCAGCGCGGTATTTGAAAATCGAAGCATCCTTCATCTGATATCAGAACCAATAATTAATGAAGCAAATCTTCCCTGACATCTCCGGGATTACGCAAGTTGGGAATTGAAAAATACCTGTTCCAATCAACGATTTCAATACCGGCTTTTTTTAGAGAAGAAAAAAACCTTGGTATTTTAAGGTATTATCTTATTTCTACGTCAACCTAACCACACACGATTCCACTTCGGTCTGATCCGATCATTCCGGTTGTTCTGCAAGACCGCTTTTTAAACTGACAAATGCGGAACTATAACGACAGAACGATTTACCGGAGGCTTATCAAATAGATTGCAGGTTAGAAAATTGTGCGAATGCCACTGAATAATTATACAAAAGCAATAACAGAAATATATATTCAATAATATTGTATAGCAGTAAGTTAATATTGCCTTTATAGTGTTGCAGTTCTGTTCATTTTGATATACATACAAATATGGAAGATAAAAGTTCAATATTCTCAGATATGCAATCACCCGAAACACCGGCGTCTTATCTACAAAGGATCGGTGCTGATCTTATAGATTTCGCATTGAACCTTTTACTCATCGTTGCATTTTATTTACTTACCCCGAAAGCAATACTTGCTATACTTCTTGATAGGGGATCCTGGAGCACTTACGTTGTTGTTATAGTTTTATTGTCGGTTTACCGATGTCTCTTTTTATTGATATACGGACGAACTTTAGGGATGATGATCTGTAAAATCAAATACCTCAACCAAAACCTGCAACCGCTTTCACAAAAAGAAAAACTGATCGCTACATTTGCGGTTCGCACAGCAAGCATTAAATACTATGTATCAAACAGCAATTGAAAAAATAAAACGATCTGTTTTTCCCGTCTTTTTTGTAACACAGCATGGAAACAGTCACACTATCGGCGTAGGCGGCACCGGATTTTTCATTGATGATCAGGGCCATTTTCTCACTGCACTTCACGTGATCACAGAAGCGCCGCCAAATGCTTTCTTTGAATATCGCGGAAATATCCCGTCCCACGTACAAAATCCGCCGGAAAGGATCACGGAAATTTATCGCGATCCGATCAGGGATATTTTTCTCGGAAAAGTAAATATCAACGGTACTGTTCCTGTTGAAAGAATAATGGACAGACCTAAACCCGGAACATCTGTTTGCCTCTCCGGCTACCCGCTTGCGCAGCTTTCCGGAGATGCGGGCGGCAACCTCAATGTGGGATTGGTAAGACAATATTGGCAGCCTACATTTGTAATAGACGAATTCACCATGCAAGCCAACGGACAAAACTATGTGGGATTCATCACCCGGGATATCTCACTAAACGGTATGAGCGGCGGCCCCGTATTTGATATGGATGGTGTTGTGCACGGTATTGACACTGCTTTTCTTACCAGAGAGATCCCTCAAAAAGATAAACCGGCTATACAGGTTTTTAATGCCGTGGTATTGGAGAATGCTTCGATCATTGATGTGTATGAAAAGATAATTAAGCCCGGAAAAATTTTGCGCTGACTTTTAATAAATTCTAACGGTAAAGCGTATGCTGCCATGGTAGTCGATCGCGGGAAGAGACGAGGCAAAAAACACTCAAAGAGATAGCGGAAGCCGCAGCAAAGGGGTCGAAAACTAAACAATTTTCATAACGGCCTGTCCTAAAAAATATTTAAAGCGATTTTCATAAACGCCATTTCTCAAATGAACATTGCGCCGGCGCAAAGGGAAGCATTATGGAATGAAATAGAAATAGCTTACTCCAAATCAGCGAAACATTATCATGATCTTTCTAACCCGCATAATTACACAGATACATTTCATCTACTGTTTAAACACTAATTTTGCTTTTTAAAAAATAGCTCATGTCATTACTCTTCTCCCCTTTCCAAATAAAAAGTATCACTTTAAAAAACAGGATCGTTGTTTCCCCTATGTGCCAGTATTCATCGGAAGATGGTTTTGCGAATGACTGGCATCTTGTACACCTAGGCAGCAGGGCTGTTGGCGGTGCTGCGCTGATCATTCAGGAAGCAACAGCGGTTTCCGAGGAAGGCCGGATCAGCCCTTCGGATGCCGGCATTTGGAAAGATGCACATATCGGGAAATGGAAAGCCATTACCGCATTTATTAAAAAACAAAACGCCGTCCCGGGTATTCAATTAGCGCACGCGGGCAGAAAAGCAAGCACGGCTGCGCCCTGGAACGGCGGCAGACAAATAGCAGTCGAAGCCGGCGGATGGCAGGGGGTTTCAGCTTCTCCTCTTGAATTTCATGAAGGAGAAATTGCACCGTCTGAATTGGACAAAGCAGGTATTCAAAAAGTAATCACAGATTTTGCAGCTGCAGCACGGAGAGCCGTTGAAGCAGGGTATGAAATTGCGGAAATTCATGCGGCACACGGTTATCTTATTCACCAATTTCTTTCTCCGCTCTGTAATAAAAGAACAGATGAGTATGGCGGCAGCTTTGAGAACAGGATACGGTTATTATTGGAAGTGATCGAAGCAATACAAAAAGTTTGGCCTCATGATCTTCCTTTATTTGTGCGCATTTCTGCTACGGATTATGCTGACGGTGGTTGGGATCTTGAACAATCTTCAAAACTTTCCGCGCTTTTAAAAACAAAAGGAGTAGATCTCATGGATTGTTCTTCCGGCGGAATCATTCCCGGGGTAAAGATCACCACAGGTCCGGGTTACCAGGTTCCTTTTGCTGAGCAAATTAAAAAAGAAACAGGTATTCATACAGGTGCTGTCGGTATGATCACAACTGCACAACAGGCGGAAGAAATTCTTCAAAAGGCTCAGGCCGATCTGATCATCATGGCCCGTGAGTTTTTGCGTGACCCTTATTTTGCGATACATGCTGCCGCCGAATTGGGTGATCAGGTCACATGGCCGGCGCAATATGAGCGGGCTAAGTAAAAAAGCGAATTCCTGCCGGTCAGGAACGGGAAATTTAATTTATGGGCGCAACGGCATAACTAAGTTTTCATCGTGTCTTCGTGCCTTAGTGGCAAATTGATTTAGCACCTTCACAATAATTACATGCCGTATCGGGCAATATAAAGGCACAAAGAGGCAACTTGGCAGTTTTTCATCTTAGGTTCACTTGTTGATTCAGCATAAAATGGAATCATTAATTAAAAGTGATCATGGAAAACAGGTTTCGTGAAACAGTAATGGAATATCCTGACGGTCAGTTGTTGTATATGACACAAACGCCTGATCAGTGGGAACCTGCGCTGCTGCTCGCTGCTGAAGAAGAGTTGCAGCAGCGGAATTTGTTGCCGGATGAAATGCTCATTCGTCGTGCACAACTCATTGCAAAAGAAGAAGAATCTTTAGCGGAAGGAAAAGAAGCAACTCTCCTGCAACAATTCTTTGGTTGGCTCGGCATTTTCGGACTGCTCGGTATTATCATCGGTTATGATCTTTATTTTTCCAAAGCGGAAAGTTTGTACACCGGAAAATTATATCATGAATATGATTCTGAATCAAGAGAGAACGGGCGCTATATTTTTTTTACATCGATCATTACGCACAGTTTGTTTATTATTTTTAAAATAGTTCCTTGGATTCAGGATATGTTTAGCTAAAATGTAATTAAGTAATTGGCAAATGTTGGTGACAACGGCAAATTATTACAGACTGTTATCCATTGTCCATTGCTAATTTCCCATTGCTTATTTCAAATACAAATCAAACCACTTCACAAACTCTTTCACTTCCACTTCGCTGTTTTTCCAGCCGTGTCCGCCATCTGGATGAATCACCAGTTCGCATTTCACGCCTGCTGCTTTTAATTTTTCGATCAATGATTGTGATTGTTGTAAAGGCACAACAGGATCTGCGTTGCCGTGTGATATATAAACGGGAGGGTCATCTGAACTTACGTTGTTAATCGGCGATAACGCCATTGCGATCTTTTTTACTTCCTCATCATTTTTAACATGCTCATACATCCCTGTGCTGTCACTCAGGGTCTTAAAATCAAATGCTGATGCCACACCGAACTTTCTCAAGGCCACCATATCCACACCGGTATTAGCTTTGCCCCAATTTAAAAAATCTGTTGGTGGAAAAAATACAGCTGCAGCCTGAACCCGTGATGAAATTCTGTCTATAGAGTCACTCGCCGTCTTGCTTATCACGTCATCCGCCAATGCAGTCATTAATGCTAAATGCCCGCCTGATGATGAACCGGTTATTCCAATATGATCTGCATCGATTTGATAAACTTTTGCATTAAAACGAATGAAACGAACGGCTCTTCGTATATCACCTGTTTCATCCTGGATGGAATATTTTGGCTGAGAGCCGTGCATTACTAAAAAAACGGTATAGCCCGAATTGATAAAAGTTGCCGCTAACCTTTCAAACCCCTGAACATTTCTATAAGTTGAGATCCAATTACCGCTTACCAAACTGATCACGGCTTTTCCGTTTGCATTTGCTTTAGGTTGCAATTTGAACAAAGTCATCGCAAGACCGTCTTTTCTGCCGTAGATGATCTCCGTTCTCGAGTAATTCATCGTATCCTGCGCACCGGCACCGCGGAAGCTGATGACTGCAATAAGAACGAGCAACTGTTTCATAATAAATGTTTTTTGCTAATGTAGTATTTTTTAAGATGTTATCCGTGCAGCAAATGTCAACTTTAAAACAGAGATGTAATCTCCTTTGCCCGGCTTAAAATTTGCTCCTTCTCCGAAAAATCAGCATGAAAGAAAAGAACATACACCCTGATAAAAAGCAGCCCGATCCTTTACTCCAACCTTTAGACATTTTTAAAGGTGAATGGAAAGTAAGAGGAAAGAATTTCCCTTCCGCTCCCGAAGCCGGCGAACAAAAAGTAAAGGGCACCGTAAAATATCAATGGCTTAAAGGAAAATTTTTTCTTGTAGGAATGTGGAACAGAAAGTTCGGTGATCTTCGTCACGTAGGCACAGGCATTATCGGTTATGATGCAGAAAGAAATATTCTCTCCGCAGATAATTTTGATAACCTGGGCTTTCACAGAAAATACCTTGTACATTCTGAGGATGGTATTATCTGGAGATTTTCCGGCGATAAGGAAAGGGCATTTATTTCTTTTTCCGCAGACGGCGAAAGCTTTATAGAATATTGGGAAGCTGTAGCGGATAACGGAGAATGGAAACCGTTGTGCAGATTAAAAGCAAATAAAAGATGAAAGACTTGCAGATCTCAAAATAGCCGGACAGTAAAATAAAAAACGGCTTTCATTTCTGAAAGCCGTTTTTTTATAAACCAATAATTATTACGGAAGATTGATCGGTAAGAGTACTTTATCAATGATATGATAGACACCGTTTACTGCTAATTTATCTTTAGTGACAGCCGTTGCAGGAGTAGTTGTAAATGGTGCGCCGAATACCGGAGTAAGCGGCGGAACAGTTCCTGTGTAAGATGTAGGGAAGTTGCCCAACCCCGCAAATGAAAGCGATGCGATCACCGGTCCTGTACCGATGTAAGTTGTAAACGCAGCCACACCCGGATGGACTGCAACTGAATTATTTACAAGTGTAAAGATCAGTTTAGGCGTTGCACTCACGGGAATATTATTAGAGAATACCCTGATGTTCGGTTGGTAAGGAGTGGCAGTATTCGTTGTTAATGAAGAAAGGAAATGATATGCGATAATTCCTTTTACATCAGCAGTCGTTACATTGTTCGTGCTTAAGAAAGCCGGACCTGCCGCAACCGCGCCTGCTGCTGTAGCAGTTGCAATAGCCGCACTGTTTGTCAACTGGAATGTTTTAGCATATACTAGTTGAGAGATAAATGATTGGAACGCGGCATCATTAGGCGCAAGCAGCGTCATGTTTGTAAGGCCGTAATTCATCAATGAATCAAACTTGCCGAGATTAACGGAACCACTGTCCGCACGTGCTATTGCCGCACGATAATAAGTTAGTGTCGGTTCTGCCGCAATCATCGTTTTTAAAGTAGCAGGCGATGAAGGAAACGAAGGAGTTGTGATCAACGTAGCCATGTGATAGATCACACCGTTTGTTGCAGCTACTTCCGTACCTGTTACCGGAACAGTGTTTACATAAGAATACGGGGTTCCTTTTTGCGGGAAGATCTGCATTCTTACAAACGGCGCAGTCGGATCAAGCTGAATCAAAGATGGTAAAGGAAAGTTAGGGAATACCGCAGGAATACTTGCCAGCGGGTAAGACTGCCCTACAGTATTGTACTGAATAAATCCTGCGCATGTCGCTGCAGAAAGATTCGCCTGGATAAAACCGGAGAATGTTGCATCGGGTGCAGTCAAAGGAATAAGTCCCCCTGAAGCTGCGTTGATGAAAATTTTCATACCGTTATTATCGGTAGCAAAAATGGTATACGTTCTGGTTGAATCATTAAGCGTTGCAACCTGCCCGCCTTTGATGACCATTCTGTAATACAGACTGTCGTTAGGATTAGCTGCCAACGTTTTTGCTATAGAACCTGTTGAAGCAGGATATACAGGCACAACCGGAGCATCAAACTGCTTCACATCTTTATTACAGGATGTGAACAAAAGTCCCGCTGCTATCGCCGGTAAAGCTGCTCCTTTAATTCTTTTTATAGTGATCATTTTCTTAAGTTTTAATATTATTTATTAATAAAGATTAAATCCGAAGCTTACATAGTAAAGTCCGCCAACTACCGAGTTACCTGTAGCGTTTCTGTAATATTGATTCAGAAGGTTATTAGCACCTACTTTTACGATCGTTTTTGTAGAAGGCAATTTTAAGCTGAACTGCGCATCAACTGTCTGCACAGAAGGAACATCTCCGCTGGTGAAATCACCCTGGTAATTGAAAGCATCCTGATAACGATAAGTCAGATTAAAACCGTAAAGTTTTCTTTTACCGAAAGCACTGTTTGCAATCGATAGATTCACACGATTTTTAGGTGAATTAAAGTAGCTGTAGAAGCCCTGTTTAACGTCTCCTATGTCATCTGATGAATAGTTTCCGCTCACCACAAAATTCTTCGGAAGTTTATAATCAATACTTACACCAAAACCGTGCGTTTTTACTTTTTCCGAATTGTTTGCAGGTATTGAGAAAGAATTTCCTGTCAGGGTATCTCCGCGTTGGATTGCGGCACCTGTTTTTGACTGAACAATAATTGTACGTGAAATGAAATCTTTGTACTGACCGTAATAACCATAGATGTCGATTAATAATCTGTCGTTCAAGTGAAGACCTTTGTACCCGATCTCATAAGTGGAAACAGATTCCGGTCTGAAACTAAAATCAGTGACTCTGGTGGGAGTGTTTGTACCCTGCAGACTTGAATAATAATAAGTAGGATTACCGGCGAAATTGTATTTGTTCTTAAACAATTGATTACCACCTACCAAACGTGTTCCGCCACCTACCTGCAGATCAATGAATTGCTGTTGGGTTGATGGGAAACGATAAGCTTGTTGGTAAGACAAACGGATATTTTTGTTCTCAGCTACTTTTACCAAAGCAGTTGCTCTTGGTGTGAAGCGGCCTTCGAAGTTTTCGTTTTTATCGTATCTGCCGGAAACAGTAAGTTTCAATCGGTCAATGATCTGACGGCCTGCCTGAACATATCCGCCGTATTCGTTGATGCCGATCGTGCCTGCGCTGTCTGCAAACAAAGTCCCTTCAGAATTCAATACGTATCTTTTAAAATTACCACCTATGATGATATCAGCAACTTTTGCTGTATATTCTGTAAGGTTTAATTGACCTTCAACATTATACAGATCAGTTTTATCTACAAAAAGACCACCACCGTTTTTGATAGGAACAGATCTTACTCTGTTCAGGATATCTTTAAACTGTTGACTTCCTGCTGCAGGTCTTCCCACATCAGCTGTAGCACGGGCAATATTCTGCGCATCAAACTGAGATCTGCCTGAATTAAGGGCGGTAAGGTATGCGATCGAATACTGACCATACCATGATGCCGCGATTTCCGGAAGTCCGATAACGCCTGCACTGTTTGCTTTTGGCGGAGATGCTTTCCATGCTTCATTCAGCAATCTTGTTGTGATGGTTGCATTATATGCTTCACCTGCATTTTCCTGCGTTGTATAAGCGCGGATCAACCAATGCGCATTGTTCAATTCAAATTTATACTGAGCAATTTTGAGATTTTTCAAAGAATAACGATCACTGCCGGTGTAGGTAGTATTACCGGTACCGAAATAACCTGCAGCTACTGCTTCGATTTTATCGGTAATCTTATAATGTAACGCACCGGTAAATTTGAAATCAACTGTGTTTGGATTGATCACTTCTTTTTCAAGATAACCTGTACGTGACACATTGATTGGCGCAGAAAGGTAAGAAGCAGGTGCTCCGATACCGGCTAATATCGGACGGATATCAGTAGTCGTTTCATCACCGTATACGTTGATCCCGTTATAATTCGGATCTGATTGTCTGGTACCTGCAGCGGGTGCACCGCTTACGGCCAATCCTTTGTAATTTCTGTAATCATCTCCGATCCAGTCTTTTGCGGAGATAACCTCACCCGTTAGTTTAAAGGCAAACTTTTCAGATACTTTTTTTGCGAATCGTACGCTCCAGTTATAATACGGAGAAGGTGCTCTTTCGCGACTGTCTGTATGCATGATCCCTGTTTTAATTTCAGCAGAAAGACCCTGATATTTAAAAGGATTTTTACTGTTGATCAACAAAGTGCCGTTCATACCGCCCGGGCCGTAAAGTGCGGATGATGCACCCGGCAATAATTCGATATTATCAACATCAAGCTGAGAAAGACCAACTACGCCGCCTACAGAGAAGTTAAGCCCCGGAGCCTGGTTGTCGATACCATCTACCAACTGATTTAAACGAAGGTTACCGCTCGAAGAAAAACCGCGGGTAGTGGGCGTTTTAAATGTAAGTGAAGAGGTAACAACATCCACACCTTTAAGCGTGCTCACTACATCATAATAACTCGCGGATGGTGCTGTACGGATCGCTGCAGCGCTCACACGCTCAATAGAAACCGGCGATTCAAGGATCTTTGTAGCCACGCGTGTTGCGGATACCACTACCTCCTGCCCTAACTGATTGGCAGGAACAAAATTTACATCCGTACTTGCCGACGCCGCAGTTACCGTAACTTCCTGTGTAGCGTAACCTACAGATGAAAATATCAATGTAACCGGAAGGCCTTTTGCAGCAATGCTGTAATGACCGTTCTCATCAGTAAAAGTTCCTGAGTCTGAACCCTTGATCGTGACAGAAACAGCACCTGCTTTTTCGCCGGTCGTACTGTTTTTCACATTGCCGCTTATAGTTGTAGTTTGTGCAAAAGCCGACATTGTAAAAATGTTGGCAATAAGCAAAGCAACCAAATAGGCCGTTAACTTTCTCATATCCGTTGTTTTGGTTTTAAATATGGCGGCAAAATAAGCATACTTCATCTGTAATAAAATTTTATTTTCTCACCCTCTGTTGATAGATAATAAGCCGCTGCCGCGATATTCTGTAAACAACAGAGTATTTTAGTGTTATGAGTACTTTCAACTTCGCCGGACAAACAGGTTTTTACAAAGGAAAAGTGAGAGATGTGTACAGCATTTCCGACGATCTTTTGGTGATGATCGCCAGTGACCGCCTGTCGGCTTTTGACGTGATCCTTCCGAGGACTATTCCTTTCAAAGGACAGGTATTAAATGAGATCGCCTCTTTTATGCTCAACAAATGTCGCGATATATGCCACAACTGGCTGTTGGAGACACCTGCTCCTAATGCAGCAATCGGGAAAAAATGTGTTCCTTTCGCCATCGAAATGGTGGTACGGGGAAATCTGACCGGCCACGCGTGGCGAACTTACTCGGCAGGCCGCAGAATGCTTTGCGGTGTTACTTTACCCGAAGGCATGAAAGAAAATGATTTCTTTCCGCAACCCATTATCACCCCTTCCACAAAAGCACATGAAGGTCATGATGAAGACATTAGCAAGGAAGAAATAATCGCACAGGGATTGGCAACCGAATTCGACTGGAGCATTCTTGAAAAGTATGCGCTTGCATTGTTTGAAAGAGGAAAGCAGCTCGCTGCAAAACAAGGCCTGATCCTCGTTGATACGAAATACGAATTCGGAAAGATAGGTGAAGTGATCTATCTGATGGATGAAATTCACACGCCGGATTCTTCCAGGTATTTTTATCAGGACGGGTTTGCAGAACGATTATCAAAAAACGAAAAGCAAAAACAACTAAGCAAAGAATTTGTTCGCGAATGGCTTATAGAAAATGGTTTCATGGGAAAGGACGGTCAGAAAGTTCCAGAGATGACAGATGAAAAGATCGCGGAGATCAGTACACGCTACATCGAATTATACGAGCAGATCACGGGACAAAAATTTATCCCGAAGATCGTCCCCGAAGCGCAGCTTTTTGAAATGATAACAGAGGCTTTGAGAAAAATCCCAAAGTAGATATTGGGGAATAAAATGCAGCATTTAAGCAAATGCAGGTTTTCTAAAGACCATGAAAAGCACTTATCGCAATCGTTTTTGCGCCCCGGCATATAATTTGGTTTCAAACAAATAACACTCATTTAACCTTTTTCTAACCTAAAACTTTTTATCATGTCATCATTATTGTACACTATCGCGGTAATTCTTCTTATCATTTGGGCAATCGGCTTTTTTGGCTATCGTGCTACATGGGGAGGGGGAAATATTATTCATATACTATTGGTCATTGCTATCGTAGCGGTGTTGCTAAGGGTTATCTCGGGTAACAGACCTGTTTAAGATTTTTTTACCTTAAATAATAATCTATTCATGAGTAAAACAAGAGTTGCATTGGCTATCCTCGCCGGTGCTGTTGTAGGAGCTGTTGTTGTTGCGGTGCTTCAGGCTGAAAAAATGCTTGACGATGAACATCCTGCAGAAGATTCCGAAGAAGAGGAAAACTCACAAAGCATTCTGGGAAATATTGCCCGACAGTTCTCGGAGAGAATTTCAGCTGATCTAAAAACTGCTGAAGACAAGATCCGCTCAGGCGTGAAGAAATCCACGGATTTTAGCGCACATAAAGATGAGTTCGGCGTATTTCTATAATTGATGAAAGGCCTTTGGCGATTAGCAGTTAAAAAAATGACTGTTACTATAGCTAAAGGCCTTTTATTTTTTCCGTAGTCCGGGCATTTTTTGTCTTGATTTATTGAAAACCATATTTCCCTTATCAATTCCTTTTCGAATTTCTTTTTGTTCCTCCAAAGGCATTGCAGCAACTGATTTACAATCCACGCTGCAGCATCCTTCATATTCCTTCGCGCATTTTTCACATTGAATGAAAAGCAGGTGACATCCGTCATTAAGGCAATTCGTATGCGTATCCGCTGCTTCGCCGCACTGATGGCATTTCGCAATGATCTCATTGGTGATCCGCTCTCCCAACCTGTCATCAAACACAAAATTCTTTCCGTGAAATTTATTCTCGGACGGTGTCGCTTTTACGCTATTTGCGTAATTGATAATGCCGCCCTCCAGGTGAAACACATTTTTAAAACCGTTGTGCAACATGTAAGCGCTCGCCTTCTCGCAACGAATACCACCGGTGCAATACATGATGATATTTTTATCCTTTGCGTCTTTCAACATTTCCGCCGCCATTGGCAATTGGGCACGAAAAGTATCGCTCGGAATCTCTATCGCATTTTCAAAATGTCCAACTTCATATTCATAATGATTGCGCATATCTACGATCAACGTTTCTTTATCAGCACTGAGTTTGTTGAAGTCTTCCGCATTTACATATCTACCACGGTTAGCCATATTAAATGCCGGATCGGTAATGCCGTCAGCAACGATCTTATCACGCACTTTTATCTTAAGCACCCAAAAACTTTTCCCGCCCGCAGGTCTCATATTTTCTTCCGCTTCATGTTGAAGTGCGATATTCAATCTTAAGTCTGCAAGTCCTGCTGTAGATGCAATTGCTTCACGAAATTGCGCCTCATTACTTTGCGGAAAACTCAACTGTGCATTAATACCCTCGTGCGCTACGTAGATACGCCCGAAAACTTTAAGTGCATCAAATTTTCTGTAAAGTTCATTGCGAAATGACACTGGATCTTCAATGAAAAAATAACGGTAAAAGGAAATAGTAATGCGTGGCTCGGTTTCTTGCGCCAGCAATTTCTTCAGCTCCGCCTGATTGAGGCGATTGTGTAATACAGACATGATGATCTTAATTTGATTCCGACTTTAGTCGAAAAACCTTTAATGATTGGATGCTTGCAGGGCAAACCAAATTAACGCGCCAAAATTACTGAAACTGTGGAAAACTATAAGTTAAACACAAAAAAACAAAGTAGTCACAACGGGTACAATGACTGAATCATCGTGCCCTTGCTATCTCTCTACCCCTCTTATTCTTTTTGTTGAAGATCTTAAAACTCAAAACTCATCGAATTTCCGCCTCTGTTACCCTTCAAACTTCCGCCTAATAAACCTCCGGCACCAATACGGATCCCGCTCGTTACACCGCCTGTTCCCTGATATCCAACTACGGCATCCACACGGAAAATTTTGATAATATTTTCAAGTCCTGCGAAAACCTCCACGTAATTATTTTTCTGATTTACATAAAATGCATTGCTTCCCGCAACGAGATTCCAATTCAATCTTTTAAACAATGGAATTTTATTCGTCAGCAAACCATTTAAGTGCTGTTCGATATGCCCGATCGCATAGAATGAAGCCGTTGTGCTGTACAAATAGTATGGTGCAAGTTGAAAGCTGTTCACATATTCGCTTGCTCCTACTGTTCTGTTTCCGTTGAAATGCTGAAAGTCCTGAATGAAAACCTTTTTATCGTTTAAGAAACCACCGATGCCGAATTTATATTTTAATGTGCCTGCAAGTTTCAGGTTCTTATCATCCTGAACTGTAAACTTCCATTTGTCAAAATTTTCGTCACTGCCGAAGATCTTTTCAATTCCTTTTGTATATGCAAACGTGAACGTAGGATATTTAGAGCCGATCGACATTTTGTAATTAGGGAACTGAATGTATCGTTGTCCGGGCTTAAAGCTCGCCGTAAACCCGGCGATGAATGCCTGATGCCTTGGAAACTGTGCGCTGATCTTTTCGTAAGGATAATTAGGCGTAATATTCTTGCTGTCTTCTTTTGAAAAAGTATAATTTGTTGTATTATTCAAAGGCAATCTGTCTTCATACAAAACATTGAAGGATAAACGCAGACCGCTCTCATACCGTTTTGTGTAACCGGAAGAAAGGAAATAATTTTCATAGGTCTTCATATAATTATTCCCATATAATAACGTACTGATCGTATTCCGCAACGGCGGGAAAGCACCTTCTTTGTTGAACTCGCTCACCCTCTTACCACCACTTATTGCAAATGAAAAACGTTTGATTTTTCTTGAACTGTCCTCATTTCTGCTGTTAAAAAACAAAGTGCCTGAAGGATTGAAATGTTGATTGTGAAAACCATAACGCAGATCAGTGGATAACGATATCCCCGTTCGGCTTTTCCTTTTAAAGATGCTGATATAAGGTTTAAAACTTACCGCGATTCCTTCTGCAGGATTGTATTCCGAATTGAACAACAATGGCTGAATGCCGTAAGAAGTGTTGTATGTCTTCGACAAATGAAATCTGCGGATGCCTCCGTCAAAGATATCGAGCGGCTTTATTTTCGGCTGATGCTTGTTTACAGAATCTATAGAACGGCTGCTCATCAGCGAATCTTTATCGGCCTTAAATGTGCTGTCCTTCTTTTTGTAATCCATCGCCTCTTCCTTTTCCAAAGGCACGGCACGCACGGTGTCCCAATACGCCGGCGTTTTCTTGTTCACATTACTGTCATATGCGATCACTACCTTATCAAAAAACTTTTTAGAGAAGGTCGGATTTGTATTGTAATCGGAATAAACAGTAAGGAAATTTCCCACAGCATTTATACCGAATTGTTTGAAATTAAATTGCAACAATTGATTCTTTACACGGCGGATATCCTTATCCAGGGGTACATGCAACTGCGTGATCTTAAGCGTATCCATGATCTCCAGCTGCGCTGTTTTGGTAAGAATAAGATCAAAACTTTGAATACTCCATTCATCTTCCGTAATATTTATTACACCGGAAAACAACGGCTCATAAGTTCTTCTCGGTGTTACCTGAATGCTGTTGATCATTCTGCCGTTCTCATTAAATGTACCCAGCAATTTAAATTTATAATAACGGATCGCACCGTCTGCGATCGGGGAGATAAAGCCGCGCGGATTGAATTTCTCAGTAAATACTTTTACATTATTAGTATATAAACTGATGAATGACGGAAAATTAAAACCAAATCCGTCACTACCGCTCACCCTGCTGCTGATCACTTCCAACTTGAATTTATCCGGATCCTGCACACTTACTCTCGAAACAGATTCTGAAAGGTAAACGATACCACCACCGGTAGAATCAAGTCCCATTTCTTTGCGATCGCCGTCAGGAACTTTTTTCCCGAAGATCTTTTTAGGAAACGATTTTATTTTGATGATATCCTTACCGTAAATATCACAGGTAAATTTGCTTACCTGCTTTTGGTAAAAATTTCTTTTTTTGATCGCACTGCGAATGATTGCATACGCAGGATCTTCACCGTTCTTTTTGATCACAACTGTTTCCAACGTGAGTTTCTGATCGGTGAGAATAAACGCAACATCTTCATCTCCTTTCACCGTTATTGTTTTTTCTGTGCTGTTGTAGCCGAGATGTTGGCACACGATTGTGTAAGTTCCGGGCGCAATATTCAGTGAGTATTTAGCCTTATCATTGGCACTTGTGCCCTTTGAAGTTCCTTTCACCGTTATCGATGAATAAGGTAATAAGTCGCCCTGCGAAGTAAAAACTGTTCCGAAGATCTTTTGTGCCGAAGCTGCGCCGCTAAACAACAGCATTGCAGATAGTATAAATATTCTCATAATAGTATTTGGTGAAACGAAATTATGCGGGATAGTGTTACAGAAGTTGTAATAAAAATAAAAGGAATATTTTTTGTCTGAATAGGGATTCGACATATTGCGGAATTTACTCGATTGTCAAACATCTTCCCGCTTTAACGGATGAGACTTCGCCTGTTTACGCAGGCTATCCGGATTGCTATCCTTACTGATCCCCGAATTTGACGAATCGCAAATAACACAAAGAAGCACGCGGAAAATGTAAACTATTTCCTTCTCACAAGTCCTCCTGTAAGTGCTCCCATACCCGCAACCAATCCCCCGATGATGCCGGTAACGACCATCAGTAAGTATGGACTATCGGTTTTCATGATCAGCAAAGATATCTTATGTGCAAATAGATGATCATTAGCTGCGCTTATCCAAAAACTCAAACCTGCCCACAGTGTAAAGCAGGCAAGAAAGGCGCAAACAAAAGACCTCCCGGAGCCTTGCGGAATAAGCACTGCCACAATAAATCCTGCAAATGCGATGCTCCACCACGGGAAAAATAAACAGGCGGCAAAACTTAGTACCGCGATAAGCAGGAGAGAAACTAAAAATTTCATTTCGGTGTTTTTAGCTGCGTTGGTGCAGCGATTATTCTTTTTATTTTTTCTGCGAATTACTGCGGCGATTTGGGGTTGCAGCAGATTGCACATCAACATCGATCACTTTCCGAAACTAATTCGAAAAATTCATGGTCCATTTTACACGTTTGTCTTTTACTTCATCTTTTGTCATCATCCATAACGCATAATATTGACCGTCTACCCAATGATCAACAAAATTATCATAGAACCTGCTGCCGGGGTTTCCGCTTTGCCCGCCCGGATATACGCCGTACGCTTCGGTTTTTGCGGTCAGACTCACGATCATTCTCCAGCTTGGCCCGTGATCAGCTCTTACCGCGTTAATCTCATTATCACCGCCGCCAACCGGCAAATGTAACCTGCTGAATGCATCCTGCTTAAGTAAATGACTGATATGTGTATCCTTGAATTTATACCATTCGAGCTTGCCTGCGAGTTCCGCTTTAGCCAAAGAATCAGTTGCCGATTTGAACGCTCTTGTAACAATTTCGGAAAGCGTTTCTTTTTGCGGCGTGCTGATATCATCGAAGAACTTATAACTAGTATCACGCAGTGTTGCTTCTATCAATGTGCTTTCAAAAGGAATTTGCGTAGGCTTTGGTGCTTTTGCAAATTCATCGCTGTATACCGCATATTTGAAAGATTTGTACAACACTTCATATACGGTTGCAGATTTTGAATCCTTATCATTGCGGTAGTTCCAGCTTTGCAGGAGATCAAAATATTTTTTCTGCGCAGCGTTGAATGACTGTTGATTGATCTCCTTCAAAAATATCGGCGCCATTTGCGAGCCGTAAATATTATAATTATCTGTCTGCAACTTCATCATATCTTCCGGTGTAATTTGCTGCATCTCTGTAAGTCTTTTATTGATGAGCAATCCTCTTGCAACCGGATATTCACGACCGAGATAATAAGGATAGGTAGAATCTGCGGGCTTCTGATTTGCACTGCTCACAAATCCTCTTTCGGGATTGTATTGAAAAGGAACTTCATTCTGCGGGATCATCCCCTGCCACATAAATGAACTGTCTGCACCCGGCATTACAAAATCTCCCTGACCTTTCCATTTCGCCGGCCACTCTCCCTGCGTACGAATCGCGATATCACCGCTTTTGCATGCAAATACACAGTTTTGTCCGGGAGTGTGCAGGTTGGTAACCGCAGCAGAATAATCAGCGTAATTCTTCGCATGATTCAGCAGATTGAAAATCAACAGTTCATTGCTCGGATCATGCGCTTTCCATCTTACCGCATATGATTTACCGTCAGTAACTTTTTGACTTTTCCCGTCCTTGGCTTTTCCCGTAAATGTTTTGTCATACATCACAGGACCAAAGATTGTATATGCAACCGTATCATAATAATCCGGCTTGTCTGCGATCTTAATATCTTCCACAACGAGATCCGTTTTCTTCCATTCGTTATTGAACCAATATTCTTTTTTGGAATCATCTTTGAATTTTATTTCATAATAATCACGCACATCCCTGCCGCCGTTAGTGAAGCCGAATGCGCAACTATCGTTAAAACCAATAATAATACTCGGTGAGCCTGGAAATGTGGCGCCGTATGCATTAAATGTTGGTGTGGAAATTTGCATTTCATACCATATTGAAGGAAGATTTAATCCGAGATGCGGATCATTGCAAAGTATCGGTGAACCACTTTTCGTTTTACTGCCGCTTACCGCCCAGTTGTTGCTTCCGTTATTGCGATCAGGCTTCTCATTCTCTTCTGCAGAAACAACACCCGTGTTCAGGTACAACGAATCAACAGCTGCAGGCGCCACGGGCTTTAAGGCCGCTGCAGGGTAGATAGTTCCCTTTGGTACGATCGGATCCAATGAATCCTGTGCAGACGGATACAGTAAATTAAAATCTTCTTTGGAGAAAAAATGTTCTGCATTTGTCATCTCAAAATCTGATTCACTTGCGGCTAATTCGTAGCTCATCTGTTTTAAAAAAAGTGCCGTTTTATAGTTACTCCATTTTTCCGGTTGATAGCTGAGAAGCTTATATTCCACAGGTAATGTACTCTCCGTAAGTGAATTGATATAGCTGTTCACACCTGCAGTATACGCATCACAACTTGCTTTTACAACCGGATCTTTTTCCATTTCTTTCAAGGCAGTCTCTGCTGCGGATGCCATTCCTAATCTCCGGAATTCACGATCGTGTGTCAATGCGATATCTCCCACAATCTCGCTCGCTCTTCCTGCAGCAGAATATGTTTGCAGCTCCATTTGCCAAAGGCGAAATTTCGCATGAATAAATCCCTGCACGAAGTATGCGTCATTTTCCTGCTCTGCAAAAATGTGTGGCACTAATCTTTCGTCGAAATAAACAGAGACTTTTCCTTTCAATTGAGAAAATTTGAGATCTTCTGAAAAATTTTTGTCAGCAGGTTCTGCATTTTGCCAAACCCCGTGTTGCGGCGAAAGCAAAGCACCAAGCGGTGCAGTCAGAACATATTTTGTATTTAACACAAAAATGAGTGCGGCGGTAACGATCGCAGATATTGCGGTTAAAAGAATCCTCATAAAAATAATTATGCTGTAAATTAAAAATTAAAAAATGATCACGGCTATTTATTTATCACGCCAATGTGCAATTCTGTCTTTTCTGCCGCAGCAATGGTTCGGCCGGATAGTTTTAACTTTGTGGTAATGGAAAATATCGATGTCAAAAATATTCTTGGTCTGCACCTCCCGACCGATCCGCGTTGGGTAAATCTCGCAGAAATGAATCTGGGAGAGATCCTAACGGATCATGCTTATTGCGAGCAAAAAGCAGCGCTCACCTGTATCTCCCTGATCCAAAAGAATTTCAATAAAGACCTGGTGGTAGAAGAACTGAGTCCGATCGTTACAGAGGAATGGGGACATTTTCGCCGGGTATTGGCAGAACTAAAAAAACGCGGGCTACAGCTCGGAAAGCCGCGCAAGGATATTTATGTAAATAAGCTGATCGCTTTTCAAAAAAGAGACGGCGGGCCGGACGAAAGATTTTTGGACATGATGCTCATCATGGCGCTCATAGAGGCAAGAAGTTGCGAGCGTTTCAAAAGATTAAGCGAAGGACTTGATGACGATTATCTTAGAAAGTTTTACCGCAGGTTCATGGAAAGCGAAGCGGGTCATTACACCTTGTTCATAAATCTTGCGGAACATTATCTTCCAAAAGAAACCGTTCGCAAAAGATGGAAACAATGGTTGGTTTATGAAAAAGAGTTGATGATCAGTGCGGAAGTAAGGGGCGACAGGATACACTAAAGAGTGTAACCTTAAGTGCTCAAAGTTAAAATTCCAACTCTTAACTACTGAGTGCTGTCAACACCTGTTGCATGAATAACGCTATCTTATGCTCCACATAAAACGTAAGCCGAAAGGAACATAAACTCTTCCTTTCAATTCTTCCTCATAATTAATTGAAAATCCACCGTCAACTCTTACCGGTTGATCAATTTTATAGCCTTGTGGAATACCGGTTCGTTTTATACGCCTGTCCTTTGCGCCGATCCCGAAAGTTATTTCCAAAAACATGCGCTTTTGCTTTGAAAAATATATTTGGTGTCCAACTAAAAATGCTCCGCCGATAAGCATTTGATTTTCTTTATACGGAAGGTCAGTTATTGAATCAGCTGTAGACCTGTTTATCAAAAGGCCTGTATTGTTGAAACTGTAATTTTTGTAACGAAACTCCGTTGCGATAAAAGTTTGCTTTGAAGTATAAAAGCGTGGTTGAAATATGAACCTCATGCCCCTTAAGTGTTTCCAGTTTTTTGGCATGTACGAATTGCCAAAAATATAAGACACTTCAGTCCACACCCCGAAGCGATCATTAAAGCGGAAGCCTGCACAGGGGCCGGCTGAAAATTCAGATTCCGCAATGCTTAACGGATTAACACCGACACTTAGATGTGCGGTGTGATTTTGACCAAACGAAACATGCAGCAATAAACTGCACACCGCGCTCAACAGTAACATCTTTAACATTCAATAGTTTTAGTAAAAGAAAGACTTTGTAAATATAGAAAGGGTTGCTTCCTGTTGATAAAAATTAAGTCCTTTCTCTGTTTCTCGCTCTGAGCACGAAAAAAAAATTGAATATCGCAAATAAAGAACCTGCGAGGTAGAAGATGAGGAAGAAAGTATTTTGGTTATTGCTTTTATTGGACCAGCGAAAGTATGCACTTATTCCGAAGCAGATGAACATAATCATCAGTGATACTGCCGATCGGATATTTGTCTCTTTTAAGTTGTCACTCATTCCTGGATAAGTACAGATGTATTGTAAAGATAATGAATACCCCGGTAATTTTATTATCCATAGATATTGCAACTTGCGGAAGGGAAACGCTCTTCATAACGACAACGCATTGCTGTTGTACTGCCTCTTTAACGAGCAGGCGGTTCCCGACCCCGAGCAGCTGTGGGATGCATTGTAACACTGAACGGGCAGGCAGATCTATAACAAAAAGATAAATCAAAGAATGATTTCCGCTCCAAAAAAAACCATCTCCGCCTCCATATTTAAATAAGGATATTGTTCTTTGAGTGAAGCAGCTTTTTTTAGGTTGTCTGCGAGAAATTTTTTGTGTGCTGACGATGAAGGATTAAAAGCTTTGTGTGCAACTGCCGCATTGATTTCATTTATGACTTTCATTAATTGCTGTGAAGGTTCATCGATAACTGCGGGCACGAATTTCTCCCACACATAATTTGTTGCAGCATAGTTAGGATGCGCAAGATCTTCCGCAAAGAATCGATAATCACGCAGGTCATCGATGATAAGCTCGTATGCAGGAAAATAAAAACTGTCTTTTTCGTTGGCTAATGAATGAACCGCCTGTATGAGTGCTGCTTTGCTGCGGTTGTTTTCAATAAAACCTTCCCGGAGGTGGCGAACCGGACTTATGGTGTAAATGATCTTTACAGAGGGATTTATTTTTTTGACCGAATCGGTCATCTTTTCCAGCACTGCTTTTATTTCCTGCGGATCTGTAAGCCTGCGGTTGAAACGATCTGTCGGTATCTTATGGCAGTTGGCTGCGACATTTTTATAATCCACGGCGTCAATATCTTTCCATTCGTATACAAATGCAGAACCTAAAGTAAGTAACAACCAATCTGCCTGACGAATAAAATCCGATGCAAAATGTTGTGATGCATTTATCTGTTGCAATGCGCTGTCCTTGTCGACAGAGGAGAATTTTGTATGATGTTCCCTGCTTGCCCACAACTCACTAAAGAAAAATAATTCATCTTCAGTGTATTGCTTTTGGTCAGCATAAGATGTAATCGCTTTTGCAATACTCATGGGATTAAATAAGATCCCGTTTGGATTTTCAGCAACGGCAAACTTGTGCGCAGCAAGCTTCTTCCCTATTTGTTCGGTAAAGCAGGAACCGACAAGCAACAGCCTATCCGTATGTTTTATTTTAACCGGAAAAGGTTTGGGAGTAAATTCTGTGCGGAAATTCATTGGGAGAAGTTCAAAGTTTAATGTTGAAAGTAAGATGCAGCTTCTGCGAAAATCTTTTAACTCCGTCTCTGCCGTGATTCTTAAATAAAAACATCATTAGCCATCCTGACTGCTTTTGCCAATTCAGTTTTATCAAGATCAAGGCTGAATCGTTTTTGCTCAAAATAATTGATCATCACTTCGGTATCCATGTTTCCTACAAGATCATCACCTGCCATCGGGCAACCGCCTATGCCTTTTATCGCCGAATCAAAACGAATACAGCCGGCGGATAAAGCGGCTTCAATTTTTTCTTCACGATGCGCCGGCGCCGAGTGCAGATGAACGCCAACTTCAATTCCTGCAAATTCCGGGATCACATTTTTCATAAGCGTATTTACTTCCGATGCTGTTGCCAAGCCAACGGTATCAGCAACAGAAACGATCTTTACACCAAGATCAGTGATCTGCTTTGTTCTGTTGATCACAATCTCAGGGTTATATTCATCACCGTAAGGATTTCCGAAACCCATCGAAATATATACGACCAGTTCTTTGTCATGCTGCACGCAAAGATTTTGAATCGCTTCAACCCTTTTCAAAGACTCATCTACAGATGAATTGGTATTGCGCTGCTGAAATGTTTCTGAAATAGAAAAAGGAAAACCAAGGTAGCCGATCTCATTAAACGCAACAGCATCCTGCGCGCCGCGAAGATTCGCAACGATTGCTAAAAGCTTCGTATTTGTGTTACCTAATTCCAAACCGTCAATTACTTTCGCTGTATCCGCCATTTGCGGAATCGCTGCCGGTGAAACAAAACTTCCGAAATCAAGCGTATCAAAACTAACTTTTAATAATGCATTGAGATAAGCGACTTTTTTTTCCGTCGGAATAAAATGAGGCCAACCCTGCATCGCATCGCGGGGACATTCGATCAGTTTTAATTTTTGTTCCTGCATCTTATCTTCTTTGTTTTACCGCTTCATATAAAATGATACCTGTAGCCACACTCACATTTAAAGAATCGAAATCCCCTGTCATCGGGATCGCAAAAGTATCGTCACATATTTTCATCAACGCCGGATAGATCCCTTTTTCCTCACCGCCCATTACGATAGCGCAGGGCTCGGCAAAGTTGCAATCGTATGATGTTGTTTTTGCACTCATTTGGCTCGCGAAAACCTTGATACCGTTCATGTGAAGATCATCAACTGCTTTCATCAGACTGTTAACACGACATACTGCAATTTGTTCCAGCGCCCCTGCGGATGTAAGAATCGCATCTTCATTCAATGAGCCCACCCCTTTATCAGGAATGATGATCGCATGCACACCAAAACAATAAGCGCTTCTTGCTATCGCTCCGATATTACGGATATCTGTAACTCCGTCAAGGATCAGCAATAGCGGCACTTCACCGCTTTCTGTTATAAATGATACCACATTCTGCAGATCCTGGTATTGGATCTTTGAGATCTGTGCGATACAACCTTCGTGGTTGCTCACATTAAAATTATTAAGTTTTTCTACCGGCACTTTATTGATCGGCACAAGATGTTCCGCAGCCAGTCTTTTGATCTCATCAATCACTTCGCCGTGCACTGTCGTCTGCATGTAAATGCGGTCGAGCTGTCGCCCTTCTTTCATGGCTTTAATAATGGCTTCACGCCCTATTACAAGGGTATTTTTCTTTGGTCGCTGGTGCTGATGTCTGAAATTTTTCACGATGCAAAATTAAGTTTTATAAACCGCAAAAGGCAATATGAAAACGGATAAGTTAGCTGCAGATTCGCACATTCAAAAAGCAATTTAATGGCAATGCAAAGCAATGTTTCAATCTCCGAATCTGCGGCAAAAAAAAATAGCGCAAAAAAAATCCCTCCGCAAGGGAGGGATTTAATATCAAATCAGATACGGCTTATTTAAGCCCGAATACTTTTTTTACTTCCTTCACCGCATCCAGCTTTTCCCATGTAAATAATTCTACTTTCTTCTTAACAGATTGTCCGTAAGGAGAAGTGAATACTTTTTCAACTGTTTCATGCTTTCTTCCCATGTGACCGTAAGCTGCCGTTTCGCTGTAAATAGGATTACGCAGTTTCAATCTTTGCTCAAGGAAATAAGGACGCATATCAAAACAGCTCATCTTCATGATCTTGTCTGCGATCTCGCCGTCAGTCATGTCAACTTTCGCTGTTCCGTAAGTTACAACGTTGATGCTCGTTGGTTCCGCAACACCGATCGCATAGCTCACCTGAACCAATACTTCGTCGCAAAGACCTGCAGCCACAAGGTTCTTAGCAATATGCCTTGTACCGTAAGCAGCACTTCTGTCTACCTTGCTGGGATCTTTTCCGCTAAATGCACCACCGCCGTGAGCACCTTTACCACCGTAAGTATCTACGATGATCTTACGACCTGTAAGGCCGGTATCACCGTGAGGACCGCCGATAACGAACTTACCTGTGGGGTTGATATGATATTTGATCTTGTTAGTGAAAAGATGCGCATATTTTTTATACTTCTCTTTTACTCTCGGGATCACGATGTTGATGATATCTTTCTTGATCTTGGCAAGCATAACTTCGTCTTTGCCGAAATCATCGTGTTGTGTAGAAACAACGATCGCATCAATTCTTACCGGCTGGTTGTTGTCATTATATTCCAAGGTAACCTGGCTTTTCGCATCAGGACGGAGGTATTTAATTTGGGTGTTCTCTCTTCTCACTTTTGCAAGTTCAATAAGAATATCGTGAGAAAGTGCCAAAGCCAAAGGCATGTGATTTTCAGTTTCGTTTGTTGCGTAACCGAACATCATTCCCTGATCTCCCGCACCTTGTTCTTCTTTTTTCTTTTTATCAACCCCCTGATTGATATCACCTGACTGCTCGTGGATCGCTGAAAGAATACCGCATGAATTTGCTTCAAACATGTATTCACTTTTTGTGTATCCGATCTTACGGATCACACCTCTGGCAATTTCCTGCACATCAAGATACGCCTTGCTTTTAACTTCTCCCGCAAGTACAACCTGACCGGTAGTTACAAGCGTTTCGCAGGCAACTTTACTGTTCGGATCGAACGCTAAGAAATTATCAATAAGCGCATCGCTTATCTGGTCAGCTACTTTATCCGGGTGTCCTTCACTCACGGATTCTGATGTAAATAAATAAGGCATATTATTTTTTTAAGAGTGCAAAGATAAGGGTCGGATAAGTAAAAAAATAAAGCCCTTAAATTGTAAGGGCTTCAAATATATTTTAACATCCTATTTAATTTCGGAATAAACGACGATTACCCTCATGTAATGTGGATTAGAAGAAGATGCAACTTTTCCTGCCGCAACACGTACACGTCCATAGCTCAGCGGATTAAAATACGGTATAGTATATTGAACACCGGTATATTGCGGATAAGCATAACTATAAGGTGCGTAAACCCGGAAATCATAATTATGATATCCGTTGGAAACGATATGCTGAACATACCTGGTGATATTCATTTCATAACGGCTAAACGCCACTCCGCCGCCATCATTCCTGTTCAACGCTACCCCGCCGAATACGGATGCATCTACATTCGATGCCGGGTAAGGGTGATAAAGTCCGTTTGCGATAGTAACATCAGGATTATAAGGATACAAATTATTCAGGTCAAAATAAAGCGGTTTATACCTTTGAGGCAACGTTGTAACCGTATCTTTCAGATCAAGATATACATACGGAGGAGGATTAAACCAACCGTCGGTAACGGGATTATCAGGAGTTTGCTCCATCACCAAATATGCACGATGAATAATTCTGTTTGAATAATTAGTAAGTTTGGGCACTTTTACATTAATAAACGTTCCCGGATTGCCATCAAGATATACGTTTGCAGGTGTTGAACTTGCGACAGCGGTCGTTACCCCGGAGTTGTACGTTTTCTGTATTGAGTTAAGAACCGATGAAGATGCAGTAGTTCCGGATGAAGTTGTATAAAACTGGAAAGCGGTCATGTTGCCGCTGCTCACCACATTTGCACTGTTCACTTTTCTATAATAAAATTCCAGTCTTGATTTTGCTTCGGCAAGATTTACGTAAAACAAAGTATTTCCACCGGGTTCAGAACTTTTTACTCTGATCTCGAACCCCTTAAGATTCTTGCGGAACATGGTATCATTATTCAAACCGTTATTAGGCTGAATAGTTGTGGAATCCATGATATTAAAAAATGATGTCGCCCAGCCTTGGTCAAGACGTATACGTATCTGGTTAGTCACGGAAGAATCAGCAGCATGACCTGCAATATGCGTTTCGGCGATACTTTGCGGAGTAATTACTGCTGTACCTATTGCAGCACCCGAAGCAACGCCGGGTCTTTGATAAGTAACTTTACGTAATGTATCCGTGTTAAGACGGAATGCATCATCCGTGATCTGCCTTACCTCAAAAGTTTGACCAATCGTTGTTGCACTGTTAGTATCTCCGTAAGCACCTTTGTAGGAAAGACAAATAAACGCTGAGTCCAACCCTGCAAGCGAACTTTGAGAAGGGTAAACTTTATCTCCCGGATTACCGAAGTAAAAAGGATAAAAAATAGGTTTGAACTGAACGTATAGTGCGGCATCCGTTGTACCGAAAAGCGGGTCATTTATTTTACCCACAACCATATTATCTGTTTTTTGTACAAGAGTAGAATCATTCGTAAAGATCCCCTGTGTAACGTCAACATCTAATGTATCCGCCTTTGTGTTTAGATTATCTATCGCCAGCAAATCGCCGCCGAGGGTAGTGTTATCTATTTTTGTACAACTATAACCTATGACAATGAGTAAAAACGCAGCCGCAAAAAGGGCAGGTAAAAATCGTTTCTGCAAAACAATAAAATTTTAAAGAGTCAGTCTGTAATTATTATTTGGCAAGGTCGGCATATAATTGTAAATAGTCTGTTAAATCACTCTCTTCGTTGTATTTAAGCACTTTTTTACCGCGCACTTTTCCAAACTCTTCAAGCAATTTTTTATCAGGCTTATCGGTAGCGAAAGTTACCGCATCCGCATAAGTTGCGGCACCACGGAACATACCTGTATTATTATTGTCTTTGAATGCTTCGATCTCTTTTTTTGTAACATTATCATTGATAGCTGCAAGCTTCAGAAAATCTGCACCTAACTTTTCTTTAAACGTATTTTGCCCGATCGTATATATCACTTTGCAATGACTGAAAACCGGCTCTTTTTTGTAAGCAGATCTAATGAACATCGGGATCAAACCCGTCATCCAGCCGCTGCAATGAATAATGTCGGGAGGCCAGCCGAATTTCTTCACGGTTTCCAGTGCGCCTTTGCAAAACAATACCGCACGAAGGCCGTTATCTTCAAAGAATTTTCCGGCTTCATCTGCAAACACAGACTTGCGCTTAAAAAAATCGTCATTATCTAAAAAATAAACCTGTAATCTCGCATTTGGTAAGGAAGCCACCTTAATAATTAAAGGATAATCGTCGCCACCGATGGATACATTGATCCCTGAAAGCCTTACCACTTCATGCAAACGGTGACGGCGCTCGTTTATCGTACCAAAACGCGGCATAATGCACCTAACTTCCATATTGTTATCATTGGAAAGAACAGCGAGCTTATTTATCGTCTCGGCCACCGATGTAATCTCCAAATATGGAGACATTTCATTGGCAATGAATAAAATCCTTTTCTTTGTAGACATTCTTGTACAGGTTATGTGCAGTTACGGTAATTCGAAAACAGTTTGCAAAATTAGCGAAAATTTTCGACATATAGTGTTCACAAGCATTTGAGCGTGAAAAACATGTATACATGGTCTTAATAAAATATATACCTGCGCTGCAGGAAAAGCTTTCGCTTGTGCGGGCGGAAAATCAGACGATCGGCTTTATTCCAACGATGGGTGCGTTGCATCAGGGCCATATTTCACTTATCAAAAGGTCGAAATCTGCGAACGCAATAACCGTCTGCAGCATTTTTGTGAATCCGACACAGTTCAATAACAAAACCGACCTGCAGAAATACCCGGTAACCATCGAGGCAGACATTGATAAATTGGAAGCCGCGGGTTGTGATATCCTATTCCTTCCTGCGGTAAATGAAATGTATCCTGCCGGAGAAACAATGCGCCATTACGACCTCGGCTATCTCGAAACGATCCTGGAAGGTAAATACCGCCCGGGCCATTTTCAGGGTGTGTGCATGATCGTAGACAAATTACTCGCCGCCGTGGATCCGGAGATCTTATACCTCGGCAGAAAAGATTACCAGCAATGCATGGTAGTTGCTAAGATGATGAAGGATCGCGGTTACAAAGCAAAATTAGAAATTTGCGATACCGTGCGTGAAGCCGACGGACTTGCGATGAGCAGTCGCAACATGCTTTTGAACGAAACAGAAAGAAAAGCGGCGCTGCGCATCATCGAATGCCTGCGGATGATAAAAGGGAGCATGCAACCGGGTAATCTTTTCGGATTGAAGCAAGCCGCAACTATTTTTTTGGAAAGCAACGGATATTCAGTAGATTATACTGAAATTGCCGATGCAGATTCATTGAAGTTGATCGATAATTGGGACGGCAAAGAAAAAGCCGTTGCACTTATCGCAGCTTACTTAAATGAAGTGCGGTTGATTGACAATATTATTTTGTAAAACCTGCAAACGGGGCTTCGATGGGAAAAAAGTTACTTTCCTTTTCTAAATACATCATCTTCCTCGGCGGCGGGTTGCTGCTCGTGTGGTGGCAGTTGCATAGCATGACGGATGAGCAGGAGACACAATTTTTGGATGCCCTGCACAATGCAAATTATGTATTGATCCTCCCCGTGATTCTCATGAATTTACTAAGTCACCTCTCCCGCTCGATGCGCTGGAAGTTGCTGATGGAACCGTTGGATTATAAACCAAAACTCAAGAATGTTTTTGCAGTTACAATGGTCGGATACCTTGCAAATTCTGCTATTCCGCGATTGGGTGAAGTATTGAAGTGTACTTTTTTGGCGAGGTACGAACATTTAAAGGCGGATAAACTCATCGGCACGATCCTGATAGAAAGGGCATTTGATCTGATCTGTTATTTCATTTTCATCGGTATCACTGTTTTAATTCAGATAGACGCAATCGGCAATTATACTGCAAATAAATTCAGGGAATTGGGTGCACATGGTGTTCCGCTCGCGTTGAAGATCGGCGTTGCAGTCATCGTTCTTATCGTTATTATCATTTGGTTTGTGATCAAAAAATATCCGCAAAACAAAACAGTACTTGCGATCAAAAATTTCTTCGTTGGGATCGGTACCGGTTTTGCCGCAATAAAAAATCTTCGTCACCGAAAGTTATTCTTACTGCATACACTATTTATCTGGACGATGTATCTCCTGCAGATATACCTCGCATTCAAAGCCATGGATGGCACTGCTCATCTCGGAATAAAATCGGCCTTTGCGGTACTAAGTTTGTCAACACTGGCGATGATCATTACACCCGGAGGTATTGGATTCTTTCCCATTTTTGTGATGGAGACTTTATTGATTTACAATATTCCGGATGCTCAGGGCAAGGCGCTCGGTTGGCTTATCTGGGGTGTGAGCACGGGTATCATTATCATTGCGGGAGTTATCTCATTAGTTTTATTACCATACATAAATAAGAAGCAAGATGAAGTCATCACAGGGAGTGCCGGCGAAAATATTCACCCTTGATGATCTGGTAAGACAGATCAAAATATGGAAGTTGAAAAATAAAAAGATCGCTTTCACGAACGGCGTTTTTGATATACTCCACAAAGGACATATTGCTTCACTTACGGAAGCTGCTTCTTATGCAGACGTTCTTATCGTTGCGGTTAACGCAGATTTATCCGTAAAAAAATTAAAAGGCGATACAAGGCCGGTGAATGATGAACAATCGAGAGCATTGCTGCTTGCCAGCCTTGTGCAAACAGACGCCGTGATCATTTTTGAAGAAGACACTCCTTTAGAACTCATCAAAGTATTGTTACCGGACGTGTTGGTAAAAGGAGGCGATTACAGCATTGAGCAAATTGCCGGTGCAAAAGAAGTAATGGCAAACGGTGGTGAAGTACAGATCGCCGGTATGATCGAAGGGATTTCTACGACGAAGATAATTGAGAAAATGAGGGGTTAGTTGAGTAGCTAATTAGTTGATTACTTTATTAGTTCCAAGTCTGAAGCAATTAACAGGGAAACTAACCGGATAATACATCTGATCACTCAACAAGTTCACTGATAGGCAAAAAGACAGTTATAAAAAAAAGATGCGACCTGTGAAATCGCATCTTTTTTGCATAGTGCAATGACCAATTAGTCATTCTTACCGCTTCGACATTGCCACAGCCGGCTTAAAACCACCTTTCGCAATTGCACCAGTTTCTTTTACTACACCGGTAATAGATACCCAGTTGAGCGGAAATTCCAATAGTACATGACAGAAACTGAGGAAATATAACCATCTAAGGCCCAGTCCGTAATTCACTCCGTAAAGTATCAGCGATACGATCCACAAAACAATAACTGCAATAAATCGTGCTTTGGGAACTTTATGCCACTTGATTACTTCTGTTTTGCTGAACCAGTTAAGATAGTGGTAAGTATACGCAAATGCGATAAAACGCATTAATAAAATTCCTGTTTGAGAATGAAAAACAACCTCAGCAGCGTTGCTGTAATCCGGTGCAGGAATCTCTGTTCCTGCGTAATACAACAAATTACCTGCAGCATCTTTTGCCTGTGGAAAATCAACGTGCAACATATTAGTCAGGAAACTAAGATTTGTATCATAAAATCCATCGCCGCCGGCTGTATAAGAAGCCTGGCCGTACTTAGTGATCGGAACAAATGCTTCGGTGCGGAAAAGGATGATGAGCAATATCGGGCAAAGAATAAAAACCGCGAAAGAGATCAATCCGCTCACACTCCTGCTTTTTAAAGCCCCGAATAAAATAAAGAAGCCTGTGAAAACAAATACGTGTATCAACGTTGGAATAAGAGCTCCGATAAAGAATGCAAACCCATCTTTGGTATCTGCCTGAAAAATACCGTTTGCAATAAAAAGAATGAAAAACAATCCTCCCACTTTCAGATAAACATTCTTCACGAATACCATCAATATAGAACCTGCAAGTGCAACGAAGATGATCTTGTTTCCGAAAGCGCTGCTGAATGGCCAGTTCCAGTGATATCGATATGCCAGGCTTTCGAAAAGAATTAAAACTCCGATACCCCAAAGGGCAACCACATCGTATTTACCTTTTGTAAAATATTGGCGATCATGCAACCAGCTGATCTCTGTGAGGTAATGGAGTGGTCCCATTACTGCATATGCAAATAAGAAAACTTCAAAAGGCATGATGAAAGCAGCGATACAACTGAAGATCATCAATCCGATATTTACCACATTTATTTTAGTACCTGAATTCATTTGAAAATTAAAGTTAGGATCAGTAAGGAACAGGAATAATATATCCTGTGCAAAGCGTAATATTTTGCGGCGTAAAGATACTATATTGTGTCAAAAGCGTAAATTACCAAAACCAAAAGAATTCAAAAAAAACTGATTATGAAAACGATCATCACAGGTGCATTTATATTATGCATCATGTTCTTATCCGCCCAGCCTGTTTTGAAAAACAGTGCTGATCCTGCCATCATCACACTGAGTACAGATGGTACTATGGCTTTATCCGCTGCCGGCGCATCTTATTTTGCAAAACTTTCGCTCGATTGTGCAAATAAGATCTACCCCCATTATTACAATGAACAAATGACGGTTGAGAAACCGGAAGACCTTAAAACCCCGGAAAAACTTTGGCCTTCTTTTTATGGTTGTTTCGATTGGCATTCCGGTGTACATAATCACTGGGCTTTGGTGAAACTGCTTAAAACTTATCCGAATATTCCGGAGGCAAAATATATCAAACAGAAGCTGGATCAGAGTTTTGACGCAAAGAATATTCTTGCTGAAATGGAATATTTAAAATCGCACGAAGAAGCAAACTTCGAATTTCCATACGGCACCTCGTGGTTATTGAAAGTTGCCGATGAGCTGCAGCGCTGGAACGATCCAGTGGCAAAAAAATGGATGGCAAATCTTAAACCGCTCAGCGATTATATCGCATCAACTTATTTGGATATCTGGCCGCAACTTAAAAAGCCGAGATTTTCGGGAGATCACTATGCGTCATCACTCGGACTTTCATTCGCATACGATTATGCCGTAACGATGAAAAACGATGCATTGAAAAATCTTATTGCTGAGACATCAAAAAAATATTATATCGACGTTACCGGTTTTCCGCTTGCGAAAGAACCATTCAATTATGATTTCATGAGCGCCGGTCTGCTCATCACAGACCTTATGAGAAAGATCCTTACGCAGGAAGAATTTACCGCATGGGTAAAACAATTTTCGCCCGATATGTTTACCGTGGAAGGTGTAAAAAAAGTATTTAAAGTGGACAGAAAAGAAACGCATACGGGCTATGCTGCTCACTTTGACGGATTTCACCTTAATCGAATCTGGTGTATAAACGGCATGCTGCATTCATTGGCGGCAAGCGCCCTTACGCCGGAAGTAAAACAGGCATGGATCGCCGCGCAAAAAGAAATGTGGGATTATTCTCAGGCAAGTATCGGTAAAGGAAACTATGACGTGGATCATTGGTTGTCTTCTTTTTCCGTGTATGCTTTGACCGGAATTGAATAAAGAATAAACAATCAGCAAAAGACAATTGGCAAAGGCCCGGTAAATCCGGGTCTTTGTAGTTTATCGTCCTAACGTTATTAATTCGTCAAATTCCTGCAATTCGTGATCAGAAGAAAAATCTAATAAATTTTTACAGTAAATTCACCCTCACCAATTTACTTAAGTTCTCATAACCCAAATAAAGAACAGCACTTGATACTTGCAGCAATTGATATAGGAAGTAACGCAGCCCGTCTGCTGATAACAGATGTAAATAAAGACAGCAGCGGAACTGCTGTTTTTAATAAGCTTAATCTCATTCGCGTACCGCTGAGATTAGGCTTTGACGTTTTCAGTACCGGTTCTATTTCAGAAGAAAAATTGGCGATGTTGTCGGAAACGATGCGGTCTTTTCGTCATTTCATGAACGCTTACAAGGTGGAAGCGGTGCGTGCCTGTGCTACAAGCGCGATGCGTGATGCGGTGAATGCGAAAGATATCATTAAGCAGGTTAAAGAAGAATCGGGAATTGCGATCGAAGTTATTGACGGCGATATGGAAGCAAACCTGATCTATGAAAACCACGTTGCAGAAAATATGGATCGTGAGCACAGCTATATGTACATTGACGTGGGCGGCGGAAGTACGGAGATCTCTTTTTTCAGCAATGGTATTTTGGTGTATAAAAAATCATTCAACATCGGTACGATCCGTATCCTCAAAGGATTGGTGAAAGAATCACATTGGGAAGAACTAAAGACAACCATCAAAGCCGTTACTAAAGGACATAAAGCCGTGGTGGCAATCGGCAGCGGCGGAAATATCAATAAGATCTTCACACTCAGCAAAAGAAAAGATGGACGTCCTCTCCCGCTGGAATTACTCCGTGATTATTATTACGAAATGGAATCGATGACGGTGGCACAGCGCATTACAAAATACGGCCTCCGCGATGATCGTGCAGATGTGATCGTCCCGGCCCTGCTTATTTATATCAACGTAATGCGTTGGTCAGGCGCGGAAGAGATTTCTGTTCCGAAAATCGGACTGGCAGACGGATTGATCCAACATTTATGGGAGGAGGTGAATTCAAAAGTTGAAAGTTCAAAACTTAAAGTACAAAGTTGAGAAGCATTTTCTGCTAAACTCGGGCTCACTTCCGCAATGCTATGAATTTTATCTAAATCTGTTTATATGAAAACGATCCTTACCCTGTTGATTTTATCGTTTCAGTTTGCAGCGGCGCAGTATATTCCTGCAAGAACGAAAACTGTTTTCAACAGTTTTGTAGAGAAACCTTCCATCCAATGGTCAGCCTACGTAAATGATACTGCAACGATTCCGCAGCTCAATACTCTGATCATACAACGCTTTGAAAGTGGTAAAATAAAGGGTATTCATCCTGTTGAGAATGCTGTGATTGCTGAAAATGATTTGCAAAATTACGGTTACGATGAGTTGATGCAACTTTTCGGTGACGAAGTAATAATCCCTGTGTATGACAGCACGGGCAACAAGACCAGCGATAAAAGTATGACCGCAATAAATTTCACCAATGCATTCAGTAATGCCGTTACAGAATTTTATCAGATCATTTACTTCGAAAAAGGAAAGCTCCATTCCTATATTACGAGGATTTCTCCTGAGCGGGATGTTATTACGCCGGGCGGTACACTGCTCGGTTCGGTTGAATCAATTTCTTTTTGTGTAAATAAAAAATACGATCAGCAACAAAAAAGAAAAGATAAAGTAATTGCACTGGGAAAAACACAAAAGACATTTGCCGTTGATTCTCTTCCGCAATATGATATGCTTAAATCTGTTTACAACAGAAACATCATCGGTGCCATTTGGCCTGATGTTATTACCGGAAAAATTAAAATGTATGAAATCGGTGCTCCTGAACCGATGACAAATGCGAATATCACCTCAGGCATTTATAAGGGCTCAAGCACAGTAATGGTTCCGCTGTACGACAGCACCGGTAGTTTGATGGGTACAAAAGCAATGGGTGGTGAATTGACGGCTGCTTCCTTCGATAAGATCACGCTTATTGAAGATTGGTATTACGACGAAACAAAAGATATTATTCTTTGTAAGATCCCGGAAGCGGTGATCTTTAAAAACACGTCCGAAGATCACCCCGCCATCTTATTTCGTTTGCAGTTTTAAATATGCACTTCACATATCTGATTTATGAAACAAAAATTATCGATCATTTTGGTGTTCCTCTACAACGGAATCGCTTTTGCTCAAAAGCCGGAAAAGTATGCAAATTTTATTCAGACTGATACTGCAATAAAATGGGCAGCTTTGTATGATTCATATGTAAATCTTACGCCTCAAACACCCAATTTTAATATTCGTAATTTTTACATCAATAGGCTTAAAGCACACACTGCAGCTATTTATCATCATGACAGTCTTTTGCTTGCAGTAAGTTCGGCCGACGCAAATTTTACAGACTTTACAAATACGATCACAAAAACTGGTTACAATCCCGCCAAAGTGAACTTTCGTTTTGGTTTTGATAAAAATAAACAGGAAGCATCCGAATCAGTTTTCTATATGGAGGAAAACAAATGCGGTAATTGTCCCACAGTCAATACCCTTTCTTTTTTTAAAGTGAAGCAATTGCTTTGGTACAGGAATCACCGTTTGTTTATAAAAAACATTCTGCTGATGCCGCTGATATACACGAAAGAAAAATACAATTCACCTGCTGAAACTGTTTTTTATGAGACTGCAGATTTTGCATTCAATAATCCGGTTGATGACGCAGACAGCATTCCTGCATCGGCAAAGTTTATCGGAAGAACATCAAATAATCTGGTATTGTTGCCTTCATTTAAAAACAGCACAGGAATACTTACATTAAATAATTGGAATATCTGCGCCATACTCCGCAAAGACATTAAGGATAAATATCTGAAAGCGTATGATACGCGGAATTCAATATATCCCGACACAAAAAAAATACTTGTTCCTGCAAAACTGGATGAGTACCTTAATATTCCGATAGAAGTGCCTGTTTACAATGAATCCGGTGAAATGATAAGAACCAGGAAATTATTTAATGAATTTAACACCGATAGTTTATACAATCTTAATGTAGTTCAGGACTTTTACTTCGATTTTGATAAAGAAATTCTTTACTCAAAACTTATTGCTGTTGCACCCAGGATCATGATAGTTACGCCACAGGGAATACAACTAGGCCTTACTGATTATTGGGGAATAATATTTCCGGAAGAAAAAAAGTCTCCCCTAAAAAAAACAAAATAGCTTTACAAAAATTTCCCGAATGTCTGTTAACAAAGAAGTAAAAAGGATCACTACAAATACTTTGCTCAAGATGAAAGCCGCCGGCCAAAAGATCTCGATGATCACGGCTTATGATTTTTCCTTTGCAAAATTATTTGACAGTGCCGGCATCGAAGTGATCCTTGTAGGAGACAGTGCCAGTAATGTAATGGCGGGGAATGAGACCACACTTCCGATCACATTGGAACAAATGATCTACCATGCGCAATCCGTTGTGCGTGGCGTGGATCGTTGCCTGGTGGTTGTGGATATGCCTTTCGGTTCATATCAGGGAAATTCAAGAGAGGCATTGCACTCTGCGATAAAGATCATGAAAGAAACCGGCGGTCATGCGATCAAATTAGAAGGTGGAGAAGAGGAAGCTGAATCGATCAAACGCATTGTTAACAGCGGTGTTCCGGTAATGGGGCATTTGGGGTTAACGCCACAAAGCATTTACAAATTCGGAACATATACAGTTCGTGCAAAAGAAGATGCCGAAGCAGAAAAATTAAAAAGAGACGCACTCATTTTGCAGGAAGCGGGTTGCTTTGCGATCGTTTTGGAAAAGATTCCTGCAAAACTTGCGGCAGAAGTTACCGCTTCATTACAGATTCCTACAATCGGCATCGGTGCCGGTGGTCAGTGCGACGGACAAGTGTTGGTAATGCATGATATGCTTGGCATCAATACAGAATTTAAACCGCGTTTTTTACGTCAATATCTGAATATGGCGGAGCAGATAACCGGTGCAATACAGCATTATATTGCAGATGTGAAGAGCAGCGATTTCCCGAATGAAAGTGAGCAGTATTAATTTCCTGATTAGCAAATTCGGAGATTTGGAAATGATTATGTGCGGGATGCTAATTTGCTGATGAAAATGCATTTTTAATAGCTTGAGGCGCTCTCCGGCTTTTACAATTGCTGTACGTGCTGTGATTAATCTCGCGTGATTGCTGCTCTCCTTTTGATTTTGTAAATCGCTTCTCTCTTTATTCACGACGCTAACACTTTTGCTCTTCTTTTGTCCCTCTTCTACCTGCAACGCTGCAGGACTTTTTGACTTTTTCCCTTTTTAACGCTTTTAGTCTTTTACTTCCCGCGCTCTTACACAACTTTTTCCGACCTTGCGGCTCAATTAAAAAATCAACTCATGGATTTCTTAAAAGCATTGAATATTACCGCCACAAATAAAGGCGTATCTACCGGTCTTATATGGATCAAGACCAAAGGCGAAAAGATCACATCCTACTCTCCTGTTGACGGAAAAGAGATCGGCTCTGTAATCGGCGCGGATCGTGCCGCTTATGATGCAGTGGTGGAAAAAGCACAACAGGCATTTGCCGAATGGCGCCTCTGGCCTGCACCTAAACGTGGTGAGATCGTTCGCCAGGTAGGAATGGAACTGCGTACTTACAAAGCTGAGCTCGGTACACTTGTGAGCTATGAAATGGGCAAAAGCCTGCAGGAAGGTATGGGCGAAGTACAGGAGATGATCGATATATGCGATTTCGCAGTAGGGCTTTCCCGCCAGTTGACAGGTTCAACACTGCACAGCGAAAGACCCGGACACAGAATGTATGATCAATATCATCCGTTAGGAATTGTAGGAATTATATCTGCGTTCAATTTTCCGGTGGCAGTTTGGAGCTGGAACAGCATGCTGGCATGGGTTTGCGGCGACGTAGCGATCTGGAAACCAAGTGAAAAAACACCATTGTGCGCTGTTGCCTGCCAACAGATCATTCAAAATGTATTTAAGAAAAATAATGTTCCTGAAGGTGTTTGCGGACTCATCTCCGGCGGTCGCGAAGTGGGCGAATGGATGGCGGCGGATACACGCATTCCATTGGTAAGCGCTACCGGCAGCACACGCATGGGTAAAGCCGTGAGTGCCGTTGTAGGTGAAAGATTGGGTCGCAGTCTGCTCGAATTGGGCGGCAACAACGCTATCATCATTTCGCAGGACGCAGATATCAATATTGCGATCACTGCTGCTGTATTCGGTGCTGTGGGTACTGCGGGGCAACGTTGCACTACAACAAGAAGACTGATTATTCACGAAAAGATCTACAATAAATTTAAAGAGCGTTTGGTAAATGCTTATGCGCAACTTAAGATCGGGAATCCGCTGAATGAAAAAATGCACGTAGGTCCGTTGATCGATAAAGAAGCTGTGAACCATTATCTGCGTGCGATTGACAAATGCAAACAGGAAGGTGGTAAGTTCATCGTCGAAGGTGGCGTTGTGAAAGGGAAAGCATTTGACAGCGGTTGCTATGTGCGTCCTTGTGTAGCGGAAGCAAGCAACAGCATGGAGATCGTGCAGCACGAAACATTCGCACCGATCCTTTACATCATGAAATATAAAACCATTGATGAAGCGATCGCTTTGCAGAACGGCGTTCCGCAAGGACTTTCTTCATCCGTGATCACCAATAATCTTCGCGAAGCGGAACAATTCCTTTCGCATGCCGGAAGCGATTGCGGTATTGCAAACGTTAATATCGGTACATCAGGTGCAGAGATCGGCGGTGCTTTCGGGGGTGAAAAAGAAACAGGCGGGGGTCGTGAAAGTGGCAGCGACGCGTGGAAAGTGTATATGCGCAGACAAACCAATACCATCAATTATACGGATAAGCTGCCGCTTGCGCAGGGAATCCGGTTTGATTTGTAAGAGCAGATGACGGTTGACTACTTCTATTTTCTTCACAAAAAGGATGAAAGGCCGAATATCGTGATGACGATAGATTATTTTTGAAACTTAAATATTTTAAAAAATACACATGAATAAATTCACATCTCTTGCGGCGGCGGCATTGCTTATCAGCGGTGCGGCATTTGCGCAAACTTCTGAAAAGGAAGTTCCGAAGAACTGGCACCAATTGGATCCAAAGACTTCAGGATTCAACGGGATCAGCCTTCAGAAAGCATATGATCTTGCAAAGACCAAAAAATTAAAAAGCAACCGTGTTATCGTGGCTGTGATAGACAGCGGTATCGATACGTTACACGAAGACCTTAAACCGATCCTTTGGACGAATCCTAAAGAGATCCCGGGGAACGGTATTGATGATGACCATAACGGTTATGTGGATGATGTTCACGGCTGGAACTTTATCGGTGGTAAAGACGGACGTAATGTAAAGGAAGACAGCTACGAAGCGGCAAGAGTTTATTATGCACTTAAAAGCAAATGGGCAGGGAAAACGGCTGCTGACGCGGTTTCTGCAGCAGATAAAAAAGAATTTGCAGATTATGAGCGTTCCAAAGAGAAAGTAGTTGGTGATGTAGATCCCGGTGCTGCGAAGCAAATGAAATTCATGCTTACCAAACTTACCGCGGGTGATTCTGTGATCCGTAAAGAATTGGGTAAAGAAGAATATACTGCTAAAGAAATGGAAGATTACAAACCAACTGACGTCAATGCGAAAACCGCGAAACAGATACTTGTAAGTATCTCAAAGGCAAATAAGTCAAATGATATCAGCAATGCTCAACTGATCGAAGAGTTACAGGGTGAAGTACGCAAAGCGGACAATGCATCGCAGGCGCCGGAAGAATACCGCAAGGAGATCGTAAAAGATAATGAAGCGGATATCAACGACCGATACTACGGAAACAATGATATCATGGCTTCTACACCTTTTCACGGTACACACTGCTCGGGCATTATTGGTGCAGTGAGAGACAACGGAAAAGGTGTGGACGGTATCGCTGACAACGTTCGTATCATGATGGTACGTGCAGTTCCTGACGGTGACGAGCATGATAAAGACATTGCAAATGCAATTCGCTATGCGGTAGATAACGGTGCGCAGATCATCAGCATGAGTTTCGGTAAAGATTTTTCTCCGGAAAAACAATGGGTGGATGATGCTATGCGTTATGCTGCATCTAAGAATGTATTGTTGGTGCATGCTGCAGGTAATGATTCCAAAAATGTAGATACCACTTATAACTTCCCTAATCCTTTCTACATTGATGGTAAAGGAAGAGCGAATAATATTATCACTGTAGGCGCAAGCGGCGATCTTAAGAATGGCGGTCTTACTGCATCTTTCAGTAACTACGGTAAAAAAGAGGTGGATGTATTTGCACCGGGTGTAAACATTCATTCAACAATTCCGGGGGGCAATACGTATGGCGATGCAAGCGGAACTTCAATGGCTTGCCCTGTGGTAGCGGGTATCGCGGCATTGTTGCTTGAGTACTACCCGAAACTTACAGCGTTGCAATTGAAAGAAGCGATCGAAAAATCATCCGTTGTTTCAAAAGAAAAAGTAAACAATCCTGAAACAAAAGAGAAAGTGTTGCTGAGCGATATTTCTAAAACAGGTGGTTTTGCAAATGCATACGAAGCAATGAAATATGCAGGTACAATGAAGCCCGGTACAGTTCCTGCAAAAGCAACTCTCCCTCCTGCAACGATCAAAAGAACGAAGAAAGGGTAGATCAAATATGGAAATGAACTGATTGCAAATTTGCAAACTTAAACCGCTTCTCTTTATTGAGAAGCGGTTTTCTTTTTAGTGTAATAGAGCAGAGTTGTTCCGCAGGAAGGGACAAAGGCTCACCGGAATGTAGCAGTGCTGCTTTTCTGTTATTATGTTTATCACATTATGCTTCGTCTTTCTTTCTGCCCGCTGTCGGAAAGCCTTAAATTTGACTAAAATTTTGACATGCAAGAAACTTCTCCCGCTCCTAAATATTTTGACAGGTATACTGATCTTGTTATTGAAAAAGACCTTACCAAAGCATTCGCCCGTCAGGAACGGTTACTGAATAACTTTATGGCGAAGATCTCTGAAGAAAAATCTACTTACGCGTATGCTCCGGGCAAATGGACGCTGAAAGAGGTATTACAACATCTCATAGATTGCGAAAGGATTTTTTGCTTTCGGGCTCTTGTCGCTGCGAGAAGAGATACTGTCAATCTTCCGGGTTTTGAAGAAAATGATTATACGGCAAATTCAGCGGCGAATAAAAGAACATGGGCCTCGCTTGCGGAAGAAATGGTAGGGTTGCGTTCATCTACAAGACAAATGTTTGGTTCATTTGATAAAGAAATGATGGCATCGGAAGGAAAGTTCAATAACAATTCCGGAAGTACTTCCATGTTAGGATTCATCATCGCCGGGCATACTACACATCATATCAATGTGGCAGAGGAAAGGTATTTGTGATACTCAGATCACGGATGAACGATGATAGAACGGCTTTCAGGATTGTGAATAAGTCATAAATTCACACAGGCTCAACTGTCAACCGTCATCTGTCAACTTAAATAGAAAAGCCGCTCCCTTCATCAGGGAGCGGCTTTCATTTATAGAACTGAAACCTACGCATTAGTTTTTCTTCGCGATATTATCGTTCACGATCATTTTGTTCAGTATCCGCACTGATTCATCAATGTAGATGTCCTGCCCTACTCTTTTCACGAATTCTTTATTACGTCCTGCCTTTTCTTTCGTACTATTAATATCTACCGTATCAGCAGCCACGTTCTGCACTGTCAATGGTTTCGGCAGCTTGTATGCTTCTTCCAATTGTTTGTAAATACCTCTGAGTTCTTTTTGGTCAGCATCATATTGCTTCAGATTAAGACTGTATTCTTTATCCGCTTTTGCGGTAAGCAACTGTACGTTTGATTTGATTTTATTGAAATTTGAATTTGCTGCTGTTTCCGCATTGGCACCCGCTATCACCGCGGCCATATTAGAATTATCACTCCATGTTCTGTAATCAGTTGACGCGATCTCATCATATTTCAATGCATAAGGATTGTCTTTTTCACGGAATTTGAGGAACTCTAAACGATCAGGAAGTACAACATCGGGTACAACACCTTTCATTTGCGTAGCGTCGCCGTTGATGCGGTAAAACTTTTGCAAAGTCAGTTTCAAAGTACCTAAATCTTCCGCTTTTTTAGAAGACAATAAGCTGTTCTCGCTTTCCGGGTTCAAGGGAATGTTTCTTTGAACTGTTCCTTTACCATAGCTTGAAGTGCTGCCGATAATGATCCCTCTTTTATAATCCTGGATCGCTGCGGCAAAGATTTCTGATGCAGATGCACTGGTCTCATCAACCATGACTGCAAAAGGCCCGGTATATTGAACTGTCTTATCTCTGTCACGCAAAACCTGCGGTTTATCATCCCGACTTTTTACCTGTACGATCGGACCGTCCTCAATGAACAGACCCGCCATTTGTACGACATCATATAAAGAACCGCCGCCGTTGCCGCGAAGATCAAGCACAATACCTTCCACATTTTCTTTCTTCAGTTTTTCGATCTCTTTAGCCACATCTACCGCACATCTTGCACCACCCGGCTTTTCGAAATCAGCATAGAACTCGGGTAAATAAATGTACCCGATCTTATGATCACTGTTGATGATCACCGATTTTGCAAACGTATCATCCAGGTGTATATCATCTCTTTTGAGCGGAACAATTTTTATACTTCCGTCTATTCTGCGGATCGTCAATCTCACTTCAGAGCCTTTCTCCGCACCGCGGATAAGTTTCACCGCATCAGTTACGGAATAACCGGTAACATCCACAGGTTCCGCAGTTCCCTGTGCTATTTTAATGATCTCGTCATTCTCTTTAATCTCGCCGCTTTTCCATGCCGGCATACCGCTGATCACACTTGCAATTTTTATCTTTCCGTCTTCTTCTTTAAGCTGAGCACCGATACCATAGAAACTTCCTTTCATTGATTCATTGAAAGAACGCAGGTCAACAGGTGCGAAATAATCCGTATGCGGATCCATGCTTCCCGCGATAGAATTTACAAACGTGCTGAAATTAGCATCCATCGTTTCGCTCGTTTTCTTTGTCGCGAAAAAACGCTCCATCTGCTTTCTTACGAAATCACGTGATTCTCTTTCAAGCGTGCTGTCTGCCTTTATTTTAAAATCCTTTTTGTCTTTATTCTTTATCCTGTCTTCGAGCAGATCAGCATATTTACCCAACGTCATCAGCTTGATACGCTTGCGCCATCTGTCTGTACGATCTGCTTCATCTTTAGGAAATGTAAGATTGTCAACATCCGTTTCGATCGTTTCATTCACCGTAAAATCGAAGGGCCCGGAAAGTATGTCCGTGTATAATTTAGAAACCTCTTCTTCTCTTTTCAGGTAGATCTCATTCACCGCAAAAAAAGATTCGATCTCCGCACCATGAATCTCGTCATCAATCTTGCTGTCATATTTTTTCAATGCATCGATATCAGACTGAAGAAAAATATTCTTCTCACCATCCATATCTTTTTCGAACCTCAATAAAACTGCTTTACTGAAATCATCATTTATTGTCTTCGGATTAAAATGTCCTTCTTCAAGCAAAATGCCCACGTTCCGCAATATCTTGGCATACCTGATCTTTGGATTTTCATCAGTAACCTTATCTGCCTTGCCCATGGACCTGAATCCAATGAACAACCCTGTGCCCAGCAGGGCCAGCATCACCGGGATAAATTTTCTACTCATAATAAAAGGTGCAATTTTATGCATGTAGTAAAATTAACGCAAAAAGCTTCGGAGAAGTTTAAAGAAATTGGTAAATGGTAATAATATTTTGTTAAACGGACACGCGATTCGGAGGATTATAATTTGAAAATTTGGAAATGAAAATGCAGTTTACAATTTTTCAAGGAACGTAAAATGGCGATCGCTTCATCTCCAAATTAACCCGGTTCTGAAATTTAAAATTGACACAAAAAAGCCTTTCGAAATTTCGAAAGGCTTTTGGGTAATCGAGGGGGCTCGAACCCCCGACCCTCAGAATCACAATCTGATGCTCTAACCAACTGAGCTACGACTACCGTTTTTGATCGGGCAGCAAAAATATAAAAAAACTTTTGCGGTGCAAAATAGATTTAAGAGAATTATCGGATTCCGGGGCAATTTTAACCGCAACAACTTGCCTGAGCCTGTTGCCCATTGCCCGTTGCCGCTTATATTTGCGGTTCATAAAAAAGGAAAATGAAAAATTTCAATTTTAAGAAATTAGTGCCGCATCTGATCGCAGTAGGTATTTTTTTACTGGTTGCCGCTATTTTTTGCAAACCCGCACTGGAAAGCGGCGTCGTGCTTAAACAATCTGATATATCAAGTTGGGAAGCGATGAGTCATAAATCGCTGGAATATAAGAATGAACACGGTCATTATCCTTTATGGGTTACAAGTATGTTTAGCGGTATGCCTGCATTTCAGGTGGCAATTGAAGGGAGCTGGAGTCCGCTGGGCATTATCGACAGCGCATGCCAGCTGTGGCTGCCGAAACCAATGAATTTTTTCTTCCTTGCCTGTATCAGTTTCTACTTTTTATGCATTTGTTTACGGATAAGGCCTTACGCCGCTATTATCGGCGCTTTGGCATTCGCCTATTGCAGCTATGATCCGATCATCATCACCGCGGGGCACGATACCAAAATGCTTACGCTTGCCTGGTCGCCGGCGCTTATCGGCGCAGCCATCCTGATCTTTAATAAAAAATACCTGGCGGGCTTTTCCCTCGCCTCACTTTTTGCGGCAATGGAGATCGGCTCCGGTCATCAGCAGGTGAGTTATTACGTATTTCTGATCCTGCTGGTAATGGGGGCATTTTTCCTGGCTGATGCGATTAAAACAAAACAAGTACCTGCTTTTTTTAAGAGCGCGGGACTCCTTGCACTTGCGGGGATTATCGGTGTTGCGGTAAATGCCATCACACTTTTCCCTACCTACGATTATGCGAAATACAGTAAACGCGGCGGTCAGCTGATCACAAATCAGGCTAATGCAAAAGATGAAAAAGTAGTGGATGGTAAAACAACCGGCCTTAGCAAAGAATATGCTTTTCAATGGAGCTACGGCAAAGCGGAAACGATGACTTTGATGTTTCCGGGTGTAATGGGCTATGGCTCTTATTACGCACAACGCGACGGCGAAAATTATCTTTTCCCTTCGCTCAAAGAAGATGCGCATGTGGTGAGTTATATGACCAACCTTTTCCCGCAGGCTCCTGCAGAACAGATTAGCCAGCAAATGAGCCAATCATTATACTGGGGTGATCAACCGTTCACAAGCGGGCCTGTTTATCTTGGCGCAATCATTTGTTTCCTGTTTCTTTTCGGCATGTTCTACCTCGATGGTAAACACAAATGGTGGATCCTGACTGCTTCCGTTCTCGGAATTTTTATTGCGTGGGGACACAACTTTGCTGCATTCAACGGGTTCCTGTTTGACCATCTACCGTTGTACAATAAATTTCGTGTACCCACGATCGCATTGGTGATCCCGCAATTGCTTTTTCCGATCGTCGCTTCACTCACGCTGAACAAGCTGATGGATAATAATGATCCGGAAAGTATGAAAAAATTCCGTAGCGGCCTTATTGCCACGGCTGCCGTTTTCGTGATCGCAGCAGGGTTTTATATGACATCTGAATTTGCCAATGAGAACAAACAAAGAACTACTGCTTTCAATAATCTATGGGAAGCAAAACCCGCAGATTTTCAAGCTAAATATGGTGAGCTCAATGATAAATTCGAACCCGGAAGAGACAACAGGCTGTATGAAAGTTGGGTGATCAATCTGCAACAAAACCCTGATGCGCTAAAACTATCAAGAGGAATTGTTACAGAGATCAGAAAGGACAGATCTGCATTTTTAATGAATGATATTTTGCGTGCACTGCTTTTTGTGTTGATCGCAGCGGCAATTATTTTCTTCTACCTGAAAAACAAAATGAGTGTGCTCCTTATGCTGGCGGGCGTTTCGCTGATTGCTACAATTGATCTTTTGATGGAAGGTTCGCATTACCTAAACGCTAAAAGCTTTGACAACAAGGATAATTATGAAAGTGTGGAATTTCCTATGACGAGCGCTGATCGCACTATCCTCGCAGACAAGGATCCTAATTTCCGGGTCTTCAATGAAAGCGTTGGCAGTCCGTTCGAAGAAGCAAAAACGTCGTACTATCACAATTCCATAGGCGGTTATCATGCGGCGAAAATGGGGATTTACGATGATCTTACCGCTAATCAGATGAACGGCAGACTTAACCCCGGCGTTCTCAACATGCTGAACACAAAATGGGTGATAACCGGCGAAGGAGATAAGGTGCAGGCCTTGCGAAATCCTGAAGCACTGGGAAATGCATGGTTTGTAAAATCACTCAGTTTTGTGCACGGCCCTGTTGCAGAAATGAATGCGCTTACCAATTTAAATACCAAAGACAGTGCGGTTGCGGATGATTCATTCAAAGCATCAGTACAGGACTTCTCGCCTGCCGACAGCACATCATCGATAAAAATGACAGCGTTTAACAATGACGCTATCACTTATGAATCGAATAGTTCCGCCGCGAATGTTGCGGTGTTCAGTGAAATCTATTACAAAGATTGGAAAGCATACATCGACGGAAAAGAAGCGCCCTATTTTAAGGCAAATTATGTGCTTCGTGCGATGGTTGTTCCGGCGGGTAAACACGTTATCGAATTTAAATTTGAACCGACAATATTCTTTGTCAGCAAAAAAATAAGCGCAGTGGCAAGTTACCTGCTGGTTGTACTGTTGCTGCTCTCCATATTTGTAGAATGGAAAAGAAGATCCGGTGAAAAGAACGCGGCAATTTAAACCGTTTAAATATTGAACAGAGAAATTAAGACAGCTTTACTGGCTCCGTATAATGTTTATCCCGCACGCACAGGCGGAAAGAAATTTATTGCTTTTTTTCATCAGTATCTGTCAAAGTTATTGCCCGTTCAGTTTGTATCGGTTCGTGATAATGAGATGCCTCCGGGGTTTAAACATGATCTTTCTGCGATAGCCGGAAGCTCTTCTTTTCGTTATGCAAACCCCGTGTTGTTTTTCAGATTGAAGAAGATCATCAAAGAAAAAAAGATCACCGATCTTATAATTGTTCACCCCTATTTTGGCTGGCTGGCATGGTTGCTGAAAAAAGCAACAGGTGTTCGCCTTTCACTCTTGTCCCATAACATTGAATCGGTACGTTTTAAAAGCATGGGTAAATGGTGGTGGCGCGGTTTATGGTTATACGAAAAAAAAACACATAATATCATTGACCATAATTTTTTTGTTACAGAAACCGACCTTCAATTCGCCGTAAAAAATTACGGCCTGTCACCTGCCAAATGCGATGTGATCACATACGGTACGGAACTAAGCTGTTCGCCTTCGGCTGAAGAAAAGTCTGACGCTGCAGCTGCGTTGAGAAAGACTTACAATATCTCTCCCGATGAAAAAATACTATTGTTCAACGGCACTTTAGATTATCTGCCGAACATTGAAGCGGTAGAATATATTCTTGACCATATCAATCCGTCTCTGATTAAAAAAGGTTTCCGTTATAAGCTCATTATTTGCGGAAAAGGATTACCGGAACAATTCAATGAGCTTAAGACCGGTAAAATACAGAACATTACTTACGCAGGATTTGTAGATGATATTGATATCCTTTTCAGAGGCGCGGATATTTTTTTAAATCCTGTTATAAGCGGCGGTGGCATAAAAACAAAATTGGTGGAAGCATTGGCAAACAGTCTCACCGCAGTAAGCAGTGAAAGCGGTGCGCTCGGCGTACAACCGGCATTGGCACCCGGAAAGTTGAGCGTGGTAAAGGATCATGATTGGGAAGCATTTACAAATGCGATCGTTTCCGCGGACAGTGCGGGAATTACCGGAACATCTTTTTTTAATCACTTTTATTGGGGTAATATTGCGGCAAAAGCAGCCGGGATTTTGTCCGGACATACAGCAGACACACAATGAAAATATTAATTACCGGTATAGCGGGTTTTGCAGCGAGACATTTTTTGGAATTCCTTAATTCAAAGGAACCGGGAAGTGAAGTTATCGGTATTTACAACGAACAACTTCCGCAGTTTGACATAAACGAGTTATCAGGCTTGAATATAACGTTGTTCAAAGCTAATCTTTCGGATAAAGAAAAAACAGCGGAGATCATCAACAATACGCAACCGGAATTTATTTTGCACCTGGCAGGAAGAAGCAGTGTTGCAGACAGCTGGAAATTTCCTGCCGAATCTATAAACGATAATATCGGTTTCTTTCTAAATATCGTTGAAACGATACGTGAATCAAATTTAAAATGCCGGGTACTTTCTGTCGGATCCACTGAAGAATACGGAAGCACGAATCTGGGTAAACCGCTTCAGGAAACAGATTGCCCGGAACCCGCGAGTCCGTACGGTGTGGCACGTGTACTTCAACAAAAGTTGGTCGCCATTTATTCCGCGAGCTATCACGTGGATATCGTTCATACAAGATCATTCAATCACATCGGGCCCTATCAAAAACCCGTATACGTGATCTCGTCATTTGTAAAACAGGTTGCGCAGCAGGTAGCCGACGGAAAAGACCTGGTGGAATTAAAGACGGGCGATGTAAATGTGATCCGCGATTTCAGTGATGTAAGAGACGTGGTGAAAGCGTATTATGAATTACTGTACAAAGGTAAAAGCGGCGAAACGTATAACGTATGTTCCGGTAAAGGATACGTATTGAAGGACATCATTTCAATTTTAGGTGACAAAACAGGCAAAGCCATTTTACACAGCGCCGATGAAAAGAATTTCAGACCTTCCGAAAATAAGATCATAGTCGGTTCTTACGAAAAGTTGAATAAGCAGACCGGCTGGAAACCTCAGATCAGCATTGAGCAAAGTATTGATGATATGCTCAAATACTGGAGCGCAAATCTATGAGTTGATACATTGAAGTATTGATTCATACAACAACGACGCAGTGCGGTTCCAGGAAAATAATTTCTTTTGTTCCCTCCCCTTCACTATCAATTCATTTCTTATAGACTCATTGTTGAACATCATCGTCATTTGTTTGGCGATGTCTTCCACACTAAAAGGATCTGCGGTTAAAGCCGCGTCACCTGCCACTTCGGGCATCGACGTTGTGTTGCTGCAGATCACCGGAACATCGCACTGAAAAGCTTCCACAATCGGCAAACCAAAGCCTTCAAAAGTAGGAACAAAACTCAGGCTGAATGCGCTTGCAAGCAACAATGCAAGTTCATCATCACTTACTCTCCCGGTGAAAATGATATCATCTTTACATTTCATTGATGCAGTAGCTGCAGAAATATTCTCATTATCCCAAAAGATATTTCCGGCCAATACAAGTTTTAACGAAGCACCGCTTTCACTTTTAAACAGCTCAAAAGCCTGAAGCAATCTGATGATATTTTTTCGCGGATGCATGGATCCTACAAAAAAGAAATAGTCTTCGCCCTTGCAGTAATAGTCTTTTGTTTGCTGCTTAACCGCATCCGTCAACGGAAAAAATTTATCCTTTACACCGCAGGAAACGTTATCAATAAGTTTAAGATCGATCCCGTATGTTTTATGAATGTCTTCTTTGCTGTATTCTGATATTGTTGCAACCCTTGTCGCTTTTTTTGCAAAACGCGGATAGAATGTCCGGAAATAAACACGGTTTCGAAACGGCAGGTCCTTAGGCCGGTGCTCAAAGTTGAGATCATATATCAGCGGTAATTGTTTTGATTTGGTATGCAGGCATAAAAAACCTTCCATAGAAATAAAGAGATCCGGACGATGCTTTTTAAGAAATCTTCCGGTCACAATTTCCATGTACCACAGGTAAAGGACCGGGTGCCGGTAAGGCGGGTAGATATGGTGTTTGGTAACATTCGGAAAATCAAAATAATCTTCAGTGAAATTTTTATCACACAGGATCTGAAATTCTATTTCAGGATGATCCTTAATAAGCGGCCGCAGGGTTTCCACAGTAAAATTGCCGATCCCTTCAATATTTTTCGTGCGCAGTATCCAACAATTGATCGCTATTTTCATGTGTATAGTCAACGGCCTCATCGGGGAATATCAGCCTGAAAATGTTTATTTGATTATTTATAATAGATTTGCAAAATTAATAAAAAAAGAGACGGATGAAGACAGCTTTAATTACAGGTATCACAGGTCAGGATGGCGCCTATCTCGCAGAATTGCTTTTGCAAAAGGGATATATGGTACATGGTATCAAGCGCAGAAGTTCCCTGATGAATACCGACAGGATAGACGGACTCATTTTCGACAAATCCATCGCAGACAGATTTCATCTTCATTATGGCGATCTTACTGACAGCAGCAGCATCATTCGTATCATTCAGCAGACACAACCCGATGAAATATATAACCTCGCCGCACAAAGTCATGTACAGGTGAGTTTTGAAACACCGGAATATACCGCTAACTCAGATGCTATCGGTGTATTAAGAATACTTGAAGCAATCAGAATATTAGGTCTTACTCAAAAGACGAAATTTTACCAGGCTTCTACTTCAGAATTGTATGGCCTGGTACAGGAAATACCACAAAAAGAAACAACGCCTTTCTACCCGCGTTCTCCGTACGGGGTAGCAAAATTGTACGGTTATTGGATCACGGTCAACTATCGCGAAGCATACAATATGTTTGCGGTGAACGGTGTATTGTTCAATCACGAAAGTCCGCTTCGGGGGGAAAGTTTTGTAACAAGAAAGATCACGATCGGTGTAAGCCGCATCGTTTTGGGACTTGATACTGAACCGTTGTTATTGGGCAATCTCGATGCAAAAAGAGACTGGGGACATGCAAAAGACTATGTGGAAGGTATGTGGCGTATGCTGCAGCATGATACGCCGGAAGATTTTGTTTTGGCAACAGGGATCACCACCAGCATCCGCGATTTTATTATCATGGCATTCGGCGAGGTAGGCATTACGCTTGAATTTAAAGGAGAAGGGATTGATGAAAAAGCGTTTATCCAATCATGCAGCAATCCTTCATACAACCTGCCTGCGGGCAAACAGGTGATCGGTATTCACCCGCGTTATTTCAGACCTGCGGAGGTTGAATTACTGATCGGCGATGCAACAAAAGCAAATACTGTTTTAGGCTGGAAACCGGCTTATGATCTTCCGATGCTCGTAAAAGAAATGATGACAGAAGAATTGAAGTATCAAATAAAAAAATAATAAGAAGATTTCAATAATTAAAAAGGTTGCTCAGCAGAGCAACCTTTTTTAATGGCTTTTATTTCAGAATCTTTTTGCTGACAATATTAGAAATGAGTTTAAAAGGGAAACGGAGAAATGCCCCGTAAAAAGCTTTTAGAAAAAGCGGATGTTTGCCATACACAGCCGTCATCACCTGATAGTGTTTTTTTATCGCAGCAAATTCGCGGTACACCAGCAAGTTATAAACAATACTTTTAGTGGTATTGAATTGCAAAGGAAGTGTTTCATTAAAACCCTTTGCATTATCAAAGCCTTCATTAAGGATCACCGAAACGCACTCATATATTTTATCAGCTGAAAAGGAGATCATTTCGATCAGGCCGTTGTGCGGAATTCCATACCTTTTAAAATCCACGGACGTAGCATTGATGAAGACTGTGTACGGATTCAGCAATTGCAACATCGGTAAAAACTTCGCAGCCGAGCTCGTCGTAAGCCAGGTGATGCCGCTGCTGCACCCGATAAGAAGGCTGCAATAATGCGTGAGGCCGGCATTTTCTCTCACGGATAAGCCACTGGCATCAATGATATTTTGCGTACCGGTAAATGTATTGGCGGAAGATAAAATGACACAAACTTCTTTGTTCTGCGTGAGCTTTTCTGCCGCCGCCATTACCATTTCGAAATTGAGAACAGACTGTCCGCTTTGCGGCGCGTATTCCCAAAGGATCACCTGTTTAAAAACCCCAAGATTATGTTGCGCGGCAAATGATGCCACACGATCTTTTTCTTCATCAGCAAGTATCAGCACCGGTTGCAGCGGCACTGTTATTTTTCCCGGATATGCATGAAGGATCATTCCGCGGATCGTGCCGTCGTACAACGCAAGATTTGTATCCATATTTGTAGTTACAAATACTTCATCCCAGACGCCTGCTGCAAGCTCCGCCTGAAGTTTGCGTTTATATTGTCGCAGCGCTGCCGCGTCATTTTTCGCTACTTCATCGGTTACGAGGATCTCGTCAACGTAAGGATTATTGGCAATGATATTTTTACAAAATCCTGCTATTGCCCAGGTGAGTTTACAACCCGGAAAATCCGATTTGATCTGTCTCGCCACAGCCGTTCCATAGAGACAATCGCCGTTTGAAAAAAGCTGAACAAGTAATATTTTTTTTGATTGATCCAATGTTGATTTTATTTCATCATGAGAGCGGCAAGATCGGAAAAATTTACTTCGGGTTGGTAACCTAATGATCTGATCAGGGAATTATCACACACTAAGCTTTTATAAGACGAAGTAAAACCCGGCATCACGGTAACGTATTGTTCAGGATCTTTTTCTGCAAACGAAAAACAAAGATCCACCCATTCTTTGATGCTGTGTCCTTCTCCGCTCCCGATATTCGCTTCAAATATTTCATCCTGATTTACCAGTAACCATACGGCTTTCACTATATCTCCCGCAAATGACCACTCTTTGATCACCGACATATCTCCTATCTCCAGCTTCTCATTGCTGCCTGCGGCTATCCGCTTAGCTGCAGCACTGATCTTTTTGGTAACATGCCTTTCCGTACGAAGCGGGCTATCGTGATTGAAGAAATAACCTACATAAGTTTTTATACCTAGTGAGCGGTAATATCTTGCGGCGTATACACTTTGAATACGGCTTACAGAATAAGCATCATTGGCGATAAAGGGATCAGTTTCTTTTATCGGTTTCCCTTCATTCAGAAATTGTAGTGCTGTACCGGAAATAAAGACCTTTGTGCGCGGAGAAAATTGTTTCACCGCTTCAAGTATATGCAGTGTACCTGTGGAAATGCTGCTGTGGTTCTCAAACAATGCATCGTGCCTTGCGGTGGAATTAGCCGCAAAGTGAAAAATAATATCGGGTTGCTCGGCTTTGATGAGTGCGGATACTTCTTCAAAAGATTCAACAGCAGTGCGCAAAAAATCACCGCCCCGGCTCACGCCGATAACAACCATCTGTTCATTCTCCAGCAATTGTTTCAGGTAAAAACCATCCTGACCGTTTGCGCCGAAAATAATTGCTTTTTTCATAAAATTGCCCGGCAATATTCAACTGAGCAGTTTTCGTGCACTCCTTTTTTGTGTCACAACTTTTCAGCATTTACCTCAGCAATATTACGGAACCGCTGATTGTAATTGCACGTCCTCCTTTGTTGAATTTAGAATACCATATATAATTGTCTTGCATGGCAGGCTTATTTTTATACAAACCATCCCACCCTTCGTTAAGTTTATTTGTTTCGAAAACCTTTTCTCCCCAACGATTATAAATAGTAAGATTGTATTTCGATATACCGACGACAGTAAGTATTTTAAATATATCATTATGTTTATCACCATTCGGAGAAAACACATTCGGGAAATAATACACACAATCCTTTTTACCAATCACGATCTGATCGCTTGCCGTTCCGCAGTTATTAGAAACGGTAATAGCGTAGATTCCGGGTGCCGACACCAGGTACGTACTCAATTGCGAGCCATCCTGCCACAAATAAGAACTATATAAACCGTTAACAGAAAGGGTCAATTTCTCTTCGGCACAAATCGCAGTATCCCTTCCAAGGTTTACAACAGGAAGTTGCTGTACGGTTAGAATAAGTTTTCTCACACTGTCGCAGCCATTTGCAGCTGTAAAAGTATTAAGGTATGTTCCGGGAAGCGTGTACCCTTCGAAGGCCTGCCCTTTGCAAATAGTTCGCTGAATCGTACTTGTGCTTTTAGGTTTTACCGTAAGGTTGAGTGTGTGGACACTGTCACAACCGTTAGATCCGCTAAACGTACTTACGTAAGTACCCGATACATAGTGATTTTCGATACTTTGGCCTTCACAAATAATTTGAGTCGTAGTTGTAAACGCTTTTTGTTTTACTGTGAGTGTCAAGGTGCGAATACTATCACAGCCGTTTGCCGCCACGTAAGTATCGGTATAAGTTCCTGCAGCATTGTGTCCGGCATAGGTGTCACCTGAACATATCGCAGCTGTAACATTGGAAAATGACCTTGGTTTTACAGTAAGGATAAGTGTATGGATACTGTCGCAACCGTTTGACCCGATAAAGGTACCTACATAAGTTCCGGTTGTTGTATGCCCTTCCACCGCCTGGCCTTCACATATTGTTTGAATATCTGTAGCAAATGATTTTGGTTTTACTGTAAGGGTCAGAGTTCTTACGCTGTCGCATCCGTTCGCCGCAACGAATGTAGTTACGTACGTGCCGCTTGTTGTATGGCCTTCCACAACCTGCCCTTCACACACAGATTGCACATCGTTTGTAAATGATTTTGGCTTGATAGTCAGATTTAATGTATGGATACTGTCGCAACCATTCGAGCCGATGAAAGTACTCATATAAGTTCCTGTGGTCGTATGTCCTTCCACTACCTGACCTTCACATACGGTTTGTGTAGAGACACTGAATGTCTTCAGCTTTACTGTCAGGTTTAAAGTCCGGATACTGTCGCAACCATTTGCAGCAACATATGTATCTACATAAGTTCCGGAAGTTGTATACCCTGCGTAATTTTGTCCCTCGCAGATGAAAATATTAAATGTAGCAAGTGATTTCGGGTTTACCGTCAGATTTAAAGTGTGGATACTATCGCAACCATTGGCTGCTAAAAACGTGCTCACGTAGGTGCCGCTTGTTGCATGTCCTTCTACAAGCTGACCTTCGCATACAGTTTGAGTAACGGTTGTAAATGATTTTGGCCTCACCGTAAGATTTAACGTATGTATACTGTCACATCCGTTTGCGGCGACAAGCGTGGTCACATATGTACCGGTTGTTGTATGCCCTTCTACAACCTGCCCTTCACACACAGTTTGTGTGCTTGTTGTAAATGACTTAGGTTTTACCGTTAAATTTAAAGTGCGTATGCTGTCGCAATTGTTTGCAGCCACATAAGTGTCTACGTAGGTTCCTGATGTTGTATAACCCGAATAGCTTTGCCCTTCACAAATAATTATATTAAATGTTGTAATGGATTTTGGCTTTACGGTAAGATTCAAAGTGTGAATACTATCACACCCGTTGGCTGCCACAAATGTGCTCACATAAGTGCCGCTTACGGTATGGCCTTCCACTGACTGTCCTTCACATACTGTTTGGGTGACAGTAGTAAATAGTTTTGGTTTTATTATAAGATTAAGTGTAACAACACTATCACAACCGTTGGCGGCAACAAGTGTAGTAATGTATGTTCCGGCTGTATTATGTCCTTCAAAAGTTTGCCCTTCACATACTGATTGATTAACGGTTGTGAATGATTTAGGTCTGATCGTGAGATTTAGCGTTACGATACTGTCACATCCGTTGGCAGCAACAAGTGTTGTAACATATGTTCCTGCAGCATTATGCCCTCCAAAAGTTTGCCCTTCGCATATTGACTGATTAACAGTAGTGAACGATTTAGGTTTAACCGTAAGGTTGAGCGTTCTTGCACTGTCACATCCTGCCGCACTCGTGAAATGATCTATATAGTTACCGGAAATTGTATAGCCCAAATAATTTTGCCCCTGGCAAATTGATTGCGTTACCGTATTTGTGACGGGCGAAATAACATTTAGTGTTACCGTGTCTTTGTAAGTGCCGCATCCCGGTACGGTTACACTTACAATATAATCTCCGGATTGGCCGGTATTCAAATTTGTCAAGGTAGGATTTGCAATACCTGAGGTGTATCCACCGGGTCCGGTCCAGGAGTAAACAGCAGAAGGAACCAGAGTAGAAGATAAATTAACATTAGCTCCAACACAAGGGTTATAATTATTTGCAGTAGCATTTGCAGTGATTGTATTGTAATCACTAAAATAACCATAGCTAAGTCCTGATACGTCTCCCTGAGCAAATCCCATTTGAAAAAGCGATGTTGTATTATCTACCTTTATTACTGAGCCATTTGGATAAGTACTCAAGGGCAATAAAATCTTTGCATAATAGAATTGATTAGAAGTATTGGGAACAGGGTTAAATTGACCGGCAGTTATTACACCCGACAGATTATTTATAAGAAAGCCACCCTGACCTCCGCTTTTAACCAAAAGCGTTATATACAAAGACTCGTTTGAACTTCTTGCAACTGAGACAGAGCCACTTCCTGTGCAGTCTATTTGCGGCAGTAGTGCTGAACCAACTTCACAACCATAACCTGCCAACTGAAATGCATATATAGGATTGGAAGCCTGAATGTAACTGGTAGGGTTACTTACCGGAAGTTGTAATCCCTGACCGGCGTTTAATGTAGATACGAGAACTCCGTCTTGTGTAACACTCGTTCCATTTTGTATTGCGATCACATTAATTTTATCATACGGAGAACTCAAATTACTACGAATTGCTATATAATTAAGTCCCAACACGTTTATAGGAACTGTTTGATCTCCTGCAAGATCCTGGCAACCTCCTCCATAGGTTGTACCTCCTTCCAATAAGTCATCTGCAAGCGTAATTGCAATCGGCTTGGTTGATGTAACCTTTGATCCACCCAAATGTTGTGCGGCAGCCTGTGACGATGCGATAGCCGCATAAGTCTGTCCCCGGTTTAATATTATTGTAAAAGGTGTTCCCCCTGCATGACCCGTAATGTTATTTGAAGGGATTATCGTGAGCGATGTATTATCTTCCGAAGCAACAATATTGAAGGATGATAAGGGCGGCACCGTATATGCATTTGAATTATTTAAAAAATTTTGTGACGTTATGTAGAACTGTGTACCTAAGGCATTCTTTCCTTTTAATGCAAATAATTCCGGATTAGGACCATTTACGTTGACCTCATAGTAAACAGCAATATTATTATTTGACTTTACCTTAAGTCCGCGGTTTTGAATAACATCTCCTGGACCGCATTCAATATTTGCCAGTTGAGACGTAAGATCAACAGTTTGAGTTGTAAAAGGAGAAAGTGTAATCGTAATCGGTGTAAAGGAAGGGTTTGCGGGTTGCGAAACGGTTACTGTGCTTGCGATTTGGTAAGCCGATATTCTGAAAACAATAGGACGATCATAATTGAAAGAAGATGATATATCAGGTGCTGCAAACCAAAAGGCAGTATCAGTTTGCGAAAATGCCTTTACGTTGATCAGTAGTATTATTGTTAGAAGTAAAAGTTTTCTCATATTGCCCTGACCCAATTTTAACCTGAAGGAATTTGATTTTAGCGCAATGTTCCAGATGAATTTAAGTAAAAAACGGATCAGTGTAAAAATAGCTCAATTATTTCATGTAAGGAAAACTATTAGCTTCTTAAAAACCAAATATTGAATTACTTTAAAAAGAGTTTCTTATTTAGAAGAAAACCGCTTCTTAAACCTCAAGAACGGCTTTTCCATAAACATATAACTCGCCCTAGCAAGTAGAAATGTAACAGCAAATGCAGCAAGCCAATAAATGAAATAAATAAAATAATTTCCTGCAGGGTTTATGAATGGTCTAAGGCACATAAGAAGTGAAATGCTGATCATATGATATGCATACAAACCGTACGTATATTTTCCCCAGGAAGTGAGTCGTTTAAAATTGCTCATTTTGAAAAATGAGTTTTCACAATAGTTCTGTTCCAGGATAAAAAATGCAAAGAAAAAGGAGTAGATGAGGTAAAGCCAGATATTACTTTGGTCGGGAGAAAAAAATATTTCCCTGCCAAAGTGCAATGCAAAAAAACAAACATACATGACAATAATAAATGATTTTTTGATCTTTGCAATTATACGTACAAAATTATGAAACAAAACAAGATAGGCAGCAATGCAGCCAAGAAATAAACTACCGCAAACGCTAAGCGTATGAAATTCCACCAATTGAATATTACTGTCGTGTATCACACCGAATATTACAGCCGACACGATAAATAAAGGAAAAAAATAAAATACTCTTCTACTGAATAATGATATGAGCAAAGGGAGCACGAGATAAAACTGTTCTTCCACCGAAACACTCCAAAGTATAGTTATTGGCAACGAAGACAAGCCGTGTATGAGATTAAAATTAGTAAGGAACGTCGTCGTTTGCCAAACTGATAAATTGGTCAGGCTAAAGAATGACTTATTGAGCAGCGAAAGCACTGAAGCGATCAGAATTACGGTGTAATATACCGGCCAAATACGAAGCACACGTCGCATATAAAATGTCCTTATATTTACTTTCCCCTTCTTTTCGATCTCATTCAACAGTAAGTAACTGATCAAAAAACCGCTCAGCACAAAGAAAAAATGAACGCCTGCTCCCGGCTTTCCAAAAACCCTGAAGAGTATTTTTATGAACATATTTCGTTCACCGAAATCAAAAAGCAAAAAACAGTGACCTAAAAAGACGATCAAAAAAGCGATCGTTCGAAAGCCGTCAAGATTCGGAAAATATTCCAGTTTTGTATTTTTATCAACCATCACTTAACGGAAACTTGTTTACCGGAAAAGAGAGATTGTAGTTTTTTAAAAATCCCATGGCTGTTCTTTGAGTAGCCAGTCAGCGTATCATCCAATATAAATTCATAGCGGGATCTTATATTGTCTTCGCTCCAATCATCGGCCAGTTTTTGCAATGGTGTAAATCCGTTAGCAATAATTTCTTTTAGAGGTAATTTATCCACGGATATAGAAGGCTCCGTTGTAAGTATATGCCTGAACATCGGACATTCAGTGACAGCTATCGGTTTTTTTACAGCCATAGCCAGGTCCACTGCACTGGAAATTCCACGGCCGGTTTTATCTTGATAGAAGAAAGCATTCAATGTATTCTTTGACAAAAAATCCAGCACCTCTGTTTTGCCTAAAAAATCATGGGATATTTCAATACTGATTCCCGTCTTCGTGATCAGTGCTTTGCATTTTTCCGAGATAAGTCTTGCATTCGAACCGTCTTTGTCCCCAAATTCCGCAAAAGGCATATTAAATCTTATGTGCGCCTCATCAAATTCTTCCTGAACACGTTTGATAAGATCTTCAAATCCTTTATTAGGCGTTGCGAAGCCAAAACTTCCGATAACAGGTTTTGAAGTAATTATCTGGTCAGTTTCGCTCTTATATGAAGGCACTAACCTTCCTGTTTTATATATGAATTCAGATGTTGATCTCAACGTAGGATCAGGTGCAATATAAAAATCAAAAAAAGAATTCAATATGGCGTGAGCATCTGTTGTCAGTATATTTCTTTTTCTGCCTACTGCACAATCAGCTATTGCTTCGGTTACCTCATGAATAATACCTAATTGGAGAATTTTGAAACCATAAATATTGTTTGTATAAAAACCTTTTATTTTTTTCTCATATAGCCACGGCATCACAGCGGGATGAAAATTGTAAATAACGGCAACAGGAGTGTATTTCTTGATGCCATCCTTCAATTCCTGAAGACTTTGTACTTCCAGCTTTATAAAATTGTAACGTTGAGAAACGGAAAGTGCTTTATATATATCATCTCCGAATTCGTACACACCGCATTGCGTTTTGTAATGTGATACAAAAAGAATATTTTCCTTCATTTTTTTGAAGATTTTATGTGGGCGCCGTTGACCATCCTGATCACTTCCACATCATTCTCATTATTCGTATTGGAAAGATGTGTAGTAAAATAAAGATATTTTTCATTTACTTCGAGCATTTCCCAAATATTCACAACACGTCCCGGTGTATATGCTGTATAGACAAGCTCATTTTGAGCGGAATTTAAAAAATGCCATTCCGCTTCATTTCTGTTCCCGTTCTGATCAATATGAATCGCTTTGCCGTTTTTAAAAAGCCTTATCCGGAGATTTTGATAAGTGATCCCTGTAGTATTTTGTCCGCCCCGTTTAAATTGTGTATACTTTCCACTTAATACATTTACCACCTGATCCATATACCACCAGCCCGTACAAAGCCGGCTAATTTTTATTTTCACAGATGTATCGATAAAGGCAATCCTGTTTTCCACAGACGAAGAAACACGAATTCCTTTTCCTGTGAAAGAACTACTCAAAAATATTATAGCAAACAATATCGCTGATACTGAGAAAACTTTCATAGGCATTGTTTTATTTTTTTATAATTTCGATCACAGGCACGGGAAATATAAAGCCTATTCCTTTATCCAAAGCTTCTTTTTCTCTTACCATAAATTCATCTTTAAAATGCCACGGTAAAACAAGGTAGTAATCCGGATTCATCGCACGGCTGTCCGCTTCACTAATGATCGGGATATTCGTACCAAGGGTCATTGCGCCGTACTTATCGGGGTTTCTTTCAGCTGCGCATTCCACCAATGTATGATCGATTTTGCACCACTGCAGGATTGTATTTCCTTTTGTGGAAGCACCGTAAACGTGCACCTTTTTCCCTTCATTCTTAAACTTCAGCAACAGATCATGAAGCTCCACTTTCAACTTTTCGATACGATGCTGAAAAGCTACATAAGGTTTATCGGTATCAAGTTCCAGGTCAAATTCTTTATGCCGGATCTCATCGATTAGTTTGTAATTTTCTTTGCTGTAGTGCTTGCTGTTCTCTTTGTGTGTGGCGTAGCACCTGATGCTGCCGCCGTTGATATCGTTGAACGAGATCTTAAAGATCTTCATCCCGCCCAACGCAAGGATCTTTTCCAATACCGCAAGACTGTAAAACTCTAAATGCTCATGACAGATCGTGTCATAACTATCCAACTCCAGCATCTTAGGCATATAGCTCATTTCAAAAACCCAAACGCCTGCGGATGAGAGGAATCTTTTGATGCCTTTTACAAAAGCAACCGGGTCTTCCAGATCGTAGAACATAGCGATGGACGTGATCACATCCAACTTCTTACCTTCTAATAAGGAAAACAGTTCTTCAGAAGGAAAAATATCCTGTACAACAGTTGCCTCTTTTACTTCCTGCGCCACATCACTCGGATCGCAACCGTATTTAATAAAATTCTTCGGATAATAACCAAGCAATGTGCCGTCGTTACAGCCGATATCCAATACAGACGGGTGTTTCGCATCGCCTACCGTATTCACCACGCTGTCCACGATATCTTTCAGGTGATTACGCATCGTATCGTTAGTTCCGCTTCTGTACCAATATGCTGCGTATAATATTTCCGGAGGAACAGAGTGTTCCATTTGCAGCAATCCGCAGCCGTTCTCGTCTTCTTCAGGGTTGCAACGTACAAGCGTACAATCAATTTTTCTGTGGCTCGGCATTTCTTTACCGGGCTTTACAAAACTGCCCTGCAGGTATTGCGGACCGAGATTGATCACTCTTTTAAGTGAAGCAGAGCCGCACACACGGCAGGTATTTCTTTTACGAATATGCATTATCAGGGATTATTTTTATGTTGGATCAATTGCTTGAATTGTTCATTAATGGCATCAATACATTTATTTCTTTCAAGATTAAGCAATGCGAGTTGTTTTACGACCAAATCTTTCTCTTCCGCAGCCACCGATTCAAATTCATATACTTTTTCCTGTTCGTGCCATAACCTGCAATTTACATCTGCAAGCTGATAAACGATCTCACCGAAACCACCGCTCACTTCCGAAACAGTATTACCTTCTTTTTTAAAAACCTTATTCGCGGCAAAAGTCATGCGCTCAGCCTTTATATTTCCGGAAACCGCACCAGCAACATATTCGTCTATTTCAATCTGTAATTGTGACGCCTGACCGGCAAGACTTTCCAATCGTTGCTCATCTTCAGTATGATACTGTTTCAGCTTTACGATCGTAAGCTTGTCACACAGCATTCCCAGTGTTTCTGCCATAATTATTATCGTTACTTTTAGGGCTGCAAAAATAACGATACCAAACGATACTTATACGCAGATGGGCATAATTCAAAAACAGGCACTCAAATCTTCGGTTTTTCTCATGATTGGTTTCGCTATCGGCGGTTTAAATATCATTTTTCTGTTCCCGAAACTTACTTCTCTTAACGTAAACGGGCTCACCAGGGCTTTTCTTGACGTTGCTGTTGTTTTGTCTCTTCTGGCGACACTGGGCACCATTCCGGTGATTTACAAATTCAATCCGTTTTACCGGTCCCATCTTAAAAAAGAAGAAAATGACCTGCCCTTTGTGAGCGGTATGATCTCCCTTGCAGGTTTTATAACGATATGCGCAGGCGGGCATATTTTTAAGGGCTTTATCATTAGAAAACTGGGGCAGGCTCCATTGTTTGTCGAAAATTTTAACCTCGTCTATCCTGCCACATTTCTGATGCTCTTGTATACTTGGCTGGAAGCTTTTGCGTGGTCATTAAAAAAAACTGTAGAAAGTAATTTTCTTAAAGAGACATTGATCAGGTTGCTCACTACTCTTCTTATTTTGGCGTCTTGGTACGGATTGATCAGCTCAAGAAATTTCATCGACCTGTTTTGCTTTCTGTACCTCATTCCTGTCATTATACTTTTTTATATTCTGCGTCGCACCGGCGAGTTTAGGTTCGTTCCGCGGATCAGCAAGGTTACCAGAAGATTAAAGCCCAAGATGATGACCTTTGGTCTATTCGTTTTTGGCGCCACTTTTTTAAACCTTGCTTCCAGAACCGTTGATTCCTTCGTAGTCTTGGGTCTCAAAGGGCTTGAAGCTACCGCAGTATTTTTATTGGGCTCTTATCTCGCTTCTCTTATGGATCTGCCGCTTAGAAGTATAAATTCAATTGCGACTCCGGTGATCGCCGAATCGTGGAGAGAAAGGAACTATGAAAACATTGCGACCGTATACAAAAAAAGCACGGTCACTTTGCTGGTAGCGGCACTGTTTATTTTTAACCTCGTGCTGCTTAATGTAGATAACCTGTCAGTGTTTCTCGGGGCGAATTATACCGCAGTTCCGATGATCGTATTCTATATGGGATTGGCAAAAGTGATAGATCTGGGCACCGGTGTAAACGGTCAGATCATCTCAACTTCCAATCACTGGAAATTCGACTTCTTTACAAATGTGATTCTAACGCTTTTCGCTTTTCCGCTGAATTTTATTTTGATAACACACATGGGAATTGTTGGCGGTGCAGTAGCTACACTTATCTCCGTTTCTGTCTATAACTTAACCCGCTTCATCTTTATTTATAGAAAATACGGCTGGCAGCCTTATGGTTTTCCTCACGCAAAAATTATCCTGGTTTCACTTATCGCCTACTTTGCTGCCAGAGCTATTCCTTTCGTGTATAATATTTACGCAGACACTGTTTTTCGTTCGTTGTTATTTTGCGCATTATTCGTACCCGCAGTTTTAAGAATGAATGTAAGTGAAGAATTAAGCATCACAGCAGGGAAAATGTTGAAAAAAATACGTTTGAAAAAATAATAGCATCATAGATTTGTTATCAAGTTATTTTAATCTAAACCGGCGCTGAACATGAGAAAAGCAATCAGGCATTTTCTGAATAAAAGAGGATATGAGATCATCAAACAAACATACGCGGGCGATAAATTCCCAAACCGCTCCGTGAAACCAAATATCTATTATGTAGAAACACCGATCGGTAATTACAACCTTCCTCAAAAAGGGTTGGAAAGGGATGCCGTGGCCCATGCATTGGTAAGAGGCACTTATTTTGACCCGGAAATAATTGATGTAGCAAAACGGTATATTAAAAAAGGAACGTCTGTTCTTGACGTAGGAGCCAATTTCGGACAGATGAGTATTGAATTCTCAAAAGCGGTTGGTGAAGAAGGCAAGGTTTATTCTTTTGAAGCACAAAATATTGTATTCGACCTGCTCAAAAAGAACCTGGAAGCGAACAATTGCGGCAATGTACAGCCCTTCAGAAATGCAGTTTGGGAAAAGGACGGCGACACTTTTTATTTTCCGGAACCTGATATGGATAGTCCGGCGCCTTATAGCGGTAATGCCATCACAGCTGAAAAAAAGTTAAACCCCGTTCAAACATTAACCATCGACAGTCTTAACATTCAGGAGCAAATTAGCTTTATGAAAATAGATATTGAGGGGGCTGATATTTTTGCACTTCGCGGCGCAAAAAACACCATCATGAAACACAGAATGCCGATCATATTTGAATATACGCAGCACATGCAGCAGGAATTTAAAACAAGCTTCGAAGACTACGTTGCTTTTGCAAGATCCGTAAATTACAAGTTCGTTGAAGTGGTGATGGGATATAATTACCTCATCGTTCCTGAATAACTGATAATGTAATGAGCCTGCAATCTCGTACTTTTAAATAAGAGAATGCAGGTTCTTTATTAATTTATCTCCATCCTCCTCAAAAATTCTTCCAGCCCTTTTCGCTTCTTCTCATCCAAATCAAAGCTGATGTTCCTTTTGTAATATTCTTCCAGATCGTAGTGTTCGTAAGGGCTTGCCGCAATGATTTCCGGGAGATGATTAAAGCCTTCGCCGGTAGCCCGGTTGAAAGCATGGACAAAATCATCGGGTAATTTTTTGTTGGCGATCCATGCCGCAAATACAAAAGGCAAACCTGTCATTTCGATCCAGGCTGCAGCAAGGTCATAAATATATTTGCTCTTCTTTCTTTGGATGAACGCCCTGTCTCCTATTACCAATCCTGCAGTTTGTCCGCTGATCTTATCTTCAAAATCTCCCGTTGCATTTAACAATTCAGGGTTTATCTTCCAATGATCGCGAAGCAATACTTTGAGTAACGCTACAGAACTTCTGCTTTGATAATCGAGAATGATGGTTTTGATCTTCTCCATCGGCACATCGGAAAACAAACATACACTCGCAACTTCCTGATCCGCACCTATGCAATAATCAGTAATAATATGGTATTCGCTGAGAAGCGGAATGGTAGCCACAGGAACAAGGCTGATATCCACTTCATTTTTTATCAGCATGTCGGCAATGCGTGCGGGAAAATCTGTGATAAGGTCAAGCTCATCTGTCATCATCCCTTTTTCGAAGCCGTAAATGAGCGGTTTTGTATTTAAATAGCTTACGGCGGCCACCCTTATTTTTCTGTCCAACTGCTTTCGTTTAATTTTGCGCAAATCTACTTCAAACAGCTTTCTCTTATGCAACTTTCATCCCTTACTGCTATTTCGCCTGTAGACGGTCGCTACAACAAAGCCACGTCACATCTTGCAGCTTATTTTTCCGAATATGCACTTATTAAATATCGCCTTAAAGTGGAAGTGGAATATTTTATCGCACTAAGCGAAAAGAAATTTTTTAAAGCGGATGCGAAGCTGAAAAATGCAATGCGACTGATCGTTGACAATTTCAACGAAGCAGATGCGGAACAGATAAAGAAAACAGAAAGCATCACCAACCATGATGTAAAAGCCGTCGAATATTTTCTGAAGGAAAAATTGGAATTGTTGGGCTCACGTGATGTAAAAGAATGGGTACATTTTGGTCTTACCTCACAGGACATCAACAACACAGCGGTTCCTATGCTTTGGAAAGACGCGGTGGAAACGGAATACCTACCGTCGCTCATCAATCTGCAGCACAGCTTATATGACCTTGCACAACAATGGAAAAACATTCCGATGCTTGCACGTACGCACGGCCAGGCGGCTTCACCCGTGATGCTCGGTAAAGAACTGATGGTATTTGTAGAGCGGTTAGAAAATCAAATTCAACTCTTCAGTTATATTCCTTTCTCCGGAAAATTCGGCGGCGCCACAGGAAATTTCAATGCGCATTTTGTTGCGTATCCAAAACATAACTGGGTAAAATTCGCGGATGAATTTTTGGAAGAAAAACTCGGTCTGCAGAGACAACAATACACTACACAAATTGAACATTACGATACGCTTGCCGCGCATTTTGATGCGATAAAAAGGATCAATAATATTTTCATTGATCTCTGCCGTGATATCTGGAGCTATATCAGCGTTGATTATTTTAAACAGCAAACAAAGAAAGGCGAAATAGGCAGCAGCGCCATGCCGCATAAAGTGAACCCTATTGATTTTGAAAATGCCGAAGGAAATCTTGGTATCGCAAATGCAATACTGGAGCATCTTTCAGCGAAATTGCCGCTAAGCCGTTTGCAGCGTGATCTTACAGACAGTACGGTACTTCGTAATATCGGCGTACCAATGGCGCATATTGCGATCTCATTCCGCTCGGTTGAAAAAGGTTTGGGCAAACTAATCCTTAATGAAACAAAACTAAAAGCTGATTTAGAAAATAATTGGGCGGTTGTAGCAGAAGCGATTCAAACCGTTTTACGAAGAGAAAACTATCCGCAACCTTACGAAGCATTGAAAGAACTAACAAGAGGCAAGAACGCAATTGATAAAAATTCAATGCACAGTTTTATCAGTTCACTCAAAATTTCGACAGCATTAAAGAAAGAATTGAAAGCGATAACACCGCATAATTATACCGGAATAAGAAATTAAGGAATAAGAGAAAGCTGTTCAAGATCATCGAGATCTCTGTAACGTCCTGAAGCGATTTTTGCCCTGCGCAATGTATTTCTGTCTATCACTTTTATAGAAAGATCATCATCCATATATATTTCAGAAGATTCTTTTGCTTCAGGGAAATTGCAACCTTTAACGAGGGTTAAAATATCAATCGTTACGGGTGATCTGCCATAACTAAATACATCGAACATTGAGGTGTTCAGAAAGTTTTCTTCGCTCATATCTAATAAAGGAAGTCCGAATTCAAAAAAGGTTTTCACAAGTTTTTTATAATTCTCTTTTGTATTGTCTACCCAAATATCCATATCTCCTGTAGTACGGCGGTAACCGTGAATAATTACGGCATAACCGCCTACGAGTAAATAATCAACATTGTTATCGTTCAGACATTTAATAAATTCTCTGAAATCCTGATCAAAAACATTGCCCATGGTCTTCTCTTTTTTTTGCTTTACCAAAAGTCTTATCCATCCCCGGAGGGTTGGCAGGATCCAACCCGTAAGCCATGCAAGTAAGATACCAAGCTTCTGCAAGACGTTGGCTGACGCTTGTATCCGGCGAAAACAATTTGTTTTTCTGTACCTCTGCGTGAGTCATTCCTTTCCCTGCAGTTTTATCCATTCTAAACATAACAAATATTTATTTCCTTAACAATCCTGATGATAAGTTTACTTATGAATTTCACTCGTAAAATGAAATTCAATATCCGGATTATTATTGATCTCCGTGTTTAAGAACCATTCGCTTTGTGCGAGGTAAACGAGGTGTCCGTCTTTATCTTCAGCGATATTCGCGAGTTTGTATTTGATAAAATCTTCCAGTTTTTTCGGATCTTTTGAAGTTATCCAGCAGGCTTTAAAAAAAGGCAGGCTCGTCATCTGAACCGATGCGCCGTATTCCTGTAACAAACGATATTGGATAACCTCAAACTGCAATTCACCCACACAACCGATTATTTTTTTGTTTCCGCCGAATTGCGTGAATAACTGTGCCACACCTTCATCTGTCAACTGGTTCAACCCTTTTTCCAGCTGTTTGGTTTTCATCGGATCTTTATTCACTACTTCTTTAAAGATCTCGGGAGAAAAACTCGGGATGCCGGTAAAAAAGAATTTTTCTCCTTCCGTTAATGTATCGCCGATCTTAAAATTCCCGGTATCAAACAACCCGACAACGTCACCCGGATAAGCTTCTTCGATCACATCTTTCTGACGTGCGAGAAAACTGTACGGATTACTGAAACGCATATCCTTGTTGAGCCTTACGTGTTCGTAATACGTATTGCGGGAAAATTTTCCGCTGCATACTCTTAAGAAAGCGATACGATCACGGTGCTTCGGATCAAGGTTGGCATGAATTTTAAAAATAAATCCGCTAAATTTTTCTTCCTGCGGCAGAACGTCTCTCGTAGTTGTATGACGCGGACGTGGCGTAGGTGCAATGCGAATAAATGTATCCAGCATTTCTTTTACGCCGAAGTTATTTACCGCACTTCCGAAGAATACGGGCGCAGTTTCACCGGATAAATAATCGTCTGTATTTAATTCACCGTAAACGCCATCAACTAATTCTACGTCTTCGCGAAGTGTGTTGGCATCCTTTTCGCCTATTTTTTTATCGAGGACAGCATCGTTCAGATCTTTGATCTCTACCACATCTTCATCATTCGCTTTTGTACCTGCGGTAAACAGCACCAAACTTTTTTGACGAAGGTCATATACACCTTTAAATTCTTTACCGCTATTGATGGGGATCGTCATCGGATGAAGATCTATCTTCAGTTCTTTTTCAATTTCTTCCAACAGATCAAAACGATTTTTACCGTCACGATCCATTTTATTAATAAAAACGATCACCGGTGTTTTACGCATGGAAATAACTTCCATCAGTCTTCTCGTTTGCGGTTCTACACCGTTCACAGAATCTATCACAAGCACCACACTGTCCACGGCCGTAAGCGTACGAAAAGTATCTTCCGCAAAATCTTTATGGCCCGGCGTATCTAACAAATTAATCAAATGCCCGTCGTATTCAAATGTCATCACACTCGTAGCAACAGAGATGCCACGCTGGCGTTCGATCTCCATAAAATCCGATGTGGCGTGTTTCTTTATTTTATTGCTTTTTACAGCGCCCGCAGTTTGAATGGCACCGCCGAAAAGCAGGAATTTTTCCGTGAGGGTTGTCTTACCGGCATCCGGGTGAGATATGATGGCGAAGGTCTTTCTTCTTTCTATTTCGGAGTTGTATTTCATGCGGCGGCAAAGGTACAATGTCTAAACTATGATTAAGGTGATTTTTTGATGGATTATGATCATTAAAAAGCTTAAAATGAGTTTTTTCTGCTGTGATTCATTGACATTTTCTGTTATTTTAAAAATGAAAACTATAATAAAAAATGAGTATCCTGAAAGTGAACTCACCGGGAAGATTATTAGCTGCGCACTTGAAGTACATAAATTGCTTGGCAATGGCTTTCAGGAAGTTACTTATCAGCGTTCTCTTCAGATAGAAATGCATTCCCAAAACCTGAATTTCAGCAGAGAACACGAAATGGATATTTTTTATAAAAATCAAATAGTCGGAAGCAGACGGGTTGATTTGTTTGTTGAGGGTAAAATAATGCTTGAGCTCAAAGCTGTCATTCAGTTGGAAGACGTCCATTTGGCTCAGGCAGTCAACTATTTGGAAGCCTACAATATGAATGTGGGCTTGCTCATAAATTTTGGGAGTAAGAGTATGCGATTCAAAAGAGTTATGAAACCGTTGCGCCGTTAAAAACAAAGGTTTCATCACTAATAGTCCGTCAAAAAATCAACTGAATCATAGTTTAGAGAGTGTTGGTATTACAATTCTGCTGCTGTTCATCCATTCAATTTCCAAAGGTATTTTTCCATCGGTTGATAAAGTTTCATCACTCACATCTTTTCCGCTGCCGTAATTTACCTGCCAGTAAGCATTTTTATTTATTCCTACCAAAGCCACGATCCTGCTGCCTTTGTGCAATTTTGCAGAAGTGTAATAACTGTTTCTGCAATTGATCTCAACAGGTTTTCCGGGCTCCAGTAAATTCCGTTTTTCCCTGTTTTCCATGTATGATGCGCGACCGATAAAATGACTAAGGAAGAAATATTTTCCGTCGGGTAAAAGCTCATACAGATCAACATTCATATCAAGATCCCTTTTGTTGATCACAGCACGGATAAGCGTTTCAAAGCAGCCATTCATGATCATATCTTTTTCTAAAGGAGCACTGATAAATTTTATTCTTTCATCTTTTGGCAGTACAGAATCCTTTATCGCCGCATCTTCCGGATTTATATCTTCCCTGTCGGTAAAACGTATTTCCTGAAAAACCGATGCTGCTTTGGCAGGCTTTGAATTCGCCAGCCTGTAACCATCCTTCGTAGTCACGCTGCTTAAATAAAGAACCAATGAATCATTGCTCATGGCTTTTAACGAAGGAGCACTACGCCATTCATTACCGTTGGATACTTCATAATTAATATGATCCTTGAGGCGTGCCGGCATTGCGCTGTCTTTGAGAATATGATCAAACCATTGAAATACCGTTTCATTGATGCTGATATTCGCCACTTGGTCAATAGTATAACCGCGAAGCTGCGCCGCTGCAATACTTTGTGAACCGCCGTGATCCCAAGGGCCGATCAGCATATAATCATTCGCTTTCGGATTTTGTTTTTGATGCTCCATAAAATAATAAAATGCGCCGCGCTGGTCATCGTCGTAATATCCCGTTGTAGTGAGTATGGGAATATTTATATTAGCGAATTCTTTTCCGTAAGGAACCATTGCTTTCCAGTAATCGTCATATGAAGGATGAGCTAACCATCTTTTAAAAAGCACGTTCGGCTTACCTTCCAGCGTATCAAGTGACCGGAATGACGCTCCGCTTTTATACCATTTGTCATACAGCCTGCTCCATTTTTCTTCATCATTAAATCCTGCCTGATCCGTTAATTTGGTATTTGTTACATAGCGGATCCAACGCAACATGTAAGTCATAAAAACGCCGTTGTGAGCCGGATAGTCAATGCCCGGCCCTACAGAAACCTGCGGCACTATAGTTTTAAGTGCCCGGTGCATTTTCTTAACTGCACTCCATTGACTGAATCCCAAATAAGAACCGCCATACATACCGATCTTGCCGTTGCACCATGGTTGTTTGCTGATCCAATCGATTGCTTCATAGATATCCGACGCATCGTGCTCAAAAGGTTCGATGATCTGCGGACTTCTTTTCTTTCCCCGTGTGTTGATCACAATTCCAGTATAACCGCTTGCTGCAGCGGTTTTTGCACGAATTACATCCACATCACCTGCATAAATATTGTAGCAGATCACAACAGGTTGCGGCGTTGTTGCAGCACGGTTTCTCACGATCACTGCAGACAATTGTGCGCCGTCCTTCATTTTTATCAGCACGCTGTCGTCAATAATATATTTGCGCAGATCTTCTGCCGCTAAAAAGGCTGCCGCGGGTTTTTTGATCTGCCGGAAAACGTTCCATGAATTGTATGTTCGCAGAATACTTAAAGCTTCGGGTGCGGTAAGGCTGTCTTTACCGGATACATTTGCCAACTTGGTTTCCAGTGTTTGTCTCAATACAACCGTATCGCCGTTAAAAAATCCGGCAGTCATACTTTTACCAACTTCCGGCAAGCGATTGTACATCGCGGAAAGTGTATCCGCATATAATAGTGAAAAAGAAATACCGTTCGACTTTTGCGCCTGTTTGGCAACGGCATAGCTTCTGAATTGAATTCCCACAACGCCCGCATCGTTATATACAACCTGCTCCGAATCTAATGCTGCTATGGCTTCCGGATACATATCGGCAGCTAAATACAAACGAAAAAGATTTTCCAGGTAAGTACCCCTGTCCTTTTCTTTATACAAAGGAATTAGTTCTTCGGCAGCAACAGTCAGACGTTTTAAAGAACTACTGTCGGATAAAACAATATTTTTAGGCCATGGGATCTTTTGTGCTTCGGCAGAAAATGTAAAGCAGATCAACAAAGAAAAAAATAAGTATTTCATATAGTTATTATTTGGCAGACAAATGTATTGAATATGATCTTTGATTAAGATACCGCAAAGGAGTTATCTATCCAATGCGTGAAAAGTAAGTTCTAATTCCCCATCCGTCATTTTTCATTAATCGCACTCACGTCGGTTGCTTAACTTTATAATATGGCAATGATCTCCATTTTAGCAAATTCCCTGCGGCTTACCCTGCAGGAATTGAAAGTAAACAAGACACGTACGGCGTTAAGCCTTACCGGCGTTGCTTTCGGGATCTTTTGCATCATCGGAGTATTGGCCACGGTGAACAGTCTGGAGCAGAATATACAAAATGAAGTAAGCAGCCTCGGCAGCAATACGATCTACGTGGATAAATGGGATTACAGCGGCGGGCCGGATAAACCATGGTGGAAGTTGAGGGCCAGGCCCGTAATGGAACATGAAGATGCAGATATGATCCGGGAAAGATCCGAACTTACGGGCAATGTTACTTTTTTAATGCAGACAGGAGGAACATTATCGCATGGCAGCGATGAATTGCAAAATGTTTCGGTGTACGGAATCTCTGAACCTCAGATCGCTATCCAACCTATCAGTTTTGAAACCGGCAGATACCCTTCGGCATCGGAATTTAATAACGCCACGAACGTTTGTATCCTCGGCTTTACAAATGCGGAAGAGCTTTTCGGCGAAGCGGAAAGAGCAGAGGGTAAACAAATAGAGATCAAAGGAAGAAAAGTGACTGTCGTCGGCATAATTAAAAAGCAGGGAAAGAATTTTATCGGTTGGGACTATGATAACTGCATCATGCTTCCTTACAAATACTGCAAACAGATCTTTGACGAAAAGAATTCGCAACCGGTGGTGATCGTGCAGGGAAAGAAAGGGGTAACCACTGATGCATTGTACCAGGAGCTTCGCGGCATCATGAGGCAGGTACGCAGGCTCAGCCCTACACAGGAAGATAATTTTTCGCTCAACAGCGTGGAAGCTTTCAGCAAAGCGATCTCCGGCTTTTTCGGCACATTGAACATTGTAGGCGCATTCATCGGTGGTATCAGCCTTATCGTTGGATTATTCGGCATTGCTAATATTATGTTTGTAACGGTCAAAGAACGCACTTCTGTCATTGGCCTTAAAAAAGCGATCGGTGCAAAAAGTTCAACGATATTATTTGAATTTTTAATGGAAGCTGCACTGATGTGCATTCTCGGAGGGGCTGTAGGTCTTTTCTTCGTATGGCTGCTTACCCTCGTTTTATCAGGGCCGTTACATTTCCCTGTATTCATTTCTGTCCCTTTATTATTTGCAACGATCATTATTTGTCTCGTGGTAGGTATACTTGCAGGAATTATTCCGGCGAGACAAGCCGCGAAGATGGATCCGGTAGTTGCGATCAGGTCATAAAATACGCTGATACGCTGATGTGAAATGCAGTTTCATTAATTTTGCAGCACTTTTAATTTTTAAATTAAAATATTTTTCAAATCAACAAATCAATAATAATATTAGCGATCGAATCGTCTTGCGATGAAACCGCCGCCTCTGTTTGCAAAAACGGCAAGATCCTGAGCAATATAATTGCCACGCAAAAGATCCATGAACAATATGGCGGCGTTGTTCCCGAACTGGCGAGCCGTGCTCACATGGAAAATATCGTTCCTGTTGTGCATGCCGCTGTAAAGCAGGCAGGGATTGAAACGGGGGAGATTGACGGCATAGCATTTACACAGGCGCCGGGTTTGATCGGGGCATTGCTGGTTGGTGCACAATTTGCAAAATCACTGGCAGTTGCATTGGATAAACCGTTGATGGCTGTGCATCACATGCAGGCGCATGTATTGGCAAATCTGCTGCAGGAGCCTGCTCCTTCTTTTCCTTTTTTATGCTTAACTGTAAGCGGCGGGCATACACAAATTGTTGTGTGCACTTCTCCTACTCAAATGAAAGTGATCGGTGAAACGATCGATGATGCCGCGGGTGAAGCGTTTGATAAGACCGCTAAATTATTAGGACTTCCCTACCCCGGCGGCCCGCTCATTGATAAATATGCGAAAGAAGGAAAGTCGATATACAAATTTCCTGAGCCGAGAATTGAAGGATTGAATTTCAGTTTCTCCGGTTTGAAAACATCCATCTTATATTTTTTAAATAACGCCGGTGCGGCAAATGTGTACAAAGAAGAATTTACCGCAACGCCCCAAGAGCGAACGAAATTCATTGATGAAAACCTCGCAAATATTTGTGCATCGGTGCAGGACAGGATCATCAGTATCTTACTTAACAAATTAAAAAAAGCGTCCGACCAAACGGGCATTACAGACATTTGCATCGCCGGTGGTGTAAGTGCCAACAGCGGACTGAGAAAGGCTTTGAAAGAAACCGGAGAGCAGGTCGGCTGGCGCACTTTTATTCCGCCTTTTGAGTATTGCACTGATAATGCAGCTATGATCGCGATTGCGGGACATTATAAATTTTTAAATAAAGAATTCTCCGATCTTAACGTTACTCCGGGTGCGAAAGCAGCAATGTAATTTCCGAATTTGAAGATTTGGTCCGCCGCGGCGGATGGAAATGGAAATGCAGTTCGTTTTTAATCAAAGTTTCATTAGCTGTTTTAACTTTAAAATTTTAATGACAATCACATCTTCAAATTTCCAAATCATCAAATTTTCAAATTGCCGTGTTTCGTTTCAAACAATTCACCATCCTTCAAAACAACTGCGCCATGAAAGTGTGCACAGATGCATGTTTATTTGGTGCGTGGGTGGCGGATAAGATCGAACGAAAGAAGATTGAACCGAAAAATATTTTGGATATCGGCGCGGGAACGGGGTTGTTGAGTATAATGCTTGCTCAAAAAACAGCAGCTCATATTGATGCGATTGAAATAGATGAAGCTGCCTTTCTTCAATCAACAGAAAATGTATCAGCATCGCCATGGAATGATCGAATCAAAATTCACCACAGTTCCGCAACAGATTTTTCCGCATCAAACAAGTTTGATCTTATCATTTCAAATCCGCCGTTCTATGAAAATCAATTGAGGTCGGATGATGAAAAAAGAAATGCAGCGATGCATGATACAACGCTTTCTTTTGATGAATTATCATCAATTATAAAAGTTCAGCTTACGAAAGACGGAATCGCGGCTATTTTAGTTCCTTTTGACAGGGTAAATGCTCTCGAAGTTGCGTTATATAAATGTTCTCTTTTTATAAATGAAAAAACAAATGTTTCGCATTCACCGAAGCACCGTTACTTCCGAACAATGGTTCTGATCAGTTCAGAAAAAACAGCAATACGCGAATCATTACTCGCCATCAAGGGCAATACAGGCAGCTATTCTGAAGAATTCACCGCTTTGCTTACAGATTATTACCTCGCTATGTAACAACAGTATTTTCTCACAACAATACACAAATCTTTTTTGACTTCTTTGTACCAATTCTCTCTTCTTTATTATCGCATCATTTACGCAATGCGAAAACCGATTTACCATGACGGGAATTTGTTAAAGCAAATTTTGCTTTTGACTTGCGAATGACAAAACGCGAATATTGATCACAGACTTTTGCAACCTATTCAAAAAAGTATATGCAAAAGTTATTTACCACACTACTCCTTATTTCTTCTTTTATTGCAACAACGAATTTGTTTGCACAGGACAGTTCAAAAACAAAATCACTTAACGAAGTGATCATCACCGGCCAATATAAGCCGCAATCTGTAAAGAATTCTGTTTACCAGGTTCGTGTGATCAGCAATCAAAAAATACAACTCAGCGGCGCTACAAATGTGCAGCAGGCATTGAACACGGAACTCGGATTACGTTTCAGCAGTGATCGGATCATCGGTACTGATCTTAAAATAAACGGTATCTCCGGGCGTGACGTAAAAATATTAGTTGACGGTGTGCCGTTAAGCGATCGTTCTGATGAACGCCTGAGCTTAGGTCAGATAGATGTGAATACAATTGAAAGAATTGAATTGGTCGAAGGCCCGATGTCTGTTTCTTACGGTACCGATGCTATGGCCGGCGTGATCAACATTATCACAAAAAAGAATTACCTGAACGGCCTTTCGGTAAATGCAAGGGCGCAGGAAGAAACGATCGCGGATCAATATTACCCTTTCAGCTATCACGGCGTGCACACGCAAAACCTTGGCGTAATTTATAAAAAAAGCGCTTGGAACTTTACCGCAGGCGGCACCCATATTGACTTTAACGGATACGGCGGTGATCAGTACGGCCGTAATAAATCATGGTTACCGAAAGAACAATGGATGGGCAACGGAAAAGTTGGATACAGCAACAGCAAGTTCAATATTTATTACAAGGTCGACGGATTGAAAGAAACGATTGAAGACAGGAGCAAACTTAATCTGAATCTTGATCCGGGTTTTCCTTTTGCAAGAGCTACGGATAAAACTTATCGCACCGAAAGGTTCATGCACCAGCTGCAAAGCGAATACCGTTTCTCTAAAAACGTATCATGGAATTCTATTCTCTCTTACACAGATCTGAAAAGAGCGACGGTAACATTGAATAAAGAATTAATTGCGCACACAGTGGCGTTAGATACTTCAGCTGCCGCGCAGGATATTTCGAAGCTTAACACATTTACTTTTAAGAATACGGTTCAATATCAGATCAACAACAAAATCTCCCTGCAACCGGGAATTGATATCGTGCACGAAAAAGCAACAGGCCAACGTATCACAGGCGAGCCTTCCATCACGGATTATGCATTTTTTGCATCCGCAGAATATAAGCCGACGGCTAAAATAAATATCCGTCCGGGACTACGCTTCGAAAAAAATTCTGTGTATGATGCACCGTCGGTGATACCTTCTTTGAATACAAAATTTACATTTAATAAAAATCTTGATCTTCGGTTGGCTTACGGTCGCGGTTTCAGAGCTCCGGTATTGCGTGAATTGTTTTTCACCTTTCATGATGTGAATCATTCTATTGACGGCAATCCAAATTTAAAAGCAGAAACTTCAAATAGCGTCAATGGTTCATTAACATGGACGGCGCCAAAATTAAAATCTGCAATATTCACTTCAAGACTCGGTGCTTTTTATTCCGCATTTAAAAATCAGATCACACTGGTTTCACCTGCGGTTGCAACGGATCCTTACACATACAAAAACATCGGAAAATCACGCACGCTGTCATTAAGCCTGATGAACAATTTCACGTACAAAAGTTTTGATGCGGGTTTCGGCTTCAATTATACGGGCTATGAAGAAAAATACAGTGCGAATACTGTAAAGTCTGACAACAAAGATTTTTTGTGGTCTCCTGAAGCAAATGCAAATCTTTCCTACAAAGTGAAAAAGATACAAACATCGTTCGGTTTATTCTATAAGTTCGTCGGTAATCAACCGCAATTCGTATCAGACAATACAGCTGCCGTACAACCTGCACTGGCACTGAGAAAATCAGACTCATACCACTTAGCTGATTTTACAATAATCAATGCTTCTTTTAAACACTTCACTATAAACGGCGGGGTTAAGAACATCTTCAACGTTACGGATGTTACGAGTAATATCAATTCAGGCTCGGTACACAGCAGCGGAAATAATTTATCAGTAAGCTACGGCCGCTCTTATTTCCTTGGTCTTGCTTTTCACCGGCATCAAAAATAAATCTTCATTTAACCAACGATAAAATAAAGACACAATGACTAATTTAAGCAAACTCATTCTCGGCGTAACGATAGCCACAGCTTTCACGGCCTGTAAAAAAGACGAAGATCCTACTATCGTAATCAACGGTACAACTACGTCAACTACCGGAAATATCTCTGCAGGAAATCCGCACGTACAGTTCAACGGGATTGCAGGTTCAGAAGCAGGGTCTGCAGCAGGAAATTCTGTTTATCTCGATTTAAGTGATGATAAAGCAACAACATCTTTACGCACAGGTTGGGATCTTGGCTTTGATGCAGGCAATGATTTCCGTGTGATCCTCAACAACACTACAAGCGCAGGCGCAAAAGTGCTTTCTAAATTTGACCTTAACTCCGTTGTTGTTGCCGATACTGTCGGGCTTACGCTTGCAACAAGTCAAACGAATCCTCAACCTTCGGATCTTGCCTATTTTGATGATCCGGCAGGTAACCTTGCATTCAATGTGATCCCTCCCGTATCTGCAACTGATGCGGCTAACCCGGTAATCATTTTAAACCGCGGTACTGCAAGTGGCTCTATCGCTGCGAGACCATGGATAAAATTACGTGTGTTGCGCAACGGCACAAACGGTTACACGGTGCAGTACGCAGGTATTCAGGAAACATCTTTCCACACTTACACTGTTACAAAAAACAGCGCATACAATTTCCAGTACATTTCATTTGAGAACGGCGGTGTAGCAGTAGAGCCGGAAAAAGCGAAATGGGATATTACGTGGAGCTATTCTGTTTATGCAACAAATTTTGGTGCGGGAACTGTTCCCTACAACTTCTCTGATCTCATTGCTGTAAATTATCTTGCAGGTGTGCAGGTAAAAGAAAAAATATATGCTGATGCAACCGCTGCGAATAATGCTTATACAGCTTTCAACCGCGACAGCATAAACGTTGCTGCTAATGCAACTGTTTCAGGCAGATGGACGATCGGCAGCAACTGGCGCAGCACACAACCCGCAACCGGTGCAAGATTAGAAAGATTCTATGTGATCAAAGACACAGGCGGAAATTACTACAAACTCAAATGTTTGGCAATGGGTGTGGGTACAGATGGTGGTGTAAGAGGCAGACCGGAATTTAAATTTACATTCATCCCTTAATAAAACTTTGTTTTAAAAAGCTGAAAGCTGTTCCCGATCGGGAGCAGCTTTTTCTTTTTGCGTAAATGCAATTACCGTATCCGTAAAGATGATGGAGGCAAACAGAACGTACTTTGTCATTCAACAGTAAATGAATAAAAACAAACCAGGCATGAAGAGAATATTTACAGCCGCAACTATGCTGGCTATTTTTACGGGTGCGAATGCGCAGTCGAAACAGGACGTTGCAAGCATCAAATCGCTTTGCGGATGCTATGACATTGATTTTAAATACGCAGAAACATTTGCGGCAGACAGTAATTACAAACTCGCTAAACCATACATCGCTCACGGCCGTGAGTGGGTGGAAGCTATTGAAGAAAAACCGGGCAAATTTGTATTTCAACATTTATTAGTGATCAACGATACGATGATCATTAAGCACTGGCGTGAAGACTGGACATACGAAAACAGCAACCTGTTGCAATTTGAAAAAACAGGCGCATGGAAAAAAGTAATCCTGCCGGCAAGTGAAATAAAAGGCCAGTGGACACAAACTGTTTGGGAAGTAGATGATGCGCCGCGTTACCAGGGCACTGCTACATGGATCCATATTGATGGTAAAGACTACTGGAAAAATACGACGGACGCTCCCCTTCCGCGTCGTGAATACAGCGTAAGAAGTGATTATAATGTTTTAAACCGTACCAACACCATCACTCTTACTAAGGACGGTTGGGTGCACGAACAGGACAATGAAAAAGTAATTCGTAAAGACGGTACTGCAGATAAAGTATTGGTTTCAGAAAAAGGCTACAACATTTACCACAAAACAGCCGACAGCAAATGTACAGGCGCTAAAAAATGGTGGTCCACAAATCAAAAAGAATGGGTTTCTGTAAGAAAAGAATGGGATGAAAAAATTGCGAAGGCAAACGGAGAATTCAAGTTATAACGGATGATTGAATATTTCATAATTTCCCAGTGCGCTTTACCATTTCCGGATTTAATATTTTTCAATCATCCACATAAAAAAGTCTCTCCCCGCGGAGAGACTTTTTAGTTTCCCATTGTTGATTTATTTCTTTTGTTCCGGCTGTTGTTCTTCATTCAGCTTCAGCGGCTGCCTGTTCGCCGCGGGGGGGTTGCGCTCTTTAGGTTCAGTTCTGTTCTCAGCTTAGTTTCGTCGTATTTATCTCTGTGACTTTAGGGCTAGAGAACATCATAGCGGGCCTGAATTTAAATTTCGCAAATTGTCAATTGCGCATTGTCAATTGCTGATGTTCTATTGCCCGCCAAATCCGCCGGCAGCCTGAGTTCTCTTACGTTCTTCTTCAACCGCATCTTTACGCTGACGTGCTGCTTTTACTGTGTTGCTTCCAAAACGATATGTAAAATTCACTTTGAATTGCCTGCTTTCCCAACGGCCCGAAGCGGTGCTTGTTTGACCGGCAAAACTGCTTGTCCCTTTAAATTTCATCGTATGGAAGATATCACTTACAGACATTTTTACGGTGCCTTTTCCTTTAAGGATTGTTTTCTGCATACCACCATCCACACTATACATAGAGATCGATTTAAATACACCCTGCCATATCGTTGGTGAGTTAAAGAATCCCGATAACTCTGCTGTGTAACCTTTTCCGAATTTGTAAGTATTCTGCACGAATATGTTTACCGCTACTACATCAAGATCTATCTTACGATCCTTTCCGCCGTAGTCTGCCTGATATTTTGAGTAATAAGAATTCACATTGGTAAACAATGTATATTTTTTATACATGAACGGATAGCTGATATTCAGGCTTACGATATCCTGTGTTGCTAAATTCTTTTTTGTAAGGAATGATTTCGATCTTTCCGTTGTATCCGGCAATTGGGTGAAGATATCTTTCACATGACTGTAGTTCAACTGTGTTGTCAGTTTGTACATGTAAGTATGCGTAAGACCAAAACTGTTAGTGTATTGCGGGCGAAGCGCCGTATTTCCTTTCATGAAAGTGTAATCATTGATCTTAAATTCAAACGGGTTCAGATCCTGGTAGGCCGGCCTGTCGATGCGACGGCTGAATGTAACACCAAATTGGCTCTTCGGATTTTTATTGAATGTTACTGCAGCACTCGGAAAAAGATCTGCGTAATTTCTGTGAATGGAAGAATCGTAAGAATCATAGTTTGCGCTTAACGAATTATATTTTAAACCTGTTGATTTTCCTTTTGAATCCGTTGCTTCGCCGCGCAGCCCTATCTGTAATGCCATCCCTTTGAAGGAACGATTGTAGTTCACATACAACGCGTTGATATTCTCTTTGTAGTCGAACAGGTTACTTTTGTCTTTATCGTAAACCTCTGTTGAACCATATACGTTATAGCGACTAAAATCATTTTTGGTAGAAACATATCCGAATTTTCCGCCGAAGCCGATCTTACCTTTACCTGCATTTTGCTCATAGTCAACTTTTACAGAATAGATATCAATATCTGTAGGCGAGATCATGTGATAAACATTACTGTATTTCGCATTTGTGATCAGATCGGTATAATCGTTCGGCTGCAATTGATTTCCGCGGATCTTAAAAAAGCCGTAGTCCGCATCAACATTCAGTTCTTTCCCGGTTTTCGTCGCGTAGCGATAGTTAAGGTTAAAATTTACATTCCGGCGTTTGTTCTCATTATCGCCCGTAGCATTCAGGATCTTAGTTAATGTATTTGTGGGAACGTAAATAAAATTCAACGGACCCGAAGTAGTCACCGTATTATCTGAAATATTACCGTTGATCACAGCACCGAATGTGCTTTTATCATTGATGAAGAAATCGGCGCCGGCTTTAAAATTGTGGGTACCGTGGTTGTAGCTTTTAAGTGTATTTGTTTGGTGAAAGAAAGTATCGCCCTGGTTTCTGTCGAGGACAAACGTACTTTGATTCAGCGATTCACTAAAGTTATAGTTACCGAAAACATTCGCATGTTTATTGCGGTTGTTCAATGTAAATCCGGTATTGTATTTAGCAAATTTGCTGATATTGTATCCGGCACTCACGCTTCCGTTTGTACCGAAACTTTTGTTTTTCTTCAGCTTAAAATTGATGATACCTGCGTTACCTGCTGCTTCGTATTTTGCAGACGGATTCGTGATAAGTTCAATAGATTCGATCTGTGAAGCCTGTAACGATTTCAGGTAATTGGAAAGATCCGTACCTGAAAGCGGACTTGGTTTTCCGTCGATGAAGATCTGAACACCGTTCTTTCCGGCAAGCGTAATATTATCATCTTTATCAATAATGACTCCCGGCGATTTTCTTAATAGTTCCAAACCGTCATTTCCCGTTGCATTGATCGTTCCTTCCACATTCACGATCAACTTATCGGCTTTTACTTCGACAACAGGTTTTGTGGAAGTAACTGTTACCGCGGCAAGATCGGAAGGTAGTTTCGCCATTGCGATCTCCGGAACTTTTACCTCGTCGGCTCCTGCGGCCACTATTGCGGTCCTGTTTGATTTATATCCGCTGTTTGTCACAGCAACATAATAGCTGTCCCCTGCAAAATTTTCAAAGTGATAGCTGCCGTCTTTTGCCGTGGTAGTAAATTTTACTGTGGCAGAATCCTTTGCTCTTACCAGTGTAACGGTTGCAGCGTTTAACGGTTTTCCTTCATCCCCTTTCACTGTTCCGGTGATCTTTTGGGCATTTGCGGCAACCGCAACCATCATCACCATCACGCTTAAAATTATCTTGTTCATCGTTCACTTTTTTGTGAGCGCAAATGTAGATATCGCGTGACAAACCGGTGACAATTAACTTGTCAAATGGATAAAAGAGAGGGTGAATGGTTGATTTACTCGGTAAAAATGCCGGCATTTTCAGCGTAAGGCACATGAATGATGAAAGTACTGCCCTCTTTGAGTCTGGATTTCACCTCTACGGTTGCTTTGTGCATCTGCAAAATAGTCATGGTAGCAGCCAATCCAAGGCCTAAACCATTCTTTTTCGCGGTAAAATAAGGTTCAAAAAGTCTGGCCAGATTATCGTCGCTTATGCCGCAGCCTGTATCGGTGATCTGCACAAGATAGCTGTCGCCCATATCAGAAAGATCTACCGAAAGTATGCCGTTGTCTTCCATAGCTTCCACGGCGTTTATAATAATGTTTAGGAAAGCTATCTTCAACTGATCATTGTCTGCCAAGATCTGCATTTCCTGCTGAGGAATATTTTGTACGAGTGTAATATGGCGCAACTTTATACGGTCTGCGGCTACAGAAAGCGCTTCTTCAAGGATATACTTCAGGTCACTTTCCCGAAGTGATATTTCCGGTCTTGATGCACCAAGCAATTCTTTAATGAGCGTCTCGATACGCTTGCTGTTACGGGTGATAATTTCAAGATACATTTTCGCATCTTCGGTCGGACTCTCTTCATTGAGTTGTTCCAACGACAGATTAATATTATTCAACGGATTTCTAACCTCATGTGCCAGGGTGCGCACAAGCCTTTCAGCCATTCCTATCTTTTCGAGGCGAAGGTTATTTTTCTCCGCTTTTTTAAGTTCAGTGATATCATGGATAATTCCCTGAAGAAAATTTTTCCCGTTATTATCTGTTTCATTTGATAAAGACAATACGCCGATCAAGACCTCTCCCGACTTGGTCTTCATGTTGAATTCCATGTCTTCTATTTCATCTTCCGCAAGTTTATTTTTAATTCTTGCTTCGTCCTGTGAATTTGAAAGTAATGCAAAAAGGGAAAGTTCAGCGATCTCTTCTTTCGAATAACCGAACAGATCTGATGTTGCGCCGTTCACTTCCACGAACTTGAACTCCTCGGCACTCATCAGGAAAACCGCGTCTTTGGAGCGTTCAAATATGTGACGGAATTTTCTTTCGTTAGAGCGAAGCGTTCTTACCGATCTGCTTTTTTCAATTACGTGACGAATACAGCGTTCCAGTTTTTCGGTATCCATTTCTCCTTTTATCAGGTAATCGACCGCCCCGGCGTGCATTGCTTCAGCATCCAGTTCCGGCGTTCCTTTACCTGTAAGAATGATGATCGGTTCGTCACATTTTTTCTGCATCGCCTCCCTGATAAAATCAAGACCCGTCTTTGCCCCCAAATAATAATCTACCAGATAAAGATCATATTTTTTGCTGCACACGTCTTCCATAGCGCTTTTATAATCGTAGCGCCATTCCACTTCAAAGTTGTAGCCCTTAATATTCTTTATGTATTGGTTGGTGATGAAGAAATCATCTTCATCATCATCAAGGATCAAAATTTTGTAGGAAGAGAGATCAGAGAACATTTACGCCGGTTTTAAGTACATATAACTTCGCAGTAGTCATCAAATTGTGTACCGCATTAAAGTTATGAGGTGAAAGAATTAAATCCCGGCTTTTTTTTCTTTCGTCTTTTGCCTCAGATCTTAAAGTCTATTCGATGGTAGCATTGATTAGTCGCTCTGTAATAGCGTCGCACTGCGGCTTAAGCACTTCGTAGCTGCCTTGTTTTACAGCATATTTGCCCTTGGTGTGAATAAGCATAGCGCATTGTTCGGCCTGCTCACGTTCGTGCCCGCAAATATCCATAAGGGTATCAATTACCCAATCAAAAGTATTTACTTCATCATTCCACACGATGAGGTTATGATTTGCGGCTTCTTCCGTAAGCACGTCAACGTCTTCGTTTACGTCTGTTTGCGTATTGTATGCGAAATTGAATTGATTCATTGTTGATACAAAATTAAAAAAACTTTGATAGACAACAAACAGTTTGGTTACGGGTTTCGGCAAATTGAATAAAAAAAGTTTCAAAAAGATTTTGCAATAAATATTTTACGCTTATATTTGCAATCCCAAATCAAAAGGGAGCATAGCTCAGTTGGTTTAGAGCATCTGCCTTACAAGCAGAGGGTCCGCGGTTCGAGCCCGTGTGCTCCCACAAAGAAAGCCTCACATTTATGTGGGGCTTTTGTATTTTATATTGATTCTGATTGGCACGCAATCGCAAAGGCCGGCGGTTAGGGCCTTTCCCGCAACTTCGGAAGAGAAGATTTCTTCAGTACCGGGTTTTTATGAATCAACTGTCCGATGTTTAGGAAAAGACGGTTGTGATCCCCCAAAAGATCACAGTATGTTTTTATCAGAATCGTTCACTTTTTCTGAAATTCTCAGGTTGGCTTCTTTATCTAAAAAACTGTTTTTGGGTATAGATGAGTTGTTTTTTAAATACCTTGTTCATGCTTGTGTGCAAATAAAATTTTTCTCCTGAAAAAATCTTTCAGCAGCAGAGAAGTTTCTTAAAAAAATAGTAGCCTTAGTAGATTTGTCGCGGTTTATAAAATTATAGTCTGCTAAAATTCGCTCGCCTCCTGACGCGAAGAACAGCAAATTGCCTTGGTATACAGAAGGAAAACCCCGATGCAAATTCCTCTACAAATTTATTAAACAAGGTATTCTCCTTATCGGATATGGTTTGCCTTTACGAGATATAACCAACTTATTTGTTTATAAACGTGTTCGTCATTCTCTGTCTACATTGCGCACCATTCCGGCCGTATGTATTTATCTGATTACCGCTCATCCTATTTTTGAAACATTGTTGCAGCATATTTTTTGAAACCTCGTTGCATTTATTACTTTTGCAACAGCGTTTCAAAAAGAAGATTATGAAAAAAATGTTTACAGCATGTTTAATGCTGATCTCTCTTGTTGCACTCAGCACAACTGTTGTCATCAAAGGAAGTTTTTCCGGCTTAGTTACTGACGCCGTAACCGGCAAACCGGTGAGCGGTGTTTCTGTAGTTATAACGGATGCAAGGATCGGAACCACTACTAATGATAAAGGGGTGTTTGTTTTAAATAATGTTCCTGAAGGAGTACACCTGATCGAATTTTCGCACGTAGGTTTCGGAACCCTGGCAGAGCAGGTAATGATCAAAGGTGATACAAAAAAAGATATCTTACTAACCTCTTCCATCGTTGAAAATAATGCGGTGATCGTAACAGGTGTTTCGAGAGCAACACAACTAAAAAAAGTTCCTTTTCGTGTGGAAGTAATGAAGAAAGAAGAATTGCAGCAAACGATCTCTACAAATATCATTGATGCGATCACGAGAAAAGCAGGGGTATCAGCTATTGCGACCGGGCCGGCAATTTCAAAGCCTGTTATCCGCGGACTTGGATATAACCGTGTACTCACAATGAATGACGGCGTTCGCCAGGAAGGTCAGCAATGGGGCGATGAGCACGGGATTGAAGTGGATGAAGAAAGCGTGAACAAGATTGAGATCTTAAAAGGTCCTGCATCTTTAGTTTACGGAAGCGATGCTATGGCAGGTGTTGTAAATATCATCAGCAATGTGCCTGTTTCCATGAATACATTAAAAGCGAATATCGGTTCGGCTTATCAAACAAATAACAGATCACGCAGTCTTTATGGGAATGTTGGCGGAAACGTAAATGGTTTCAATTGGAACATATACGGCACTTACAAAGCAGCTTCTGATTACAGAAATAAATACGATGGCCCGGTTTTCAATTCAAAATTTAATGAACACAACGCCGGCGGATACGTAGGCTACAACGGTAACTGGGGCTTCAGCCATTTGTTGGTTAGCAGCTTTGATCTTCATACAGGCTTAGTAGAAGGCACGAGAGATAACGAAGGTTTCTTCATTAAGGATGTTGCGGGTGGCACGGAAGAAAGAGCTACAGATGCTGATTTTAAGAGCACTACTCCTCTCATAGGTTACCAACATATTCGTCATTTTAAAATTGCAACGGATAATAATTTTAAGATAGGCAACAATGACCTTACGCTGAATGTCGGTTTCCAAAGAAACCGCAGAGAGGAATTCGGAAACCCGGATGACATCAACGAGCGTGCATTATTTTTTGATCTGAAAACAACGACTTATGCGGCGCAGTTTCACTTTAAAGAGAGAAATGGTTGGAAACCTTCCATCGGAACGAACGGTATGCATCAAACCAATACCAATCGCGGTGTGGAGCAACTGATCCCTGATTATGCTCTCACAGATTTAGGTTTATTTGTCTTTACCGAAAAGGATATAGATAAGCTTACGGTCAGCGGTGGTGCAAGATTTGACACCAGACATCTTGAAGCAGGAAATTTATTAGATGAAACAGGAACAGTTAAAGGAAGCAGTTTTAAAAAAGACTTCAGTAATTTTTCCGGAAGCGCGGGACTTACTTATGCAGCAACAAAAAATGTAAATTTTAAACTGAATATCGCAAGAGCCTTCCGTGCGCCGAGCATTCCTGAGTTGGCGAGCAACGGCTCACATGAAGGGACAATGCGCTACGAATATGGTGATCAGAATTTAAAAAGCGAAGTAAGTACACAGGCTGATGCATCTGTGGAGTTTAACAATCAACATGTGTCATTCAGTCTTGCAGGCTATGTGAACAGCTTCAGCAATTTTATCTTCTATCGCAAATTATCATCAGTTGCAGGCGGTGATTCATTGTTAACCGTAGACGGTCATACCGTTACTGCGTTTAAGTTTGATCAACGCGAAGCCTCTCTTGCAGGTGTGGAAGCAACATTGGATATTCACCCGCATCCGATCGACTGGTTGCATTTTCAAAACACTTTTTCTTATGTTGCCGGAACATTAAAAGAACCGATCGAAGGAACAAAATATCTTCCGTTCATTCCCGCGGCGAAGTTGCTCACAGAATTACGTGCGGATTTTAAAAAGACCGGTAACTTCAAAAATCTATATGCAAAAGTGGAGTTGGAAAATAATTTCCGTCAGAACAGAGCATTCACGGCATACAATACAGAAACCGCAACAAAAGGTTACAGTTTGCTGAACGCCGGTATCGGCACGGATATTTCCAATAAAAAAGGAAAGTCCTTATTCACCCTGAATCTTGCGGCAAATAATATTACAGACGTGGCATATCAAAGTCACCTGAGCCGATTAAAATATGCACCGGAGAATTTGGCAACAGGAAGATTAGGTGTTTACAATATGGGCAGGAATTTTAGTATTAAAGTGAATGTGCCGATTAATGCATCGTTGAAGAAGAAAGTTTCATAAACGGAACACGGATGATACAGACAACACGGATAAGAAAGCGTAGGTTTTGGTAATAAACACATTGCGTGGCTGCTTCCGCAACCAGGTTTTTTTTTATTTGAATTTTTCGCAAAGCATGATTTGATTTTTTCGCCGCAGATTCGCAGATTATAAGAAACAATTAAAGACAATAAAAATTTGCTTGTAAAATCTGCGGCAAAATTTTCAATGTAAATCTGTGATATCTGTGGGACACTTATCTCCGCTACCTGCCTCAATCTTTGAGCATCTGCGGGAAACCTTTAGCTACGTTCCAGAACTATTCTCTTCTCCGGGTTCTTCTCCGCATAAGAATAAATGCTGTTACGGATAAAATCATTATCGGCAAACGGTTGGATCAGATTCTTAAGATCATCGGTGGTATTGGGCTTTAGCGTAGAAGAAATATATCCCATACCCCAAAAATTACCACGTTCAATTAAAAAGCAAAGGTTCTCTCCCGATGTTTTTCCTTCATCGATCAAAGCAAATGTGGGTAACTGCTCGTCCAGATTTTGCAGCGCATTCTTTACTTTATTATTGTAAAGTTCGGGCTCGTCTATAAATGCGAAATCATTTTCGGTAAAAGGCGTTTTATCTACATAACACAGTTTTGAATGCAGCTCAAATTCTTCGATCATATTGCGCAGCAAAACTTGTCCTTCGTGCAGTAAATTAAAACTGTATGCTGCAGGCAAATTCTTTTTGCGTTTGTCTATCGCCAGTCTTAAATAACCGCGATTATCTTCAAAACTGTAGAGGCCGTATTTTTGCGCGGGTTGTTTCTGACTGTAGTTATATTTCGGCCAAAGTCTTTTGATCTCAGTACTTTCGAGTACGAGTGCGTGCAATTCATTTGCGCATTCTTTATAAGTGATATCCGCAACGAGTCGAAGAAAATGTTGACGCCTGTTGCCCGCATCATGATGCGTAAAATGCCCCGTGACTCTCTTACGGATATTAATCGCTTTACCTACGTAGATGATCTTTCCTTTATGATCGTGGAAATAGTATACGCCCGGCGCCGGTGGCAAAGCGGTTATTTTCTTTTTCTCCAGATGCAACGGCAGCCACTGTTCCGACGAAGTGCGCTTGAGCATTTTATCAATATGCTCCATGCCGCCTTCCTGCAATATCCTGTCAAATAACATAGCCGTTGCTTTTGCATCGCCATCCGCACGGTGACGGTCCTCGATAGTAATACCGAGGCTACGGCAAAGTTTACCGAGACTATAAGAAGGCAATCCCGGAATAGTCTTGCGGGCAAGGCGGACCGTGCAAAGTTTTTTTACATTCAGTTCGTAGCCGTATTTCTTTAAGTGATGGAAAACAAAAGAGTGATCGAAATTTACATTGTGTGCGATAAAAATATTATCGCTGAGAAGTTCGTAGATCTTCTCAGCAACGTCTTCAAACATGGGCGCACTTGCTACCATCGCATTGCTGATGCCGGTGAGTGCCGTAATAAAAGAAGGAATGTTTTGCTGCGGATTAATGAGCGTTGTAAAATGCTGCACTACCCTTTCTCCGTCGTGCACATGAATGGCGATCTCCGTGATGCCGTTTGCGGAAGCATGACCGCCGGTGGTTTCGATATCTACAATTGCGTACAAGGTCTGACGTGATGATTTGGAAATTTGAACATTTGGAGATTTGATGCTCCGATATGATTGCAAAATACTAATTTATTTAGGAAACAGAAAAGGAAATTTCCCACAGAGGCACAATGAAACTACGACGACACTATGTTGTGTTCTTTGTGTTGTCTTCGTTCCTTTGTGTGAGACCAAAAACCCGCTTCATTTTTGTACCTTCGCACACTTGTAAAAACGTATTAACGAATGGAACTTTCTAAGAATTTTGAGCCGAATGCAATTGAGTTAAAATGGTATAAGCATTGGATGGATGCGGGATATTTTAAAAGTGTGCCCGATGACCGCGAGCCATATACAATCGTTATGCCGCCGCCGAATGTAACAGGTGTGCTGCACATGGGACATTGCCTGAACAATACGATCCAGGATATTCTCATCCGCCGTGCAAGGATGCAGGGCAAGAATGCGTGTTGGGTTCCCGGAACGGATCATGCGTCTATCGCTACAGAAGCGAAGGTGGTGGGGATGTTGAGAGAACGGGGCATTACAAAATCATCATTGAGCCGTGAAGAATTTTTAAAATATGCGTGGGAATGGAAAGAGAAATACGGCGGCATCATCCTCGAGCAATTAAAAAAAATGGGCTGCAGTCTGGATTGGGACCGTACTTCATTTACCATGGATCCTGATTACTATTCCTCTGTAATTAAAATATTTGTGAAGCTATATGAGGATGGCATCATTTACCGCGGATTACGCATGGTGAATTGGGATCCGGTGAGTCTTACCGCATTGAGCGATGAGGAAGTTATTTTTAAAGAGATCGATTCCAAACTATATTATGTTACTTATCCTGTTGCAAACGGTGAAGGTTCTATAACTGTTGCTACTACAAGGCCCGAGACGATCCTTGGTGATGTTGCGATCTGCGTAAATCCCAATGATGCACGCTACAAGAACCTCGTAGGAAAAGAAGTTGTTGTGCCGATCGTAAACAGAGCGATCCCTGTTATCGCAGATGAATACGTAGATTCGGAATTTGGTACGGGTGCATTGAAGATCACACCGGCACACGATAAAAATGATAATGAGCTTGGCCGTAAACATAATCTGAAGTCGCTAAACACTTTGGACGCAGAAGGGAAATTCACATCGGAAGATATTGAAGACGAATTGATGAATGATAATGTGATCGCATACGCAGGCATGGATCGTTTTGTAATGCGAAAAAAGATCGCTGCTGATATCGAAAAACTTGGTCAACTGGTAAAAACAGAAGATTACAAAGGTCAGGTTGGTACGAGTGAAAGAACGGGCGCCATCATTGAAAGCCGTTTGTCGTTGCAATGGTTCATGAACATGAAAAAGTTCATCAGCGAAAATAAAGAAACGCTTGATGCTGTGATGGCAGATGACATCAAACTTCATCCTTCAAAACTGAAAAATACCTATAGTCATTGGATCGAAAATATCAAGGATTGGTGCGTTAGTCGGCAGCTTTGGTGGGGCCAACAAATACCTGCATGGTACGATGATCTGGGAAATTTTGTTGTTGCTGAGAATGAAGCGGCGGCAAAAGAAATGTTCGATAAACAATATTCCATTCCGAATGCTCAATTGACTCAGGATGAAGACTGCCTTGACACTTGGTTTTCCTCCTGGCTTTGGCCGATGGAAGTTTTTAAAGGCATCAGTGATCCGGATAATGCGGATATAAATTATTACTACCCTACCACAACATTAGTTACGGGTCAGGATATCTTATTCTTTTGGGTAGCCAGAATGGTGATGGCAGGTTATGCGTTCAAAGACACAAAACCTTTTAAGGACGTGTATTTCACGGGGATGGTGCGTGATAATCAGGGAAGAAAAATGAGCAAACAATTGGGTAATTCGCCTGATCTTCTTGGTCTGATTGATCAGTACGGTGCTGATGCCGTTCGTTTCGGAATTATGATCGCTTCGCCCGCAGGCAATGATATTTTGTTTGATGAAAGTGCATTAGAACAGGGACGGAATTTTAATAATAAAATGTGGAATGCGGTTAAGCTTCTGAAACTTTGGGAGTCGAGAGGAGTTGACAGAGAACAGATGACAGATGACAGCAATGCGGATTCTCCTTTCAAGAGTCAGACGTCAACTGCCAACTTCGCCATTAACTGGTTTGAAAACAGACTGCGGGAAGTACGCGCTGAAGTAAACGCCATGTTGGATCAATTCCGATTAAGCGAAGCGTTAAAAGTGATCTATTCATTGATCTGGGATGATTTCTGCAGTTGGTATTTAGAATGGGTTAAGCCGGGCTTTGAACAGCCGATCGGAGCGGCGGTCTATGATAAAACTGTTGAGTTCTTCACTTCACTAATGGAGCTGCTTCATCCTTTCATGCCGTTTGTTACCGAAGAAATTTATCATTTGCTGGATGAAAGAAAAGACGACCTGATGATGAAGATCTTCAGCACTGAAACAAAGGCAGACGCTGAAGTATTGGAAAGCGGATCATTGTTAAAAAATATTATTACCGGGTTACGTGATGTGAGAAATAAAAATCAGATCAAGCCGAAAGAGCCGATCAAATTACATATTCAAACTGCGGATACCACTGCATATAAAGCGATTGAAGGCATCTTATCAAAACAGGTGAACAGTTCAGCGATCAGTTTTGTAAACGATGCGGTGAGCAGAACGATCACAGTCGTAATAGGAAAAGATAAATTCTTTGTGGAAACCGAAACTCCGCCGGATACCGCAGGGCAAAAAGAAACGCTGGAAAAAGAGTTGGCGTATTTTAAAGGTTTCCTGGCTACTGTAGAAAAGAAACTCGGCAATGAAAAGTTCGTTGCGAAGGCAAAGCCGGAAGTTATTGCATTGGAACAGAAAAAGAAAGCGGATGCCGAGGAGAAGATAAAGATCATTGAAGAGAGTTTAGGTTAAGGAATGTATCCCGCAGATCACACAAATTTTAACAGAAAATACAGGCACTGATTTCGTCTGATGTATGTGTTGATCTGTCTAGTCTGCGGGACATTAAATAGAAATTGTTAAACCGCTCCGCCTTCTACCTTTATATTTTAAATTCGTTTCATAAAATCGAATATGAGAACACTAAAAATACTTTCCGTCATTTTACCGGTTTTTTTTGCAGCTACTTCCTTTGCGCAACAAAGAAGAACGCCTGCACTGCCAAAGCCTGCAGCAGTAAAATTTAAGCCGCCAAAACTTACTTGCACACTCGGGAGTTTCAAAGACAGCATGGCTGTTTCCGTAAAAGAGGCATTGGCTGTTGCAGGACTGCCGTTAAAAGTTACGGATGCAAAAAACGGCGTATATAGGATCACTTCCTATTACGTTGTATATCGCCAAGTGGTTCCAACTGAAGATGAGCAAACGCAGAAAGTTACATTGACCACAGGAACTAAATATGCCGTATTTACAACAACTCCTTTGTCGGCTTTATGGCAGCGCACTCTTAATGACGCACTTCGCCCGGGGGAAGAAATACTTTTCTCAGACATTACTGTGAAAGATGCTCAGGGGCACGCTTTGTATGCGCCCAATATCAAATTAATGATAAAATAATGGAGATCAGAAAAGCGGGTATTGAAGATATCCCAACGATAAAAAATCTGGCGGAAGTGATCTGGCCGGAAGCATATGGCGGGATCATCAGCAATGAGCAGTTGCACTACATGCTCGATCTTATTTACAGCGAAGATTCACTAAAAGCGCAAATGGAAAAAGGACATCAGTTCATACTCGCCGTTTTTGAAAATACCGCGATCGGTTTCGCTTCCTTCTCTCCAAAATCTTCGGAAGAGTCAACAACTTTTCGTTTACACAAATTATACGTTCTCCCGCGTCAGCATGCACAGGGCGTAGGAAGCGCTTTACTGAATCACGTTTCCGCAGAAAGCAAACAACAAGGCGGCGCACAACTCGAGCTCAACGTAAACAAATACAACATCGCAAAAAAATTCTACGACAAAAAAGGATTTACGATCTTAAAAGATGAAGTGATTGATATCGGGGAAGGGTTTGTTATGGATGATTATGTGATGGTGAAAACGATTTGAAGATTTGGAGATTTGGAGATGAAAATACAGTCGCTCCAAAAGTAGAACGACTTTCGCATTTCCAAATCTCCAAATTTCCAAATCATTAGTATACAAGCCGATGTGTCTGCTTAATGATCCCCATCACAAAAACACTCTGTACGTGACCCATGTTTTCGATCGGACTTAATTTGTTTACGTGGAAGTCGTAGTAGTCATTCATATTTTCTGCAACTACTTTCAGCATAAAGTCAAATTCGCCCGAGATACTGAAGCATTCCGTTACTTCATTTAAAGCATTAATAGTTTTGATGAATTTTAAGCCCGCATTTTTGCTGTGCTCTTTCAGCGACACATAACAGATCACCATCAATCCCCTTTTTACTTTATCGGGATCTACGAGTGTTGCATATTGTTTAATCACTCCGTCTGCTTCCATGCGTTTGATGCGTTCATGCACAGGAGTAGTGCTTAGATGAATTTTTTCGGAGATCTCTTTTACCGTGATCCTGGCATTTTCTTCCAGCAATGCAAGAATGGCAAGATCCTTTGAATCGAGCGTAAAATTTTCCGAAGCGTTATTTTCTTTTTGGATAGCTTTTGACATTGCAAACAGGCGATTTGTTCTTTAAAAGTACTGTTTTTATTATAAATGCCCCAAATATCAATATTAACATAGAAAATTATACTACCTGGAATATATTTGCATCCTAAAACAATTTACAATGAATACAATGATATCATCGGGCATCGACTTCAGCCTGAAAAACAAAGTAGCAGATATGAGTCTGGCTGCATGGGGCCGTAAAGAAATTATGCTGGCTGAAGCAGAAATGCCGGGACTTATGAGTCTTCGTGCTGAGTACGGTGCAAGCCAACCATTGAAAGGCGCACGTATCGCAGGTTGTCTTCACATGACGATCCAGACTGCAGTTTTGATCGAGACGCTTATCGCTCTCGGCGCTGAAGTTAAATGGAGTTCATGTAATATCTTCTCTACACAAGACCAGGCTGCTGCAGCGATCGCTGAAGCGGGCATCGGTGTTTATGCGTGGAAAGGTCAAACACAGGAAGAGGCTGATTGGTGTATCGAGCAGACTTTATTCTTCGGTTCTGCAGATAAGCCTTTGAACATGATCCTTGATGACGGTGGTGATTTGACTAATATCGTTTTTGATAAATATCCGGAATTGATCGCAAACATTAAAGGTTTGAGCGAAGAAACTACAACAGGTGTTCACCGTTTATACGAACGTATGGCTGCGGGCACATTGCCTATCCCTGCGATCAACGTAAACGATTCAGTTACTAAATCTAAGTTCGATAACAAATACGGTTGTAAAGAATCATTGGTGGATTCAATCCGTCGTGCTACCGACGTTATGATGGCAGGTAAAGTTGCTGTGGTAGGTGGTTATGGTGATGTGGGTAAAGGATCTGCGGAAAGCTTACGCGGTGCGGGTGCACGTGTGATCGTTACCGAGATCGATCCTATCTGCGCATTGCAGGCTGCTATGGACGGTTTTGAAGTAAAGAAAATGATCGATGCGGTTAAAGAAGCTGATATCATCGTTACTGCTTCAGGCTGTCGTGACCTCATCACTGCAGAACATTTCAAAGTGATGAAAGATAAAGCGATCGTTTGTAATATCGGTCACTTCGATATCGAAATTGATATGGCATGGTTGAACGAAAACTACGGTTCTACAAAAAATACGATCAAGCCTCAGGTTGATCTTTACACGATCGACGGTAAAGACATCATCGTCCTTGCTGAAGGTCGTTTGGTAAACCTTGGTTGTGCTACGGGTCACCCGTCATTCGTAATGAGTAACTCATTCACGAACCAAACACTTGCTCAGCTTGAGTTGTGGACGAACACTGATAAATACGAAAACAAAGTATACGTACTTCCTAAGCACCTTGATGAAAAAGTTGCACGTTTGCACCTTGCTAAGATCGGTGTGGTATTGGATGTTCTTACAACAGAACAGTCTGCATATTTAGGTGTTCCTAAAGAAGGGCCATTTAAAGCGGAAATGTATCGTTATTAATGGATAATTTTTTAATGGATAATGGATAATTTGGGAGCCCGTTCATATTTGGACGGGCTTTTTCAATGGTCGGGGGGTCTCCGTCCGACCATTAAAAAATATCATTACGGATTGTAATCGAACATGAACGGATCCCCGCCATTCTGCGAATAAATAGCATCTTCTAAAAAACAAGACGGTATATACTTTAGCTTGTAAGAATTTCTTTTCTTCCCTTTAACAAAAATTACAGGAGAGCCCGGGTAAAGGGCTTGAAAAGAATTATCACCTGGAGGAATTTTTAATGAAAAAAGAATCCTGAAATTTATTCCATAGGGATAATTTCGAAAGTTGCCTGTATTGGCAATTATAGGGTTTAAGAGAATTTGATCAATAGAAAAATTTGGCGGCAGATGATTGATGAGTGAATCATGCATTAGCCTCAGATCTTTGTTCACCTGGTTGATATAACCAAGATACGCTTCATTCAGATCAATTTTAAAATCAGGAGGAAAAGGGCTTAAAAAATCAAAAAAATGATTTTCGAATTCTGCTCTTGTTTGTAATAACGGATTGTCAGCAGTAAGCGGATTGCCCGCTATGATCGCATCCCAAAGCAATCTTGCCGGTTTATAAGGAAAATTTTCTTCTTTTATCCGTGCTTCTTTTTTCAGCCATTTGGCATATTCAGATTCGGCTTTTACCGGTGAGGCGTGTAGCATATTTCGTTCAACAACTCCTGCCAGCTTCCACCCTTTTTTAATCTTATAGCATTTTATTCCCTCGATAAATAAAAAATCAGTATCCCGTAAACAAATAATTCTGATGCTCGCAATTTTTGAAAATAAGTGTTCGGATACGGCTATCTCATATTCGTAGCTTTTAAACTTTATTCGCCCTGTACCAAAGTATGGGTTTTGAAAAAACTTAAGGTTTTGCCCGAATGTGTTTTTCATTCCGGTCATTTGTTCTTTATAGTTACGATCGCCTCTTGCATTATTATAAGCCCTTTGGTTGATTCTGTCTAAACTGTCAGTTTTTTCTGATGCATAATTTTGATTAATGGTGAGGTAATCTTCATATGTAACTGATATTTTTTTAAGCTCTGAAAGATCCGAATCATTGAATGCTTTCACAATTACTTTGGATACATCATTCAGAGAATAATTTTGCGAAAAGCAAACACCGGAACAAAAAAGCAGGATTGCCAAAATAAAAATTTTCATACAGGAGATTTTCTTTCTATTCAAATATAAGATTATTGCCTATGGTGCTTTCACAAGCCATTTCATTAGTTTTGTGGATATGAACGCTACTTCACAAACCCTCTCCTCCCTCTTCTCCCGCATTCCCCGCCGCCATACGCCGGAAAATGTAAAAGAGTTTTATGCCATCCTTGATGAGTATGAAGATGTGTTGCGGAGCATTGAAGCAGAGCCGAAATATGAAAAAGAAGTAGCGGTATTTTTTGATGACCTTGATCCGATAAGAGATGCGATCAAAAATTCTTCCTTAAATAAACATTCAAAACAGGCGAAAGACAAATTATTTGATGAGGGTTCGGGTATGCTAAAGGATAGTATGGAGAGCCTTATGAAAGTATATAGTGCTTAGTGCTGAGTCATTAGTTTTAGTGCTATGTCTTTAGTGTTTAGTTAAGGACCATGGCAGAGAGCCGGAGTTAAAAGCAGATCTTATCTATAACTTGTTATTCTCCTCTTCTCTGTGTTCTGCCAGCTTCTTTTTTTCTTGTTTTCTTTTTGACGCTTGCAGCCCGAATAATTTTCCCAAATTTGCAAACAGAGATTCGACCTGAAGCCCATTTTCAAATCTTCAAATTTCCAAATCTCGAAATCAGCCAATGACAAAACTCTCTGTAAATATAAATAAACTCGCCACCCTTCGCAATGCCCGCGGTGGTAACAATCCCGACATCATAAAAGCTGCATTGGATATTGAACGTTTCGGCGCACATGGTATTACCGTGCACCCGCGGCCTGATGAAAGACATATTCGTTATGATGATGTGTTCGATCTTAAAAAAGTATTAACGACAGAATTCAACATCGAAGGAAATCCTACGGAAGATAGTTTTGTGGAACTGGTGCTTGCCAACAAACCTGCACAGGTAACATTGGTACCCGATGCAAAAGGGCAACTTACCAGCAACCACGGTTGGAACACGATCGGGCATCAATCATATTTAAAAGACATTATTGCTGTATTTAAAAAAGAAGGAATTCGTGTTTCTATTTTTGTAGATCCGGAAATCAAAATGATTGAAGGCGCAAAAGAAACCGGAACGGACCGCATTGAATTATATACCGAAAGCTATGCAACAGGTTATGCAAAGGGCGATGCGGCAAATGCAATTACATCATACATTACTGCTGCGGAAAAGGCAAATGAACTGGGGCTGGGAATTAATGCGGGTCATGATCTTGACCTGACTAATTTAAAATATTTTGCCCGACATATTCCCGGATTGCTGGAAGTCTCAATAGGTCATGCGTTGATAGCGGATGCGATCTATTTAGGCCTGGAGAATACAGTGCAGATGTATAAGCGATGCCTAACGTAATTTTTTTTGCCGCAGATTCGCAGATTACTTTCTGCTAATTTGCCGACCTCTGACAGTTTTTCAATTTCTTTTTTCCAGAATAGCGACGGTTAGCCGGCTGACGCAGATTAATTTTTCATTTTCATCATGAATTTTAATATCCCACATGTGTGTGCTCCGGCCGATGTGTAAAGGTTTTGCCGTGGCCATCACGAGTCCCTGCTTTGCGCTGAGGATATGATTTGCGTTTATTTCGAGTCCGACACACATAAATTTCGTGTTGTCTATCACGAGCCAGGAGGCAACGCTGCCGATGGTTTCAGCGAGTGCGCAACTTGCGCCGCCGTGCAATAAGCGGTAAGGCTGGCGGGTGCGTTCATCCACGGGCATACTCATCTTCAAAAAATCGTTTCCGATCTCCATCCATTGCATATTGAGGAATGTGCCCATGGTATCGGGCGTGATATACAGATCTTCGAGCGCTAAATTTTTATTGAACCAAATCGGATCACCTGCCATGTTTATATTTTTTCTTTATCGTTTTAATGACGGCTTTCGGAAGGAAGTCTGAGACATCACCGCCATTTCTCAACACGTCTCTTACCAATGTGGACGCGATAGAAGTGTATTTAGGCAAACATGTTAAGAAAACGGTTTCAATATTACCCGTGATACTTCTGTTCATATCGGCGATCGCTTTTTCGTATTCAAAGTCATTTACATAGCGGATACCGCGAAGAATAAATGATGCCCCTACTTTTTTACAGCAATCCACCGTAAGTCCGTCGTAGAGCACCGCACTTACTTTTTTATTCCCGGCATAGATTTCGTTAAGCCATTCGAGACGTTGCTGATCACTAAACATCGGTTCCTTATTTACATTTCGGCCGATACCGATCACGACCTTATCAAATAAAGGCAAAGCACGATCAATAATATCCGTATGGCCCAATGTTATCGGGTCAAAAGTTCCCGGAAATAAACAAGTTCTCATTATAAAAAGTTTTATTAATAAGGAGTTATAAAGCAAAGTAAAACTAATTCTGCTTAGTGCAAAACCTTAATAGTCTATTAGACGTATATACCGTTTCGATAACCTGAATTTCATAACAACTAAACAAAACAACATGAAAAAATTACTATTCCTTTTGCCGGTGGTATCGGCTATTATTCTCACGAGCTGCGGTAAAGATGATGACATTGTTAACACTATTCCGCCTGTAATTACAGTAAAGCCAAACCAACCTTTCACAGGACTGACAGCAGCAGGCACATTGGTCTCTTACAATGCAAATGCAACGGAAGCGGCAGCAACACCGCTGTCAATTACAGGGCTTCAGGCCGGCGAGTTGATTGCCGGTATTGATTACCGTCCGGGCACAGGCCAGTTATATGGTGTATCAAATCAAAGCAGGTTGTATATCATAAATGTAACAACAGGTGCAGCTACGCAGGTAGGTTCCGCACAGTTTTCAACTTTGTTGAACGGTACGGTTACAGGTGTTGATTTTAACCCCACGGTAGATCGTATCCGCGTGGTAACGAGCACCGGTCAAAATCTTCGTATTCATCCTGAAACAGGTGCTATCGCTGCTGTTGATACGAACATCACGCCTGCCGGTACTTCACTAACAGGTATCGGTTATTCAAACAATACTTCCGGTGCTACTACAACGGTACTGTATGGCATCGATATAGCAGCAAAAAACCTGATCAAATTTGATCTTCCTAATGGCGGTGTTGCTTCAGTTATCGGATCACTTGGTGCTACACCGACTGCAGCATCTGATTTTGATCTTACACCGGACAATTCAACTGCATTAGTAGCATTTACATTTGGTTCAACTAACACTTTGTATTCTCTTAATTTAACCTCAGGTGCAGCAACTATCATCGGAAATATAGGAACACCGATCATTGCGATTGCAATTCCTACCAATCCTGTTGCCTATGCGATTTCAGGTTCAAATCTTTCTATTTTCAATCCTGCTTCACCGGCAACAGTAATCAATAAACCGCTTACGGGTCTGGTTGCGGGAGAAACTTTGACGGGCCTGGATATCAGACCGGCTACCGGCGGATTGTATGCATTAGGAAGTTTGGGTAATATTTATTTGTTGAACACTTCTACAGGAGCTGCAACTAATATTACTACAGGTGCACCTCTTGCACTAATGGGTACTTCTTTCGGTTTTGATTTCAATCCAACGGTTGACAGAATCAGGATCGTAAGCAATACAGGTCAAAACCTTCGTGCAAATCCAAATGACGGAACTCTTTCTGCTATGGATACTAATTTAACTCCGGGTACACCAAACGTATCAGCAGTAGCATATTCTAATAGTGTTCCGGGTGCAACAACAACAACATTGTTCTACATCGATTTCACGACAGACAGATTATATAATTCTGCTTCACCAAACGGTGGCGTACTTACTGATCTCGGCCCTTTGGGTATCAACGTTGATGCAGGTAACGGCTTTGATATCGGCGGTGCAAGCGGTAAAGCTTATTTCGCAGGTACAGTTGGCGGTGTAACCAGTCTTTACACAATTAACCTTACTTCAGGTGCTGCAACACTGGTAGGCGCATTGCCTGCAGGTGTTACAGGATTTACTGTGGGTAACGGATTTTAATCATTGAAATTCTTTTATACTAAAAGCTACCGTGTTTGCGGTAGCTTTTTTATTATTTGAAATACTTTAAGAATGAATAATGGACAATGGATAATGGATAATTTTTTCAATTCGGGAATTATGATTCTTAGCAACCTTCATTATTATCGAATTGAATAATTCTCCTGCTTCAAAAAAAACTAACAATGCAAATAAATTGTCCATTGTCAATTATCCATTTCCCGTTATCCCTTGTGTTCCGCAGTTAGATAAAGTGCTGCCATCCTTACCGCTACCCCGTTCTCAACCTGTTGTAAAATGATAGAATTATTTCCGTCGGCAACATCGCTGTCTATTTCCACACCGCGGTTGATGGGGCCGGGATGCATGATCACAATTTCTTTTCCGATACTGTCAAGCAGCTTTTTTGTTACGCCGTAAGCAAGATTATATTCGCGTAAAGTAGAGAACAATACTTTCTTCTGACGTTCCAACTGTATACGCAATACGTTCGCAACGTCGCACCATTGCAATGCTTTTTTGAGATCGTATTCTGCTTTTACACCGAGCGCTTCTGTAAGATATTTCGGGATCAATGTAGGCGGACCGGAAACCATAACTTCAGCGCCCATTTTTTTAAGAAGATAAATATTGCTGAGCGCCACGCGGGAATGCATAATATCTCCTACCAATAATATTTTTTTCCCTTCCAAACCGCCGGTTTTTTCCTGAATTGAAAATGCATCGAGTAATGCCTGCGTAGGATGCTCATTGGTCCCGTCGCCTGCATTTATGATCGCTGTGTTGGGTAAATGCTGAGCAAGAAAATGTGCGGCGCCGCTTGCGCTGTGACGCATCACCACCATATCCACTTTCATGCTGAGGATATTATTTACGGTATCCAGCAAGGTTTCTCCTTTTGCTGCAGAAGATCCGCTTGCACTAAAATTAATGGTATCAGCCCCCAGTCTTTTCTCCGCAAGCTCAAAAGATATGCGGGTTCTGGTGCTGTTCTCGTAAAAAAGATTCACGATCGTTACATCACGAAGTGAAGGCACTTTTTTAACCGGGCGCTGTAAAACTTCTTTGAATTGTGCGGCGGTGGAAAGAATAAGAGTAATGTCTTCCGCGGAAAGTTGCTTAATGCCGATCAGATGATTAGTAGATAGTTGCATTAAGGAGCGAAATTAAGGCAAAAAAAGAAAAGAAAGTGGTTAGTTTTTAGTGCTTAGTGTTTAGTTATTTCATTACACGAAGTTGCGAAACCGAAAGCTGATTGTCCATTGTCCATTGTCCATTGTCCATTAGTATATCACCACTTCGCCTTTATCTCTATCCACTTTCACTTTCTCTGAGATCCTGCTGTCGATGATCTTGCCGCAATGATCCGGTTGAATGGGAAGTTCCCGCTCAAAACGGCGGTTTACCAATACGCAAAGCTCCACTTTTTTGGGTCTGCCGAAATCCTGTAATGCATCAAGTGCTGCACGGATCGTTCTGCCGGTATACAGTACATCATCGATGAGAATCACTTTTTTACCGTCAACAGAAAAAGGCATATTCGTTTTATTAGCTACATGAATTTCATTTCTCACATCATCGCGGTAAAAAGTAATATCCAACTGACCGTAATTCACTAGATCATGCGGACAAAGTTTTTTGACCTGTTCAATGATCATGTCGCTCACATAAACGCCGCGTGGTTGCAGGCCTACAAAAATGGTATCGCTTAATTTTTCATCATCTTCGATCAATTCCTGCGCCAGGCGGTTGATGATGAGTCGGACTTGTGGTTGCGTTAGGAGAACATTCATACTTATTATTTATCAACGACTTTGACCATCGCCTTTTCTGAATAACTTTTGATCAGGGAATACGAGTTTACAGGATCCTTTTTTAATTTCTTTTGCTTTTATAACCCAACCATATTTTTGATCATATACCTGCAGGCAAACACCTGGCAAATTATTAAAGTAGGCGTTTCCGAATCCCGATCCCAACTGGTTTGTATACCAAACGGTAATTTTATCTTTGCCTTCTGTTCCTTTTACCAATCCGTTGCATTGATAACCCATTATCATTTTCGTTGCCGGCAGAGTTGTCCATTCTTCTTTCTTATAGTCAACTTTTTGAATGAATGGATCACCTGCCGGAAAATCATTTTCTTCATACCTTATTTTATTTATCCTATCCGCAAAAATACCATGGTGAATTATCTTATCACCGAATACTAATGATTTTTTCAAAGGATCTTTTTCCCGATAAAAATAATACAAACTGAACGAGTCATTAAAAACATGACGACTGTGGAACAGCAACGTCTGATCCGTGATGTCCTTGGTTTTATACACTATGCTTGTACTGTTCTGTGCGTAAACGTGAAGAGCAGATAAACTGAGTAAAAGGACTAAAATATATTTCATAAACAGCAGGTTAAACACAAAGTAAACAAAGAAGACACAAAGTACACAACTAAACCTTGTGAACTTTGTGCCTCTCTTCGTGCACTTTGTGTTTACAAATATTACGCTTCCTCCATAAACGGATATTTATAATCCGTAGGGCTCACAAATGTTTCCTTAATTGTTCTTGCGCTCAACCAGCGATAGAGATTCAATTGCGAACCGGCTTTATCATTCGTTCCGCTGCCTCTTGCGCCGCCAAATGGTTGTTGGCCCACAACAGCACCTGTAGGCTTATCGTTGATATAAAAATTACCCGCGCTGTTTCTTAATTTATTTACTGCGAGTTCCACTGCGTATCTGTCCTGCGCAAGCACCGCACCCGTAAGTGCATAAGGTGACGTACTGTCTACGATCTTTAGTGTTTCTTCATATTTATTTTCATCGTAAATGTAAACGGTCAATACAGGTCCGAACAACTCTTCGCACATCGTTACATAATACGGATCGGTTGCTTCGATAACCGTAGGCTCGATATAATAACCTTCGGTCTTATCACATTTACCGCCGATCCAAAGTTTAGCGCCACTGTCACGCTTGCGAACATTTTTAATGTACCCTTCCAGTTTGTCAAAACTTTTTTCGTCGATGACTGCGTTAATGAAATTCGTGAAATTTTCCACCGTTCCCATTTTCATCGATTTAATCACATCGACTAATTTCCTTTTAACTTCTGCCGCCAAATTCGACGGCAAATATGCACGTGAAGCTGCAGAACATTTTTGCCCTTGGTATTCGAATGCTCCTCTTGCAAGTGCAGTTACCACTGCATCTACATCAGCACTCTTGTGTACCATTACAAAATCTTTACCGCCGGTTTCACCTACTATACGCGGATATGATTTATAAACCGGTGTGTTCTTACCGATCGTTTCCCACATCTTATTGAACACGCCGGTGCTCCCCGTAAAATGCAATCCCGCAAAGTCAGGGTGATTGAAGATGACATCGCCGATCGTCGGGCCGTCGATAAAAACAAGGTTAATAACGCCTGCCGGCAAACCGGCTTCCAGCAATACTTTCATGAACATTTGTGCACTATACACTTGTGTGTTGGCACATTTCCAAACAACCACGTTACCGCACATTGCAGCACTTGTAGGAAGGTTTCCGCCGATGGCCGTAAAGTTGAAGGGCGTTAATGCGAATACGAATCCTTCCAGCGGACGGAACTCTAAACGGTTATTTACGCCCGGACTGCTGATCGGTTGCTGACGATAAATATCACTTAAGAAGTGAACATTGAAACGCAAGAAGTCGATCAACTCGCACGCGCTGTCGATCTCCGCCTGGAAAGCATTCTTGCTCTGACCAAGCATCGTAGTGCCATTGATATACGGGCGATATTTTGTTGCCAAAAGATCAGCCGCCTTAAGGAAAATATTCGCACGGTTTTCCCAGCTCATATTCGCCCATTTATCTTTTGCTTTCATCGCAGCAGCGATCGCTTTTTTCACATGCGATGCATCCCCTGCATGAAAATGACCGAGCACATGCTTATGCTCGTGCGGCGGACGAATTTCCAATGTTTTGCCGGTGCGCACTTCATCCGCACCGATATACATCGGCACATCAATTTTTGTTGATTTTAGTTCTTTGAGTGCAACTTTTAAACGTTTCTTCTCATTCGATCCCGGTGCATAATTTAAAACCGGTTCGTTGGATGGTAATGGGTAATAAAAATCGCCGTAATTCATAATGTTTAAAATTTAAACCCTCCTAAATCCTCCCTCAGGGGAGGACTCATTAAGGTCATGAGTTTATTATTTATCTGAGTATTCATCAGGATTGACCTTAATGCTGTTAAGAAAATCCTCAACCCTTTTGTTTACTCCTTCTATATTTTGAAAGATCTCTTTATTTGTAAATCTCATTATTGTAATTCAAAGCTCTTCGATAATGCGCTGTCTGCGGGCATCATTTTCTTTTATCTCTTCAAGGTCGTGTATATTTCCATCTAATTCAATGACCAATTTTGCTTTATGACAATAAAAGTCCGCAATAAACATATTTAACGGATGTTGTCTTCTGAACTTAAAACTTAAAGGCTTTTGTTTTAAAGTAAACCAAAGAATTTTCTCCGCTTCAGTCATATTTTTTCGAAGCGCACTCGCATTTTCGAATATAATATCGGTTGCTCCGAAGAACATATTTGTTTTCCTGACGGTACTTTAAATAAAAGTACTCAAAAGTATCAGAGACACCAAAGTCCACCTTTAGGGGGATTTAGGGGGCTTACTTCGCACCAAAAAGTACTGCATTTCCATCTCCAAATTTCCAAATCTCCAAATCAACCATCAGCACATCATCACATCAGCATATCAGGACATCAGCACATCAGTTCCCCTCCTTCTCCGCCATCAAATACGCTTTTATAAATCCATCCAGCTCCCCGTCCATCACAGGTCCTACGTTTCCTACTTCATAATCAGTGCGGTGGTCCTTGATCATTTTATACGGATGAAAAACATATGAGCGGATCTGACTGCCCCACTCTATCTTTTTCTTACTGCTGTTGGCTGCATCTTTGATCGCATTACGTTTTTGCAATTCTATTTCATACAGACGGCTCTTCAACATTTGCATCGCAAGCTCGCGGTTTCCCAGCTGACTTCTGTCCTGCTGGCAAACAACAACGATGCCTGTAGGGATATGCGTAAGTTGAACCTTAGTTTCTACTTTATTTACATTTTGTCCGCCGGCGCCGCCGCTCCGTGATGTTTCCATTTTCACATCCGCGGGATTTATTTCGATCTGAATCGTATCATCGATCATCGGATATACATACACACTCGCAAATGAAGTATGCCTGCGTGCATTACTATCAAAAGGAGAAATACGAACAAGACGGTGAACGCCGCTTTCCGCTTTTAAAAAACCATAAGCAAAAGGTCCTTCAAATTCTATCGTTGCACTTTTAATTCCGGCCGCATCACCATCCTGGTAATCCACTTCTGTTAGTTTCCAGCCCTGTTTTTCGCCATACATACGATACATACGGAGCAGGATTTGCGCCCAATCCTGGCTTTCAGTTCCGCCGGCACCGCTGTTGATCTGCATTACAGCCGGGAGACCGTCTTCCGGTTCATTCAAGGTACTTTTAAATTCAGCATCATCAATGGCTGTCTTAGCTTTGTCGTATGCCGTACGCACTTCTTCTTCAGTAGCTTCTCCCTCCTTCCGAAATTCGAACAGCACGGCGAAATCTTCAACGCAGGTGATCACATCGTGATACATCTGCACCCAATACTCGTTCACTTTCGTTTCTTTTAAAATGGAAGTGGCACGGGCGTTATCATCCCAAAATCCCGGCGAAAGCGCCAATTGCTTGTCATTGGTGATCTTAGCTTCCCTGTTCTCTACATCAAGAAACCGCAACAGGACCACAGCCCGATCCCTCATATCCTTCAGTTGTTCAATCGTCATAAGGGGGCAAAATTACGAAATACGACGCTAATGAACGATTTGGAAATTTGGAGATTTAGAAATGTGCTGGTGTGCTGGTGTGCTGATGTGCTGATGTGGTGATATGCTGATGTGTTGATGTGTTGATGTGCTGATATGCTGATGTGGTGATGTGCTGATGTGGTGATGTGCTGGTGTGCTGATGTGCTGATGGAAATGCACATGCGTTCTGGAGGTAAATGCCGGAAGTTGTTGTGGTTTGTGCTTGGGTTTTACAAATTTGGCGAAATAGTTTTGGGGAAATTATCGTGATGCCTGAAAAAGAGTCTAATCTAATCGTAGATCTGTCGTTTAGTTTTGCATTGAAAATAGTTAAGTATGCAGGAAAGTTAGAGAGCGATCGGAATTATGTAATTGCAAAACAAGTATTAAGATCGGGCACATCGATAGGTGCCAATATCAAGAAGCTCAGAATGCCGAAAGCCGGGCAGACTTTATTCACAAAATGAAGATCGCAGCCAAAGAAGCTGATGAAACGGAGTATTGGCTAATGCTATGTAACGCAGCCGGATTTCCGGATTGTAGCGATCTCATTACTGGTGCCGGTTCCATTCTCAGAATCCTTTCAAAAATCATTTCATCAGCGAAAACAAACCGTCCAAAGCAATAGCGATAAACACTTATATCCTGCCCATCAGCACATCAGCACATCAGCACATCAGCACATCAGAAAACAGCACATCAAAAATCCCCCTAAAAGGGGAGAAACCAAAGCCCGGTGATACTTCATTTTTGTACAGGCAAATTCCTCAATCGCTAACAATTATAAAACATCACATCATGAAAAAGTATTTCCTCCTTCCGTTACTTACTGCAATTCTTTTTACGCAACAATCGCAGGCTAAGATCTGGCGTGTAAATAACATCGTGGGCGTTACCGCAGATTTTACAAGTATCTCAGACGCCGTCAATTCCACGTCAGTGTTATCGGGCGATACCATTCATCTCGAATCCTCGCCCTCGGGTTACGGTGGCTGTGTCCTTACGAAGAGACTGGTTATCCTCGGCAGCGGCTATTTCCTAACGGAGAACGCTCCCTTGATCCCGAATCCGAAAACAGAAAACAATACAAACCCTTCGGCTATCGGCAACATTAATTTCAATCCCGGCAGTAAGGGTTCTGTAATAGCAGGTGTGCAGATCCAGGGATTTGCAGTTGTGCAGGATAGCCTCATCACAATACAGCGTTGTTATCTTTTTAATGACTGTTATATACTTGATAACAGTTCATCGGTGAATGTATACGCTGATACAATAAGGCAGAATGTATTAGGTGGCGCCATAAGATGCGGGTACGGCAGCACGGGGAAGATCAAAAATCTTTTGGTATACAATAACATCATGGCGGGAAGCACAGCAATAGATTTTTCACAAAACATCAATAATGCAGATGGCTTTGTGATCAATAATGACTTCACATACTATTATGCTCAATATAACGGCAACAACGTTCATTTTTATACGGTGAATTTTGTTTACCAAAATAATATTTTTCCTTATGTGGATTTTAGCGCATACCAAAGCTCAAATGTTTACTTCAATAATCTGTGCATTGGAACCGGCGTTCCTGCGGGCAACAGTAACCAACAGAACGTTGATGTTGCAAACAATGTATACAATGATTGGGTAAATAACGGCGCAGGTTATTCTTCTGACGGGCGCTTCCAACTTAAAACAGGAGCAAATCCGGCAAAAAATGCAGGTACGATCAACAGCACCACTATCGATTGCGGTGCCTTCGGCGGGCCTGCACCATACATACTTTCGGGTATGCCGAATATGCCAAGCATTTATTCGCTCACCGTACCCACGCAGGTAAACACCGGTACAACAACGATGAATATTACCCTTAGTTCCGCATCACATTAATGATGTATAATTTTTTAACAGCTTAAATAAAAATTATGCAAACAATCATTAACATGAAGAAGACAGTCGTGTTCGTGCTGATCCTTATCTTCAGCTCCACATATTGCAAAGCGCAATTCGGCGGCTCGCAGACTTTCGACGGCATGACGCAATCAATCGTTACGCCATCAGGAGTAATGAACAGCAAGACCGTTTTCACGATAGAGTTTTGGGTAAAGACAACAGAGAACCGCAGCAACGGAACCTATTGGCAACGCCCGTCGATGATCTCGAGTGCATCGTCCGGCGGACCTTCCGGCGATTTCGGGATAACTACAGACAACGGTTATGTCGGAATCTGGAGCGGGCTCAACAGCGGCGGTGATAACTTCTTTTTATCCAATACAGTACAGATCAACGATAATGTATGGCATCACATCGCAGCCGTAAATAACGGTAATGTAATATCATTGTATGTAGACGGATCATTTACCGGCTCCGTCACCTCAGGTTTAGGACTTGCAACGAATGCCGCGCCGCTTGCTATCGGCGCATCCTCTTTGGATTTTGGCTTTCCGGGAAATGTAGGCGCATGCAATTTCTTTCACGGGGGAAGTATTGATGAGGTTCGCTTCAGCAGTAACGTGCGTTATACAGCGAATTTTACCGTACCAACAACAGCATTCACCACCGACGCAAATACGGTGGCACTGTATCATCTCGACGGCTGTGTGAGTGGTCTGGTAACTGATGCAAGCGGTAACAACAATAATGCGAGTCCGAAAAATCTGACAGGTTCTTGCACTTTTACTTTGCCGGCATCACCTTCCATCCCGGCGAACAGCGCAGCTTCCAATGTAAGCAAAGCCGAATATTTTTTTGATGCAGATCCGGGTTTTGGAAGCGGCACAAATATTTCTGTTGCCGCGGCAAATGACATCATGGTAAATTCAGCAGCAGTAAATCTTACCGGCCTTATAAACGGGGCGCACCGATTATCTGTGAGAACAAAAGATGCCGCGGGTCATTGGGGATTGACGAATACAACCAGCTTTTTTATTGTTCCTGCGATAACAGGCATTCCTGCCACCCCGAATGCAACACAAATTTTAAAAGCGGAATATTTCTTTGATACGGATCCGGGTTTCGGCGCGGCGACAAATATCCCGATAACAGCTTCTTTTGATGTAACGGGAACATTCCCGCTTAGCCTTACCGGTCTCACAACCGGTGTGCACAGGGTATTTCTCCGCACCAAAGATGCGGGCGGGCATTGGAGCATCAGCAACGTGGCTACATTCAATATTGTTCAGGGTGCGCCCGTAATCCCTGCGACTGCAACTGCAACGAATATTGTAAAAGCAGAATATTTTATTGATACAGATCCGGGGTTTGGTGCGGCAACAAACATTCCGCTGACTGCAGGCATGGATGTTACGATCAATAATGCGTTTATTAATCTGACAGGTTTAAGTAACGGCGTCCATCGTATTTACACACGAACAAAAGATGCGGCCGGTCATTGGAGTATTTCGAATAACAACGTGTTTTCTATCATTGCCGCAAGCTTTATTATGCCGTCTAATCCGGTTCCGGGTAATATCACTAAAGTGGAATATTTCTTTGATACAGATCCGGGTTTTGGCAACGGAACCGTTATTTCTGTAACGCCGACAACTGATCTTTCTTCATTTAATTTTGCGGCGAACATCACTTTACTCAGTGATGCGCAACACACATTATATGTGCGTACTTATGATGGTTGGGGCATTACAAACACTAAAACATTTATCAAAGGCGCTTTAGTTCCGTTGAATTTTCTTTCCTTCAACGCCAAAGCAGCAGCGGATTCAGTACTCCTTAATTGGAAAACGGCGAACGAAATAAATGTTTCGCACTTTGATATTGAGCGCAGTGCAGATTCGAGAATATTCACAAAGATCGGCAGCACTGCAGCGCTTAATAACGGCACATCCGCACATGATTATCATTTTACCGATATGCATCCCTTGCAGGGTATCAGCTATTACCGCATCAAACAAATTGACAACGACGGACATTTTAAATACTCCGTGATCGTTGCAGTTAAGTTTGGTAAAAGCATTCCGATAACAATATATCCTAACCCGGCTAACGATGTGGTCAATATTTTGTTTGATAAACCACAGGATAAAAATACCGTTGGAGTCCTGATCAACAGCGGCGGACAGATCGTTCAGCGATTGATATTCGCCGGATTACAATCCGCACAATTGAATGTAATGAATCTTGCTTCCGGTGTTTACGAATTACAGATCAGCGGTGCAACAACTGTAACGCAAAAAATAATTATTAAGCACTAATAATTGAGTAAAGTTTGGGGTAAGCCTGTCCGGTCTTTATGATCGGCAGGCTTTTTAATTTCCCGCAGTTTTGTTGAAAAAAGGAACATGTGCTCTCATGACTCACAGGTAGCACGAAGGTGTAAAAATTGGCCGGGTAAAGCTCAAAAAGGATCCCAACATGTATATCGGGAAGGTTAAAGCGTTACATCATTCTGCCATGTCGCTTGCATTGGCACGGTCTTCGGAAGATAAGTATATCATTAAAAATAATATTATTAAACTTGCATCACTATTTACGGTCTAAATTATTAACATGAAAAAATTATTCTTATCAGCAATTACATTATTTGTTTTATTCGCTGCCTCCGCACAAACAGCAGGAACCAAATACGCATTGGTAGTCAGCTTTCACAGTGAGTGTTGCGGTGTACCAAGTGCAAAGCCTTTGGAATTGTATGTAGCGAAATTTAAAAAGCAGTATAGGATCAAAAAGATCACTTACGATCGTATCGGTCCGCTGGGACGTGAAGGTGAATACGATATGGCTTTTAAGCTAAAAGAATTGACTAAAAAGCAGACTGCAGTATTTATTAAAAATGTAAAGACAGTCGTGAAAACGATGAAGGATAAGGGCAGTGCGGATACAGAAGAAAATACAAATGTTGATGCCGGGGGAAGAGCTGTGCCGGAGAAGATGAGTCTTTAGAGATATAGTTGACAGTTGACGGATGACAGTTGACGGATGACAGTTGACAGTTGACAGTTGACTGACAGAAAAAGCCGCAGATATCAATCTGCGGCTTTTTTATAGATGGAATTCTTGTTGTTCTCCTTTTCTCCCGGTGCTCCTTGCCTCCTGCCGGAGGGGCATTCGAAAAGACCACGCCTTTAGGCGTGATCCTACATTATTTCAATACCCTTTCGAAGAACGCCTTCATTTCATTAAAAGAAGCTGTATCCGCAGCAGGATTGTATGCTATCGGCATTTTGTATTTTTTCGCTTTTTCATCGGCCATCGGATTTGTGAAAGCGTGTGTTGCATTCGCGTAAGATTTGAAAATATATTTAGCACCTATCGAATCCATCTGCTTTTTGAAAGTCGCAACTTCTGAAGGAGAAACGAATTTATCAGAATCCCCATGACAAACCAATACTTCAGCTTTCAACAGATCTTTGTTTGCCGGCTCTCCCGCAAGATTTCCGTGGAAACTTACAACGCCTTTTAACGGCTCCCCTGTTCTAGCCATATTCAATACCATAGATCCGCCGAAGCAGTAACCCATTGCGCCAATTCTTGAGGTATCAGCATTAGGAAAACTACTCAGTTTTGCAAGTGCCGCTTCAAATCGCGGTCCCGCAACTTTCATTGAACCGTAAAACGGTTTCGACAAAGCGCCTGCTTCATCCGGTGTTTCAGCAGTTTTGCCGTCACCGTACATATCTACAGCAAATGCGAAATAGCCCAATTCGGCCATTTGTTTCGCACGCATTTTCGGATATTCTGTAAGTCCCCACCATTCATGAACGATCATTACTACAGGCAAAGGTCCTTTGAGGGAGTCGTTAAAAGCCACATAACCTTTCATCGTTACGCCACCGGCGGTATAATCTACTTCCTGTGTTTTAATCGAAACGGTTTTGCTCACTTCATTGTCTTTTGTCATTGTGGTAGTTTCTGTCTTTTGTTGGTTACACGAGAACATTACTGCGGAACAGGCTAATGCCGTTGCGGTTTTTAAAATTGTTTTGATCATTGCTATTTTTTTGAAGTTTGAATTATTCATACTGATAATTGATAAAGTTCCTGAGTTTTTGCTAAGGAACGACATTTTATCTTTTGATGTCGGAACATTTTTTGTCGACTTTTGGCCTTAACCCGGATTGTTGAGATCATTGGAGTTCCCGCAATTCTTACATACCCGATCGCTTCCCGCATTCCCTTCGATCAACTCAGTGCAAACTCAAGCTCAGGATACAGATAGAATCGAGGATCTGTGCTGCCACCTTCATTCGTTAACTTTACCCTATCATCTCAAACGCCGGCTTAAACTCATCCCAAAAAGCATCCAAAGCAATAATATGTTGTTTCAGAAAACTGATGACCGCGGGCCAGTCGGATTCGCGGAAGATATTGATATTATTGAGTTCGGTGGATATACGTGCGATGTCTTTCCCTTCTTCAGTGGTAAATTGTGAGCGCATAGCCCAGTCTTTACCCGCAGCCTTTTCAAATTGCTTTTTAAAGCTGATGAACAGATCAAAATATTGTTGCTGCAATGCTTTATCCGCCACAAATATTTCAACTGCCACCATCGCCTGGTTATTATCGGCATTCATTTTAAATGAAATGCCTTTTACACCTGTTTTGTAATTTATCCAATTCACTTTTTCGCCGGATGCGGAAGGCACGGGCGATAAATATTTGCCGAAACCTGTCCAGAATTTTTGACGAACTGCCGATGCTTCCTGTTTGTTATACATACTTTAACAAATGCATTTTTCTTAAACGCAAGGAACGCAAAGATAATCACAAAGACCACAAATGCCTGCTCCTGTTGAATCTTAGCCCTTTTGTATTTTATAAGCTGGCTCAGCGTTTAATTTTTTATGCCATTTAAAATCGATTTTAACCGAACAACCTCTTTTTACTTTTGCGGGGGAATAAACTATGCTTACCTTCGCGCCGCAAATTCGTTCTACGTACGATAGATTTGGTTTTTTAAACTCCCTTTTGCGTTATATATCCCTGCCGGACTGCACAGCCAGCCTGACTTACAAGGATCTACTTAAGAAAAATAAACACAGCTATATGAAAAGTGAAGCAAAGGGTATCGTTATGCCCATCAACAAAAACGAAATGAGAGATTTAATGAAAGAAACAAAAGAAACGCTTGCCGCTGACGTTATTCGCCAGTCACACGAACACCGTACTTTCAGTACGGTAGATCTTTGGAATGCGAGAAAGAATCAACGCACCATGGCGTCGATGAGAAGATGTAATTAATACCCTCACCCTCATTCCCTCTCCCTGCGGGGCGAGGGAGGACGAGAAGATCTATACAAAGATCGGAGCGGATTTGATTTATATAATTCGGAATTTTTTGTAGCATGGTGAAAGCCATGCTTTTTTATTTTGTATTGTAGTATGCTTTTTTTGTCTGAATTGGGATTCGTCAGATAGAGGGATTTTTAAGATGAAAGCGAAGAACGAAAATCGACCCGAATGTGATTTTTGCATCAGCCTTTATTAAAACAAATCTTTTTAATAATTTTCTCTTTTCTTTTTGCTTCTCCAAAAAGAAACAAAAAAGAGCCCGCTGCCCGATGACAGGGCGGGCAGCGGAACAGCTATGTTCAGCAGTAGTCCATAGTGAACTCAGGTTCAGGAATTCTACATTGCAACAAAGATTGACGAGGATAAAATCCCGATTGATCAATTAATCGGACGAATCCCAATTCAGACAGAAAAAAAATTTTCTCTTAAAACCCCATCTCCTCATTCATCATCTTCCCGCCGAAGGTTTCAGCGAAAATAATATGATTGGCAGGATGACTCAGGGCATTTAAGTGGCGCCCGTGGTGAAGATCGGTACCTGCAAATGATGCCAGACCGTTTTTGATGATGTATGCGGCGGCTTTTGCAGCGGGCTTTCCGTAGTAGCCGGTAAGTGATAACAGATTTACCTGCAGCAAATAACCGATCTCGCTCAGGCGGTGAAATTGCTTTGGATCATTGTGGTAATAACCATAACGTTCGGGATGCGCAAGGATCGGTTGGTAGCCTTCCGTGATCAGGTTAAAGGCAATCTCTTCGGCATTCCAAGGCCGCTCTGCATACGAAAATTCGGTAAGGACCATTTTGTCTTTCACCGTAAGCAGCGGTGTTTTATTTTTGAGCAGCGATAAAAAATAATCATCCGCCATATACTCCGCGGCGGCATTTACTTTAAAATCGATATTATTTTCTATAAGTGCATCCTGAAGTGTTTTAAGTGCAGCGCCGATCGTTTCAGCATCGTTGCGATACATATCACCAATGATATGCGGTGTTGCTACTGCGCCCGTTATACCTGCATCCATCAAACCTTTTATTAGCATGAGCGAAGTAGCCACATCCGGTGAACCGTCATCTATTCCGGGTAAAATATGCGAATGAATATCAGTAGTAAGGGGGAAATATCCTGCGACAGCGGGTGCTGCTTTTTTAAACAAACGCAGCATTAAAACATTTTAAAATTGTTCTTAAGATCGTACTGATGCACTTTAATAAGCGGTTTCAATATCGATACTACAAACGGTAAAGGAATATTATTTTTCTTCATCGCCAGGTAATCCCTGCGGTTTGCACGCAAACGCTGGTAGATATTCTTATTGCTGGCGCCGCCCATTCTCATCTTCACGATGAGTTTCGGCATGTAATGCGAACTGATCTTGTGTTTAAAAAGATACCGTGCCATGAACTCATAATCAGCCGCGGTAAAATAGTGATTTTCGTAACCGCCGTATTGTGCGATCAAAGCTCTTTTTACATAGAACGTCGGGTGACCGGGCATCCAGCCGTGACGAAATAAATTGCGGTCGTATTTTTTCCCTTTCCACGTACGGAAAATCCTTTCAGTGTCTTCCTTATCTACATATTGGAGATCACCGTAAACAGAATCAACATTTTCTTTATTGAACGTGTTCACGATATTTTCGATCACATCATCAGAAACCAACATATCGTCGCTGTTTAGTATGCCAACGATATCGCCGGTTGCCATTGCGATGCCTTTATTGATCGCATCATACATACCTCTGTCGGGCTCAGAGATCCATTTACTGATCTTCGATTCGTATTTTTTTATAATAGAAACAGTGCCGTCGGCAGATTTTCCATCGATGATGATATGCTCAATATTTTTGTACCCCTGCATCTGCACAGACTCTATACAGTGAGAGAGATATTTCTCAGAGTTAAAAGTTACTGTAATAAGAGACACTTTCATGCTAGATGGCATTCTTCAGGAGTTGGGTTCACAAATATATACTTATTGGCAGACAAGAAACGGGTAATAACCGAAAATTAACTGTGGAAAACACCGGCTGTTCGGGCTGAGACCTTTTACGGGAGCGGGTCGTATAAGTACGAGGGAATTTACGCACTACTGTGGAAAACTTGATGACGACCGGAAGATTCCCTTTTGTTTTTTGTCTGAATTATTATTTTCAGATAAACGGATCTCAACGATCCAACCTAACCTTCTCGTCAAGCCCATCCTGCCGTCTTTGCGAGCCACATTATAAAATTTCAAATAACAGGGCTCACGTGGCGCGGCAATCTGCGTAAGTCGTGTGACCTTAGGCGGGTAGTTTTTTAAGTCTCCCTTTTTTTTATATAACCTTGAATGTTTTCTTTACTTCCCGAAGGATAGGAATAATAAGCTCTCCCGAAAAATTCGGCACAGGCGATTGAGAATTTACAAAAGCTATTCTGCTATACTATGATTGGAAATTAAATCAGGAGATCGTACGTTCCCTGATCTTTTCGGCAGGATTGCCGCGATAGATGGAGTATGGTTCCAGCGTACCGGCGCAAACGGAACCGGCGCTGAGTACAGCGTGTGATCTGCAGATACTGCCGCCGGCAACAACCGAACGGGCACCGATCCACACGCCTTCTTCAATGATAACGGGAGTTACCATAAGGTCAAATGTTTGTTTGGAAAAATCATGGTTTCCGCAAAGAATATATGCGTCCTGCGAAATGCAAACATTGTTTCCGATATTCACTTCCGCAAGGTTATCGATCCAAACATTTTCGCCGATCCACACATCATCACCGATCGATAATTTCCAGGGATATTTAATATTTACGTTGGGTTTGATCAAAACGCCTCTTCCCACTTTTGCGCCGAATAGCCGTAGCAAGCCGGTCTTTAACCCGTAAAACGGAAACAGTGATGATTTGAAGAAAAAAACATTTACAAAATACCAAACGCTTCTTTTGAATCCGCCACCCGGCTTGTACCAACTGTTGTTATAAGCTGAAAGATCAGTCTTCTGTTGGTTCATGATATTTGTTTTTTGCCCTGAAAATAAAGATGAGGATAAATATAAATAAATAAGCGGCAATATTGAACCAGGTGTGATGATCCCAGCCGAATGGAAATGTTTTACCTGCATCTGCTGCTTTTAATACAAGACTTAAACGAATTGCATTTATTAAAAACAATGCAAGCAATCCGCCGATCATCCATGCTATCTTAAACCAACGCTTTGCGGGCGTAGCGATCATATAAGCCGTCCAAAAACTGAGCACAGCAAAACCGAGACAGGAATAAACGAGTCGTATACCCTGGCCGGAAGAAGAACGCAAAATGTAATCGTCCTCCCGAAAGGCCTGTGTGTGCATTAAAGAAAGAATTCCTTTTGAACAATACATTAATGCTGACCTCATCCATGAGGCAATATTAAAATACTTTTCAACAAAAGGACTGTAAGCTCCGCCCGGAACCGCAAGTCCGTTGATGAATTTGATCCCGTAATAACAAATTGAAAATGCACCCAGGAACAGCACGACAAATCTTACAAACGGATCAAGCTTTTTCATATCTTAAGCGAAAACAAATTTTTATACTGTTCATTAATATACTCGTCATTTGTTTTTGACGCGACATATGTTTTTGCGCCGTTCACAAAACGCAAATAGGTTTCATTATTCATTTCTGCGAAATAACTGATCGCATTTGCGATCCCCGGTACATCGACGTTTGTATTGATACCCGCTTCAGCATCCTGTAAACCGTTCCAGGGTGTACCATTACTCGTGATCACCGGCTTACCGGCGGAAAGCGCTTCATATATTGCGTGCGCAAAATTTTCACTTTCACTGGGCATGATGAACAAATGATGCTGTGCAAGCATATTTTCTACAAATGCAGGATCTGTTTCGCCATGGTATTTAACCGTAATATTTTCCGGCAATAATTTTATTTGCTGCAAACAGGATTCCCAATATGCCGGATCTTTCACCGGGCCGTAAATACTGTATTCAATAACTGAAGTTATTTCCGCAAGCGCCTGCAATACTTTAAGATGATTTTTCATCGGACTGATAAGTGCAACAGTCACCAGTTTTAAAACAGCACGCTCCTTTTGTACGGGCAATTGTGCCGTTATTTTCCTGCCGAAATTCTTTGCGATCTTAACTTTTATTTCATTACCAAATGCCGCATGAATGAAAGCTCTTTCCGTTTCATCAGTAGCATGAAATACGATCCTTTTACTAATACCGCTCAGTTTCATCCCGGTGAGAAACAATTGCTTCTTCAGTTTCCTTTGTGCAAGTGCACCCGCATGCAACATACCACGAACGGATAATATTTTTAAAGGCGCTTTGGAATAAAATAACGGCACCAGATTAAAATGCCAGGAAAAGATCCCGATCATAAAGACCACGTCGGGTTTTAGCAACTCCGTTTGATCTGTAAGATTTTTACTGATCTCATCCGATGCATACCAAACTTTTGTGTGCTCATTAAGATCAAGCCACTGATCTGTTTGAACCGGTAACGCTTCATCGCTGTTCAGGTCTTTGTTTCCGCAAAATATCCGGTATTCAATTCCTTCCTGAAAATTATTCACGAGGTTGGCGATCGATTGCACAGGTCCGCCTGCTTTGTATGCGGGTAAGAACCACGGTATCGTAATAAATACCATCAAAGCTCAGTTGTTTTTGGTTTTAAACTTATGTAAGTCATCAACCTCGGAAACAGGAAGGCTTTCAGAATAAAAAATACCACCAGGTTCAAATAGATCTGTCCGATGACAAAAATATTATCTGATTCAAATGCGAACATTCCCATGAATATGGTGCCTGCTGCGGAAAAATTAAACAGGTAATTCGAAGACGAATTTTTTACAAAATAAAAATAACTCCACCCGTAAATGAAGCCGAGTATCAGCAAAGGAATGAACATTCCTACATAGCCGAAATCTATATAGCCATCCGCAAAATATCCAAGACTTACCGATACACCTTTTTGGTATCCTGAGTAATAAATACCCGTGTACTTAGTTGCTTTTTGAGAAGCATCATACACCCCTTTATCAGGATTAAGAATACGGGGCGTTAATACAAACTCTAATGTTTTCCCCCAATTGGCGCCGTTTTGAAAAGGCACTTGTGAGGGCACAACATCCATTGTTCTGGCAAGGTGATAAGTGTATTGTAAACGATCCAAAAAACCTGCGGTAGCATCCTGAAAAGAATTGTTGTCTTCTTTTCTTGAAAGCTCAACCAGTTTATTCAGTGCCTGCGATTGATCTACCTGTACAGACTGAGTTGATGAACCTTGATTTAAAAATCCACGGTATTCTCCCTTGATACTCGTCCAAAAAATGGCGAGATAAGTAAGCACGACAATGCCTGCAACGCCGATAAGCAGTTTATTAACGCGGATCTTTGGCAACAATACCAACATCAAAAACAGCAGGTAAAAAACAACCGTTTTAAAGTCGGAGAAATAACTGTAAAACCCGGTGAGAAATTCAAATGCGCAAAACAGGTAAAACATTTTACGCTTTTCCTTTTTTAAGATGCTCATAAAACCGAACAGGAGGAACAGCATCCACTTCACACTTGTGAAACCATTGATCAACTGAAACAGCGATGGTGCAAGACCGGCCGCAACCTGAAGGATCGTAATCCCGAAGAAGCTGATCACATAAACCCGGAAAACTTTGTCGGTAGAAAGTTTTGCCGCATGTTCCTTAAACTTTTTAAGGTCTAATTTGGGGATCTTATTCTGATAATAAATGATCGGAGAAAAGAGAAAGATCAGACCGATATACGCGGAAATAACTGCATTGGCGGTATTCGGTGATCGGAAATTAATATCAACACCTAAATAATTACTTTGCCAAACCCCTGCGGAGATCTGTAAAAAATGGTAAAATAATATGATGGTAAAAACCGAAGGCTTATAAGGCTGTTGCAGGTTCTCAAACAGCAAATAAAAGATCAGCATTCCCACGCACAATAATATCCCGTTGGTGAAAAATAATTGTACGATCAGAAAAATGATGAAAAAATACTTTGAGCCGTCGTCAAACTGAAGTCTTGATCTCATTAGTTCGGGTTGATTTCGGCGACCGCATGTTCAATTGCTTCACAGTCCGTTTTAAAATTATAATTGTTGATCATCTTTGAAGAAGTATCTCCGAATGTTTGTACAGCATCAATATTATTTATGAAATACTGCATTGCTCTTTTGAGTTCGTCAGTGTCATGCGGGCCAAAAGCAAATCCGTTCTTACCGTTTTCAATAAGATCCTGCGTAGCGCCGCAGGCATTACTTGCAATAACCGCTTTAGCCGCAGCCATTGCTTCATTTATCGCCAGCCCCCAGGTTTCATTTGGTCCTTTGGAAGGCAATACAAATACATTACAGGCCGCATACAGCGCGGGCATATGTTGCTGGTTTTGAAAATCGAGCAGCTTAATATGTCCTTTTCCTTTTGTCAGGTTCTTTAGCTTCTCTTTTTGCTCACCGCTGCCCGCGATAATGAGGTAAGCATTTTCGTTATCGATCGCTGCGAATGTATTGAGCAACATCACCGGCTGTTTTTTCTTTTCCAGCTTTCCGGCAAAGAGAAATACAAGTGCGTCTGACGGAATACCCAGATCCTTTCTGATCGCTGTGGCTTGTTGTTTATTTTCTTCGCTTGCGGCAAACCTGTTGTTATCTATCGCATGCGGCATAAAATACAATTCGTTCTCTTTTAAACCGTGCGCCAAAAAATATGCTTTGTTTGCAGTACCGGCATAAAATGCTTTATCAACAACTTTAAAAATATGGCGCAGGTAAAATCTCCGCAGCAATTGCTTCACTCCGGGTTTTTCATCCAACAATGTTGAATCACCGCGAAACCATACGGGTATCTTTTTATGGAAGAACCGCATCAGTTGCAAATGGCTTTTAAAATTCCATCCGTATACCAACACAGCATCTGCCCCCCACTCCGATACCTCTTTTATGAGGAAAGGATTGTCAATTCCTTTATTGTGATGTGAACCGGGCTCTGTTGAAACGTTTTCAGAAAAAACATACGGATATCCATTCAGCAAAGGAATATCCCAGGCGATCTCTTTTTGAAAACCGGGATCATATTTTGATCCTGTAGCAGATTGGCTCCAGGTATAAAAAACGTTGATCGTTACTGCTCCCCTTTCGTGCAGCATTCGAAATAACGGTGCGTTGTATTGAATAGGATGCGTTGTTATTATAGCGAGCTTCGTGCTGATGTTATTATTTATCTAGAATTTCTGAAAAAAAAACCAACATTTTTTTTGTCATGCTTTCGGCAGTGTACTCGTCAAACGCATTCCAATTTACCTTGAAAGGTTCTGTTGTAGTTAGCATTTTTAAGATGGCATCGCTACATTCCTTCGCCGATATGCTGTCATCAGAATCTTCATCGAATTTTATTGAAATGCCGGCATTTGTTTTAGCAAGAACGTCATTAACACTGCTGTCATGGTGAAAGATCGTGACCAATTTTTTTTCCGCGAGTATGTATGGATATATCTTTGAAGCTGTATACGCAGTATCTGTGCTGCCAGGCACAAATAAAAGATCAGCCTGCTTCAACAATGCTAAACTTTCAAAATAAGGAAGTCGGTCTGTGATTTCTGTCACTTTGTTCTCTAAAGAATACAATCTAGCAATGGGATCAATGGTTTTATTTCCTTTGCCTGCGACCGCATAGCTTGTACCAATAAACCAACAATGTATTTTGTCGAAAAGTTCTTTGTCTGACTGTGAAATTATTTCAAGTGCTGAAAAAAATATTCGAACCGCTTTTTCCAGATCTTTTCCTCCTCTCCCGACATATACAATGTTATTCTTTGCCGGATCAAATTGAATTGCAGGGTTCAGATCATTTTGAGCAACGATATCGAAATCCAGTTTGTTTCCGCCGAACGGCAATACAAGTGTCGGGATCTTCCGGCTTATGGGGTATCGTTCATGAAACGTATCAAGATAGCCTTTTGATACACTCAATATTCCGTCGGCTTTACGAACTGTCCTTCCTTCGAGATATTTATCAATATTGTAGGAGATAAAAAACTTCGGCGGACGTTTATCTTTTGGTTGTGATAAGTAATAATCATTCCTCCAGGGATCCTGAATATCCAGAACAAAGGGAACGCCGAATTTTCTTTTCCAGTATGGTCCCAACGACATCACATGAAAAGCGGTAGTTGAAAAAAAGATAAGGTCAATTTTTTTTGACTTTAATAACTCATTCCCTTTTTTCCTCACTTGAAACCATGACCGCATGGATAAGCTGCCGAGTCCGAATTTTCTTGTCTTTGCCGCAGAATATGCAGTTACCCAATGCACGGGAATATCTTGCGGAAATGTGTGAGACAAAAGTTTATCAAAGCTGTTTACCTCTACAAAAGCCGGGTCTATAGCAATGATATCTGCGGTGAAGCCGTTCTCAAAAAAATAAGGCAGAGACTGCCTTATACGCTGCATGTCGGGCGCATTCACGGGCGGGAAATGCGGGGATATTATTAAAACGTTTTTCAGTTTTTTAAAATATGCTGATACAGATCAATTGTTCAATTTGTTCCCGATGCAATCTAACAATACTTCTTTCTCCTGATCCATATTCAAGGTGTTCAATGCCAACTGAAGATTATTTAATCTAGTCCGGCCGAGAAGGGCTCGGTCGTGAAAATATTTCAGCAATACATCTGATAAAGAATCAGCATCTGATTGTTTATATAACAAACCCGAGTCGGGATAAGTTGCTGAAAAAAGAGTCTGCGCTTTGGTATCAGAAAATACGATCGCATTACCTGCGCCGAGATACATGAAAATCTTATTGGTAAGACAAATATCACGATTTATTGTATGAGCTATTTCACCCGCAATGCCGAGATGATGCTGTTGAGCAACTGTAACAATTTCCCTTTCTGAAACAGGAAGGAAATATTTTATTTGCTCTTGTTTTACACCTGCATCAGCAGCGATCATATCAAAATATGATTTGGTGTCGGCTGAACAATTCCCAAGAAGTGTCAGTTGAATCTGCTCCTCTCCTGTTTTCCCCATCGCAATAATAACCTGTTCCAACCCCCTGTTCTTTCCTACAGCCTGAGAAAACCAAAACAGCTTTAAGGGCATCACAGGAATATCAGCGAGTTGCAGAGGAAAATAATTTTTCGGGAAATAATTATTAATTGTTGTAAAACTGATTGCAGCAAATAATTTCTGATATGCTGCAGTGATAAGCGGAGACGCCGTTGTTGCCATGTCAAGCTGAGGCACGAATTGCTCTTCCAACTTTGCATATATTTTGGCTTCGAAATTATCCTTTGGAAATTCACCGCGGTGAAAATCTTCAAAATCAAAGGAACAATAACTGTGATTCTTTTTGGCGGCTAATACAACAGCAGGCAATGCTGCGGGATTATGACCAATGTACAGATCCGCCTTATGTTTTTTTGCCTTATTGGTCAGTTCTCTGCTGAAGAGTGAAACCGACCTGATACCCGCATCAAATACATCACCTGAAAAGCCGTATACAATTGTGAAAAATTTCTTGAGAAGTCTTGCATAATAATTTTTCAACTTCTCTCTCTTTGCATGAAAGCCTGCCTGAACCCAATTGATATCCGGATGCTCAATAAACAAATCTTTGTCAAACTGATCGGCCCACGATGAAAGCGGGCACCATATAACAGTAACTTCATAACCTGCCTGCTGTAAATAAACAGCTTCCTTAACCATACGGGGATTTGCTGAAGGCTGACCGGAAGAAACTATACAGATGCGCTTCAAAATACTACCATGCTTTATTCCTACGCAGAAAAGAATCTTCTTTTACAAAAATAAAATCTGCCTGCCAGAGTGCTTTATCAGACGGGCGGCGATGCATCTGACAAATATCAAAGATGACCAGCCCGTGCTCCTGCAGTAATGAGATCACATCATGCGCAAGCTTTACATTTTTATGAATGTCGATAAAGTTTAATTCTGCAAGAACGACATCCACCTTACTCAGATTTTCTTCAAAGCCTTTTAAAATATTGTATTCGTAACCTTGTGTATCGATCTTTAAAAATTGCGGAATCTTCAGTGAATAATCTTTAATGCACTGATCAAGCGTATGCATTTTCTGAAATCCAACCTCAAATTCGTTCGGTGTATTTTCTTCAAGCACGGAAGTCGCACTTTCTACTTTAAAGAATTTTACATTATCCGTATTCTTTTCACCGACCAACCCTTCAATAATGCTGATCTTATCATTCGCAATAGTTTCATTAAGTTTTTTTACTTTATCCTCCAAGCCTTCAAAGCAGGTAATATTTGCTTCCGGCCATATCGAAGAAACCATTTGTGCGAATTCGCCGTTATAGGCACCTACATCGAAAATATTCGCCGGAGAAAAGCCTTGTTGCTTCAGTTTTTGTAAAGAATAATAAGGATCGGGAATGACCAGTTTCTTTTTGTAATAGTTGTCAAGAATATTCTTGAGGAATTTTTTCACCGCTGTTATTTAAATAATGAAAGATATTGTTGTGCAATAATTTTTACGTCAAATGAATTAAAAGCATTCTGATAACAAGCTTCTCTGCTGATATTATCAATTCTGCTCACTGCATTTTTCATTTCCTCTTTATCTTCTGTAATAAAACCGGTAGTGCCGTCAGTTACGACTTCAGGCATAGCAGCAAGATTGTAAGCCAGTACGGGTGTGCCGCACGCCATAGACTCTGCCATCACCATTCCGAAAGCTTCAGCAGTTCTTGCAGGGAAGAGCATTGCTTTTGCCTGACCGAGATATTTATTTTTTCCTTCATCATCCAGTGTGCCGACATACTGAATCCGATCACCGTCAATAAAAGGCTCAATGGAATTTTTAAAATATTCCTGCTCATGTTTTAACTGCGAAATATTTCCGGCAAGAATTAATTTGTTGTTTGTTGCAAGCGCAATCTCAATCGCTTCATGCGCTCCTTTCAGTTCTTCAATTCTGCTGAGAAAGATCAGCGGTGCATCTGCGGCAACACTTTTTTGAAAAGTATATTTACTGAAATCAATCGCATTGTAAATAGTTTCCCATCGGCCTGCTGTATTGCCCGTACTTACACACCAGTTGCTGGGCGCAGTGAACACGATATTTTTATTCGGCAGCTTATTAATGTACCTGATATTTCTGCCGCTGACGATTCGCCCGTAAGTCATGATCTTATTCACCCTGCTGTTGAGTACGGGTAAGAGATAAAACAACCGGCCGAAATTATGAATGAGATCATAATTATTTCTGTTCTTCCATAAAAACTTCCATCCCTTCAGCAAGGCTGACATTCGCTGTTTTTTTGTCTGCGGAAAACCTTTCTCACCAAACCCGTGAACAGTGCAGCCTTCAACAGTTGACCCCGTCGTGATGAGTAAATGAACTTCATGCCCGAGATCCCTGTATTCTTTCGCAAACATTTCAACAAGACGTTCATGTCCGCCGTATCCCGTAACAGGAATGGGAATGCCCGGATCCATCACCAGCAAGATCTTCATTATTTATTCGCCGCTTTAGGACGGTACCCTTTTTTATAAAAAAATTGCCGGATTCTTTTCGCTGCTTTCCAACCGAATACTGACTGAAGAATGCTCAATGCTGTTCCTCCTGCCGGCATTCTGTTGCTGCCGCCCAGATTTTTTATTTCTGCTTCGATCTTATTAGTCACCGAAAGAAATTGCGGCCAGATCACGAAAAGCCATTCTTTATATCGGTCTGCACAAAGTCTTTTCATTTCCGGACTGTTATCCGCTTTCAGCAAATGCGAACAACCGAGATGCGTAGAGAGGTAAGCAGCTTCGTAATATTTTTCCGTTTGAATTTTTGAAAGCGTTCCTGCGCCTCCTGAACGATAATAAATTTTTGCACCTTCAGCGAAAAGCACTTTATCAGCATTGAGCAGCAAACGAATACTGAATTCAAAATCATTGTTCAATGAAAGACGTTCATCCCAACCGCCGGCTTTTTCCAATATCGCTCTCGGGATCAGCCAGAGCCACGCTCCCATCATATCATATTTCTGAGAGAGTGACATCTTCAGCCAGGTTAGTCCCGGCAAGTCCTTCCAAACTGATTCAGGATTAAATACGGCTGATGAAAAATCATCATCATAAAATCTTCCCCATTCGCATGATGCAATACAATCGGGATGATCTTTTATTCTTGTCAGCTGAAGTTCAAGATGCTTTGAGTTAATAATATCATCCGCATCAAGAAACTTTATAAAATCTCCTTTTGAAACAGAGATGCCGAAGTTTGATGCTTTGCATTGTCCTGCATTCGGTTGAGCAAAGTATTTTATCCGCTCATCATTAAAAGAAGAAATAATTTCTTTTGAATTATCCGTTGAACCGTCATCAATAATGATCAGCTCAAATTCTTTATGCGTTTGCTGAAGAACACTTTCAATAGTTTCTGCAATAAGCTTACCTGCATTATAGCAGGGCATTATAATCGAGATCAGGGAACTTGAAGGCATTATCCGAAGAGATTACAGTTCAGAAACACAAATGACGTTTTCCCCCTGGTCATAGCATTTAAAGCTGTATTGAGAGATCGTGTTATAAAAAATATCAGGAATTTCTTTATCAAGGAAACCATGCAATTCAATGGCAATGACTTTTGTTTTAGGCAACCATGAATCAAAATTTGCTGAGAACAATTCTTTCTCCGCACCTTCAATATCAATCTTCAGTAAATCAATTTTAGCAAAACCATTCGATTCCATGATCTCCGGAATTGTTATGGAATCAATTGTATTCGTATCCGTTGCAGCTGCCACTGCTGTTTGAAAGCCCCAACTGCCCGTGCCCACATTATTCAATTTCATGGCAAGCGAATCGGACCATACCGCTTTCTTTAAGCAGATAACATTTTTATAAGGCGTTGTATTCTGTTTTAAGAACTTAAAGTTCTGCTCATCGGGTTCAATCGCAACGATCTTCGCATCAGGGTATTTATTGGCAAAGAACACTGCAGATAATCCCACGTTCGCACCGCAATCGATGATCACACTCGGCGTTTCGTTAAGCTGAATATCATATTCTTTCGAATAGAATATTTTAAACAGCGTGGTGACATCGCAGGTAAAATTGCTCAGCTCCAAAGGATATTTAACTCCTGCAGGTTGAATGTTTGTTGTTTTAGCTGATCGGAATTTCGATCTTACTAAAAACAAAACAGCACTCAATCCGTATTGCCGGTAAATCCTTGAATAATATTCTATAAAATTTTTCATTGATCGGTTTATTGAAAAATCCCTCTCAGGAAATCTTTAAAAGTAAAGCCTGTTTCTTTAAGAACAAAACGTGTTTTCTTTATATCCCGGGTCTTCAAAAAATAGCGGACGATATTTACCGAGAACCGACGCTTGTTTTTATCCGAGATCCATTTGAGCTGCTTATCAGTCAGCGGTAATTTGATTTCGGCAACAGCATCCCTCAGGTACTTATAATTATTGTACAGGTATTTGTAAGTATTATTTATTTCCTGTCCCTCATGAATTCTGTAATAAACAAATTCAAAAGGTAACATCAGAATATCTGCCGCTGCAGCTGCTTTCAGATTGAAATACATATCATTTGCAGGGCCGTATTTTTCAGGATAGCCGTTCAGATTTTTCAGAAACTCTCTTCGTAAAATTGTACCGCCCGGACCGATCACTAAAAAGGGCTTTTCAAAAAAATGCTTTCTTATGGCTTCATTTGAATTCAAAAGAAAAGGTTCTCCCTTTGAATCGGGCCAATACATTCCGATCCCTGCAGTCGGAGATCTCTCCATGGCTGCAACACATTCCTGCATGCCATTTTTAAAAATCGTATCATCGGAATCAACGAACATGATATATTTTCCAATTGCATAACTCGCTGCTTTGTTCCTGTTCGGATAATCGCCGAGGTTTACAGGGTTTTTATAAACATTAATGCGTTTATCTTTCTGCTCATACCTTCTTGCAATCTCTAAAGTGCGATCATTAGAACCGTCATCAGTAATGATCAACTCAAAGTTCTGATAGGTCGATGCCAGCACACTTTCAATCGCTTCAACAATAAATTTTTCCCTGTTGTATGCAGTCATCAGCACACTTACCAAATGCTCTTCCATTCTTAACGGGCTCTATGTTTATTTTTTTTCAATTCCGTCACTAAGAAATTATTGTTTAAAATGGCGCATCGAAATCCCAGGATCTTTGATCCGGACCAGTTTTTTTAAAAGCCACGCAATTATAATCCAATCCTAATTCTTCATCAGTTTTGAAATTAAAAGTAGAGAACGCCTTTATTTTAAAAGGCAACAGTTTCACCGCTTTCTTTAAAATTGAAAAAGCAGCTTTCTTTTTAAATGAGCTTTCCAATTTTTCAAAACCCGCGTGAAATTGATAATGCGGCATTGTATTCACGAAACGTACAGCTCTCTGTACGCCCGGCCATCCGCCTCCGCAGTCATCGAAGATCACTACTCCCCCTACAGATAACATCTTATCAATAAAATAGAAGTCAATCATAATTTTATCGAAAAGTTTTGTTGTGTCAATATAGGCGAACTGTATTTTATAATCAGAATGATAAAGTTCTGATAACACACGATCTGAATAATCCCTTTTTAAAATAAGGTACTTACTCAGTCCTTCTTTCTCGATATTATGCAGGGCCGCCGGCCCCCAGTCAATCGGTTCAATAACCAAATGCTTACCTGTTGCATCGCTTACCTTCTGATGCATTTCCAGAATAAATAAAGTAGAGATGCCGTAAGCAAAACCTACTTCAAGGGAATTCTGAGGTTTTATCTCAGTAAAGATCTTTTGAAGAAAAAGGCCCTGATCTTTTGATGTGTTTGAATGTAAAGGAATTCGTTCACCGTTCTCATTAATTTCAACAGTGCCTGTTGAAAAGATATCCTGAAGTGTTTTAAGCATAATGTTCCTTCTGTGGGGCTTTCTGAATAATTTCTATCGTAGTGAGCGGATCAATTTTGTAATCCCGGCGGGAAATACGGAACGATCAAGTTTCGTAAGTATTCGTGCCGGGTGTTTAGTTTTTCTTGCAAGCTCCTCATACCGTAAAAAAAGACGGAAATAATTATCCGCATTTGTATCTACGTCATAGGTTTTGCGGGCCAGATCAAAGCCTGCTCTCTGCATTTTTTGTAACAGTGGACGATCTCTGTTTAATTCGCTGATATGCTTTACATATTCACTTACATCATTTGACTCACAACGAAAACCGATATCACTCTTTACAATATCACGAATCCCGCCCGGAAGATCATTGACCAGAGGCACCACAGCATTAGACAAGCATTCTAAGATAGCTACAGGCGTACCTTCAAACATTGTGGGAAATACAAACACATCCTGCGTACTCAGAATATCATACACTGCCTGCGTTGAGGAAGGTTCCGGAAAAGAAGCTTGCTCTCCTTCCCATTGTTTAAGCAATTCATTTTTTAAACTGCCTTTTCCTATTATGGTCCAGTTGACTTTAATATGCTGCTTTTTTAATTCTTTATTTATCTCAAAAAGTCTCATTACCCCTTTCGCTTCTTCAATTCTTCCAAGAAAAACAAGATTGAGATTGCCCTGTTCTTTTTCAGGAAATGAAGACAGCTGCTTTACACCATAAGGAATATAAAAAGACCGGTTTGAAAATGACAGGGGATCAGATGAAAACACAGCGTCACTGAAGAAAGATGAATGTGCAACAGCTGCATCCACCCAATCACCCAACTTTACCTGCTGATTAACATAGTAGTAATCATGAATTAAATTGAAGACTGTTTTATGATTATTAAATCTGCGGGCAGCTTCAACAGTGAGGCCGTTATCAGTAACGATTGCGCCTGCATCATTACCAAATAGTTCATTCAGTCTTTTTTGAAGATGAAACTGATTTTCTTTATCGGAGTACTCAAAAATGATTTCCTCATCTGCATGAAATCTTTCGGTAAATAACGCCCTGTTATCAGCAACTTCTTTGAGTAGTATTACTTTAGAATAAAATTTGCTGATAAGTGTACTATGGTTAATGATATTATAATTGAAGCTGCTTACCCCGCCCAACACGCCTGAAAAAGTAAAAACAATCTCCGGTTTATTTTTCTTCATACTGCTCCTGAAACCAATTTATATAATTTGTAACTGAACTTTTCAAATCTGCAACAGGTGAGAAACCGGCTTTATTAACAGCAGAAATATCAGCTTCCCAATTCACGGGATCGCCGGGTTTTGATTCCCCGTTAAAAGTTATTTTTTTACTGTTGTTATAGTAAGCTTCAAATATTGCGGCTATATCGCTGATACTTGTTTGCATGCCTGATGCAGCATTAAACACGTCGGCAGTGAATTTACTTTTACTGATCAATGTTTCAACCAGTAAAACAAAATCGGAAATATGAATAAAGTCCCTCGTTTCATTTCCTGTTCCGAAAAGCATGATCGTATCATTCTGTTTCAGTTTGCTGCAAATATCCCAGAGCAGCTGTTTTCTTAAACCGTTGCCGAACACAGAGAACGGACGGATAACAGCAACCGGAATCTGAAACAAATGATGATATTCCCTGCAAATCATCTCACTCATCAACTTATGATAGCCGTATGGTGAGATAGGATTCAATGCAGCAGATTCTTTTACCGGCAGCTCAGCAGGATTGCCGTAAACCGCCGCACTTGATATGTGGATGTATTTACATTGCGGTTGCTCCTTCCTGATCGTATCCAGGATCTTCGCTACTGAAAAAACATTTGCTTCAAAATCACTTACAGGATACAATACTGAATGATAAACATTCGCAGCGCCTGCGGCATTGATACAAACATCGAACTGATGTTCGGAAAAAATATTTTCAAGATCAGCTGATGCAACAGAAAGCTGATAATATATATAATCAGCAGAACCTGCTCCGACAATATCACAACCGATCACTTCATTCTTCTGCTGAAGAAAATGATCGCATAAATGCCTGCCGATAAAACCCTGTGAGCCTAATACTAAAAGCTTCATTTGTTTTCTGTTGCCTGTTTAAAAACTTCCAGATATTTTTTTGCAATAAGATCCCAGCTATACTCTGCGAGTTTTACACGGGAGATCTCTGCATCTTCTTTTGCTTCGCTGTAATTGCTCATATAAGCCTCAATCACATCAGCCATATTGTGCGGATCCATCGGATCAAAAAATGCCGATTTAATGTTCCATGTAATTTCATGTTCACGAAACGGCGGCGTATCAGAGATCGCAGTCGGCGTACCGAATGACCATGCATCCATTCCCGGCGTACAGATCGCTTCGTATACAGAAGGTGATACTAACAGGTTTGCATTCATGATGAGCGCATCTATATTTTCGTTCGACTGATAACCCATCCCCCTGATATCAAATTCTTCGCGGTCATTCAGGATTTTTCTGATACCGCGATATTCGGCTTTTGCTTTTTTTATCTGCCCTGAACCGCCGCCCGTAAGAATCAATTTATAATCCTTAAATGCCGGCTTTTGTTTGAGGAGATAAAAAGCAGTAAATAAATTCAAATGATTTTTATGAGGAAAGAAATTGCCCGGGAAAATGAGATAAGGATAATCAATCCCCAGTCCTTTTACAATTTCATTAGCTCTGCTTTTCTCCATTTGTTCAGATACCACCACCTGTGCAATCGGAATCACCGCAGGATACCGCGGCATATCAGGATACATCAACTTAGCCTCATTCACCACATCGTGTGAGGAAGAAACACAATATGCATTGCCGAACCATTTCGGTGTTTCTGCATCCATCATTCTCACAAAATCATCGGAAAATATTTCTGCGCCGAAAAAATAGCGCCAGTTGAAATCATGCCATGTGCCCGCAATGGGAATTTTAAGCGAAGGCATTTTCATCATGTGAGCGGAAGGAAAATAAGCCAGATCATAATCAGTTCCGATCCTTTCCTCTATTTCTCTTATCGTATCCCTGTTGAATAATTTTATTTTAAAAACCTTATTGAGCCTGTTGTTCAGGAACAGCTGCATTTTCGATTTACCCTTCGTCGTTTCAAGCACTTTCACTGTAACACGTTCACCTAAAGAATTAATCTCCGGAATTTGTTTCAGGTTTGATTCATGAATAAAATAATCAACATGAATATTTTTATCGTGCTCAATGATGGAGCTGCAAAGCTTTAAGCAAAACCTCGAGAGTCCGCCGCCAACCTGTAAATTATCTACGAACGCAATTTTCATCAACTCTCTTTTCCGTTCAGGTATTTAATAACTCTTGAAGGATTACCTACATTCACCGACCATGGCTGTATGTCTTTTGTCACCATTGAGCCCGATCCTATCACCGCACCCTGTCCTATTTTCACTCCTTTTAATATTGTTGTGTTATGCCCGATCCATACATCATCTTCAATAATGATGGGTGACGCATTCAAGTCATGCTGCTGCATCCCTGTTGTATAACTTTATTTAAAAATCCTGATGACGCAATGCTGCATCCGTCGGATGAGAATTATTATCGATGATGTTTACATTATGTGCGATGAGCACCCGATCACCGATCGAGATTTTATCTACTGCAATCAGTCTTGAGTTCGGACTTAATGAACAGTATGCACCAATGCTGATCTCAACGCCGTAAGGATACACCATGATGAGCCCTTCAATATTTGAATGAGCACCGATGCGAACAGCATTTTTATTTCCGCTGAGGTTCTGCAGGTCTGCCGCAGGACTGAAGCGTACAGTAGGATCAATTGTTCCTTTTCCGAAGAATGATCTGATCAACCCTTCTTCATATCTCTTTTTACCGGCGATGTAAATCCTGCCGGCAATTTTATCAAACAAACCTTTGAGTCCTTTCCCCATATTATTTGTAGTAACCGCCTTTTGCAAAAAGTGTATGTGTGTTGATCGACCCGTGACTGTCGGGCACATAATTGTCTTCGAGCATCACACGAAAATCAACACTCACTCTTGTCTTGCCTGTTTTATTCGGCTCATTACCATGAGTCAGGTTGCTTCCGTCCCACTGAATCAGCTCTCCGTATTTACAATTCATCGGCGCAAAATCTCCTTTATCAATTTCAGATTCAACCCAGATCGTGTTTGTATCGAAAGCATCAGTAAAAGGCAGGAAGAAATTATGTTCCTTTACTTTCTTTGCCCAATCAGCATCACGGTAGTTGCGATCCTTATGATATTCGCCTACTGCAATGTTATCACGCAATGCGACACGGAATGTAGGAATAGCCTGGTAAACGATCTTACCGTCATACATTTTCTGAACGACATTTTTTACAAAATCATCATAGAGCTCAACAAATTCCGGCGTTCTCGCCCATTGATAATAAAGCGTATGAAAATTAGTGCCCTGGTCATTCTCTCTCTTAAACATTTCATGCTTTTCATTGATCTCACTGAGATCATCTACACCGAAAAGCTTTTGAAGCCGCTCCTGAAAGTTGTAAATTTTAGTATCATAAGAAACTCTAATCATGATGATGTTGAAATTTTTTTATTTTGCCTGAGTATTTTATAAGTATATGTTTTTAAATATCTGAGCGTTCCGCCTATACCCCAAAATTGCGATGCCCATAGTGAAACACGAAGGACTGTAAAATAGCTGCCTGATTTTTCAGCTAAATGGATAATATGATAACTCATCGCATTGTACATGTAACTACGCCACGATATCGCTTTCTCTTTGCTGATGAATTTTAATGCGTATTTGAAAACATTGTCAATAAAGATCATTTCATGCATCTGCTTTATTGCATCCGATCCTTTAAAAGTATTATTATGCTGATGCAACCGCCATATGACAACTATATCTTTAAGATATACAACTTTCCCATGTAAAGCCGTTCTGAAAAGCCCTTCGGCATCAGTACCCATGGAATCGGTTCTGTAATAGTCAATATCAATGGCCAACTTACGCTGATAAATGTTTGTTGAATGTTGTCCGAGCTTCAAATGCTTATAAAAAATATCCTTGCCGTCGAATATGATGTCTTCATGCACTAAAATTTCTTTGCTTTGAAGATTTGTGTTTTCATCAGATATAAGATGACCGGCGGCAACAAGGACAATTTCAGGATCATCATTGATATATCTAACAGCTTTGCTGACAAAGGAAAGATCAAGATAATAATCGTCTCCGTCAAGCATCACCACCCATTCACCCTGAGCCAGCTCGAATAATAGTTTTCTATAGTTTTTAACCCTGCCGAGATTTGCCTCGTTCCTAAAATATTTTAGTTTTTTATTACTGAAATAAGGTTGCAGAGCGTTGTAGACATCATCGGTAGTACTGTCATCCCCGACTACAACTTCCAGGTTATCATAGTCTTGATGCAGACTGCTTTCCACAGCTTTAACAATTTCAATAGGCTGATTATATGTAGCAATCATTATGCTGATGAGCGGATTCATGTCAATTAATTTTTCGCAGCCTGCATATTGCCCTGCATGATCTTAAAAATTTCCGGGAAAAGTTTTCCGGAAGTGAACTGCTGCAAAACCGTGTTGCGCAATGAGCTGCCGATATTTTTACTCAATTCCTGATCATTGATCATTTCAATAATGCGCTCCGCCATTTTATTTGTATCCAGGTATGGCAAAATATTCGTCGGCCAATCTTTCAATAATTCTGCAGCCCCGCCGCTTTCTGCAAAACAAACAACAGGGTTTGAAAGCATTGCGTTTTCCAGACAAACCAGGGGAAAAGAATCTTCTCTTGACAAAAGCACGAAAACTTTTAACAAAGAAAAATAAGCAAGCGGATTGGTTACCGAACCTGTGATGATCACATGCGCTTCAAGTCCGGCATTCTTAATATCCATCATTGCATGACTGTATTCAATCGCAGAAGGATTGCCGCCAACCCACAGAAAACACATGTCTCTTTCTGATTTAAGGAGCTCTTTCATCAAAGGAATGATCAGATCACTTCCCTTTAGCCATCCTAATCCTCCTGATCCGCCGATAAACTTTTTACCTGCTTTTACTGCGGCAGTAATTTTTTCATCCGCGACCGCATCCTGTTTCTTTTCCGCGGCATCACTGCTGACGGAAGAATGCACGACAACTATTTTCTCCTGAGGAATATTGAGTTTAAGTAAACAACGCTGCACATGGTCAGAGCAGGCAATGTAATTTGAGCTGTATCGAATTACTTTATCCATATTCTCTTCGCCGTATAATCCGAAGAGATAAGAAGATTCATGAACATGGGTGATCACTTTTGCAGACAGATTTTTACAGAACTCAAGAAGATCGCCGTTCACGATTGTATTCGAATAAATAAGATCAGGTTTTTCTGCAGCAATTTTCTCCTGCAACTCACGCATATATTTTTTCTTACCGTAACCTGAATTGGCAATACGGTTTTGAATTTTAGTCAGCATTCCGGCTGCTGTCGACTTCTTTGGTTCATAGTAATAAAAAACTTTTCCGAGCTTTTTAAAGTCATCATCAATGCTTCCTTTCCAATGAAGGAAGATGATCGGTTGAACCAGATCTTTTTCTACCAGCCAGCTGATGAAATTCAGCAGTTGTAACGGTGCGCCTGCACGCTGTGTTTCCGGCGTAATAAAAAGAACTTTCGGTTTCAACTTTTCCCGCCGGGTTTACGTGAGAAAAATTTAAACGGCGAGAGCATCATCGATCCTAACCGATATGATTTGGTTTTGTAAGCATTCGCTTCCCTGATCTCCCAGTCACTGATCTCCTTTTTCTGCTTTTCAAAATCACGAAGAAGCGTAAGCGGTTCTTTATATTTAGTGAGATAGATATTGATGTTTTTCAGAAAGATCTTTTGTTCCAGCTCCGCATTATACTGCGCATTTGCATGCTGATCTCTTGAATTTTCCCTGATGCGATACAAAAGCATCGGCTCAGGAATCTTGTAATATTTCGGCGCAGTTGCAGTGATCCTGATCAGCAGGTCCCAATCTTCCCAACCGTTTCTGTAATCAATATCGAAGCCGCCGACTCTGTTCCACAACCTCCTGCTGATGATGCCGGACACATGTGTAACCGCATGCAGAAGCACATCATCCAAAACCAATTCTCCGAGTGAGCGGTAATTATTTCCTCTTTCGAATTCCTGCAGATCGCAATAGATATAATCAATGCTGTGATCTGCCTGCAGCTTTTCATAAGCCAGTCGGAGATATCGTTTATCAATTTTATCGTCCGCATCAAGAAACAAAAAGTAATCGCCTTTTGCAACCGATGCACCGAAATTTCTTGCTGCTGAAACACCTTCATTATTACGAAGATGAACCTGCACTTTTTCCTGCTGCAGATCTTTAAAATAAGTATGGCTCAGTTCTTCTGTTGACCCGTCATCAATAATGATCACTTCAAAATCCTGATATTCCTGCTGCATCACGGAGGCCAGGCATTCCGGTAAATATTTACCGAGATTGTAATTAGGAATGATGATGCTGAAAAAAGGTTTCATGATTTTCTGAACGTACGGGCGATCTTATTCTTTATTCTCCAACTAAGCGATTGAAAACTTCTTTTCGATTTCAACCGGCTTGTAAGCAGGAAATCAAAAAAGCGCAGCGTGGAAATACTGTGCGCAGATGATCTCCAATCTTTCTTTTTTAATGTATAATGATTGAAGAGATATTCGTTCTTATCCCAAAGCAGCTTTGCTTCGGGTCTTGTATAAAAAGGATTGATAGATTTATTTGTATCGGTATTGATTTTAAAATGATGCTGATGCAAAACAAAAGGTGAATCGATGATCCTGAAGTCCATTCCTTTCTTCTTAATGCGAATCAGCAGTTCATTATCATCGAACGCAACTCCGAGTGCGTAACGATCATCAAAACCACCGAGATCTTTCAATGCATCTGCATGAATGGCAGCACACCAGTGAAAGCCCTGCGGCTTGTATGCTGAATGATTGTACCATCCCGATTCCCCGTCGTATGTGATCGCAAAAGGATTGAACTGAACTTTCAGGGATTGTATGTCTGATGCAACAGCGTCTGTAATACTGTCGGTTGTTTTTTTATCCAGTGAATATGCAGCAAAGCTTAAATAATTATTCGGCTGCAGATGCTCCTTCACATAACCGATGATGTCGCCGTAATGAATGCATTCCGGATTCTGCAGGATAATGATGTTGCCTGTTGCCGCTACAAACCCTTTATTAAAAGGCACACATGGATTGATGTACCATTTATCTTTTTTCTCGAGCCGAACCACTTTCAGAAAATCAAATTCATTCTGAAGGTCTTCAAGTCGCTGATCTTCATCGCTGCCGTCATCAACCGCAATTACTTCAAAATCACTCGACGATGAATTTTTCAGCTGCAGTAAAGTATTCCTGAAAAGCTTCTTCCTATTATAATATGCCGTAACAACAGAAACTTTCATTACAGAGCCGGATAATGCGGATACAATGATGAATTACTGTTGATCCATTCTTTCATGCTGATGATCATTTCACGATATGTAGGCACTTCGGGTGATGAATCTGCTTGTGTATTGACCAGACTTTTATCGACATTGTATTCTTCGTAAGGATCGATTTCTGTTATGCCAATCTCCGGAAAAACGTCTTTAAACAAACGAAGCAATTCATATTTAGAAACTTTTTCGCTGTTTACTAAATGATATAATCCTGTTCTGCCCTCTTTAATAAAATATAAAATAGACTCCGCGAGTTGAATCGTAGTAACACCTGTCCAGAAAGCTTTTGTATAACCTTTGATCTCACCTTTCTGTTTTGCATACCAGTTGAAAAGGCCGATACCGTTTGCATTCAGATCAGGACCGATGATCGAAGTACGAATAGTAAGATCTTTTTTATTATTCAACTCCCCCATTGCTTTTGTCTGTGCGTAATAGCCTACACCATCTTTCGGATCATCTTCTATATACCCGCCTTTCTTTCCGGAAAAAACACAATCCGTGCTGATATGAATTATTCTGCATTTTGTATTCGCAGTGATACGTTCAAGAAAATGCGGAAGATAACTGTTAATCAATATTGCATTGTCGGGAAAATTTTCTGCCGATTGATTCAGAATTCCTGCTGCATTGATGATAATATCAGGCTTTTCATTTTCGATCAGCTGCTGTAAGGCATCAGTATCCGATAGATCAAGCAAATGATCAGGGCCGATCGCATTTTTAGTTCTGGCGACATCAACTACATCAAAAAGATCAGCATGCTGTCTTAATGTAATCGAGATCACATGACCCGCCATCCCACCTGAGCCGAGTATGAAAATTTTCTGCTTCAATTTTTACCCCAGGTTACTTTATTGATGATCGGTGTATAGCTTTGAATGATGCGGATGATGCGGTTAGAAACATCTTCCACTTTATATTCATCAGGCAGCTGCACTTTATTATCGCCGTGCGTTTTCAACACGATCTCAATTGAGTTTAAAACAGATGAAGGCGTAATGCCACCGAGTACAATTGTTCCTGCATCAACCGCTTCCGGCCTTTCCGTGCTTGTTCGCATGCTGATCGCTTTAAAATTCAGCATCGCCGCTTCCTCGCTAACAGAACCGCTGTCGGATAAAACGCAAAGTGCATTCTTTTGAAGCTGCAGGTAATCAAACAAACCGAACGGTTTCATGATCTTCAACAACGGATGAAAACTGATCTTCTCTGCATCAATTCTTTTCTGCGTCCGCGGATGCGTTGAAAAGATGATCGGCATTTGATATTGTTCAGCCACTGCATTGATTGATGCAGTAATATTTTTCAGGCTTTCTGCTCCATCTACATTTTCTTCACGATGTGCACTTACCACGAAATATTTATCGGCAGTAAGTTCAAGCGCTTTTAAAATCCCGCTCGCTGCAATATTCTTTTCATTCTTCTTCAGCACTTCATACAGCGGTGAACCCGAAACAAAAACATGGTCTTTTCTGAAACCTTCACTCAATAAATAACGTCTTGCGTGTTCAGTATATGCGACATTGATATCGCTGATATGATCTGAAATTCTTCGGTTCGTTTCTTCCGGCACATTCTGGTCAAAGCAACGGTTGCCCGCTTCCATATGGAAGATCGGGATCTTCAGGCGCTTTGCAGGAATAGTACAAAGTACGCTGTTCGTATCCCCCAGCACAAGCAACGCATCCGGTTTTTCTTTTACAAAAACTTCATATGATTTTGCAATAACATTGCCCAATGTATCTCCAAGGCTGCTCCCCGCCACTTCAAGAAAATGATCGGGTTTTCTTAAACCGAGATCTTTGAAGAAGATTTCATTGAGCTCGTAATCATAATTCTGCCCGGTATGCACCAGCACATGATCGAAAAGCTGATCTGCCAGCTTAACGATCTCCGCCGCCTGATGATCTCCGGACGTGTTCCGGCAACTGTTATTAATTTAAGTTTCTCCATACTAATTTTCTTCTGACAACATTGATGCTTACAGAATAGCTGTCCGCTGTTTACGAGGGACAAGCCTGATTTTTTTTATTTTTTCCCTTAAAGGTTTTTCGATAAGGTAATAGCTGATCGTCGAAACAGCAAGCAGTACTGTAAAATATACATAAAAGCAGCGGACAGGTTCTGAAATATTATAATGCTTGAAAACCTTCTGCATCAGCAGAAATACCGGCGCCTGTAATATATATATACCATAACTGATCTCTCCTAAAAGGACGGCAAATTTTGTTCTGAATATTGAGGTGATGATACCGGTATTTGAAGCCAGTATATATATTATCGGAACAAAAACCACCGCAAGCAATCCGTTGTGAAAGAATAAATTCATCGGGTATTTCAGAAGAAGCACGAAGACCGCTGTACATCCAAGAATACCAAAATCATAGTTTTTTGTTTTCCCCGTGAAGAGTATTCCTGCAAGATTTCCTATGAGAAATTCATTTAAGTGCATAAGAGGAAAATAATATAAAAATTCTTCCCTCTTTACCGCATGAGGATCATAAAACGATGACTGAACATAAAGATGCAGAATAAGCTGATTTATCAGCCAAAAGGAAAAAATAAAGATCAGGATTTTATTCTTAGTGCAAACTCTGTAGAAATAGTTGTACAGAAAAGGGAAGCTGACATAAAAACAAAATTCCACAGCCAGAGACCAACCGGGCGAATTAAACGAAAGTGCTTTCCCGGGTACCCAAGCCTGTATCATGAAAAGATTTAAGAGAAAACCTTTTCTGTCAAAAGGTGCATCCGGCATGTAGCGGTATAAAAACAGCAGCAGTAGACAGAGTGCTAAAAAATAAAGAGGATAAATTCTGGCCACTCTATTTTTTAAAAATTCAATCAGGCTTATTTTTTCCTTATTGCGGTAAGCAATGATCATCACAAATCCTGAAAGGATAAAAAAGTAACTCACACCTACACTGGCCTGTTGAAAAAGAAAATGTACTGAAGCGGAGCTGAATGGAAATACTTCTTTCCCGAAATGAAAAATTACGATGGCTGTTGCCGCTAAAAATCTTGTAAAAGTAAGTTGCGAAGTATTCATAGCTTATTCAGCGGCCCAGTAATTGTTATCGAATCGAATATTATCCGCCATTGAATCATCTTTATTAAGATCGGAGAAGATCAGCAGTTTTGAATTTTCTTTCACTGCCCGGATCCCGTTTGCGTATCCTGCCGGCACATGCAGCACCTGCGGCTGATCATCAGTAAGAATAAAAGATCTTACTTCCAGATCTTTTGAAGGGTTTTCCCAGTCATCTATTTTCACCAGGCTGATCTTAAACGAACCGGCAGAAACGAAGAACCATTTCTGCTCGATCTTATGTCCCTGCCAGGCACGAACAGTATCTGTATCCGGATGCTCAATGCTGTAAAAACGTTTGATCTCCTTGAGGTTAAAATCATTTACGAATGATAATGTTCCTCTTTCATCACTGAAAGTTCCGCCGCTGATTATTTCGGGCTGACTTATCATGCGTCTAACTCGTTATGTGAAATTTGTTTTCCTAAAATATCCTGTTGAATAACCGGCAGTTTGTACAATAATTTTTTCATTCCTTCCACATCGAGTCGCTCCGTATTGTGTGAATGATATTCTTCCACTGCTGCGATGGCTGTTTGTCCTTCAGTGAAATACTGGTCGTAATTCAGGTCACGGTTATCGGCAGGAATACGATAATAGTTTTCCGTTTCCTCAGCCTTGCCCATGTCTTCCCTGTTCACCAAGGTTTCGAAAAGCTTTTCACCGTGTCTTGTGCCGATGATCTTAATCGAAGAGTCTTTTTTATATAATTCCAATAGCGCTTTCGCTAAAGTATCGATTGTTGCAGCCGGTGATTTCTGTACGAAAAGATCACCCTGCTTTCCGTTCTCGAATGCATACAGCACAAGATCAACCGCATCTTCGAGCGTCATCATAAAGCGGGTCATCGCAGGATCGGTAATAGTGATCTGCTTTCCGGATTTGATCTGTTCAATAAAGAAAGGAATCACCGATCCTCTTGATCCCATTACATTGCCGTAACGTGTACCGCAAAAGATCGTTTTCTTATCATCAAGGTTTCTTGATTTTGCCACCATTACCTTTTCCATGAGCGCTTTCGACATGCCCATTGCGTTGATCGGGTAAGCCGCTTTATCCGTGCTGAGGATCACTACTTTTTTTACTTCATGCTTTTCAGCCGCAGTAAGCAGATTATCTGTACCGATGATATTCGTTTTCACCGCTTCCATCGGGAAGAATTCGCAGGAAGGCACCTGCTTCAATGCAGCGGCATGAAAAATAAAATCAACGCCTTTCACTGCAGGCTCTACTGATGACAAGTCGCGAACATCGCCGATATAAAATTTGAGCTTAGAGTGATTCAACCGTTTGCGCATATCATCCTGCTTCTTTTCATCACGGCTGAAAATTCGTATTTCGGCAATATCAGTTTGCAGGAACCTGTTCAGCACGGCATTACCGAATGAGCCCGTGCCGCCGGTGATCAAAAGTTTTTTTTCGCTGAAGCTGCCTTGGTTATTCATGTTACTGCGTTTAAGAGCTCTTCTTTTTTAATATTTTTTTTGCACTGCTGATCAGGTATTTTTTCACAGCGGCGCCGCGTTCTTTTTCAAACGGTTCGATTTTCTGTTTTTTAGGAATGCCTGAAAGAGATTGTTTTCTTTTTTCAGCGATAAGCTTCACGTAAACTTCTTCATATCTCTTCACCATTCGCAGGGGCTGTGATCGTTCGTTAAGGATCTTGTCGCGGCAGTATTTTCCTAAAGCAATTCTTTTTTCATTATGTTCGATCAGGTAACTGATCTTCTTTTCAAAATCTTCGAAGTCCCCTGATTTTGAATACAATTCTTTCAATCCTACTATCTCCTGAACGCCTGAACCGACAGCACCGGAAAACAACCGCAGGTAATCATGTTCAAAGCCTAAAACCGCAACGCCTGCACGCATGGCTTCCATCATAAAAACACCGCCGCCGACAGGATAGCCGTCGAGATAAATGTCTGCGTCTTTCAGCAACTCTGAATAATTCGGCGTCCAGCCGATAAAAGAAACTGCAGATAAAATTTCAGTTGTAAGTAATTCCGGGAAAGGAAATTTTTCTTTTCCAAAACCGACAACGCAGAGATAAGCCTGCGGATGTTTTTTAAGACTGCTGAAAATTGATCTCCAGTAATCGGCATTCTGAAACTTCACCGGTCTTCCGCCGCAAATCATGACCACTTTATCTTTCGGCAGATCGAAGTTTAAATTCTTTTCTTCTTTGTCCTGTTCTTCGGGAAGCTCTATATTGATCTGTGTTGTATTGCAGGGAACATCGACGGTCTGCAAATCAAAGGAGCTGATGGTATGATCAAAGATCTTTGTTGCATACTGCGCCACAGGCCCGTGCACTACAGTAACTGCAATCGGAGCAGGTTTGAATGATGCAACAAAGTAATGATCAAAATTCGCCAGCACTGCATTACTGATCAGCAGATCCGGCTTATGTGAGCGGATCTTATTTACAAAATTGAAGTAATAACGGTTCGGATCTTTGTCATGATCCATATAAATCAATGAGCAGCCGTTATCACGAAAATATTTATCCAGTTCCCTTCCGTAAGCGGAAGAGTGAACATGCGATTCAGTCTCCATAACGAAATAAGTCACTTCGAATAAATGCTTATCATGATGAAGTGCGAAAAGCTTATCTAATTTGATCAATACCGAAGCAGGCTCGGTAAAATGTACGGGCAGGTATCCGATCCTGATCTTTTTATCGTTACCCGGCTTTCTTTCTTTGCGATAGTTTTCACAAAAAGAATCGATAGTGAGTTGTATATCATAATCACTTTCATACCTGTCGATGTTATTCAGGTGGAAATAAGCGTACTGCCACTTATCGAAATACTCCAGCGCTTCTGCAATGCGGCCGCTGTTGAATAATTTTATGCCGATTCTTTTGTAAGCAAACTTCAGCGCTTCGCCGTCATTCGTTTTCTTAAAAATGTCGATGTATAACGGCAGAAGATCGACAGAAAAATCTGATAAGATAAATGCCCGCTTAATTAATACCGCTGCATTCTCTGTGTTACCCATTTTTAAATAAGCCTGGGCAAAGTGAACATTTGCGCTGATGCGATCATTGAGATTGTCAGCGGCAAGAAAAGGCGACAGCTCAAAAGAATCGATCTGCTCGCCTTTTGAAATTCTTTCTGAAAAACTGTGGATGTCCTTTTTTTCCGACATTATTGCGGACTGTATAAATTTAGTACGCTGATCACTTCGTTAACTTCATGATACGTCATCACCGGCGAGATCGGGATGGAAATAATTTCTCTGTGTATTTTTTCTGAAACAGGAAATGAATCACTGTTCCATTCTTTGTATGCTTCCTGCTTATGCGGCGGAACCGGATAATGTATCACCGTATGAATACCTTTTTGTTCGAGATACTTCTGCAGCTGTGCCCTGTCTGCACACCTGATGGTAAAGCAATGCCACACATGACTTTCTTTTTGTTTTACAGTCGGCAACGTGGTGGCTGGATTTTTTATCGCAGAAAGATATTTATCTGCAACAGCTCTGCGCACATTATTGTCATCATCCAGCGATTTCAGCTTTACTGATAAAAATACCGCCTGAATTTCATCGAGCCTGCTGTTCACACCTTTGCGGTCATGCCTATATTTTACAAACGATCCGTAATTTCTTAATGAGAGCAGCATTTCTGCAAGAGTCTGATCATTTGTTGTGATCGCTCCGCCGTCGCCTAATGCACCGAGATTTTTACCGGGATAAAAGCTGAAGCCCGAAACGTCGCCGAGATTTCCTGAACGTTTTCCGTTATGTATTGCACCATGCGATTGGGCGGAGTCTTCAATGACTTTAAGCCCGTGCTTCTTTGCAACATTGTTGATTGCTTCCATATTGCAAAGCTGTCCGTACAAATGAACGGGCATGATCGCTTTTGTTTTTGCAGTTATTTTCATTTCTGCATTCGCTGCATTGAGCAGACAGGTATCTTCATCCGGTTCAGCAAGGACAGGTGTGAGCCCGGCTTTTGAAACGGCGAGAATCGATGCGATATAAGTATTCGAAGGAACAATTACTTCATCGCCGTCCTGCATGACACCCATTGCCTTGTATGCTTCAAGGATAAGGATCAGCGCATCGAGTCCGTTCGCAACACCGATACAATATTTCGTTCCGCAGTAATCAGCAAACTCTGCTTCGAACTTTTTTACTTTTTCGCCGAGAATAAACCAACCGGATTCAAGCACTTCACTGAAGCTCTTCTCAAATTCCGACTGATGGCGAAGATTAATTTTCTTTATGTCCAGAAAAGGGATCATGATTTATTTTCTTTTGCAGACCGCGAAGATCTCCGCACAGTTTTCCGGGAAAAATTCCCCTGCTTTATTAAAACCCTGAATCATTTCTTCCGTCCAGTATTTTTCGATCTGTCCGTTCGTTAACGGTTTTAAAAAATAACCGCCGCTTTCAGTGATCTCAAATCCGGCATCAGTTAAATGCGATCTGAGAATACTTGTATCATACACACGATAATGCCCGAGTTCTGCATCTCTTTCATTCAATTCATATTCACTACTGAGCAAACCCATCTGCACCGCAACAATACGGTGGACTGATTTTGCATTCGGCACAGAAACAACGAAAACACCGTCGTAGGCAAGCAAATCATAAATGCTTTTTAGTGCTGCGACCGGATCAGCAATATGTTCCAGCACATGACTCATCACAATGGTTTGGAATTTCAGCTCTGTATTAAAATCTTCCACCATCGTGTGATGTTTGATCACATTCGGATAATCAGGGATCTTGTTCAGCAGCTCTTCAGAAGCTTCCAGCAAATGCAGCGTATCAAATTCTTTTACGAGCGACTTAGTCATATAACCATTCGCGGGACCGATCTCTAAAGCCGGTGAACCTTTGAAAAAAGATTTGATTCTTTGAAAGCCGAAATCAGACAGCTGATAATCGAAATTCAAATACTTATCGTAAAAACCTGCCGACTGTTTTACTTTCTCTTCCCTTGTATCCATTGTTCTTTTCTGATTATAATTTCAGATCAGTCACTTTATCAGCGATCTGATCAGGATGATATTTTTCGAGTAAAGCTTTGCTTCTGAAACCTGAAAGCACAGCAGCAGTTTTTATACCAAGTTCTTTTCCTGTTTCGATTTCTCTTTCCGTATCGCCGATGATCCAGTCATGAAACGACAACTCTCCGGTTCCTGAGATCAATGCAGCTTTTTCTTTTGCTGATTTTGCAACAAAAACACCAGTTAAAAAATCCCAGCTGAATGATGCGATCTGTTTTTTTGCAGCCGGCTCGGATTGCCTCGCTGTGATAATATATAAATCATGATCAGCCTTTAATAATTCCAAGTATTGAGTCACACCTGCAAATGGCTGATCATACTTTAAAAATCTTTCGTCTTCGATCGCAGGCATCCATTGCTCTTCAAAATCAACCGTGTCCTGCTGCGAATATCCAAACTGATCCGTAAGAATGTTATGATGTGTTTTACCGCTTCGCTTCTGTTGCCAATATTCTTCATAGCTTAATGAAGATGCGGGAACAAGCTCCTGAAAAAGATGATAAAGACGTCGTGTAGAATCGATCAGTGTTCCGTCGAGATCAAAAAAAAGCTTTACGCCTTTCAAGCCTTAAAACTTTTTATCTCTTCTTCAATACCTTCTTCAAAAGAAACTTTTTCTTCCGAGAGCAGCTGTTTCATTCTGCTGTTATCAAACAGATAATTTTTTACAGGTCCTTCTTTGTTCTCTATAATCACCGGCAACTCCGGTGAGATCTTCTTCACGATTGTTTCAACGATTTGCTTTATCGGCAGAGCTTTGCCGGAAACAATATTTATCTGACCGCTGTATTCAGCAAGATCAGGAGAAGATAAAATGGCATTTACGCAGTCCGATACATGCAGGAATGATCTCAATTCTGTTCCTGACGTATAAATGACCGGACTTTCATTCTTCATCGCATTTCTTATTGTTGCGGGAATGATCTTTTCAAATGCTTCTTCGCCGCTGCCGTACACATGACCCAATCTCAGGATCTGCAAAACAACGTTTTCTTTCTTCGCCCAATTCTCCAGTAATTTTTCTCCGTAAAGTTTTGACTGGCCATAAAGTGTTTCGGGGCCGACAGCCGTTTTTTCCGAAATAGCTTCATTTGTTCCTGCATACACATCAACAGTGCTGATGAAAATAAATTTCTCGGGCACTGAAGGCAATTCATTGATCAGCCTGTTAACCGAAAGAATATTTGATAAACAATCATCAGCAGTATCTGCTTCAGCTCTGTTCTTCGGAATGAATGCCCCTGCATGAATAACTAAATCAATTTTATTAATTCCTTCCTCAATAAAATCTCCTTTAGAAAAAGTATAACCGTGGTGAAGGATTGTTTTATATCCGCTGATCTCTTTCGATGACAGCAATACTAAATTATATTTAATGTACACCGGGTGAACGCTGATCGCTTTCAGCAAATGCGTTCCGATAAACCCTGAAGCACCTGTAAGTAAGATCGTTTTCAGGAGAGATAATTTATTTCATTGCGCATGCCTTCATCAGTCATCAGCCTCGGCTTTGTATCCATTCCCCTTAACCACATTAATCCGTCAGGAAGGGGGTTGATCTTTTTATCAAGCTTCGGAAATTCTTTATACATGGCAAGATTCTTAAAGATCTCCGGCAGATTTAATCCTGCTTCTGTGAAGAAAAGCACCGTTGTAAAAAATCTTGAAATATTTATCTCTGTTGGATTCGGAATGCCGTTGCTGTCGTAAGCCATATCCACACCGAAAATTCCGTGCGGCTTATCATGGACAGCTTTGATTGCTTTAATAGAGATTTCATCAACAACAGCATCGGAATATGTTTGTCCTATCTTGGTTACACCTGTCACACCAGATACAGCCCTGTTGCCGTGCGTCCAACCTTTTCTTAATCTTGTCTGTGCCGCAACGAGTTCGCCTTCATACCAGATCGAAAGCCATGTTACGGTATTTGCGGTAAGCATTTCTGAAGCCGTAAAATCACCCCAGCCTTTGTATCTTTCAATCCAGCTTTTTGCAAATGCAAAATCATTTGTCGGGGCAGCACCTTTACCGCCGCCGCCGATTGATGAAGATCTTAACCAAATCTGTCCGTCACTATTTCCTAATTCTTTAAATGCTTTTTTAAGATCGTCTTCATTATTGAGCATGGATGTTTCGGCAACTTTCAATCCTGCTTCTTTGAATTTTAAAAACGATTTGTATTTGTGCACGCATGTATCAATCACATCATGCGGCGGCATGAATGTCAATGTTCCTTCGGCTTCAATCTCTTCTCTTAACTGAGATGCGTAATAGATCTCCAAGTCATTTTGGAAATGAATGAGCCTGGGCTTTTCTGCTTTGATGATCTTCAGCAGCGCATCTTTATAGCCTGCGTCATTGCAATACGGAACATAATATTTTTTTTCCGCGGCTGATAAAATCAGATCTGCAGGTTCACTGCCCATGCCGATGATCTCTTCTTTGCGTGAAGAACGCAATAAAGAATTAATCACGCCTTCCGAAGGAGCCCCGCCTGCACCACCTATAAGTATCTTCACTTATTGTTTTTATAATTAAGAAAATCTTTGTAGTCGCGGATATAATCATCAGCGCTGTACAGTTCACTTGCTAAAACGAGACAGATCGCACCGGAAGAAAAATTATCCAGTTCACGCCAGATACCAGGCTTTAAATGAAAACCAGTATAAGGTCTGTTGAGGCTTACTTTCTTTTTTTTCGTGCCGTCATCAATAGTGATATCGAACGAACCGCTTGCCGCAATAACCAACTGTTCAAGGTTTTTATGTGCATGCGCTCCCCTGCTTTCGCCGCCGGGAACATCATACAGATAGTAAACACGCTTTACTGCAAACGGCACATCAGTATTATTCTGAACAACCGTTAAGTTTCCTGAACGATCGCTTACTTTATTCAGCTGAAGAACATTACAGTCTGCGATGCTTGTCCTGGTCATTTTTTCTGCGCTTTAAAAAATTCAAAATCCCTGATATAATCTTTTACATCATAAACACTGTCCGTAGAAACCAATGCAAGTGAGTTGGTAGAAAAATTTTCTAAATGGCGCCATGTCATCTTCGGCACATACAAACCGTAATAAGAACGGTTCAGATTAAAACGCTGTTCATTTTTTCCGTCATGCAGCACAACATCAAAGCTTCCAGCTAAAGCAACAATAAATTCATTACTGTTGTTAAAAGCATGCCCACCTCTTGATTCTCCTCCCGGCACATCATAGATCCAATACACCCTTGCAATCGGGAACGGCACCTGATCCTCATTTTGAAAGAAAGACAGATTCCCTCTCGCATCAGGGATTTTAATAAGATCTCTAATAAATGCTGACTTCAATTCTGATTATTTATTGCATTGCAGGTTGTACCGTATCGACTTTTGTTTTATTCCATATTACAGCGGGGTGTATAACACCGGGATATTGATGAAGAGAAGCACCTTCACGATGCAATGCATCTTCCACATCAATTGATAGAATTCTTTCCTGACTATATAATACATATCGTTGATCTGCACCAAACGTGACGTTCAAATAATATCTTTTGCTGTTCAGCAAATCAGACGGGAGTAAAAAACTTACTTTAAAAATCCCTTCATCTATTTTTTTCCTCTCACCTACAACTGTTCCGATATGACAAACATGAACAGATTCAAGATCAAAAATGTCCCAGGTTACATCCAAATTCACTCCCGGCTGCTTATTTTCAAAGACAATCTCTACATTCAGCGCATCATTTGTCTTAAGTGGCTCTGAAGACTTTTTTCCTAACCCCGCTGCAGATACTTTTCTGATTCGGATTTTATCATTTCCCGGTGCTTCAGATTCATCCCAATAAGTTTCAGATGAACCGCTGATGCCTGCTAATTGATAACGCTCTGCTACTTCCTGCATATTACCGGCATAAGACAGATTGCCATTGTGCAATAATATGCCCCGATTACAGAGCTGTTTGATGGCAGCCATGTTATGACTTACAAATAAGATAGTACGACCCTGATTGCGACTCACATCACTCATTTTGCCGAGACATTTCTTTTGAAACTCTGCATCTCCTACTGCCAATACCTCATCGATAATTAATATTTCTGATTCCAAATGCGCAGCCACGCCAAATGCCAGCCGCACATACATCCCCGATGAATATCTTTTTACAGGTGTGTCAATATATCTTTCCACGCCGGCGAAATCAACGATCTCATCAAACTTCGATTTGATCTCTTTCTTCGTCATGCCGAGGATGGCGCCGTTGAGAAATATATTATCACGGCCGCTCAGTTCGGGATGAAAACCGGTGCCCACTTCAAGCAGACTTGCCACACGGCCTTTTATTTTTATTGTTCCTGTTGTTGGAGTTGTCGTTTTACTGAGGATCTTTAAGAGTGTGCTTTTCCCCGCGCCGTTCCTCCCGATGATGCCGAGGACTTCGCCCTGCTGCACATCAAAATTGATGTCCTTTAGCGCCCACACATATTCGCTGTTTCCTTTCTCTGTACGGTCATTGGTTTCGCCGATCTTTAAATAAGGATCTTCTTTTCCGCGAACGCCCGCCCACCAACGATTTACGTCGTGCGCCAATGAGCCCGTGCCCACCTGGCCGAGGCGGTATTGCTTTGATATGTCTTCTGCTCTTATTACGACCGACATCAGCTTTTCTGTTTTAGTGCGTAAATGCGCTCAATGATCTCTGTCACTTTTCCCGCATCCTGCACGGTGGTATTGATCGCCGCGTTGTTGTTGATCACGTTGATAACATTATCAAATACCAATGCGTGGTTAGCTGCGCTCCCTTTAAAGTGTCCGTAATCGTTTGCCGGGTTTGCCTCGGGCAGTTGCGGCATATGGTAATCTTTTATATGGCAGTACTCCACATTGTTCATGTATTGTCCGCCGATCTTTATCGTGCCATGTTCTGCGATAACGGTGATACTGCTTTCCAGATTTTTATCCCATACGGAAGTGGAATAATTGATGCTGCCTGCGCCGCCGTTAAGCAGATCGAAATGTACAAAACCGCTGTCTTCGAATTCCGTCAAACTCTCATGATTAAAATCACGGAAAGTTGCGCTTATATTTTTGATATCGCCGAATACCCACCAAAGGATATCAACGAAATGAGAGAATTGTGTAAATAATGTGCCGCCGTCAAGATCCGCGGTTCCTTTCCAGTTTCCTTTTTTATAATAGCGTTCATCACGGTTCCAAAAGCAATTGATCTGCACCATGAAAATTTTACCAAGTTTACCACTCTCCTTTATTTCCTTTAACCATGCCGAAGCGGGTGAATAACGATTTTGCATTACGCAAAAGGCATGAAGCCCTTTTTCTGCTGATTTATCCGCGATTGCTTTTGCATCTGCCGCGGAGAGTGTTACGGGTTTTTCGATGAGCACGTGTTTGTTGGCATTTAATGCTGCCATTGCGTGTTGAGCGTGGAGACCGTTTGGTGTAGCGATAGAAATAATATCGAAATCGATCGGGGCGCTAAACAACTCTTCCGGTGTACTAAAAAATGGAGTTGCGGGTGACGAGTTGCGGGTTGTTGTTTCTATGTCGCAGATTGCAACGAGTTCCGTCGCTTCATTTTTATTGATGAGTTCTATGTGGCGTGAGCCGATATAGCCGGCGCCGATGACTGCGAATTTTATTGTTGAGTTTTGAGTGATGAGTTTTGAATTTTATCTAAGTGCTGTTGGTTTCACACAAAGGCGCAAAGGATATGCAAAGGCACAAAGGATCAATGCGATTCTTTTTGTTCTCCTTTTCTTTTTTTTCTCTTGGCAGCGCCACAGGCTTCCTGTCAACCGTCATCTGTCAACAGTCATCTGTAAACCGTTAACCTTTTCTTCTCCTTTTCTTCTCCTTTTCTCCTTGTTCTCTTAGCAGCGCCGCAGGCAACCGTCATCTTTCATCCGTCAACCTTTGTAACTACGCCGTTTTCCAAAAAGTATCGCTCTCCGGTTGCAGGGCACACTGCATTTCCGCGTTCTTCGAAAATTAATTTTTCACCATGCTCACCCACCCACCCTATTTGTTTTGCGGGATTGCCTGCAACCAATGCGTATGCGGCTACGGGTTTTGTGATGACTGCTCCTGCTCCTATCATCGCGTATTGCCCGATCTCGTTGCCGCAGATGATCGTGGCGTTTGCACCGATAGATACGCCTTTGCGGATGATCGTTTGTTTGAATTCGTCTTTTCTGCTGACAATACTGCGTGGATTGATCACGTTTGTGAAGACCACGGAGGGCCCGATGAATGTGTCGTCTTCGCACACTACACCGGTATATAAGGAAACGTTGTTTTGAATTTTTACGTTGTTGCCGATTATGACATCCGCACCCACGAATACATTTTGGCCGAGGGTACAATTATCGCCGATCACGGCAGAACTCATCACATGGCAAAAATGCCAAATAATTGTTTGGTTGCCTATAACCGCACCCTGATCAATTATTGCCGTTTCGTGTGATGTAAATTTCAAAATATATTTTTCGATGCCGCGGGCGCCGTTCGCTTTATTTTATTTCTTGTCGCTAGTAACATGTTGCTCCTGCGGAGCTAAAATGCACTGTCAACCGTCATTTGCCGACCGTCATCTGTCAACCGTCAACCGTCAACTAATTAAACCGTATCCATAAAATTCCGCTCCACTCTATTAAAGATGATCACACCCAAAAACAATGCGATCAAAATAAAAATGCCGCTGTATAACAAATGCATTGCATCAAAAGATCCTTTACCGAAAAGTGCGTAACGAAATGCTTCCGTGATCGGTGTAAGCGGATTATATTCCAAAAACGGTGCAAACCATTTTCCTTTAATGAATGACAGCGGGTAAGCGATCGGTGTAGCATACATCAGCAACTGTACTGCAAAGCCGATCAATACGGTGAAGTCGCGGTACTTTGTTGTAAGTGATGAAATAATTATTCCGACACCTAATCCCATCAGCGCCATCATCAATACCAACAACGGAATCAATAACCAGGTAAAGCTGATATAAAAATGCCCCGTCTTTATACCGAACCAAGCCATTGCTACTATCAGCAGAAAAAACTGGATCAGAAATTTTACAATATTGCTGAGGACCGTGCTGAGCGGAATAACGAGCCGCGGAAAATAAACTTTCCCGAAGATCCCGGCGTTTGCAACAAACGTATTTGATGTACCGGTGAGACATGCTGAAAAATAATTCCAGATCGTAATGCCACTCATGTAGAAAAGAATCGGTTCGATACCGTCCGTTCCAAGCTTTGCAACGCTGTGAAATACCAGCAGAAATACAATTGTCGTAAAAACAGGCTGGATCAAATGCCATAATGGTCCAAGCACAGTTTGTTTGTACGTTGCCGTAAAATCTCTTTTTACAAACAACAACAATAGGTCGCGATAGCGCCATACTTCTTTTAGGCGAAGATCGAGAAGGGATGCGCGGGGTTCTATTATTTCGTCCCAGTGTTGATTTTCAGACAAAGAAATTTTTTAAAATTGTTGTTATACTTTTTACCAATACGAAATGTAGAAGAAATTTTTAATTTGTAGCACTGGGCAGTCTTGAATCTTCTGCGAGGCTCTCATACCGCTGTGTAAAGCTCCGTGCCGGTTTGATTGAAAGACCCTACGTTCCGCTACAGCAATACCGACAATTGCTCCTTATAGGTTTGGTAACTGAAATGCTTCATCAGCAAATCATGATCGGGAATATATGTTGCAGTGTTGCTGATCATTTTTTCAATCGTCGCTGTGATGGCACTCTGATCTTCCGGATCTACCAGAAGTCCTAGCTTGCCGTTGAGCAAAGCATCAGCAGAACCATCGGCATTTCCTGCGATCGCCGGAATACCATAATACATCGCTTCCACGAAAACGATCCCGAATCCCTCCTTCATGCTCGGCATTACATAAACATCCGCCAGGGCAAAATGCGCAGGCAACTCTTCTTCCTTTACAAAACCGGCGAATACTACCCGGTCTGCAATATTTAATTCCAAGATCCTTTGATCAAGATATATTTTTTCTGCATCGCTGTATCCGCCTGCGAGCAGGTATTTCAGTTTGGGATGGGTTTTGCTTAATGACGCAAGTCCGTTCAATACTTTATTGTATCCCTTGTATCTGTCGGTTTCCGTGAGCCGTGTAAGCGTGAGCAGGATCATGTCATCCGCGGCAAAAACATAGCGTTGTAATAATCCGGCATCTTTTTTTTGTACTGCTGATCCGCCGAAAAAAGGATCAATGCAATTATTGATCACAATGCATTGCTCATCCGGTAACCGGTGCAACGCTTTTATTTTATCTTCCGTAAAGCTGCTCACCGAAATAATTTTCTCACAGCTATCCAGCATTTTTCTTTTGAGCTTCGACAACGGCTCCCACACTTCAATGCCGTGTGCGATCAACATGATCTTTGCAGCAGGATTTACTTTTTTGATGAGCCAGCCAACGGTGAGTAAATTAATGTGGCTGAGGATCACAGTGTCTGCTTTACGTCCCGCCATCACCGCTTCTCTTACAAACTTCACTCTTGCACTGTCAAATCCCCTGAATATCTCAGCGGGAAAATACATGTTACCCTTTGCCGCCTCTGCCGGACCGTGCATACTCAATATCCGAATGGCCTCATCATTTTTCAGTCCGTGCTCATACAATGCTTTACCTGCTACGCGACAAACTTTTTCTATACCGCCGGTGGCTGAGAAAACTTTTAAGGTGAGAAATAGTACCAGTGTTTAGTGCTTAGCGTTAAGTGCTTAGTTGCGGGTGACGTAGTGCAGACTGCAGGGTCGTTTACGCGTTCGCGGCTGTTTGAGTTTGGCGTTTTATGTTTGGGGTTTGTGTTTACTTTTTATGTTTATTGTGTTGACTGAACCCCTGGATTTGGTATTTGTAATGAATTTCAAAGCTGAAGAACAGCAAACTCAACACTAAAAACTAATCACTCAACACTATCCCCTTGTTTTTCAAAATGATCAAACTCATCACCCTGCTCCAGTGCAACTTGCCGCTCATAAAATCTTTATATGCTTTCCTTGTTCCGGGATTTTTATCAGATTCGAGTTGCTTCAGCATTTCATTGTTGCGAAGCCATTGAGCAAACGGGAAAGTGAAGCCCATTTTTTTTCGCTGCCAGATTTCTTTCGGAAGCTTGTCTTCAAAAGCTTTGATGAGCAACTCTTTTTTATTGTCGTTTTTAAACTTTATTTCTTCGGAGATGGAAAACGCAGATTGTATCACTTCGTTATCCAAAAAAGGAACCCGGATCTCCAGGCTGTTTGCCATGCTCATTACATCTGCATCCCGCAGCAACTGATCCTGCATGTAATAATTAAATTCCAGCCATGATGCAGTGTTACCTTCGCCGATGCCGCTTAACACAGGTGATGCGGGCTGCTCATTCAGGATGGTCCAAATGTCTTTTTCGTAAGCTCCTGTTTGCGCTGCAATTTCCGACGGTGTAAAATGACCCCTTAAAAAAAGGTAAAGTCCGCGCATGCCGTCGATCTTTAAGTAAGACGTGCGGCTCAGTTTTTTTACGCCGGTGCTTTTTGCAGCAGCCAATACAACACCGGGCATTTTTTGTATCATTAACGCCTGCTTCATTCTGCCGAATGACGGATAACCGCCGTACAATTCATCCGCACCGATACCCGAAAGCACAGCCTTCAATCCTTCTGCCACGGCGAATTTGCTGATGAACCAGGTATTAAAACCGTCACAACCGGGCATATCCATCGCATCTAAAAATGCGGGGAAATTATTGTGAAAATCTGTTTCGGTCAATAAGATCGAATGGTGCCTGCTGCGCAATTGCTTTGCGATAATATCCTGATAGCGCTTCTCGGAATAATTGGTTTCGTTGAACCAGATCGATAAAGTGTGCAGTTCTTTTTCTTTTCTTTCATCAGCCAGCAATGCGATCAATGATGAATCTATTCCGCCGCTCAGGAAAACCCCTACCGGTGCATCTGCGATCATTTGCCTCGTAACCGCATCGGCGATCTTTGTCCGGGTTTCTGCAATTGCAGTTGCCTTGTCAGTGATCTTTTCCGTAAAACTGAAAAAAGAAAAACTTTCAAGATTGTATTTTTTGCTGATGCTGTTGTAAGATAAGAAGCAACCTTTCGGCAGCGACTTCACATACTTCAGTGTTGTAACAGGCTCGGGAATAAATCCGTAAGACAACTGATATACCGCAGTGTTATCAGCGGCGTCCTGCAAATAAGGAACAGGAGCAAATGCGCGGATCTCCGATGCAAAGGTTAATCCGCCGGTATGGGTAGAATAATACAAAGGCTTAATGCCGGCTGTATCCCTTACGATATAAATTGTTTTTGTTTCGTTATCCCATAACGCAAATGCAAACATGCCGTTGAGCAGGGAAAAACTTTTCGTGTTCCATTTTGCAAATGCTGCAAGGATCACTTCTGTATCAGTATTATTATTGAAGCTCATGCCGGCGGCTTTAAGCTCCTGTTTTATAGTGTTGTAATTGTACAGTTCTCCGTTATAGGTGATCGTGTAGCGTCCGCCGTATTGCATCGGCTGATGACCCGCGCTTGTGAGATCGAGCAAAGACAACCTTCTGTTGCCGAGCGACAAATGATCTTCTTTAAATGAAACGACACCCCCGTCATCGGGACCGCCGTGAATGAGCAGGTCGCACATTTCGCCGGTCATTTTTTCCAACGCGGCAGCAGCATGATCAGGATGTATGATGCCGGCTACTCTACACATTTTCCGGCAAACTTCCCCTGTGTTTTTTTTGAATGTAATGATCGTAACGGCTGCTGAAGTCTGCGTAAGTATCTTCCAGTCCGCGCAAAAGGTCTGTCGAATATTTCCAACCCAATGCATTTAACTTTTGTACATCAAGCAACTTTTGCATGGTACCATCGGGCTTTGAAGTATCGAATATGATCTCTCCTTTGTAGTCAGTTATTTTTTGTATTGCTTCCGCCATTTCTCTAATCGAATGATCTTCGCCGCAACCAATATTCACGATACTTGGATCTTCATATTCCTGCATGAGAAAATAACAGGCTTCTGCCGCATCGTCCACGTGCAAAAATTCGCGACGCGGATTGCCGGTTCCCCAAACGGTAACCGTTGGTTCGTTATTGACCTTCGCCTCATGAAATTTTCTGATCAGTGCCGGAAGCACGTGGGCGTTTTGCAGATCGTAATTATCGCCGGGACCGTAAAGATTTGTCGGCATAACGCTGATGAAGCGGCTGCCGTATTGTTGGTTGTAGGCACGGCACATTTCCACGCCGGCGATCTTGGCCATGGCGTATGGAGAATTTGTCGGCTCCAGCGGACCGGTCATGAAATATACTTCCTTCATGGGTTGCGGCGCATGCTTTGGATATATACAGCTGCTACCCAGGAATAATAATTTTTCAGTTCCGTGCCGGTGCGCTTCGTGAATTACATTATTCTGGATCGCAAGATTATCGTAAATAAATTCACCGCCGTAAGTATTATTGGCAAATATCCCTCCTACTCTTGCCGCAGCCATAAAAACATACTGCGGCTTTTCCTGCTGAAAGAATTTCTTCACGGCGTGATGTTCTCTCAGATCAAGTTCGGCAGAACCTGCTGTAATGATATAACGATAGCCTTTGCTTTTCAGCAATCTTACGATAGCGCTTCCTACAAGACCATTGTGGCCGGGGACATATATGCGGTCGGTGAGATTCACAGAAAAATGATATTTAAGATGTAAGATTTAAGATTTAAGATTTTTTTCAATTCAAATCTTCGTTTCATTTTCGCGGCTTGATTTATATTGTCCATTGTCCATTGTCCATTGTGCATTGTCGATTGTCGATTGTCCATTCTCTATTGTCCATTGTACATTGTCCATTGTCCATTGTCTTTAGATCTTTATCAGATTTTTTCTTTCAAAAACAGCGGTAAGTTGGAGCCCCATGCTTTCTATTTTTACTTTTGCTTTGTTACCGGAAACTTCCATAATGATACCTTTATAATCCATCAAAATGCCCTGTTTTATCATTACTTTATCGTTGGCTGCAGGATATTGTTCTGTTACTTCCACATCGTCAAATTCCTGCAAAAATTTACGAATGGTCTCGATCTCGGTTTCTCTCACTACCGCCGGCTTGCCCAGCCAGTGCACATAATTGATCACACCGGGGATCTTTTTGATATCCCATTTGTTACTTTCCGCAATGCAAACGAAAATATATCCTTTAAATAACGGCTCGAGGATCGTTTTATTTCTGTCACTCCATTTTCTCGTCACTTTATTTAACGGACAATAATTTTCTATACCCTGATCACTGAGGATCGCCGCTATTTTTTTCTCCCAGCGGGGACGAGTGTAGATAACGTGCCAGTTTGTGGGGTTAGTGATGAATGTTTAGTTTTTGGTGTTTAGTTGACAGATGACGGTGACAGATGACGGTTGACGGTTGACGGTTGACGGTTGACAGATGACGGTTGACGGACAATCGTTGCAGGAGTTTTCTAAAACACTTATTTTGAAAAGAACTGCATTCACCTGTCATCTGTCATCCGTCATCTGTCCTCTCTGCCTTCCCTCCCCTCCCGGGCAAAGCTTCGCTGTTCCTCGGTCACATGTCTTTTAAAAAACAGGACCGAAGAATACGATGATTAAGTTGCCGGCAGCAGTTTTCAGGAAACGGCTGTCCGGGTATTATTTTCTTTTACCCCTGAATAATTTCTTTATAAATCCGGTAAAGCCGAAAAGGTTTTTAAAACCCGGCGTGTTTTCGCCGCCATAGTAGCTGCTCGCATCGCTGCCGTAGCCGTAGCCATAGCCATAACCGTATCCATAACCGTATCCGTAACCATTTCCATAGCCACCGAAACCATAATTGAGGAACGATGCACCCCGTGGTTTTATGCCGTTGAACAACACACACATATTGTTGAACTTCTTCTCCTGATGAAGCGTGCTGATGAGTCTGAGGAAAACAGACGGCGTCACATCGTGTCTTACAACAAACATGGTAATGTCAGCATATTTATTCAATAACTGAGAATCCGTTACCGGACCTATCGGTGCGGAATCAATAATGATATAATCAAAACGTTCTTTCAACAAATTGATCATCTCACCAAAATTCTCTTTTCCTATTAACTCTGTGGGATTTGGCGGGATCGGTCCGGCTGTAACGAGAAATAAACCCTCATAAGCCGTAGGCTTTATGATCTCATCCAGCGTTGACTTACCGATGAGGTAACTTGAAATTCCCGGATCCCTTTTTATCCCTAGTTCTTTGCTGAGCTTTGGTTTGCGCAGATCCATTTCGAGCAATGCAACTTTTTTGCCGTTTAATGTGATACTCAGGGCAAGGTTGGTAGCAACAAAACTTTTTCCTTCCCCTGAAATACTGGAGGTGACCAACAGGGTTTTCCTTTCTTCGCTCAATCCCATAAAGCTGAGATTGGTGCGGAGTGCCCTTATCTGTTCCGCCACCACTGTTCGTTTCCCGTCTGTGATAGCGATACCCGATTTATCAGGCGTTTGAATGATCTCACCAACAACAGGAACTTTTGTTTTATTTTCTATTTCGGTGCGGAACAAAACTTTGCTGCTGAGCGGTTCATTGAGTTGAACGAACAACAGGAAAACGAGCATGCCGATGATCAAGCCAATGAGGTAATAATTTTTTGCGATCGGTCTTATCGGACCATAAGCACTTCCGGCTTCCAGCACACGCATATCGGATGTAGCTGATGCGGCAGAGATGGCAGTCTCTTCTCTTTTATTCAGGAGAAAAGTGTAGATCTTATCCTTGATAGCCTGCTGCCTGCTGATCGCCAATAATGCCCTTTCTTTACCCGGCAACTGCACTAACTGGCTGTTGATCTTTGCAATACTTCCATTGATATTATTTTCTTCGATCTGAAAAGTGTTGCGGATGTTACTGATATTTTCTTTGATGTCTTTCTGCAGACGGGTTACCTTTTCTTCCGCCAGTAGTACTGATTCACTTTGCGGTCCGGCAATTGACTGTGCTTTATCCCGATCGAATTCTGCATTATATAACTGACTGAGCAAACCGGAAAGCGTGGGATCTGTAACCACCTGTTGTGAAGGGACGGTTCCGGGTCTTCTTCCTTTACTGTTCACGTAACTCTGCACACCCGATAACACATCTTTTTGTAATTGGATGCCGGTCTTTTGATCATCCAGACTTTGCAACGCTCCTGCGAATTGTCTTCCCTGATCGGAGATATCGGTGATTCCTTCTCTCGCCCTTAGACCGGCTTCGCTTTTTTCGATGCTGTCTAATTGTGCAGTCACCTCGGCTAAACGATCGTCTACAAATTTTAATGTTCTTGTAGCGATCTGATTTTTATCTTCTACGCCGGCGATGTTATATACTTCGAAAAGTTTGTTGAGAATTTTAATTCCTTTATCCGGCACGGGTGTTTCAATGCTTGCATTTACAACGGTAGAAACTGCCGACAAAGCCGACACATTCAGCGAACCCAGGATGCCGCCGGCGGCAGAGCCTATATCGTTAAACACAACAAAATAGTTCTTACCCGCAACTGTTGTATTGTAGTCAGTATTGACGATGATCCTGTACTCCGTACCGTTTACATTTACGACATCCGTGAACTTATATATCCTGTTTCCCAATTTGATCGCACGGGCTTTCCAATCTACATCAAGCGAGAATTTACCCCCGCCGTTTATGCTGCTGTCTTTATTGACCGCCTGAAAATACAGCGGAGAATTATTACCATACAATTCTTCAGTTTGAACTTTTCCTTCATTGTATACCGTAGCATAAAGGTCCAATTCCTTCACGACCTGTTGCATGAGCGAATTGGAACGGATCACGATGATCTCATTTTCCACGATCTTCTTATCGCCGAAAATATTAAGTGCGTCCAATACTTTACTGTCGCTTCCTTTTTGCGGATCTTTCAACAGCACTTTGGAAGTGGCCACGTAGATCTTTGTTTGAGACCGCAGATAGATATAAGAAATGGAAAGAGAAATACCCAGGAGAATAGCGAGCACCGGCCAAAAAGGCAGGTAGCGGTGAACTACCTGTGCGAGAATATTAGATTGCGGTTTTTCCGTAAAGAATTGGTCTTCGCTCATGCTAGTTATTTTTGATCACTCTATCCAACACTATTATAAGCAAACCAAAGCCGGACGCTACAAGAGATAAGGTTGACTGCAACCTTGTTCGTTTATCCGCTTTCTCTGTTTTTTCGTAATCTATAGAAACCAAAATAATATCATTCGGTTTCACATAATACCACGGAGAAGTGAATATTGAATTATCCTCCATGTTAACGTGTTTAACCCTCTTATCATTGCCTTCTTCCCGTATAATCGTAATATTATTTCGTTTGGCATTCGCTGTAAGATCGCCGCTCAGCACCAAAGCATCCAAAAGCGTGATCTGCTCTTCAGGCAAATTAAGAATTCCGGGCTTGTTTATCTCGCCGATGATCGTGACCTTATGGTTGAGGTAGGCCACCTGCACAATGGGTTCTTTCATGTAAGCCAATAACAGCTTTTCAGTTTTAGCGGCTAATTCTGTGCGTGTAAGTCCTTCCACCGGCATCTTGCCGAGACGGTGCAGGAATATCGTTCCATCAGGTTGAACAATATATCCGCCGGTGGCGTCTTTCGAATCACCCGCGCCGGAATTAAAAAGCAAATCCTCATTGGGATTCAGGCTGGTTGCCGTAACGCTTAACCTGTCCCCTTTTACAATCCTGGATTCAAAGTCGTTAGAGACAAAGTTTTTTATGGTTGTATCCTTCTGTTGCAGGGTTTTAAAATATTCTGAATGTTTGGTAGCCGTGCAGGAAGAGAATGCGGAAAACATTACGGCAAAAATCAGTATAGCCGAAAATGGTCCGCCTGTTCGGTTAAAACTGCGTAAGTGGTTTATTTTCATCATAATGCCCGTGTAAAAAAGAGAAAGACCGGCTCTTTTTAAACAGTATTTGGTTAGTTCTGTAAAAATCGTAAAAATTATTGATTAAAACGGAGTTGAGCGAGAATTCTTTAAAGAGGATGCTGGTTGATTGTTGAGGGATAAGAGTTGACCGATACTGTTGACGGGCAACCGTTGGTAGTTAACAAATGATGGTTGGAAGATGATAGCTTGCAGGGTCCGGTTCCGGGACAAATGACTGGCTTAATTTTCACGCAGATAATATGCCGCATTGGCCCTCACAATATATGTATACAAATCAGACATTCTGATTGCTGAGATAAAGGGCTGATTACTGAGCGCTCACCACGCAGACCTGATCTCAAAAATTTTACCTTCTTCCATTCCCGGAATCAATGGCTCGATACTTTGTGCGGCGGCCTGTGCTGCGCGCCGTTCCGCAAGGATTTGTTTAGCGGTTTCACACACGGTTCCTGTATCTGTAACACGCATTCTGCTTATTTGGGCCTGAACACCTTTACTAAACCTGAACCCCTCAATTATCCTGCAGGCAAGAAGCCATTCCGTATCTGCGGCTGTCCGCACAAATTTAATAGTGGTAAATTTCGGCGTTACATCATTGAAATTAAGCCACGGCGACTCTTCTGTCATATGCCTCACTTCATCATTCTTATGCCAAACGACCAGTATGAATTGGATCTTATAACAGTGTACTTCCCCGTTTGGAATTGCCGGTCGGCTCAGATCTGCCTGTACAATGTGAAACTTTTCCGATTCGGTCACTCGCGTTGGCGGGATCGGGCAAAGATCCGCGAACGGGCTGTCCTGATGCTCTTCAATTCCGTGCAATTGTTGCAACAGCAATACCCTGTCATTTTCCTTTTCTCTTCGAAAGGACTTCAATATATTTGACCAAAAATTAGGTTCAGCCTTGCCGTGGCACTCCTTCAATACCCTGAATAATCCTTTGGCAACACCGTTCAATACGGCCGTTCTGCTGGTCTGCGGCAAAGCCGCTGCGGCTTTGCGTTGCTTTTCAGTAAACTTGGACTTTTTCTTCGCCAACGCACCGTTTTTACCCTTCGTAAAAGTGATGTCGCCTATCGTTCCGCTCAATTTTAAAGCTCCCTTTTGTTTTGCCATCTTGAATTTTTTTTGTAGATTTATTCGGATCTTTAAACCGGCATAATTTGGTGATATGACCACTGCAAAATAAAGCATTCCTACATCCCCCGATCCATTTTCTCTTTAATTTTCTCAGTTATGTTCCTGACCTTAGCCCGACACAATCCCGACTTAATCCCGACTCAATCCCGAAGGAAGCATCCCGTAAGCATTAGGATTGTTTTGAGAAAGCCTTAATAAATCCTAAATACGCATTTCCCTCACAACCGTGCACTCCCGTAACCAATAATTACCATTCTTTCCGACTGCTGACGCATCAGTATATTCCCGATAACTGTTCGGGTACATTAAATTAAAGGTTGACGCAAAATACACAACATGGCCCTAAGCTATATTTAGCGCAAATTCCTTTCATACCGCGAAGAGCCCGATAACTAAAGGCGCTTCGCTGTTTATTGTTCTCAAATGAATGTCGGTCGGATACAAAAACAAAAAAGGCAACCCGCGGGTTGCCTTTAATTTATTTGAAGCAGCACTAAACTGCAAGTTTTCTTTTTTTCAATCGAAGAGCCGAATAACCCGCCATTCCTATAACTGCGGCGATCAATACGATCACATCATTATCTATCGGGCAGGGACAGGGATCATCGGGACTGCAACCGGGATCAAATCCACCAATACAGGCTTGCGCATGCGATAACGCCGGGATGAGGGACACAATGACCAATACCAGCAAAAGCTTTGAAAAATGCGTCATGAACAATTGAATTTTAAGGATGCTGCGCAAATTTAGTAAAAACTCGTTAAGAATGATGTTGTTAAGGAAAAGATGATATGAGGCAGCTTTTCGTGTTTGGTATGCTATTTACGAAGATCTTAAATGAAGGGTTTGTGTGCCCGGAAATGGTTAAACAGTTGAGTAGTTGATTCGTGTATGACACTGATCGGGCTGATAGTAACGGATCTTACATGCAAAAGGATCTGTAACTTTTTAAACTTCCGGCCGTTTAATCAATCAACTGATAAACCAATAAATCACTCATTCAAACTGCCCCGATGAAACCCGTACTCACTACCCTGCTCCTTGTTATTGCAAATTTGCTGCATGCACAATCTGTAACGACAAAAACAATTTTATGGTCCGAAAAAGTAAAAGACAGTTTCGAATTATATGTGTCGCTGCCGAAACATGCTGCTAAAAACGAAACGTATAGTGTGGTTTATTATTGTGATGCGAATTTGAAATCGGGGCGGGCATTGAGGGCTTTGCTTGCTGATGCGGCGAATGATGAGAAAACGGCGCATACGTTTTTTGCAGGCGTTGGTCACATCGGAAATTTTCACGTATTGCGCGGAAGAGATATGATCCTTCCGTCCATCAAAGGGGCAGATACAACGGGCCGTTCAGCCGATTATGGTCAGACGGAAAAATTCTATCAGTTCCTCAAAACAGAACTGATCCCGAAGATCAACTCAGCTTACAAAACAAATACGAACAACAATACGATTCTCGGACATTCACTCGGCGGACTCTTCGCATTCTATTGTTTATATAAGAACGAGACGGTATTTAAAAATTATTATGCGCTTAGTCCGACATTGTGGATAGACAAATACAGTATTTACGATTTCAATAAATTAACTATCCATAATATGCCGGCGAGAACATTACATTTCTCTTCCGGTGGCGGCGAAACGATGAACCATATTTTAAAAGGCACGAATGACATGGATCGTTTTTTAAAAGAGAAAAAATACAACGGGCTCAACTTTGTTTATAAAGTATATCCCGGAAAAACGCAGAACTCGGCGGTGGAGGGAGAGCTGAAAGATATGCGGGGGAATTTGCAATGAGCAATTGACAATGGATAATGGATAATTGACAATGGATAATTGACAATGGATAATGGATGATGGGTAACGGATAATTTACGCATGTGGCAGGGCAAATGTTCAATACTCAATATTCAATGCTAAATATTCGATGTTAAAATGCAGTTGTTGCGGGCATTGGGTGTTTGGACTTTGCGGTTTTGTATTAATTTTATTTCTGTGAAACAGCGACTACTGGGTTATTTCGGTTCTGTAAAAATGATCTCGTTCTATGTAACGCTTATCATTCATATCATCATCGTTACACAGATCCCGTCATTTGATTATGAATTGTTGGTAATTGGCGCAGGGATCATTGGAGGTTATATTATCAGGCGTGCAAATAATGCTGATGCCGAAAAGCAATTGGGTTGGGGAATAATGGCCGGTTCCATTGCGGACGTCCTGTCGGGAGTGCTATTATTTATAGTTGTAATGATATTTATTGGTGGCGGCAGATGGGGTTGTTAAATACAGAGGCCGATATTGCAAAGGAAATATAGTAAATTGAATTCATTCCGAATATAACCTAAACTTACACATGAAAACTATTCTCCTGATTTCTGTTCTTTTTTCTGCTTCTGCAAGTGCACAAAGAATTTCTCCTGCCCAAAAAGAATTAATTGAAAATAATGTAAGAGATAAAATTAAAATGCAGGAGGCTGAAGATGCAGCAGCAGAAAAGGATTCTGCAGAAATCAAAGAATTAAGATTTCTTATGGATCAACACTTCACTTCGGGAACGATATATTTCGGCGGCACCGGTTTTCCGAATATATCAATGGCTAATCTTAAGGGTGTTCCGAAAAATACAGTTAAGAGTTTGTTGATAAAATCGGGTCCGGGCACTGTCATTGATTTCGAGAACGGTGTTTACACAGATGCAAATAATAAAAAGGTAATTGTGTCGAAGAAATTTATCCTTCCGTAGATGAAACTAATCGCCGGTATAATAACGATCATTATTCATTTTACACTTGTTGCGACATTAAAACTCCTTGATAATTTCGGTTTCATTCTAACGACTATTTTGGGCAGCCTGATCATCGGGTTTGTATTCGGCTCCGTACCAATTAATCCCAAGAACGGACAGATCGGTTGGGGAATTTGTATCGGATCATTGATATCACTTGTCCTGTTGGGATGTTTTTTGTTTTGGGGTATTTGCCATATGCATTAATTAATAACATCTTGATAATATTGAAAAAGAGCTCTCCTGATCTCTAAGTCAAACGGGATCTTTACACAAACGCTAAGGTAAAGGCCCTCATTTGTGCAAAAACCCTTACCCCTGCAGTTTCTACCCTTCTTCCTGCTTTTGTAATAAAAGCATTTCACCGGCGAGCCATGCTACCTAAGCATAGTTTAACTTCCTCCTCAATAAAACGTTTGGGTTTATCGTTATAGTGGCGTATTATGCAGAAATGGTTGAGCGGTACAAAACATTACCGGCAAATGGTTTGCATTTACAGAGCGGGAATCTGATAAAAAATATTCGAATTAGCAGACAGTAGTTCAACCGATTTTTTCGCAGCATTATGCCGTCAATAAATTATACATCCTTGATTTTTTCGTAAACGAATTTTAAATGCTGAGTCGCCGGTTCCTTTTTTCGTTTTTGCTGATTTTCTTTTCTTTCCTTGCTTTCGGCCAGGCAGGATCTGTTGTGACGGGTATTGTAAAGGACCAAAACGGTACGGTCGTATCAAGTGCCACGGTGCATGTAAAAGGCAGCAAGATCGGAACTTTGTCAGGAGCTGACGGCACGTTTAAAATTACCGTACCCGCAGGATATGACAGTATCGAGGTTTCCCATATCGACCTTGGAATAATTACCCTAAGCGCTACCCCGAAAAAGAATGAGGTACTCATAGCAGTACTCAGAGAAAACAAAGATCCGCTGGAAGCGGTTATTATTAATGCTTTCGGAAAGCCGGGGAGATCATTCATGGAAAAAGTGATCGCTGCTAAAGCAGTCAACAATCCCGCACGGCTGAACAGCTACAGCTACAGAAGATATACCCGAAATGAACTTGACCTGGATAACATCAATTTTGCGACAAAGGGCAAAGGCCTTAAAAGTATGATGCTGAATACCTATGCAGCCGCAGATACAAATGCAAAAACCGACCGTGAACTGCCTTTCTATTTTGCAGAAACGATCGGCAATGTCTATTACTCGATCTCACCTTCGATAGAAACAGAAACCGTGATCGCTAAAAAGAATCTCGGATTGCAAACAGACAAGCTTGTGAGCGGGTTGAGTAAGTTCTACTTTCAGTTTAATGTATATGACGATTGGATCCCGATCTTCGACCAATCTTACGTGAGTCCGCTCAACAGTAAGGCCTTTAATTATTACAAATTCATCGTTGCGGATACATTGGAAGAAGACGGTATTCAGTTACAAAAAGTCTTGTTCTCACCGTTGAAAGCCTTTGAAAAGTCTTTTTCCGGCACGATGTGGATAAATACTGCCAACCTTGCTGTGGAAACGGTAAATATGCACCTTAACAGTTCCGCCAATCTCAATTTCATTAAGGATATTGTTTACAGTGAAGATTACAAACAGGTGTATGACAGCACCGGCGCCGGCAGTTTGGTTTATATGCCGTATCGATTTTCTTCGGATATAAAATTTGAAAACGGGGCTGCTTTAATCGGCTTACCCGTGAAGAATAAAAAACAAAGTCTGCAATTCATCATTAGAAATACAACGGTGAATGACCGGATCGTTTTGAACAGCCCGTCACAGAAAGACATCGTAAAGGAGCAGATCAAAAAAGAACAGGATGAAGTGGTAAATACCAATGAAGATTTTTGGTTGAAGAACCGTCCGGATTCATTGACGGAACATGAGAAGAATATTTATGAAATGGTGGATTCCCTCAAAACAAATAAAAAGTTTCAGCGGGGCATAAAGCTTATAGCTTTCGCAGGCAGCGGCTATTGGGACTTCCACAATAAAATTCGCGTAGGACCCTACTCTTCTTTTATCAGCAGTAATTTAGTTGAAGGCGTGAGGATCCGTGCAGGCTTTTCTACATTGCCGGGCATCAGCAAAAAGCTGAACTTGTATGGGTACTGCGCATACGGCACGAAGGATAAAAAAATAAAAGGATCACTCGGCGCAAAGTATGTCTGGAATAAAGCAAGATGGACAAAGACATCCTTTGCCTTTGGAAGTGATTATAATTTCACCATAGATGATGATGATGAACCCGACGGAGATAATCTGATCAATTCTTTCCTCAGGAAAAATATTCCCTACACCCGTCTTTATGTGAAACAGGCATTGCTGAAACATGAACAGTATCTCAATGCTGATCTTAGTTTGACGGCATCACTCAGTTACAGAGAACTGAGCCCGGTATTCAATTTCTTTTATCGTCCGATCGATCCGTTATCAGACAAACCTTACACGAACGTGCTTGCAGGTGCGCTTCCTGTTTCGGAAGCAACCATCGGATTAAGATACGTTCATAAAGAAAGGACTGCAATCTTAAATTATGACAGGGTTCGCCTGAACACTTATAACCCTATTCTCACCGCGGATTACACCTATGGCTTTAATAACGGGACAGCAACTTTCAATTTTCACAAAGTAAATGTAGGTATTGAGAAACTGCAGCGGCTACCGCCAAAAAGTTTGCTGTTTTATAAACTGCAGGCGGGAAAGTTCCTGGGCACAGTTCCTTATTTACTGCTGAATATTCCTTCCGGTAATGAATATTATGTATCGGGTCGTTATCAGTTCAATACAATGATCCCTTATGAATTTGTAGCAGACAAATACTTAAGTCTGCACAGCAGATTCTATCCGGGCGGAGCATTGCTTGAAAAGATCCCGCTGCTGCAAAAACTTGGCTGGAGAGAGCGTTTTTCTTTCAACGCTTATTGGGGCGGGGTTTCGGCCGGGAATGCGGGTTATAACAAAAGAGCGGGGTTTAATACAACAACAAAAGGCCCGTTCATAGAAGCCGGTGCAGGGATAGAAAATATTTTCCACGTGATCAGTATCGAATACTATCGCCGACTCAGCTATCTTCATAACCCTTACGCAAAAAAAGGCGGAGTCTTTTTGGGTGTAACACTTTCATTTTAAAAAACGCTTGTTGTGTGGAACCGTTTATTGTTGTGCCCCTAAGTGCCTCTTCTTATTATTGGTCAACAAATATTTAGACATATTATAAAATGCCTCGGTGGTATTTGCCATCTCTGTTTTGATCTTTTCATGTGCAGGTGTTGACGGCACAGGATCATTGTTCCAGACAGAAACAAAATCAATCGCATTTGTATTTAAGTTTTTTGCATAGTAAAAACTATCGCCAACCACGCCGATCGTTCTCGTATCCGGATCTGCGATAAAGGCATAGCGCGGGTTACGGAGTGTGGTATCGAATAAATTATTTCCTAAAGATGTATTTGTAAAACAACGATTGGCAAGATAAGCTGCTGAAGGAAATACATCCGCCTGTGAAGCCGGTGTTACGATTCTTGCAGGCTTGAGCAGCGCCGGCGAATAAAATAACAGCGGGATATGTTCAGCGAGGATGCCCTGCGCTGTAAAGGCTTTAGGAAAAAGATCACCCGCATCACCACGCAGGCCGTGATCGCCCACAAATACAAAAATGGTATTGGCAAAATACTTTTCCTTCTTTGCGGCTTCGATAAATTTGCTGAAAGAAAAATCCATATAACGGAATGCATTGTACTGCCCGTTATCATCAAAGCCGTATTTCTTTAAGGTATCTGCCGGCAGCTCGATCTTTTTAAATTCATTCAGGTCCTCCGAAGGAATCGTGTATGGCCGATGATTGTCGGCTGTTTGAATAACGGAGACAAATGGTTTTGTTTGCGCAGCGAAAACACTGTTCGCTTCCATAAAAAGATTTTTATCGCTGATGCCCCACACGTCTACCTTCGGCGCTTTTGAATCTTCCTGTTCATATCTTCTTAAGCCGTTGATATTATTTGACAACACACCGCGAACATTGGCCCAGGTTGTGCTGCCGCCGATAAAATAAAATTTATCGTAGCCGTTAAAATCATTCATGATCGCATGCTGGTCTACAGCTGCGGGGTTTCTGCTGGATGTTGCAAAAGGATCCACGTCAGGAATACCGGTAACTGCTGCCCACACGCCTCTTGCCGTACCGAATGCCGGTGAAAAACAACGCTCATAAAAAATTCCGTTGTTGCACATATTATTAAAGTAGGGCGTGGGATTGAGTTTGTTGCCGAACATCGAACTTTTATATGCACTGAAACTTTCGCAGATCACTAATACCACATTCGGTGTGATGGTTGTATCGGCGCTGCAATATTTTCTGTCGAGAAACAATTGTTCAGGATTCGGGTTTTTAACGCCGAGGTAATCCGCCATCAATGTATATCCTTCTTTTACCTTTTTGATATCATAACCTGATTTTCGGAATTTCATCGAACTGAAAAAACTCTGAAAAGGATTCAAGGCCGTATGAGCCTTAAAATCATCGGAAAGCGAAAAGGCATCACTCCACCTGAGCGGGTACTGGCCTGCTTTTCCGAAGATCGCGAATGCGCAAAGCAACACAAACACAGTGTTTAACAGGATCTTTTTGTTTTTGCCGATGATAGTCGCACGTTCATTTACCCGACGAAATAATTTTTTAATTAAGCAGATAAATAACCAGGTGGCGATGATGATAAAAAGAAACAGGCGCACAAGCGGATAAGTTTGCCACATCATTTTTGCGGAAGTTCCCGCATCCTGCAGAAAATTAATAACGGTTGCGCTCAAACGTTGACGCAGGTAATCATAATAATAAAAATCGCTGCCGTAGAAAATAAGAAAAATGATGAACACAACAGCAAGTATTGCCGTCATCACTTTCATCGCACTTCGTTTCTTAAACGGATCGGCAAAAGGAAATGCAAAAATGATGAACGATGCAAGTGAGATCACCGCTACAATACGAAGGTCATAACGCAATCCCATTAACATCGCGGAACCGCTAAAGGGCTTGCCTTGCGGACGATAATGAAAGAAGAAAAAAAACCGGTACAGCATCATGCAGACCAGAAAAGAAATTGCCGTTATGATGATAAAGCGGAATGCTTTGGGTAATCCTGAAGTTTGTTGCATTGTTATTTATTAAAGCTCCCGTTGACCGATCTTACGCGATTGATCACCGGTTGAAAGCGAGAAGTATTTATTGAAGCCAAAAGCAAATGCATAACCGATCCAAAAACCGATGATACCGCCGCAGAAAACGTCCAGCGGAAAATGTACTGAAACATAAACCTGGGCAAAGCAGATCACCGCAGCCCACACAAAAAACCACCACGCCGTTTTTCCGATGTAAGGCCTTAATGTATAAAAGAAAAACGCCGCAAGGGTAAAATGATTTACCGCGTGTGAGGAGGTGAAACTTGAGCTTTGCGGACGGTAGATCAACAGGAATTTTATCTGCGGAATAAACTCCGGATCATTGCATGGTCTCAATCGAGGCACATGATCTTTAATTAAATTACTGCTGATAAAATTGGAAAGCGTTGCTGCCGTTGCAGTGAAGAGGATCCAGAACCATTTGTCTTTTCCGAAATTATACAGCACCAGCACCAGCATGAAGATGTAGAACGGCACCCAGGTGATGGAGTTCCTGATATACGGCATCAGCATATCAAAAAAATCACTGTGCAAATGATCATTGATAAATCGAAATAAATTCCTGTCGGCGGTGATGATGGAATGCATATTATTCCAAAAATAGATAATCCCCGTCAGAGATCATTAGCAAATGACACATGCGGCAGTTTGTTTGCAAAATTTCAAAACCTGTAAACCATGCCCGGCATGAGTTTGCCGAAATGATAATCGAGGTTGAATGACAACTGCCCTTTCCTGCGCGCAGCTTCATTTTTGATCTTTGCGAAACGATGATAGTTATTTACCACTTGCCTGCCGGTAAGATAACCGAGTGCCGCGCCGGCGAGTACGTCGGTTGCCCAATGTTTATTTTCTGTGATGCGACTAAGACCGATCAATGTGGCCGCGCTGTATGCTATCACAGGCACCAGCGGCTGATCATGGTACTCTTTTGCAAATACAGTTGCGGCTGCAAAGGCAACGGTGGTATGGCCTGACGGAAATGAACTGTTGTCCTTCACGCCGGAAGGATCCGTTGTGCTTTTTTGAAAAGGACCCCTGAATGAAGGCTCTGCTTCTGTTCCCGCAGGATACAAGGAAGGTCGGGTGCGACCGGTGATTGTTTTTAAAACAGATTCCAAAGCCGCGCCGTTTACATATGCCTGCGTGGCCAGTAAAGTTGTCGTTTTTACCTTTTGATTTTTAAATACCAGTCCGTAGGCTCCGAAACCCGCCAGCGTATACAGTTCGTAAGGGCCACCAAACCTGGTGACATAGGTGCTCGTGCTTCTCACAGCATTATTATTAGTGCGCAATTTTAACGCTGATTGTTGGATGGGTTCATCGGCAAAACCAACGGCGATCATGGCGGCGGAAAAGATCCCGAACTTTTTCCAATCCGTTTTGGTCATATGAAAGGGCTTGGTAAAACTTTGCTTCAGGTTACTGCCAAGTAAAATAAAATAATCCCTGCCCGATAATTTTGTGATGTCGTTGTAGGCTGATTCTTTGGTATTGTTGACCTGATAACCTGCACTGTCGGTCTTCTTTGCGAGGCTGTCGAGTTTTTTTACGATCGTGTCTGCTTGCTGAGGTACCTGGGCGAAGGCGGAGTTAAAACTGCTTATAGAAAGCAGGAAGAATAAAAAGGAGCTGAATCGCATGCTGAAAATTTAATCTAAAGTGGGTGATGATTCTGAAGACTTTCTGAAGCATGTGAAGCGTTGAGCGGTGCGGGGAATTGAATTGCATTAATTGGGTTCCCACAAAGGAAAGAATTGCTGCAATTGGGTTCCCGAAAAGGTACGAAGGGACAAAGGCGACAATGGAAATGCAGTTTCAAAACAGCGAGAATGAATTGCTGCAATTGGGTTCCCGCAAAGGTACGAAGGGACAACGGAGACAACGGAAATGCAGTTTCAAAACAGCGAGAATGAATTCCTGCAATCGGGTTCCCGCAAAGGTACGAAGGGACAAAGGAGACAACGGAAATGCAGTTTCAAAACAGCGAGAATGAATTGCTGCAATTGGGTTCCCGCAAAGGTACGAAGGGACAAAGGCGACAACGGAAATGCAGTTTCAAAACAGCGAGAATGAATTGCTGCAATTGGGTTCCCGCAAAGGTACGAAGGGACAAAGGCGACAACGGAAATGCAGTTTCTTCCTTCGTCTACTTCGTCCCTTCGCCCCTTTGTGGGAACCCTTCCTTTTCAGGAAACCTTCCTTCGCGGTAAACCTTTCTTTTCGGGAACCCTTTGCAGGAAACCCTAAAATATTCCGAATGTTTACAGTTTTCCGTCTTTACTTGCACACTGAAGATTGAATCATGAAAATACTGATCGTAGAAGATGAGCCGGGACTGAGCAGCAGCATCATTGCATATTTGCAGAATGAGCAATTCGTATGTGAGGTAGCAGCAACTTATGCTTCCGCTTTAGAAAAAACGGAACTCTACGACTATGCCTGCATCATTTTGGACATTACACTGCCCGGCGGCAGCGGCCTCGACCTGCTCAGAAACATGAAGGCAAATAACAAATCAGACGGCGTACTCATTATCTCAGCCAAAAATGCACTGGATGATAAGCTCGCGGGATTGAAAGCCGGCGCGGATGACTACCTCGCCAAACCGTTTCACTTACCCGAACTTGCCGCCCGTGTAGGAGCCATCATCAGGAGAAGAAATTTTGAAGGGAAAAATGTGATTGAAATGGGATCCTTAAAAGTAGACATGGATGAGAAGTCGGTAAAATATAATCAAACCCTTATCGATCTTACCAGAAAAGAATATGACCTCTTCATCTATTTTGTAAGCAATAAAAATAAAGTGATCAGTAAATCTGCTATTGCAGAACACCTTTGGGGTGATGACATGGACCTTGCGGATAATCATGATATGATCTATGCGCATATTAAAAATCTGAGAAAAAAGCTTGATGCATCAGGCGCACCTGATCATATTCGTTCTGTGTATGGTATGGGTTATAAATTTGTAACAGAAACGTTATGAAACTATTACAGAAATACAGCCGGATCAATGTAGCCGTTTCAGTGGTGATCTTTGTATTGGCAAGTATCGCATTTTATTTTCTCCTTCATTTTATTTTCATCAAACAACTGGATGATGACCTTGGGGTGGAGTTGAATGAGATCAGCACCTATGTGACCCGCAACAACGCATTGCCGGAAGTGGTCCTTTCGGGTGACGAGATCACTTCCTATAAAACTGTAAGCGAATTTTCGCCGAAAAAATATGTGCGCACCATAAAAATGACCGAAGACGGCGAATCAGAAAATTATCGCCAACTGGAATTCGGCATTACCGCTGCGGGTAAAAATTACCGCGTGTATGTTTCCAAATCTTTAGAGAATACCGATCATATCATCCGCTCCGTGATCCTCGTTTCCGCGATCACGATCCTGCTGTTACTCGCTGCCAGTTTTATTGTGAACCGAATTGTATTGCGTCGGTTATGGAAACCCTTCTACAATACGATGCGAACGATGAAGCAATACCGGATCGGACAAAAAGATTTTCCGGAGTTTGAAAAAACGAGTACGGAAGAATTCACCGCATTAAATGAAACCCTTAACAGTACGATAAAGCAGGCCGAAGCGGAATACAATACACTGAAGGAATTTACCGAAAATGCATCGCATGAAATGCAAACACCGGTAGCGGTGATCCGTTCAAAAATGGATGTCCTTATCCAGGATGAGCACTTATCCGAACCGCAAAGCAGGATCGTGCAGGAAGCATATACCGCGATACAAAAACTCACGAGACTGAACCAGGCTTTGTTGTTATTAACGAAAATAGAGAACAGGCAATTTGCCGATAAAGAGCAGATCGATCTGCAAAATGTGTTGAATGAAAAGCTGAGTTTCTTTCATGAAATACTATCCGATAAAACATTAACGGTTGAAGTAAATTCGGAAGCCGTGTCGGTAAAAATGAACCCTGCGCTCGCGGACATTTTGCTGAATAATTTGTTCAGTAATTGTATCCGCCATTCAAATCCGGCAGAAAAGATAATTGTAGCGCTCAGCAAAAAGCAACTTGCTTTTTGTAATGGTCCGGCGGAAAAAGGGCTCAATGATAAACAGATCTTCACCCGATTTTACAAAGGCGGCAATACCGGTGAAAGTCACGGGTTGGGGCTTGCGATCGTAAAAGAGATCTGTACCGTTTCGGGTTTCGCGATTGAATACCGGTTTGAGAACGGGATGCATTGTTTTGTGGTGGGGTTTTGACCTCAGCCCCGGTCCCTCTGCCTGCCGGAGAGGGAGGACGTTGGAGATAGAAGCGAATCCCTCACCCTCGGTCCTTCTCCCTGCCGGAGAGGGATGACGTAGGAGATTGAAGCGAAGATCGTCAACCGCCTTCGACAGGCTCAGGCTGACAGACCGGGTAAAAGATCGGCAATGGATTGCGATAAGTTCAGGCGGATGTAACTAAGCACTAAGAACTAAACACTAAACACTCCTCTCCTCATGACTCACTCCTTCCTTCCGATGAATCACTCTTAAGAATGAAGGCAGCACGATCAACAATAACGGCAGTGCCACACACAATCCGCCGATAACGGCGATAGCCAACGGTTGATGTAATTGCGCCCCTGCCCCTATTCCCAATGCAAGCGGCAACAATGCAATGATGGCACCAAGTGCTGTCATCAATTTCGGACGAAGCCTTGCACTGATTGCATATACGATACTTCGTTCTGTTGTCATTGTTTTCTTTGCTTCGAGGTATTGCTGATAGGTGAAGATGGAATTCTCGCCTATTATTCCGACGATCATGATGATACCCGTGTAACTGCCAACATTTAGCGGTGTACCTGTAAGATACAGTGCCAGCAGGCATCCTGCCACGCCAAGCACGGCTAATAAAATGATTACGAATGATACGATGATCTCACGGAACAAAGCGAGCAGCACAATAAACACCAACATACAGGCTGCGAATAAAATGTACAACAGTTCGGTAAATGCCTGTTGCTGCTGCGCGTATGAGCCGCCGTATTCAATGTGAAATCCTGCGGGAAGCTGCACATTTTTTGCGATAGCAGATTGAATATCTTTTAAGGTACTGCCGAGATCACGATTCTCTAATCGTGCCGTTACCACACCGATCATATTCTGATCTTCTCTTTCAATTTGCGCTACACCGGCTTGCAACTGCACATCAGACACCGTATTTATCGGTTTCAATAAACCATTCGGTAAAAAGATATTTGCATTTGATAAGCCGTTCACATTTGTATGCTGCGCATTAGGATACAGCATGCGGATATTAACCAGCTGCTCTTTTTCCATGAGCGTACTCACTACATTCCCTTCCAGCTGCGTTTGCAATTGAAATTGGAAATCCGCCGGCGTTACGCCAAACTGCGCAAGCTTTGCCACATCAGGATGTACGACCAATTCAGGTCCGGCGATCACGATACCGTTAAACACATCGGCGGTTCCTTTTACGTGTCCGATAACATCAGCAACATTTTGCGAGAGTTCATTTATTTTTTGCCGGTCATTGCCGTAAATTTTTATTTCGATCGGCTGCACACTGCTCATCAGATCACCCAACATATCACCAATCACCTGACCAAAATCAACGGTGAGTTGAGGCAATGCGGCTTCTATTTCTCCGCGAAGATCAGCAGATACTTCGTCTGTTGTTTTGCTTCTTTTCTTTTTCAGAGTGATGAGGTAATCGCCCGAATTTGGTTCCGTGATGAAGAAGCCCATTTGCGTACCAAGCCGGCGACTGTAGCTTTGTACGTCAGGATCTTGTTGAACGATGTCATCTACAATCTTCAGCATCCTGTCGGTCTCTTCCAACGTGGTTCCCGGCGGACTATTAAAATCGAGTACGATACTTCCTTCATCCATTTCCGGTAAAAATCCGGAAGATAATTTTCCCGGCAGGATCCATATCATTAAAGCACAAATACCGGCAAAAATAAATCCGAGGTAAGCATGCCGAATGAAGAACCTGATCCAACCGCTTCGTTCTTTTTTCTCTTTTTCTTTTGCAGGCTTAACGGTTATCTTGTTGCGCAGCTTGTGAGGTAACAATAAAAATATTGCCGGCAATACCAACCATGTCACGATGAAGGAAGCCGTAAGGGTGATGATCATGGTAAAGGCCAACACTTTAAAATAGGCACCCGCAACACCCGTCATCAAAACAAAAGGAACAAAGATCACAATCGTGCTGAGCGAAGATGCCAACATCGCCGGGAATAAATAACTGATCGCTTTACTTACGATCACCGGCATTGTTTCATCCGGGTGTTCTTCTTTTATCCGGTGAATCTGCTCTGTAACGATCACTGCATCATCGATCATCAAACCAATTGCCGCGGCGATGGCACCGAGTGTCATAATATTAAAAGTATAACCGAATGCATATAAGCCAACCAGCGTTAATCCAAGTGTGGTAGGGATCGTGAGGAGCACTGCCAGACTCGATTTCCAGGAACGCAGGAAGACAATTACGACGATGATAGCCAGTAATAATCCTATCCACAACACATCTTCAATACTCTTTACACTGTCATTCACAAAATCTGATTGCAGGTAATACGGAACGATCTTCACATCCTGCGGCAGAATATTTTTAAGTTCTTTTATTTTTTTAAGAATACCGTCATTTACTTCCACCAGGTTTGCAGCGGGTTGTTTTACGACTGCAATTAACGGTACGTCTTTTCCGTTCGCATTGATCTTTACATATTCTTTTGCTTCCGCGATCCTGATATCAGCGACATCGCTGAGATGCACCACTCTTTTTGCAGAATTCAAGACGATCAATGCCTGCAGCGACTCTTTTGTATTGATGGCATTATCAGTGATCGTGAGATACAGCCTGTTGAAGTCGCTCACATAACCATTGGACTGCAGCACATTTGCCTGCGACACCACATTGCTGATCTGCTGCGGCGTTATCCCAAGTTCCGTAAGTTTATCCTGTTTTAATAAGATCTGATACTCCTTTGTTTTCCCGCCCGTAACGGCCACATCCGCCACACCGGGAACTGATGACAAGAATGGTTTTACCTGGAACTGTGCGATCTTTTTTAATTCGATCGCAGATCGCTTTCCTTCGATACTGAAACCCATCACCGGCAAAATAGACGGATTCATTTTCTCTACAGAGATCGCTGTGTTTGGCAACAGATCGCCGCGAATATTATTAATCAGAGATTCCAATTGTAAACGTGCGAGATCTACATCTGCGTTCCATTTCAGGAAAACGGAGATCTCGCATGTGCCTCTTGAAGTGGTGCTGCGGATATAATCCAGTCCCTCCGTGCGTTTGATGATATTTTCCAGCGGCACAGTAACCGTAGCCATCATTTTGTCTACCGGTTGTTGTCCCGCATCTGCGATCACTTTTAATTTCGGGAAAGTAATATCAGGGAACAAGCCTGTCTTCAATTTTGTGTAACTGAAGAAGCCCGCCAATATGGTGATCACTGCAAGACCGAGCAGTGTTTTTTTATGATAGGAATGATATTGCGTCATTGACCTTTAATTTTTGGAGACTGTTCCGGAATGGTGACGAGCGATGAATCGGACAAACCATAAGCGCCTTTTAAAATAATGCGGTCGTTGATGGCAACACCCGAAATGATCTCCGCCAATGAATCATGCCTCAGGCCGATCTTCACCGGAACTTTGACGGCAAGTGAATCATTCGCGAGTTTCATCACCCAAAATTCTTCCTGCGTCTCATCCGTTTGAATGGCTTCGAGCGGCAGCGCAATAGCCTGCTGACTCTGCTTTACAGGAATTTTCACGATCAGGTTCATATTCTCCGGCAATAAACTGTTCCCCGGAAAACGAATTAAATAAGTTTGTGTTTGCGAAGCGGAATCCACATAAGGCACTTCTTCGGAAATCGTTGCGCTGATGAGTTTGCCATCGGGAAATGTAACCGAGCAACTTTTTCCTTTGTATACATCAGCGTGGTATTCGTACGGCACGTTTACCGCCAGAACCAGTGACGCAGGATCAGTGATGGTTGCAAGAATATCTCCTTCGCTTACAAAATCTCCTTTGCTGTAATTCACCGCGGTGATGATCCCGGATGAACTTGCTGTTACAGCTATCGGTGTTTGAAATTGTCGCAGCGATGGCTCTCTCGCATCAATATTCTTTAATGCATCCTGCTCCTTGGTTTTGATATTACAAAAACCGGTTCCTGACGAAATGCGGTCGCCGGGCTTCCAGCGCATGTCGGTAATATAACCCGTGATGTTAGCCCGAACCACCGCCTTTTTTTGAAACTGCGTATTACCGTTCAACTGAATGAAATCAGTAAACCCCTGCGTTACAGGAGCAGTAACGGTTACAGCCGTTCGCGGACGTTCAGCCTCTCCTTCCGACTCGTCAGCTTTACTTTTACAGGAAACGAAAAATAGTGTCGCAACCATTGCAGCTGTTACATATGCTTTGCCGTATTTCATGATCCTTGTTTAATGGTTGTAGTAATTGTACAGGTTCTCATAAAGCAAAATGTTTGTTTCGGACACTGCTTTATTTTTCAACATCACATTGTAATCCTGCAATGCATTGATATAATCCATCACTGTTACCAAACCCTGCACTACTTTGTCTTTGATAATATCGAGCAGCAGTTCCTGTTTTTTGATCAATGCTGAATTCAGTTCTACCGTTTCTTTCCATTGTGCGATCTGCGTTTTGGCATTGCGTAAATTATTTTCAAGGAGTAATGCAGCATTGTCCCGATAGATACTCTGGTTCCGCAATAAAATACCTGTTGACTGATCATTTAATTTTCTTTGATGACCATCGCTTAGGGGAATACCCACATGTACTGCAGCGCTTACCCCTACGTTGCGATATGCATTCATGATATCTGTGGATTGCACGCCGCCTGTACCTATTAGACTTACCTGCGGTTTGTATTTATTGTTGAATACATTTTGTTGCGCTACGAGGTTAATACTGTCCAGTTTATATTTCTGCAGATAATACCTTTCCTGCGGATCAGGATTGATGGTGATATCAGGTTTTGTGAGAATGAATGTTGCTGTATCGCTGATGAGCGCCAGGTTTTTCAGAATATCCACGCCGTTCCTGTATGCGTACTGCATCTGTTTGAGGTCATTAATCGCATTCAATAATTGAATGTCAAGCAGGAGATAATCGTTCTGTTGCAGTAAACCTTTTTTCACCAATGCTTCTACCGGCGCTTTCCTGTCCTGCAGGCGGTTAATGATCTGCTGCAAATAAGTGGTCTGCTGCAGGAACTGATACGTCAGAATATATTGATCGGTGATCGATTTCTCCGCATCATACTTCGTTTGCAGGCCCGCATTCACAGAGAGATCCGACTGCACTTTATTTTGCGCATATAGATTATTGATGGTTGCTTTGTTGAAGAGATTGATCGCAACATTGATCTGTGCCGCATACAAGCCGCCGTTAGTTACACCCACATCATAGCCGTATGCTTTCGCCGAAGGATTGTTTGTGATGCTGACCGGCTTTCCGTTATCTGCAAAAAAAGGCGCGAATAAATAATCGCCTGTTGCTGATAACTGCGGCTTTTTATTTTGCGCATGGATAATGTCTTTTTGGATCTGAAAAGTTTGGAGCAAATTGGTATTTTCCAAAAGGCTTGGATTCCTTTGCAAACCGGAGCCCACGAAAAACGGAAGATCCTTTTGTTGCGCAAATACATTTACCGAAACCAATAATAAAACGGACAGTATTCCTTTCATGCAATTTTGTATTGATCCATCAAATATGAGTCTTATTCTCCCATCACCAAAACCTGAAATGTACCGGGTTTTACTTTACCTCTTTTTTCACCCGGCTGCACAGGTTCATATTCTGCTGCGGGTAAATATAGTTTGTGCGTTCGCCCGTCAATGGCGATGGTGCGTGCACTTTTCTTCGTTTTGATATTATCAGTTACGTGAAAGCTGCTTTTATTGTCTTCATGGATCACCGTGATCGTTCCTTCACCGTTTGCGGTGTAAATGTTTTTTTGTGCTTCATCAAAAACAACACCGTCGCAACCGTCACCGATCGGAAGTTTATCAACAATTGTTCCGTCATCCGCGTTCATCACTACTAACAAAAGATCGCAGGTGGAAAAAAGTCTTTTTGTTTTCGTATCAATGGCAAGCCCGGTTGGGCCTTCAGCTTTACCGAGGCTCCAATGATGCGATACTTTAAAAGTTTTCGTATCTACCACCACGATCTCATTTTTATCTTCGATATTGATAAACAGTTTACCCGAGCCATCGCTCACAGCCGTTTCCGGCTTACCGCCGAGCTCTACACTATCGATCAATTTATTCGTGACAGGATCTATGATACTAAGGTTCTTACCGCGACCGTTGCAGGTAATGATCTTTTTGGAATAAGGCTCATACATGATCGCATCAGGATTAGCACCGGTATGAATTTCGGCTGATACTTTATTTGTATTCATATCAAATACAAAAACACTGTTAAGCCGCCCGTTGCTGGTAAATCCTTTCTTTTGAGTAGGATCAAAAGCGATACCGTGAACGCCAGTGGTATTTTCAATTACCGCGACCGAATCACCTGTCTTTTTATTGATCACATTTACCTGTGTACCGTGACTTACATAGAGCCAATCATGTACGGGGCCAACAGCGAGGTAATCCCAGCCACCCGCACCTGATACGGCGAAACTGTTAAGCAAATGCAGCTTGCTGCCACCCTGAGCGGCGACAGCAAGCGATGCAAACATTACAAAACCAAGACAAAAACTTTTATGTTTCATGCATATTATTTTAAAGATTGATCGTTCCTGAATTATTTGATGAGCTTGCCGGATGCATCAAAGATGAGGTCTTTTTTGTCAACTTCTGCTTCGTAATGCACGGCGCCATCTGCTTTCACGATCTTTGCAGCTTCCGATATTTTTTTTCCTTTGTAATTCGCAGAAACGTATGCGGTTACAGTTGCCGGAAGTTCCGATGTTTTGATATCGGTTTCCGTTTCCACTAAAATACCGGCGGATGTATAGATGGCGGAGATATTATGGCTGTCCTTTTTGAAGCCTGCTTCGAAATTTGATTTTTCCATTTCCCACTTCACCGCAGTACCCGGGTATTGTTTCGTAAAAGCTGTTTTTACAGCAGCAGGAACTTTGGCTGCGCTGATCTTTTGTGCATTAACTGTTGTTACAGATGCCGCCAAAACGACAAGAGAAAAAATTGTTGTTTTCATGATGTTTAAATTTTAGAAGACAAACGTAGAAGGGGAATCTGAAGGCAATTTGAAGAAAATGAATTTGAAATCACGAATTTGGAAATTTGGAGATTTGGAGATTTGAAAATGAGAAATGCAGTCTCTATGAACTTCAAAGTATCTGAGTATAACACATCTCCAAATTTGCAAATCTTCAAATTTTCAAATCATCTGATTTTTAACTACCGTTTATATTATTTTTCCGTTTTTTTTCAGATTTAAGGTGAACATTTGCAAAATTTAAAAAAATGAAGGGTGTTGTTGCAGGATTGATATTAATGTTGTTATCGGGAATGGCTGTTGCCCAAAACGGTAAAATGAAGTCGGTAAAAGGGATCGTGGCTGATTCGATTTCCGGGAAACCTTTGGAATTTGCCACCATTACCATTTTTGAAAAAGGCAATAAAACGCCTGCTAACGGAACCATTACCGACAAAACGGGAGAATATTTACTCGGCGATCTGAAGGAAGGTACTTACACGATATTGCTGGAGTGCCTTGGCTATAAAAGTGTAACGCTGAATGATATCGTGATCGATAAAGCCGCGGATGTTTTGGATCTTAAAAAGCAATCCTTGTTTCGCTCAAATGTAACCATGGATGCGGTTACGGTTAATGCCGCAACAAAGATCATTGATAACAGGATCGACAAAATGGTTTTTAATGCAGAAAAAGATGTTACCTCGCAATCAGGTTCCGCAGCAGATATTTTGAAAAAGGTACCGCAGGTTTCTGTGGATGCGGACGGCAATGTGCAACTTTCCGGAAATTCAGGGATCCGATTTCTCATCAACGGGAAACCGTCAACCGCATTCGGCAGCAGCATTGCAGATGTATTGCAGGCTATCCCGGGAAGCCAGATCAAAAGCATTGAAGTAATTACGAACCCGGGTGCAAAATATGATGCGCAGGGGCTTGGCGGCATCATTAATATCATCCTTAAAAGCAGTAAGGCAAAGGGCTACAACGGAAGCATGTCGCTTTCTGCAGGCACCAGAAAAGAAAGCGGTTCGGTAAATTTTAATGTACGCAATAATAATTTCGGTGCTAACCTTTTTGCCGGCGGATTCAAGCGTTTAAAAGGATCAGTACCTTATTATTCAGAACGCACCACAAGCACTGCAAGCGGTATTGATTACCTGAGACAGGATGGCAAGAGTGAGTTTGAAAGGCACGGAACAAACTTCGGCGCCGGCTTTGACTGGACGGTAAAAAAATACAACAGCATTTCCGGGAACATCGGTATGGATTATTTCGGCAACAACGGTTCGGGAAACACCGTACAGGATCTTGAGGTAAATAAAGGCGGCAGCATTGCGCCGGTGATCACAGCCATTGCGGCATCCAATAAATTTAAATTCCGCAATACGGATGTGGGCCTCGATTACAAAAGAACTTTTAAGAAAGAGGATCGTGAGCTTGAGCTTGCTATAAACAGCAGCTTCGGAAATAATTTCAACCGTTCATTCAATCAGCAGTCGTCGCTCACGAATGTTCCTTTTTATTACAGCACAGAAAATACAAATCCCGGTAAAACGAGGAACACGGAAGTAACGCTTGATTATTCAGATCCGTTCGGCAAAAATGTGAACTTCGGAACCGGTGCTAAATACAGTAATTACAACATCAACAGTAATTCTGTGGCACAAACATTTGACCCGACGGTGAATGCGTATGTAAATGATAAAAATCTTTCCAACCGTTTGAACTACGATCAAAATGTATATGCGGCTTATGCTGAGCTTACTTTCCCGATCACTAAAACGATCAGCGCAAAAGCAGGCGGACGCTATGAGCGCACGGAAATAAATGCATTCTTTTCCAATGCGCAGGTGCAACCAAATATTCCCGGATACAACACATTCGTACCTTCTGTGTATGTTGCAAAAAAACTGACGGACAAACAAACATTGAAACTCAGCTATTCCAAAAGAATTGAGCGGCCGGATTTTAATGCGCTTAATCCTTATGTAAATACGACTGATCCTAAAAACCTATCAACGGGCAACCCCTATTTATTACCGGAATTAGGGAATCGTTATGAACTAAGCTACAACAGTGATCTTGGCAAAACGGGCTCATTTATGGTGAATGTTTTTTACCGCACCAATAAGCATGATATTCAACCTTATGTTGTGTATTATGCAAATTATGCCGTGGGTGATACTGTTTTCAATAATGTTTCGGTAAGCACGCGTCAAAATATCGGTACGGAAAAAAATACCGGACTGAATATTTTCGGCGACCTGCATCCTAATACCAAGCTGAGCCTGCGCGGAAATTTTTCATTGTATTACAGACATACGATCAACATGATCGATAAAGGATACAATACCAACAGTGTTAACTATCGTTTTAATTTGAATACCAGCTACCAATTCACGCCTACATTGCTTGCAGAATTTTTCGGTAATTTCAATTCTGCCAGGAACGAAGCCCAGGGCAGGTATCCATCGTTCACCACATACAACCTCGCGATCAGAAAACAGTTTTGGAACAAGAAAGGAAGTCTTGCGCTTACAGCAGATAACTTTTTGAAAAATGCAGTCGGCCAAAAAACAATTCTCACGAGTCCTTCATTATCTTATATCACTTACCGGGAAATTCCTTTCCGTTCTATCGGGTTAAACTTCTCATGGAAGTTTGGTAAACTCGAATTTAAGAAGAGTAAGGATGATGGCGGCAACAGCGGAGATGGCGGTGGTGGCGGATTGTAACAATCTCCCGCAGATAACACGGATTTACAGTTTCCCGCAGATTTTCGCAGAAAAATAAGTGTCCCACAGATAACACAGATTTACACAGAATGGTTTACCGGAGATATTTGCTGATTGGGAAGACTCAGGTGTTTTTTCTTGATCCTCAGCGGGGTCCGCGAAGATCCGCGTCATCCGTGTAATCCGCGTTCCTTTCTTCCATCAGCAAAGCTGATCCATTTTTCTTCATTATTCTTTAATCATTCCGTAACGATTCCTTCAGACAAGCTTCGCATTTTTGGTAAACTAAACTAATGCAAAGAAAGCAAATAGAAATAGTCGTGATCTCCGATGTACACCTCGGCACTTATGGTTGCCACGCAAAGGAACTGCTCTGCTACCTTAAGACGATATCACCTGTAATGCTCATCTTAAACGGTGATATTATCGACGGCTGGCAGTTTAGCAAAAGATATTTTCCCGCGTCACATCTTGCAGTTATTAAAGAGATACTGCACCTCGCTTCCACGGGCACAAGAGTAGTTTACATCACCGGTAATCATGATGAAGTATTAAGACGTTACTCAGAAATCGGCCTCGGTAATTTTCTGCTTGCGGATAAATATGTGTTTGAGCTCAACGGAAAAAAGAGTTGGGTATTTCACGGTGATGTGTTTGACAATACCACAAGGGGATGGGCCAAAACCCTTGCCAAGCTCGGCGGACACGGATATGACCTGCTTATCATCCTGAACAGTTTTGTAAATTTTGTTTCTAAAAAATTAGGCGGCGAGAAGATCTCCTTCTCTAAAAAAATAAAGAACAGCGTAAAGAAAGCGGTAACGTTCATCAACAATTTTGAGATGACCGTCGCTGATCTTGCCATTGAAAAGAAATACGATTTTGTTTTCTGCGGACATATTCATCAACCGGAAATAAAGGAGATCGTTACCGCGAAAGGAAAAGTTACCTATTTGAATTCCGGTGACTGGATAGAAAATCTTTCCGCCCTGGAATATTGTGAAGGCGAATGGAGTATCTATTATCACCGGGAAGAACCTGCTCCACTTCCTGCGGTTTCGCGGCTGAAGCCCGCACTCAATGTAATGTCTGAGGAAATAAATTATTCTGTTAACTCCTTATCCGCAATATCATGAAAATATTTTATGCAGTGCAGGCCACGGGCAACGGTCATATCAGCCGCGCATCAGAAATTCTTCCTCATTTAAAACAATACGGTGACGTTGATATCTTTCTCAGCGGCAGCAACAGTGCCTTAGCCATCGGCGAAGATGTAAAATTCCGCAGCAAAGGCATGAGTTTATTTTACAGCGGCAACGGAAGTTTAAGCTACAGTAAGATCGCTGCCTCGCTTGCACCGCTTCGATTATGCCGGGAAGTAAGGGACCTGCCTGTAGAAAAATATGACCTGGTGATCAACGATTTTGAAAGTATCACCGCACTGGCATGTGCTTATAAAAAAGTGCAGAGTATCAATTTCGGACACCAGGCCAGCTTTATGAGCGATAAAACCCCGAGACCGGAAAAAAAGAATTTCGTTGGTGAGTTCATCCTGAAATATTACGCAAGGGCATCACGCTATGCAGGATTGCATTTTGAGCAATATGATCATTTTATTTTACCGCCCGTGATCAAACAGGAAGTGAGAGATGTAGAGCCGACCGATATGGGCCACATAACCGTTTACCTGCTTTCCTATTCTGATAAAACAGTTGCCAAATATCTTTCGCCGTTACGCAGTCATCGCTTTGAAGTTTTTTCTGCGGAAGTAAAAACTAAGGTGCAAACAGGCAATATTACATTTTTGCCCGTAGATAAAATGCTGTTTGCCAAAAGCATGACGACCTGCAAAGGGATTATAACCGGTGCCGGATTTGAAACACCTGCGGAAGCGATGTTCCTCAACAAAAAAATAATGGCGCTGCCGGTTAAAGGTCAGTATGAACAATATTGTAATGCCGCGGCACTTGAGCGTTTGGGAGTGGTAGTATTGAAAGAATTGAATGATGATTTCGCCAAACGTTTTGAGCAATGGATCTCCGGCAATAACGTGCAAAAACAGATCAACTATCGCAGCACACAATCGATCATTTCTGAAGTGATGCATATTGCTGCAGCACCTGCGCCGCAATATGTTTTGCAACCGGAAGAATTGCAATTTATCTGATCGCCTTAATCATCGTCTTTATCATTCTTTGACGGCTTCACAAAAGCTGCTCTTTTCGGCACCGGCATTTCGGAAGAAATTCCTTTCACCGATTTCCAGATCACTTCGCTGAAGATCCTGTCGGGGACCATATCTTCTTTTGTAAAATCAAATTGTTCGGAGCGATCTGTTAGTTCATTGCGCACAAGCGTTTTATCAGTAAGATTTACATTTGACGGCACTGCTGTAAAAGGCGTCAGATCAGGCTGTGGCGTAAAGCAACGCCACATGGGAACGGCAGCAGCATCATACTGGCTCATGGGCGGCAAACCGAGGATGAGTTCGATCGTACGCAGCATGCCGCTTGTAGTGTATGAAGTATGATCAACAAAATTTCTCTTTACATACGCACCTGCAACATACGCTGTCGTTCTGTGGGCATCAACGTGATCGGGGCCGTCCTGTGCATCGTCTTCAACAATAAATACCACGCTCTCTTTCCAAACCGGACTGTGACTGAGGATATCAATGAACATTCCTACGCTGAGATCATTATCGGCTACGTGTGCAAAAGGTGTAGGACGATTTTTCCGTAAACCCTCCGTATGGTCATTAATCAAACGTAGGGTACTGAGCTGTGGTAATGCATTTGCATTTACCAACGAATCAAATTCCTGTTGCCATTGGTGCACTCTTGTTGTATCCCGCACTGTTTGATCCCAACTCGTGAAGTAAGGACAAAAATGATCTTTAAGCACCGGGATATTCGGTTTGTAATCATCAGCAAATTCACCGTAAGTGCGATAGCTTACACCTGATCTTTTGCAATTATCCCAAATGAATCCGCCTTTATTATTTGCGATAGCTCTCGTGCCTTCTGCATCGTAGCCCCCGCCCCTGCCGCCGTAACTCGTTACCCAATTCTTTTCCAGGTAATCAGTGGCGTATGCGCCGAGGCTCCAGTTATGGCCGTCTGCACTTACTTCTCCATCCACATAAAAATTATCGAGCAGCACAAAATCTTTTACCAGCTTATGTTGGTTTGGCGTGATCTTTTCGCCGAATAAAACGAGGCTTGTATCGCCGTTACCTTCCTTCACATCACCCAATACCTGGTCGTAAGTGCGGTTCTCTTTTACAATATAGAATACATGTTTGATGGGACTGTTCTTTGCGGTTGTTGTTTTCGGGATCGGATTATTTTCCGCTCCTTCCGATGTAACTTCTTTTGCTTTTGAATACGGTGTGTTGAGGTAAACCTGCTGTGAATAAAGCCCTGCCTGCTTTTCAGACGGCACGTCGATGATGCTCAATGTTCCTTTAAATAATCCGCCGATATATTGTACTTCCGCGGGCCTGTTCAGATCGCCTGTTTGATAATTTACTTTCTGCTTTTTCTTCAACGGATTCGGGCCGTTCGGATTTGCTTTTGAGGTCATCCCTTTACCGTTGCTGACGAATATTTTTTTGCCGATCACTTTTACACAGGTAGGATACCAGCCCGTTGGAATAAACCCCTTTGATGATGAAGCCCCCGGTTTACTCACGTCAAATACTGCGAGGCAATTATTATCCGCATTGGCGATATACAGTGTCTTATAGTCCGCGCTCAATGCAAGTCCGTTGGTTGTTGAGCCGGAAGGCGCATTAGGGTACAAAGAAGCAGTAAGCGTTTCGGCAACTTTTTTTGTTTTTGTATTGATCACGGAAACGGAATTATCATTTGCGTTTGCAACGAACAAACGATCACCGTTCTTACTAAGGCATAATTCATTCGGATGATCGCCTACATTTATTTCTCCTGCAAGTGCATTTTGCTTTGTGTCAAACAGGATCACTTTGTTACAACCCCAGCAGCTGATGTACAGTGTTTTTTTATCGGGAGACAGCAGGCAGGTGTAAGCTTCCGCAGGCAGATCAAAAGTATCTCTCACTTTTTTTGTAACGAGATCTGTTACATATAATCTGTTGTTGTCTTTTGTAACAACATACAGGGTTTTCTTTCCGTCGTCGATGGCAAGACCCGCAGGTGATAATTTATTTGGCCATGGTGCGCCCAGCTGAATGCTGTCGTACAATTCGAGTTTTTTATTGTTTATTCTGTATTGCAGGATACGGTTATCGTTTCCGCCGCCGGCGTACAAAAATTGTTCATCATCGCTGAAAGCAAGTCCCACCCAACTTTTCGGAATGATAACAGCTGAACACTCTTTTTCCGTTGCTACATCTATCAACTGAATACTTTGTACGCTTTGCCCGTTATTGGTAACAGCGATGAATTTTTTAGACGGGCTCACCGCCATATTCAACGGCAGATCTCCCAACGGAATACTGTTTCCTGCGGGGGATAATCGCCAGCCGTTAGGCAATGTGATTGGTTGCTGCGCATAACTACACAAAGAAACACACAACAGTATGGTGTGTGCGAACAGGAATTTTTTCATACCCATAAAATTAAGTGACAGCTGCAGGATCTTCGGTTGATCTGAATGATCAAATTATGAATTATACCTGAATAAATGTAAGATGATTACATCGCAACCATTTTCCGGCGGCTGCCGAAGAATTCGATCGCCGTGACTGATACCCAGATCGAAGTAGGGATGATGCGTGAACAATGATGATTTCTGATCTTCTGCAGAATCGCTCCGGCACTTTGCATGATACCCGTAAGTGACAGCTTTGATTGCGCAGTTTCTTCATCTCTTTTGGCGATGATATGTCCGTTCTCATCGTAAAGCGAATCATTCAAATACTTTCCGCGGGGTTCGCCTGATGCATCAAAAATGCATTGGCCCAGAATCACACCTGCTACGTTCCCGCTTTCGGGGAACAACAAAGTGTTCTGATAAAGAAATAATACCGGCTTTCCTGTAGTGTCTGTAAATGCTTTCATAAATGAAAAATGAAGGGCTAAGGTAGCCCGGTCTTCTAAAAACTTAACATTGGCAATGTTACCTGATTGTTACCTTTGTGTAAACAAATTATTATTATTTATGAATTCAGGTAGTAAAAAAGCGCTTCGCCAACAGGTAGAAAGCACTTTAGCAGTAACATTTGCTGACCTTAAAGGTGCGATCAGCGAAAAGAAATTTAATAAAAATGTAAAAAAAGCAGGTAAGAGACTTATCGCAGGTCTAAAGCAGGCTCCTGCAGTAAAAGAAACTGTTGCAGAAACGGCTTAAATATAATAGGAACGGGCTGAGAGACAGCCCGTTCGAATTATTAAACCGAAACTTTGAAACCGTCAGCTACGCGTGCTGACGCCCTTACCGGGATGCCTCCCGGTAAAAGTTCTTAATTGAAAAGATATCGAAGCCCGATCTGCATTTGCCATCTGCTTCCTATACCTGTACTGTTTGAAAAGCTTGTTTGAACAGGAACCTGGTTAGCTGCATCCTGCTGTGTAAATGAATAGCTTGGTGTTTTGCCGTCTGCCGCCAAACCTTCATAGCGCAGGAAGTTAGTAAGCACTGGTGTTTTAATTAATCCCCAGTTTCTGTTGATCAAATTTCCGACGTTCAGGATATCCAAAGAAACTTTTACCGTATGCCTGTCTTTACCGGCTTTCACAGAAATGTCTTCCGTAATATTAAGATCCAGTTTTTTATAGAAAGGAAGTGTAACAGCATTTGCTGCAGCATATTGACCTTTATGTTTTGAAAGATAATTATCCTGGTTGATGAAGTTGCTCAACTGTGCATACATCTGTGCCGGCGTTCTCACATCAGCAGATGTGCCGGTACCAAGACCACCTGAACCCGATTTTACTAAATTGATCTGAGACTTATCATTAGGAATGAAAATGAGGTCATTCGCCGTATTACCGTCATTATTAAGATCACCGTTGTATACATAAGAAGTGACGCCCGCGGGTGCTGCTTCAAAATACATTCCGATACTTGTAGAAAAATATTTGGCGTAAGAGAATTTATAAGAAGCAAAAGCAACTGCACGGTGTGGCTGATACCATGCTGCATTAGCAAGCGTAGCTGCATTAGGATCGCCTGATACAGGTCTGCTGCTCCATAAACCGCCGGCAGTGCTTCCTGCTTCAGCTGTATTTTTAGAACGGCTGTAAGTGTAGGCAACACTCATGAATAAATTCTTAATTGTTTTTTGAACACGTGCCGTTGCAGTGTATGAAAAACCTTTATTCGTATTCTTCATCAATATGGCGGTAGAAATATTCGGATTCGTTGCCGTTGCACCACCCGCACCTGAGTAAATCTTATTGCTGCTGCCGGTAACACCTGCGTAACGTACCCTATTATCCGCGCCTGCCAGCGTGATAGACTTAGCCGGATCTTCGTTCAGGTTTATATTGGAAAAATAAACCGCGTTGATATCTTTCGTGTAAGTACCTTCTATCGTTACGATCGTTTCACCTTTGAATTTTTTATCAACCGCAAAACCTGTTTTCAATACCTGAGGATATTTAAAATTATGATCAGTTACTGCGATACCATAATTAGGATTGGCAGCACCCGAAGTAGGACGATAAGCATCAGGATTTGTATTGAAAGCAGGTGCCGGTGTTGTTCCTGCCGGATATACCAATGAACCGAACTGCACACCGTTATTGCTCGCCTGGTTACTGATCCAAACGAACGGCGGCGGACCGGAGAAAATTCCGCCGCCACCACGGATCTGCAATGTTTTGTCTCCCAATGCATCCCAGTTAAACCCTACTCTCGGTGAGATCAGCGGTTTGTCTGCAGGTTTTTGCCCTACATCATAATGCTGTCCGCCGGCAAAAGTAAGCGCAGCGAAATTCGGGTTCTGATCAAATGATGCTCTGTAGCTTGAGTTATCTGCACGCAAACCGTAAGTAAGCGTAAAGTTTTTTGTTACACGGAATTTATCCTGAACAAAAACACCTATCTCATTTACACCTGTTCTTGCGTAAGGGAAACTGCCGTCAGGTAATGCAGAGTATTGCAATGCATATCTTGTAGCAGGTGTACCAAGATTGACGCTGTTGTAAAAAGCCTGTAAACTTGCAAACTGGTAAGCACCTTCGTAAGCAGGAGCGAAACCGTTAAGGTATTTTCTGAAATAGTTTTGCGTACCTGCGGTGATCTCGTGTCTGCCTCTGTAAAATGTGTAAATGTCAGAGATCTGAAATACGTCTGTATTAAGTTTATTGTTGTAGGTGAAAGGTTCGTAACCAAACGTGGTGTAAATATTTCCGCCTGATAAAATATCAACCAGCGGGAAAGTATTTGCTGCACCTTGCTGACTTCTGAAATCACGCAAAGCCGTATAACCGATTTGGAATTTATTTGAAGCTCTGTTGCTGAAACGTGTATTCAACTCCGCAATAAAAATATTAAAGTTGTTGTTGATCACATATCCAGCACCCTGAAAAGGCATTGAAGTATTGCTTGGCTGACCACCGGAAATAAATCCTGTAAAACCGTTACGGCTCGTGCTTGGCAGGATATCGGCAGAAGATTTCAGGTAATTATATTTGATTGTAAATGTATTGCTGTTATTGATGTTCCAGTCGATCTTGGCAGTGATCTTATCACTTTGCGTTTTTTGATTGTATCCCTGGAAAGGGCCGGGATCGTAACCGAATTTTGACTTAAGAAAATTGCTTAACTGTGTAAGTGTATCTGCATTTGCAAATGACACACTTCCTGCGGCAACCGCGTGATTAGCATCTGAAGCAATGAAGCTTGTTGCAGGAACTTCCTGTCTTACCTGCTCACCGCTCACAAAGAAGAACAATTTATTTTTGATGATCGGTCCGCCTACGGAAGCACCTCTGAGGTTATATTTAAGATCCGTTTTAACTACTTCAACCGGCCCTACTCTGTAGCCCTGCGTGCCTTCGCTTTTTAAATAGGTATAAACAGATCCTTTAAATTCATTCGTACCGCTGCGGGTAACGATATTCAAACCTGCGCCTGAAAAGCCACCCTGGCGTACATCATAAGGAGATACGCTCACCTGGATCTGCTCGATCGCATCCAGACTGATCGGCTGCGAATTCGTTTGTCCGCCCAATGTACTTTGCAAACCGAAAGAGTTATTAAAGTTTGCACCATCTACAGTAACATTATTGTATTGGTTACTTCTGCCGCCAAAACTTAACCCGTTTGCTGTAGGCTCAAGTTTTGTAAAATCCTGCAGACTTCTGTTCAATGTCGGCAATCTTTCGATCTGCGTTCTGTTGATAATCTCCTGCTGACCGGTATGACCGTTGTTGAACACTTTATTCTGGCGTGTTCCGGCAACCGTAACAGCAGCAAGCTCTGTAGCTGTAGTCTTCATCACAATATCCGCATTGTACACCTGTCCCAAAGACAATGTGATGTTTTCCAGCTTTTGTTCTGCAAAACCCACAGAAGTAACGATAACTGTGTAAGGCCCGCCTACTCTTAAATTTGTAAGATTAAATCGTCCGTCGTTTCTGCTGGTCGTTGCGGCTTTCGTACCGCTCGGAACGTTAACAGCAACGATTGTAGCCGCGGTAAGTGTTTTTCCGGATTCATCAGTGATCCTTCCCTGGATCTCCGATGTAGTTTCCTGTGCATGCGAGATCGCATAAGCCAGAACCATCGTGATAAAAAGTAAAAGTTTTTTCATTTGTTGCATAAAATTTCGTTTTTGAAATATGCCGCAAATGTGAACCTAAAAAAATGCTAAACAGGAAACTTTTAGTTACCTGAACGTTACTAAATCATGAATGTAAAAAATTAAAATATAGCAGAGAAAATAAGCCTGTTTCATCTCAGTCACCTCACAAAAAAAGCGAACCGCTTCATTAATGAAACGGTTCGCTTAGTCGTCAACTATTTTCAAAAAAAACAGTCGTCAATAAAGGCCTCTTATTTTATAATTTCTCAAAGCTGATCACTTGTTTTGAATTGTCTTGAATATTTGTAAAGATCATAAAATATTTACCTGCCGCAAGCGTAATATCAGGCTGATAAGTGAATGTGCTTACCTGATGCAGGTCTGCAGAACCGCGTCCGTACAAGGCTCCGTTGCTGCCGATGATCATGATCAGGTATTTACCGTTGAATAAACTATTCCTGCTTGTGATGTGAAGCGGCATATTTCCTGAAAGCGGATTAGGCCATGCATAGAGATCAGCGGGGTTTTTATTTGTGCAGGTTCCGTTTACAGAAATGATACTGCTGTATTTGAATGTGGCGTCAGAATTGATGCTTTTTATTCTCAGGAACAACAGATTTGATCTCTCAGATTCTTTGAGATCATATTTGAGGCTATACTGTGAATTATGCAGAGCGATCTGTTCTCCGGCTTTGCGGAAATTAATTCCGTCATTGCTGATCTCCAATTCATATTTACTCAGGTTAATTTCTTCTCCTACCGACCAGTTTGCATTGATCGTGCAATCATTATTCGCAGCAGTGAACGAAGTGATATTCACCGGCAGCGGGCCAAAGAAAGTAAATGCATATGAAAGGTTTGCCGAATTATTTGTCGGATTCTGATCGGAGAAAAGAAATGCCGGATTATCATTCGTGATCAAAAAATTGGAAGATACCGTTGAGCTGCCCGTGGTATTGATCGTTGCCGCTTTCACGTTAAAAGAAAGATCAGCTAAAAAATCCGGCGGCAATGTGTTTATGATGGCTCCGTTTATTTGCACCTGTCCGCCTGTTGTCGTGGTTGTCCATGAAAAATAATTACTGAAAGGCGCATTCGCCAGATCATATGCGGGATCTACGATCATCTTAGAGCCGAGTCCTATGCGCACGGCACAGGTTCCGTTGGGAATCGGATGTGCCTGATCCAGGTTTACGATACTAAGCTTCAACTTATACACCGTACCGGTGAAAAGATTGTTCGGGTCTACAACTCCGTCATTCACCGTAGTGATGTCAAAAGATATTACCGCCGGATCTGCATAAATTGCCGTTGCGGTTTGCGCTTGTGAAAACAGGAAAAAGGCCGCCCACAAAAATGTCAGCAAAGCCTTTTTACAAATGTTGTTCTGATATGATCTTACCATTTTCCTCAATAGATTTTCTCTTCTCATAATTTTATAAACGGAATAGACTCAGGCTTGCCGTCGTTGCCTGTAACCGTGATTACATAATTACCTGAAGAAATTACGCCGGTAAAAAATCTTACCTGCAATTGGTTATTAGTATTTATTTCTGTTCTTTTTATTTCTTTTCCTGCAGCATCAATCAGTCTGATCGAATATCTTCCGTTGAAGATCCCTGCTCTCGCGTTGATCATTACGTTATTACTTTCTTTGCTCACCGGATTCGGGTATACAGCAATTTCAAAACGCCCGTTACAAAGATTAGAAATCGAAGCCTTTTCCGAATAGCTGAATCGTCCGTCACTTGACTCGGCTTTAATTCTTACCGCGATCACTTTGCTGCTGAGATCCTGAAGTAAAAAATGATATGCCGTTTCAGCCGTTGCCGGTATTTGTCTTTCGGTTGTAAAATTCAGGCCGTCTTCCGACGTTTCAATATAATAATTTACTGTTTGATGATCTTTATCCGAGATCGCCCAGTTCACGTCAGCAGCGCAACCGTGTACCTGTGAACCAAAGCTTAAAAATTGGATCCCGAAAGCTTTGATGTTGTTGTAATCCGCGATACCGAAATTATTAGACGGGGCAATATCAGAGATGAGGGTTCCGCCGTCATTTGTGATCAACAACTGACAGGTTACTGATGAAGCTCCTTCTTTTGAAGGCAGTACCGTAAAATCAAGATCAGCCGAAAAACCGGCAGGAAGATCCTGAATAAGTTTACCGGTAATAATATCCTGACCAAAAGCAGACATCGATGTGAGATCCCATTGGATATAATTGGTAAGCGGAAGGTTTGTCAACTGCGACATATTGTTCACATTGAGTTTCAATTTTGAACCCAGTGTGATCTTCAACTGGCAAGACCCCGCGGGTACTGCATTTTGCAAACTGTTGTTGCTTAGCTTCAGCGATAATTTTACCGGTTTTCCCACTTCCAGACGGTCAGCGTTCGCGGAAGTATTGTTTGAATTTTTAAATTGCAAACCGCCTGATGCAGGATCGGTATAAGAAACGATGCTTTGTCCTCTACTGTACACAGGGTATTGCGCCTGTGCGGATACCGTTATCGCTGTAAATAATATCAAACATATTTTTTTCATTGTGCCTGTTTTGGTGTTCAGAATATATTGCTATACTTATTTGTGATTAATGTTACTACTCTCCTATCATGATGATCGAGTTCGTATTGTTACCCGAAATAACTTCTCCTGTCGCTAATCTGAACTGTGCGTTCACATTGAATTTCGACTTACTCACGGTATTGCGTTTCACTTTAAATGCGATTCTCAGGAAGCTGTTGCAATTAATAGTATTAGCCGTTCCTGTTCTTGAGAATTCATAATAAAGACCCGTTGTAGAAGTTAATGTCCACATCGGATTCTCCACTGTGTAGTTCGTAGAACCGATAGCAACAGTTGTTGCAAGATTATCAAATGTTACATTATATCCTGACGGCTTAAAGATGCGCAATACCGAAGGATTTGCAGCAGTACCGGCAAGCTCGGAAATGTTATACACCACGTTTACTTCATCACCGTTGTTAGGGAAAAGGTTATTATCAAACACACTTCCTAATGAAATATCCGTAGGTGCTGTTTGTTGCGTTATTGTAAAGCTTACCGTTTTCGTACAGCCGTTTGCATCCATTGCAGTCACAATGTGTAAGCCGGCGCTCAATCCTGAGAAGCTTCCGCTGTTTTGATAAGCACCTGCATCAAGTTTATATCGATAGAAAGGTGCGGTTGCTGCAGGTGTTCCGCCTGTTGCAGTAACTGTAACACTTCCTGTTGTTGCACCGCAACCGATATTCACCTGAGATGTTACCGTTGCGTCTATTGCTGATGCAGGTTGCGTGATCGTAACTATTACAACTGAGGTACAACCGTTAGCATCGGATACTGTATAGTTGTATGTACCTGCCGCAAGACCGGTGAATGTTCCTGTACCTGTGTAAGGTGCAGTACCGCCCGTTGCAGTGATCGTTGCAGTTCCTGTGGATGTACCGAAGCAGGTTACGTTGGTATGTGTCTCCGCAGCAACAAGCGCAGATGCAGGTTGTGTGATCGTAACCGTTACAACTGAGGTACAACCGTTAGCATCGGATACTGTATAGTTGTATGTACCTGCCGCAAGCCCCGTGAATGTTCCGGTTCCTGTGTAAGGTGCAGTACCGCCTGTTACAGTGATCGTTGCAGTTCCTGTTGATGTACCGAAGCAGGTAACGTTTGTATGTGCTTCTGCTGCAACAAGCGCTGCAGAAGGTTGTGTGATCGTAACCGTTACAACTGAAGTACAGCCATTAGCATCGGATACTGTATAGTTGTATGTACCTGCTGCAAGACCGGTGAATGTTCCCGTTCCTGAGTAAGGTGACGTACCGCCTGTTGCAGTGATCGTTGCAGTTCCTGTTGATGTACCGAAGCAGGTTACATTGGTATGTGCTTCTGCTGCAACAAGCGCTGCAGAAGGTTGTGTGATCGTAACTGTTACAACTGAAGTACAACCGTTAGCATCGGATACTGTATAGTTGTATGTACCTGCTGCAAGACCGGTGAATGTTCCCGTTCCTGAGTAAGGTGCAGTACCGCCCGTTGCAGTGATCGTTGCAGTTCCTGTGGATGTACCGAAGCAGGTTACGTTGGTATGTGTCTCTGCAGCAACCAATGCTGATGCAGGTTGTGTGACGGTAACTGTTACAACTGAAGTGCAGCCATTTGCATCGGATACTGTATAGTTGTAAGTTCCTGCTGCAAGACCGGTGAACGTTCCCGTTCCTGTGTAAGGTGAAGTACCGGCTGTTGCAGTGATCGTTGCAGTTCCTGTTGATGTGCCGAAGCAGGTTACATTGGTATGCGTCTCTGCAGCAACCAATGCAGCTGCAGGTTGTGTGATCGTTGCATTCACAGTTGTTGTACAACCGTTAGCATCTGTTACAGTGAATGTATATGTTCCTGCTGCAAGTCCTGTTTGTGCAGGTGTGATCGTGTAACCTGATGTTCCGCCTGAAGGCGTGATAACAACTGATCCTGTTGAGTTACCGAAGCAACCGACATTTGTCTGACTCGTCAACACCGCAGTTAATGCAGCCGCAGGTTGAGTGATTGTTGCGTTCACAGTTGTTGTACAACCGTTAGCATCTGTGACTGTGAATGTGTATGTTCCTGCTGCGAGGCCTGTTTGTGCAGGTGTGATCGTGTAACCTGATGTTCCGCCTGAAGGCGTGATAACAACCGATCCTGTTGAGTTACCGAAGCAACCAACATTTGTCTGACTCGTCAACACCGCAGTTAATGCAGCCGCAGGTTGTGTGATCGTTGCGTTCACAGTTGTTGTACAACCGTTAGCATCTGTTACAGTGAATGTGTATGTTCCTGCTGCGAGGCCTGTTTGTGCAGGTGTGATCGTGTAACCTGATGTTCCGCCTGAAGGCGTGATAACAACTGATCCTGTTGAGCTGCCAAAGCAACTAACATTTGTCTGACTCGTCAACACCGCAGTTAATGCAGCCGCAGGTTGTGTGATCGTTGCGTTCACAGTTGTTGTACAACCGTTAGCATCTGTTACAGTGAATGTGTATGTTCCTGCTGCGAGACCTGTTTGTGCAGGTGTGATCGTGTAACCTGATGTTCCGCCTGAAGGCGTGATAACAACTGATCCTGTTGAGTTACCGAAGCAACCGACATTTGTCTGACTCGTCAACACCGCAGTTAATGCAGCCGCAGGTTGTGTGATCGTTGCATTCACAGTTGTCGTACAACCGTTAGCATCTGTGACTGTGAATGTGTATGTTCCTGCTGCAAGACCTGTTTGTGCAGGTGTGATCGTGTAACCTGATGTTCCGCCTGAAGGCGTGATAACAACCGAGCCTGTTGCGTTACCGAAGCAACCGACATTTGTCTGACTTGTCAACACCGCAGTTAATGCAGCCGCAGGTTGAGTGATCGTTGCGTTCACAGTTGTTGTACAACCGGTAGCATCTGTTACAGTGAATGTGTATGTTCCTGCTGCAAGTCCTGTTTGTGCAGGTGTGATCGTGTAACCTGCTGTACCGCCTGAAGGGGCGATAACAACCGATCCTGTTGAGCTGCCAAAGCAACCAACATTTGTCTGACTCGTCAACACCGCAGTTAATGCAGCCGCAGGTTGATTGATCGTTGCGTTCACAGTTGTTGTACAACCGTTAGCATCTGTTACAGTGAATGTGTATGTTCCTGCTGCAAGACCTGTTTGTGCAGGTGTGATCGTGTAACCTGATGTTCCGCCTGAAGGCGTGATAACAACTGATCCTGTTGAGTTACCGAAGCAACCGACATTTGTCTGACTCGTCAACACCGCAGTTAATGCAGCCGCAGGTTGTGTGATCGTTGCGTTCACAGTTGTTGTACAACCGTTAGCATCTGTTACAGTGAATGTGTATGTTCCTGCTGCGAGACCTGTTTGTGCAGGTGTGATCGTATAACCTGCTGTACCGCCTGAAGGCGTGATAACAACTGATCCTGTTGCGTTACCGAAGCAACCGACATTTGTCTGACTCGTCAACACCGCAGTTAATGCAGCCGCAGGTTGTGTGATTGTTGCATTCACAGTTGTCGTACAACCGTTAGCATCTGTGACTGTGAATGTGTATGTTCCTGCTGCAAGACCTGTTTGTGCAGGTGTGATCGTATAACCTGCTGTACCGCCTGACGGGGTGATAACAACCGATCCTGTTGAGCTGCCAAAGCAACCAACATTTGTCTGACTCGTCAACACCGCAGTTAATGCAGCCGCAGGTTGTGAGATCGTTACCGTGGTTGTTGCAAGTTGTCCTGCAAAATCCATTGCAGTTATTATATAACTGCCCGCTGCAAGTGCAGTGAATACAGGGCTTGATTGGTATGCACCCGTTCCGATCTTATATTGATATGGTGTTGCACCGCCGGTAGCCGAAACTGTTGCCGAACCGGTTGAAGTTCCGAAACATGCAACATTAGTTTGACTTACCACTGAAACACTCAGGTTACTGATAACTGTGTAGTTAACGTTTGCGCTGTTGTTCGTCGGATTTTGATCAACAAAGAAATAAGAAGGATTGTTTTGATTTGTAATAAGGAAATCAACATCAACTAAAGAGGTGCCTATCGTCGTTGCATTAACGTTGAAAGAAGTTTGATCAAGGAAGTCGTTAGGAATATCGGCGATCTGATCTCCGTAGATCACATCATTACCGGCTTCCACAACTTTACTCCATGCAAAGAAATTACTAAGCGGTGCTGTTGCAAGATTATATGCCGGATCAAGTTTTAATTTGCTTCCCAGGTCTATTCTGACTTTAGTTGTACCTGAAGGAATTGTTTCTGTTGCGCCGATCGAAAGGTTTTGAATCGTTACGAAAACTTTATTCGAAGAACCGAGCGGTATCAGATTCGGATCAATTGTTCCTGACGACATATCTGTGATCTCCGCAGATACCAATGTAGGATCTGCACTTACCGTCGCTTTGAATACCGCATTGATAGAATGATTGGTTGTAACGTTAGTAAATGTATAGCTCGTTACCGCTCCAACAGAAGCACCGTCAACGGTTACATTTGTAAGCGTATAGCCGGAAGCCGCGGTAATGTTAAATGTCTGATTGCTGTTCGGAGCAACGGCGATCGTTCCGTTCGGAGAAATTGATCCGCCCGTTGCAGATGAAGATGCCGTGATCGTATAATTCGTAACTGTTCCTGCGATAAAGCTCGCTGAGATCGTGTGTGAAGCAGATACATTAGAGAATGTATAAGAACCAACTGCACCTGCGCTCACACCATCCACCAATACATCAGCAATGATATAACCGCCGTCCGGCGTTATGCTGAATGTTTGATTTGCGCCACAGTTCACCGAAGCGGCACCGTTTGGTGAGATGGTTCCGTTTGTTCCCGCGCTTGCAGTGATCGTGTAAGTAGTTTGGGCAAACGTTGCAGAGATCGTGTGAGTCGCTGTAACATTTGTGAAAGTGTAAGTTCCGACCGCGCCAACACTTACGCCATCAACCAACACATTTGAAATCGTGTAGCATGATGCCGGGGTGATCGTAAATGTCTGGTTTGTGCCGCAACTCACTGTTGCAGGACCATTCGGCGAGATCGTTCCGTTTGATCCTGCACTTACAGTGATTGTGTAAGTTGTTTGTGTAAATGTTGCAGAGATCGTGTGATTTGCTGTAACGTTTGTGAAAGTATATGTTCCGACCGCACCAACGCTCACGCCGTCAACCAACACATCAGCGATTGTATAGCATGATGCAGGTGTGATCGTGTAAGTTTGATTTGCAGCACAGTTTACTGAAGTCGCACCGCTTGGTGAGATTGTTCCGTTCGTTCCCGCACTTGCAGTGATTGTATAAGTAGTTTGGGCAAATGTTGCAGAGATCATGTGATTTGCTGTAACGTTTGTGAAAGTATATGTTCCAACCGCACCAACACTAATACCATCTACCAACACATCAGCGATGCTGTAACATGAAGACGGTGTGATGGTGTAGGTCTGATTTGCAGCACAGTTTACTGAAGTCGCACCGCTTGGTGAGATCGTTCCGTTTGTTCCGGCGCTTGCAGTGATTGTGTAAGTTGTTTGGGTAAACGTTGCAGAGATCGTATGATTCGCTGTAACGTTTGTGAAAGTATAAGTACCAACCGCACCAACGCTAACGCCGTCAACCAGTACATCGGCAATTGTATAGCATGAAGCAGCTGTGATCGTGTAAGTTTGATTTGCAGCACAGTTCACTGAAGTCGCACCGTTTGGTGTGATCGATCCGTTCGTTCCCGCACTTGCAGTGATTGTATAAGTAGTTTGGGCAAATGTTGCAGAGATCGTGTGATTTGCTGTAACATTTGTGAAAGTATATGTTCCGACCGCACCAACGCTCACGCCGTCAACCAACACATCAGCGATTGTATAACATGAAGCAGGTGTAATCGTGTATGTTTGATTTGCAGAACAGTTAACAGAAGTCGCACCGCTTGGTGAGATCGTTCCGTTTGTTCCCGCGCTTGCAGTGATCGTATATGTTGTTGCTGCAAATGTTGCAGCGATCGTGTGATTTGCTGTAACATTTGTAAATGTGTACGTACCTAATGCACCAACACTCACTCCGTCCACCAACACATCAGCGATTGTATAGCATGATGCAGGTGTGATCGTGTATGTTTGATTTGCAGCACAGTTTACTGAAGTCGCACCGCTTGGTGAGATCGCTCCGTTTGTTCCCGCACTTGCAGTGATTGTATAAGTAGTTTGGGCAAATGTTGCAGAGATCGTGTGATTTGCTGTAACATTTGTGAAAGTATATGTTCCGACCGCACCAACGCTCACGCCGTCAACCAACACATCAGCGATTGTATAGCATGATGCAGGTGTGATCGTGTATGTTTGATTTGCAGCACAGTTTACTGAAGTCGCACCGCTTGGTGAGATCGTTCCGTTTGTTCCCGCACTTGCAGTGATTGTGTAAGTAGTTTGGGCAAATGTTGCAGAGATCGTGTGATTTGCTGTAACGTTTGTGAAAGTATAAGTGGCAACTGCACCAACGCTCAAGCCGTCAACCAACACATCAGCGATTGTATAGCATGATGCAGGTGTGATCGTGTAAGTTTGATTTCCAGCACAGTTCACTGAAGTCGCACCGCTTGGTGAGATTGTTCCGTTTGTTCCTGCGCTTGCAGTAATTGTGTAAGTTGTTTGCGTGAAGCTCGCAGAAATTGTATGCGGAGCGGTTACATTCGTAAATGTGTATGTTCCTACTGCACCAACGCTCACACCATCAACCAATACATCAGCTATGCTGTAACATGACAATGGAGTGATCGTGTAAATTTGTGTACCGCCGCAACTTAATGTAGTTGTGCCGTTCGGAGAAATTGTTCCGCCCGTGCCTGCGGTTGCGGTGACTGTAGGATTAGTAACCGTGATAATCGCTGACCCGCTGTTACCTGTTCCAGCTGTGCTGTTTGCATCCGTAACAGAAACTAAAGTGTATGTTGTATTTATTGAAGGCGTAACCGGAATATCTGTTCCGCTTACATAATTATTTACTGTGATTGCTCCCGGATTAATTACTACGGTATAAGGAGAAGTACCCCCGGTAATAGCAACCTTAATATTTGCTGTTGTTCCTGCACAAACCGAACTATTACCTGTGCCATTTGAAATTACGGCGGCAGTAGATCCTTGTGCAACAGCAGTTACATTTCCATAAATGCTGACATCATCAAGTCTGAAAGTACCGCCTGCAGATGAAGCAGTTCCGTCGGTACGTTGCGTTCCGTAAGGATAAATACGGAATGTTACCGTACCCGCAGTTGGAGTAGAAAAATCTGTCATGTCCCATGTGGCGACTGTTCCTGTGACCGGCGATACCGGCGCACTGCCCCATGTCGTTGAGGTTGCAAAGTTATCTGTACTGTATGCTACTTCAAGTAAAGTTGGTGCAGTAGTACTAACCTGACGGAAAAAAGAGACTGACCTGATATCCAGTTTATACCCCGCGTTTGCTGTAGCACTGAATTGAATATATGAAGTTGCCGAAACGCTCGCCGTATTATTTAATGTGGTCGAATTGAAAACACTACCGGTACTTTGGCACGTTATAACTGATCTTGTTAACGGCGTACCTGTTGCCATTGAAGCTGCTACAGGAATATTTCCTTGTGTAGGGCATGCAGCGGACCCGTCGAAGGTATTAATATATACTAGCTGATCGGTAATGCTTGCTGTTAAGCCAGCAGGTTGTGTAAGCGTATAATTACCCGAAGCACTGCCACTGATGCTGTACCCTGTAACTGTAACAGGAATATTATTTGCGATCGCTGTGCTTGTAAAGTTTGCTATTCCAGTTCCGCCTAATACAATGTCAGAAATATCAGCTGCGATAAAACCTGATAATGCAGCGGTACCTGATAATGTTGCGGTGCTGTTCCCGTCAAAAACTTTATTATTTGCACTAAGACCTGTAATAGTTAATGGTTTCGGCGTTATATCAGCGCTTAATCCTGCAGGTTGTGATACGGTATAATTACCTGCTGTGCTGTTGATCAATGTATAATTTGTAGTTACACCAATAGCAGTTCCAACATTTGCAGAGGAAAATGTTGCAGCAGCGGCAGAAAGCGCTACGTTATCAGTTCCAACGATACCGGAAAGTGCTGCTCCTGTAACTGTAGCTGCGTTTGTGCCGTCATAAATTTTTGAAGAAGCTGTGGCGCCGGTGACAGTTAAATTTTTTGGATTGATCACCAGTGCTTGCGTAACATCAGGTGCCGCATTGTAAGAAACGTTTCCTGCCTGTGATGCAGTTATTGTAACCGAACCTGCTTTATTCACCGTGAGTACAGATCCGCTTATTGAAGCGATCGTAGGATCGCTGCTCACATAAGTTACTGCGAGACCGCTTGTTGATGTGGCGGTAAGTGTAATCGGTGTCACGCCATAAGTAACGGGCGAAGAGAGTGTGAAACTTATTGTTTGATTCTGTGCCGCAGCAGCAGAAACATTTTGTGTTTGTGTAACACCGGTTGCAGCATTGTAATTTGCATCGCCTGACTGACTCGCTGTGATCGTTGCTGTACCTACGCCCGGGAACGATAATGAATTCCCCGTTAATGCTGCTACGCTCGCATCACTTGATGCATAAGTTACCGCTAAACCACTGGTAGCCGTAGCTGTTAACGTTACAGCAGGATCATTGATTACTTTATTAGTAAGCGTTGGTGTGAAAGCAATCGTTTGATTTGCTTTGCTAACTGCATTGCCGGTTGCAGCAGTTGTTACAGTCGCAGTAGCTGTACCGCTCGTGAGCGTTATTGTTTGAGCATTGTAGCTTCCGCCTGCAGCTGCAGTATTTGATAACCTGATATATAAGGTACCACCGGTTGATGGTAGTGTTGCAGTGCTACCATATGTTGTTCCATTACTCGAAAGCTCATACCCCGTTGGTGCGGTTGAAGTGGTAATCGTTCCGGTGAGGTTGCTGCCGGTTATTGCCACTGTTTGCGCAGGCGATGCAGTCCCGTATGTGGTGGTGAATGCTGTGAGGGCTGTAGTTGGAGGGGTTATTGCAGGAGTGGCGGCAGTAGACTGAATGGAAATATCATCGACTGCCATTTCCGGCCTCGCTCCCTGTGTGCCACTAGATAAATAATAAACCCATCTTAATTGAACCACTGACTGATTTTCACAGGCTGTGGGTAATGTGGTAGGTCCAAATGTTTGTGTGCTTCCTGTGGCACGATAGGTGGAGGCAGACGCTAAAGACGAATATTCTACCGGGCCGGAAACGTCTGTAAAAGCACTTGCTGTTCCTACTCTATACTGCAAACGAATGGAAGTAGCTCTGTCTTGAGTTGAACTATTAAAAGTCCCGCCTCCAGAGATAATTCTGCCGAGCCATGACACTTGTATGTTTGTTCTATTTGTTGTCTTTATTGCAACTACTGATGCACCAACATTCCCTCCTCCCGTATTTGTGGAACTTGTATTAACAAAACTAATCCCACTTGTACCCTGACCAGAACATCTTGACTTTGATGAAAAGCTATAAGCAGCAGTCCAATCTCCAGTATATGTAGTTGCAAGTGTTGGATCTAATGTCGCATGTTGCCAAATACTCATATTACCCGGGTAAGTTCCGGCGGTTGAAGTACTCGGCCAATTAGTAAAAGAATAACTACCGGTCGACATATCAAACGGTATGGGATTTGTTTGAGCAAAAATTTTATTAGATAAAATGGTCATGATAAAAATCATGAGGAACGAGAGAAACGCACGAGGTTTAGCGTTTTTAATCGCAAAAAAGGAAAACCCTTTGGATATTGAAAGAAAAAACTCCCGGTATGAAGATATGCATGCACCGGAATTTCCACCAGCGGATGAAGCGTTAAAAGGTTTTTTATTTAAAAAAACAACAGGCAACAATACGCGGTGCTTTACCGTAGTAGTTACCTGCTTCAACATGTTGGTGATGGTCCTTACAAATGAGATAAGGAAGGTGATGAGCGATTTCATGCAGTTTTGGTTGTAGAATTTTTAATATGAAGTTCTGTAATGGTCGAAATAATGGTTATGCCGGGCACACTTGTGCAACAGCGGGGCGGAAAATTATTTTTCAAGGGGATTAGAATGGCACAGGAAAAATGCAGCATTTCTCTTAGCGGGTGCGAAGATTAACATTTAAAAATGCTTTATTGTATTTGTGATATTATGAAAAGGTTTCCTTTATGTTAACAACACACAACCCTTTACCGGCTTAGCTTTAAAGAATAAAAATGCAAAAGTGAAAGATAAAAAAGTCTGTAATGATGCCTCGAAGGCGTAGAAATGAACACAGAAAGGACCGGGAAGGAAAATTTTTCGGGTAAAAAAGGGGGAAGCTAAAATTATTCAGGATATTGGGAATATCAACTCTGCAGCTTTATCTTTTCTTCAATGAAGCTGATATGTGCTTCTTTACTTTTTGAAAGTAACCCGACACAATAATTTGTAAAGAAGCGATGTGTCCTCAGCATGTGCAATGTTCCTTCCGCAAAAAGATGACGGGTGAGTCCTTCGTGGCGGATGGCAAATTCATGAAAGACTTTTTCATCGGAAATATAAAATTCATCTGTTCCTAAATGATAGGTGTCCGCATCACAAATGATCTTTTGCAATAAAGTTTTCGGATGAACCGGCGGCTTTGTGGCAAGGATACATTCTGCGATCACGGCAATATTCGCTGTGATCTTATTGCCGTAAAAATAATTCATCATGATCTCCACGCTTTTCTGCTCGTGAACCCGGGGATCGGCAAACAAATAACCGGTATCATGAAACCAGGAAGCTATCGTAACGTTAAGCATATTTGCTTCGCTTACATCTTCTGCATTGCAGATCTCGATCGTTCTTGCTACTACGTCTTCAGTATGGGAAAGGTTATGAAAGGTAAAGCTATCGTTGCAGAATTTATTAAAAAGACCCCTTACATATTTCTCAACTTCGGGAAGATCCGGCTGGTTCATTCAATGTCTATTTTCTGAAGTTGAAAATTAAAGTTGAATACTGAAGAGAATCTGAATTGTGATGAGAAAGACAAGGAACACTGAAAACGCGGATGATTAAGTATAGGTAAAAGAAAAGTCGGAACACGGATAACGTGGATGGACACAGATAGGAACACGGCATACAGGACCTTGGAAAGCCGGTCGGCGGTCATTGACCTCCATTGCGTTTGGTTGAAAGAAAATCTACTCAGAAGATTGGCTTCCGTGAATTAGCCGTTTTCTTTATCTTCATCATCAAGCAAATCAAAGATGTCAGACAGAAACCAAGCTGCCGTTTCAGCAATTATGGATGAATACGAAAGGTCTGTGAAAGACCTTCAACGGATAATCGCAACTATGTCTGATCAAGATCTGGCGGAGATAGCAGATCGGCACACGGATAACCCCGATTGCCGTTCCATCCAAACCGTTCTTGCGCATGTTGTAAGTTCGGGGTATTCTTACGGCATCTATATTCAGGCGCATAAAAATAAAGCACAACGAAAACGTGCATTGGTCCTTCGTAATACCGCATCGGAATATGTAGCAGACCTCAAAAATCTAATGACATTCACCCGTGAATTATTTGCGGACATTTATGACGATGAACTCGAAGAACCCGACAACGACAAGAAAATAAAAACGAATTGGCAGCAATCTTATGATATCGAACAATTGATGGAACATGCGATAGTACATGTATTGAGGCACAGAAGGCAGATTGAAGGATTTGTGAAAAAGCAAAAAAGTAAATCCGCAATTGATGGTTAATTTGTAATTCATCAGCCCGATGATCGCTTAAATAACACGCCGGCTAAAACATAAATTATTCGCGGGAAGAAAACATGATAACAATAAATACATGAAACAAGTCTGCATCATACTTTTCACAGGATTTTTGATAAGTTCATTTTCTTATCAAAGCTCTGTTGTGCATTTTGCAATAACGAATGACACGATAAAGCCGATCAGCAAAACCTTATTTGACCTTTATCTCAAGGGCTTTGACAGCACGATCGCAATTTCCAAAAGGTCTTATTCCAATCAAATGAGTTGTGGCCTGGGAACATTTAAATTTCTCAATAAAAAGTACGTACTGAATCTCCATACAGGTTCAAAATTATTAGTATCAAGACCGGGAAATTATTATGAAGTTTCTCTCGATAAAAACGACATCTCCCGATTTGCAGAAATTCTGGTCTATGATCGTCTCAACGCATCTCTTGAAGGTATTTGGACAGATATAATCAGGGATGATTATGCAAAACCAACAAGATCTGTGATACCGCAAAGCGGAACACTCTATATTGCTTTTTTAAAACCCACACATCCCGGTGAAGCCCCCGTGATAACCGTGCTGATCAAAGATCTGAGCATTAAAGATGCTGTTGCAGGGAAAGAAGAAAGTTTTCATAACGAGACTATATGGAAAGTTGAAGACGAAGGTTTAGCGGGATAATCGTTTTCCAATTGCTTTTAAAATCATTGAAACTATCTTAAGTTGCAAATAAATCATGTACCTGAAAAATATCATCTGCTCCGCAACTTTTTTATTTGACAGCTTTTATTCTTTCGCACAAAAGAATGACCTGGAAAAGAATTACAGCGAATCTTTTTGTAATTGTCTGACCGACGTTTCAAAAACGGGAACTGTAAAAGAAGAAGACCTTAATAATTGCTTTTTGACTTCACTGACGGAATACGGTCAAGAGATGACATTGGATGCAATGAAGGAATACGGAGACAGCAGCGAAAAATACTGAAAGGAACTAATAGGCCTTTCAATTTCAATGATCAATACATGCGATCCATATAACCATTTCATTGAGCAGGCGAGATACGAGGATTTCAACAAGCTTGACAAAGACTCGGTGAATGCGCAGATAAAATTATTCGAACTCAATAATCCTGCTACAGGAGATCGTGACAAATCATTTTACGGACAACGTTCTTATCTTTATTTCGGCGCAAAGGAATACGATAAAGCACTGGAGGACCTGAATAAATTATTGGTGCTTGATCCGGACAATGCGCAAATGATCTTCTTAAAAGGTTGGTTGCTCGAGTTAAAAAAAGATTATGACCAGGCTGTTCTTATGTATGACGAGGCCGCAAAAATATCCGGCAATGTTAGCTATGGAATATTTACAGCGATCGCTAAAATAAAGCAGAGCGGAAAATAGGTCTTTGCTACATGAATATAATATAAACGGGCATCGATAAAATATCGATGCCCGTTTATATTAACGCCATAATATTCAGTTGTAATGCTACAATATGACGACCTGTAATACCTGCGCCTTCTCCCCTTCTTTTTGCACAAGCAAACTGTATGTTCCCGCAGGTAACGTTCTGCCAACAGCAAGCTCTTTTACTTCGGTTGATTCTTTTACGGTTACAGCAGTTTTATAAACAATCAGTCCGGCGCTGTTCATCAATTGTATTGCATAATCTCCTGCAGGCTGATTCTTCATTTGCAGATGAATCGTTTTATCCTTCACCGGATTTGGCGAAACAACGATCTCTGTCGCGCCGTTGATCGGATCTATCTTCACTGTTCTGCTGTATTGCACCTCGCCATTTAAGCTGATTGCTTTAACGCGGTAATACATTACGCCTGTCCCCGGTTGCAGATCCGTATTAGTGTATGTTGCAGATCCGCCCGCATTGTTGAGCGGTTGAATGCTGGAAGTTGAAGACTGAAAATTATTGCCATCATTACTTTTTTGCAATTCATAGTGATGAATATTTATTTCGGTTGCAATAGTAAATGTTACTGATGCGGTAAGGTCTTTTTGTCTTTTTGCGGTGATAGATGTGAATGTTACCGGCAATACAGCAGCAGGTTTGAAGACGATCATAAATCTGTCAGCCGCATAAGAAGCAGCAGTTGCAGTAACGGAGAAATTGTAATTACTCATCCCCGCAGGGTCAAGCAGAGTGCTTGTTCCGACAAACTGATCAACAAGGTACGCGACTCTTCCGGGCTGATCCATGTTATCAAGATCAAATGACCATTGATAATCTGAAACACGCATGCCGGTGATATTTATCCGAACAGTATCGGTTTCATCAGGAATATTTCTGAACTCGATCGCCATCAATGCATTGCCTCTTTTTACGGATACATTCTCTGATGTGTTCGCCATTTTTCCTGCATCATTCGGATCAACTGCTGTGTTATAAGTTGATTTGAATTTAACCATGAATGCATCCATATCGGTAAAAACACCGCCGTTATCTTTCAATGCAAGTTTCCCCGTAATTGTTTGCTCTGCTGCGGGTGCAAAAAATACATTGTTTGCTGTTGCTGTTTTTGACACTTCGGTAAAACTGATATCTCTGTTTGTGGACGTGCCCTGCACAAAAAATGCCTGGCCGCTTTCGATGGTATTCATTATATAATTAAAACCCGCAGGATAACTACCGCCGCCAATGAGGATCCGGAAATTATTTCCCGGACCGTTTGATGCGAGATAATGAAATCCGCCAAGGGAATAATTTCCGCCCATTGCAGGATCCCAAACGGCTACGATGAGGCTGCCGCCAACAGAATAATTCAGTTGTTTAAGATTGATCGCGGATGCGTACGGATTTCCGACGGCTGTATAATTGCTGCCCGCAGGTACGGTTATCGGTGTGGTGGTACCCTGTCGTAAAGCTCCGAAAGTACGCAGCACGGTTGAGCTCAATGTGGCATTGGAACCTGAAGCATTTCTGTCTCCTCTTACGAATGTCATATATGCCGGGTGACTTCGCATATCATAAGTTCCGGGATCAGTGATACCTAAGTAACCCTGTGATACTGCGTCCCACCATTTTATCGTTGGCGAAAAAGATGCAGAATCAAAACCACCGGGTACACCGGCCAGGTCTGTGATCCACATACCGTAACCCGAAGGCGAATTGTGCGTACCGGGGGTCTGTGACTCCATCCAGTTGTCGCGGAAATTATTGTTACTTCCCGTTGCAGCAATTGTATTTACAGAAAGAAAACGCCACTTGCGAGAAGCGGGAATATATCTTTCCACGCTTACGTTGCCCACTATGCTGTTGCCGGTGTTAGCACCGTTATTCGTGTTATCCAAACAGGAAGCGGTGCCCGCCGAAGAAGATAAGAGCGTCAGGTTTCCGTTTGTTGTTAATGACTTACCGTTCACGTTTCCGAAGAACAGGTTGCCGCTTACTTTCAACAGATCCTGCGGAAAGATCCCGAGGATACTGCCGCTGCTTATTTTAAGATTTTTTACTGTTGAGTTTACAAAAACGCCACCGCTAAAATTATTTACAGTGCCTGCAAATTCAAACGTGCCGCTGCTCACATCAAAAGTGCCGCTGTTATTGGTTATGCTGTTAAACAAACTAAAGATCGCTGTTCCGGAAACGATCACGGATGCGCCCGGTGAAAGTGTTACGGAATTTGCCATTGCGTTTCCGCTTGTGATGATCGGGTATGTCGCTAAACCGGACGGAATAAAAGCAGCACTTGTTGATGTAGGTACACCGTCGCACCAGTTTGCAGGATCGAACCAATTGTTATCAACGCCAAGCCAGGTGCCTGAGGGTACAACTGACCCGATGGTATAGGTTGCAGGAATTGTTACGTCTCTTATCACGCTATTCACGTCATCGGCATAGAGTCCGCCGGAAGGTTCTGCATTTATATTTGCCTGCGGCGAAACCAGATCCTGCGCTATAATATAATAGCTGATCACATCGCCGTTTGTAACCCCGCCGCCGATCGTTGCAGGATCTACCGCGAAATTCCAAACACTGTTTGTCGCAATTCCTGAAACAAAAACACCCGGTGCACTTTGAAAAACGCCGCCGTTCTTTGTATACCAAATTTTCGGGACAAATGCACCTGTCAACGGAATGCCTGTAGCATCAGTGATGGTTGCAGTAATGGTTCTTGTGCCGTTGCAGGATTCAACAAAACTATTAATGCTGATAACCGGACCCGCTGCATCTTTCACGATACCGCTGTATTCATCCGCACCGATATCCGGTGATATTGCATTCCTGATTTGATTATCGATATCAATGGTTACCGCAGGATCCGCTATGGCAGCGGCTTCTGCGAAGGAAGCTATCGCCGGAGCAATATGTAAATAATTTGCATCACCTGTTGTTGTGCTGATAAAGTTAGTAAGCTCTGTTTTGGAATTATTCTCCTGCGTACCGCCGCAGCGATAGCGATACCTGTTTATTGTTTGATCACTCACCGTTCCGTTTGTCCAAATAAGGTGAGTAGGATTCGGCGTTCCGGCGTAATAAATGTTTCTGTCTGTATTGTTATGTTGAATAACACTTGTTTGTTTAAAATAAGCGACCGCATTACCCGAAATCGGGTTGGAGTTATTGATCGCGATATTATTGTATGACTTTATTGTACATGTTCCCGCTGCATAAATTGCCGCACTGTTGTAAGTTCCTGAGCCTGCTGTAACAGAGACCGTATTATTGATCAGGCTAAAAGTTCTCGATGCATTATATGCGTTAACGCTGATGCCGCTGAGGATATAATTTGAAGAATTCGGATTCGTTACTGAAATATTTCCGATGATATTATTGCTGATCCTTGTATCTGCAGTCGGCGATGTTGTATAAATGCCGTTTACAAAACCGGTGTTGTTATCACTTACGATATCGCTGATATTATTTTCACTGATCGTACTCACATCAGAAGCAGCGATCCCGAATGTTCTTACGTTGCCTTTACCATGCATCGACCGGATCGTATTTGCACTGATCGTGGCGCCGCTGCCACCGGAAACGTTTGCTTCGATACCATACTGATCATTTAATCCTGTTGCATTTATACAGCTGTTCCTGCTGATAGTAATTGTTTGCGGACCGGTGTAAGAAATAACTTTACCATAAGAAGTACCGGAGCTTAGATTAGTAAGTGTATTGTCGTTGCATGTTGTTATCGTTGATGAGGCATTCAATATCTGTATGCCCGTAACACTGCCTGTGCCTAACGCTGCATTAAGATCGGTGACCGTATTTCGCTGAAGCGATAATGTTCGCGACGTTGTTGAATAGTTTGCGATAGATATGCCAAACGTTGCGCCGGCGGCAGTTCTGTTGATATTGCTGATAATATTATCCGACACAGTTAATGATATTCCTTCAGAACCGTTATAAATTCCTCGTATCAGACCGGTAGTATTAAAATTGCAATCGTGAAAGTAGTTACTGTCTATCGCCGAGAGATCTGCGAGATCACCGTTGTTTAAAAGAAAATCGAAACCGCTGTTCATCGATAAACCCGAAGACATTGAAATTGCGCTGATCTCATTCCCTGCAACGCGATACGTTTTTCCAACAGCTGCAACATTACCTATGCCGCGATTCTGCGTAAAGGCCGCTCCGTTGATTACGATATTCTTCAGCACATTGTGTTCAATATAAAGTGAATCTGCAGCGCCGGAGTTATAATAGCCGTTGAACGTTGTTTTCGCGGTGGTAACACCGGGTGTTCCCATCACAATGGCATTGGCAGTTGTAAGGCTTCCCACGATGTTATTATCTACATGAAAAGTTCCGCTGTTGTTGCACCAAATGCCGTTAAAAGCAGCATCTGCGGAAATATTATTGATTGAGAAACCGGACACCTGATTTCCTGATACGACGTTATATACCGCGGGACTTGTAATCGTAATTCCGTTTACGGCGGCGAATGCTGTAGCGGTTATCACGATGTCACCGGTGCCGGTTGCGCTTCCGATAATATTATTCGTGATCTGTGCTTTCCCTGTTGCGATGATCCCGGAAAATATTCCCTGTAAACCTGAATTTGGAAAATCAGATGTTACAGAGACACCGGTAATAATGTTTCCCGAAACAACAGATGTGGATGTGAAATTTCCTGCGAGGTAAATTCCGATAAATGACGCCCTGCCGATGAAGGTTGATTTACCGCCACCGGTTGCGTCGGCATAACCGATAACATTATTTGAGATCGTATTGCTCCATACCGACAAAACAGCTGTTGTGAGGGAAGGCGTTACTGCGGTTTTTACATAGGTCTGATAAAATTTGTTGGCATCGATCACCCATTGTATATCCGGTCCCGTAAGTCGTACGCCGTAAGAAGCGCCGGACGGATTGAAATAATCATAGATCCTGTTGTTGGAAATGGTATCGATGCTGTTTGAGGCTGAGCCCGAGCGTGAAACGATCGCAGTGTAGGGCGTACCTGCGACTGATGCACCGATATCGCAATTATCAACGCGGTTACCGATATTACCCAAAATACCCGAAGCGCCAAACAGCACAGTACCTGCATAGTTTGTAACAGCAGTATTTGATCCCAACAAATAACAATTCCTGATCTTATTATCATTTGCATCAGATTGAAATCGTATCGTAGAAGTTCCGCCGACAGATGATGTGCTGGTGTTGATAAATGACAAAGCATTCACCCCGCCGTACAAACCGTCAATGGTTACGTTATCGGCACCGTTGAGATCTATCAAAGGTGCTGCGAGATTACCGGTGACTGAAACTGTACCGCCCGCGACGATATTGAGACTGCTATACGAGCTGCCGCCGGTGCCGCTTGCATTTAATACGGCGGTTGCAGTTTCAATCGTATTTGTATTAATCAATAATTGCAGAGCGCCCTGATGGGAACCCGCATTAATGGCATCGAAAGCATCTTTTAGGGTGAGATAATTTGCAAAGGTTGCAGGTGATGTTCCTGTTACGGTAACCTGCGCACGTACGTCTGCACAAAGGAGCAGAACAAAAAATAAGGTAAAAATTTTGCGCATGTACATATTATTATTCAGCGCATGACGGATAAGCCGTCATGTCGTTTCAGAAGTTTAGCTAATGTTCAGATTTTTCGGGATATGGCTTTCGAAAGATAATTGGAAAAATTGCCGGAGGTTAGATATGGCAAAAATAAACCGTAAGAAATTAAAACCGGTTTTTTTATGCGAAAACCTATTAGGTTTGATAAACCTTATAGCGTTTACCCGCAAACTTTGAAATTCTAATACACAAAAAAAGGCACCGATCAGATCGGTGCCTTCACTAAGATGTATAGCTTATTACAACACAATCACCTGCTGCACCTGCGCCTGCTCTCCTGTTTTTTGCAGAGAAAGCGTGTAAGTTCCGGCCGTGATCGTTTTATTAAGGCTGATATTTTTTAATTCTGAGGTTGAGGTAACAGTAAATGCAGTTTTGAACACAACCTGTCCGGCATTATTGATCAGTTGCGCCGCATAAGCTCCCGCAGTTTGATTATTCATTTGCAAATGAATCGTTTTATCCTTTACGGGGTTGGGTGAAATAACCATTGCTGTTGCGCCGTTGATCGGATCTATCTTCACTGTTTTGCTGTATTGCACCAGGCCGTTTAAGCTTATTGCTTTGATATGATAGTACACTACACCTGACCCCGGTTGCAGATCAGTATAAGTATATGTTGCAGATCCGCCCGTGTTGTTGACAGCATTTTGATTACCGATTGTAGTAAATGTTGTACCGTTATTGCTGCTTTGAATTTCATAATGATGAATATTTATTTCAGTGGCTGTTTTAAAACTGATCACTGCTGTTTCTTTTTGTCTGCCTGCATTGATGGTTGTGAATGTAACCGGTAATACAACAGCCGGTTTGAAGACAATTAGGAATCTGTCTGCCGCGGAAGAAGCAGGGGTGGATGTTACAGAGAAGTCGTAATTATTATCATTCGCAAGATCAAGCACGATGCTTGTTCCAAGAAATTGATCTACCAGAAAAGCTATTCTGCCGGGCTTATCCATGTTCCCCATATTGAAGGACCACTTGTAGTCTTTTTCCCGCATATTCGCCATGTTGATATGGATCGTATCAAATTCGTCGACAGGTTTTCTCAGCTCGACAGATAATAATTTATCGCCGGTTTTTACAGAGATATTCTCGTTGGTATTGATGAGCTTTTTGGAGTCAGCATTATCAGCAGCATTACTATTAGCGTTATCATATTTAACGAGGAAGCCATCCATTAAAACATCGTCCCCGTTGTTTTTTGCGTACAAAGAACCACCGAGTATTTGCGGCGCAGTTCCGCTAAACGAAACTGTATTTGCAAATGTTCCTTTTGAAGTTTCATAAAATTGAATCTTCAGAAAACCTGAATTAGGCGCCTGAGAAAAGAATGCCTGTCCTGACTCAATTGTATTCATTGATCCGCCATTGCCTACAGAGTAACTTCCGCCACCCGGAGTAATTGTGAATCCGTTTATTTGATCACCCGAGATTGTCTGGTATGCTCCCAATCCCAATGCTGTACTCACTGATGAAGAGGTAAGTTGCGGGTCCCATACATAAAAGGTAAGGTTTTGGCCAATAGCATCTGTTCTGATCAAACGTAAATCAATCGGGCTCGCATACGGATTTCCTATTGCGACCAAACCATCTACTGCAGGTACAGTTGTTGCATTTGCGGCAACGGCCGGATAGTCACCCGTATGTATCTCCCCTCTCGTTCTTAGAACCGTAGGGACCAAGACTGTGGGATTTGCACCCGTGCTGCCCCGATCACCGCGAACGAAAGTCATATATGCAGAGTAAGCATGAATATTGTCATTCTTAGAACTGATACCTGTATAAGATGCGCCGCTGTTTATACCGTTCCAATATTTGATTGTCGGCGTACTTGTCGCGGCATCAAAATTCGGAGCGCCGCCGACACCCGTCACCCACATACCGAGATTATTTGCAACTGCTGATTGGTTTTCCATCCATGAGCTCAGGAAGGTTACGGTTCCCGAAGTAGGAACGGTTGCATCAGGCGAAAGCAATTGCCATTTGCGTGGCGTTTTAATATATTTTTCAATCACGAATCTTCCTGCTCCCGGATATGAAACAGAACCCGTGATCGTCCCTATTTCTGCAGTATTCGTTGCAGTGCTTTTGATGGTTACATCACCTGCATCCAGTTTAAATGCTGCGCCGCCGGTGATGGATAATTTCCTGTTGATGTTGATGTTATTGTAAACGGTAAGACCTGTTGTATTTGTTGTTGTCAAATTGTAAAAATCGACTGCTGCACCTGTTACATATATTCCTTGCGCTGTTGTTCCATTAAACAACACTATTCCTGCGTTTGGATCAAAAAAAGCTGCACCTGATCTTGTAAAATTACCCCTGATATTTAATGTTCCTGACGGTGCAGTTTTGGTTCCTGAAGTTGCACTTAATTCAAGATTTCCATATGCCAATTGATTCGTTATCAATTGGGCAATCGGCTCGGAATAATCGATCGTACTTGCAGGATCCAAAACGATCAAAGGGTTATTGTTGCTGCTTACTGCAGTATTCGCGGCTCCTGAAAATCCAAAAGGATTTCGTGTTTTGAATTTTGCGTTAGCGGCCACGGTAAAGGTTCCTCCTGTCTGTAGGCCAATGCTTGCACCTGTTGTACTTGTTGATACATTTGTTCCGGTAACATTTACATTATAGTAATTCGGAACAGGTGAAGAAATCCGTATTTGAGTAGCTGAGATACCGGCGAATTCAATTGTTGTACCTGCACCCAAGCTGTAAGTTCCGCTCGCATCAGGCTTTATGCCCGCGCCACCTTGTCTGAATGTGGAACTACCTGTCATGATCAGGTTTGTTGTACTTCCGCCGACGCCTGCAGATCCGCCGGCATCCAATAAAACCGAACCGGAAATTGTAAGGTTATTTGCTATGGTAATACCGCTGGCAATGGTTTTCGTTCCGGCTACCGAAGTGGTTAGGTTTGCGTAAGCGGGCCCTGTTGAAATTACCTGAGTTCCGGCCGGTGCTGCATATTCAATGGTAGAAGAACTGCCGAGGGTAAGTGTCGGAGAAGTTCCGTTGAACGTAGTGTTTGTTCCGATCAGCCCGAATAAATTTTCAGTTATGAGGGTACCATTTATATTCAGTACCTCTCCGGGACCGCTTATTTGAAGGGCCAATGTTTTAAGGGTGCCGTTTAAATTAAGTGTGACAAGTGACGTCTTGCTAACATTAAGCGTTATCACCGATCCAAGGTCGATAGTGACAATATTCGTATTCAAAGGCCATTCAATACCCGCTGTTAATGCACCTGTGCCCGTATAAAGTAAAGTACTTGATGCTCCTGTATATGTAACGGTACCCGTACCGTTTACAACAGCATTTACATTTACTGTCAGTGTTCCTGTAATAGTTAAAGTAGTACCGGCATCAACTGTAAGAGTTGAACCGGCTGAAAGTGTAACATTGGACAAAGTTTGATTCTGACTGATCTGCAAAACTGCACCGCTTCCTACATTTACAGAATTTCCGACAGGAATAGTATTTCCTCCTGTCCTGTTTAATTGTATTTTCCCTGCACTTACTGTAGTTGTGCCCGAGTATGCATTCGCACCGGTCAAGATCAATGATCCTGCCCCAATCTTTGTGAATGAGCCGGTTGTCGCTGCAGCAGCTCCGCTGATAGTCAGGTTATTTGTCAGGTCTATAGAAGATGTGGTTGCGTTGGTTAGCGTAAAATTTCTGTTAGTGCTTGCGGTTGTCCCCGTATATTGAAATGTACCGCCGCCTAAGATGAAATTCGTGGCAGTGTTTGTTGATGCGCCTATTCCGCTGGCTGTGCCGCCGTTTGCGATTGTTGTGGTAGTGAGGGTTCCGCCGTTCACAACAGTCGCTCCGGTATATGTGTTCGCAGCAGTTAAGGCAAATACACCTGTTCCTGTTCCGTCTTTTGTAAGTGGAGTTGTTCCGGAAACGATAGCGCTCATAATTATGCTACCCGATCCCTGAATAGTTACGATATTATTTGTTGCATTACCCAATATCACATCCATCGCTCTTGAACCGCCGCATGCGCCGCCGGGATTATTTTTAATTGTAATACTTGCACTGCTTGCATTCCTTAAAATAGTATTAGAAACTCCATTTATTACAGTTCCGTTTAATTGCAATGAACCGTCTGAGCTGCCGGAATTATTTCCTACTGCAAATCCTGTTGATCCCGGGTAAGCGTTTGTAACTTCTATTCCGCCCAGTTCAAATATTACGGGTGTAGAACTAAAATTAATTCCCGTTCCGCCTGATGAAACTGACACAGTATTAAATTGAGCAAGTTCTGTATTGCCTACTGTATTACCGGGATAAGATGATGGAGCCCAAGCCCCTGCATTCAACCATGCGCAACTACCGTTCGCCCATGTGTATGTTACTGCAGGCGGAGCTGCCACGGTGAAATCAGCTGACGTTCCAGCAGTTAAGTTATCGCCGGATGTTCTGGTTGCAGTAATATTAACGCTTGTTCCGGGATTCGGTAAGGTCAAACCTGACATGACTACAGAACTTGCTCCGGCAGCTATTGTACCGGTAAGCGTTCCCCCAAGTGCGCCGGCGTTACCATTTGTAGTGAGTGTAAACGCGGTTGCAGCTGCGACGTTTTGCGAGTTGCCTGACCCGTCTTGTGATTGAACAGTAATTGAAAAGCTCCCTCCGGGAGTAGGTGAAGCAGGGGTAATGTTCATCACTGCTAATTTTGTTGGAGGTGTAACCACAGGTGCAACTGCCTGAATTTGGAAATTATCAATTCTGTAAGTACCGCTGCTTCCACTACCTCCGCTAACTAGTAAACGGAAAGCCAACGATGTAGTAGGATTGTCGACCGCAGTTGGTAAAATAATGGTTGCTTCAGCAAAAGTTCCGTTTCCAGTTGATGAGCTATTACCTGCAAAAGATGTATAAGCACCCCCGTTTAAACTGTATTGAACCATAGTAGTTGTGGCACCTGTTCCTGACCTCTGTGCCTGAAAATATAATTTAAATGTTTTGTAAATGCTGAGCAAAGAACCTGTCAATCCAAAATCGAAATATCGTGTATTTGTACCGGATGAATTACTCATTGCTAAAGCACTTCCGGGAGTATTTGTAGTAAAAGCAGATACTCCGGATGCAGTTCCGCCGAAAGTTAAAAAGGGCTCGGAAGAAGTTACAGAAGAAGTTATTCCGGAAACAGCATTAGAAACTAAAGTTGCATAATTAGTTCCGGAGTTAAAGTCATAATTCACAATTGTTACCTGCCCCCAACTCTTCCCCACCATTCCAACCATTACCAACATCAAAATACCAAAACCCTTTGCAGCCGCTTTAGCGCACGCGTAAATTTTATTCATAAAATTTGATTTCAATTGATAAACAAGAGGATATAGGAAAAACCTCGGATCGGGAAGGAATTCGGGGGAACTTGGATTGGAATTGCAAATGTATCTTATATACGAAGGAATCGCTGTAGTAGTTATATCAATTTTTCATGAAGTTTTTCACAGTTGATTGTGTTACTTCAAATGACAGCAGAGAATGATTTTAATCGTTTCGGGATGTAGTTGTCATAGGATCAGCATACTGTCATGATAGGCTTTGCATAGGAAAAGTATAGAACACGAACAGAACGCAAATAGAACACAAACAGAGAAACTTCCCCTGTATGATCCCTGTATCTCCCCTGTATGTCCCGTGTATGTTCCCTGACGGGATATGTTTTAAGCGATATTTACGGTTGCCGGCTCTGCACAGCAGTATACATCACCGGTCAAATCCTTTGGCAGTATTTTTTCCGCAAACAAACGGATTTTATATCTTTAGCGTTCAAAAATTCGGGCAACTTAATGATACTTATCGTAGACGACGTGCAGGAGAATCTTTACTCGCTTAAAACCCTGCTGCAACTTCATGACTACGAAACAGATACAGCCATCTCCGGCGAAGAAGCCCTCAAAAAAGTTTTAAAGAACAATTATTCGCTGATCATTCTCGACGTACAAATGCCGGGAATGGATGGCTACGAAGTTGCTGAAGCGATGACCGGATACAGTAAAACAAAAGACATTCCGATCATATTTCTTTCCGCGGTAAACATCGATAAAAGATTTATCACCAAAGGTTATACTTCCGGCGGTGTTGATTATGTGACGAAACCTTTTGATGCGGATGTGCTGATGCTGAAAGTAAAAACCTTTTCCCGACTGCATACTCAAAAGCGTGAACTGGCGGAGCTTAGCGAACAATTAAAAGCGGAGATCGCGGTAAGAAAACTGGCTCAGGATGCAGTGGAACAGATGAATATATCTCTTGAAAACAAAGTAGCCGAACGAACTTCAGCATTGGAGAAGTCCAACAAGGATCTTGAGATGAGCAATGCTGATCTTGTACAGTACGCATCACTTGCATCGCACGATCTGCAGGAGCCTTTGCGCAAGATCATCTATTACTGCAACGCCATTTTTGAGACCTGGTTACCCGAAGACGAAAATGCGCAGCGTTATTTTAAAAAGGTGATAGATTCTGCGGAAAGAATGCGCACATTGATAAATGATCTTTTAAATTATTCCCGCATCAGCAAGCAGGCAGACTTCTATAACAGACCGCTGAAGGAAGCCGTTCATGAAGCCATTACCGATCTTGAGTTACTGATAAAGGAAAAAAATGCTAAGATAGTAGTGGAAGATCTTCCCGACATAGAAGTGATCCCCGGACAAATGCGGCAACTTTTTCAAAATCTTTTTATCAATGCGATAAAATTTGCTAAGAAGGATGTAGATCCTTTGATAAAAGTGAGTTTCGAGAGAAAGCACGGCGAAAACAGGGTTACAATACTCGTTGCTGATAACGGGATCGGATTTGAAAGTGAATACAAGGAAAAGATCTTCGGTATTTTTCAACGGCTGCATGAGCGGAAGACATACGAAGGAACAGGCATCGGTTTGGCAATCGTAAAAAAAATCATTGACAAACATAACGGGAGCATCAGTGCAGAAGGGGTTCCTGAAGAAGGGGCTATTTTTAGTATCGTGTTGCCGGTAAGCCAACACAAATGATGAATGATGACTGTCTCAAACGGTTAGTTGATGCGAATAGTTGCCATGATCGCCGTTAGCAGAAGTCAAATGCAACATAAACCGTCAGGAATAATGAAGTACGCATTGATAACTCCCTCGGTCATCATGCAGCACTCATCATTCACAACTAACCAAAAGCTTAACGAGGATAAAAGAATTTTAGAAACGCATGAACAAATCAAAACGTAACCTGCTCATCGGTTATTCCATTTCTATTTTGTTGCTCGTGGTGAGTGCAATTGCCTCTTACCTGAGTATCAAAAATCTTATGTACAGTTCAGGATGGGTTGATCATACAAATAATGTGATCACATCACTGGATAAAGTATATACTTCCGTGAAAGAAGGCGAAGCGGGCCAACGCGGATATTTATTGACCGTTGATGATCGCTTTATAAACGCGTTTGATGATGCAAGGCAGAATTCGATTGCGGCAAACAAAGCCATCGCTATACTCACAATTGACAACGAAGCACAACAGGCAGATGTTGCGAAACTTACCGGCCTTATAGAAAAGAGATTTGATTTTTTACAGAGCCTGATCATGCAAAAAAAACGCACGGGTGAGGTGGGTATTGAAACGCTGGAATCGGGCAGGCAAGCCACTTTAGCACTTACAGGAATGATCGGTATCATGAAAAGCAGGGAACAGGCATTACTGATCACCAGAACAAATACACTAAATAAATTTGCCGCCTCCACTCCTGCTTTTATTATCATCGCCGCATTGCTCGCCATATTGGTGACTGTATTTTCTTTCTTTCGGGTGAAAGCGGATTTTGAAAAAAGAAGTTTGCTGCAGGCTGATCTTGAAAAACAAAATCAACAGGTAAAGGACCGAATTCGCACCATTGAAAATATTTCAACACGCATTGCTGCCGGAGATTTTACCACACGGGTTGAAGAAGCCGACAGGGCTAATCTGGGACCTTTGGCGCACTCATTTGATAAGATGGCGGGTTCGCTGCAAACCTCTTTTAATGATCTTGCTGATAATGAGTGGAAACAAAAGGGCATGGCGAAGCTCAATGAGATCATGATCGGCGAGAAAAATCCGGACACACTTGCGTACCGTGCCTTGGAATATGTAACTGCTTACACGGGATCAAACACCGGTGTTTTTTACCTGGTAAAAAATGAGGGCCAATTAAATCTTTCTGCGTCTGTAGCCGCAGATCTTGCGGATATTAAAAAAGAAATTCAATTCGGTGACGGTCTCGCCGGACAGGCTGCATTATCCAATAAAATGATGTTGCTGGATAATATCGGCAAAGATGAATTGCGCATGAACATTGCCGGCGGTGCGGTGATTCCGAAAAGTGTTTTGGCCGTTCCGATCTCTTACAATCAACAACTGAAAGGCGTTATAGAATTGGGTTCGGGCAAATCATTCACAAAAGTGATCGAAAACTTTTTAGAGACAGCTGCGTTCAATATCGGACTCGCCGTGAACAGTGCAAGAGACCATGAAAGATTGCAGGCGTTGCTCAATGAAACGCAGGCGCAGTCGGAGGAGTTGCAGGCCCAGCATAATGAGATGGAAAACATCAATGCGGAGCTGGAAGCACAGGCAGAAAAACTGCAGGCATCTGAAGAAGAGCTGAAAGTGCAGCAGGAAGAATTGCAACAGGCAAACGGTGAATTGGAAGAAAGAAGCCGCATGTTGGAAGAAAAGAATGAAATGATCCTCGAGCGCAATCTTGATATCCAGCATAAAGCGGAGCAACTGGAACTGAGCACGAAATATAAATCGGAGTTCCTTGCGAATATGTCGCACGAACTGCGCACACCGCTCAATTCTATCCTGCTTTTGTCAAGATTATTATCAGAGAATCACCAGGAGAATCTCAACAGTGATCAGGTGGAATATGCCGGCGTGATACAAAATTCCGGCAAGAGTTTGCTCACACTGATCGATGAGATCCTCGATCTGTCGAAGATCGAATCCGGTAAAATGGATCTTGAATATGCATCCGTGCAAACGACTGAGCTTACTTCGGATCTGCAGTCTTTGTTTGGCCCGATGGCGAAGGAAAAAGGTATTGAATTACATATTGAAAAAGACGCCGACGTACCGGTAGCTTTTGAAACCGACAGATTGCGACTTGATCAGGTACTGCGTAATTTATTATCAAACGCATTGAAATTTACCAGGAAAGGTTCTGTGAGTCTGCGCATCAAAAAGCAGCAGGAAAATATCGCATTCTCCATTACTGATACCGGCATTGGAATTCCTGCGGATAAGCAACAGACGGTATTTGAAGCTTTTCAACAGGCGGACGGTTCTACGAGAAGAGAATTTGGCGGCACGGGTCTGGGCCTTTCTATCAGCAGGGAATTGGCGAAACTGTTAGGCGGCAGTATCAGTCTCAAAAGCGAGGAAGGAAAAGGAAGTGAATTTACTTTGACCATTCCGATCGACAGTAAAAGTGTTGCGGTTGTTCATCCTGAAGAAAAGACGGAATTGAGACCGGCAACAACCGACTCATCAGCAGAAGAAAAATTTGTGAGTACGGTGATACCTGCGTCTGTGGCCGACGACAGGGAGACGATCACAAAAAATGATAAACGTTTGCTCATTGTGGAAGATGATACGGCATTTGCAAAATCGCTGTTGGAATATATCCGCAAACAAGGCTATAAAGGCATTGTATCGGTGAGAGGTGACGAAGCCGTTGCATTGGCGCAACAATTTCAACCGCAGGGAATTTTATTGGATGTGCAATTGCCGATAAAGAGCGGCTGGGAGGTTATGGATGAATTAAAAGCGAATCCTGCAACACGTGCCATTCCCGTGCACATGATGTCTTCGCTGGAAGTAAAGATGAAGAGTTTATCGAAAGGCGCTGTAGATTTTATCAATAAACCCGTGGCATTTGAACAGGTTGGTGAAATGATCCGCAAAATAGAAAAGGCATTGAGCAGCGATCTCAAAAGAGTGTTGATCGTGGAAGAGAACAGTAAGCATGCACAGGCACTCGCCTATTTTCTGCAGAGTTACAACGTAGCCGCAGAAATAAAAGAATCGGTTTCAGATGGTATTGAAGCATTGAAAAATGAAGAAGCGAATTGTGTGATACTCGATATGGGAATCCCTGCACAGCAGTCTTACGAAACGCTTGATGCCATCAAGAAAACGCCGGGGCTGGAACAATTGCCGATCATCGTATTCACCGGCAAGAATTTATCGAGAGCTGAAGAAGGAAAGATCCGTCAGTATGCCGATTCTATCGTCGTAAAAACAGCGCAGTCTTATCAAAGAATATTGGATGAAGTATCACTGTTTCTTCACCTGATGGAAGAAAATAAAAGAGAGCATAAAACATTTAAGAAAGCGATCGCACCCGGTGAAGTGTTGAAAGATAAAACGATCCTTATCGCAGATGATGACGTGAGAAATATCTTTTCATTGACACGCTCGCTTGAAGTGCATGGTGTAAAAGTGATTTCCGCGATAGACGGAAAAGAAGCACTGAAACAACTCAAAGAAAATCCGCAGACAGATCTTGTGCTTATGGACATGATGATGCCTGAAATGGACGGTTACCAAAGCATTCAGCAGATCAGGCTGCAGCCGCAGTATCGCAAATTACCGGTGATAGCTGTTACGGCAAAAGCAATGACGGGCGACCGGGAAAAATGTATAAATGCGGGTGCGTCGGATTATATCACGAAGCCGGTGGATACGGATCAGTTAATCTCGCTGTTGAGGGTATGGCTTTATAATAAGTGATGACTTGTGAATGCGGACGTGTTTAATATTTTAGCTGTTTGTAACTCATGTTACCGGTTGGAACGGATTTAATTTATACAGGATTCTTCCGCACTTCGCGGGGTTGGTGATAAGGCAGATTTGCAGATGACAAGGATCGGAAGGATGACAGCGGATCTTCATTTTTTACACAGAACAAGATTCTGTAAATAATAAAATAAAAAGGAATGACACATAGTGAATCAGCATTGGCGTACAGTGTAGCGCATTCGTCAACCATCATTTCTCATTCATAATGATTTACCCATGAACAAAAAAAAGATCCTGATCATTGATGATGACCCCAATAATATTTTCGCACTGTCTGCGGTGTTGAAAGCTAAGGGTTTTACGGTGGCCGGTAAGACAAACATGAATGATGCATTCGTGTTGTTAAAAGAAGATAGTGCTTTCGGCATCATTTTAATGGATATGATGATGCCGGGGATGGATGGCTATCAGGCAATCCCGACTTTACGTTCGCAGAAAGGATACGGACATATTCCGGTACTTGCAGTGACAGCCCAGGCGATGACGGGCGACAGAGAAAAATGCATTGAAGCGGGGGCCGATGATTATTTATCAAAGCCCGTGGATATAGATAAATTGATGATGATGCTGAACCAATATATGAAATGACGAATGCGGAAGGAAATATTGTAAAGGATGAAGAGTTGGATCTGCTGCTCACCGAATTGTATAATATTTACGGATACGATTTTACGGGCTACGCACGTGCATCATTAAAACGCCGGGTGAACAGACTGATGACCATTGATCGGTTCCCAAGCTTTGCAGAATTATTTCACCGCGTGAGAACGGATGAGCATTACCTGCAGCATATCGTGGATGAAATTACCGTGAACGTAACGGAAATGTTCCGCGATCCGCATCTTTTCAGGATCCTTCGGGAACAGGTTTTACCTGTTTTGGCAACGCATCCTTTGATCCGCATCTGGCACGCAGGCTGTGCCACGGGCGAAGAAGTTTATTCGATGGCAATTCTGCTGGAAGAAGCCGGCATTCTTCACAAATCACTTATCTACGCAACAGATCTCAATGCTTCTGTGTTGGAAAAGACGGGCAAAGGAATTTTCCCGATGGCTTACATGAAGCAGTATTCGGAAAATTATATTCTTGCCGGCGGCAAAAAAGATTTCTCTCAATATTATACTGCTAAATACGAATGGGCAAAATTTGCCGACAACCTCAAAAGCAGGATCATCGTGTCGTCGCACAACCTTGTATCTGACCGTTCCTTCAATGAGTTTCAATTGATACTTTGCAGAAATGTGCTGATATATTTCGATAAAGAATTGCAGGATACGGTGTTCAAATTATTTGATGACAGCCTGGAAAAACGTGGCTTCCTTGTATTAGGTTCCAGAGAGAATCTTCGCTTCTCTCCTGTTGCGAAAAAATTTAAGCAGTTTGAAAACCGTGAAAAAATATGGCGCAAAGTGCAGTAACAAAATATCGTGCGCTTATCGTAGGCGGCTCTGCCGGTAGTTTGGAAGTGATATTATCGCTTGTTGAAAAATTTCCCGTTGATGCGGGAATGGTTTATATGATCGTGCTGCATCGCAAGAACGACGCTGAATCCGTGTTATCTCAATTGCTTGCAACCCGCACAACAATGCCCGTGAGAGAAGCCGAAGATAAAGACGACATCATGCCTAATATGGTTTATGTAGCTCCGCCTGATTATCATTTATTGCTGGAGGATGAGCAAACTTTTGCATTGGACAGTTCTGAAAAGATCCACTACAGCCGACCTTCTATCGATGTAAGTTTTGATTCCGCAGCGGAGATATTCGGGCCGTCGCTCATCGGAATCTTGTTATCGGGTGCTAATGCGGACGGTGCTGCAGGCTTGCTGAAGATCTTTAATGCGGGCGGATACAGCATTGTGCAGGATCCTAAAACTGCTGATGTGGATTACATGCCGCGACAGGCGATCGAACTTTGTAAGGAACATGAGCTCGTGGATGGCGACATGATCGCTGAGCGCGTGGTTCAATTGATAAGTCCGTAATTACAGATTTCCGGGTTTAGATTTCTACAGGCAAAAATTTGTTTCTGTGTAGCTGACCTTTTCCTAACGGACATTTTCCGTTACTTCATTCACAAATAAAAAAGTATATGCCAATCAGAAAAGAACTGATTGAAATATACTTCAGGTAGAATCTTATTAAAGCGGCAATCGCAAATGAGAGATCTGCAATGCTTGCTGTACTATATTGGTTTTTTAATAAATGTTGAGCTTGTTGTTCCGTTTGCGGTATTAACCTGTACATAATAAACACCGCCCGGGTAATTTCTTATATCCTGAAGAAAAGTGTTGCCGGTAAAGTTTTGCGTACCTGCCATTACTCTTCCGGTCTGACTTACAATTTTTATATCCGCACGTTTCACCTCGTCACCGAAAGATATGTTCACCTGATCTATCGCAGGATTAGGATACAGTGTGAGTTTTACGTTCATATCTGTTCTCAAAGAGATCACATTGCTGAATCTTGCATAACCGTCCTTACCAACCATCGCCAACCGATAGTAAACCGTATTGGTATTGATCGCTCCGTCGTCAGAATAAGTGTAGTTATTTATGTTTGATTTCAGCGGCGTGAAACTATAGATCGTGGTAAAAACGCCCGTAGGTGACCCGGTTCTTTGGAGTTGATATTGCTCCACCTGAGATTCATCGTCCATCGCCCAGGTAATCACCCTGCTTTTTGCATTAAGCTTTGCGTCGAAAGCCTGTAAACTAAAACCGTCTGCCGTAACTGAAGTTGGAATTTGAATATCGTCTGCTGCACGTGTGTTGCTGCGAAGTGTAAAGAATATTACTGTTGATGCAAGAAGTGCAAAGAATGTATATTTTTTCATGACCGGAATATTTAATTAAGAAATGAATCGCTACACTAACAATTAAATAAATTCTGTGCCGGAAGAATGGTCATATTGAAGCACAGAATCATGAAAGCGGACAGTTGTTCCGCCCTCAAATATTTCCTGAAAGCACGTAATAGCAGTAGCCATAAGGCTTTCAACAGAAACTATATCGAAAGTTACACACCCGGTTATTTCGGGAGAATGTGCAAAGCTTTTGAAATGCCTTATATCGTCACGTGCGCCGTGTCCTTTATCTTCCACACAAATGAGAGAAAATGTTACTGTTTTGCCTTTGTATTCAGTTTATAGAACTTAGGTGCAGACGCCGGCTTATATGGCGATCACTTGTCGGCATTGCGATGGCAAACGATACATTTGAAAGTAAAGGCGGAAAGTGCTGAGGTTTTAGTGTGGAATTGTCGCTCTTTTGTGGTGAGTTGCAGGCATAAACAGCCGTGAAGAAGGCTTGCACGGCTGTTTTTATTAAACGCTATTTTGATCAATATCAGCGGCTTTGAAACCCTCATTTTAAAGGATCACAAACCCTGTACTTTGCATTTTTCCTGCTTCATCGGTGATCAGCGCGTGATAAGTTCCTTTAGCGGTATTTTCATCCAATTGAATGATCGCGGTTGTACCTGGATTGTCGATCTTTATTTTTTCTGAACGGATCGTTTGACCGGCTTCATTGATCACTGTAACTGTGTATGCGCCTTTCGCCTGATTTGCATAGCGGATATTCACAATTCCCTTTACCACAGGATTAGGATAGATGCTTAATGCCGCCGTTTCTGAAAGCGGTGCAACTTTTACTATAGCGGTGTATTGCAATTGCCCGTTGATGCTTTTACCTTCCACCCGATAATAGTTAACCGCAGCTGTAGCATGACCATCCACATAATTATAAGATGCGCTGCCGCCGTTGTTTGCCGTTGGCAATTGCGTACCGATCTTTGTAAAATGTGTACCGTCTGCACTGTACTGAATATTGTACTGCTGCATGTTCAATTCTGTTTGTGTGTGATATTGTACCGTTACCGTTTTATCAGCATTTCTTGATGCAGAGATCGATGAAAAACGAACAGGTAATACACCGGCTTGTTTGAACACGATCATAAATCTGTTTATCGCATAGGAAGCAGGATCACTTGTAACATCAAACACGATGCTGCTTGTTGCATCAAGCGTAAGTTGTGTTGAGGTATTCAGATAACTGTCAACCACCCAACCCGTGCGACCGACGGCACTCATATTTTCTGTATTGATATCCCATTGGTATTGATGCACACGCATGCCCGTGATGTTGAGGAACAAGGTATCATCCTGCGTGATATTTTGTCTTCTTTCAATAGCCAATAAAGTATTTTCTCTTTTAAAGCTTGCGTTCTCGCTTGTGTTCGGCATTTTAAGGGCATCGTCATAATCTACCGCATTGCTGTATAGGTGATCAAATGCAGCCATTGCGCCGTCAACGATCGTAGGCGTGCCGGAATCCATCAGATTAAGAATGGCGTAAGCCACAGGTGTAGCATCGTATTGGCGTGACATCGTTCTTGCGCCGATTGTTTTTGCTGATTCTTTGAATGTGACTGATCCGGCAGTTGCTTTTCCTCTTACAAAAAACGCCTGACCTGATTCCAATGTATCAACCGGCGTTCCGAAGCTGCCGTAGCTGCCGCCGCCCGGCAATACGCGATAGTCTGCACCCATTGTAAAGACGGTTTGATAAGCGCCTTGTCCGTAAGTACCCGTCAACTTTGGATCCCATACGTAGAATGTTGTGGTAAGATTTACTGTATCAAGACCGCGAAGATCGATGGCACTTGCGTAAGGATTACCGATAGCTGCAAATTGATTTGCCGGTACCGCAAATGTTTGATCGCCTGTTCTCAATGCACCTGTGCTTCTCAAAATTGTTGCGCTAAGGTTACTGTTTGCCGGCACGCATGATCTGTCGCCGCGAACATATACATAATAAGCCGGCTGCGAATTAAGCGGAAACAATGATGTATTCGGAATACCCGTGTAACTGTTTGTTGCGCTGTTGTAAAATTTAATGGACGGACCGCTTACAGATTTTGAATCGAAACCGTTGATGCTCCAGGTATTGTTATCATCTGTTACGATCGTACCATAGCCGGGCTTGCTGTTCCCGTTTACGGTATTGTTATTTTCCATCCAGCTCTGCGCGGCAGTTTGTGCGGCATTAACAGGCCATGAGAGGTGTCGCCATTTGCGGCCTGAACTGATAAATCTTTCAACAGTTACTGTTCCGGTGATCGTATTGTTGCTGCCTGCTTTTATTTCGCCGAATCTTGCTGTTGCCGTATCACGGGATAAAAGCGTAACATTATTATTCGTACCGATAGCGGAGTTTGTTGTAGACGGACCATATAATAATCCGCTTGCGATAAGCAAACTGTCGCCTGCTGTTGCAGCCACTGTAATTCCTGTTGTGTTGCTGTTGATGAGCGTAGAAATTGTTTTGTTTACGAACCAACTACCGTCAAGTGTTTGCGGCGTTCCTGCCGATCCGTTAAGATCAAGCAACCCGAGATTCGCTTTCATTTTACCTAAAGTACTTACCAAAGTTCCGGTACCGGTGATCGTCATTTTATTTGTACCGATATCAAACACACCCTGCTTCAATAAATTGATCCCCGTAACGGTTTCACTGTTTGCAATAGTAACCGTTGCAGGATTATCCAGTGTAAGATCATTACAGGTTGCAGGCAGACCGTTACCCGTTACCTGCGCAGCGATACCATTGTACAAATAATTTGCAGCAATGCTGAAGTTTCTGCCGCCGGCAACCTGAATGTTACCCGTAGCAACCGTTCCTGCTGTAATTCCCTGCACATGTCCCATCCCCAGCGTAGCAGCAGATTGAAGTGTGAAAGCACCCGCACCCGAAATTACATTTGTTGCGCAATACAAACCTGCAGCAGTATATACCGTGAATGCGCCCGCGCTGCTGAATGCAGCACCAAGGGTAAGATCAGTGAGTGCATTTACGCCGACACTGTTATTTGTAACAACAGCACCGGTGTTTATCTTTTGCGCCCTGCCGCTGCCGCTGCCGTTGGATAAGACCAGGTTGCCGTACGTAACGCCGTTGTACACCGTTTGCGTCACTGCATTGCTGCCGTTATATTCTACGATGCCTGAAGAGTTGATCGTGTTCGTTGTATAATTTGCCGGGAAATTGCTGCCTGTGTAACCGCCAGTATTGCCCGCTACTTTAAGTGTTGAATTATTATCCAGCAACAATGAACTGTTGTAAACACCCGCTGTTGCAATATCTTTTGCATTGAAAGTATAGCCTGCAGGCATTATCATCGTTGCGCCGGTGCTCACTCTTAAAGAACCGCCGTTATCGTTCATGTACAGATCGCCGTTAGAACCGGACATTGTTACGGTTGGATTATTTACAGCATCTCCGATACGGAGTTTATCAAAAAGGATCTTTTTGCCACCCGCAGCTGAACTGTTGTTGACTATCGATTGGGCGCCGGTGCCGTTCATGATGAACAAAGAGCGTTTGTCGTATACGGAAGATTTGGAGTTGAAGGTAAGGTCGCCGCCGATCGTAGTGGTTTGATCTGTTGCAGCGCCGGCTGCGCCAATTGCCGTCGGACTGATATCTCCCGCAAGGCCGATAGTTGCATTACCTGTTATAAAAGTTCCGCCTGTGCTTACGAGCACTACACTGTCTGCACCGCGTACGCCCGCACCCTGAAGGATGAGGTCGCCGGAAATGTAAAGATGCGCCCCCGGTTGAACGATCAGTTTAAAGATCTTGTCGTTTGTGCCGGAAAGCGAAGTATTCACCAACGTGAGATTATGAACATACACATCTGAATTGATGCTAAGGTTTACCGTGAGATCCAGTGGCAGAATTCCGTTCAATGTGATCGTTACGTCTTCGCAACCTGTCGGTAAATGACCAAGGTTAAACAATAAACTTGTCCAAACAACACTGCCCGTTTCGGGAAGAATGACGTTGTTGCCTATCAGTCCGCAAAGCAAGGTACTTACTACGTTGGTTAGCGGTGCTGCAGTATTGTAACTTATGGGTGCGCAGGTAAGAAATGTGCTGTAAGAGTATACCCAATAGTAATATTGTGTACCGGGCAACAAGCCTGTTGATGTAAACGAGGTAGCTGAACCAACGCTTTCCACATAGCCGCCGAGTGCAGATGTGCCGGCAGTGTACACAACTCCGTTCACCGGTGCCAGGGGTGCGGCAGGTACATTTGTGCGGATCACCAAATAACCCGACCCGGGAACTACGGGCGGAATAAATACGCCCGTGACCAAATTGGGAAACGCCGTAAGTATAAGTGCCGAAGGTTGCAAGGGTGGTGTGCACGCTGCTGTGAAACTGTTTTGCTGTGCGTTTGCTGAAAGACAGTACGCAATGATCGTCATTGTAAGAACATACTTTAATAAGCCCTTGGGTACAGCTAAAAAATTCTTCATTGTTTGAGGGTTTTCTCAGAAATTGTAGTGAGGTACATTATGCTAACGCATGTTATTGTGCTTTAGCATAAATGTTGAAAGAATCCGTATTACCCGTATTTTAATTGCGTAGATCTACCTGAATTTTAAGCGAAAATTCGTGATTTTCTGATAGTTGCGAAGAGATTCTGTAGTTTGAAAACTACATAGTATCGAAAAAAACCTACATGTCCTGTTCGTTTGTGAGGGACCGGTTATTTTAGTTCCTGATATTACAGATCAGAAAATCTGATAAGCCCTGCGTTGCCATAAAAAAACCGCCTGCTTTTTGGCAGGCGGTCGTAATCGTTTCTTAAGGTTATTTATTTTACAATAAAATTGATCGTCGTCCATTTTCCGGCTCCGTCTGTTATCGTAACCTGATAACTTCCGCCGGCGGTATTAGGATCAAGCTGAACAGAATGAATAGTATTAGAATTACTTATTTGTATTGATCCTGTATACATTAGCTGTCCTATCTTATTTGTTACTTTAATCAGATAAGTTCCTTTTGGCTGATTTGCGAAGCGGATATTCAGAATACCCCCGCTGACAGGATTAGGGGAAATGCTCATGCCCGGCATCTCAGACAGCGGTCCAACCTTAGCGATAGCAGTGTATTGAGCTTGACCGTTATTGCTCATAGCCTGCACCCTGTAATAGTTAGTACCCGCCGTCGCATGTCCGTCTACGTAGCTATATGATGCGCCGTTTCCGTTGTTCCCCGTTGGTAATTGCGTAGCGATAGTTGCAAAGTTTACAGCATTTGAACTATACTGAATATTGTACTGTTGAAGGTTCACTTCGTTTTGTGTATCAAATTTTACCGTTACTGTTTTGTCGTTATTCCTCACGGCAGAGATCGAAGTGAAGCGAACAGGCAATACTGTTGACGGCCTGAAAACAATCATAAATCTGTCGGCGGCATAAGAACCCGGAGCTGAAACCACATCAAATACAATTGGAGTTGAAACGCCTAAATCTAATGATGTTGAGGTATTTAGATATTTATCAATAAAGAACGCTGTGAGGCCGGGGCTATCCATATGCTGCGGATTAATGTCCCATTGATACCTGTGGATTCGCATACCCGCAAGGTTAATGAACATGGTATCATTTTGAACGATATCCCCTCTTCTTTCCAAAGCCAGCAGCTGACCGTCACGTTTAAAACTTACATTTTCACTTGTATTCGCCATTTTGATCGCATCGTCATAATCTACCAACGGACTAAATTCCGGCGCAAATACACCAAGCGTACCGTCAACCAAGGTATTTTCTGTCGGGTCCACAAGGCTAAGCAACGCAAAGATCTGCGGTGTTGTTTCTTCCTGTCTGTTCATCGTTCTTGACCCGATCGTTTTAGCGTTCTCTTTAAAAGTAAGGGTACCTGCGGTAGCTCGCGCTTTTACAAACATCGCCTGTCCTGATTCCAATGTATCCACAACGGTTCCTGAAGCACCATAGCTACCGCCGCCCGGCAATACACGATAATCAGCACCTGAAGCATACACCGTTTGGTAGCCGCCGAGGCCGTAAAACCCCGTAAGTTTCGGATCCCACACATAGAAAGTACTCGTGAGATTAAGTGTATCCAGCTTACGCAGATCGATCGCACTCGCATAAGGATTTCCTACTGCGCCAAACTTATTTGCCGTGATCGTAAATGCCTGGTTGCCGGTTTTCAGCGTTCCGGTACTGCGCAGTATCGTTGCGGCAGTCAATGCATTTGCCGGTGTACAGGACCTGTCTCCCCTAACGAAATTGTAATATGCCGATTGCGTATTCATCGCCCAGCTACCGGTGTTTGGAATTCCCACATAACCGTTAGCGATCGGATCATAGAATTTTACCGATGGGCCGCTTACAGATCTTGAATCAAACCCTGCGGCACTCCAGCCTGCTCCTTCATCCGTTACGATCGTTCCGTAACCCGGGTTGGGGTTTGCGTTTACCGTAGCAGCATTCTCCATCCAGCTTTGTTTAGCCGTTTGTGAAGAAGCGGTGTTCCACGCAAGGTGACGCCATTTGCGCAAACTGCGTATATATTTTTCAACGTTCACATTACCGGTGATTGTGTTTCCGCTGCCGGTAACGATCTCGCCAAACCTTGCCGTAGAAGAATCACGTGATAACAGCGTAAGATTATTATTTGTAGTGATCGCAGAGTTGACCGTTGAAGGACCATACAGTAATGCGCTTGAAATAAGCAATGTATCATTAGCCGCAGCACCGATCGTAACTCCTTTCGTGTTGCTGTTTACCAAGGTTGAAATATTCCTGTTTACAAACCAGCTTCCCGCCAGTGATTGGGCGGTTCCCGAAGAACCGTTCATATCCAGCAAACCCTGGTTGGCTTTCATTTTGCCGGTGATACTGTTAAGCGTACCTGTGCCGGTGATGGTGATCTTGTTGTTGAGACCGATATCAAAAACCCCCTGCTTCAGATAATGAAGCCCTGTTATGATCTGACTTGCGGCTGTTGTAACTGTTGCAGGATTATCCATGTAAAGATCATTGACCGTTGACGGTAAACCATTACCGGTGATCTGTGCAACGATACCGTTGTAAGTGTAATTTCCGGTGGTTGTAAATGTGCGGCCGCCCGTCATTTGTATATTACCTGTGGCGCTTCCCGGGGTGGAGATACCCTGCGCATGCCCTATTCCGAGATAACTTGCGTTACCGATACTGAATGCACCTGCGCCGGAAACAACGTTAGCATTACAATACAATCCGGAACCCGCTGCTACCGTAAATGGTCCTGCAGAACTTATCGTTTGTGCCGAGCTCCCCAACGTACCTAAAGTAAAATCTGTAAGCTGATTTACATTCACGGATGTGGCGCTTGTTATTGCAGCAGCAGATTTTTTCTGAGCCCTTCCGCTCCCCGAAGCATTGATTCCGTTACGCAGTTCGAGTTTACCGTAAGTGGTTCCGTAGATCGTTTGCGGAGCTGAACTTCCGCCGTAATAGTTCACTAAGCTTTGTGCATTCAGGTTGTAGGTTAAAAAGTTTGCCGGGAAATTACTGCCCGTTGTACCGCCTGTGTAACCGCCTACCAGCAATGCGGAGTTTGATCTTAATATCAAACTTCCGTTGGGAGCGGTCTTCGTATTAATTGTGTAATCAGCAGGCAGCATGAGTGTACCGTTTGTGGTTACTTCCAATGCGCCTCCCCTGTTGTTTAGGAAAGAATTTTGATTACTGCCCGAAGTGATCACGGTGGTTGCTGTAACGCCGTCACCTATTTTCAGGGTCTCAAATGTTACCGCATTCGGATATGGTGAAGTGTTGGTATTATTTACCAGGTATGCCGTATCTGTCGGATTCATTGTAACCGTTATCAGCTTATCATTGGTAAATGACTTCGCATTGAACGTAAGACTATCGCCTTTTAAAACATAATTATGAGGCAATGTGATATCCGGCGAACTGCCGAATATGCAATACGCATTATCCGTCGGAAAACCGATAACGGTGTTCCCGTTCACAGTGATCGTTCCGCCGCCCTGTGCGATAAAGATGCAACTGTCTGTTGATTGCGCACTCGTAGCACCCATACGAACGTTACCGTTCATTTGCATGCTGAAGCCCGGATGCAGGATCGTTTTAAATAATTGGTTTGATGTAGTTGAACTGTTTATCAACGTAAGATTGATGATACAGATATCGTTTGTAATATCAACAACCACAGTATCGGTGCTCACTTTAGACCCGTTGTAAGTAATCAGCGCACTTTCGCAGCAGGTAGGAATATGACCCAGGCTCCAGCTCAATTTATTCCAGTCAATATTACCGGTTTGCGGAGCTACCGCAGCATTAACAGCAGTTAAAGCACAGGGAGCATCAGTAGGTAATAAAGAGAAAGTAGTGGAAGGAACGAAGTTACAACCGTTAACGAGGTTTAATACGTTACTCGCTACGATCATTCTGTACTCATCGCCGGAGTTGGCAGCCATGGTAGCTGTGCCGGGAATGGTGTAACTGATCGTGTATTCGTACTGACCGGTACTGCCGTTATAAGTTGCAGTTGCATTACCCGAACTTGCAGGAACAACATCCGCCCAGCTACCACTTACCGGTTTTTTCTGCCATTTATAATAAGTGTAACTGTTGTAATAAGAGCTTACAGTACCACTGATGGTAAGCGGACTCGCCATGAAAACGATCGGATTAGGCGGTGTGTAGCTTACGGTAGGGTAACAGGTTCTGAGACCAATATCGTCGATGGCCCAGTCATTACCGCCGCCACCCGGTGCATTGTTTCTAAAGGTTACTTTAAAGCTTGTTTGTAAAGGGGCCGTTTTAAAAACAAAAGAACGACGAACCCAATTATTCAATGTGTCAGTGGCTGTCGGTGTCCCGCTAAGGCCCTGGTATACCAATTCACCTGTTGTGTAATAATCTATCCCGTTAATCTGCATGGCGATATTAGGTCTCACGCCCGAGGAATCTCCCGTTGCAGTAGGAATATAGGTTGCCGATCCGGAGGAAGTTCCGTTCACATCACAGCCGCATCTTGAGCATAAGTTTTTGAACCATGCAGACACTTCGTAATAGGTTTCCGAACACACGCCCGATGCCGTGTATTCAAACACTTTATCTGTTCTGTAAGACGAGTTCACCGTAAGCATGTATCCGCAGGGATTGGCTGCGCTCACGGGCTGGCCCGGATCGCAGGGAGGATTACCCTTTGCCGGGTTAGCGGCACCCGTATGATCTCCGGTAATGTCCCACAGATCAAATACGCGATTTGAACCGGGTTTAGGACTCGATTGAATGGTATTATTAGTGATGCTTGTATTGTTTGCAACCCCTAAGTAATAGTCATTAGGTCCGGAAGAAAATGTTTCATAATTGTAGGTGGATCCTATCGAAGGTGCTCCCCCGTTTTGTGTACCTGAAGTACTGCTTCCTGTGGGGAGTGTTCCGAAATTTCCGTTATTGGCCGAGCCGATCAGATTTCCCGGCGATACACCATCGGAGCAAGCCGTAAGTGTAGGGTAAACGATCAGACTGTCACGCGGGAAAGAAATCGTATACACCGTTCCGCCGATCGTATATCGGAAGGCACCGCCGCCGTAATTTATTTTTCGACCGTAGCCGACTACCCCGGTATCAACTTTTACCCGGTAAGTAGCCATAATCACACATGTTCCGCCAAACAAACTTGGTTTTGACGTATTTGAAAGGGTACCGCCGCCGCCGGCAGCTGATGTGGCGCCCGTTCCCATATTGATCTGTATAGAAGTATCCAAGAGTACCGGTATTACCGCTTTCCAGCCCTGATCATCACCCGATGCGGCAGTGTATGTTGCGAAGTTCTTACCCTCATTTGTTCTTGTACCGATAGAGTCTTTAAAAATGAATCCTGCATTACGTTTCAGGGTATCGTAGTAAGAAACAGCCGTAATGGTACCTGCTTTTACAACAAGTGTAGCCCTGATCTCAAGGATATCGTTTTGGTTGATAGTACCGCCTGCAGTACCATCCGTGATGTTGATGTATGATTTGGAATAATCGATAGAATTCAGCGGCACGGGAAGCGGATCCTGTATACAGATATCAAATCCGTAAGCCCCTGTAGCAGGGGATGGAAAATAATTATTCGTCGTAATTCGTATATAATATGTTGTACCTACGACCAACGTAGGTTTTAAAGTATTCGTGTTGGACATTGCCAATTGCGTTTGAGAACCGCAGGCAGCGTTACTGAGTAATTGAATGATGGGTTGCTGAGCCACAAGATCTGTATCAATATTACTTAATACGATCGTCGGATTAGTGGAGCTTGCTACAAATCTGTACCAGACATCCGGAGAATTCGGGTCGCCGCATTTTGAAACCCTTACCGCACCTGCAGCGCCAGTTCCGCCTGCTCTGCTTGTTAATGTCGTTCTTACCGCGCCGCCGCCGCCGCCGCCGTATGTGGTAGCTGTTGCGGTATTATTATTTCCCGCAGCATTTGTTGTCCCGGAATTAAAACCTGCTGCTCCTGCATCGCCATCAAATAATCCTGCCAAGCCTCCTGTTATTCCGAAAGCATTACCGCCATTACCACCTGAGCCTGCACCACCACCGCCTGCACCCGTAGAACTGCCTGATACGGCAGCCGAACCGTTTCCACCGTTAAAGGTAGCGCCCGCTCCGCCTGCACCACCGCCGCCGGCAGTCCCTGCCCCGCCAATACCACCTGCACCTCCCGGTGCTGTAACTAATACGCCGAAACTTGAAGTACCACCCGGGCCGCCTGTTCCCGTGCCACCTGTTCCTCCTGCTCCTACGGTGATCGCATAATTTGCTGTAGTTCCTATTGAAATCGTGTTGTCGTTAGTATAGCCGCCACCGCCGCCACCGCCGCCTCTCGCATTATTTGCCGAAGCACCACCACCCGCACCGCCACCGCCCCAGCATTCCACCACGTATAAGCCTGCCGCAATGGAAACCGTCCCGACTGATGTCGTGTAGGTGGTAACCCAATTGCCTGCACTTGCCAGGGGCGTTTTTGTAGCATTAAGAAATGTTCCGGAAGTGGGATTGCAACTCGTGGAGCTCGTCAGCACAATAGCGCCGCTGCAATTGTCGTTTGCCGGCGCCTGAGCTTTTACATTTACAGAAAACAAAAAGCAAAATGATGCCTGTACAGCCATTCTCCAATGGCGATGTAAAATTGATTTCATGATACTAAAAGGGTTTTAAAGAGTCTCTCGTCATCCGTTTTACAAAAAGTTATATCTGTTTGTAAAGTCGGGGATAAGTCACACATTTTAACAAACGAAGTAATAACCGCAATATTGTGTAAAAAGTTAAATACGAAATTTATTTAATTCGTAGTAGTGTATAAAATCGATTTGCTTTGCGCAATTTTCTGTAGGGTATGTACTACAAAATATCCGCATTTGCCGTTATTATCCGGTGTGTATCAACATCATGTGAAATGAAGTTTTCGTCACCAAACAATATTTATTTATTTAGCCCGTTATAGATTACTTAAAACAGAGATGTTAATTGTTCAAGCGAAAAACATCTGACATTCTTCTTCCAACTATCCAAAAAAGCCAAAATGAATCATTTACACCCGAAATTTATTCTTTTCATTGCGTGCAGTTTTTTTTTGACCGTGGCGGCGAAAGCACAACCGGGAAATAACAGCATCGGCAGCGCTACACTGATTGTCACAGATTCCACCTGCGACGCGTCAACGAGTCTTCGAACCAACCAAACTTTATCAGGGGCAACGTACCTGGCGGCCGACATCGGTTCAACAGCTTCCGCGTGCACATGGGTGCCATCGCAGGATGTGTGGTATAAGTTTGTTGCAAAATCAACCTCACCCACGATCTCCGTTTACAATCTCGGCAGCAGTTGGGGTTCTTCCCTCAAGTTGAGTTTGTACAGCGGTTCTGCCGGGAGTCTTACATCCAGACTTTGCGCCAATAATAATCCTGTTACTCCCCTGCCTACAGATTATAATTTAGCGATCGGCACTACGTATTATGTGCGGGTACATAAAGACAACACCACTGCGCCTACGGGCAGCAACTGGGGTTTTGATATCTGTATCACGGATAATGCAGCAAAAGTGAGCAGAATGAATGAAGTCTTTTCCCGCACTTATTTGTCGGGCGCAGGCGTTTTAAATTATCCCTGGGAGGTAACATACGGAGCAGACGACAGCCTTTGGATCACAGAAGCTAAAGGTTACAAAGTGTATAAAATGAGTTCTGCCGACGGCGGTAAAAGGACGGTGTTGGATCTTAACAGCGGCAGCACCTGGTTGGCCTCTCCTTTAGATTCACTTAATGCACAGCAGGTAGTATCAACGTGGAATCCTTCTCCGCAGGGAGGTTTGGCGGGCCTCGCACTACATCCGCAATTTGGTACCGGTGCCGGAAAAGATTGGGTGTATATTACTTACGTTTGGAATTTTGTGTCAAATACGAATCAAAACGGCGTGATATATCAAAACAAATTGGTGCGTTTTACTTACGTAAACGGCAGGCTCACAAATCCGGCGGTAATTGAAGCTAGACTTCCCGGCAGCAGCGATCACAATTCACAACGTTTGATCGTGGCACCGATCGCAAAGAACGGAACACCATATTTGTTCATGGGTCAGGGCGACATGGGTGCCGGCCAATTCTATAACAGGTATCGTGTTGAAAATGCGCAGGACAGCACGTCCCCTGAAGGTAAAGTATTACGATACAATCTTGATACTACCGGCATGCCCGGTACAGGTGCCGCTAAGTGGTTACCGGTCACAAATCCTTTTGCATCCAACAGAGCTATTTACAGTATTGGCCTGAGAAACAGTCAGGGATTTGCGTACGACACTTCAACAAATATTCTTTACGGTTCTTCGCATGGTCCGTACAGTGACGACGAAATAAATATCATTGATAAATTCAAAAATTACGGTCACCCTTTAGTGATCGGATACGCGGCAGACGGTAATTATAACGGCGCTTCTTTGAGAGGAACAGATTCAAGTTTTACCGCCGGAGCCCCTTACACAGACGGCAGCGGCGCAACATGGTACTACCCTTCAGGCTACACACCATCCGGGGCACAATATTCAAGTCCATATACCGGTCAAAGCAGTTTACCGCCGATCGGGAATGAGATCACTAATAAAAACACGTTGAACACTAACGCCTTAAAGACAGGTGCGTATCAGGACCCGCTTTTCTCCGCCTACCCTTCTACGAGAGCTACCATTAAAACCAACTGGCAGACCAACCCCGGCAACGGCGGATGGGAATCTGAAGGTTGGTCAGGATTGGATCTTTACAGCAACACGATTATTCCGGGCTGGAACAGATCTTTGGTAGCAGCGGGTTTAAAATGGGGCAGATTGGTAAGATTGGAACTGGGCGCAACGGGAACGACGACGATGCCGAGTAATATCGGCGGCGCGGCGGGAAATATCAATGATACCATTACTTATTTCCAAAGCAGCAACAGGTACAGGGATCTGGCATTTGCACCAAACGGAAAAGACCTTTTTGTGATCATGGATAATTCATCTGCAACTTCAGGACCCGGCACTGCTAATCCGAGTGCTGCAGGTTGCCCGGGTTGTGTGGTGAAGTATTCTTTCTTAGGCTATGCTGATAACGGGGCAACGGTAGGACTCAGCACCATTTCAAAATCTATAGACGTTACAACCGGTGCGGCAAACAGTTGTATCCAGGGCACGCCGGTAACGATAGATGCAAGCAATAATAATTTGTGGGTACCTATCACCGGACCCGACGGAAATATCATGGCGGAGTTAAATGCTATGGGACAAAACATGGGACTTATCACAACATCATACTACAGGAACGGCGGAGCGATCCGTACTGCGAGCGGTGTAAAATACCTTGACAGAAATATCACCATCAAGCCGGCGATCACGAGCTATGCAACGCCGGTAAAAGTGAGGTTGTATATTTCGAAAGCTGAAGTAGATGCGTTGATCGCTGCGGGCGGCGTTACAGATATTAACGCCTTAAGAATACATAAAAACAACGACAATTGCTCGCCGATGATGAGCGCGGCTACTACCATACTCACGCCCACAAATCCTGCTTTAGCTGATCTGCAACAGGGACCAAACGGATATGTATTGCAAACAGCAGTGAGCAGTTTCTCTACTTTCTATTTTGCTAAAAACGCGATCGTGCTGCCGACAGATAATTTATCATTTACAGGTGCGTTACAAAGTGATCTTTCCGCATTGCTGAACTGGAAAACAGAAACGGAAATAAATGTGAACGGCTTTGATCTTGAAAGAAGCACGAACGGAACGAAGTTCACCAAAATAACTTTCGTGAATGCTAAAGGCAACGGCAGCGCGGGTTCAATTGATTATGCTTATACAGATAAAGATGCGATGGATCAACAATCAACGGTACTTTATTACCGGTTGAAAGTGATCAATACAGACGGCAGCTTTAAATATTCAGAGATCGTAAAACTGAACATACCTGTTGGGCAGGCTATCATCAGCATCGCACCAAACCCTGTACTGAACACGGTTAAAGGAACGATCGTATCCCCTGTTGCAGGAAACGTAACATTGAGGATCTTTGATAATAACGGCAGACTGGTTTCGCAAACCAACAGCATGGTAAAAAAAGGCAGCAACAATTTCACGATAAATATCAATCAACTTGCGAGCGGCGCTTACTACCTGGACATTTCCGGGAACGGCATCAGCAGCAGAAGTAAATTTCAAAAGTTGTAACGGTATTTTAGTGCTGAGGTTAAAATAACAGGTTTATGAAACAGGCTGCCCCTGATTTGAGCAGCCTGTTTTTTTTGTGCCTGCCGGGATTTTTTTTGCAAAAAAACATTTACGATCAGGAAATAATAAACGTTAACTTTTGGAAAGTGATTTGGTTGTGAAACAAAACTATTGACGTTTGCGGCAAGGAGATATGGTAAACTATTGAGCGTTTAATGACGAGTGCGAAAAAAAGCGATGAACATGGTATTCTGTTACAAAAAATCAAAACAGAAAAGATAGACTTCATTTATTTACCTCCCCAGAGATTAATTTGATGCCCGGTGTACTCGTGTGAATGAATAAGATCTCACGTGTCTGTTGATTAATTTATTATTTAATCCCGGATCAATAAATATAGGCAACGTAATACATTTAATTGCAGTTGTGCTTTCGATTATAAGCATGGCAGACTGTAGTTCTTCCAAAAGAATGCAACATGATCGGCTATCGGGATATAACATAATTTCAGTGGAATATAATCCTGAAACAAATTCCTTTAAAGCATTCAAAGAAATTAAGTCAGGCTTTATGAAGCAATATGAGGTTTCAGATATCTTTATCGATAACGGCTACATTTATGGCAAAGTTGTCGTATTAACTAATCAATCCGGCAATGATGAAAATTCAGGTGATACACTGCAGACAATGCCTGCAGCAAACATCGGATCGTATAGTTTAACACGAGACATGAAGGGCAAACACGCTACTTTACGGACTGTTACAGACGCTACAGGTGTTTTTAAAATCGAAATAAAGGAAAGAGATGTGTTGTACCTCGTATCAAATGATTACCCTTTTACAAATACTCTTTATGAGGCTATTTCTGTAAACTGAGTGCCGCAGAAGGTTGGTAGGAATTGATGTTTTGTATGTAGCAGGTCAACTCCCTATCAAAAATTGATAAGGCATTTTCCCGTCTGCGTTTTTTATCTCAGCATAAGTCTGCAGATCCGACCGGCAACTGCTTCTGCCCTGTTTTCATCATCAGCTCACATTTATACAAACAGGACGACCCACAAAGTCTGACCTTAAATTCTCATTCATAATGATTGAATTTGTCAACAAGATTATCAACTTGTATTCCGTACGAATTTATTTCTCCGTTAGAAATTCCCTTATTTTGAATAAGACGAAAAAGTTCATCTGATATAAATTCGATATCATTTCCGCCTAGTAAAAAGATCCAACAATTTGTTTTAACATCAAAAGCGGAATCATCGATGAACTTAGAAATTCTATTCACGTCTTCGATTTCTCTTAAAATTGTAATCTCTGAACCCGTCAACTTAATAGTCTTAACCACTTTTATTTATGATTTTTCGTGCCCTTACCCGCATGAGCCAACAAAATCCACAATGCGGATTCACCGATCATGGTTCCTAACGCTTTTTATCAGGAAAAAAACTGAACTCTTATAAGTCAAAGCTGTATTTGTATATAAAAAATATTTTAAGATAGCGGCTGACGTTTAATTTTATAGTGACGGTAAATTCCCACTCCGCCTGTAATGTAGCAGACCATACTTAGAAAAAGTGCCGGTCCCAACAAGACCGTTGATTGATGTATGACAGTAAAAAAAGCAGGGATCGCAACGATAATTACACCCGCTGAAATTATTAATACAGCAGTTTAAGTTTCATAATAGTTTTTTAAACGTTAAGTTTACGGGTTATCCGGTGCGGATTTTTCAGCACGAATCGGAATAAAACTACTTCATTTTAAGCACAAAAAAAGCCGCGTGTTTTTTCAAACAGGCGGCTATGCGTTGAATTTTTATTTTACTGCACTACAAATGGAATTGTTGTTGATCTGCCCGAAGCATCTGTGATCGTTGCCTGATAGCTGCCGAATGCAGTATTAGGATCAAGGTGAACCGTTTGGATCGTATTCGAATTTTGTACCTGTACTGTTTCCGTTTGAATAAGCTGTCCGAGCTTGTTCGTTACTTTAACTGTGTACTCTCCTTTCGGTTGGTTTTCAAAATGGATATTCAATGATCCGCCGCTTACCGGATTTGGATAGATACTCATTCCGGCTGTTTCAGAAAGCGGGCCAACCTTCGCGATCGCGGAATATTGTACCTGCCCGTTCGTGCTGTTGCCTTGAATTCGGTAATAGTTGTAACCCGATGTTGCATGACCGTCAAGGTATATGTAAGCCGCGCCGGTTCCGTTATTAGCAGTCGGCAACTGCGTGCCGATCGTTGTAAATGCCGTACCGTTGGTACTGTATTGAACATTGTAATTTTGAATATTCACTTCGTTCTGCGTATTATATTTTACCGTTACTGTTTTGTCCGCATTTCTTGCTGCGGATAACGAAGTGAAGCGAACAGGTAATACCAATGCCGGCGCCTGTTGTTTGAACACGATCATAAACCTGTCTGCCGCATAAGAACCGGCGTCTGAAATAACGTCAAATGCTATCGGCGTCGTTGTCGTAAGATCCAATGCTGTTGATGTGTTCAAATATTTATCTATCAGGAAAGCCGTACGACCGGAATGATCGATATGATCAGGTTTGATATCCCACTGATAACTGTGAATTCTCATTCCCGCGATATTGATAAACAGGGTATCGTTTTGAACGATGTCGCCTCTTCTTTCCAGAGAAAGCAATTGTCCGTCACGTTTAAGACTTACATTTTCACTTGTATTGGTCATCTTAAGCGCATCATCATAATCCACGGCGGCACTGTATTCCGGCTCAAAGACTGCAAGCACACCGTCTACCAAAGTATTCTCAGCAGGTGCAGGATCTGTAAGACTTAACAAAGCAAATATCGTAGGCGTTGTTTCTTCCTGTTTGTTCATTGTTCTTGAACCGATCGTTTTTGCAGATTCTTTAAACGTAAGTGTACCTGCAGATGCTTTCGATCTTACATACATCGCCTGGCCTGATTCCAATGTATCTACTAAAGTACCCGCAGCGCCATAACTTCCGCCGCCCGGTGAAACAAGATAATTAGTACCCGATGCGTATACGGTTTGGTATGCACCAAGACCGTAACCGCCCGATAATTTCGGATCCCACACATAGAACGTACTGGTAAGATTAAGTGTATCTATCTTACGAAGATCGATGGCACTTGCATAAGGATTACCAACAGCACCAAACTTTGTAGCTGTGATCGTGAAGACCTGGTTACCCGTTTTTAATGTACCTGTTGTACGTAATATTGTAGGTGAAGTCGTTGAGTTTGCCGGTGTACAACTTCTGTCGCCGCGTATATAATTGAAGTATGCAGATTGCCCGTTCATAGCATAAGAACCCGTGTTAGGAATTCCGATATAATTATTATTGATCGGATCGTAATATTTTACTGAAGGTCCGCTCACAGATCTTGAGTCGAAACCGTTTGCACTCCACGTTGCTTTTTCATCCGTAACGATGGTACCATAACCGGAATTCGGATTGGCATTTGGCGTTGCGGCATTTTCCATCCAGCTTTGCTTCGCTGTTTGCGTAGAGTTTGTAGGCCATGCTAAGTGACGCCATTTACGTGATGTGCGGATATATTTTTCAACGGTAACATTACCTACGATACTGTTGCCGCTTAGGTTAACGATCTCACCAAATCTTGCCGTTGAAGAATCACGGGACAATAACGTAAGATTATTATTTGTAGTGATCGTTGAATTTGTTGTTGACGGTCCGTACAATAATGCGCTTGAAATAAGCAACGTATCTCCCGCTGTTGCAGCGATGGTTATACCTTTTGTATTACTGTTTACCAGTGTGGAGATATTTCTGTTCACAAACCAACTGCCGGCAAGCGATTGTGCAGTTCCTGAAGAACCGTTCATATCAAGCAAGCCCAGATTAGCTTTCATCTTTCCGGTGATGCTGTTGAGAGTACCATTACCGGTGATGGTAATTTTGTTGTTCAGACCGATATCAAAAATACCCTGCTTAAGATAATTAACGCCCGTCACTGTCTGACTGTTAGCAATTGTAACTGTTGTTGCATTATCGGTGAACAAGTCGTTACAGGTTGCAGGAAGACCATTGCCGGTTATCTGAGCTGCGAGGCCGTTGTAAATGTAATTGCCGGTTGTATTATAAGTACGACCACCCGTCATCCGGATATTACCCGTAGCATTACCCGGGGTTGAGATACCAAGCGAATTACCCATACCAAGATAACTTCCGTTACCCATGGTAAATGCACCCGCACCGGAAACGAGGTTGTCATTACAATACAAGCCACCGGTTGCATTAATGTTTAACGGACCTGCTGAAGCAACTGTTTGCGCAGTACTTCCTGATGTTCCCAATGTAACATCTGCCAGTGCATTGATATTAAAAGATGTATTTACGGTGAGGGCACCTGTTGTAATTTTTGGTGCTCTGCCTGTTCCGGGTCCGTTGCTCGCTATCAGATTTGCATAAGCGGGAACGTTATAAATAGTTTGAGTTATACCGCTTCTGCCGTAATATTCTACGGTACTGGTTGCATTGAAATTGGGGACAAGCCTGTTCGGAAAATTACTGCCGGGCAAGCCGTATGATGTTCCGAACGGATCACTTACACTTTGATCGCCACCGAGTCTGAGTAAAGATCCTGCAGCCATATTTAATTGCGGACTACCCATCGGTGTTCCCGTTAAATTAAGGGAATAATTTTCCGGCATATCCAATGTAGAGTTCGTTCCGATATTAATGATACCGTTCACAAGTCTTGATATGTAGCTATCATAGCTGATACCGTTCATAACAACGGTAGTAGCATTAGTTGTACCGATGTTCAATGTTTCGAACAATACAGCCTGCGATGTATCCGTAGTAACAGCGCGGGTATTATTTGTAAGGTATGATGTACCTGCTTTGTTGAAAGTAAAAACGGTACCTCTGTTGGTGGTGTAGCCACGCGGATTAAAGATCATGTCACCATACATTACCCACGTTGACGGATTGCCTGACAAAGTAGCCATTCCTTCTCTGGCGGTTGTTAAACTTCCATCTCTTCCTAAGATCACGTCTCCGTAAATGGTGATCTTAGATGAATTTCCCAAACCAAATGCGGTTCTGTTATAAATATTTGCTGATGCGCCGCCGGCAGCTTCAATGCTGAGGTCGCCGTTTATTACAATGTTCAACGCCGAACCTGCGGAAGTACTAAAAAGGATCTGTTTAGATACGTTAGAAATATTTCTCATCGTAAAATTCCTGCAGGTAAAGCTTGCGAGGTTTACGGTAAAAGTTTCCGTAGCAGTACCCGTTGCTGAGGAGCGATCTAATATAAGCAGAACATCTTCGCATGGTAATGGTGTATGTCCCTGGCTCCATGCAAGACTGGCCCAATTGATACTCGTAGGACTTGATGCAGATATGGTTACGCTGTTTGTTACAACTGAAGTGCAGTAGGTCAACGAAACCTGCCCTTTTGCACCGCTACCACCGGCTAAGCCTGTTGATATTAAAGAGGTATAGGCACCGCTGCCGCCGCCGCTCAAAACAGCGCCTGCATTACCCGTGCCTGTAGTTGTTCTTCCTGCAGCACCCGCGCCGCCACCGGTGGTACCGGCTGCACCGCCCGTTGTGTTAAGTGCATCCCCGCCTGATCCCGCAGAACCCGCGCCGCCGCCGCCCGCACCGCTTCTTGTACCGGAAGTTCCTGCAAAGCCATCACCACCGTCGTAATCAGATCCTGAAGCACCGATTCCTTTTGCACCTGAAGGTCCGGTGGCGCCGCCTGTTCCGCCTGCTGCTGTCACCATTCCGTTAAATGAAGATGCGCCGCCGGCAGCACCGCCGGCTGTAGTACCTGTTCCGCCGGCACCTACAACATATGGGTAAGAAGTTCCGGGTACAACTGTCACCACGGATTTTGAATAACTTCCGCCACCGCCACCGCCGGCACCTGCGCCTGCGCTTAAACCAAAAGCCAGACCACCGCCGGCACCGCCGCCGCCCCATGTCTCAACAGTAACTAATGTTACACCGGCCGGACAAGTCCATGAACCTGACGAACTAAATGTTTGAACTGTTTGGGCAGATAATGTCGTGGAGAATAAAACTATGAGCAGCCCCATGAGAGCGCCCAAAGAAGTTTTGAGTAACTTTTTTTTCATAATTGAAAGCAATTTGTCATAAACTTTTTCAGGCTTGACTTATGGCGGATCATACTAATCCGAAATAAATGGCCTGGTTTATATTTTTTTTACTCAGCAAATCAACTTAGTATTTATCCGTATCGCGAATGTGTGCAGTTAATTTGAAAAAGCTGGTAACCACATATACGAATAACTCTTCGAAAACGATTTACTTATTTATTTATTGTAAAAACAAAAAATAAAGTGCGGGGCAAAGTTGAGAAAAATTTCTCAGAATACAGGAGGAAAAAGTAAAAGTTGATGTTAAAACATCGTAAACGAGATTACTGTCAAAGGCACTATCTGTAAGGCTTGCGAATGAATGACGGGTAGTTTTTATTCATAAAACCTCTGTAAAACTACTTAGTATTTTTACCGGCAAAATATTATAACGGTCTTGTTTTTTGATGTAAGTTATTCATTACGAGAAGTTTTATTTAAAAAGATTTGAACTTGTGAAATAAAGCGATGGAGAGAACGTTATTCAATGAGCAGTATTTTTTGTACTGCTGAAATAACAATATCAAATGAAAAAAATTCTATCTGCAGGATTTGTATTTTTATTCCTGATCGCCGGGGTATCGGCACAATTGCCCAATCCAACGGCTATTGCTTTTTCGAATGCTACGGCATCGAGTATTTTAAAAGGAGCTTACTCTCCGGTAACCTACAACTCTATCAGCACTGAGAAAGTTCCCGACAGTATTGTAAAAGGACTTATCAATAAGATCAGCCCTGATTCCATAAAATTATACTACCAAAAACTGGGAACATTTTTTAACCGCAGCACCGGTAACCAGCTTGCAAGTTCTACACAGGGCATCACAGCATCGATTGATTGGGTAAATGGAAAGTTTCAGGAATTCAGCGCTGCCAACAGCAACAGATTAGTGGTATCCAATTTGACATTCACAGAAAATATTTGCAGTAAAACAAGTCATAAAGAACCCCTTCTTATTATACCCGGCAGCAGTCTTTCTGATAAATCGATACTCGTGTTCACGGCGCATATCGACAGCAGAACAGACGTGTTGTGTCCGGCATCTACGGTAGAATCGGAAGGCATGGAAGATAACGCTACGGGCGTTGCCTCTTTGATGGAACTTGCGAGGATAATGGGTAAATACAGTTACGGCAGAACCATTGTATTCTTAATCACAACCGCTGAAGAGGAAACGCTGAGCGGATCTCAGGCATTGGTACTGTTTTGTAAAACAAACGGTATAAATGTAAGGGCAAATATAAATAATGACCAAATGGGCACGATGATCTGTTTAACACCGGCGAGTGCTCCGGGTTGTACAGTAAATAATTCTTTTGATACAACTAATATCAGGATCTTCTCGAGCGGTACGATCAATTCTCCCGCGAAGCAATGGGCGAGGTACATAAAACTCTCTTACATTGACAAAGCGCTTTCGGGTGCTGCGATCCCGATGACGATAAACATCATGGCCAATATTGATCGCACCGGACGAAGCGGCGATCACGTATCATTTGATGATTCAGGATTTGTGGCTGCACGCCTGATGTGTGCGAATGAAGCGGGTAACGGCTCCGGCACTACTACAAGGATACACTCCATACGCGACCTGGGCGGAAAAGACAGAAACGGCGACGGCATAATCGACAGCTTTTATGTAGGATTTAATTACATGCAACGAAATGCAATGATCGACGGGTTAGCAATGGCTCAGGCAGCTAATGCGCAGGCAACACCAACCTACACGATAACAAACTCGGGCAATAACAATATCAAAGTGGTGATCAATACTACTGCCTATCCCTTTTACCGGATTGGCGTGAGAACGACCACGAATGATTTTGACAGTGTTTATACAACATCTGCATCTACAACTAATTTATTGTTGCCACTGCCGGCAAGCGGCGGAAAATATTATATTTCCGTTGCGGGGATGGATCCAAGTAAGGTCCTTACATTTTTCGGAACAGAATCTACCATCACGAGTTCTGCGTTTACCCTTGCAGTTAATTATGCAGCCTTCGACGCCGTAAAAAAAGCGGATAAAAGTAACCTTACTTTTAAGATCGGATCGCCGGTAACGGGCTCAATATTCTACATTGAAAGAGGAACTGACGGACAAAACTTTCAAACGATCGGTCAACTCAACAGTAATACCGGTGTTCAATATTACTTCACCGATTCTTTTCCGATCGCGGGAAGTGTAAATTATTACAGGATCAAAGAAGTGGATATAACAAATCATATTTCTTACAGTGGCATCAGAACGGTAAAATATGTTGCTGATGATCTTATACAGATCTTCCCGGTTCCTTCTTTCAATTCTGTTACAGTGGTATTTACAGATGCATTACAGCAAAAGCCGATCTCAATGGCGATGTATACCGATCTCGGTCAGATGGTATATATCAAAAACCTGTACCGCACAACAGGTAAAGAAGTGATCGATGTAACTGAATTCCGAAACGGAACTTACGTGATAAAAATAACAACCGAAAAAGGCATCGTGAATAAAACGATACAGGTAGTGAGGTAAAAAAAAGCAGCTGATAAAAAAAGCCGGTGCAGTTTAAAACTGCACCGGCTTTTTTTATCAGCTATGCTTTATTCAAATTATCCGTTATTCAATTATTCATCAGGCTTCTTTCCCCATCGCAGCCTGCTTCATAGCATGTGCTGTTTCCGCACCAAGATATTTTTCAATGCGATGTTCAATAAAATAAATAAGCGGTGTGAGGATTACAGCAACGATCGCTTTGTAACAATAGTTCACAAAGCAAATAGCCAATACTAACTGAATGCTCCAACCTTTTCCGAGATAAAATGCAATGAACAAAACGATAAAGCTGTCCACAAGTTGAGAGACAAGCGTTGAGCCAGTGGCACGCAACCACACTTTCTTATCACCGGTTGCTTTTTTGATTCGATGAAAAACAGTAACGTCTACGATCTGACTTACTAAAAAAGCTGAGATGCTTCCGAGGATGATCCACATCCCCTGCCCGAACACGGAATTGAATGCTTTACCCATATCAGGCACGCCATCGTTAACAGCTGTCCCATACCAAAAATCCGCACCGGGAACGTGCATCGCCATGTAGAACATGAGAAATGCGTAGCTGATCAACGCTACAGCGATGTAAGAAATACGCCTTACTACTTTAGGGCCGTAATATTCATTTACAATATCAGTGATGATAAATTCCAGCGGCCATAACAACACGCCGCAGGTAAGGCTTATGGCCAAACCTTTTTGCCCGAGCAGCGTAAAACTCAACGGATGTGCACCGAATAATTTTTCGAGCGAAAATATCTTACCGCCGATACATTCTGCTATCAACGCATTGGCAACAAAAAAAGCCGTAATGGCGACGAATAGTTTGGTGGGTTTGTCTTTGAGAATGTTATTGAGCATGGTGTAATACTATTGGATAATTTGATAACGGACAATCAATAATGGATAATTCTGCATGATTGATTATCTCACGAAAATTCCAAGACATTCGAACTAAACCAATCTGTTAACCACTTTACAATTATCGATCGGGTAATTAAAGCTACACGAAAGTAGCGTAGACTTCCGAAATGAACCAATTATCCATTATCCATTCTACAATTATCCTTTAAAAGATTGACGGTTACCCGAATATCAGGGACATCGCAAATGCACCATTATCCGATAAAAACTAGTGCTTCATAAAGAATTGCTGCCAGATCTGTAACGGAAATATCAGGAGATTAAACCAAAGTAAAAAGCGTGGAACCGTGATTGGTTTTCTGATGGATTTTCTGAAGAGTACAATAAATACAAAGGCTGCATTTGCCAATATCGCAATAAAGAAACCGAGGATCACCACTGTTCCTTCGAGCCATGGCAGCGGAAGCACGGATTCTTTATTCGTTGTCATATGGAGTTCCACAAATCTCAACACGAGAGAAATGAGAAAACAAATGTTACAGATAAAAACAAATCTTGAAAAGAAACGCAATGCCTTGGTTTTTAGTGTTAAGCTTTAAGTACTTTGTTGAAAGACACGACTGACGTGCATCCACATGTTTCTGTTTTATCTTTTGTCTTTTGTCTTTTTTTCTCCGCCTATCCTTTGCCCCATCCAAACCAATCATTCAAATTCGCAAACAACATAAGCGCCAGCAAAATGATCATACCGCCGATCTGTGCATACTCCAATACCTTTTGATTTGGCTTACGGCCGGTAATCATTTCGATCAGGGTGAATAATACGTGACCGCCATCCAATGCAGGGATCGGCAATAAGTTCATAAAGGCAAGAATGATAGAGAACATGGCCGTCATCTCCCAGAAACGCTGCCAGTCCCAACCGTTACCTGAAAATACGGAAGCCATTCCTTTAAAACCACTCAAACCCTTTGCAGCACCCGTTTTTGGCGTAAGGATCTTTTTGAACTGATCGATATAAAATTTAAGCTCAGTTCCGGATCTTCTTACACCTGCGGGAAATGCAGCAAGGAAAGAATATTTTTTTACGGAATATTTGTAGATCCCGAGACTGTCATATTGTTCCGGTTGCGGTTTTACAAAACCTATCTGTCCGTCGTCAAACAATGTTGTATGCAATTCTACAATGCTGTCGCCGCGCTGCACGTGTAATGTTACAGGATCCGATTTCTTTTTGTTCAACATCACCGCATCATACTGATCGTTGAACATTGTAGTATCGTTATTGATCGTAACCATGCGATCGCCTTTTCTTAAGCCGTTCCTGTAAGCGATACCGGTATCAGGAACGATCATTGCGATCACCGGCGTACGCGGACTCATGATCGGACCATGCTCAGCTTTTTTCTTTCTCGTGATGAGCTGGCCGATAAGATCGGGCGGCGTGGTCACCGTTTGTTGAACACCGTTTCTTTCTATCAATACATTATTATCTGCGAGAATCAGTTTCTTGAGAATATCATCATAATCATCAACGGGTTTTCCGTCAACCGCAAGAATCTTATCCCCGCTTTGCAAATGTAATTTTTGGAAAATAGAATCATGAAAAGCCAACCCGTATTTTAATGACGACGCAGGCACTTTTTCTTCACCCCATTTCATCAACACCATTGCATAGATCACAAAAGCGAGCAGGATATTTACCGTAACACCACCAAGCATAATGATGAGGCGTTGCCAGGCGGGCTTACTGCGAAATTCCCAGGGCTGCGGCGGCAGATCCATTTGTTCTTTATCCATACTCTCATCCACCATACCCGAGATCTTTACATAACCACCCAGCGGTAACCAACCGATACCGTAAACTGTATCGCCTATCTTCTTTTTGAACAAAGAGAACCAAGGATCGAAAAACAGATAGAATTTTTCAACACGACATTTGAACCATTTCGCAGTGATATAGTGCCCGAATTCATGCAGCACCACAAGTATGGAAAGAGACAGGATCAGTTGCGCTATTTTAAGCCCCACGCTGCCCCAATTAATTGCCAATAAGATCATCAGTTAGTATTAAGATTTGAGACAAAAGACTGAAAACTACGGAGTCTTCAGTAACCGGTCGTCGATCGTCAGTTGTCGTTTTACATTTTCATTACAGAGGCCGCAAAGTTACGTGCCTCACCATCGCTTTCAAAATATTCCTCCAGTCCCGGTTTTTCAATAAAAGAGATGCGTTCCATCGTTTTTTCCACAACGGCGGTGATATCTAAAAAGCCGATACGGTTTTTGAGGAAGGCCCAAACAGCCACTTCATTTGCGGCATTCATCACGCAGGGTTTGTTACCGCCTGCCTTGAGTGCTTCTATCGCCAGACCGAGATTGCGGAAAGTTTTATAGTCCGGTTCTTCAAAACTGAGGTTAGGGTATTTACGGAAATTCAGGCGCGGAAAATCATTTTTTATCCTGCCCGGAAAGCCTAAAGCGTATTGTATCGGCAGCTTCATATCCGGCAGACCCATTTGCGCCTTAATGCTGCCGTCTTCAAACTGCACCATACTGTGAACAATACTTTGCGGATGCACGACCACTTCGATCTGATCGGGCGCCAGATTGAATAACCATTTTGCTTCGATCATCTCCAGGCCTTTATTCATCAGTGTTGCAGAGTCAACGGAGATCTTGGCGCCCATGCTCCAATTGGGATGTTGCAACGCATGATCACGTTTCACATTCACCAAAAAATTGGGCTTTTTGCCGAGGAACGGCCCGCCGCTTGCCGTAAGAATAACTTTTTCTACAGGATTGCGGGACTCACCTACGAGGCATTGGAAAATAGCAGAATGTTCACTATCTACCGGGATCACCGGCGAGCGATTTTCCATCGCTGTTTGCATCACGATATCTCCCGCAACAACCAAGGTTTCTTTATTGGCCAATGCGATCACTTTTCCTTTTTTTACCGCTTTTAACGTCGGCTTTAAACCTGCGAAGCCAACAATGGCTGCGAGCATGATATCGTAAGTATCAAAATCAGCCACTTCTTCTAATGCTTCTTCGCCGGAGAAAACTTGTATATCTGTAGATGCTAATGCGTTTTGAACATCTCTATACCTTGACGGATCGCCGATCACCACTGCATTTGGTTTAAATTCCAATGCCTGTTTGATGAGCAATTCATAATTCGTTTGCGCCGTAAGGATCTCCGCTTCCAGAATGTCCGGATTCAGACGGATCACTTCCAGCGCCTGCGTGCCCACTGAGCCTGTAGAACCGAATATCGCAATGCGTTTTTTCTGCGGTGCCTCTGCCATAAATGCTTTGATTTAAAGGTGCGGCAAGATAGGAATTAAAGGAGAAATGGAATTGTTATAATAATGGGCGGAAGGAATGACAATGGACAATTGGAATAATGGACAATGGACAATGGACAATTCCGTCAGTTCAAATCACTTTAATTAAATGGTTATTTTCTGTGGCTTGAAATCTTATTTGATATTAAAATTGAGGTAGTTTTACTAATCATTTATTTGCCGCCTAGTGACAGAAAACATATTGAAGACAAAAAGCTTTGCGTTCGCTGTCAGAATAGTCACTTTGCACAAATACCTTAAAAAAGAACACAAGGAATTCATTCTTGCTGCGCAGATCATGAGAAGTGGGACCTCAGTGGCAGCTTCGATCAGATAATCGGAACATGCAGAAAGTTTAAAAGACTTCATTCACAAATTAAATATCAGTCTTAAAGAAGCCAATGAAACAGAATATTGGATCGATCTTTTATTTGCCACAAATTTCCTAAATACTGAAATTTATAATTCCCTCAGGAAAGACTGCAAAGAACTTTTAAGATTATTAACAGCAAGCGTAAAGACAACTAAAATGCGAATAAGCAAAATGAAGTAACGGTTTTAAGGAATTGTCCATTATAACCTAACTGTAAATTTCTTGAGTCCTTCTGCAATTGTTCTGTCATTTCCCAGCTTCGGAATCTTATTCTGCCCGCCGAGCTTCCCGATACTTTTCATGTAATTCTTAAAGCCGTCTTTTTGAACAGGCGTTATTTTGAGCTGTTCCAGAATGTTACCTTTTATGAGGTCGTCGTAGTAAACGTTTCGTGCACGGAGGTTATCATCTATTTTTTTAGAGAAAGCTTCGAGGTCATCCGGAAGTGAATCAAATTCAATGAACCATTCGTGGTAACTTTTTCCCCGGTCCGCAGAAACAAAAGGTGCAACGGTAAATTCGTTGATGTGAAAGTTTTCACCTTCAGCGGCTTTCATAATCGCATCTTCTGCTTCTTCTACTATCACGTGTTCGCCGAAGGCGGAGATAAAATGTTTGGTGCGGCCGCTCACAATTATTCTGTAGGGATCTGTAGAGACAAATTTTACGGTATCACCAATATTATATGCCCAAAGACCTGCATTCGTACTGATGATCATGGCGTAGTTCTCGCCTACCTTTACGTCTTTTAATGTAAGACGAACCGGGTTTTCTTTATCCAATCTATCTACAGGAATAAATTCGAAGAAGATGCCGCTGTTCGTATTCAATAACATTCCTTTTTCGGTACGGGAATCGGTAAAGGCAAAAAAACCTTCGCTGGCAGGAAACAATTCGATCGTATCAATTTCTTTTCCGATGCTCTCAATGAGCTTCGCTTTATACGGTTCGTAGTTTACACCGCCCTGTACCATTACGCTGAAATTGGGAAACAGCTCGCTGATCTTTTTGCCTGAACGTTCCTGCAGCTTATCAAAATACATTTGTACCCATGGCGGAATGCCGCTGATCAATGTCATGTCTTCATTGATCGTTTCATCAACGATCTTTTCCAACTTCGTTTCCCAGTCTTCGATACAATTTGTTTCGTAAGAAGGAAGCTGGTTTGCCCGCAAATATTTAGGCACATGATGATTTACGATGCCGCTCAAACGCCCCGTTGGTATACCTCCTACTCTTTCGAGTGTGGGTGAACCGCTAAGAAATATCAATCTGCCGTTGGCAAATTTCGTGTTACCTGTTTCCGCCATATAACACAACAAAGCATTTCTGGCAGTGTTGATATGATTAGGTATAGAATCTGCCGTAATAGGAATATATTTTACGCCGCTGGTTGTGCCGCTCGTCTTTGCAAAATAGATCGGCTGACCTTTCCAAAGCACATTGTGCTTTCCTTCTTTTATCTTTTCGATATAAGGTTTGAATGCTTCGTAATCCCTAACGGGAACCTGCTTCACAAAATCTTCGTGTGTTTTAATGTCGGTAAAAGAATGATCCTTACCGAACATCGTTTTAGCTCCTGTTTTGATAAGTTGCGTAAGAATTTGATCCTGATCCGCAACGGCAGTGCCCATGCCCTTTTTGATCTGCTTGTATATATAATTGGCGAAAGGTTTCGCCAGTAAAGATTTAATTTTCATCTGCTAAATTTCACGCTTCTGAAGAAAAAAGTTTTCATAAAAGGGGTTGGATGGCCGGCCAATTACCAATCTTATCTGATGCCGTCAACCAATCCGACTTCGACAAGCTCAGCCTGACAATCCCAATAATCTACACAATCCGTATTTTCCTGTCAACCGTCGTCTGTCAACTGTCAACTTTATTGGCAATCACATTTCCACTCCGTATCCAGATCTATAGCCGTTACCACAACCAATTCTTTATCATGCGGCGCAAAAACAATCCGCACCCGTTGACCGTCGTGCGTTACACCTTCCAACGGATAAGAAACGCCTTTGTCACTTTGTTCAATCTTATTAAAATTTACGGTACCGCTGTCCAATATCTCTTTTACCTCGCTTTCATCAATATGTCTGCAATCCATCCGGCACTTCGCATGTTTGCTGTACGCCAAGGTCTTATTTCCTGAGCGAAGTTGCGTGTAAGCTTCTGTGGCCTTGTTTACGGTAACGCCGGGATCAGTGATCGGATTCTTCCCGACCTGGTGTTTTTTCACCCAAAAGAACAATAAAGCCGCAGCGATAAGGGCTATGTAAGGAAGGTATTTTTTATTCACGACGCAATTTAAAGACAATTTGCCTTAAGTAAATTTGAAGATGTGCCGATTTGGAAATTTGGAGATGAGAAATGCAGTTTTGGTAAACTTTAAAGTTTTAGAGGCTAAGGCATTTCCAAATCTCCAAATCGACACATTTCCAAATTGTTTTAGGTAATTTTGCAGCCCATGCAAAAAACGGTCGCCTTACATACACTTGGTTGCAAGCTGAACTACAGCGAAACCACTGCGCTTGGCCGCATGCTGGAGAATGATGGTTTTACTAAAAAAGAATTTGACGAGGTAGCGGATGTTTACGTGATCAACACCTGCTCCGTTACAGAAAATGCGGATAAAGAATGCCGTCATTTGGTGCGCAAAATTCAGCGGAAAGCACCGGAAGCATTGGTGGTAATAACAGGTTGCTATGCGCAGCTAAAACCAAAAGAAATTGCGGAGATCCCGGGTGTAGACCTTGTGTTGGGCGCTGCGGAAAAATTCAATATCGCACAGCACCTTAAAGAAGTAACAAAGAATGACGCTACGAAGATCTGCAGTTGCGACGTGGAAGATGTGAACGTTTTTGTGCCTTCGCATTCCGTGAATGAGCGCACGAGGATCTTTTTAAAAGTGCAGGACGGCTGCGATTACAATTGCAGTTTTTGCACGATCCCGATGGCGAGAGGAAAGAGCCGGAGCAATACGATCGCCAATGTATTGAGCGATGTAAAAGCAATTGCCGAAGGCGGCGCGAAAGAGATCGTATTAACAGGCATCAATCTCGGCGATTTTGGTAAAGGATATACCGGCGGTAAGAAACACGGTGAAAATTTCTTTGACCTGATACAGGAATTGGATAAAGCAGACGGCATTGAACGTTACCGCATCTCTTCCATCGAACCGAATTTACTGAGCAATGAGATCATTGAATTTGTGAGCAACAGCAAACACTTCATGCCGCATTTTCATATTCCGCTGCAAAGCGGCAGTAATAAGACTTTAGCCGCGATGCGCAGAAGATATCGCCGCGAATTATATACAGAAAAAGTAGGCCTCATAAAAATGATAATGCCGCACTGTTGCATCGGCGTGGATGTGATCGTTGGCTTTCCCGGCGAAACAAATGAGGACTTTGCCGAGACCGTTGAATTTCTCCGCGGACTTGACATTTCCTATCTCCACGTATTCACTTATTCTGAAAGAGACGATACACATGCCCTTACACTCGGTCCTGTAGTTCCGATGAATGTACGTCATGAAAGAAATAAGATCCTGCGCAACCTCAGCTATGAGAAAATGCAGTCTTTTACCAATCTCCATATCGGGGAAACAAGAAAAGTTTTATTTGAAAAAGCCGATAGAAACGGCATGATGGAAGGATTTACGGATAATTATATTAAGATCACAACGCCGTTTAAGAAGGAATGGCAAAATGAGATTGTTGATTGGAAAATCTAAGTCTGTCATTGCGGGCCGCATAATAAACATCAGATAACAAAATGCTGACAACGGCGCGGCAATCCGGTTATTGCATATTTAGTAGTTTCAACCGGATTGCTTCGTTCCTCGCAATGACAAATCCGATTTTCAAATTATTCCCCTGCGTATTCCCTCATATATTCATACCCATCATTCAGCTTACCTTTTTTTACTATGGTTGCGTGATTAATGAGTCTTGTTTCTTCCTTACTGAATAATTCCGTAAACACATGCTTGATCAGTTGCTCACCAAAATAACGACTCGCATCTCTTGGTAATTCATTCGGCAGATTGCCTACAGCCATGATGTCTATGGTGTTTGGCGTATATGGTTCTGTTTGCAGGAATGATTGCTTATCTATACCATACACAGGATCTTCGATGATAGTATCGCCGAGATTACACGGAACGGAACCACCCATATCATCCGTAATATCTGCGATAGTTTGGATCCTGAAATCTTCTTTTGAAATATCCGGCAGCTCAAATAAGCGCGGGATCTTCGCTTCCCAATAAATGCCGTTCATTAAAATATCCGTGTGAGGGGTATATTTTGCGAAGAGGGAATTATAATTTTCCGGGTGCTCATGAAAATCGGCACGGCTGTAATTATTCTTCTCTTTGTGCGTATACAGATCAGAACCTTTCAAATGCACATACACCGGGTAAACATAATTCTTTTCGATATAATCTTCGGGTTCTACTTCATGAATTCCCATGAGGTTCATGATCTCCAAAACACCATGCGCCACTCTCCCGCTGCCCGTAACGGCAATTTTTACCGCGGGTAATTTTAAGCCGAAATATGTATGAATAAGCTGCTGAAAACTTTTGCTTGAATTCACTCTGTCTAAGTGATACGCTCCCGATCTTGTACCGTAAGCCATCATTCCGTTGTGTGCACCTACAACTCCTGCGAAAAAACCAAAACCGATGATCCTTGCGCCGTCTTCATGCTCCAGGCATTCGTAATCAATGAGCGTGATATTTTTTTCGATGATCGCCTTGAGCAACTTTTGATTATAAGGCTGCAGCTTTTTTGTATGCGAAAAAAAGAGATAGGTTTTATTTGCAATGAGCATATTTACGGGTACCTCTTTAATACCCAATAAAATATCACAATCGGAAATATCTTCTTTTACTTCCACACCGGCGGCAATGTATTCGCTGTCTTTATAGCAGCGGCTGTCGCTGTGTTGCACTGTTACCTGTACTTCGGGATGATTCTTTCTTATCCACTTGCATTGTGCGGGTGTGAGCGCCACACGTGAGTCGGCAGGAATTTTACCTTCTCTGATCAATCCTATTTTCGTCATGCTTTCGGTTTGAGGGCGGCAATTTAGCACAGAAGGGTCATAAAGAAAATAAAAAAAGCCTTCCTGTGAGGAGCAGCTTTGGCAGGCAGGTCGCGGTTGTGGAAGAACACGGTTTGTAAATTGTATGCAAGACGGATTATCTATTCATCATCCCTATCTCCGGTGATATCAAGAAACATCTGATGATTATCATTCGAATGCGTTTCAGATACTTTGAACAAATGACTGCCGATGATCTTAAAGCCGGCCCGCAGATAAAAATTTACAGCCTTGGTATTGCCCGTCCACGTGAATAACCAAACGCCCGATTGCTCATTTTTCTTTGCCAGATCGATATTAAATTTCAGCAATTCGTAACCAAGTTTTAATTCCTGAAAATCCTTAAGCAAATAGATCCTGTCCAGCTTTGTTACGTTCTTCTTCGAAATGTTCGGATGCTCTGCATTCAAAACAATTTTTGAAAATCCCGCAGATTGACCGTTATGGTAAAGAATGTGGTAAATGTTTTGCGTATTCCTGAGTTCTTCTTTAATCGCACTATCACTATAATGCCCATTTAAATAAATCGCCAGATCTTCTGCGGAACAACTTGCCCGGTGTGCGTCTGCTACAGAAATATTACCGATATGAACGATCGTTTCAACATCTTTTTCTTCGGCCCTGATAATGGAGATCATTACAATATTTTTTTTTGAGATTTTATTAAAGGTCTTATTCTTTTTGACGCCGGCAAATTTAAAAAGGATTATGATTGATCTTTTCTAACGGATTTATTAGCGCTTAAGATTACAACCTTGAATGTCGACCTTATGATTAAGTATGCATAAGTAACAGGTCAACATTCAGTTATTGGCTACTCAGGGGGAAGTCAACCGGGAGTTACAAGCAAGTCAGGATGAACTCAGATCACTATAAGTTCACTACGGTTTCACTATAGATTCACTATAGGTTCATTATAACAATACAGGATCCAGACATTTATTTGTGAAATAACGGGCTTTTTTAATGCGGCACAAAGACAACACAGGTAAATTATTGACCACATTTTATTTACCCCATTTTTCTGTATTCCTCAGAGAAGTTATTTGATGATACAAGTTATTTAACCCGAAAGTGCCTAACAAACCATAATCAATTATCGACTTAACTTTCCCGTTATCGTATGTAATTTTCAGGGTGCAGGTTTGATCATCTGTCCATCCCACAGCGTAGCTATTGTTTAGATTTTCAAAATCGAGATAATCGATCATCTCGTTGAATTTTAAAAAAGCATCCTTGTTTAAATTAGTCCTGTAGACACCCTTCATTTCTTTTTCTGTTACTTACTTCTTTCCGGTTATATCATATATAGTATTATATCTTTGAGCTTCAAAAATCACATTCCCGTTTTTTTCAATGCTAATTGCAAATACCGGACAGCTTCCATAGCAGCCTGTTGTTTCATATTCAATTTTTTCAATGCTGTGTATGTGTACATTGTCATTTTGTTCTACAAAACTTCCAAACTTATAGATCAAAGAACTTTTCTTGAAGGTTCCCGGTTTAAACAGTTTGTCCTTTTCCGGTTGCTGTTCAGAATAATAATCTATCCCCGCTGCAATACCTTGTCTGTTTACTTTTGCAAATGCGCAATCCTGAAAAGTCATTTTTGTCAAAACCTGTATTTCGTAATAATTTTTTCCATTGTCCAGGATACACAATATACCCGGACTACTGTAATAATTACCCACAACTAAAAGGTCAGTTAAGCCGTTATTGTCAAAATCTGCTTTTGAATAACTTTCTATTCCCAAACTATCACTAAATTTTTGGCAGTTGTTTTTAGTGTATTTGACAATATCATTTACTTTAAAATTTTTATACCGTTCGTCAATTGAAACCAGTAGTTTTTCGATCTGTTTCGGATTGTCTATACTGTCCAAATAATTTTTATGCTTATTTAATGCAGTTTGAATTTGTGACCATCCTGTCAGAGGACTAATAAGAATGAGCAAAATCGCCAGGGATGTTTTCAATTTATTGATACAGATAAGAGTAAGGTTATACATCTGATTTGAAGTTGACTCTGTTTTCATAGTTTGCAGGTAATAAGATTGCCGATAACGTCCGGATTTTTGCAAGTTGCTAACCAGAATTTCGTCTGCAGACAACCGCCTCTGATTGAAATACGAAGTTAAATTTAAAAACTAAAGTTGAAATTTATTTGTCCGGTCCAAACCGCAGCCCCGATTCGCAATTTGCTGATGTTACAACATTCTGCACACTTGTATAAAAGCCCGGATTATGTGCATTTGCATTCACACTTACTCCATCCTTCTTTTATCTTGCGAGCAAGCGTTGAATTGTCTATGTCTGTTGTTGTAATAATGTCAGAATCTTTGATGCCTGAAAAGCCTCTTTCCTTGCCGCTATATCCGCCATTTTTTGTCGGGCTGATTGTTATTTGATTTTGTCTTTGTGAAATTGTCAAACGCAAAGCGTTTTTGTGATGCTCTTTACCATTTTTAAACCCAGCTTTGTTTAAGAAGTCCTGATAATGTTTTTTGTAATCTTTTGGTATTATCAACGCAGTTTTTGTTGAGTTGAGATGCTGTCGAATTGTTGAACCCAAAGTCTCTCCGTCTATGTCAACAAAAAGTGTCGAAATATTTGTTGAACAAATTCCGGAACCTTCTTTAACGCTGTCAATTGTTTCAATAAGAATTTTTTCGGGATAAAGTGTCGCACTTGCTTGCAGGACAATTTCTTTTTGCAGGGCTTCTTCCTGTCGCTTAAATACGTTGAGAATATTCATTAGAATTGTATAAAGGCCGGGTATTGCCAATGGTTTGGAATTAGAATTCCGTCCGCCGGAACCGCTGGCTTTCTTTCGATAAAGTTAAGAAAGGGAAACAAATACCGGAAAGATCAATTACAAATAATCAAACAAACTTGCGAATGCAAAAAGCAGATAAACAACCACGCATAAACTGTTATGAGCAATAATAATTTTTCTCAATCTTGATTCTTTAACCTTCCGCAAAATTAAAAACGGAAGCCTCGGCATAAATGATCCAGGGGTTATACTGATACCTGAATCGTTGCCAAGATCAAAAGTTTTATTTTCAGATTGTTTTAAACGGCTATATTTTCTATCCAGAATAGTAATGATGATATTGATCAAAATTATCGATACGATTATGGTTAAATGAAATTGAAGTGCTGTCATCGATATTAATTTAGTATAATCTAACCTATTTTGTCTGGTTGCTTCAATTGTCGTTGTATACCTTTTTTAGATCGTTACAATAGTTTGCACTAGGTTATGGTCTGTTAGTTTAGAATCAAAAGTCTGATTCATACTTTGAAAAGATTTCCCCTTAAGAAAACCCCTGCTCAAAGCTATATGATCGACTGAATTTGAAATATTTTTTGTAAGAATATCCACACTAATTCCATTTAAAAATTCACTTACTTTATTTCTTACAACACGACTCGGATAAGTATACCCGGTAAAAGAAACATTAAAATCACCGCAAATACAGAATGATTTATAATTCCTTAATCTTGAAATATCTCTTTTTAAATTTTTAAAATCCAACGTAAATCTCGCATCCTTGCCTCCTGTAACGCCGATAATTGTACCAAAGATGATTAAAGGTCCGGATTCTGTTATAATTTCACTGCATACAGTAGTAAAAGGGTCTGTAACTTCAAAATCAGTTGTAAAAGGATATTTACTGAAAATCGTCACTCTATTTTCATTTTTTGCATAATCAATTCCTTCAAAATTCTCAGCAAGATCTAATGTAGATCGCACAAAATATTCAGCCCCTAAATTAATCTGCAAATTAGTTTCAGTAAGTACAATAATATCTGCATTTGATCCATTTAGAATATCTAAAAATTCCTTATTTCTGGAAACAGTTCGGGAGTTTGGTCGCTTTAAATTCCAGGTTAATATTTTCATCATTGAATTATTTGTGCAAGTATTACCGCTAAAATTGTGTGTACGGATTTACGCGAACTTACAATTTTTAAATACGTCCTAAAACTAACAGCAAACAGCTTACGTTGTTTTATTGTTGAGGGCGTTAAGCCACCGGAGTAGGATCGCTTAGTAATAACAAAGACAGGATTCAAACCCGCACATCCTTTCCAACGCTGTAATCATCTGCCGTGGCGGATTACCAATCCAAATGACTACCAATCCAACTGAAATAAATTAAATGAAAAATCCCTTCAGTATTTGAAGGGATCAAATGCCCGAAACCGGATTCGAACCGGCACATCCTTGCGAACGCTGCGACCTGATCCGCCGCGGCGGACTACAATCCAAAATAACCGAAAATAAAAAAGCCCTGTAAAACCTTACAGAGCTTGTGCCCGAGACCGGATTCGAACCGGCACATCCTTGCGAACGCTGCGACCTGATCCGCCGCGGCGGACTACAATCCAACTTAACCGAAAATAAAAAAGCCCTGTAAAACCTTACAGAGCTTGTGCCCGAGACCGGATTCGAACCGGCACATCCTTGCGAACGCTGCGACCTGATCCGCCGCGGCGGACTACAATCCAAAATAACCGAAAATAAAAAAGCCCTGTAAAACCTTACAGAGCTTGTGCCCGAGACCGGATTCGAACCGGCACATCCTTGCGAACGCTGCGACCTGATCCGCCGCGGCGGACTACAATCCAACTTAAATAATTTAAATAAAAAATCCCTTCAGTATTTGAAGGGATCAAGTGCCCGAGACTGGATTCGAACCAGCACATCCTTGCGAACGCTGCGACCTGAACACAGTGCGTCTACCAATTTCGCCACTCGGGCATTTTCAAAACAGGTATAAAAAAGAAATCCCTTCGAAAAACGAAGGGATCCTTTACCTTGGTGCCCACGAAAGGAATCGAACCTTCACGCCCTTGCGAACGGCAGATTTTGAGTCTGCTGCGTCTACCAATTCCGCCACATGGGCTTTTCTCAGTTGTCAGATGACAGTTGACAGGCGAACCTGAAAAACTGAACGAAATCTGTACGCAAAAAAGAACTTTAATCCGAGAACCTGTCAACGGTCATCTGTCAACCGTCAACTTTTTCTCGGGTTGCAATATTACATCAATCGTCCAATCTCTCCAAAATACGCTTTAAATATTTTTTCTTGTAGTAATGGGCCTTCAGCTGCTGAAGCTCGGCATCGCTGTATCCGCCTGCCTTTTCGGGGGATAAGAGCGGCTTTATCTCATCCGTTAATTCATTTTCAAAATCGCCCACTCTGTCTTTTATTGTCGCTTCATCGGAGTCGTCGAAAGATTCGTTAAGCTCCATCATCTCCATTAAAAAATCGGGCGGCAGATTGTATTTTTCATCCGCAGTGATGATGCCTCTTTGCTGTAAAAAATATTCAATGGTCTTGTCGGCATTCTGAAAAACAACGTAGGCCTTATTAATTGCCGCTGATTGCAGTTCGGCATCTTCTTTTTCTTCCGCTGTTCCGTTGGTAAAAAAATCGGGGTGAAATAGCTTTTGCAGTTCAAAGTATTTTTTGGTTGCTCTGCTTTTATCGGCAACAGGCGCTTCGGGTAAACCGAAGAGTTCGAAATAATTCATAATGCAAAAATACATCCTGCCGGTGAATGCAGCTCCGACTCATGACTAAAGCTGTGTACTTTTTCCTAACAGTTAGGTTTCTCACAAAGACACGCAGGATACACAAAGGCGCAAGCCAAATCAATCTGTTGCACAATCTTATCTGCTAAGTACTTTTTTTAATAAAGACGCCTGAGAAGGATACTCCAATCCTGAAGAACTAAACACTAAGCACTCTTTCAAACAGAAAGCAGCGACAACCGGAAATACCCTCCTTTGGGTATCCCCTCCCTTTATCCGCAGCTCTACCTTTAGCAAAACAACCAACATGAAATATTTTGCATTTTTAATGCTGCTTTGTCTGCCGTTTTTTGCAGACGCACAAACGCACGGCACGGGACTTATTTTTGATCAAAAGAGTTATGCAAGCATTCCGTATAAGCCGAAGCTTGTAGCGGGAAGTTATCGCGGGATGGCACGCAGCGCATCGCTCGAAAAATATTGTCCTGATCCCGGCGATCAGGGAAGGACATCTTCCTGTGTCGGTTGGGCAACGGCTTATGCATTGCGCACGATACTTTACGGAAAGCAATACAACATCACGAGCAAAGATCAGTTGAATAAAATGGCCTTCTCGCCTGCTTTCGTGTATGGCATCATTAAAGATTCTACTGACTACGAATGCAAACAGGGTAGCAGTCCCGTTACGGCTTTCAAAGTATTGAAGATGCTGGGCGTGCCGCGAAACAGTACTTTACCTTTTTCCTGCGGTGCACAGCTTACGCAGGGTGCTGTGGATGAAGCGGCGAATTATATGATCCCGGATTACCAGATATTATTTCAGGATGAATCAACATCTGAAGATGATAAAGTAGACGCAGTTAAGAAAACGCTTACTGAAGGTTATCCGGTGATGATCTGTTTTAAAGTGTTGAAAAGTTTTTATGCAGGTCCAAAAGTGTGGACCATTCAGCCAAGTGACGGCGGGCCTACAGGTCAGCACGGCATGCATGCCATGTGCGTAGTGGCTTATGATGATGATAAAGCAGGTGGCGCTTTTAAGGTCATGAACAGTTGGGGCAAAGATTGGGGAGACGGCGGTTTCATTTGGGTACCGTACTCCGATTTCGCAAAATGTACCGTGGGAGCATTGCAGGGCTATTATGCACGCACGGCACCAACCCCGGACCCTGAGCCGGAACCTGCGCCGGTACCCGTTCCTGTAAAACCAACACCGGCACCTGTAACACCACCGCCGCCACCGCCTGCCCCTACTCCGGCACCTGAACCAAAAAGTACTTTACTCAAAGGTTCTGTTGTATTCAATCAAAGCAGCGGCGATGTGATGAAAGCGAATAAGATAAGCACGAGAAATCTGGTGGTAGAAGATGATGTAAAAAACAGTGAAGATCTTGTAGCGTATCGCATGGATAAAAGTTATGCATCAGGCACACGTTTTCGTTTTCTCATCAACACCAATACCGAAGCCTACATTTACGCATTCGCAACCGACCTTTCCGGGAAAGTGAATAAGATCCTTCCTTTTGATGATAATATGAGTCCGCATATCGGCCCCAACAGTACGGTGGCATTTCCATCAGAAACAAAAGTGGTGAGGTTAGATGAAAATAAAGGAACGGATTATATGCTGATCCTTTATTCAACCCAAAAGCTTGATGCAACCGCGATAGCGGCTACGATGAGTAATACGGAAGGCGGGCTTTCAAAAAAGATCCGTGCAGCGCTTGGTTCAAAGTTGATTGACAAATCAAATGTAAAATACAGTTTGTCTGAAGTTGGTTTTGAGTTGGACAACTATAAAGATAATGCAGTGGTACCGTTGATGGTGGAGATCAGTCATGAGTGAGTGTTTAGTGTTTAGTGTTTAGTGTTTAGTGTTTAGTGTTTAGTGTTTAGTGTTTAGTGTTTAGTGTTTAGAGAAAGATAAGACTGTAAACAGATTGGTTGCCCGGCTGTTTTTAAAGATGTAGTATTTGTTCTGAAGATTTAATTGACAGTGTATGAAATGTATTTGTAGCATTATAATCCTCTTATTCGGACTGAGCGCTTTTGCCCAAAAGCCAGTATTGGTAGTGCCCCGCGGGCATTCGGAGAATATATCGCAGTTGATCACAACGGCGGATGATAAATATTTATTGTCAGCTGCATGGGACAAAACCATTCGTGTATGGGACCTTGCATCCGGGAAAGAATTGAAATCGATAGAAGGATTTAAATCCTGGGTGGGCGCTATGGCCATCAGTCCGGATGGTGATCATTTTGCTGCAGGCGCTCAAAAAGACTTCCGTATCTACAGCATGAAAGAAGGCTTTCGTGAAATCAAAAAAGATACAAGCACCGATAACATTACCGCTGTTACTTACAGTCCCGATGGTACTGAGTTTGCAACGGCCGAACAAACTTTTCTCCGGAAAGAAGGTTACTATGTGCGCTATGTAAAAACATGGTCTGCTGCTACTATGACGCTTCGCAAATCAACAAAACTTTACGGTGAAGGTGATATTTCCCAACTTAAATACATGAAAGACGGCAGCATTGCAGTGTTGCGTAATCACAATTACGTGCGCATCAACGGGCAAACCGGCGTGATCATAAAAAAAGACAGCATTGAAGACTACAGCAGGAAAATATTAAGTCCGGATGGAAAATACATGGTTACGGAGGGTTTTGAGAACCAACCCGAAAGGACAGCGGTGGTAACGATCAAAGAACTCAGCAGCGGCAGGATAATCTCTACATTAAAAGGACACACGTCATCAATAAAATCTTTAGCCTACAGCCCGGAAGGGCACTACCTTGCCACGGGAGCAGATGACGCTACGATCATCGTTTGGGACCTGCAGCGGAATGCGCTTGCCTGGCGCATTTCGGGTTTTAAAGCAGACACCTGGTCTCTTAGTTTTAATGCAGCGGGTGATAAACTGATCTCCGGCAACACCGATGACGTGATCCGTGTATGGGATTTTAAAACACAACAACTGCTCACGCAAATGGGCGGCTATGCCAATAATATTCAGTCGCTGGCGTTAGATCCTTCCGGGAAAAAATTATTCATCGGCGGCAACAATAATAAAAATTCGTACCTATCTCTTTTGGATCTTAAAGCAGGAAATGTAAGTCAGGCTTACGACGCCAATGGAATTCCTTACAAAAATAAAAACATCTCCTGAGGGCAATTATGTCGCCGCTGCTTTTCGCGGTGGAAATGTTTCGGTTTTTAATGTGAAGACCGGTGAGAAGATAACGACTTTCAATCGCAGGAACACCGGTTGGACCTCATTTGATATTGCGCCGGATGGCCGTACAATTGCGATCGGCAACGACGACGGAAGTGCGAAAATTAAGATCTGCAGTTTTCCGGACGGCGCTGAGCTTTCTTCTTTTGAGATCAGTCCGTCTGCCCGCGCCGTTAAATTTGCACCGGACGGCAAGAGCGTTTATATCGGTACGATAAAAGATAAAGTAGAGCGCATCAATGTATCGACGGGGAAAAGAATGACGCTTTTTCAACATCCGGGTGAGTATGCAGATGTAACAAGGATCATGGAGATCCTCTTCAGCGATAACGGCCAAATGGTAACAGCTGACGATTACGGCAACATGCGCTGGTGGGATATCGCATTCGGGAAAGAGTTGAAAGACGTAAAAGGCTCAACGGGCATGGTGAACGATATGCAATTCTTACCGGGGAAGCAAAAGATCGTTATTGCCGGAGGTGATCCCGGTTTTTTTGATCCGAATATTAATCTGGTGGATTTTACCGCGAAGAAGATCGTTAATACCCTTAAAGGACACTCCAATTCCGCCACTTCCTTTGCTGTAACACCAGATGGTAAATTTCTCCTCAGCGCATCTTATGACCGCACGATCAGGATTTGGGATCTTACTTCAAATGAACTGAGAGGAACGATGGTATTCTTCGGGGCAAAAGATTGGGTAATCATTGACAACGCAGGCCGCTTTGACGGTACAAAACCTGCTATGGAAAAAATGTACTACACGCAGGGCGTTACGATCCTCCCGTTGGAAAGCGGTTACGAACAATTCTACACTCCCGGTCTTCTGCAAAGAATTTTGGAAGGCGAACAATTCACACCACCCCCGGTAAATATAAATACGCTGAAACCTGCACCGGTAGTAAGAATCAGCGCAGACGGAGATCAGCGGAATCTTGAAGTAGCGGACGAGGTGAAGACAATCATGGCAACTAAAGAATCATTTACATTAAAAGCGCTGGCTGATTGTCCGCAGGATATTGTAACAGAAATAAAATTGTATCAAAACGGCAAGCTCGTACAAACTACCCGCAACCTTGAAGTAACAGACGATACAAAAGGAGATAAAAGTATCACGAAAACTTTTTCATTAAGCTTATCTCCCGGTGAAAATCGCTTTAAGGCTGTTGCTTATAACAGTCAGCGCACCGAAAGTACACCGGCAGAATTGATCGTTAACTATTCCCCGGAAAGATTTGCTCCCACTAAAAGTGAGATCTCTTTGTATGTGATAGTAGTAGGCGTGAACACTTATAAAAATCCGAAATATTCGTTGAATTATGCCGGTGCGGATGCCGGTGCATTCAAAGACAAAATGGAGAACAGCAGCAAAGACGTCTTTAAAAATGTAAAAGTTGTGTATCTGGCTGATGCGTATGCAACGAAAGCAAATATTGAAAATGAATTTAGGAAAGCGGCGTCGCAATCGCAACAGCAGGATGTATTTATTTTCTATTATGCCGGCCACGGTGTAATGAGCGGCGATGAAGGAAAGAAAAAAGATTTCTTTATCGTTCCTTACGACGTTACGCAATTGTATGGTGCGGATGAAGCGCTTGCACAAAAAGGAATTTCTTCGGATGAGTTGCAGGAGTTTTCTAAAAATATCCCCGCCCAAAAACAATTATTTATTTTAGATGCCTGTCAGAGTGCCGGCGCTTTAGAAGCAGTAGCGGCAAGGGGTGCAGCCGAAGAAAAAGCCATCGCCCAGCTTGCAAGAAGTACGGGCACCCATTGGCTTACGGCTTCCGGTTCCGATCAGTTTGCCTCGGAATTTCAGCAACTTGGTCACGGGATCTTCACCTATGTGTTATTGCAGGCACTTACATCAGGAACAGGTAACGGTGATAAAGTCTCAGTAAATAGCCTGAAAGCATTTTTAGAATCGCAGGTTCCTGAGCTTTCTCAAAAGTATAAAGGAAGTCCGCAGTACCCCGCAAGCTATGGCTACGGAAATGATTTTCCGATCATGATCATTAAATAACAGTTTTCAAATACATCCGGGCGAAACCTCAATGAGTCTTTTGCGCTATGTGAAAGCATCATCCTTCCTGTGACTATCTACCGGTTTCAGATTAGCACATCTTTAACAACAAAATTCCTTTTTAAAGCGTCTATTGTCAAAGGATTGTAAGAATTCGATTTACCTTTAACCAATAAACGCGATTGATATGAAAATAAATTTTCTACTCTTTATTATTGCTGCAGCATCCCTTGCATCCTGCAGCACTGCATATAAAAGCGGACAAACTCCCGACGATCTTTATTATTCAAAAGGTAAAGTGATCGTGGATGACGCCGAAAAAAATCAACAAAAATATTCTTACGAAGAAAGCAGCATCCGAATGAGCATCCGCGATTACCGCTGGAGAACGTTGGATGTTTATAATTACGACTACAGTTACAATCCTTACAACTACGGATATAATTACGGCTACTATTACAATCCCTGTTACTACCCTTACCCGGTATACTCGGGCGGTATTAAATTCGTGAATCCCGTAAATACAACTATCAGAAAAGTAAACCTCAATACATATACAAATACTGTTTCTACTTATACGCCGAATAAAATCGGTGGTTATACAAGAACAGCTACCATCGGCAGTTACAACAACAGCAACAGCGGTGTACGGAGAGTGAATACTTACGAAAACAGGGCTTACACGCCAACGGATAACAGCAACAGAACTTATACTCCGACAAATAACAATACTTCCAATTCAAGTTCATCTTCGTCTTCTTCATCTTCTTCCTCTTCAGGATCGGGTGTGAGCAGACCGGCGAGAGGGAATTAATTTTTCGTTTAGGAACGCTGATTTTTCGTGATGGTCATGATCTTCAGCAAAGCTTCCGGATTGCCGCGCCGTGGCAGATCTTCACTTATCGCAAATAAATTATGCGGCTCGCAATGACAGCCGCTATCTAAAAGTGTACTTCACCATGAAAAAATACTTACTTCTTTCTTTTATTTTTATTTCGGTAAAAGCAATGGCGCAGGTGCCGGAAGATGCATTACGGTATAGTTGGTTTCCGCAAAATGCCGGCGCAAGAATTCTTGGTGCCGGCGGCGTGATGGGCTCTGTAGGCGGTGATATAAGCGCAGCATACGTAAACCCTGCCGGACTTGGATTTTTCAGAACAAGCGAGGCTGTGATCAGCCCGGGATACTTTTTCAATAATTCTAAAGGAAGTTATCGCGGCAGCACTTCGGCAGATAATAAAAACTCTCTTTCTTTCGGTCCGTCCGGAATTATAATCGCCGCACCCAATTCGTTTAACAGTAAACAAAGCAGGGCTCTTGCGATTTCTTTTACACAGGTTGCGAGTTTTGCAAACAGGGTTAGTTACAAGGGCTATAATAATTACAGTTCTTACAGTGAGAAGTTTGCTGAAGAATTTACCGGTCTTCACAAAAGCATAGATCAGGTGTTGGATCAAAACTCAATAGCGCCTTACACCGTCGCCCCGGCTTTATATACTTTCCTCATCGATACTGTGACAATTGGTGGCAAGCTCATCGTAAAAGGTGCGCCGGAATATGTGCTTGACCAGGGGAAGGCCCTACAGCAGGAAATGCTGAGGACCACTAAGGGCGGTCTTTACGAGCTCAATTTTGCATTCGCCGGAAACGACGGAGAAAAATTATTATACGGCCTCGGCGTCGGGATTCCGATCGTGAATTATGAGAGCAATACGGTATTTACCGAGACTGATACTTCTGCCGATGCTACGAATTATTTCAAGTCCTTTTCTTACAATGATAATTTTACAACAAAGGGCGCGGGTCTGAATCTTCGCGGCGGTTTGATTTATCGTCCGCAGGAATATTTCCGTATCGGACTTGCATTACAAACGCCTTCATTTATGCTCCTCACGGATTCAAGAGAAACGAGTTTGCACACTGTATTGGAAAATCCGGCGTTTGATACAACAATCACTTCCGGTTTATTTACAAACGGCGAACGCGGCAAAGCCAAATACCAGCAAAACTCGCCATGGAAAGCAACATTGAGCGCTTCCTACGTATTTCGCGAAGTAGCGGACGTGACCAAACAACGCGGTTTCATTTCTGCGGACGTTGAATACGTGAATCACAGAGGAAGCCGTTTCAGCAGTGCGAATGAGGAGGTGACGGCAGATGACAAAGCATATTACAAACAGTTGAATAACGTGGTAAAAAATATTTATAAAGGAGCGGTCAACTTACGTGTAGGTGGTGAACTCAAATTCAATACCATCATGGCACGCATAGGATTCGGCTATTACGGGAATCCTTATAAAGATGCGCCGTCTAAGGTGAATAAAATGACGTTAAGCAGTGGCTTGGGTTATCGTAATAAAGGATTTTTTATTGATGTAGCGTATGTACATCTCATCATTAATGATTTTGACGTGCCTTATCGTTTGGAAGCTGCGCAAAATACTTTTGCTGCGTTGAAACAGACAAGGGGAAATGTGGTGGCGACGGTGGGGGTGAAATTCTAGTTTTTATTACACGAATTTTTCGAATTACACGAATTCTGTCCGGCAGATTTGCGTAGAATTATTTCCTGCAGATTTTTGATGATTGAAGCAGATAGTCGCTGATCAGTGATTATCTGCTTTTCAATTTGCTGTAATCTGCGGGAAAATCATCGGGTGTAATCCACTCAAATCCTTCTTTCTTAAACCAGGTAACCTGCCGCTTTGCATAATTCCGGGTGTTTTGCTTAATGAGTTCTACAGCTTTATCCAAAGAGATATTATTATCGAAGTGCTCGAAGAGTTCTCTGTAACCCACTGTTTGCAGGGCATTCAGGTCTTTGTAGGGAATAAGATCGTGTACTTCTTCCTGCAGACCGTTTTTCATCATAAGATCTACACGCTGATTGATACGATCATATAAAAATTCACGCGGAAGATCCAAAGCGATCTTTACGATATTAAAGGAACGTTGCTTTTTATTTTTTGTGTGTAGTTCGATGATCGACTTTCCCGTTGAGCGTATCACTTCCAACGCACGCAACATGCGATGCGGATTTTGCATCTCTCCTGCTGCAAAGAATTGCGGATCTTCCGTTTCGAGGGTTTGCTGTAACCATTCAATTCCCTTCTCTTTATAATTTTCTGCGATGGTATTTTTTATTGAAGGATGTATCTTTTGGATCTCATCCAATCCTTCGCAAAAAGCTTTGATGTAGAGACCCGTTCCGCCGCACATTACCGCAACATCATTTTTCGCGAAGATCTTATCCGCTGCATCCAATGCATAACGTTCAAAATCCGCCGCTGATAAATTATCGGTAATGCTGTGCGAATCAATAAAATAATGATGAACAGCTGAAAGTTGCGCCGGTGAAGGTTTTGCAACGCCGATATTCAATTCATTGTAGCATTGGCGGCTGTCCGCTGAAATAATTTCTGTATTGAAATGTTTGGCAATATCAATGGCGATATTTGTTTTACCGCTTGCCGTGGGACCGGCGATGATGATGCAGGTTTTTTGAGTCATGATCTTGGTTGGAACACGGATAACACGGATAAGAAATCAGCCGGAACAGGAATAACAATAACAAAGATTCGAGCACTCCGTGTCATCCGTGTTCCGTTACTTTAAAAATCCTCTTCGCTATGCGATTCCGTTTCTTCAGAATGATCATCAGAACTTTCACCGTCTTCTCCTTCTTCACCAAAACCGTCAGCCATCGCATCAGGCTTAAGATCATATTTTTCTTCCATCTCTGCCAGACGTTTATCCACAAGGCCTTTGGTGCCGTATTGCGAGGGCGTTATTCCTTCAGAGCGCACGCATGCAGGATAAGACAATTTTTTATTTTCTTCCTTATCTACATTGATCAGTTCGACCATGAAATGCCAACCTTTGGTAAAATCGTATTCGTAAATAAATTTTTGATTGGGATCACGGATCTCTGTACTGATCTGTGTTTCCTCCATGATCAGCGGTTCCGCTTTATAGGCTTTATCATATTTCTCTACAGAGATCTCACGACCGCGTTGCCATGCATCGTTGCTGCGGTAAAAAGTAGCCTGGTGCTTACTGTCAAATTCAAATGCTTTTAATATCGCATGATGCAGTTCAAAAAAGTTGTTTGCGTGCTTAATAGCTATATCTCTGTAAATGCTCTCGTCTTCCTGATAATAAACCCTGAATTTTAAAATTGCCATGGCACGAATTTAAATTAAAATGTGATAAGAAGAGTAAACACGAGGTTAACAAGGCTTTTTAAAAGAACATCATGTAAGATCATTATTCCCCATCATTCGTTCATTAGATTCGTTACCCTTTATCGCTCCGGGCCGCGGGGCCCCGTAGTTGCGCCGGCGCTGCGAATTCTTCTTCGAAAAAAATATGCTGCGCATTTTTTTCAATGCCGCCTTCGGCATCACCGAACAATTCAAGGTGCCTCTGCAACTACTGATTTATAACTTGAAGGTTGACTTTTTTTCAGTATGATCGCCCTGCTGAAACGGGGCATAAATTATTGAGACCTTCACATCTCCAAATTTCCAAATCTCCAAATCAGCTAATCATTTCTTTTCCGATACGCATCATAAACGCATGCGCCGCTTCATATTCATTAGGAATTTCACCGTCGAGGATGGCATTACGGATCGCATCTTTAATGAGGCCGACAGGTTTAGATGGTTTAAGATTGAATGTCTCCATGATCATCTCGCCGGTGATCGGCGGTTGCCAGTTGCGCAAGTGATCGCTTTCCTCCACCTCCGCACAACGCTTGCGCACCAGTTCAAAATTCTCTAAAAAGCGTTTTACTTTTTGTTTGTTCTTTGATGTGATGTCGGCTTCGCAAAGTTTCATCAGGCTGTCGATGTCTTCGCCCGCATCAAACAACATTCTGCGGATCGCGGAATCGGTGATATTTTCTTTTGTAAGACTAATGGGACGCAAATGCATTTCCACCATTTTACGAACGAATTTCATGTGCTCATTTTGCGGCAGCTTTAGTTGCGCAAAGATCTTCGGCACCATTCTGCCGCCCACGGCTTCATGGCCATGAAACGTCCACCCATGGCCCTCTTCCATCCTTTTTGTTGCCGGCTTCGCAATATCATGTAACACCGCCGCCCAGCGCAACCAAAGGTCATCGGTTGTTTGCGCAATATTATCAACCACCTGCAATGTGTGGTAAAAATTATCCTTGTGCCCGTAGCCATCTACAAACTCTGCTCCTGCGAGCAAAACCATCTGCGGCAAAATGATATTAAGCAACCCTGTTTTGTATAAATGATCAAATCCGATCGAAGGCTTTTTACTCAATAATATTTTATTGAGTTCGTCTGCAATCCTTTCTTTTGTGATGATCGTAATACGGTCCGCATTTGCCGTGATGGCCGCTAAAGTTTCCGCTTCTATTTCAAATTGCAGTTGGCTCGCAAACCTGATCGCACGCATCATACGCAACGGATCATCGCTGAATGTTTGCTCCGGTGCCAATGGCGTTTTAATCAACTTTCTTTCGAGATCACCGATACCTTTAAACGGATCAACCAATGCGCCGAAATCTTTTTCGTTTAAGCTGATACCCATTGCATTGATCGTAAAATCGCGGCGATGCTGATCGTCAGATAAAGTACCCGCCGCCACTACAGGATTGCGGCTGTTGAAATTGTAACTTTCTTTTCTTGCGCCTACGAATTCGATCTCCAGGTCACCGCTTTTAATTTGCGCTGTCCCGTAAGTTTTGAAGATCGTGACGTTGGGCGAATGAGCAAACTGTTTTGCGGTTGCTTGCGCCAATGAGATCCCGTCTCCCACACAAACCACATCAATATCTTTCGTCGGTCTCCCAAGAATCTTATCCCTCACAAATCCGCCGATCACATAGCTTTCCACACTGATGCTTTCGGAAGCGGCGGCGATCTTTTTAAACACGGAAAGTTCTGTATCTGTGAGGTTAATTTGCATGCGGCGGCAAAAATAAGCTGATTAGTTGATTGGTTGCTTAGTTGATCGGACTTATGCGCCGCGACTAATCAACGAAAAAGCTTAATTTCATTCGAAAACGTACATATTGAGAAGAACTGCCGTCTTTTTCATCTTATTTATTTCCTCGTTTGCAGTATATGCTCAGTGCTCGCCTGTACAAATAACAAATGTAAAAAGGACTATCGCCGACAGTTTACAGAAAAATTATACACACGATTCCACGAGAAGTGAGCTCCAAAAACAAAGACAGATCTTAAAAGATTCTATCAAAATACTACAGAAATTGTTAAGGAGAAATCAGTTAAGATCGAACAGGGACATGAGGAAATTAGCTAAACTTGATAAAAAAATAAAGAGGATTGAAAGAAATATAATTTCCTTGCAATTTATAGATCCTGTTTATTTGCCAAAAAACAAACGCAGGCAACCGACGGCATCAGGTGTTCAATAATTCCGGGTTCAAAAGTTATGACTACGTAAATTTCCACAAACCTAAAAGAACTTCATTTCAACCTTGAACACTGAACTTTGAACCTTCACCTCTGCATCTCGGCACCAATCTTGTCCCATATACCTTCCTCAAAATATTGGCTGATTTAATGACTAATTTTGTCATTTTGGCGAACTAAACGATTTTAATGAATAAGGACTATTTTTTACAGGGGCAGGAAGACGAAATGGAGTTTATGCCGATCATTCCCCTTACTGAAGACGAAGACGGAAACGCTGATGAATTAACGATTCCCGACGAATTACCCATACTACCACTCAGAAATACGGTTCTCTTTCCGGGCGTTGTGATTCCGATCACTGTAGGTCGCGATAAGAGCATAAAGGCAGTAACTGACGCTTACAAGGGTGACAAATTGGTAGGAGTTGTAGCGCAAAAAGACAGTGAGATTGAAGAACCGCAGGTAACTGATCTGGAAAATATCGGCACCGTTGCAAAACTCGTAAAGCTGATAAAAATGCCTGATGGCGGCACTACCGTGATCATCCAGGGAAAAAAAAGATTTTCAATTGATCATATTACCACGGAAGAACCGTATTTCAAAGCCAAGATCAATGTGCTCACGGAAGAAAAGCACAAAGGTTCGCCGGATCTTGAAGCCTTAGTAGGCAGCATCAAAGATCTCGCTGCGCAGATCATCAGTATTTCGCCGAATCTGCCGAGCGAAGCCGGGATCATTTTAAAGAATATTGAGAACCCTTCTTTCCTCATTCATTTTGTAAGCAGCAACCTCAACAGTGACCTCAAGCAAAAACAAAAATTACTGGAGATCAGTGATCTTAAAGAACGTGCGGAATTGCTGATGAGTCTCATGCATACGGAATTGCAATATGCGGAACTTAAAAATAAGGTAACGAATAAAACACGTGCCGAGCTGGATAAGCAACAGCGTGAATATTTTTTGCAACAGCAAATGAAAGCCATCAAGGATGAACTTGGCGGCGATAATGTGGCTGAAGTAAAGGAGATGCAGAAGAAAGCTGAAACAAAAAAATGGCCTGCTGCCGCTGCTGAAATGTTTAAGAAAGGCGTGGAAAAACTGGAGCGGATGCATCCTTCCACACCGGATTATTCGGTGGTATACAATCACCTGGATCTTATGCTGGATCTGCCCTGGGAAGACTATACAACTGATTCTTATGACCTTCGCAAAGCAAAAAAAGTTTTGGATCATGACCATTACGGCATGAACAAAATAAAAGAAAGGATCCTTGAATACCTTGCTGTGCTTAAATTGAAAGGCGATATGAAGAGCCCGATCCTATGCTTTATCGGCCCGCCGGGTATCGGTAAAACGAGTTTGGGTAAAAGTATTGCTGCAGCGGTAAACAGAAAATATGTCCGGGTGAGTTTAGGTGGTGTGCATGATGAAAGTGAGATCCGCGGTCACCGCAAAACCTATATCGGCGCTATGCCCGGACGAATCGTACAATCGATCAGAAAAGTAAAAAGCGGTAACCCGGTGATCATTTTGGATGAGATCGATAAAGTGGGCAGCGATCAGCGCGGCGATCCTTCTTCCGCATTATTGGAAGTATTGGACCCGGAACAGAATAACACTTTTTATGATAATTATTTAGAGCTGGAATATGACCTGAGCAAAGTATTATTTATTGCTACGGCAAATAATATCAGTAATATTCAGCCGGCCCTTCGCGATCGGTTGGAAGTGATCGACCTCAGCGGTTATGCCGTTGAAGAAAAGATCGAGATCGCAAAAAGACATTTGTTGCCGAAAGAAAAAGAAATGCACGGCTTAAAACCCGACAGCTTTAAAATAAGCGATGCTGTGTTGCAAAAGGTGATTGAAGATTATACGAGAGAAAGCGGTGTACGTGAATTGGATCGTCAGTTGGCGAGCATTATGCGTTACCAGGCGAAGGAAATGGTGATGAAAGGAAAGTTGAAAGCCACGATAACGAATAACGATGTAGAAAAGATCCTTGGGAAAACCAGGTACAGCAATGAATTGTATAAGACCGCGAATATGCCTGGAGTTGCTGTAGGGTTAGCGTGGACCTATGTGGGCGGTGATATCTTATTCATCGAAACACAACTGAGCGAAGGCAAGGGTGAATTACAGCTCACCGGTAACCTCGGTAATGTTATGAAAGAAAGTGCCACCACGGCTTTTACCTGGTTAAAGGGTAATGCTAAAAAAGCGGGTATAGATCCGGAAGCACTCAGAACGAAAAATGCGCATATCCACATCCCTGAAGGTGCTACACCTAAAGACGGACCAAGTGCGGGTGTCACTATGATGAGTGCATTGGCCAGTGCCTACAGCGGAAGAAAAATAAAGCCATATCTCGCGATGACGGGAGAGATTACCCTTCGCGGTCAGGTTTTACCGGTAGGCGGGATCAAAGAGAAAGTGCTGGCGGCAAAACGATCGGGCATTAAAGAGATCGTAATGTGCTACCTGAATGAAAAAGACATTTCGGAGATCAATCCGCAATTTATTAAGGGTATAAAGTTTCACTATGTAAAAACGATGTCGCAGGTGTTAGATATCGCATTAGTATAACATTTTTGCACAAGTAAAACCGAAATATCAAACGTATCGTACATACCTGTAATTATCTCAGCTAATTTCATGTTGGTTGTTTTAAGGGTTAAAAGAAGATTCCCGCCTGTTCTCAGGGGGGAATTTTATTTTGCGGCAATTAACTGATCGATCAATCAACTACCTTCAACAGATGAATCTCAATACCAGGCCCGTACAAATATTTACGCTGATTATAAGTATTCTTTCCTGTACCTATTGGAAGGTCGTAAATCTGTTTTCCGTTTATACAAGTAAGATCGGGGGTATGATCAGCGAAATACTTTGGGCGCCGATGCTGATACTATTGTTTGGTCTCCCGGTATTTACCCTGGTAATGTGGATCAAAAGTAACCGGCAAATAAGTTCTCTATACTTCATCGCATTTCTGATCAGTATTTTAACCATCGTACTGATGGTTTTATAAATTAACCATGAAAAATATTTTAGCGATCCCGGGTAGCACGAGAATGCAGTCATCCAATAATCACCTGATAAAAGCGATCGCAGTTTTATACGCTGAAGACCTGAACATCACGCCATTTCATTCACCGGAGCTACTACCCCATTTTAATCCTGATCATGCGTCGGAAAATACACCGGAACCTGTGCTTGCTTTTCGAAGGCAAATTCTACAGGCAGACGGAGTAATCATTTGCACGCCCGAATATGCGCACGGTGTTCCCGGTACTTTAAAAAATGCAATCGATTGGACGGTAGGCAGCGGAGAATTCTCGCAGAAACCTGTTGTGTTGATCACTGCTTCTACAGACGGAAAATTTGCGCATGAATCGTTGTTGGAAACCCTTCGGGTAATAGAAGCAAAAGATATTGCTGAGTTTAATCTGCTTATTCAATTTGTACAAACGAAAGTTTCCGGGGAGAGTAAGATCACAGATGAGAAGACGTTGGAGGAATTGAAAACGTTGATGGATAGATTTTTAAAGTTGCTGAATTGATTGCGGTTTAACATTCCCGAAGGTAAATTCGTTTTGATCTTCGGGTCATTGCGAGGAACCGAACCAATCCGCTATATTAATATCGTAGATCTGCGAACCGGATTGCCGCACCGCAGTCAGCTTGTAATTCTATAAAGTTTATTATGCGGCTCGCAATGACGGGAAGAAAGAATAAAGTTTTAAAAATCCCTCTTCCTGTCCATCCAATCCGCTTCCTTTTTTACTGCAAGTGCCTGTATCATCCCCACCACAAAAAGACAAAGCACATTTGCTACAAGAAATATCATATCATAGCTGTGGTAATCGCCAATGGTTGCGGAGAAATGTTTGAAGAAAATGATCATGTCTAACACAAAGAAGTATAGCCAGGCGGCAATGAATGCCGCAAATAAGAGGAACGAAATGATCTTAACGGTTTGTGAAGGGTGAGATTTTGTTCGCCTCACATAAATGAGAAACACGCTCATAAAAAGTGCGGCGGGTACAGTAATAATTAACAGCGTAAATACAAACTGCAATCCGGGGATAAAACTGAGGATGCCGAAGAAAACCCGGAGCAGCAGTAACGTCAAAAAAGCCGCAACGATAAAGCCGATGAATGTAAAGAACAATGTTCCGAATAACCTGATGTATTTCCCGTCGTCACGCATGTATGCTTATTTAAAATAGCTGAGGTTTGTTTTTGGTGTAAGTTTCAATAAAGTTTCATACATGAGCTTCACGGTATTTTCGATATCATCTTTATGCAGCATTTCAACAGTGGTGTGCATGTAACGAAGCGGAATAGAAATGAGTACGCTCGGGCAACCATCGTTCGAATAGGCGAATGACTCTGTATCCGTTCCGGTGCTGCGGCTCACGGCACGCAACTGGTAAGGGATCTTATTTGTATCAGCAGTATCCTGCACAAAAGTCAGCAACTTGTTGTGTACCGCAGGTCCGTAACATAGCGACGGCCCTTTACCGCATGCACAATCACCTTCAATAATTTTGCTGATCATCGGCGTTGTACTGTCGTGTGTAACGTCTGTTACAATAGCTACATCAGGCTTGATTCTTCTTGCGATCATTTCCGCACCGCGAAGGCCGATCTCTTCCTGCACCGCATTTACAATGTATAAACCGAACGGTAATTTCTTCTTATTTGCTTTAAGCAGACGGGCAACTTCGGCGATCATGAATCCGCCGATGCGGTTGTCAAACGCACGCCCGATCAGGTATCCGTGTGCCAGTTCCTCGTATGGTTCTTCATACGTAGCGACAGCCCCGATATGAATACCGAGTGCTTCCACTTCTTTTTTATTTCTTGCGCCGCAATCAAGGAAAAGGTTTTCCACTTTTGGTTGCGGTTCTTTTGAATCATTGTTGCTCATGCGGGTATGGATAGCCGGCCATCCGAACACCGCACGCACTTTTCCCTTTTTTCCGTGAATGGCAACACGCATGCTTGGGGCGATCTGGTGATCCACGCCGCCGTTGCGTTTGAGGTAGATCAAACCCTGGTCGGAAATATAATTCACAAACCAGCTGATCTCATCCGCGTGCGCCTCTATAACTACTTTAAAGGGAGCAGCAGGATTAATCACACCTACAGCAGTTCCGTAAGGATCCGTGAAGAACTCGTCTACATAGGGCTTCAGGTATTCCATCCACAGTTTTTGTCCGCCGCTTTCGAAACCCGTGGGAGATGGATTGTTGATGTATCTTTCAAGAAAGCTGTAGGAGTTATCGGTAAGGATAGATTTAGATCTTGTTGCTTTGGCCATGTGGTGAAATTTATGCGAAGTTATGGCTAAGAGAACAAACAGAAACGGAGCTATACGGGAAAGCTGCGGCAAATCTAATTACTTCAATCTTTTATAAAATATTACAGATTATTTGCCAGGCAGGTCAGCACTGCGGCAACAAGCATTAGTCCGTCTACCAGAAAATAATAGAACACGTAACCCTGCGGCTTCAACGACAGTTTGTACACAAGCCACACGATAATTCCCGTAACGGAGAATGCAACAAGCTGTGCATTGTCATGAAAGTGATAGCGGACAAATAATCCTGAAAGAATGTACAAGCTGATGACGAAAGCGATGATAATGCTAAGATTTTTTCTGCTGAAGTCTGTAGCAAGACTGTGTAATCCGTGCATTTTATCGACGGAAATATCACGCATGTCAAAAATGATGCAAAGCAGCAACATAAAAAAGAATCTTGCTGAGAACAGCGCTGCAAAAGGCATCAGGGGCAAATGAGGCATGCTTGCCGCAGGCAAAGTAGTTGTAACATAGGCCCAGGTAAGTGACAATAATGTGGTCTTAAAAAAGCCCGCCCTTTGGAGTTTTTTTGCAAAAGCAAAGGGCCATAACGGCAATGAATAAAGTAATGTCAGTAAGACGCCGCCGGCTATGTACGTGAAGAATTCTTTGATCTCCCAAAAGAAGAGGATGGTACCCGCAGCGGCGATAAAAAAAACAATAATGAAACTGCTGTTTTTTCTAAAGAACGCGGTGCTTAGTGATCTGTCGGAGAAATAAAATTTACTAAGGAGCCAATAAAAATTGTAACTGCAAAGGGTAGAGCAGAAAATGAAACTATAAATATTAACGTTATGCGGAATGTGCAGCAATACATTCGTTTGATAACACAAGCCCGCCGCACAGCATGCGATAAAAAGAGAGTGAGATAAGATGAATTGAAGAAAGCGCATTAAGGCGAAACGTAAAGCAACGGTTTATCGGTTTTTATCACGTTACTTTTATTTTTCATAAGATCTTTAACGTACACCTCAAAATACAATGTGTCCGTGCAACCCGCTGTACAGGTTCTGTCCAAAACCCCGCCGCCGTTAAAACCATCGCCTTTGAGTGCAATATCAAGATCTGCCTTAAAATCTTTACCTGCGGCCGCTGCTAAAGATGCGGGAAAGCGGAATGAATCCATTTTAAAAGGAGGAACAGTAAGATTTTTGATGAACACATAAGAAGTGTCTTTGCCTTCTTCAAAACCGAAATCGCCTTCTTTATCGGTTACTTCTATTGTAACGATAGGGCCGATCGCCTGAGCCGAATTATTTGCATTATAAGATGCCGTGATCGATTTGAATTTGATCTGCGGTGCGGTAGTGTACTTATCCTTGTTGCAGGAAACAAAGATCACCAATATCACCGTCGCCAAAACTAAATAACGCATATGCCTGTTTTATAGTCAAATTTAATGATTGGAAACTTAAAAACGATTTAAAATTTTAGCTTTGCCTTTTCCTGATCGTTTTCGGGTATTCAGCAAATATGAGCACATTTACAGGTCAATCGCTGCACGAACAAATATTTCAAACTACGGAAGTCAGCTTCACTCAAACTGCCCTTGATATATTTCGTTTTCAGCACAGTAATAACAGCATCTATCGTTCATATTGCGATCTGTTGAAGATTGATCCCGAAAATATCAGCGCCGTAAAACAGATTCCTTTTTTACCCATTTCATTCTTTAAAACAAAAGAGATCCGTACCGGGGCATTTGCAGAGGAATTAATGTTTGAAAGCAGCGGTACCACCGGCAGCATCAACAGTAAACATTTTGTAAAAGACAAGCAGGTGTACGAAGAAAGTTTTTTGAAGATGTTTCGCCACACTTACGGTGATGAAAAAAAGCTTTGCATCATCGGCCTCCTGCCGTCTTATCTCGAAAGACAACATTCATCGTTGGTCTATATGGTGCAAACGCTCATCAATAATTGCGAAAATCCCAACAGCGGTTTTTACCTGGATGAATATGAAAGACTGAAAACGGTATTATTGGAAAATGAAGCGGCGAAGCAACCTACTTTACTTATCGGTGTTACTTACGCATTGATCGATTTTGCAGAAAAATACCCGATAGATCTGAAGCATACGATCATCATGGAGACAGGCGGAATGAAAGGCAGACGTGCAGAACTGGCACGGACCGACGTGCACCGGCTGCTGCGCAATGCATTCAGCACAGAAAATATTCATTCCGAATACGGTATGACAGAACTTCTCTCCCAGGGCTACTCTTCGGGGAAAGGTATTTTTGTTACACCGAAATGGATGCGGGTATTGTTGCGCAGCGAAGACGATCCGTTTGAACTTTCAGACAAAGAAGATGTAAAACGAAATTTCATTTCCGGCGCCGTAAATATCATTGATCTCGCTAATCTCTACAGTTGCGCATTTATCGCAACAGACGACGCAGGAAAACTTTATGCAGACGGCAGTTTTGAAATATCAGGAAGATTGGATAACAGTGATATACGCGGATGCAGCCTTATGGTACTTTAGAGAATGGATAATGAACAATGAACAATGGATAATTTTTTCATTTTGAAAATTCATTCTTTTTCCGAATGTACATGCTGATTTAAGGAATTGTCCATTATCCATTGTTCATTATCCATTATTTTCAGTCTCTCCGTAATTAATAATTCCCGCTGCAAGGTTTTTCCATTCAAACTTTGAGTAAAAGATTGCTGCTACGGCTCCTGCAACGGCATTTCTTGCTTTGTCAAATAAATTTTCTGCTGCGATATTCGGTTGTTCATTTCTACCGTGGATCTCAACACATACTGTATTGTGCGAGCGTTTTGCAATGAACGTACTCGTTGACTCATCGGTAAAAAAATGTGCGGTATCTTTTTGTTCATTCCGCGGATTGGGAACAGGGTGCACCCTGATCAGTGTATGTTCTTCATCGTGCGATTCAAATTTTTCGAATACGATCACCTGCACCCAATCGTACCCTTCGCCCGTTAACGAGCCCGGCCCGGGACCGTCGATGCGAAAATGATCGTGCAATGCGGCATTTCTAAAAACAGGTTCGCCCTGTGCATCACACAATTGAAAATCAGCTGTAAATGTGCCGGAGTATTTTCGCCAGTTGTTTATACTTGTTAAACGATTAGCAATTACCTTATAGAAAGCTTTAGCGGCTTCGGGATCAGGCATAATTTTCTGAACGGCGGTATCGCTGTGCGCTCCTTCTCTTTGTTCGGGGATGATTATTCGGGGATGGTTGTTTGCCATGAAAAAGACTCATGAAAAATAATGCCGGGTTACTATTTTGGTGCGATATCAGCATTTCATCACCTGCCAATCCCGATCTAGACTGTTCAGAATCTCTTCAGGCATAAAATATAGGTACAGCGCATCGTACAAATAAAAAACCGCTTTATTACTAAAGCGGTAATTCCGTGAACTGGCTGGGACTCGAACCCAGGGCCCATACATTAAAAGTGTATTGCTCTACCAACTGAGCTACCAATTCATCCGTTCCTTTTAAAGGAGTGCAAAAATAAGGCAAAATGCTTTTGTTTTCCAACTTTTTTCAAAAAAAAATTACACATTTTCTGAAACCCTTTATGGACAGTTATTTCAGGCGAAAATAAAAAGCCGCTTTTAAATAAGCGGCTCCATATTTCAATGTAAAGACTCACTATCCTTTTGCGGCCGCTTTATATGCCTTTGCAAATTCAGCGGCAAACTGTTCCAATTTCACAGCTTTACTGTTATCCTGTTTATGCTGAGTGTAATCCTCCCAAAGCTTTCCGGTGCGCACGGCATCGCCCATTTCAACATAGTTTTTAGCCATTTCTTCGGGCAAGCCTCCCTGCATCATTCCTTCAAGCGCCTGTTGATCTGTAAATTCCACCCAAGGCAATTCAGGTTTTCCGACAGCGGCACCTAAAACTTTAGCCACTTCGCCCGCTGTACGTTCGTCACTTGATACGTAGCGTACGGATGAGCCCGTAAATGATCCCTGAATTTCTTCAGCAGCTGCTTTCGCGATATCATCAGGGTGAACCATCACCATCATTGTATCTGCGGAATAATTTGACCCGAGAATATTCATGTCACTGATCATTCCGATATTACCGAAAAAGTTTACATAGAAAAATCCCGGACGCAAATGTTTGACGGCAACCCCTTCCAATGCATTCAACGCCTGCTCTGTATCGTGAAGTCCTTTTATCGGCCCTGTTCCTTCAGCTAAATGTCCGCCGATACTGCTGAGATTTACCACACGTTTTACGCCGGCAGCAGCAAGTGCATTCGCGTATTTTTGTCCGGTTCCTGATGCATATTTGCGGAAGTCTGTCGCGGCGAAATTCGGCGGAACCATGGTGTATACAACATCCGCACCTTTAAATGCTGAAGTAAGGAAGGCTTCGTCTTCCACTGAGCCAATCGCTGCTTTTGCGCCAAGCGCCCGAATGTCTGCTGATCTGTGTGCACTGCTAGTGATAATGGTTACGTCATGACCGTTTGCTATAAGTGAAACCGCCAAAGGTTTGCTGATATTTCCTAATGAACCTGTTAATGTGATTTTCATTTTTTTATTTTTATTGTTGAAATGCAAAGCTAACTTTGTACTTACTTTTATACAAGTACTTACCCGAAAGTATGTATCATGACAAAGATCAAAGAAAGCTCTGTAAGAAACGAGAACAAAACACAGGCCGTTAACGACTGTCCTGTTGCTTATTTAATGAACAAGATAGGCGGACATTGGAAACCGATCATTTTATTTAACCTGATGAGCGGCGCCAAAAGGTACAGCGAGCTTCGAAGAGCGATCCCTGCTGTAACCGAAAAAATGCTTATTCAGCATTTAAAACAACTGGAAGCGGACGGATTACTGATCAGAAAAGCGGAACCTGTTGTGCCGCCGTTTGTTACATATAAACTCAGCATTGCGGGACAAGCACTTCGCCCTGCGCTGGAAGCTATGGCAGAATGGGGTTTACGCGATATGAAAAAATTAAAGAAATCCATCACACAAGTTGCGTAAACGATCACGCTAACGAAGGCTATTTCATTATTTTTGCAACTCAATTTTTTACATGAACGAATTCTTCAAAAATAAAACAGTTGCGATCACCGGCGGCAGCGACGGCATCGGAAAAGCACTGGTAGAAACCTTATTGGCGGCGGGTGCTAATGTAGCTGCCTGCGGCAGAAGTGCGACGAAACTTGCGGAGTTAGAAGCCGCGAATACCGGCAAGCCTTTGCATTGTGTAGCAGCAGACGTGAGCGCATATGAGGACTGCAAAAAATTTATTGATTCGTCTTTGGAAAAATTCGGCAACATCGATATTCTGATCAACAATGCCGGAATATCAATGCGCTCGGAATTGAAGGACGCAGATGTGGATGTATTTAAAAAAGTTATGGATATTAATTATCTCGGAACGGTGTATTGCACAAAACTTGCGCTAAACAGCATCATAAAAAATAAAGGAACGATCGTTGGTGTTTCTTCGGTTGCGGGCTATCGCGGACTGCCGGGAAGAAGCGGTTATTCTGCGAGTAAATTCGCCGTGAACGGCTGGCTGGAAGCGTTAAGAACAGAATTATTGGAAGAAGGTGTAAATGTGATGTGGGTTTGCCCCGGTTTTACCAAAAGCAATATCCGTAATGCCGCACTGGATGCGCATTCACAGGCACAGGGTGAAAGTCCGCTTGATGAAGGATCTTTAATGAGTTCTGAAGAATGTGCGCAACATATCTTACATGCTGTTCAAAAAAGAAAACGAACGCTGGTACTTACCTTCAAAGGAAAGCAGACCGTTTTTATGAACAGATTCTTTCCCGCGCTTACAGATAAGCTTACCAGGAATTTCTTTTATAAGAATGGGAAATTAGTGAAATAGTTGACAGTTGACAGATGATAGTCCGCGTGCTGCTGTCAACCGTAATCTGTCATCCGCCAACTTCTCTGAGATTTCAAACCTCAATTAGGCTCGTCCGCATTATCTTGCAACAAATTATTTAAATGCCATTAGTCACCCTTACCAGCGATATAGGTATCCAGGATTTTATGCCCGGCGCCATTAAGGGACAGATCATGCAGGCTGATCCCGAATTCAGGATCATCGACATCACGCATCTATTATCACCGTTCAATTATCCGCAGGCGGCATACGTTTGCCGTAATGCAATAAAGAATTTTCCCCCGGGAACATTTCACCTGATTCTCATCAATTTATTCGACGAAAAACCTGATCATTTATTGATCATTGAACACAACGGTCATTATATCGGCTGTGCAGATAACGGTCTGATCACAATGATCCTTGAAGAGATCCCTCAAAAAATAACGGCGCTTACCATGGATATGAGTCGACCGAAAAATGCTTTGTATTGCACAGAGGTTTTTGCAAAAGCCTTTAAAGACATTGCTGCGGGAGTACCTTTTGAAGAGATCGGCTTCAACGACATCTCCATTAAAGTAAAAAATCCGCTTCGCCCGTTATTGGGTCAAAACTGGATAGAGGGCCAGATCATTTTCATTGACAATTTTGAAAATGTTATCGTGAATATCAGTAAAGAAGAATTTGAGGAGCAACGCAAAGGGAGAAAATTCTCGATCGTCTTTAAGAGGGATGAGATGATCGAAAAGATCAGCGAGACCTATGCGGATGTGCCGGAAGGTGAAAAGTTAGCACTGTTCAATTCCGCAGGGTATTTGGAAGTAGCGATCAACAAAGGCAATGCTGCAGGGCTTTTCGGGCTGCAGGGCTTCTCGGAAAAACAGAATGTACTGCAGGTACAGTTTTCCAATAATCATATTTTTTATCAGACAGTAAAGGTTTTCTTTCAGTAATTTTTTTTTGACAACACGCATTAAGCGTATTACGCGAATTGAAAATATCGGCACAGATTAAAGATGTAATTTGCGAATCTGCGGCACAGCAACAGTTCAAATCAATCTCAGCAACATAAACCAAACAAAAAATGAAAAAATTATTTCTCGCACTTGGCATCATCAGTATTACTGCCAATGTAAATGCACAGGTAAAAATGCCCGCGCCCTCTCCTACGCAAACGATAAAACAGGATTTTGCATTGGGAACAATCGAACTTACGTATAGTCGTCCATCCATAAAAGGAAGAAAGATCTTCGGTGATCTCGTTCCGATGGGAAAAGTTTGGCGCACCGGTGCAAACGGCGCTACGCTTATCAAATTCACAGACATAGTTGAACTCGGCGGCAAAAAAATGGATACCGGAACGTACGCATTATATACCGTTCCCAATGCAGATACCTGGGATATTATATTAAATAAGGGCGTGAAGAACTGGGGAACTGACGGCTACAAAGAATCAGAAGATGTAGTTCGTTTTTCTGTGCCAACGATGAAAGTAAAACCATCGGCAGAAAGTTTCACAATGCAGTTCGTGAACATCGCTCCGGAGAGTTGCAGTCTGCAGATTATGTGGGACAAGACTTCCGTGATGGTTCCGATAAAAGCGGTGATCAAAGACCGTATCCGTATGGATCTTGAAAAGGCCTTAATGACAGATAAGAAACCTTACTGGAACGCAGCGCAATTTTATTTTGAATACGATAAGAACAATGCAAAAGCATTGGAGAACATCAATGCAGCTGTAGCAGCGAATCCTAAAGCTTATTACATGTGGTTGTATAAGGCTAAGATCGAGAAAGAAACGGGTGATAAAACAGCCGCGATGGCGAGTTCACAAACATCTTTGAAGCTTGCACAGGAAGCAAAGAATGATGATTATGTAAAGATGAACGAAGACCTGCAGAAGAAACTGAAATAATGGAAAGTTGAATAATGGATAATTGGATAATGGATAATGGATAATGGATAATTACCCATTAAAAATATGCCTCCGTGATCATTGGATTGCGGAGGTTTTTTTATTTGGCAGCACTGCCTGTATCAATAAGCTCAATGAAACAACAAGTAAGGCCCCTATTACATTCAACCACAAAAAAGAAATGATATCCAATTTGTAAATGATGATCACGCCTATCTGAGAAATGATCGCGGCAATAAAGACTGCATTGGCTTTTACATGTTTGATCCAAAAAGCCGTTAAGAAGATCCCGAGCATTACGCCATAGAAAATTGAACCTAAAATATTCACTGCTTCGATCAGACTATTGCCGATGTTTTTTGCAAACATCGCGATGATAATGCTGAATACGCCCCAACCGAAAGTATACCATTTTGATGTATTATAATCATCCAGTGCCGTCTCCCCTTTTTGAAAAAACTTCTTGTGAAAGTCGATCATCGAGCAGGCTGCCAGAGAATTGAGCGCTCCCGCAATACTTCCCCACGCGGAAAGAAAGATCACAGCGAATAACAGGCCCGTGAGTCCGATGGGGAGATTGTCTTTTACAAACCGAAGAAAAATAAAATTGGTATCGTTCGTGTCTTCATTCGGCAATGCTTTCTTCAGCATCGTTTTATATTCTGCCCGATATTTTGCCGCATCTTCTATCTGCTTTGCAGAGAACGCCGCATTATATTTTTGTTCCAATACACCCAGTGAATCTGCATAAGGTGTTCCTTTTACTGCTGCAATTTTTGTCTCGTCAAAATATACCGGTGCTTTGTGGTAGAGATAAAATGTAAAGATCAACACCCCGATCAGGAGAATAAAAAACTGCATCGGCACTTTCACCAAACCGTTCATCAGCAAGCCTTTCCGGCTCTCATTTACATTTTTTGCCGTAAGGTATCGTCCTACCTGACTGTGATCCGTTCCGAAATAACTAAGTGCTAAAAAGAAGCCGCCGATCAGTCCGCTCCAGATATTATATTTATCCTTCCAATCGAAACTACCATTTTTAAAACCTGTTGTGATCACATTCATTTTACCATAGCCTGCAGCTTCATGCACTGCATCAGAAAAGCCCATGTTGCCCGGCAATAATTTTACGGCGATATAGCCGATGAGAAAAAGCGAAATGAAAACGATGATCATTTGCAACTTCTGTGTATGCGCTACAGCTTTGGCACCGCCGCTCATAGTGTAGATGATCAGAAGGCCGCCCATCAACACATTCGTGTAATAAATATTCCAGCCCATGATGGAGCAAAGAATGATGGAAGGTGCATAGATACTCACTCCTGTGCTTAACCCTCGGGAAAGAAGGAAGAGCGCTGATGTAAAAGTTCTTGTCTTTACATCAAAGCGTTTCTCTAAAAATTCGTAAGCCGTAAATACTTTGAGCCTGCAATAAATGGGCACGAAAAAAATACTGATCACGATCATGGCGAAAGGCAATCCGAAATAATATTGCACGAATCGCATGCCGTCTGTATATGCCTGTCCCGGCCCGGTGAGATAGGTGATCGCACTTGCCTGCGTGCCCATAATACTGAGCAGCACAAGAAACCAGGGCATACTTCTGTTGCTCAAAAAATATCCTTCGAGATTTTTTGTCGTGCGGCTTTTGTAAACACCGTAGGTGATGATGCTTAGTAAGACAACAATCAATATGATCCAATCGAATACGCTCATGAAATAACGGATAATTTATTAACGGACAATTGATAATGTGAAGTCAATTTAATTTTCATGATCCTCCTATAATCAAAAAACGATTTACGAACGACGATTTTGGAATGAGTGATGCGGATTCGTCATTCGATATTCGTCATTCGTACATCTAAGTGCTTTTATGTCCCGCGATCAAATTAGCGAACAACCTGTATGCACCACTCACACCCGCAGGCAATTCACGGAAGAAAACAAGACCCGTATAAATAAATCTGCCCTTGCCATAATCGGCAACGATAAGACTCCCGGATTGATCTTTCTCTCCCGGATCTTTCATACTGAAGATCTGACGATATGCAGGATCAACATTTTCAGCATTGTAAATGCTGCGCTCCTGGATCCATCCGTCAAAATCTTTTTGTGTGATCTTATTCGGAAAATTCAACACGGGATCTTGGGGCAGTAAAAAATTCACTTCAGCGGTTTCATCCGTGATCCTGTTGCCGCTTACGGTAAAAGGATAAGGCGACATCGCTGCTTTTACCGGACCTAAGGAATTATTGGTATTGTACTGAAGGAATAATACACCACCTTCTTTTACGTATTCCATCAACACGGGATATGCGCTCGTGAGCCAGGTATGAATATTATAGGCTCTCACACCTGTGATCACCACATCAAACTTTTGCAGATTTTGAAGTGTGATGTCTTTTTCATTTAACATGGTAACGGTGTAACCAAGTTGCTGCAAGGCCTCCGGAACTTTATCTCCCGCACCCGCAATGTAACCTGCACGACTACCGACAGTCTTTATATCCATTGAAGTGATCTTCGTGCTGTCTGTACGTTCGTAAAAAATATCAGGAATATGATCGTAGTTGATCTTACGAATAGCATTTTTCAATGTCACATCCCTTTTTTGAGTTATCGGTGATCCAAAAAGGCTTGTAACAGAATAAACAATACTTGCTTTTGCCGCGACAACTTTATTCGCAGGAATATTTTTGGCATTTACTGCTGTAATAAATACCTTTTTCTCATCTCTTTTCATTCGTAAAATAGTATCAGCAACCACAACATCTTTCCCATCAATACTTGAAATAACCTGGACTTTTTTATTTATATCAGCATTTGCCGTAACAGTAATTTCCAAAGGTTGGGTTAGTGTTTTATTTGCCGGAATTATGACAAGAGAAGGCGAAATGCTGACGGAAAACGGCGGCACAATATCAACAGGCTCATATAATTCTCCTTTTACCGGATCAGTATATTTATACAATATTGGTTTATTGAAAGAAAATTTTGTTTCTCCTACTGTAACATAGAATGTAACAGCAGGACGTTCATTTTCCGGAAGACCGATTAATTCCTGATCACGTACATCGAAACTTGCACCCGATAAAGGATTTACAAGCCAGTACGGCTGAAATCCTTTAACACCGGCATCATCTATATATTCGGTTATGTTTACAATATTGTTTATATTTTTTTCCTGATTTAAAACATAGTCGATGCCATAAGCTTTTGCAGAAATTGATTTGATATCAAGTCCCAACCTATTGTTCGCCGTCAGACGAATCCTGATACTATCTCCATATGCATTATATTGATTAACTGCCACTGCTTCGAGAAAAACACCTGAGCATTTTTCTAAAAGAGAAGTAAGTTCTTTCAGCTTGATACTTTTCCAGAAAGCATCAGGCATTGTTTCAACGGTTTTATAAGCAGTGATGATGTCATTTACAACGGATGCAGGATCATCAAAAGAAAAATCCTTTTTTATTGCTGCGAAAGAAGTTGCGGTATTTAATCCTGTTCTTACTGATGTAACATCAACCCCATCCATCAGGTCATTCACCGGCTTATCGCCTTTTATTGTAGAGAAATACTCTATCGCTGTTCCGCGTTGCGCTGCTACGCCAAACCCCTGCGACTTATGCCTGCTACGGCTTTCAGCGGCGATCTCACCATACCCTTTTCCGAGTACGGGATTATAAACACCGCAATCCACTTTAAACTGTTCTTCCCTTGTTGTATTCGTACTGCCGAAATTAAAAGTGTTCCAAAGCAAACGTTTTGCTTTCCACACGGAAACATATTTTAATTGCTCCGGAAATTTTGTCGGATCAGCAGCCGCTTCAAACGCTTCGCCGGCAAGGATCGCGGAAGCAGTGTGGTGACCGTGACCGCCTTCTCCTGTTGTAGGGAAACGGGTAATGATCACATCGGGGCGAAATTTTCTGATCACCCAAACCACATCGCTTAAGATCTTATCATGCCCCCAAAGACGCAATGCTTCTTCCGGACTTTTACTGAAACCAAAATCATAAGCGCGGGAAAAAAATTGTTCCGCGCCGTCTATTCTTCTTGCAGATAATAATTCCTGTGTGCGGATCAAACCAAGTTCTACGCCCTGCTCATTGCCGATCAGGTTTTGTCCGCCGTCGCCGCGGGTAAGACTTAAATAACCCGTGCGATAATGTTTTTCATTCGCCAGGTAAGCCAGCAACCTGGTGTTTTCATCATCAGGATGCGCAGCAACATACAACACGGAACCGTACACGTCCAGTTTTTTAATATCCTGCAGAATATCAGCCGATGAATACGTCTTCGGCGTTTGCGCAAAAGAAACCGCAGACATCAACATCGCCGCAGCAAAAAGTATTTTTTTCTTTATCATAAATTTTAAGATCTCTTTTATTAATTTTAAACACTCCGGAAATTCATCAGCACATCAGCACATCAGCACATCAGCACATCAGCACATCAGCACATCAGCACATTAGTAGAAGACCGCATTACAAAACAACGCCTTCCCGTTTTCCCAAAAGCTTCTGAACAGCGGATCATCAGCAAAGAACACTACAGAACCCTTACCCATCGGCAATTCCCCGATCAATACGCCGTCGCTGATCTTTGATTTGATATTACTTCCCACAAATCCGGAAACCGGTTTTTGTCTTTTGATCACGCCGATATTCCAGCCGTCCTTTAAGAATTCATACACGGTTTCATTTTGTTTCAGTGTATAATAAAAATCAGGATAACCGAATCCTACCGGATGAGTGTTATCTAATTGCAATTTGTAAATGGCACCGGGAATATTATTCACTACACTTTCTCTGTCGCGATCAGCATATTTTCTAATGTAACCGTAAGTTGAATTTGTGTCAGATTTTGAATCTTTCACGTCATCATCTTTTTTTATTTTCAATCCCCAATCAAGTGATGCAATTTGTCTTGCGGCATTTTCCATAACGATCAATTTGCCGCCATCATTTACCCATTGTTTAAGATCTGCAGCCGCTTCTTTTGTACGAAGAAATTTATATCGGCCGTCAGGAACAATGATCACGTTGTAATTCTTTAAAGAAATATCGCCAATGCTTTCGTTGTTCAATAAAGTGATCGGCATGTTCAATTGCTGTTCAAACAAATGCCATACTTCACCTGCAGCATTTGCAGAAGCGCCGTCACCGGTAAGCAATGCTACATTCGGTTTGCGCATAAAATGAATTTTATCGGAACCGAAATCAACACCGTTTTGCATGAAACCGGAAGAGAGGGTTGCAATATGCGCTTTGAATTGCGCAGCTAATTTCAACGCCTCAGCCAATTTATCTTCATTCCCTTTTTTCAAAATAATGATGCTGCCTCCTGCGTAATTCACATTATTGTAAGAAAGCGGTGTTTCTGTGAAACGGACTTTCACACCGTTCTTCAATAATGAAGCAAGCAATTTTGTGTCATTAAAATTATGCATTGACAGCAGGTAGCCGTACGCATTTGCAACGGGAGAAGCAACGGTTTCAGACGTTATTGTGTTTGTAATACTGATATTTTCTTTTGTTGAAAATGATGCTACTCCGTAAGCATAAGGAACTGCCCAAGCGGTAATATCATAAGTTGCAGAATCATTAAGTTTGGGCTGTGGTTCAAATAACACTTTAAGCAGCACTGCCTTGGGTTGATTTGCAGGAATGACCAGGTTTGTTTTTTGAACAGAAAAATTTTCTTCTTTGCCCGAGAAATAACTGAACGCTTTTAATAACCTGTTTTCATTTGCATAACCAAAGCTGATATCATTTTTGCGCAGCAATTCCTTTACACTTTGTAAAGCGCTTTCATCATTTACCGAAATAATATAATTCTTAACCGGATTATTAGCCCCCGCCCTGCTGTCATCAAAATACTTTTTAAAATTGCTGAGCAATGCTTTTGCATTTGTTGATGCGGCTTCAACAGTGCTCAGACTTGTAGAAAAATGATGAGCGATACGATCCGTTAATGTAAGCGTATCGCCGTTATCTTCTGCATAAGCCAAACCGCCAACACTGTGACCCGCCTGTTCGTAGGTCATGCCGATAGCACCGTTGAACAAAGGATAGGTATCACCGTAAGAAGGATAAAAAAGATCGAAGTATTGTTTGGTAAAATACAACCAACCATTCTGATCAAAATATTTTGCGTTGTTCTTTCCGGCCGTGACCTGGTAATCCTTTTGCCATTGCGTGAGCGCTTCATGCTGCGGCTCCGCTGCGGGCGGAAAGAAGTAAGGACTTCCCGGATACTGCTCATGAAAATCGCAATGGATCTGCGGCATCCATTGTTGGTATACTGCTACACGCTCCTGTGATTCTTTCTGCGTTTGCCATGCCCAATCCCTATTCAGATCAAAATTATAATGATTCACTCTTCCGCCGGGCCACGGCTCATCGTGCTCTCTCGAATTCGGATCAGCATTCGGGAACGCACCGCTCATTTGTGTGAACCAGTTTACATAACGTTCTCTGCCATCCGGGTTCAGACAAGGATCTATAATCACCACAGTATTTTTAAGCCACTCATTAAGTTGTTTGTTTTTCCCGCTCAGCAATTCGTACAACATTTTCATGGATACTTCCGATGAACTCGGTTCATTGCCGTGCACGTTATAACTGAGCCAAACGATCGTCGGGCCGTTCACATCACCGGGTTTATCATTCATCAGGCCGGTAAGGCGCAAATTATTTTGTCTGATTTCTTCGATCCTTGAAAGATTTTCCGGTGTTGCCAGTATAGCTATCATCAAGGGTCTGCCTTCGTTCGTTTCGCCGTAATGCTGCAGTTTCATCATCTGCGGCGAAGCAGCGGCTGCGCTTTCAAAATAGCGAATGATATTGTTGTGTGCGGTAAATTTTTTACCGAGTGTGTATCCTAAAAATTCATCCGGAGATTGCAGTTTTTGTGCCTGAGCAAATGAGCAACAAAAGAGAAACAAAACAAGTGCTGTTGATTTAACTGACATATGTAAAATTAAGAGCGTGAATTTAGAATGTATCCCGCATAACCGGTCATTTATTTTACGGGCGGACCAGAAAACACATTAGATTTGAAGAAAGAAAAATATATGTTCCGCATATCATTCATTTGCATTTTTTGTACGGTCGGTTTTACTGCTGCTGCCCAACTTGATCCCACAAAATATTCCAACACGAAAGAGGTGGAAGTTTCGCAAGCAGCCGTTGTATCTGCGCATCCCCTGGCAAGTGATGCCGGGCTACAAATGCTGAAACAGGGCGGCAATGCATTTGATGCTGCGATAGCCACACAACTGGCACTTGCCGTGGTATATCCCGGCGCAGGAAATCTGGGAGGCGGCGGATTTATGGTGGCGCATACATCAGACGGAAAAAATATCGCACTTGATTTTCGCGAATCCGCGCCGTCAAAAGCTTTCAGAGATATGTATCTGGATAAGAACGGTGATCCGGTCACACATTTATCGATGGAAGGACAATTGGCGAGCGGCGTTCCGGGAACAGTTGCAGGATTATTTGAGACATTAAAATATGCGAAACTTCCGTTTGCAAAACTCATTGCACCGGCCATAACCCTTGCAGAGAAAGGATTTGCACTTACTGCAGCGCAGGCGGCAGATTTCAATAACAGTCGCGAAACATTCCTTCGTGTAAATAAAGGAAAGATCTCTTTCACAAAAGATCAACCCTGGAAAGAAGGCGATATGTTGATCCAAACCGATCTGGCCAATACGCTGAAGCGGATAAGGGATAACGGTGCAAAAGGATTTTACGAAGGAAAAACAGCGGAGCTGATAGTAAAAGAAATGAGTGGCGGTAATGGTATCATAACCATGACAGACCTTGCAAACTATAAAGCGAAGATCAGAGAAGCGATGACATTTCCATACCAAGGTTATGATATCGTAACGATGCCTTTGCCGAGCAGCGGCGGGATCATTTTAGAACAGTTATTGAAGATGACGGAGAAAAGAAAACTGGCTTCTTTTCCTTTTCATTCCGCAGAAAGCGTGCAGTTGATGACGGAAGCCGAACGCCGTGCATTCGCTGACCGTGCTGAGTTTCAGGGCGATCCTGATTTTGTAAAAGTGCCGGTAAAAACGTTAGTAAGCGATGAATATCTTGATAAGCGCATGGCGGATTTTGTTCCCGGCAAAGCGGGCAGCAGTAAGGTTATCGGTCCGGGTGGAATCCACGAAAGTGAGCAGACGACGCATTTAAGTATTGTTGATGAAGCAGGAAATGCCGTTTCAATCACAACAACTTTGAATGATCACTTTGGCAGCAAAACAATGGTGCACGGGGCAGGCTTTTTAATGAATAATGAAATGGATGATTTCAGCTCAAAGCCCGGTGTACCGAATATGTACGGTGCGATCGGCAATGATAAAAATGCGATCGCTCCCAACAAGCGAATGCTCAGCAGCATGACGCCGACGATCGTTTTGGATCATGGCAAGCCTTATATTGTAGTAGGTACTCCCGGCGGCACAACGATCCCTACCAGTGTTTTTCAATCCATCACAAATATCATCGATTATAAAATGTCAGCATCTGATGCTGTAAACAAACCGAAATTTCACTTTCAATGGTTGCCTGATGAGATCTTTATAGAAAAGGATTTTCCGGCTGAAACGAAGAAGCAACTTGAAGCCATGGGATACACAGTTACCCTAAAAGGAAATATCGGAAGGGTTGAATTAATAAAGCTGGATGCTGTTTTTATCGGAAGCAGCCCGATGGGAGAAAGAAGATCCGGACAATATAATATTACTGCTGTTGCCGACAAACGCGGCGATGATGATGCGAGAGGCTATTAATACAGTCTTACAAATAAACCTGGCCCGATTATGAAATATTTACTATTGCTTTTTTATATTTTCTTGAATTCTTTTGTGCAGGCACAGAAAACAGATGATAAGAAACAGCCAATAGCCCTGAACAAATATATTGGTATGCAAAAAGCAGCCTTGGGAAAGCCTTTCCCGGCATTTGAGGCTGTTATTTCCGGGCAGACCTTTTCTGAAAAAGACCTGAAAGGTAAAATCGTCTTTGTGAATTTTTGGTTCGCTGCCTGCCCGCCATGCATCGGAGAATTTGAAGCACTTAACCGGCTTTATGAAAAATATAAATCCGGTGAAAATTTCGAATTTGTTTCTTTTACTTTTGAACCAGAAGAAACCATTCAATCAATAAAGAAGAAGTATAATATTAAATACGACATCATTTCTATTCCGCGGGTTGATTGTTATCGACTGAATCAAAACCCGGGTTTCCCTACAAATATTATCCTCGATAAATCCTCGGTAATTAAATTTCTGAAATGCGGCGGCAATACTGATCCCGAAAAACAGAAGAAAACAGTAGAAGATGAATTTTATCCCGCATTGGAAAAGGAATTAAAATAGCAGATGCAAACGACATCATAGTCTATTGCCGTCTGGGGACCACAAATCCAGCCAAATCCACCTAACTCACACAAAATCATAAAAATCCGGTAAGAAAATTGCCTGTAGCGGTCGATTGGTTATTTTTACCTATAATTTAAAGCCGGCTGCGAAAATTTTTCAAAATATTATTGCGCATTTTCTTCGTGATCATCCTGCTGGTGATCATTCTCTACGGCATCCTGCACCTCTCGGTAGTGCAAACCTGGCTTGTAAAAAAAGTGGCCGGAAACCTGTCCGAAAAACTCCATACAAAAGTTACCGTGAAGAAAGTAGATTTCCGTTTCTTCAATAAGATCCTGCTCGAAGGCGTAATGGCTGAAGATCAGAAAAAAGATACATTGTTGTATGCGGGCGTCATCAAAGCGGAAGTGAATGACTGGTTCTTTTTTAAAGATAATATTTCGATCCAAAATGTAGAAGTGAGCAATGCGCTGGTGAATATGAATCGCACGGATTCCGTTTGGAATTATCAATTTTTGGTGGATTATTCTGCTTCGCCCAAAAAGAGCACATCCAAAAAAGATGATGTGGCTGTAGATCTGAAAGAGCTACACCTGGTGAATGTTTACTTCAATAAAAAAGACGGTTGGATAGGACAGGATATGATCGCAAATCTCGGCAGGTTCGATATGATCATGGACCAGGTTGATCTTAAGCATAAAAAGATCAGCATCAAAAGTATCAATATTGAAAGACCATACTTTTCGCAAAACGATTACGAAGGAAAACGCCCGCCCACACAGAATTTGCAACAGGTGATCGAAAAAATCCCGGTGCTCGGCGCATTTAAATGGAATGACAGTGGCTGGGAAATAAAGTTGAATAAGCTGGAAATGAAAGACGGTGCTTTTCAAAATGATAAGCAAACGGATTACACGCATTATACAGATCGGTTTGACGGAAAACATATACTCTTTAGTTCTATAAGCGGAACGATGAATAACCTGCTTTTTGTGCGTGACACACTTTCCGTGAATGTGTCGTTATCTGCAAAAGAAAAAAGCGGGTTACTCATTAAAAAGTTATACGCGGATATGAAGCTCACGCCCGAGCTGATGGAATTCAATCATCTTGACCTGATCACCAATTGCAGTCGCCTCCGCGATTATTACGCCATGAAATATGAAGACTTCTCTGATGATTTCAGCAGCTTCATGCACAACGTGAAACTTTCCGCAACATTCAAAGAAAGCTATATCTGCAGTGATGATCTGGCCTTTTTTGCGCCCGTGCTTAAATCATGGAAACGGGTTATCAATATCGAAGGAACTGCGGCCGGTACGTTGGATAATTTTTCCGCAAAGAATATGAAACTTAAGAGCGGCAACACTATTCTCGAAGGAAATATTGCGATGCGCGGGTTGCCCGATATCAATTCCACTTTCATCGATTTCGAGTCAAAGAAATTTAATACCACTTATGCGGATATGATCAACATCATTCCGCAATTGCGTAATATAAAGCAACCATCGATCTACAAACTGGGTGCGGTTGCATTTACCGGAAATTTCACGGGCTTCATCCGTGACTTTGTAGCATACGGAACGTTCAATACAGCGCTGGGAAATATCACCGCCGATGTGAACATGAAAACGCCGAAGAACCGCTCCCCTGCTTACTCCGGGAGTCTTTCCACAACGGGTTTCAATATCGGTTCTTTTATCGGAAACCGCGAGCTTGGCCGTGTAGCGCTGAACGTAAAAATCAGCGGCGCCGGCTTCAATGTAAACGAGCTGAAAGCGAAAGTAGACGGCAGGGTAAACGCTGTTGAATTCGGCGGATACAATTACCGCAACCTGGTGATCAACGGAGATTTTGACAAGAAATTATTCATGGGACATTTATCAATCGATGATCCTAATTTGAAGATCACAAGCCTTGACGGGGCATTGAATCTTTCAGATAAAAACCTCGGTTTTAAGTTGCAGGCTGATGTGCAAAAAGCCAATTTGAAGAACCTTGGTTTTTCAAAAGAGGAATTGGGGTTTGCCGGATATCTTGACCTGAATTTTACGGGAAATAACATCGATAACTTTTTAGGAACAGCAAACATATCGCGGGCAAGTTTCACAAAACCTGCGGATACACTTTCGCTTGATTCGGTAACTGTGCGTTCGGAGATCATCAACGGAAAAAAATCACTCACGCTGCATTCAGCTGAAGTTGACGCAAACATCACCGGTGATTTCAGGATACAGGAATTGCCTGATGCCGTTACAGTTTTACTTGCAAAGTATTATCCGGCCTATATTAAAGCACCGTCTTATATTGTAAAAAGCACACAGGATTTTGCTTTTACAGTAAATACAAGCAATGCCGATCGTTACCTGAGTTTCTTTACAAAAAAATTATCCGGTTTTAATAACTCCTCCGTAAGCGGCAGCTTTAATTTGAAGAATTATGATCTGCATTTAAATGCCGCGGTACCGCAATTTACCTACGAGGGAAAAGTATTCAATAATGTGCTGCTGAAAGGGACCGGTACAAAAGATACACTTATCGCTGACATTGCCGTTGAAGATATTATCGTCAACGACAGTTTGCATTTTCCTGATTCAAAGCTTCGTGTGACAGCGGCAAATGACGTATCGCTCATACGGTTGAATAGCAGTGCCAGCAAGATCTTCGGCGATGCGGAATTGAATGCAACCGTAACCACATTAAAGGACGGGGTGAAGATCCACTTCTACCCATCTTCATTCATGATCAATAACAATAAATGGCAGTTGGATAAAGACGGGGAACTCACATTGCGCAAGCGCTTTTTAGATGCAAGTACCGTTCGCTTTTTTCATGACGACAGAGAGATCGTGTTGTCCACGGAACTGTCCGACGACGGCAGCGGAACGCATGTGGTTGCAAATCTGAAGAATATCAATCTTGCCGATTTTGCATTTATCCTTCCGAAAAAACCGGGGCTTCAGGGCATTATAACCGGCACTGCTACCGCGAAAGATATCTTCGGAAAAACTACCATTGAATTCAAAGGCAGGGCAGACAGTTTTGCGCTTGATAACAGGTATATGGGGAAAGTAAACCTGGAAGCAAATGCAAATACGGAAACCGGGGATATTACTTACAAGGCTGATACGGATGAGAAAGATTTCAAATTTACCCTTGACGGAAAATTAAATTATAAAGACACAACGGGCAATTCTTTTGAATCAAATCTTGTTGCAGACAAATTAAATATTGATATTCTGCAACCCTATTTGAGCACGATCTTCAGCGAAATGAAAGGAATGGCAAACGGCAAGATCCGACTCATCAGTAAGAATAAAGACCTGACTTTGTCGGGCGACGCGATCATCAGCGGGGGAAGATTTAAAGTGGCGTACACACAGGTTGCATACACTTTCGATAATCAGCCCATCCATTTCGGTAAAGACCTGATCGATATCGGCACACTGTACGTAAAAGATACTTTAGGCAATACCGGAACAGTGAGCGGAAAAATGTATCATAAGTTCTTTCAGGATTTTTCTTTTGAGAATCTGAAATTTTCTTCCCAAAAGATCATGTTGCTGAATACCACGAAAAAAGACAACCAGGATTTTTACGGGAACGTGATCGGAAAAGCAACAATGACGCTCAACGGCGATGTGGCGAATATGAAAATGAATATCGTTGGTGAGCCGAGTGCTACAGACAGCAGTCATATTTATTTGCCTACGGGATCTTCGCGGGAGAGTAACGTGATCGATTACATTGAATTCATTCAGTTTGGTTCACTGATGGATAATGTATCTTCCAAAGATGTTGCGAACCTTACCGTGGATATGGATCTTACGGCGAACCCGGCCTGTAAGATAGATGTGATACTTGATGCAGAGACAGGTGATATCATCAAAGGCCAGGGCAACGGGCATCTTCAAATCAAAGCCGGTACAAAAGAACCGTTAGATATCCGCGGGCAATACAATCTTACTGAAGGTCAATACACTTTCGATTTCCAAACTTTTGTAAAAAAGCCTTTCGTACTTAACGAAGGGTCTATTACCTGGAACGGTGATCCTTTACTGGCAAATCTTGACATAAAAGCGGAGTACGTTGCAAAGAATGTTGACATCAGTATTCTGAGTCCTACGGGAACATCTACCGGCACGGCACGCCAACAGGAAGACATTACGATCGTTTCGCACCTTACCGGAACACTTAAAAAGATAAAGACCGAATTTGAATTAAAGCTGCAGGATAAGAGTCCGCTCAGCAGTGATTTTTATGTAGTAAAAAAGTTAGCGGAAATCAGGAATGATGAAAATGAAATGAACAAACAGGTGGCGAGTCTGATCCTGTTCAGTCAGTTTATAAATCCGAATCAATCATTCATCACCGGCGGAAATACGCTTTCTATCGCAACCAGTACGATCGGGGGAGTGGTAAGTGCGTGGCTCACGAGTGTGCTTAGCAAGGCATTGGAGAAAGCGACAAAAGGAAAACTTACGCCGTACCTGGATCTTAACCCGTCATTGAATCAATCTGCGACACAGCTTCAGGCAAATATCCGCGGCGGGTTAAGGTACCGTTTCTCTGAAAATCTGCAGTTGCTTGTAGGCGGTAATCTTGATTATAATAATCCGGTGGCGCAGCTGTACAGTAAAGGCGCCATAACGCCTGACATTTCTTTGGAGTGGCTGTTAAACAAAGACGGATCGCTTCGTGTGATCGCTTTCAACCGTACAACGATCGATTTTACAACCGGTCAACGCAACCGCTCGGGTGTGCAGATCGGATACAGTAAAGATGTAGACAGGCTCGGTGATATTTTCCGCAGCAGAAAAAAGATCGCACAATTGGATTCGTTGAAGTTGTTGAAGCCGCCGGTGAGGAAAGGGTAAATAGCGAGTGGGGATTTGGCGAGTGGGCAATTAACAATGGACAATGAGCGATGGATAATGGATGAAGATTCGAATTGAAAAAATTATCCATTATCCATTGTCAATTGTCCATTAAATAATTGTCCATTAATTACAGCCCGTTTAAAATCTCATGCCCCAGTTTATCTCTCTTTGTAAATAAGTATTTTTCGTTGTGGAGGTTTGGCTTCATTTCGATAGGCACCGTATCGGTTACTTCCAAACCATACCCTGACAAGCCTGCACGCTTGCGCGGATTGTTGCTCATCAATCTCATCTTAGTAACATCAAGCGCTCTAAGGATCTGCGCACCCACGCCGTAATCACGCTGATCACTTGCGAAGCCCAGCTCTGTATTAGCTTCTACTGTGTCCATCCCCTGCTCCTGCAGTTTGTAAGCTTTTAATTTGTTGAGCAGACCGATACCCCGACCTTCCTGGTTCATATATAACACCAGTCCTTTTCCTTCCGCTTCAATAATTTCCAAGGCATGGTGTAACTGTTCGCCGCAATCGCAACGCAGTGAACCAAGAATATCACCGGTAACACAACTACTGTGTACCCTTACCAACACGGGTTCATCTTTTTTCCATTCGCCTTTTTTCATAGCAAGGTGAATATCCCCGGTATTGATCTGTTTAAAAGCGATCAGTTCAAAGTTGCCGTATTTGGTGGGCATATTTACCCTTACTTCTTCTTCAATAAGCGTTTCGTGTTTGAGGCGGTATTCGATCAGGTCCTTTATAGAAATGATCTTAAGGTTGAATCGTTTTGCAATTTCGAGTAGCTGCGGTAATCTCGCCATTGAACCATCCTCGTTCATAATTTCCACTAAGGCACCCGCCGGCTCAAAACCCGCCAATGTAGAAATATCAATCGTTGCTTCCGTATGCCCTGCCCTGCGTAAAACGCCGCAATTTTTCGCTTTGAGCGGAAAAATATGTCCCGGCCGGCCAAGATCTTCTCTTTTTGTAGCAGGATCGATGAGAGCGAGCACCGTTTTGGAACGATCGTGTGCCGAGATCCCCGTTGTGCATCCATTACCCAGCAGATCAATACTTACGGTAAAAGCAGTTTCGTGTAAAGACGTATTATCAACAACCATCGGCTGAAGATCAAGCTCAGCACATCTTTGCTCGGTTATCGCCGCGCAAATAAGGCCCCTGCCGTGCGTGCTCATAAAATTGATCATTTCCGGTGTTACGTTCCTTGCAGCCGTTACAAAATCCCCTTCATTTTCGCGATCCTCATCATCCACAACAATGATGCATTTCCCCTTTTGTATTTCTTCAATCGCTTCTTCTATCTTATTAAGCATTTATCTTATTTTTTGCGGTGTAAAGTTACACACGAAATGCGGTTGAGAAGGTTAAGATTTCGCTTTTCGTAATCACTCAAAAACTAATACGAAAAAATGCCGGGGAGGTAATAATTAATTAACCGAAAACCTAACAAGTTGTTAATAAAACTTAGTCTTTATTGGCAAACATTTGCTTTCTTTGCGGCATAAAACCGAACTAATATGCATTTCAAGAAAATCATCCCAGTTTTAATAGCTATAGTACTGGCTCCTTTTGCAATGAAGGCGCAGGTTACTACGAGCAGCATAAACGGCTATGTGAAAAACGAGGCAGGTAATGTACTGCCCGGTGCCAGTATTACTGCTATACATGAGCCATCAGGCAGCCGATACCTGACCATCGCAAATAATGCGGGAAACTACACGATAAACAACATGCTTTCGGGCGGGCCTTACACGATCACTGTAAGTTTTGTCGGTTATCAACCGCAGACCATCAGCAATGCCAATTTAGTGTTAGGAGAACCCTTTAATGCAAATGTGACGTTGAGCACAACAAGCAGTGCGCTTTCCTCGGTAGTGGTTTCTTCGAGAACCCGTGCGGGATTCAGAGCTAAGACCGGTGCGAGCACATCGTTTAATGCCGCTCAAATTGCAAGTTTGCCAACAATTTCCCGGAATATCACGGATATCACACGTCTTACTCCCCAGGCAAACGGAAACAATTTTGCCGGCAGAGACGGTCGTTTTAACAACCTCCAGATAGACGGTGCGAATCTTAATAATAATTTCGGTTTGAGTACAGATCCTCAGCCGGGCGGAGGTTCAAACCCTGTTTCGATAGATGCATACGATGCGATCTCTATTAATATCGCACCTTATGACGTAAGACAATCAGGATTTACCGGTGCAGGAATTAACGTAGTTACAAAAAGCGGTACTAATACTTTTCATGGTTCTGCATACGGTTACTACAGAGATCAAAAATTTAACGGTAAAGATGTAGGAGATCAAAAATTGACGGTAACTCCGCAAAAGAACAGAATCTACGGCGCTTCATTAGGCGGACCGATCATTAAAAATAAATTATTCTTCTTCATCAATGCAGAAAGAGAGATCTCTGATCTGCCTAATGCAAATACATTTGTACCGACAGGATCTTCCGCTTCAGGAACAATCTCTGCAGCACCAAAAGATTCACTGATCGCTTTTGCTGATATTCTGAAAAGCAAATACGGATATGATGCGGGTGCTTATGATAACCGTCCTAATTATGTAACCGAAAACAGAAAATTACTCGGTAAAATAAACTGGAACATCAGCAGCAAACACAAATTAGTTCTTAAGTACAGTGACTTTAGCGGTACGGATCAGGCTCCTTTAAACGGCAGCAGTGTACCAAACAGCGGCGCGGGTGGTTTTACAGTAGGTTCGGCAGCATCACAAACGAGATTACCTAATAACAGAAACAGTCTGCAATCAATCGGTTTTGCCAATTCTGATTACGCTTTTCAACATACAGTTCAATCCGGCACGTTGGAATTAAACAGCAACTTTAATAAAAGGATCTCTAATCAGTTGTTGTTGTCGTACACGCATATCAGAGACGTAAGAAACAGTCCGGGCGGTATTTTCCCGACAATTGATATTTTTGATACAACAGGTTTAATAGCCGGTGTTACAAAAAACAGGAACTATCTCAGTGCAGGTACAGATCCATTTACCCGCAACAATGATGTGATCAATAATGTGGCTACCGTAACAGATAATGTAACTTATGCGGTAGGTAAGCATACCCTTACCGCGGGTGCTACCTATGAATATCAGAAAGTAGGTAACGCATTCATGGGTGGTTCGGAAAGTTATTATATCTATAACAGCCTTAACGATTTCAGAACGAACAAGACCCCTGCATTCTTCTCCTATACTTATTCATTAGTTCCGGGCCAGCCGAAAGTTTTCTCCGCGAATCTTCAGGTAGGACAGATAGGTGCATATGTACAGGATGAATTCAATGTGAATTCTAATTTGAAATTGATATACGGTATCAGAATGGATGTACCAACCTATTTGAAACAACCATTGGAAAATACAGCTATCACGGCACTTTCATTCCCTGACAAAGACGGTAACCTGACGAATTATAACACCGGGAAATGGCCGAAAGCTACACCGCTTTTCTCACCAAGATTTGGTTTCAGATGGACCGTTCCTGAGGAGAAAGGATTAGTTATCCGTGGCGGTACGGGGATCTTCACCGGTAAAATACCTTTTGTATTTCTTACGAATATGCCAAGTAACAGCGGTGTATATCAAAACGGCGCGGTGTTAAATACACCTGCGCAGTTATCAGGTGTTACTTTCAATTCAAACCCTGATGCATACATCGGTAAATTCCCTTCTACCATTACCGCGACAGCGCCGGGCAGCTTTGTACTCATTGACAGGAAGTTCAAATTTCCGCAAGTATTCAGAACGAATTTCGGAGTTGATAAGCAACTAGGTAAAGGTTGGAACGCAACTTTAGACATCCTGTTCACAAAAGATATCAATGCTGTAAAAATGAGAAATGCAAACCTTAAAGATCCTACAGCAAGATTATTGGGTGAGGATAACAGGGTTTTCTTCCCGTCATCCACAACGCCTGCACAGAAATATGTATATCCTAATCTTGCCGGAACAGGCAGAGGCGGTACTGCAATTGTGTTGGAGAATACCAAGAAGGGTTATTCATTCTCTTCTACAGCGCAGATCTCTAAATCATTTACGAACGGTTTATCTGCATCATTATCTTACACTTATAGCCTTGCTGCTGAAGTAAGTTCAAACCCGGGTTCTCAGGCAACTTCTGCATGGCAGTCGATCATCAACAGAGGAACACCGAATGCGGAAGAAGTGTATAATTCAGCCTATACCACACCGCACAGAGTATTGGGATCAGTATCCTACAGATTTGAATATATCAAGCACCTTGCAAGCACATTGTCATTCTATTATGAAGGAGCTTTCCAGGCGAGATACAGTTTCATCGTGGGCGGCGATATTAATGCAGACGGAAATAACGCCAGTGACCTTATGTACATCTACGCAAAAGGTACAGACGTTCCTTTTGTAGCAGTTGCCGGCAAATACACAGTAGCTGATCAGCAGGTTGCATACGATCAGTTTGTTGCTAATTCTCCTTACCTGAGAAAACATAAAGGACAGTATGCAGACAGGAACTCAGCCCTTACTCCATGGTATAACCGGGTGGATATGCGTTTCTTACAGGATATATTCGTAACGACCGGTAAAGTAAAAAATACTTTACAGTTCAGTGTTGACGTAATAAACCTGCCAAACCTCCTGAATAAAAACTGGGGCTATAAAAATCTATTTACCGTAAACAATCCGCTTACCCTGAAAGCAGTAGATGCGTTAGGAAACCCTACTTTCACCTTAGCAGAAGTTTCGCCGACACCTACAACCAAGGCATTAGCGACTCAGCCGTTCCAAAAGAATATTTCCACTACAAGTACATGGGGTATTCAATTAGGCCTGAGGTATATATTTTAAGCCATTCTTCAGATACAAAAAAGCCGCGTTCGTAACGAACGCGGCTTTTTTTGGTTGACCCCGGCCGTCGTTGCCGGCTGCGGCGAACATTGCGGGTCTCCAAGCGCAATGCGGCGGCGCGCCAATCGGAAAATGGCGGGATACCGTGATCCCTTTATTACCGGCGGGAATTAATTCGCAAAGGTGAAAAGGATCGGAACACGGATAAGCAGGACGACGCAGATGGGCACGTGTGCGCACAGCTAGTATTAAGTTGTGTTTCCGGGAAATAAGATGTTACGGTAACGCCGCATTTGTTTTGAAAGCAGCTTTGCTTTTTGGCTGAACGTTCCCGATTTACAGGTGAAGGTTGATATGCATCTTTACATAAACGCTGTATACCGATGCTTTCGAGGTTGATTTATTTCTCAACAAACAGCAAAAAACACGAAACGAACATCAGGTGTTGGTTTATTTGTTTAGCCAAAAATGAAGAGTGATGCCAATGTAAGAAGCAATGCGACAGTCATTACGAGCAGGCCGGTTTTAAGAAAACGGAAACCGCTGATGCTGATCCCTTCCCTGCGCAAAGCTACCAGCCACAGGATGGTAGCTAATGATCCCGTGACAGAAAGATTGGGGCCGAGATCAATGCCGACGAGGACCGCACTCCGCACGCTTTCCGGGACAACCGCACTGTGCATCACGTTTCCCGCAATGAGGCCTGCCGGAAGATTATTCATGATATTGCAGGCAAATGCCGTGATGAGGCCGCTGCTCCACACCGTTGATTGAGGAGATGCTGCTGCATGTGCATTGAGCAGAGCGGTAAGTTTTTCCGTCATCCCCGTTTTATTAAGCGCCTCTACAATAACAAATAAGCCGGCCACCAACGGTAATACAGACCATGATACTTCACTGATCAACATCTTCAGTTTCTTTTTACCGATCACCGTGACAAGCAACGCGACGGCAATTCCGGTTATTGCTGCTGGCAATCCCAGGTCAATTCCCAAAGCAGAAGATATCATTAAGATCACAGCAGTGCAAATGATGCTCCACAGCGTTATTTTTCCTCCGGGTGATAATGAAGGGATCTCTATAGCTGCGGCAATCTTTTGCTTAAAACTTTTTCTTTGTGAAAACATCAACAGGAAAAAAGTGGAAACGACGGCGACCAAAGAGGGAACAATGTATTGCGGGAGCCACTCCGTTAATGGCGGCATGTGGCTTGAATAAATCACCAGATTGGCTGGGTTGGAAATGGGCAGAATAAAAGACGCTGCATTTGCAATAAAAGCGCAGATGAAAAGGTAAGGGAGCGGCTTTTTTGCTTCAGCTGTCTTTACGGCGGAAGCTACAGCAGGCGTGAGGACAACAGCGGTTGCATCATTTGAGAGAAATGCCGTCACAAAAATTCCCACCAGGTATATCAATACGAAAAGCTTTACCGGTGAGCCTTTGGCAGATTTTAACGCATGTGAGGCCAACCAGTCGAACAGCTTTTCACGTCTTGCCGTCTCTGCAAGCAACATCATTCCCAGAAGAAAAAGATATACATCGCTTCCTTTTAAAACACCTGCCAAGGCTTCTGCCGGAGACAGGAGTCCGAATATTAACAGAGCTGCAGCGCCTGCAACTGCCGAGGCAAATTCCGGCAGCTTAAAAGGGCGGATAATGATACCGACTATTGTGAGTGCGGCGATAATTGCAATTGCGTATGTTCCCATGAAACCGTAAGTGATTATTTAATTTCGCCTCTATTGTCTATCCTACCCTCTTCAAACCCATCCGCCGAACTGAATGTGGCCCCGGCGGATATTTTATCCACCCGGTGACCTTGCCAGTTCCGCTGCTACTTTTAAAACTAAAGTATTTTCCTCACATGAAAATAAGCCCCTTCTTTATTTTCGCCGTGGGCTAACAGGTATGTAGTTACCCGAAAACAGCAACGGGGGCGCCTGCAGGTAGGATTGCGGACTTGGGCGGGGGTAGTAAGACTAACAGAGGCGGAAAATACCAACGGCGGAATAAAGTGTTTTTGATCTTCATTCTATCAGTTCTCTTCGTATATTCCGTTACCAATGCAACCAATACTAATGCACGTTAGAACGATTTTTCTGTTATTGTGTTTTTCTGCTATTGTAATCCCTACATACGCCCAACATCAGCAGCGTCAATTATTTGCTTACAACATTGGCATCTGTGCAATCACTTCGGGCATTGGCTCCATCATTAACAAACCAAAAAGCGTGAATTGGAAAAATGCTTTTGTCAGGGGATTATGGCAGGGAGCTGCAGGCGGTGCTGTTACATATAGCAGTAAAAAAACGATATACCTGGTAAATAAAAAACAGAATATATTTTACCTGCTTCCTTCCAAAATACTTCAGGCTGCAGGGGCTTCCATAATTGAAAATGCAGCATCTTACAATCCTTTTCTCGAAAATTGGACCATTGACTATGGCCCCGTTAGGATTGACTTTGGCGCACGTAAGCGAACAAAAGTCAGATTTCTGCCGGAGACTATCTATGCTACAATCGGAGCAGCACGATACGGCAGGTTTGATCTTTCAAGGTCTGCGTTAAGCGGAACGTTGGTATTTATTACGCCTTCAGTTCGCCAAAATTGGGGCTACAGTTTTGGCCGTGCAATTGTGTATACGAATTCTTCAAATGCCACAACAAATAAAAACCGGTTGTTGGCACACGAAATCCTTCACACCTATCAATATAAAGACTACCAATTCTTTAATTCGTGGCTTAAGCCGCTCGGGACAAAACTTTCGTCCACCAATCCCGGTAAGGTTTTCAAAAATTACGTGTACTTTGATGTGCCTTATATCTATCCCTTTTATCAGGCTTCGGGTCACTACAGAGATCCGCACTATTTTAGGAATTTTTATGAATTCGAAGCGGAATCTTTTTCAACCAATAGAAAAGTTTTTAGATAAATTGTGGTTAGAGTGAATAGAGCCTTTGTTGGTTATAAGTATTAGCATTAGCGTATAAACATTCCGCCTCCGGTAGTCTTCCTGTCTCGCTCAAGCCAGCACTCCAACCTGCAAGCGCCCGTGTTGGTGTTTTTCACCAACACGCAAGGTTTAAACACTAACAAAGTCTTTTAGAAATACAATTATTTTCATCTGATTAAAATAACCTACCCTTCAGAGTGGCAGCAATTTTTTACAGGATACCTAATAAACAAAGACAAACATCTTTTAGAGAATGATATTTATAAGATATTATCACTTACGCATTGAGATTTGCAGTATTAGAAAAAAAATCAACCTGATCGCTTCGTGATACTGAGTAATCACCTTCATCTTGTTTGGCTACAACTTCCTCCTTAGATAAAAAAGGATATGTAGTTTAGTTTTATGAAATATAAAGCACAACAGATCAAAAATCATCTTCAACAAAATGATCCTGAGTTATTAACGGCATTTTAAAACGAAAACCGGTTTCAACAGAGCTTTTTACTTCCGCTGCGTTTTATCAGAAAATAAACTACATACACTATAACAGGGTGAAAGCGGCGCTTTTCAAATTCCCTATGATTATAGATATTCTTCAGCTTTGTTCTATGAAAAAGGAATTGATGAGTTTGGATTGTTCGATGATTTCAATACACATCAGCGTATCATCACGATTGATAATCTCACAAAAATGAAGGATGCTCTTAAAATAATTGTGTTGGTGAAAAACACCAACACGGGCGCCGTTAATTTTGAATGGATGCGTTTGTAAGAAAGAGGAAACACCGACAGAGGCGGAAATAATGACGATGAAGTTAAGAACAAAAGCTCATTAGAATCACGTCTGACCGCACCGATGCTGATAGCCAACAAAGATGAGGATTTATTCGTCAGCCCGCGTAGCAGCAAACCATGTTGTACGCATAGCCGATTTGCTTACAAAATTTTTAGCAACCAATTTCTTAAGTCACCACCGTAAACATCTTTAGCAATTATTGTCCCATCTTTGTCAATTAAAAAATTTGAGGGATAACTTGATACCCCATAAATCATTGCTGCGTTATTGTCTCCACCTTTAAAGTCGGTCACATTTATCCAATTTATACCGTCTGCCTGAATTGCTTTAATCCATTGTTGTTTGTTGGTTTCTGAAGCAACGCCCAAAATTTCAAATCCTTTACTCTTAAACTGGTTGTAGATTTCTACTAAAGATGGATTTTCTTCTCTACAAGGTCCACACCAAGAACCCCAAAATTCTAAAAGAATGTATTTGCTTTTGATGTCTGATAACTTTACAAATTTGCCTGAAGTATCTTTTTGCGTAAAGTTCACAAACTTGTCACCAATTTTAATATCACGATTTAAAGTTAAAAAAGCAGATATTTTTTTTCCAAAAGTGGTTTGCTTGACTTCTTTAGAAAATGAATTGTATAAAAAAGATATTGTGTCTTTGCTCCAAAGATTACAGTATGATCTCAAGGCATACGCCGCAATTACTGATGTGGGGTTTTGTTTTATAAAAGAATAGTCAACTTGGTCTATTTTTTCTAAGGTGTCACGGATTTTTGTGAGTTCAGTAAACTTTGCTTGAATTTTTGACCCTTTGATTTTTGCTTTATTGAATTTTCCCTTGTAACCCGAAAAGGTTGTCAAACCTTTTTCAAGCCAGAAAGTTACCCTATCAGAATAGTCTCCCGTGCTAATACTTGATTTTAGAAATTTTGTTTTGAGTTGACCTTTAAAGGTAAATTTTTCGTTTACAAGTATTGATGAGTCGATTTTTTTGTAACTCCCATCTGTTAAATCGTTCAAGTAAATCTTTGTCCCGTTACTGAAACCTTGAACTTGTCCCTCAATTGTAAATTTAGAATTCTGTGACTGTCCGAAAAGGGAGTTAGCAATAAATATAGTTCCTAAAAATAAACATGTCCTAATTATCATTGTCAATATATATCATGAAGTCGTTCCGGCTTGCGTACAACGTTGAGGGCTTGCTGATGTGCTGGTATTTTATATTCGCCGGCCCGGAATTGAAGCTCAATAGAATTACTGATTATGAAGTTAAGAACAAAAGCCGAATAGAATTCCGTCAGCCCGAACCGCTGCTGATAGCGAACAAAAAGATGAGGATTTATTCGTCAGCCAGCATAGCAGCAACCCCCATGTTGACTGCCGTTGTATTTCACAGGGCAAGTTGCCTAACTTCTTCTGAACTATCGTGTCTTATTTCGTCTTTAATTTGTTTTGATAATACTTTGTTGTCAATTAAAATCTTTATTATGTCTTTCCTGTGTATACCACAAGTTAATTTTTCATAAACAGCTTCTAACGGTTCTTTGCATTCTTTTGTCTTGTTTGCCTCATAGATATTTATGTATCCATAAACAATTTGATGCACTGCATCTTCATTTTTGCAATTCTTCGCAATTGCCGTCAACAATTTGCAGTCTCCCCGTTTATAATTAGAAACTAATAAGTCCAAATAATCAGATGGTTTTTTTGTAACGCTTAAACATTCGATTGCAAATTTACGAATGTCATTACCTGAAAAATATTTTAATGCTCCAGCAGCATATTCAACAAGGCGGTTAATTTTATTATTTTTACTTTTTATAATTTCTAAGATTGGCGAATAGTCAAAAGGATATTTTACCCGGTCAAAAATTCGCATATACTTTTCAAGTTTTATCCTGTCCGTTTCCTTTAAGAAATCATTAGCAAGTTTTTTTATATCTGTCTTTGTTACCCGCTTTGCTTCAAAAGGATTTATTGGAACTCTCCTTGCCTTATTATTTATTCTTTCTCTTATCGTTTCGTAGTTAATATTTACAACTGGTTTTTGATAATTTTCTCTGCCGTCTTCAGTTCGCTTAATGTTGTCAAGATAGATTTTTATAAAAGAATTTTCTGTGCTTGCTTTTGCAAGTTCTTCCTGAACTTTAATGTTAGGATTATCTTCTTGGAAATGTTGAATAATTGAACTGTCTTGCCAACCGTCTGGATTTTTTTCTAATGATTTTCCAATCATCGTTGCAATGTATTTTAATCCTTCTAAGCCGTCAAGTTTAATTATTGAGGTATAGCCGCACCAATCAGAACCATTAATTATTTTTTTGAAGAACCGCTTGTAAATTGCTTGTCGAGCCTTTTTGTCTCCTTGCTTTGCAAAGAATGCTGCAAGGTCAAAAAGTTGAACTAATGCCCATGTGTCCTTTTGTTCATTTGCAAGTCCTTTAAGAACTGCATCACGAATTTTGTCTTGCCGTTTTGAAAGTGAAAGGAGTTCTGAAATATACAATGCTCTGCTGCCTTCTGATTGTTCGTCATAAGCATAATTGGTCAATGAAGCTTTAATAATGTCAGCGGAAAAGTCAATACTCGGGTTCTGCTGCATAATTAAATGAGCTTCGCCAGTCCCTCGTTTTATAGACCTTTTAAAATTTTGTTTGATTGTTTTAGTATCGGTCATTTATTGTTAGTCCGGTTGAAGTTTATAGGGTCGTCCAAAAATGACAGGCAAACGAACAGGGCTTTGTGCAGGCAGGGCATTGTTGATTGTCCAGCCCGAAACTGAAGCCCAATAAAGAAATAAAAGTACAAGATAACAACTAAAAGCTCAACAGAATTCCGTCCAGCCCTAACCAAACTACAGCGACGCAAAATGCCGAATTTTGAACGTCAAGCCCTGCTTGCACAAAACCCCATGTTGCCTGCTGGTAATCTCATCTGCAGGGTTAATGAATAATTACGGGTTCTTCCAAATATTCGTTTGCATTGTCAATGTACGGCTGTACTCTTTTTATTAATTGTTGTTGGTCTAACTTAAAAACAACTTTACCTTTTTGAAAATAGTATGTACTTAAAATTTTAATAGTGGTTTTTATTTTTTTAGATAGTTCAAGCTTTATGAATTCTCGGTCTTTGAAATAGTAAGTATAAATTATTTTGTCACTCATTTGTTGATATAATACTTTTCTGGAAGTTCTGTTCAACGTGTCAATGTAATATAGTGTTATTGAATTTAGTCCTTGTCGTCCTAAACCCTTTATTCTGACTTTCTTAAAATTAATACTTGTAGTGTCGATAGCCGTACAAACGCTGTCTATTTTGCAAGCCAAAGTTTTTTGAGAAAATGACACTTGATTTAATGTCAAAAAGCAAAATATAAATAAAATAATTTATTTAAAGGTCATTTTAAAGTTGAAATCTAAGTGTGATGTCGTCTACTTGCAGGCAACCCCCTACTGGCGCAAGGTACTATCTTAAAAACCTACAATAATTCCATATTTATTTTTACTTTTATTTTCCTGAGAGGAATCACACGGCGATATTTTGACGGTTGATTACCTTGTGTAGTGCCGGTCTCTGATTGGCACTACTTTTTACACAGCTTCTGCGAAGCTGCCCTGAGAGGAGATCTCCGTCTCCTTTTTTCCGGTTGATTGTATATAATTTACGTCAAAGCTTTTATTAGTTTTCCAAAGTGTATAGATCATTATCAACATTTTCTTTTGTACAGCTACAAAACTTTTCATTTTCACATTGTGTTTTTGCAATGTTCTTTCGAACAAATTTTTAAAAGGTTTGATCTCATAAGTAATTGAACTGAATGCAGGCATATGTAAAGCTCTTCGGATCCGACTATTTCCTTTTTTAGATATCCTCGTTTTGCCGGTATGTTTTCCCGACTGATTTTCCACAATGTCATATCCCGCGTAACTCACTAACTGCCTTACGTTTTTAAACAGTGCAAACCCGTTACATTCTGCTACAACGGTAGCGGCTGTTAATATTGCAACCCCTTTTAAAGTACAGATATTATTTATTCTTTCTGCAACCTCTGCGTTGGATTGAATATGAAGTTTAATTGCGCTGTCCATCACCTTAATTTGTTCCACTAACCGTTTTACCATCTCCTTATGTTGTCTGATCACGACCTTGCTTGGAAACGCTGAAAGCTCCTGTGCGTGAAGTTGGTTAGAAAATACGGTTTTCATTTCCTGAAGACTTTGACGTTGCCTGGTCATTGCACGCAGTTGATAAAAGAAGTCTGACATCGGTTGCCAAATCTCAAGCGATTGCTCTGCAGCCATTCTTGCTAATCCCTTTGAATCAATTTTATCGTTCTTTGATTTTAATCCAATTGCCTGCAGATACTTCTTCGCTTTATTAGGCAAAACGATTGCGACTTTATACCCGTGTTTGAACAGATACATTCCGCATTGTTCATAGTAAACACCTGTGGCTTCCATAACAATAACCAGCGGCATAGAATGATCCAAATAATTTTTAGTAATCCACTGTTGAAACTTTTTAAACCCTTCTACATTATTAGAAAATGATTGGGAGGATTTTATTTTTACAACCTGCAGTGAATCGATGGAAGAAAAGGTGGCATGAAAACTCTTCATTGAGATATCTACGCCAATGGAATACTTGAGCATATCTTTCAATTTTTAAGTTAAATAATAAACAGAATCCTCATGCAGTCTTTACTCATGTTATACAACATTATCAAACAGCGTTGATATGTTTAGGTACTATTGAGATTTTGGATGAAGAAACTAATGGCTGATATACCTTGCGCAGAACATCATTTAGCAATGTGTGTAGTGTTCGAAAGAGCTGCAGCCATTAGTCTGTTTTTTATGTAAGTTTAAAGATATGAGTGTTCGGGCATCGAGCTTTCAAATTAATAAACTTACCCCGGATCACTTGATGCCGTCGTTCTTCCGGTCTGTGACTGGGTACATTATTTTACCAAACCTGTAAATGATCCACATCTATCATTCCTTTTTCACCCGTAAAATAATCAATCGCACTACTGTAAATATAATGCTGAGGTTCTTTTACAATTCCTGCCTTTACCGGATTTGAGTGTAGATAGCCCAATTTTTCTTTAAGCATTTGGGGCGTGAATAATTCTTCATAATGATTGTCCTGTTGCCAAAACTGAAAATTGTTATTGTTCGCATTTCGTTTACCGGCTTGATCAAATAAATATATCATCCACTCCTTTCTGCTTTCACGCGGATTATCTTTTATCGCAGTATAGATCGTTTTGCTTGTGAATTTCTTAATCTCTGAGGGCATCACTTATCATAAAACCCCTGCGGCAACTGATAATCAGGTGAACATGGTTACTCATAATGATCCATGCGTGAATATTCAAACCTTTATTTTGTCTGCAATAAATAAGACTTTTAAGGATGATGTCTTTATACTCATTCCTCGTAAGTGCATCAATCCAATCCACTACGCTAAAGGTTACAAATGAGCAATTTCATTATCTCCCGGACGATATTTACGTGACATATTTTTTTCTCAAAACTATAATTGAGTTTCGTGACGCATCTGTTGAGAACAGCAGCATTTCAGAAGAAAATAACATCGGATAAAGTTTGAATTTGAAGAATTAAAAGACCTGCAGGATATCCCGGTCACAGACCGGAAGAACGCCGGCACCAAGTGATCCCAGTTGCTTTGTAAAATTTTCAGGTTTATGCTGGGAACACTTGCGCCAGGGGGGCAACTTTCTACTTTACAACGCCTGCTTACGGCCTGTCGGCTTTCACAATACACAGCGCCTGAAACTCCCCGTTCTTTTCAGGATAAGAAAAGTTGGTCGTTTCTTCAGAAAACTGAATTCCAACTACCACAAAAACCGGGAGTACGGAAGCGGGTGAAACATCAGGTTTAAGAACAAGCGCCGGAGACATCGTTGAACCGATAGGTATAATGGCAGATGACTTCACCGTCTTTGTAAATAATTCAGCACCGAAATCAACTTCTACCGCCGTGGCAACGATCTTATACGCATTTACATTAGACGCGTATTTCATTACATTTTCGGAGATAAAAGCAGGAATGTTCACCAGCACTTTTCCCGTTATTCTGTCAAAGCTGGTATCAATGTCCACTGCCAGAGAGCGGCGCAATTCCGCATCAGCGTTCAATTCAAACTTTTCAAAGAAAGTCACATCTCCCGCACCGGGCATTTTTTGACCTTTTTTGTGCGAGTCATCGGACTTGGTCACCTTCATCATTAAGGTCTGCAACCTTGTTGTGAGTCGGGAGTCTTTTGCGAAATCCAATTCACTTGTGAGAACACGACGAAGAAATTTTACCGCTTTCCCGGTTCTCGCAAATTCATCCATGTTCTCTTTGATTTTTATAAAACCCGGAATGGTTTGAAATCTGTTGGGATCAAGTTCCCTTACTTTTTTCTTCCATAAAAAACCGTCTTTGGTTTCTGCGAATGTAAAATCTCCGTGCGATCCTTTGAGCCTGAGGGCTCCTTTTTGAATTCCCATTTTTTTAAAATTTAAATTGTTTAAAATATCCGGCTGCTGATCAGATCTTAGCGCTGCACCCGGTAACAAAACAATGATACGATGCGGCGAAAACCTCATTTTCTCTTTGGAGCACTTACCGCCATTTTCCAATACAATTCTCTTCAGTTTTAAATAAAATAAATATTTGCTGCAGTTAATTTTCATTCCCGCCAATTATCGCAACACATCGAAACGAACAGGTGTTTAAATTCGGAAAAATAAGACTGCTTAGTGTGTCCTTATCCTATGCTTAGTGTGTCTTTATCCTGTGCTTAGTGTGTACTTATCCTATGGTTATTGTGTCGGTATTCTGTCCGGATTGTATTGCGAATCTGTGATGACTCTGTGAAGACCCTGATACGATCCGGGTGAGACGGCTTGCAAAGTGACTGTTGTTAATGCTGCTCTCCGAAGAAGATCTTTTTCTCCCGCTCTCCGGATTTTTTTCTCCATGCTTTTACGATTGCGATGATTTCCCTTCATTCTATTTTCGAATTCTAAAAACTTACATCATGGATAATCAACAACCAAAAACTATCGTAGCACTGAGCCCGGGCGAGCTCGCGAAGATGTATATCGTGTCGCTCAGAACATTGCGTGCCTGGCTCAAGCCTCATGCGGCAGTGATCGGTACGAGAACAGCGAGAACGTACACACCACTCCAGGTAGAAAAAATTTTCTCATGCATCGGTCTGCCCGCAAAAAACATTTACCAAAATGATTGGAACGCATCCTGACATGATAAAAACCAAAATTATTTTTCACACATAAATCAATAAAAAAATGGCAAAAATTAAAGATCCGATTTTTAGTAAAGCGTCCGGACGTTTCGGAAATTTCGTGATCAGGAGAACTGTTCACGGTACTATTCTTTCTTCGTTCCCCGCTAAACGGCGAACGCCGGTTACGGGCCGCGAAATTAAACTGCGGCAGCGTTTTGCCGATGCTGCAGTATATGCAAAAACGATAAACAGCGATCCGGAAAAAAAAGCCGCATACGCCGCTCAATTCCCGAACGAAAAATCGGTGTATCGGCATGCTTTTAAAACTTATATGGCGCAGTTTAAACCCGATGCGCCGGCCTTCATCTCATGGCAACTCCCTGAAAAAAAGCCGGCTGAAAAAACGATATATCGAAACGATAAAACCGGCAGGTTCATTTCAGAAAAGAAATACCGTAAAGCGGATCCCGCAAAAGTTATCAAAGAAAAAGTTCCTATAAATAAACAGAATAATAAATAACTGATAAAGCCGCATTAAAAAAATGCGGCTTTTTGTTGTTTCCGCCTCTGTTGTTCTTCCTGTCTCGCTCTAGCCCGCACTCCTACCTGCAAGCGCCGGTGTTGGGGTCTTTCACCAACACGAAAGGTTTACACACTAACAAAGTCTTTTCGAAATACAATTATTTTCATTTGATACAGATAACCTATCCTTCAGAGTGGCCGCAATTTTTACAGCATCCCTGATAAAGAAAGACAAACATCTTTTAAAGAATGATCTTTATAAAGATATTATCATTCACGCATTCGATTTGCAGTATTAGAAAAAAGAATCAACCTGGTCGCATTGTGATACTGAGTAATCACATTCATCTTGTTGGGCTACAACTTCCGCCTTAGATAAAAAAGGATATGTAGTTTAGTTTTATGAAATATAAAGCACAACAGATCAAAAATCATCTTCAACAAAATGATCCTGAGTTATTAACGGCATTTTAAAAACGAAAACCGGTTTCAAAAGTGCTCTTTACTTCCGCTGCGTTTTATCAAAAACAAACTACATACACTAGAACCCGGTGAAAGGGGCTTTGCAAATTCCCTGAAGATTATAAATATTCTTCAGCGTGTTTTATGAAAAAGGAATTGATGGGTTGGATTGTTCAATGATTTCAATACACATCAGCGTATCATTACGATTTGATAATCTTTACAACAATGAAGAATACTCTTAAAATGTTCGTATTGGTGAAAAAACACGAAGACGGGCGCCGTTAATTTGGAATGGATGCGTTTGTAAGAAAGAGGAAACACCGACAGAGGCGGAATTTGTAAGGCTTATCATTTGAAAATTTAAGGCTGTTTAATAAAATTTACATTAGTTGGCAGTGTAAAATCCGGGTCAAATGTTCCAGCAGGGTTACGAATATCATTGTTTGCGATTGATCCGTTGAGGTTATACACAACTCCTCTTTCCGGATTTGATTGAAAGACAGAAATTTCAGGCGTATTACCTGCAATAAAACTTATCTCTATACCAACACTTTTTTGTTTCACTACATCCCTCAGTGTCCCTTTTATCTTGTCGGGAAGATTGTTTATACAATCGTAGTTCAAAACCAATTTTGATTTAGTCGCCATAATCGAGGCATTTGAAAATTCGTTTGTGTTATCGAAAATCACTATCCCGTTAGTAACAATTTTAATAACTCCTGCAATCATGTCATCATAAAATATTTCGTTGTAATACACATATCGTCTATGAATTTTTTTCAACATTAGAGTTGCAACAGTCCCATTGGCACTATATTTCCAGATTCCAGCAAATTTATCCAAATCCGGCCTGGTTATATTTTGGCCATTTTCCGGACATTGACTGAACGCCACAAAAGTTATACTTAATAAAACCAGTGTTAGATAAAATATTTTCTTCATTTTATTATTTTCAAATTACGGACAAGGCGTGGAATAACTGTACCATTTGACTCTATCTGTAATTTGCTTATTTTGTACGCTTACAGATTCTCCACTGCGATAATTGATGTAGAGATTGCATTTTTTTCCTGAGGGTTCGTACATCTTATGACTGGTAAAAGATTGTATTTTGAATAGTAATGTTCGAGCTAAAATAAAGCTTTGCTAAATTAGCAAAGCTTTAATGTTAATAATTACAAATTATACAGAACTCATTTCGATTTTCTAAATCCGGAATTAACTGCTCCTAAAATAACAGTCGTAGCGACTGCATACATTAAAGATCTCAATAGATTGTCTATAGAAAAGAATTTTCCAGAAGATATTGCTGTAAAGTTCAAAAAGAAAAAGACAACTATAGTCGTTAGAAATATGACGAGATAATACTTCCAAGGTTTTTTCATATAAAAATTATTATCGTGATGCGATAACAAGGGCTGAACGAACACCAGCGCCAATTTCAATGTCAGGATAGTACGGATAAGTTGAATTGGGCATAAAATTGTTTTATATTTTGAACTGATCTGTTGGTCTTCCTGTCTCGCTCAAGTCCGCAATCCAAACTGCAGGCGCCCGTGTTACTGTTTTTCACCAACACGAAAGGTTTACACACAAACAAAGTCTTTTCGAAATACAATTATTTTCATTTGATACAGATAACCTATCCTTCAGAGTGGCCGCAATTTTTACAGCATCCCTGATAAAGAAAGACAAACATCTTTTAAAGAATGATCTTTATAAAGATATTATCATTCACGCATTCGATTTGCAGTATTAGAAAAAAGAATCAACCTGGTCGCATTGTGATGATGAGTATTACATTCATCTCCTCCTGCAACAACTTCCGCCTTACACAAAAAAGGATATTCATATTATTTTTACGAAATATAAAGCACGACAGATTAAGATCATCTTCAACAAAATGATCCTGAGTTATTAAAGGCATTTAAAAACGAAAACCTGTTTCAACAGAGCTCTTTACTTCCGCTGCGTTTTATCAAAAAATAAACTACATACACTATAACCCGGTGAAAGGGGGCTTTGCAAATTCCCTGAAGATTATCGATATTCTTCAGCTCGCTTTATGAAAAAGGAATTGATTATTTTGGATTGTTCGACGATTTCAATATTGATCAGCGGATCATTATGATTTGATAATCTTTACAAAAATGAAGGATACTCTTAAAATGTTCGTATTGGTGAAAAACACCAACACCAGCGTCGTTAATGTTGAGTGGATGCGTTTGTAAGAAATATAAAACACCAACAGAGGCGGAAAGTAATAGTGTTCATTTAGCTTCATATCGCATTAAATGGCGAGGACAGGGATGAATCAGGTCTCCGAAGATCAGTAAGGAAATATTTAAACATACGCTGCTTTTGTGAAGCATATCATTTCCCTACGCTCCGGCGGAACGTTTCAATTTGACGATCAGGATTTAACTCAGGGACAGCACAAGCTCCTCTGCGGCTCAACACAAGTAAATGAGCGGTTCATGACAAGGAGCCGACAAGGAAATAACAATAGCGGGACAAGGAGCGGACAAGGAAATGACAAGGCAAGGACAAGGCGACAACTTTTTTTTTAAAATCCGGCGAGTTTTATCTGATTTCAAAAAGCGCATGGGGGAAATTCCATTTGATCTGAAAACGAAAACATGCATATCACCGATTTTGCTTTTGCTGTGTGTGATTATCAAAAGAAAAGAATTGCATATGTATTGGCGTATGCGGCAATGTATTGTTTGGATTAATTCATTCAAAAAACGAAGTTTGGGCCATCCACTCGTACTCCGTGCAATGTTTAGGGAGCTTTCCAAACAAAGGCACAAGTAAAGCGCAAATATCGCAAAGGGAAACCGGGAGCAAATTTTCATCTACACGTCGATCTACTATGGCCTCCTGCTCCATTCATGAAGAGGGAGCGAGGCTGAGGGCGCAGCGCAGCTCCGTCACAAAAAAAAACAGCGCGTAAATTTCTATATACGCGACATTTTCGCAAAGCCTCCCGATGCTATCTTAACAAGGAACTATAGTTCCTCTGCCAAAAACTTCGTTCTCCCCCATCCCCATTCTAAAAAGAAAGGAAATGCTTTTGCCCAGGTGGGTACATCATGGCGGCCGTCTTTCATTTCACAGTATTCAACGGCTTCTTCTGTATATCCTTTTTTATGCAGTTCATCTATCAGACTCATGGCATCATCAATGGAATCTATCACACCGTTATTATTACGATCCGCCGATTCATCCTGGGTGCCTGTTTCAAAGAAAAATTTTAGCCAAGGATAATAGTTTCCATCACGCACCTGGCGTTGCATAATGCGGTCCCTGTCTTCATCAAAATCGGGTTCAAACTGATCTTTATCACGCCACCAGAGCGAGCCGCTGAAAACGCCGGCTTTAAAGAATTCGTTGGGATGATTCCATACAATATCCATGGCCGCCAAACCGCCGAGCGAAAAGCCCGCGAATGATTTTTCCTTAAAGGAAATGATGGAATATTTTCTGCGGATAAAAGGGATCAGTTCCTGCATGATGAACTGCGTGTACAAGCCGGCTTTTGCACCGCGGCCCTTATAGTCGAGTACATTGGCGGTTCCATATTCATTCTTCCTGTCGGATGAGCAGTGGATGCCGACGCAAAAAACGGGCTCGATCTTATCCGCGGAATAAAGTCCGTCGAGGATATTTTCAAATTCCATGGTACGCAGATCCTGCCCGTCGTTCACGAGCAAAAGACTGATAAAAGGATGCCTGAAATAATCTTCGGAGTAGTAACAATCTACGAGCACTTCCCTGTCTAAGAACAGTGAGGGAAATGCATATTTATCGATGATAATGTCTGTGATTTTTTCTGCAGGCATAAGCGTCAAAAGTAAGGAAAGCAACCGAAAGACAAAGTGAAGACAACATAAAAAACATAATTTGTTTAATTGCCTGTTAAAAAATATATTTGAACAAGTTGTATTTCACAACGCTCTTCATTTTATAAATAAACCAACATGAAAAAAATAGGTATCCTGCACGGCAAGGAGCGCAGCTTTCCCGAAGCATTCGTGGAAAGAGTAAACAGCAAAAATATTGACGGCATTATGGCGGAGCCGGTACGCATAGACAAAGTAATGCAGGGCGAAAGCAGCGGTTATGCGGTGATCATCGACAGGATATCCCAGGATGTTCCGTTCTATCGTGCGTTCTTAAAAAACGCGGCGCTTTGCGGCACTGCTGTTATCAATAATCCTTTTTGGTGGAGCGCTGATGAAAAATTTTTCAACAACTGTTTATCTACAAAGATTGACGTGCCCGTACCGAAAACAGTGATCCTTCCTTCACGTGATCTTCCTGCCGATACCAGTGCGGATTCATTTAAGAATCTTGCGTACCCGATGGATTGGGACGGCATTTTTAAATACGTTGGTTTCCCTGCATACATGAAACCATTTGCCGGCGGCGGATGGAAGAGCGTTTATAAATTAACGGACATGGATGATTTTTTCACGAAGCATGCGGAGACAGAACAACTGGTGATGATGCTGCAGGAAGAGATCATATTTGATGAATATTATCGTTGCTATTGCATCGGCGGCAAATATGTAAAGATCATGCCTTACGAACCGCGTAACCCGCATCACCTGCGTTATGTAGCCGATTTTAAACCGGATGCGAAACGTTACAAACTTATGGAAGATATCGTGCTTCGCATTAACAAATACCTTGGTTATGATTTTAATACAGTAGAGCTTGCCATCAGAGACGGTGTGCCTTACGCAATTGATTTCTGTAACCCGGCACCCGATGCTGATATCGCAAGTGTGGGCCAGGAAAATTTTGACTGGGTAGTGGAAGCAGCCGCAACATTCGCTATTGAAAAAGCACAATCACAGGTTGAAGGCGCTGATAACCTTACGTGGGGCGAATTCATAAAGAAGAGTGCAAATAAACAAGCCTTATACAAGTGATGAGTTGAGGGTTATGAATGAGGAAAAAACGTACTCATTCATAACTCATCATTCATAATTTATAACTAACTAAACAACTAAGTGCATGAATCTTTCTTACAAACAATTCACCCTAGGTGTGGAAGAAGAATACATGGTGATAGATCCGACGTCGCATGAGCTTAAAAGTCATGAGCAGAAGATCGTTCATGAAGGTCAAAAAGTGATCATGGACAAGGTGAAAGCCGAAATGCACCAAGCCGTTGTGGAAGTGGGCACGGATATCTGTGCGGATGTGGATGAGGCTCTGACGGATGTGGGAACGCTTCGTAAAACCATCAGCGGCATCGCAGACGGTTTGGGATTATGGATCGGCGCCAGCGGCACCCACCCTTTCAGTCATTGGGAAAGCCAGCTCATTACAGAGCATGCACGTTACAGTGAAATTGTGAACGAATTGCAGGAAGCCGCAAGAAGTAATTTAGTTTTCGGTCTGCACGTGCACGTAGGGATGGAAACCCGTGAAATGGCGATACATATTGCCAACAGTGCAAGGTATTTTCTGCCCCATGTTTTTGCATTGAGTACCAACTCTCCTTTTTGGGAAGGCCGACTTACGGGTTATAAATCTTTCCGTACGAAAGTGTTTGAGAAATTTCCGCGTACGGGTATTCCGGATCATTTTGAAAGTATTGAAGAATATGATAACTACATCAAGCTGTTGGTAAAGACCAATTGTATTGATAATGCGAAAAAGATCTGGTGGGATCTTCGCGTGCATCCTTTCTTTAATACTGTTGAATTTCGCATTTGCGATATTCCGCTTACCGCACAGGAAACGATCGCGATCGCGGGTCTCTTCCAGGCGATATGTGCCAAGTTGTACAAATTGCGCAGTCAGAATCTCAACTTCATGATGTATAACCGTCGTTTGATCACGGAGAACAAATGGCGAGCGAGCAGGTATGGTATCGACGGCAGTATGATCGATTTCGGTAAAGAATCTGAGGTGAACACCAGAATTCTTATTTATGAATTACTGGATTTCGTGGATGATGTAATTCCTCACCTCGGCAGTGCTCATGCGATAAGCCATGTACACAAAATGCTGGAAACGGGAACAGGTGCCGACAGACAATTAAAAGTGTATGAAGAAACGAACAGCCTGGTGAAAGTAGTGGATTATATCCACGACAGCTTTTTATCGGGGCTTTGATATAGAAAATATTTTGACTGCGAAGGGACTGATTATCAGTCCCTTTTTTCATTCTCCTATCCCTGATTGGGATTTTTACGGTAAAAAAGAAACCAATGTCAGTAAAATTTCGTTTTTTTGAACTGTAATCACGGAAAAATACTTGGGCTTTTACTTTTTTACGAAAAGAAACGAGTATAAATACTAAGAATTAATAATTTCCGTTTAGTAACTATTCTACAGGTTTTATCGGTGAACCACATCGGCCATTTTTAAGCGCCCTTTTTACCGAAGAACCCGTCTTTAAAGAATAAATCATAAAGATGAAGATCCAAACTAACAGGCTCAAGGGCCTCTACGTCCTGCTTATCGCAGGATTGCTGGTTTTGTTGAATGTAACCGCTTCCGCCCAGTTGGGAGTATATTCATTTACGGGAACGGGCGCCTGCCCCAACCAAAATCCCGCAGTTACGGCTCAGCCCGCAAATGCAACTTTCAGTGATTTTACCGGTAGCGGAGTTACCTGTAAAGTGATGAACGATGTGTTCAGTGCAAATGAACTGAACAATGGCAACGGCGTAAATACAGCGGAGTATTTTACGTTTACGGTGACGCCTGCTTCGGGTTACAGCCTCAACCTAACTTCACTTTCATTTACTCATTTTGCGGAAGAACAGCAGAACGGTAATGCGTGGCATTTAAGATCCGGCATTGATAACTACGCTGCGGATATTGCCACGGCTGATATCCAAATCACAGCGCAATCACCTGTTGTTACTTTACCCGCAGCGAGTTTCGGAAACACCGGCGCTGTTACATTCAGGTTATATGTTGAGAAAATGAAAAACCATAAGTTTTGGGCTTTAGATGATATCACACTTAACGGTACAACATTTCTTACACCGATCGCCCCGAACGCCCCGGGCGATCCGCTTTCAAACTCGCCTCAATGTACAATACCGGGAGTAACGCTTACAGCAAACGGCACACCTCCTGCGGGCGAAACATGGTTTTGGCAAACAACAGCAACGGGAACTTCAACAACAAACAGCAGCACCACCCTGACCGTAAACGCGTCGGGGACTTATTATTTAAGGTCACGCAATGATGCATCACTTTTGTGGAGCGCAACTTCGGGGTCTGCAATTGTTGCGGTTACGCCGGATGTAGCCGCACCTGCTTTTACATTGGGAACAACATCAACAAGATGCCAGGCAGCAGCAACAACAACTTACACTGCGACAGCAGCAAACAATACTTCAATATCATACAGCCTTGATGCAGCAAGCATTACAGGCGGCAACAGCATAAACCCGACAACAGGTGCGGTAACGTTTGATGCCTCATGGACGGGAGCATCCACAATCACTGCAACAGCAAGCGGTTGCGGGGGGCCAAAAACAGCAACGCATACGGTAATGACTTCGGTTGCTACGGGAACACCGGTATTTACCTTGGGCACCAGTTCTTCAAGATGTATTGCCGCAGGGACAATTGTATATACAGCAACAGCTACAAACGCTACGGCACTCACTTACAGCATAGATGCAGCAAGCGTTTCCGCAGGTAACACTATAAACGCCTCAACGGGTGCAGTTACTTACAGTCTTTTATGGTTTGGAACTACTACGATAACCGCGACTGCGACCGGGTGCGGCGGACCAAAAACGGCAACACATGTAGTAACAATCAACGGAATAGTAGGTACTCCTGTTTTTACCGCAGGAGCCTCATCCACGAGATGTCAGTCTGCCGGAACAACTACTTATACCGCTACCGCAAATAATTCAACCACGATAACTTATGCAATTGATGCAGCGAGCATCAGCGCGGGTAACAGCATCAATGCAGCAACAGGTGATGTGAGCTTTATTGCATCATGGAGCGGTACAACAACTGTAACGGCAACTGCCGCAGGTTGTTTCGGACCAAAATCCGGAACCCATACGGTAACCACAACGGCTTTAGTGGGCACACCGGTATTTACCGCAGGTGCAACCTCGACCCGTTGCCAGGCAGCGGGTGCTGTAACTTATACGGCTACAGCATCTGCGAGCACAACAAGAAGCTACAGCCTTGATGCAGCAAGCCTTACAGGCGGTAATACGATCAACGCCGCGACGGGTGCGGTTACTTACGTTGCCGGGTGGAGCGGATCATCAGTGATAACCGTAACAGCTACAGGTTGTAACGGAACATCGACTGCAACGCATACCGCGACCATCAATCCGATCGTTTCAGGATTGGCATTTAACAGCGGTGCTACGAGTACGAGATGTCAGGGTGCGGGCACTGTTACTTATGATGCAGCAGCAACAAATACATCAGGTATAACTTACACATTGAACACCCCGGCAGTTACGGCAGGCAACAGCATTAACGCAACAACAGGTGTTGTTACCTACATTGCAACATGGACCGGCGCAACGACGATAACCGCTACAGCAGCAGGTTGTACGCCGCTCACGGTAACACATACTGTTACGACCACACCGACTGTAGGTAATGTGACATTTACCTCCGGAGCAACGTCTACCCGTTGCCAGGGCGCAGCTACAGTAACTTATGCAGCCACTGCAACAAATAATACCGGTATAACTTACAGCCTTGATGCAGCAAGCGTTGCGGGAAATAATACGATCAACGCAGCAACAGGTGCGGTTACTTATGATGCAGCGTGGACAGGCGTTTCTGTGATCACCGCAACAGCAACAGGTTGTAACGGACCCAAAACTGCAACGCATACTGCAACAATAACAACCAGCATCGGCGCAACAATATTTACCAACGGCAACACGTCCACCCGTTGCCAGGGTGCAGGTGCAGTTGCTTATCCTGCAACAGCAGCAAATGCAACATCGATCACCTACACACTGGATGCAGCAAGCATTACAGGCGGTAATACGATCGGTGCAACTACAGGAACAGTTACTTATGCATCAGGATGGAGCGGCACCACAACAATCACTGCAACAGCTGCAGGTTGTAACGGACCCACTTCTGCGACACATGTTGTAACGATAACGCCTACAGTAGGAACACCGGTATTTGCCGCAGGCGCAACTTCAACAATTTGCCAGGGCTCATCCCCTGTAACTTACAGTGCAACAGCAACAACAAATACAGGTATTACTTACAACATAGATGCATTAAGCATTGCAGCGGGTAACACGATCAATGCAACGACAGGACAAGTAACGTATGTTACTACATGGAGCGGTACGACAACGGTAACCGCAACCGCAACAGGTTGTAACGGACCAAAAACGGCAAACCATGTTGTAACGGTAACTGCCACCGTAGGCACACCGGTATTTACCGCAGGTGCAACATCAACAAGATGCCAGGCTGCCGGTAGCGTTACTTACACTGCAACTGCATCAGCAAGTACGTCAAGGAGCTACAGCCTTGATGCAGCAAGCATTACGGGAGGTAACACGATCAACACAACTACCGGTGCGGTAACTTATGTTGCCGGCTGGAGCGGTACTTCCGTGATCACCTGCACAGCTGCGGGTTGTAACGGTCCTTCAACAGCAACACACACGGTTACGATTACCCCGATCGTGTCTGCCTTTGCATTTAACGGCGGCACAACCAGCACAAGATGCCAGGGTGCAGGACCCGTTACGTATGATGCGACAGCAACGAATACAACTGGCATCACATATAGCTTAAGCGCGGCCGCAGTTACAGCAGGTAACAGCATCAACGTATCAACAGGCGTCGTAACATACGTGGCAACATGGACCGGTGCAACAACCATAACCGCTACTGCCGCGGGTTGCACGCCGCTTACGGCAACACATACTGTAACCATCACGCCAAGTGTGGGTAATGTTATTTTTACTTCCGGAACAACATCAACACGTTGCCAGGGTGCAGCAACGATAACTTATGCCGCCACTGCCACAACAAATACCGGGATTACTTACACACTGGATGCGGCGAGCATCGCGGGAAGTAATACGATCAACTCATCAACAGGCGCGGTTACTTACGCTGCCGGATGGACGGGAACATCCGTGATCACTGCAACGGCTACAGGATGTAACGGACCAAAAACCGCGACGCATACCGTAACGATAAACGCTACAGTTGCCGCAACAATATTTACCAACGGAGCTACATCAACACGTTGCCAGGGTACGGGTTCTGTGGCTTACCCGGCGACTGCTTTAAATTCAACTTCTATTACTTACAGCCTGGATGCTGCAAGCACCGCAGGCGGCAATACCATCAACTCTCTTACAGGAACGGTTGCGTACAGCGCAACATGGAGCGGTACAACAACGGTAACAGCAACAGCTGCGGGTTGTAACGGACCTACTTCTTCAACGCATGTTGTAACGATCACTCCAACGGTGGGTACACCCGTATTTACCGGCGGTGCTACATCAACACGTTGCCAGGGTGCAGGGAATGTAACGTATATCGCTGCTGCTACCAACAGTACAGGCATGACCTACAGCCTTGATGCAGCAAGCATCACAGCAGGTAATACCATCAATGCAACAACAGGTGCGGTAACATATATTGCTTCATGGAACGGAAGTTCCGTGATCACAGCAAGTGCTGCAGGTTGTAACGGACCAAAGACATCAACCCGTACAGAATCGATCACGCCTACAGTAGGAACGCCTGTTTTTGCAGCAGGTCTTCAATCTGTGCGTACGCAAGGTGCGGGCACAAATACGTATACTGTGACAGCGACAAACAGCACTGCGATCACTTACAGCCTTGATGCAGCAAGCATAACAGGCGGCAACACGATCGTTGCAACAACAGGCGTAGTTACATGGTCTGCAGGTTGGTATGGTACTTCATTGGTTACGGCAAGTGCTGCCGGTTGTAACGGTCCGATGACGGCAACTCATATTGTGAACATCAATCCGCTTACGGTGCAATCACCTTTGTATTTATCAACAGTTGCAACACTCGACAGAATTGATCCGGTATCCACCAATATCACCACAACATTACAAACTGCTGATCTTTCTTCAACAGCTACAACCAATACAATATTTACCCTTAACCCTGCTTTGTGTAATGATCTTGTGATAAAAGCACAAACGATCTCTGCTGCTATTTACGTGAACATCACTTCGGGAACAATGCCGGTGAGTCCAAACATTACAGCTAATCTTTCCTATAACGGAACAACGATCATCAATCTGACGACACCTGTATATAATTCAGCATCGGGCATTCTGACTTTTACCGGAACGCTTGGTGCGGATGTAACCGTACCGACAGGTCAGGCACTTGCGTTAAAGATCACCACAGCCCAGACCGGCGTTGTGTTTAAGATAGATCACCACAGCAGCACAAAACCATCAAGGATCAGTTTATTGCCGGTTTCAACTTTCATTGATTTTGTTTCTTTCGATGTGTTCAATGCACCTTACCCGGGCGGACAAAAAAGGATCAGCGGAAATCCGAATACAACTTATTATGTAAGGGCCGTGGTAACAACGCCTTTCGGCTTCAAAGACATTACGGGGCTGGATCTGAAAATTAATCCTCCGGGAAATACGGTTCCTGTTACCTGCGTGGATTCAACTTCCTGCACACGTACCTATGAGTATCCGTGGACAACAACTGCATCTACGGGAACCTATTATTTATTGGGTACTGCAAAAGAAGGCTATGAAAATATCATTAAGAATTCTGAATTGCTTTCATTCGGCGCCTGTACGGTTTGCGCACCGGTGGCAGTAGGAGATTCTTCAACGGGTGCGGGCGGTACACCGCTTATTGTAAATGTGCTGGGGAACGATTACGACCCGAATAATAACATTAAAGTTTCGACACTTATTATAACCGGTCAGCCGAATAACGGTGCCGGCTACATATCAAACAACAAAGTAGTTTATTTGCCAAACGGTTCATTTGCCGGCAGAGATACGCTGACGTATACCATTTGTGACAGTACGAATCTTTGTGCAACGGGGCAGGTATTTTTGACCATAAATCCTTTGCTGGTTGACCCTTGTACTGAAGCAACACAAACGCATACTTACTACATGCCGTTCTCTGAAAACGAGGCGCACATGGCACTTGACAGTTCTGCAAGCATCGCATTGGTGAGCAATAATATCCGTACGATCATCAGTATTAAAACGCCTTACCCGGGCCAGGTGATCGTGTGGGATGAATGGGAAGACGGCTATGAAGCGAATGCATTAAATCCTGTACAATCCACCACAAAAGTATGGGGCGACGGAAATCCTTACAACGGTATCGCACCGGGCTACCCGAATGATATCATTCCGGCGAGTGGCAATATCGTTCTTGATAACCTGGTTGCAACAAACCCGAGAAATCCGGCAACAATTTATTATGACGGTAAAGATAAGATCACATCAAGCGGACAGATCGCTATCACGCAGGTATGCGGTGAGCCTTCTATCATCGGTCTGCAGTGTATGAAAACAAATGTATCATCAACGCTGGATTACGGTAAATCGTTTACCATCCCTGTAGGTGAAGATTTTAATTGTCGTGATTTCAGATACACGTCATTATTTATTCGTGCAGCTGAAGATAATACGATCGTTGAGATTGATAAAGACAACAACGGTACCCTTGAAACGACTGACACGTTGAGCCAGGGAGAAGTAATGCTTGTGAACGGCGGCGTAAAATCAGGTGCAACTGTAACATCGAATAAAGATGTAGGTGTGGAGCTTCACTTCGGCGGTAAGGATAGTTATTCATCACGCGATGTACCAATTTACCCGGCAACATGGTATTCCAATACGTATTATTCTCCTGTACCTACAACCGGCAGACCAACAGGTACCGTAAAAGATTCATCGGTAGTATTGTTGTATAACAGTCTGAGCAGGCCGTTAACCATTAACTGGACGACGTCTGCTACGCCTTCAGCAGGATCTATTTCAATTCCTGCAAAAACAACCGTGCGTTTTCCGATGGGATTGTCGCAAACAGCTGCATATAAATTTACAAACCCTACGGGTGAATCCTTCACTGCGATTGAAACAGTGGATTCTTACACTCCTACCACGCAAGCCAATGTAGGTGCTGATTTTGACTGGTCGTTTAACCTGATCGCAGAAAACAGGCTTACGGATTTTGCGACGATCGCATGGGCACCGGGCTCAACAGACGGAACAAGAAACGACAATCCGGTTTGGGTAACACCAACAGTAAATACAACGGTGTATGTAAAATATGACGGCAACGTGGGCGGTACGACAGGTTCTATAAGTCCGTGCGGAATGCGTTATGATGTGTCATATATCGTGAATGCTTTAACGTTTAAACGCATTCTTGATCCTAATGATAATGACCAAAGCGGATTGGCTGTTTACACCTGCAACGGTGCAAAACTCGCAGCCGTATACGGTGAAGATCCTTCAACAGCAACAGCGGGTAACCCAAGCTGGGATGTAGGTTCAACGATACAGCCTTTCTGTAAACAAAAACTTGTTTTTGCTAATGATGATTATGCACGCACATTATTAGGACAGCCTGTAACGATCCCGATCCTGTTGAATGACTTCGGTTATCTGGCGATTATTGACCCCACTTCTGTTACGAATACCGCATTGCTGCAACCGAAACACGGCAGCATTGTGATCAATACAAACGGTACGATAATTTACACTCCGGTGCAGGGTTACATCGGAAAAGACACATTGGAATACAGTGTATGCTCCACGCCTTCCATTGTGTGCGACATCGCAAAAGTGTACATCGACATCAGCACCTGCCCTGCTCCTACCAATTCAAATATTATCGTAGGTAATGTATTTCTTGATAAAAATGAAGACGGCGTGAGCAACGACGGTAACGTTGGCGTTGCCGGCGGAAAAGTTTATTTATACATCGACGGAAACACAAACGGTATCGCCGAAGTAAATGAATTAAAAGATTCTGTGGTAACGGATCAATCCGGAACATTCCAGTTCACCTCCTTCCCGGAAAAAACGGTGATGGATGATTTTGACGGACCGGGCGGCACGAGAACCTGTGCAAACGGCAATGACGGAAATACAGCATGGGCGGGCAACTGGACAGATATCGGTGATCCTTCCACAGGCTTTTGCAACACTTCACAATCAGTAGCTAACACAGATGCGGAGATCGTAAAAGACGGCGCATTCAGTTATGCGTTAAGATTAAAAGACAATAATGTTTCTGCAACAAGAACAGTAAACCTAAGCGGCGCAAGCTATGCGTTCCTCAGTTTCTCTTATCGAAGAAAGAGCGCAACGATGACGACCGGTAAAGACGTGATCGTGCAGGCTTCATCAAACGGAACTGCTTTCACGCCGATCTTTACGATCAAAGGTGACGGTACAACCGATGCAGCCTACGTAGATATTTATAACCAGGATATTTCTGCATTTACAACAACGCCTACAACCTATATCCGTTTCCTTACGAATGCGAATATGGCGGATGCAGATACTGTATACATAGATGATATTAAAATCCAGTATTTAAAATATCCGATCAACTACATTTTGAAATTTGATTCTACAACGACACCGCAATACCACCATACAACAAATGCGCTCACCAGAAGCTTTATTGCAACAAGTGCGCAATCATGTTTCTCTTATTACAATTTTGGTGTTGCGAGAAACAAGATCAGTCTTACCGGAACTTTGTATCATGATGCAAACGGTCTTACAGATAACCTGATCAACGGGTCTGCGATGGGGCTGCTTGCAGGATCGCCGGTGTATGCTTATCTTACGGACAGTACGGGTAAAGTTGTAGCAAGAACATCGCTTAATCCCGTAACAGGCGTTTATACTTTCCCTTCGATAGACGTGGTAACGCCATACAGTGTGGTACTTTCCGCGATCAGCGTAAACCTTGGCGACACACCACCACCTGATGCAGGCACAAATGCGATCGGCGGTAGTTGGACGCCAACGGGTGACGGTTACGGATTAAATAATATTATCGGCACAGGTATTAAACCGGGTGCAGCACTCATGTCTGTAAAAGTAACAACAGGAGTATTGAATGTGACGAACGTAAACTTCGGGGCGGAAATGTTGCCTGAATCTGACGACAGGATCGTGAGTTATTCAACAAATACACCGAATGTGAAATACGATATCACCGGTGGTCTCACAGGATCTGATCCTGAAGACGGCATTTATGGTACCGGGGGCACATATAAGATCACATCGCTTCCTGCATTGGCAAAACTTTATTACAACAATGTGGTGGTAACGCTTAACCAGGTGATAACGTCATTTAATCCTGCTTTGCTTAAGATAGATCCGGATGATAATGTAACGCAAACAACATTCACCTATGCATCAAGAGATGCGGCAGGTCTCTATGACCCAACGCCGGCAACGGTCTTGGTAAGATGGGTGTCAGTACTTCCGGTAAATACATTGGTGTTCTCCGGTATCCTGAGCGACGGCAAAACAAAGCTTACCTGGACAACGGAAACAGAGATCAACACCATCTCCTTTGATGTGGAAAGAAGCAATACCGGTCAGCAGTTCAGCAAGCTTGGAAACGTAGCGGCCCATGGCTCTCCTTCCGCTGCGGCTGAATATCATTTCACGGATCCGGCACCGGTGAACGGAAATAATTATTACAGACTTAAAGTAAATGACAACAACGGCGCGTCTTCTTACAGCAATGTGGTTACGATCCGCATCAGTGCAAACGATAACCTTAATGCATCTGTAAGACCGAATCCTTTCCAATCAAATATTGAAGTTTCCTTCACACTTTCGCACGCATCAAAAGTGAAACTGATGATGTTTGACGCCACCGGTAAAATGGTAAGCACGAAAGACGTAGCAGGAACTATAGGTATAAATAAAGTATCGTTCATGGATCTGGACAGCCTTGCTTCGGGAAGCTATGTGTTGCGGATCATTACCGACAATACGAAATCTGATCAGAAGCTTATTAAGTTTTAGTTTTGAAAGTTCATAAAACAAACAGAAGCCCCGCATATTATTGCGGGGCTTTTTGCTTAACCGGGTAGTAGCGTTAATAAAAATAAGTTGGCTGATTGTCGGTAACACAGCACTACCTTTATTTATTTAATCAGATGCAACAACTTCCCGGGGAAATTAAGGATGTTTTTTTTGAGACCGTTTCCGGTAATTTATCATTGTGTGAATTCGAAGATTGGTTATACAGCAATAATGAGTTGGAATATTTTCTCACGGCTGATGATTATCTTGAATTAATCTCTTTTAGTTATCGGAAAAACAGCAAATACGATCTTTATAAAATACTGAAAAATCATATCGCAAAAAGTGAATTCGAAAATTGGAAGCTACTGAAATTACTAAATGCTGTATTGAAGCGTGATAAAGATGAAGCGGTGGCAATTGTTAGTTTTTATAACCTTTATTGCAAAGGATATTATTTTCTCGATAATCTTGCTTTTGGTTTCAGTCTGCCAATGAATTACGCGCAGAGTGACATGAGAGGCATTTACGAGATCGATCCGGCAGAGCGGCAAAAGATGATAGAAGGTTTTCATCCTCAGATAGAGAATGAAATACATAAAGTGATTGAGTGGCTTAATTCAAAAAAAATAGTCATTACAGCAGTTCAGGACGAGTCGGACAGATACGAGTTTATCGATAACCGAACTGAACAGGAAAAAATAAAGACAACCTACACTGCAGATGATGGAAACTCAAAAGCGGTTGCCAACACTGATGCCTCTGCACTAAAACCCCGGTGGAAATTTTGGTGAATTGTATCGCAGTGCTGTAAATAAAATGTTGATGACTTCCCCAAAATCTTCTTCCTGTGCGCAGCTCCCCGGGCAGCTAAAGGCCCGATCATTGATTTAAGATTGCGGCCATATTCGATAAGCTCATACTGAACAGTAACGGGCCCGGTATCCATGATCGTTCTTTTCACCGGCAGGTTTATTTTCATATCTTTTAATTCGCGGCTGAGCATTTTTCCGAAATGCCCGATATATCTTTTAAAATATCGGAATACCTTTTTTGTTCAAGCAAAGCGCTGCAATGACGGAAATCGTCCATTTTCCGTTAAGTACGTCCTTAGTATCGTGAACGGCGATCATCGTCTTTTTACATTGATGCTGAACGCGTTTTGTTACTTGCATGTTTTGAGGCTACCATAATGTCATTTGTTACTTTTTGTCACCATGTGACAAAAGCAAACGAATCCCCCTTAACTTTGATGTTTAAACAACAAAAATAAACTCATGGCATTAAAAGACGATCTGCAGTGGCGCTATGCTACGAAGAAAATGAACGGACAAACCGTTCCGCAGGATAAACTTGATTACATTTTAGAAGCGGCAAGGCTTGCACCGTCTTCGTCAGGGCTTCAGCCTTATAAAGTTTTTGTGATCAGCAACAAAGAGCAACTTGAAAAAATAAAAGCGTTCTCTTTTAACCAACCGCAAATTACGGATTGTTCGCACCTGCTGGTGTTTGCTGCCTGGGACGGATATTCCAAAGAAAGGCTCGAAAAAGTCTTTAACAGAACGACAGCAGAAAGAGGATTGCCTGCAGAAGCGATGAACGATTATAAAAATATGCTTTGGGGAAAGTACGAACCGCTTGGACAGGAATGGCACAGCACACACGCTGCAAAACAAGCTTACATTTCATTCGGTATGGCGATAGCGGCAGCAGCGGAACAAAAAGTGGATGCAACACCAATGGAAGGTTTTGACACAGAAAAAATGGACGAATTTCTCGGTCTGGATAAACTCGGTTTGAAAAGTGTTGTGATTTTACCGCTCGGCTATCGGGAAGAAGGCGGCGATTGGCTGGTGAACCTGAAAAAAGTAAGGACACCAAAAGAAGAATTTATCACTGAGCTTAATTAATTTTTTCTGGCCCGTTGCCTTGGCAGCGGGCATTTCTTTTGATCGGATCATACAGCAGCAATCATGATACCTGCAGGAGCCATAAAGTGAGCATATTATTTTGTTTCGAGAAAGGGTTTAATTCCCGCATTGGTCTTAATCGTTCTTACCGGCGCAGGAAAGAAATTTTGTTAGCGGAAGTGACGGCAGAGGAAGGACCTTCCCGGAATTTCGGCTTCGCCATCACTTATACCGAACATCGGGACGTAAAGTGTGTGAGGAACAGAAGATGGAACGCCGTATATCGGAACGGCGATTGAATTTACCGGCTATGTAAGAAGGCGCTAAAACAAAGGTTTTAAGTCCGGTCCGGGAATTAATCATCATTTTTTTGCCCCGAAAAAATAAAAATCCTATATTTGCAGTCCGAAAAACGGCTGCGTAGCTCAACTGAATAGAGCATTTGACTACGAATCAAAAGGTTTCAGGTTTGAATCCTGACGCGGTCACAAATTGAATTTGTTCCTTTTTGTTTCTTGTTGTTCTCAACGGGAAACGTAAGGAAAACAGGTAAAAGGCTTTGGTTTTTTGTTGTTAGATGTTGTTTACTTAGGTGTTTTTGCTTCACCAATGTTTCACCAACAACACAAACGATGCAAAGAATATCTGTAAACACTATTTTGAGGGAGGACCGTTCGAAAAACGGCCTCCTTCCTATTTATATCCGCATCATTGCAGATCGTAAAAAGATCGATGTGCGGGTTTCGCATTATGTGCAGCCTGGCGAATTACAGCCGAACGGATCAGTTAAAAAAAATGTATTCAATAGTTACACGATCAACCAGGACATACAAAACTGCTTGAATGATGTAAACCGTGTGGTATTGTTTCACCACGTACACAGCATTTATCTAACGCCCAAATCTTTCAGCGATCACTTTCACAAGAAAGTTGACACATCGTTGCTTCACCGGTATATAAAATATGAGGCAGATAAATTGAACGTTTGCCTTAACCGGCTACACTCTTACTACGCACTTGCAAGGCATATTGAAACGCACTTCCCGAAAGTTAGTTTAGCAGATTGCTCATTCTCCTTTCTATCTGATCTGCAAAAAGTATTCGTTACAAAATTCAAGTTTAAAAAGAATACAATCACCGGATACATGAGCAAGCTGCGGGCGATCCTACACATTGCCGCAAAGAATAAATTGATACCTGAAAACCCGTTTATACATTTCCCGTTACCAGGCTACGAAAGTAACCGTGAATTTTTGACGAAAGACGAACTTTTAAGGATTGAAAAGTTTTATTCGGAGCCAGGCAACACCGCACAAAAGAACGTTGCTGCAGCTTTTCTTTTTCTTTGTTACACCGGCTTAAGAATAGGCGATTTTACAGCATTACGGATAGAGGATATAAAAGACAACGCTATTGACTTTATACAACGAAAAACAAAACAGAAATGCTTTGTACCGTTATCCGAACCAGCGCAAAGATTCGTAACGGTTGACGGTTTTGCCTTTAGAAAAATAAGCCCCGAAAAAATGAATTTGTATCTAAAGGATATAGCTAAGGCCGTGGGTATAACAAAGCCGCTCACATGCCACGTTGCACGACATACATTCGCAACACTTAGCTTGTCAATCGGAATTGATATACTGGCAATTTCCAAAATGTTAGGACACAGCAAAACGGCAACAACAATGATTTACGCAAAAATGCTGGATGCAAAAAAGAAAGATGAGATGCAAAAATGGTCGGGCTTTTTGGATTTTCCCGCATAATCGCTAAACAATGTATGGGCGTTTTGAGAAATAGAAAAACCCGCAATTGTTGCGGGTTTATATACTTTGTTTGAGCGTTGCGTTATCCGTCCACGGTTGCTTCCCAGCAGAGCCGCTTATGTTTCACGCACGACAAATATAAAAAGTTTTTGAGATCCGCCAACTATTTTTTGTGCGGTGCGATATCGCCCATGGCCGCAACCGCTTTTTTCTGCGGTGATCGATGCGGTGAGCTGATAACGCAATTATCTGCGATACATGATCAACCATCGGAGAAAAAAGCGGTATGATAAAGAAACAAAAAAGCCCCGGCCACTGCTAACCGGAACTTTTACATAAACCAAAACTAACAACTTACTTTTAATTTTTAGTATATTCTATGATGACGTGTCCGCCATAGTGCTCTCCGTGTGAAGGATCACATACAAGTAGAAGATCTTTGTTCGAACTACTCGCAAAATAAAGACTCTGTGGTATTAGTCCGGCATAAGCAGAGGTATTTTCTCCCGTGCTCAAATCGCCGTTTTCATCGTTACATAACGCATTCATTGAAACCATTGTATCGATATTCAACAATGCCAGCTGCTGGGATAATATTAGGCCGTCTGTTATTACAGCAGGCGAAAACAAAATCACTTTCCTAAAAATCGGCTTTCCGTCAACCCACTTAACATTAAGTGCATGTTCTTCTTCTAAATAATCAGCGCCACCACCGCCCGCCACATCTACGTTACCAAATGCATCAGCTTCAACACCATTCACAGTTTGCACAAGTACTCTTGCTTCTCCGTCAGGATTTTGACCGGCATTAAATTTCGGGGTTTTTAAATTATTGAATTGCCCGTTTGTGCCAATGAATTCTAATGTTGTAATACTGTCTCCGTCATCAAGCCTTACACTTTTATTTTTGTAGGTCATGAATGTTTGGTTAATACCGTCTGTTACGATTACATCATTCGTAGTGGTATTACCCTCATCTGTTACCTGCTGAAGATTTTGCGGAGCGCTGCCGCTGCCAACCGCTACAACTGAAGGCCCCTGCAATACAATATCATCTAACTCAAAAGGCTGCGGAGAAAACACATTCAGATATAAGCGATCGAAGTTTTGTGAAGAAAAGTTCATGGTTGCGAAAGGGACAGATATAAGCTGCCATACGTCTAAAGCTGCAGGATCAAAACCGTAGGCGGAAGTAAGTAGGCAACCGCTATTGATCACAGTATTCCCTAATACAAGATTTATGCGCATTACAAATGGCGTGTCCAAGCTTGCGGGGTTAGAAATCAATTTTATGTAGAAAATTAAAAATTGATAATCTCCCGCATTCAAAATATTTGCTCCCTGAAACATGAGACTAAAATAAGTGCCTGCTCCGGTATTTCCTCTTATGCTTTTAACTCCGAGATGCGGATCAGAGGTGTAATCAAAATTCACGTTCGAACTTCCCGAAGTTAGCCATTCAACATTTTCATGATAAATATCTTCTACACGGATGTTACCGGGCTCCGTAGATCCCGGAGCAACTAAAATAAAAGTAAGTTCACATTGAAACGCCGGATCAATTACCGGTTTGATCGGATCGGGTGAAGGATCTCCCGTGATCACAAATGTTTCGCCCTGGTCATTGAGCGCAATAACATCAAACCGAGGGTTTGTAGGATCTGCCGGGTCAAGTTCAACCGATGCTGCAGGTGATGAATAAGGTGAGCCGTTTATAACGTAATGGCAAACGGTTACATCATAAATCAATCCTGTACCGCTCCAAATTGCCGAACCGTCAACAACACCGTTTAAAATCGGCGTTATCGTTGTAACAGTAAATCCGCCGTTAACAATTTTCTTCAAAATTGCATACAACAGATCATCGCCGGTGTCGAAATATTTTTGATCAATATCATTCATGTTTCCACCGAATGCAGTTAGAATCGCATACATCAGATCCAATGTTGTATCGGGATATACCTGTGGTACGACAGGAACTATTGTTGGTTGCTGTGGTAGTGGTAGTGGTTGTGGTTGTGCCATTTATTTTTTTCTTTTACTTACTGCCAAATAGAGAACTAAGACCGTCAAAAAAACCACCAACGATATTACCAAGGCCGGTACCATTAGACTTTTTTTTTTCGCCGCCGATAGCAGCGATTTCATTTAATGTGGTATTTGCATTGATTGCAATTCCCTGCTTTTTAAAAGTCGTGATAATGTTGTTCACGTACCCCTGCGAATTGTTTTCAATCGGAGGAGCATAAGTAAAAACATATTTTTGCAACGTAGTGTCTCCACCTTTGGGATAAGCCTTGTGTTTACCATCCAAAATCCTTGTCAGATAATTAATTTGTGCTGCTGTTCCCGCTTGCAATGTTGGATACGTGCCGACGGTGCCGCCTACGGCTGTAGTTCCGATGTTGCCAGGGTTATTTGTTCGATACGCTTTACTGCCGGGATAAAAGCCTTCGATTTGCGTATGCGCCAAAGCCAAAATTTTCAGCCCAGTGGGTGCTGATAATGAATTTAATACCGGAATATATTTCGCCGCAATTTCTCCGACAAAACCTGCAACAGATAAAAACATAACTTATTTTTTTACTTTTAAGACGGTAGCGATAAGAATAATGATCGCAGCTGCTGCCACGATCATTACCCCCACTTTAATAATACTGTGATCATCTACTATCACTTTAAATTCTACTTCCGGTAACTTATCCCCGGTGAGGATGCTGTTCAATACAGACATAGGATTTTAAATATTTAGATTGCGCTTAACAAGCATTTGAAATTCTGCCGCAGAGCAACTCGGATGCCCCAAAGCACTTACACACGCGCTGGCCGTTGATGTACCGAAAATGCCGTCAATTTTTAAATTGAACATGATCTGAAGAGCCTTCACGTAATTGTTATTCATGCCCTTTACAAGCGGCCACGCACCTATCCCCGAATAACCAAGCACGTACATTAAAAATTCAGAGATCGCAAGCGTTCCCGTTCCGGTACTCGGAATTATTTTAGCATTACGCAAAGCAAGGTCAGTTGCTGCACCCCAGATACCATCAGGTTTTACACCAATCAATACCTGAAGCATTTGAACCGCTTTACCCTTACTGCCATACTGCAATGGGAACACTCCCGCAGGCAACGGATTAGCCTGGACAGCGCCGATAGTTGTTGCCGGTGTTTGATGTGCAATAATCGGCGGCGACTGTGTGCCGGTGTTGGCATCCTTTACGGGCGGTGTTTCAAGTGCTTTTTTCTCATTTCTTTTTTTGATGTAGAAATAAGCTGCGACTGAAATAAGCAGCGCCACGATCAGGATCGGTAAAATATTTTTTTTCATATTATGTGCTTAAAACGGCTAACCAGGATTGATTTAGTTTCGCCTTATCTGAATTATTAAATGCGCTCTCAATAACATCTTTCAATCGTTTGCCGGATTGTTCCTGAAACAACTGATCTAACAGCATAACTTCTTTTTGTGTCACCATTTCATTGATAACAGCAATAAACATTTCCTCATCATAATTGTAGGTTACAAGCCAATTTGTAACGCCGTCACGCCACAACCTTTGCGCCTCGGAGCGGATATAAACGACACGGCTTGTTGACATGCCTAATTGCGTGGCAATAACCTCATTCCCTATCGCCTGGCCTGTAACGTTTGCGGTTGCTTTTGTTGCTTTGTAGATCTTCACCGCAACGGCGATGATCACTACAATGAACAAAATCGTAATGATCGTATTTAACGACCCGCCTTTCTTTCCGAGTTTAAAATCTTTTAGCATCTTGTATTTTTTATTTTTAGGATCCTACCGCATTTTTATGCGTGAAGAGATCTGTTATTTCTTTTTTTTCATTGCAATTCCGATGATCACCATAAGAACCACCGCACCGATAACCACTAACGCAGTTTGTTGATTCTTTTTCTTTTTTTCTGTATCCGCATCAGAGGCATCCCCTTCAACCTGACTTTTTTCCCTCAATGCGTTTATTTCATTCTGTTGCGATTGAGTATAAGCCTGCACACCCGTATCCGTACCGAAGCCGCCCGTATCAGTTAACTGATTGCCGACCGGATAATTCGGGTATGTTGTTGTTTGCGGAAATGTTGGAGTTGTTGGATAATCTGTTTGTCCGCCGCCGCTTGAATTCAACGGTTGCCCGGACAATCCCGCTGCAACACCTTGCGCCAGTGCGCCTGATGATCCGACAATATCAGCAGCCACACTTTTTTGCTGTAAACCCAACTTAGCCAGTTCAACCTGGGCAGTGCCACGTGCAACACGCCTATCGGCATAGCTTTGCACTTTTATCATCTTGCGATCCTGCTTACCATAAACACGTGCATCCTTCCGATCCTGCCTGCGCTTTTTCCCTTCAGCTTTACCAAAACCAAACCCATCCCATTCATCACCATTAAACGACAACAAGCCGTTACTGTCAACGGTAAGCGCTGAAACAGGGGCGCATTTACAACCTACGTTGCCGCACTTTGTACATGCTTTATTTTTGCGTTTGGAAAAAATATCATGCATGGATTCCCCGAAATGGAAACCTTTAAAAAAATCGTATTCGTCAATAGTTCCGCCTTCATATATCCCCTGAACATTTGCATCAGCCGGACCTTTTACGCCAATACCATCAACTGCAGGAGTACCGACGTTTGAAGCATTCTGCGCTGCCGATACCGCGGCTGCATTATGAGCCTGTGCCGCTGCAATTGCAGGATTTTGAAATATTGATAACCAATTGGACATGATAAAAATTATTTTTTATGTTCCCGATCGTATTGTAAAGCACGCTGGTATTGTCGCCATGCCCTTTCAATGTGAACCGGGTTATTTCTGTCAAGGTGTTCGCTGAGCGCCTTCACACTTTCGCGAAGGCTTAAACCTGCTGCGCAATAGATTTCGCTTGCGTGTTCATCTGCGCGGAACTCATCCCGGGTATTGTATTTTATATGGCCTTCCTCATGCGCCAGGACATAAAATTTATGTTCGGGCTTCAACTGGTTCCAATAAAATTTATTGATCACCAATTCACCATCGGAACGCCTGCTTTTTGCGATACCTTCTTTCGGATCATTCTCAAACCTTACCGATGAAAACAGTGAGAAATCTCTATCAAGCGGCTTACCCGTACTACTAAGCATTTTTTACAACCGGGGCTATTTCGTGAAAGTCTCCCGTTATAGGGCTGTAAAATTTATTGCCGGGCTTCATCACCTGATCACTACTGCCGGTATCATTTTCATCTGCATCCGTAATACCTGACTTCATTTTTTCAAATTGAAGCTGTGTAAGCAAATTCAACGCGCTTGTAGTAACCTTTGCACGCCCTTCCATTTTAGCTGCAGTACCGCTTTTTTTAGCGATGGCGGTTGCAAGCTGTAAATACAAGCCATTTCTTTTTTCTGTTGATTGTTTGCGTATATACAGGATAAGCAATTTTACTTTTTTCAGAAAGTCGGGTTCATCTGTAATACCTGCTGTTAATGCCAGGGTATCAATTGCGGCCGCAGCATTTTTGCGAAGCCATGCAACCGCCTTATCATCAAGATCGCCGCTGATGAACTGTGTAAGTACATCCAGTGTCGCATCGTCTACAAACGCTTTAATTTGATTCACAACCTCAATTGCCGGTTTAACGTGATCGCTTACCCAGGATTCAACGTTTGTAAAAATATTTCCGAGAAAATGGATGATGTTTCCGAATAACTTTTTCATATTAGTTTTTGTGTTTTTTATTGAATAGTCGAAATCTTTCTTTGATGATAACTGTATCATGTACCTGGATGGGAACGTAAACAGTGTTTGGCAGATATTCATTTTCTTCCGCCGGTATTGTATCGTGAATAATCTTCACCCGATAAACAATCTTTACAGGTCGTGCGGCAAATTGCTTTTGAAGATCCCGCAACGCATTTAAAATGCTATCAGACCTTTTGTCAACAGCATTTATAATCTTATCATTTACACGCTGCAAACTGTCTGTCTGTTGTTCTTTTGCTGCAACATTTGCCGGGATAACTGTTTGGTGAGTTACGGCAAGTATTTTGTTTTGTTGAGCGGAAACGCCCGACATTCCAAATTGATCACAGATGATCACCAGGAAAAATGATAAGAAGATTTTTAAATTTTTCATTGTGTTGATTTGAGAATTTTTGTAGCTGTTTGCTGCCTGTCCTGCCTGTCTTCCAAACGCTCATTTTGTTTGTAAACGATTTGGAATTTTTCATCAGCACATTTTGACAATGCCGAATCTTTTCCCGCAAGCAGTCTACTTTGGCTCTCAATCACTTTATCCTTATTCTCCAGGGCTTTTTTAAGTCCTGCAATTCTTTGATGGTTATCGTATTCCCGTGCGATCCATAACGCTATAATTGCCGAGATCAACACACCGAGGAACAACCTCAACAAAGGGTTTTTTATCCCGCCGATCCAGCCCTTTATTGTTTCGTTCATCTGTCATGCTCCTTTCGTTATTTCTTCTTAGCCCTACGAACCGGTTTCTTTTTTGCGACCTTGCGCTTTGCAACTGCACGTTTTTTCGGAGCCGCTTTTTTCTTAACCGTTTTACGCTTCACCGCTTTTTTCTTTGGTGCTGCAGACTTGCATGTACGGCGACCTTTGGTACCGCCTTTTTTCATCTTCGTTTTGCAAACGTTGCCTTTTGCATCGATGTAATACAGATAGCCCGGTTCACGTTTTACAGCCGCCGCTTTTACAATTGTACCCATACTATTTTTTCTTTGCGATCACTGCAACCAACAGCCCTACCAGGACAACAGCCGCAACGATCAAAATGAGGTTTGTAGTTTTCTTCTTTTTATCAGTATCAGGGATCGGAGCCGGAACAAATCCGCCTTCGGTGGTACTGTAAACTATCGGTTGTGCTCCCGCAACATAAGTGCCTGTAGCAACGCCATTTTGCGCAGCCTTTTTAGTTCCTACATAAGTGCCCAGGGATTGCGCAACCGTTGGTAAAATTCCCATCAGCGTATCCAGGATGCCCTTTTTCTTCGTTGCTACCGGCACGGTTTCTAACGTCTTTGTTCCTGCAACTCCCAAACCGTGTTCGCTGTTTGGATCTGCTGTTCCAAAGGATTTTGGCACAATGCTGTATTGTGTTGATGTGGCACCGGTATTGAATTTCTTCAAAAGCGCATTTGTCAACGGATCACCGTAACCCGTGTAAACAGTGCCACCCAAATCATCGCCAACCTGGTCAGCGATTTGTTGAACGAATTCAGGACCTCTAAGGATCGTTTGCAGCATAAGTGTATCCGTATTAACCGGTTTCTTAATGCCATTTCTCTTAAAAACAACAGCAACACTGTTACCGTGTTGCTGTATGATGTCTTGTATGTTCACGTATGTGATTTTATATTTTCAACACTGAATTATTGTCCTGCCGCTGCCGTAGTTGCTGCTTTTTTGAATTTGTTGTTCAAAGCTGCTGCTGTATTCAACACCGCACCGCAGAATAATGTGATCGTTGTTGTGCTTGACGGCACGATATCCAATGCGATTTCCGTTTGGTTATCCAACTGGAAAGGAGATTGAACCGTTACCATCTTATCGTTGTTATTCACCTCTGATGTGAACGCATTCAAAGGAATGTAATCCGTTGTAAGCGTTTTGAAAGGCGATTTACGGCGCAGGTACAACGTTTGCGCAAGCTGGTTCGTTTGGTTCGTCACAATCTTCATTGCAAGAACCTGCGTAGGGTTAAGCATAACCCAAGCCTGCATGTGCGCAATTGATGCGGGTGTTGCCGAGCCGGTGATATTACCTGATGCACCGTCTGTCAAAGTCTGCGCATTTGTAAGATCCGGGAAGTATGAAGGAAACAACAGCACCGTTCTTGTTACGGTAGTTGATGCATTCACAATGGTGAAATTGATGATCCTTTTCGCCTGAACTGCACGTGCGAAATCAAGACCCTGACCGTCAAAATCAACGAAATCATCTCCGAAGCCTGTGTAGTATTCCGGTGAATTTCTTCCGTCATAGTTTGAAATGTCGCTGTCTGCTGCTCTTTGTATTGCCTGTAAATCCATGGTTAGAATTTTATTGTTTTTTACGATTGTTTTGCTTTGCTGAATTATCAGCGATTAACCCTGCTTGTTTGATTTACCAAATGGCAAATGACCGCGAAGGGTAGTAGGTTCTTTCGGATCAGGTTTTAATTTGATCAGAAGCATTGCGAGTACAACGCCTACTGTTACGATTGTCAGCAATGCGATTGCATTGATGGCTTTTGATTTTGCTGATGTTCCTGCTGCAAACATGTTTTTTGTTTTTGTGTGAATATTTTCGTTGGCAAACATGCTCCAATAAAAAAAGCACCTGATAACGCAGGTGCTTGCAATGCCTTTAAAGTTTCGGTAATCGCTTTCAATCTTACTTAATTCCGCTTACGGATCTCCTAAAACTGTAAAAATATTGTTTACAACAAGCGGCGGAAGTATTTTCGATCCTTTATTTTGGCAATCTTTTGTATGCAATTCGATTTGCGCCTTCAGTTCCGGGTATGCATTAATGAGCGCCCACAGTGTTTTAATGTGAACGTTGTATTCACGGGCAATCCGCCCGAGTGTATTTGCACCGGTGCTAACCCTCATCTATATCAATTTTTTCACAGTAATGCATGTCCTTATTTCGTTTAATGCGTTCCGCTTTCTCTACGATAACATGCCAGTTAGCAAACTTGTTTTGCTTTACTTCAAGATTGTCACCTGTTTTAAATAAAATCATGTGATCGTATTGCTTACAGATATACGGCGGTATATCCCCCAAAAAGTGAAACATTATTGCAATATCGAAATTTCGCTTTCTGTGATCTATGATGAATGCCTTCACATCCTGCCGTATGGTTGCTGTGATATATTTCCCGGCATCCTCACCGATAATAAATGCGTTGCTGCAATGCTTATTCAAAATGGTCATAGCATCACCCGGATTGCTTGTTATCACTTTAATATTTCCCGATTTCCATTTATGCAGATCTTCCAGCCGCACCAATTCAAAATCTGCATAAGCCGGATGATCATCCGTATCCAGGGCACAGATCTTTTTACCGCTCTTTTTTGCAAGCGCAAGTGTTACCGTTGTTTTTCCTGTAAACTTCCTACCGGCAACAACATACATTTTATTTCTACGTGTGCTCATTCGTAAAATTCGTCGTTTGAATATTCTTTGTCTGCAAATATTTGACACAACCAGCATTCACATGATTGCGGTTTAAAATTCCATTTAACAAACTTGTCAATGATAACGTATAAGACTCCCCCGCAGGTTATGGTTAGGAAATAACCGATATTAAGGCTGTATAAAAAATGAGATACGGCTACATACATACAAAAGCTAACTAACCGTTGCGTAAACTTTATTTTCATTGTCTAAATTTTACATCATTGCCATTTCCGCAGCCCTCGCACCTGCAATCTGCAAAACCCCAAGAATCAAAGCATATTCAGGCGGTAGTGTTGATCCTTTTTTCTTCATGATTTCCATGAGCGGAACTTTGATCAGGTTCTTTTCATCTTCACTCATCGGGAGATCCTCAACCATCTCATCTACCTTTTTTGCAAGCCGTATCATTGCAAGTTCTTCCGGGTTGAATTCACGTGCATCGGTGAAGGATACACGGGTATTATTTGCCGCATCCATCTCATCGATCAACCTTTCCATTTTATTCAATCCGCTTTCACCCCAAAGTTTTATGATCCGCTTATTTTTCTTTCGCTTTACAAGCAAGCGAAAAATTGAAGACTGCGAAATATCAAAAAGCCCGATTGCTAAATCTGCCCCGGCTTCAACCATTTCGGCGGAAACTTCATGTTCCGGCTCCGGTTCTTTTTGAGGCACAGGAGATCCCGCACCTGATTTTTCTTCGATAGTGGCCGCTTCGCTTGTTTGCGGTTTCATTTCCTCCGTTGGTTGTTCCGCATCTGCAAACAACTGTGCAATTCCGTCATGCATGGCCGTTGATTTTATTTTTATGTATAGCTAACTGATCATTGTAAAACTTTGTAACCTCATCGCAGTATTTCTGAACGCCTGCGATCCCTTCTACTTTCGCAGCCGCATGCAGATCCCGCAGGTGATCCTTTTTAACCCGCTTCTTTTTGCCGCCGATGATCTTTACTGTTTTCAGGCCCGGCAATGCCTTTTGCAATTCCCGGTTTGTTCGACTTAAGAATGCGACCATTGATTCCGGTACCGGCTTTAACTCGGGTTTTTCTTTATCCGATTGCGCATTTATCGCTTTCATGTGTTGCGAAGCCAGCAACCGACCAATGGTTACCACGGCAGACAACCGCCCAATATTTTTTTTCATACTTACAGATCTTTGTATTTTGTAATCAAAGGCGAACATTCACTTAAAAAGTGAAACTTTTCTTTTGCTTTTTTATTTCCCGTTGCAAGCCCTCCGATTGTACTTAACAGTGAAGGCATTGAAATACTTTCCCGCATTTCTCCCTCTTCATTCATCATCCCGATTGTTTTTAGCAATAGCACAACATTGTCTTTTATAGTTTTCATATCCGCTTGCAGTTCGTTACGCTCCGCAAGCAGATCATTATACATTTCCGCTGTAAGCGGTATCAGGTTTTGATCGCTCATCTTAAAAATCTTCAGGTTTGAAAATTGCGTTTGCAAGGTTTACGCGTGTATTATCGGGTACGCCGAAAGACATTGCAGATTCGCCCGGCACATAACCCTTTTTTTCGACAAAGTGATTGTGATTTACAGCGAAGTCAATGCATTGCCTTACGAACTGATTTCGATCACTGCTGATCCCGGCGGCAATTCGGCCGTTGATCACTTTTTCAAGTTCTGCGTATTCAGTAATCGTAAAATTTGCAATCAGTGTTGACCGCTTCTTTTCTACCTGCTTTTTATCAGGTGCTGCAGGTTCCGTTTCCGCTTTCTGTGTAGATAGATCCTGTACTTCAGGATCCTTGTTTTCATCATTATCCAAAATAACAACGGGCGTTGTTTCCATTCGTTATGATTGCAGATTGCAGGCATAAAAAAATGCCAAACAAACCAGGTGAAGTAATTCCCCTGTCTGTTTGGCAAGCCTCAAAAATAGTGCTTTCAAACTGAATACACAAACTATTTAAAATGGTAAATCATCGTCAATCGGAATACCTGCTGCCTGTAATGCCTCTTTTTTTGCTCCCTGTACTGTTTTCGCTTTCGGCTTTTCTTTCACAGCTTGTGGCGCAGGTGCTGCATCTTTTTTACCGCCCAGCAATTCAATTTTCACTACACGAATCGCAAGTGATGCGCACGCCTCTTCAGCCTTATTTACGTATGCCCGGGCTTCAGGTGTTCCCTGTACGTAAACTTGCTGCCCCTGTTTTAGGTATTCCGCAACTGCAATACTGTCCGTCCAATAAGCGCATTCTAACCAGGTGCTTTTTTCTTTTAGATTTCCCTGCGCATCTTTGAAACGCTCTGTGTGAGCAATTGAAAAATTAATAACTTTTTTTCCGTTCACTTCTTTAGTGATACAATCATTACCGAGATAACCGATCGCTGTTGTTTGTAGCATTGTTTTTTGATTTATGTTGATTAAAAAAAATAATTTAGTTTTTCGAGATACCATTGCCTTAATGTTTCACATGCTTCATCATCCGATTTACACCATTCGGCGTATTGCATGTGATCTTTTCTCATACTTTCTACAAGATCATCCATGCAGGTTTCAGGCATTTTTACATATTGTCCGTTTTGCATTCTTACTAAGTACCAATAACAAAATCCATCACCAGTTAATGAAGCGAAATGATGTTTCTTTTTGAACCAGCATCGCCGTGAAATCGTCCCGCACATCGGCGGCTTAAATTTATCAGTACAGTGATAGTAACACCAAACAGGCTGATTTTTTTTATATTTTGCTTTCATAATAAACCTGCATCTTTCAATTCGTGTAACAAATAATTCCGTTCTAACTCCGTCATGCGTTTAAATTTCGCAAGCATATTCTTTTTCATTTTCTTGTAATCTTCCCGCTCCCTGTAATCCGATCCTATGTAACGGTAATCGTGCAAAGCTGTAGGTTCCGGGTAATTCATGTAAAGGCGTTCCGTTCGCATCCCCTGCCTGGATCGGCCGACAATATCAAGTATGCGCCAGCTTTTCAATTTTGTATCGTATAATTCGCATGGGTAATGTGTAACCATAACAGGAAACGGAACTTTTAAGAGCATATTCAAAAGTGATTCATGATCTTCGTTACTATCCATTGTATAATTATACACGTCTTTTTGATTACTTCTCACCGCACTTAAATACGGTGGATCAAGGAAAATAAAAACGCCGTTTTTAGGTTGACCAATTAATCCATAATGCTTGAGATTTACCGGAAGCCATGTTATAAAGTCATCGTTTACTGCAGTCACGCCTGGTATTTTTTTCCAGCCTTCTATTACTTTTCTGTCTATATCTACGGCATAGTTTACGCCTGCCGCTTTTCTCTTATTCGCTAACACACCGCAATTGCCGGCGTAACCCGATATAAATATTTCATGTGGCGGAATTTGATTTATAATAGCTTGGTACACGCCAGTACTATTTTTTCCGCCAGGGTATGTTAAAAATGGTTTATTCATGTTGTGCAAGCGCAGTCAAATGCGGGTTTTAATGCTTCTAAACTGTATTCTTTTTTTATTCCGTTTTGAGCAATATCTAACAACTGCTGAATTGTAACATCTGCAAAATATCTCCGCCCAGACACTACATCAGTTAGCCCTATAGCGCTTAATCTTTCATCTTCGATCCACGGCTCCGCTAATTCGGGATACTGGGAAAGGATAGAAATAATTGCATTTTTTCCTTTCATAAAACACAGTGTGCAGTTTCCGAGTATCGGCGGAATCTCTAAATTATAAGGCTTAGTTTCCCAAAAATTATTGATAACATCTTTCGTTATGCCGTGATTGTACAGGGGAAATTTATCGAACACTTTTTTATAAAAAACCTTTCGACTTTCTACCCTTCTTTTTTCATCAGCACGAAAACCAATAAAATTTTCAAATTTTGTCACGCCGATAGAGCGCAAGTATCTTTTTGCCGTGTTTATTTTTAATTCAACTGTGCAAATCCGTTTCATCCTGTTTGGGATTTTCTTATATTTTTTTTTCAAGAGCAAGGCATCAAAAGGCCGCGCAGATCCCATGTAAGAAATTCGTATGACCGGAATGTTCTCATAAGCTTCAAAATCATTTATAAACTTGTAAGTCTTAGGATGTTCACGCCCCGTATCGGTAAACAAAACAATATCACCAGGCTTATACACAAGGAGTGTCATATATGCGGAAGTTTTACCACCGCTAAAATTTATTACACGCTTCATACTATTTTTATATTTATTTTGCTTGCTTCAACAGATCCCGCATAAATCCTTCATCCTCTCCAAAATCAGCAGTTGCATTAGCCTGGTCATGCCGCCCCGCTAAATCTTTCTTTTTATTCTTAACAAACCCCATGTTATTACCGTCATTGCGGCCCTTACTTATCCGTGCATCCCATGCGCTGTAATAATCTTCAATTGCAATTTCTTTGTAACGATCCGCAACCATAGGCATTATCATCGTTAGTATTTTACACATACTGTCTTCTACAATTTTTTCGTCATCAGTAACGGTACTTCCGCTGTATCTTTTGTGCCATTCATCCAACTTATTATCTATGTAATATGCGAGGCGGTACCGTGTTACACGATCCATTATTGCGGAAATACATTCATCAATCTTTGCCTTTTCGATACGGCCACGGTAAAGATCTTGTACGATACCGTGTATAGTAATTTTTGCCTTATATACGCCATCAGTTTCGGCCCTGGTGATCTTTTCCAGGCGAACAGCCTGCAACCGATCAAACGGGATAATATCAACGGGCTTGCAGCGGGATGGTTTCGGATCATCGCAAAGAATTGGTTCAAAGAATTTTTTGCAATGCAGCTTCACAATACTTGCAAGACCTGCACTATCCATCAGCATATCCAAAGAAAAATCTTCGATCTCTTTTATGCTTTCGCTTTTTAGCCGGATCTCAAACCGATACACATTGCGGAAGCCTTCCAGGTGAAAAGTTTCATATCCTTTTGCTTCCCACTTTTCAATTGCAGTGGCCTGTTCGTCAAGATCCTGCAACTCCGCAATGATGCCGCTACGCAGCCAAAATTCCTGAATGTATTTTTTCCCGCTCTTCACGATCTCAAGCGACTTATTGTAAACGGTGATCATTTTATTCCCGCCGTTACCACCGACATTGAAATTCTCAAAAAGCATTGTTTTCGGGTTCAGCACTTTTGCGCTGAAACGTGCACGGGCTTCGCTGCTATTTTTAAGTTGCAACGTTTTATTGTAAAGGTTCTGCTTTGCATAGAGGTTAAGAAGCTGATGCATAGAATTCATACCATCAATCGCAATATCTATCCGGCCACAGGCCTTGTAGATCAAACCGAATTTTTGTAATTTCTCTACAACCTCTATCCACGCCCCGGAATAAAGCGCATGGTTTTTAATTTCCAGCTTTACAATATTTCGTTCAAAGAATTTTGCGTTCTTACTGTTAAGCAACAGTGCGCCGACCTCTTCACCATCCAGGATAACAGAATACATACTATTGAAATGTAAAGTGGGCTTATTGATGCCGACCAGGTAGATGTTATCAATTGTAACCTGCTCTTTTTTAGCGCCGTCATAATATGAGACAGCTAAACTGTCACCATCGGAAATATTCTCAGGAAATTGCCCCGATTGAACGAAATAGATACTTAGCCAATCAAGTGTAATTGTTACAGGTTCATTTTTAGCCTGCTTTTCTATCGCAACTATTTTACGCAGAGTGCTTTTATCCATTATATATTTTTACAATTACATTAATTTTTATGGATTCGTGCGGACGGTATAACTCACCGTCCGCCGAGCGAAAAAAGCCTTCAAACTTTTTTCGATATTTATTTTATACGGTAGTTCCGGATACACTTTATTGTACCTGCTCCAAAATCCACGGCCGTTAAACCGATAATATCTTTTCCCGACCATACGGCTACACCATTGGTATAGCTTTGTATTGCTTTGCGTTTCGTAACCGTAGTATTTCATTCGATATTGATTAAAAAGGGAACTGTTCATTTTCACTGTATCTACTCATGGTTTTGTTTCCTGTGCGACCGAAGAGCATATTCCTACAGAAACAATACAGCTTCCAGTTGTAGGTGAATTCAAATCCGCGAAGTCTCATCTTTTTATATTTTTCTTATTAAAAAAATCCCGCATCGCAGGCGTGTTATTGTAATCTGTTTTATCGTTCTTCATTCGCACATAAGCAACGATGTGAGGCTTTTTTGCGATGATGCGAATAGTATTAGCTAACAACCTTAAAGCAGGATCACACAGCACATTTGCTTCAGCACAAGAGCCGTCACTTTGTATTAGCATTATCATGACTTTGTTTCCTCCTCAAACATTGGTGCTGCATACATTTTATCAAACTCCAGGAACAACGAAAGCAATTCGCCGTAATCCTTTGCGTACGGCTGTCTGTCATGTTCTAAAAATCCGATGCTACTTAAAACAAATTCAGTTAGCAAATGCCACACAAAGACGGGTGATGCCTTGTCTTTCCGTTTAAGGTTATGACAACCGGTTACAAACTGCTGTATTTGCTCCTTTGCCTCCTTAGCCTGGCGCAATTTTTCGCCGGTGAATAAATGATTCAGCTTTCCGCCGTGCTTCAGAATAAAGCCGGCTGTATCGCTTATAAGAAGATCCACGTTAAAGAGATCCCTGGCTTTCACCGCATCGGATTCATCCAACGGACCGAAGCAATGAATGACCTTATTTTCCTGCATCAATAAATGATTAAGAAAAATATCTGTATTTATAAATTGTAATCGCTTACGCATGATGTTTAAAATTTAAAGTTTCGTTTCTCGGGATCGCAACAAAATCATCATCAATCCCTTTTTCTAAAGCATAGGCTTCAGCCTCTGATCTATCCTGAAAACGCCGTGCTTCATTTTCTTTTGAGCAATAATGCGGCATGTGAAACGCATAGCATCGGAGATACATTCCGCAATGCAGATCCTGCAAAACAAAATTTCCGGCGCCTATTGCTTTCATCATACTTTCTTTTTGTAAGTACACATTGAAAAATCAGAATTGAGATACTGAAATCCCTTATTGCCGTTCTCGTCACGAAAATGTACTCTGGTGATTGTCTGTCCTTCTTTCATACCCTCAACAACACCAATTACCAGCCTTTTTTTACCTCGTACTGTACCGGCATAAACCTGACCCGGCCTTAATTGGCTTACACCACAACTTCCATTTAATGAATACTTTCCTTTCATAACTTCATTTTAAGCTTGTCAAGTAATCGACGATCATAATCCGTTAACATTTGATCTTTCCATTTTGCAAGCTGCTCCTGATATTTCTCCGGGCTGTCATCTTGCATCCATGACGTTAAATCCTGATCATTGATCTCTTCAAAAAAAAGAAGTTCCGATAATGCGTGATTGATCGCGTCTGAATGCGACGCTCTTTTGTGTGGCAGATCCAAAGAATACATTATATCATTGAAGTATGCCTCTGCTGCTTTCGTTAATGTAATTGTGATTGTCTTACTCATGCTGCAATTTTTAAATTTAAAAATGCATCAAGCGCATGCCTGGTGATGCGCCAAACGCCTTCACCACCATCCGTTTTATTTGCTTTGATTTTCCCTTTCCGGCAGTATTCGGAAACGGTTTGTTCATCCAGGCGAAGAAACACGGCCGCTTCTTTTACGGAAAAAATTTCCTGTTGATTGCCCGATGATAATTTGAGCAGCAATTTTGTTTGCTCATCAATTTTTAATTCTGATCTCTTTACCGTTTGTAAGATCTCGGAGAGAATTTCGCAGGTGGTACACATTTGTTCTGATTGGCTTTTGTTGTTTGTAAATGATTGTTTATTGAAAGGCGTTTTTGCTTTGTGTTGTTCGTTGTCGCTCCTTGTTCATTAACTTTTTCTTATCTTTCCCGCGTATTTTCTTTATAAAAAAAAGGCCAGCACAATAGACATTGTACCGACCTTTTTTAAAGAATTACACTTCTCTAATGCCAATCAGACGGAGTGATATTTTCCTAACCAAATACACATGAGTCCCTACGCCTCTTTGTGTAAGTATTTTAAATGGTGAAAATTGTATCATATCGTGTGATTGGCAGGACAAAGTAGGGACAAAATTTTGACAAAAACAAGAAATGGAAAAAAAGAAATCAGAAATTAAAACGAGGCTTTTGCAATTCGTTGAAAACCAAGCAATTAAAAGAGAAACGTTTTTGACGAGAATTTCGATGGCGGCAAGCAATTTTAAAGGCGTAGGACTTAACAGTGAGTTGAGTGCAGACAAAATAAGTAAAATTATCGCCGAATATAGAGAACTTAATCCCATATGGTTATTAACCGGGCAAGGTGCTATGTATACAGAAAAAATAGAGGATGTAATAACCCGAAAACACTATGACGAGGTTGAAAATTGGAAAAAAAAGTATTACGATTTATTGGAAAAATATAATTCGATCCTTGAGACGCAGACTTTACATTCCAAAAAATTTGAGTTAAACGAACATGAGAATTTACACCAATCAAATAAAGCGAATAAATGAAAACTCTTATTACCCTTTTGTGGTTACTACCTACCACCGCTTTTGCACAAACAGCAAATTCACTTTTTGGCCGGTGGCAGTCGATTGATGATCACAATTATATTATTGTCTTTCAGAAAAATCAAACCGGTTATGAATATTATATCGGAGACGCAAAGAGAAAAGACACCTTTGTTTGGGTGATTATGTACGATGGCGAAGCAAAGTCGAATAAACTCACAAAAAGATTTAATTCTGACTTAACTACGCCTTACGAATACTACATCTATAAACAGACAAGCAAGCTGCTGTATATGAGTTACGTCGCCAGGGGGAACAGTCTGCGCTTTCGAAAATTATCTAATTAATAACTCGTTGCTTCACCAACGCCCTGAAACACTTATCAGTATTACATCTAATAAACCCTGACGCGGTCACAAAAAGGGTCTGATTAATTTCAGATCCTTTTTCTATTTTGCCCTTGTCTGTTAGAAATATTTCAGCACACAAATTGCTTGCTACAGGTATGCCTGAAGTATCCGTCATCTTTCCGCACCAGTTGTTTAAAGACCATCCCGCTCCGGATAAAAGCAGAAAAGTGTATTTGGTGGAGGAATGGCTTTTCTTCCGTCAATATAATTTCCACCGACAGAAATTGGTGCTGCACAGATCATCGATGAAATTTTACGAAGATCATTTAACTGCGCATGGTTTTTCCGTAACCTATATTGATACAACAGATCCGAGAAATAAAGTTCAACAACTGATCGGATTTTTGTCGCGGGAAAAAGTTACAGGGATCCATATCGCCGACGTTGCGGATCTTTGGTTGTTGCAGCGTATAGAAAGATCGTGCAACAAATATTCAATTCAACTTACTGTTCATACCTCTCCTGCTTTCCTTAATACCCCGGGGGATGGTGATTCTCATTTCAACGGAAAGAAAACTTATTTTCAAACTGATTTTTATATTCAGCAACGAAAAAAGCGCAACATATTGTTGGAGGCGGATGGTTCGCCTACAGGCGGCAAATGGAGTTTTGATGCGGAAAACAGAAAACGGTTTCCAAAAAGGGAAACCGCACCGGCAGTGCAGGGATCTGCGTCGAATAAATTCATTGAAGAAGCTGTGAAATATGTGCAGGAACATTTTCCGGATAATTACGGAACGATAACATCGCCTTATTTTTTCGCCGTTACTTTTAATGATGCTGAGGAAAGACTCGATGATTTTGTAAAAAAAAGATTGGAGAAATTTGGCGATTACGAAGATGCAATCGTTGCGAAGGAATCTGTTTTGTATCATGCCGTTCTTACGCCGATGTTAAATATAGGTTTGCTTACGCCGCACCGGGTTTTAGACACCGTGCTGAAATATGCAGCAACACATGGCTCGCCTTTAAATTCCGTAGAAGGATTTGTGCGGCAGATAACAGGTTGGCGGGAATTTATCCGCATCGTGTATGTTCGTGAAGGAAGCAAGCAGCGCACCACAAACTATTGGAAGTTCAACAGAAAAATACCTCACAGTTTTTGGACAGGCACTACAGGTATTTTACCGATCGATATCACGATCAAAAAAGTATTGCAAACGGGCTACTGTCATCATATTGAAAGACTAATGGTGCTGGGAAATTTTATGTTGCTCTGCGAATTTGACCCCGATGACGTGTACAAATGGTTTATGGAAATGTTCATTGATGCATACGATTGGGTGATGGTGCCAAATGTGTATGGGATGACGCAATTTGCCGACGGCGGACTGATGACGACAAAACCATACATCAGCGGCAGTAATTACCTGATGAAAATGAGTGATTATGAAAAAGGCGACTGGCAGCGAATCTGGGATGGATTATTCTGGCGCTTTATGCATGTGCACAGGGATTTCTTTTTAAAAAATACGAGGTTGGAAATGTTGATCGGCAGTTTTGATAAAATGAGCAGCGAAAAAAGAAATGCGCATCTCGCAGCTGCAGACAACTATTTAAACAGTTTATGATGCTGAAGAAAACGGTAAAGAAAGAACATCTCCCCGTAAAGAACTGCGCCTTTTGCGGCCGGCCTTTTACGTGGCGAAAGAAATGGGAAAAGATTTGGGATGAGGTAAAATATTGCAGTGATAAATGCCGGATGAATAAAAATAAAAGATGACCGGACCGCTGTTGCGATCAAATACGTTAATCTTATCGGTTCAAATCAATCCTTCTCTTTCAACTTTGTAAGATCCTTCAATTGCGCTACAAAACTAATGATGTTACCATAATCATCTTTCACTGCGGAACCGGATGCTTCCCCGTAAATAATACTCCCGTCTTTATGCAGGTAGCGTTTTTCGTAGTGCCAGTTGCTCTTTTCACCGTTTATAATTTCTGCGTAAATCTCTTTATCTTTTGCACGATCATCAGGATGTGTAAAACCTTCAAAGCCGATTTCTTTAAATTCTTCTGCCGTGTAACCCGTGATCTTTGTAAAAGAACGGTTAACTTTTATATCGCCGGATTTCGCATCCACGAGAGACATTCCATCAGGAGAATTTTCGAATGCGGAACGAAACAATGCTTCGTTCTTTTGCAGTGAATTAAGAATCTTTTTTTGCGCATCAATATCCTGGAAAGTACCCACCAACCGCACGCATTCACCGTCTTCGAAGATCGGCTTACCTTTTGCCCGGATCCATTTTTCATTACCGTTATGTGTAACGATTTGCAGTTCGGCGTCCCATTCCTCATTATTTTCTATCGCCGCATCTACAAGTGCGGTAATGGTTTCACGGTCTTTTCCTTCTTTGTAAAATGCAATGCCGGTGATTAGTGTAGGTTCATAATCTTCAGGTGTTTCGTGGATCAGTTTCGTAACGTTGGTCCAGGTAACTTTTACCGTTTGCAGATTTACTTCCCAGCCGCCAATGAGCGCCACCCTATTTGTTATTTCCAATAATTCTTCCGCAGCTTTCAGTTCTCTCTCATAATCTTTTCTTTTTGTAGCATCCTTCATGTATGCGGAAACTCCTTCAGCGGTAGGATACACTGTTACATCAAACCATTTATCGTAGAAAAAATCATATTGCTCATACGTTGTTGTTTTACCGGATGCCATCGCATCTTCGATACTTTTCCCGGTCATTTCATTTCTATATTCCGGGAACAATGTGAAAATATTTTTCCCTGTTACCGTTCCTTTCGATGAAGCCAGGGTATCCTGAAAAGCGTTGTTGTGAAAAATGAATTCGTATTTTTTGTTTAGTGCAAAAAAGGGATCACTGATTCCTTTAATGATATCGTCCATTCTTTTGCTGAAGAATATAAAGCTGCTGTCCGTATTGACCAGCGTGCTGCTCTCAGTTGACCTTAACCTGCTGGAATATCCTGCGGCGAATATTGATGCGAGAAATAGAAAAACGATGCCTCCGAATAAAATGAAGAAACTATTTTCCGCAGCTGCCTGATTTTCTTTGTTGGATTTTTCTCTGACGATAACAGCATCTTTTTCTTCCGCCTGAATCTTAGTCACAGCATCCCTGATCCTATCCATGATATCTTTACCGCGATTTAGCAGCGGCTTTACGGCCGCCAAAGAATAATCAGGCTGATTACGGACTTGCTGAAGCTCTTTACAAATATCCAATCGCCCGGCAGCCAGCAGCTTAAGCCGTTTGACCAATGGCACCTGATTTTCGTTTTTATCAGTAAGTTTTGCCAACTCTGTTAATTCGTATGATATGCTGTCTTTAGATAAAAAGTATGGCTGTAAAAAAACACTGTCGCCGGTGATCACATATCCCCGTGTTCTCGTCTCAATGTCTGTGAGCACGGATAGCACTTTCTCCGACCTGTAGAGCACTTTCGCGTTGTGAAGTATCGCCTCGTTACTTTTACGCAGATTGGAATTTTGGTTATACGAAAACACAGTAATGAAGAATACGCCGAAAAGTATAATTAGGATAAAACAAAGAATAAGCCGAAGTCCGATTTGCTTCTTCATGAGCGGTCAAAGGATTTTAATGTTCAAGAGCAGACCAGATCCGAAATTTAGATAACGGAGATTGTTGTCAGGACTTTTTTCGTATCGACAACAAGCTTTTAACCGGAGCAACTTTTACAAGATAAGTCTTATAGGATTGGAAATAACGTAGTTGACCAACACTGACGGGAATATTACATTCCAAGCACTTCAAATATCTCTTTGATGGAAAAGGTGGCACCGCATACCACTTCGTCTGCCGCCCCGTAATATATCGTAACTGTATCACCGTCAACCACATGCCCGTTGGTAAACACGACCTGCCCGAAAAAGCCGGCAAGTTCATAATCTTCTTGGGGCTGCATGATCGGCTGCGCCGTTCTTGCCAGCACGATCGAAGGAACATTGAGATCCAGCAACACTGCACCCAGCCCATAGCGATTATTGCGATTTGCCGCATGGTATATTTCGAGCCAGCCTTTATCCGTCTTTATAGGTGCGGCACCCGCTCCAACACGGGCATTTTCCCAATCATTATCAATGGTGGTGAGAATGCGTTTATGATCGCCCCAATGGATAGCGTCGGGTGAACTTGCGAGCCACACATCATTTTTTCCGCCGGGCGTACTCGGGCGGTGCAATGCGTAATACAAACCGTTGATCTTTTCTTCAAATAATGCGCAGTCTTTATTATGCGGCGGGAAAATCATGCCGTGATGCTGAAATATCTTCCAGTCTTTCGTAGTACGCAAACCAACGCCAACGCCATTTTGCGAAACCGCCGTATAGGTGAGATGGTAAGTGTCTCCTATCTGCGAAACGCGGCAATCTTCCACACCAAATGTTTCATAGGGACCATTCCCCGTAATAAGCGGATAACTTTCCGGCTCATAAAACTGCACGCCGTCATCACTGCAAAAAAGTCGGAGATGAGATAACGTAGTCAGGTAATCGGTGCCTTTGTAATGTATCACTCTTGCATCTGTTGCTATAAGGTCCTGATCGAAAAAAGGGATCTCGACGATCGTTGTTTTTCCGTTTTCAGCAATGATCGGGAACGAGATCGCTGATTCAGATTGTGGGGGTCTTTCAGCCACTCTCACTATGAGCCATATTTTATTTGCGAAGCGAAAAACGCCGGGGTTCAACAGACAAACTGCCAGCAAACCTTCTTCACTCGGTTTGACATCTGACGGCCGCAATAAAGGATTTTGGGGGAAGCGTTTTACAATGGACATGGAATAGTATTTTGTATGAACCGGAATCATCCCGATTTAAAAGAATTGTAAAGATTAATTTTATCCCGGTTAACCTAAAGATCCGATTAATCGCTGTTCACACAATTCAGAAAAATTCGTACCAAATAGCCGCATGAATTTTATCTTAGTGTTGTCTTAGAACCTTTAACCCCGGTAAGATTTTTGTAAACTGAGCACTAAACTTAAACCAACATGAATAAAAACGGCGCCATTATCGTGATCGAAGATGACAAAGATGACCGTGACATGCTTCAATCTATCTTTCAAAGTCTTAGTATAAGAAATGAGATCGTATTTTTTGCAGATGGCGAGGAAGCGTTGGAATACCTAAATGATTTTACCGTTCAGCCATTCCTTATTTTATCGGATGTGAATATGCCAAAGGTTAATGGTTTTGAACTAAAGCGTATTGTGCAACAAAACACACAGGCGAGGCTTCGAAGAATCCCTTTTATATTTTTCACTACATCGCCTGCAAAAAAAGACGTTCAGGAAGCGTACTCCTCTTCAGTGCAGGGATTTTTTATTAAGCCCGAAGGTTACGATCATTTAAAGCATATCATTCAAACGATCATTTATTATTGGGAAGAATGTGTATCACCGGAATATGCTGATCAATAAGCAATTGGGGTTAGTGTAATTAAGAACGATGAATAACGAATAGTACCGTTTTTGAGTATTAAATGAGGATTCAATAATTACAGGTTTCGTAATCCGCAATTCACAACCCAATCTTCCACCTGCCCGATTACTCCACAGATTTGTAATACGCAGAGTTTACCTTAAAGTTATGAAAGAACAAAAGATCGTTCTGTTTACAGGGTATCAAAAGCTCGCTATTTTTCTTTTAGCAGCTACGCAATTCACGGTGATTCTCGATTTCATGGTGATGTCGCCGCTTGGCGATATGATGATGAAAGACCTTTCCCTTAAACCTGCTGCGTTTGGTGCAGCCGTTTCAGGTTATGCATTCAGCGCGGGAATTTCCGGATTACTTACAGCGGGTTTTGCAGACAGATTTGACCGCAAAAAAATACTACTGTTTTTCTATTGTGGCTTTATCGTAGGCACGGTTTTTTGCGGTCTTGCGCACACATACGAACAATTGATGGCGGCACGTATCATTACCGGATTATTCGGTGGCGTGATCGGTTCCGTTTCATTGGCCATCATCACGGATATATTTTCACTGCAGCAACGCGGTCGGGTAATGGGTTTCATACAAATGGGTTTCGGCGCAAGCCAGGTTTTGGGTGTACCAATCGGATTATTCCTTGCAAATGCCTGGGGTTGGGAAGCACCGTTCCTGCTTACTGCCGGACTCGCGGCCGTTATTTTTACAGTCATATTGTTGAAATTGAAGCCTGTGACGAGTCATTTAGGTTTGCAAAAAGACCGTTCACCTTTGAAGCATTTGTGGCATACCATTTCCAAACGTGATTACCGGATCGGCTTTACCGCAACCGCATTACTATCAATCGGCGGGTTTATGATGATGCCATTCGGGAGTGCTTTCGGGATCAATAACCTCCACGTTACGCAAAATCAATTGCCGATCTTATTTATGGTCTCCGGCGTTACTTCACTGGTGATCATGCCGCCGGTAGGGCGTTTAAGCGATAAGATCAGCAAGTACAAAATATTTGCTTTTGCTTCCTTGTGGACAATCGTTGTGGTGCTGCTTTATACCAACCTTGGGCCTTCGCCTTTTTGGGTAGTGATCATATTTAATATCACCATGATGATGGGGATCATGACGAGAATGGTTCCGGCTTCGGCACTTACGAGCGCTATACCCGATATGCAGGATCGCGGGGCATTTATGAGTATCAATTCATCGCTGCAGCAGGTAGCAGGCGGTGTGGCAGCATTCGTTGCAGGACTAATTGTTGTACAACCTTCAAAAGCCGCGCCATTGGAACATTACAACATTGTAGGGTATGTGGTGTCCGGCATTTCTCTTCTGAGTTTGTTTTTAATGTATCGGGTAAGTAAAATGATCGACGGAAGATACACTGATCATACAATAACACATTAGCCCATACCGGCATAAATTCTGTACGAATACATGGTCCTGAAACTCAGGGCGTTTTTTTAAAAAACTAAAAATCTAACATGAACATCACATTGGCACAGGCTGAAGCTGCGATTGCCGCGGCAAAGAAAAAAGCGAAAGCTTTAAAAACGAAAATGAACATCTGCGTGGTGGATGCAGGGAGCAATCTTGTAGCTTTCGCCCGGATGGACGGCGCATGGATCGGTTCGGTTGACATTTCTTTCAAAAAAGCGAAGACTGCCGCATGGTTCCTAATGGATACTTCTGCATTGAGTCCGTTGGTGCAACCGGGCCAACCACTATTCAATATTGAGCATTCAAACGGCGGACTGATCACCTTCCCGGGTGGGGTTGCGGTGAAAGATGCGAACGGCGAAGTGATAGGCGCAGTAGGCGTTTCAGGCAGTTCTGTAGAGAATGATGATGCCGTTGCAAAAGCAGCTGTGGCAGCTATATAATGATCGCATTTTTATAAAAGCCCGTTGAACATTCAACGGGCTTTTATTATACACAGTTTAAGAAAGAATTTATGCAAACACTTTCCCGGAAACATATCCGCAAAATATTCAGGCCACGTAAACCTGATTCACACAAAGGAGATCACGGTCATGCCTTGATCATTGCCGGAAATAAAGGCCGTATGGGAGCCGCCGTTATAGCTGCGAAAGCTTGCCTGCGTGCAGGTTGCGGATTACTTACTGTGATGATTCCCGAAGAACAAAACATGATCCTTCAAGTGGCGGTACCCGAAGCAATGTTGTTGAGCCGCGGGGAAGCGGGTGATTTGCAACACTATGCAGCATCAGGTGTTGGTCCCGCGACAGGCACCGATGAAGGCGCAAATGCGTTACTTAAAAAAATTATCGCTGAAACAAGAATGCCTTTGTTGCTGGATGCAGACGCACTTACACTTATTGCGAAAGATAAATCTTTGTTTGATGCTCTTCCTGCGGGCACAATCCTCACTCCTCACCCTAAAGAGTTTGACCGCATATTCGGCGAACATGCAGATGAAGAACAGCGAAGATTGGCAGCCATCAGCTACGCGGCTGAAAAAAACACCGTCATCGTTTTAAAAGGGCATCAAACACTCATTACTAACGGCATCGATTCCTGTCTTAACAAAACGGGAAATGCCGGACTTGCAAAAGGGGGATCAGGCGATGCTTTAACGGGAATTATAACTGCTTTGCTTGCGCAAAAATATGATCCTTTTGATGCGGCAAAATTGGGCGTCTATCTGCATGGTTCTGCAGCTGATCTGGCCTTAAAGGAACAAAGCACAGAGAGCATGGTCATTACCGATGTGATTGAGTTTTTGGGTAGAGCATTCAAAAAATTGAACACAGATTAGCCGGGAAGTTTTGGCAGAAAACGAAAAAAAAGGTAACAGAGTCCTTTGCGAAAAAACTCCTTCTCCTCTGTGGTTAAAAATTGTAATTTTGCCTAATGATGTTGTACATATACATAGCTGTGGCCGCAGTTGCGGGACTTATTATCGGATTGATCATTCAGTTACCGAGGATGGCGAAGCTGAAGAAAGAAAATAAAAGCATGCAGGGTCTCCTGGAAAGTGAAAGATTGATCAAAGAAACCGCTCAGAAAGAAAATAGTTTTCTCCTGCAATCCGCTGATGCAGCATTGCTCACCACAAAAGATAAGCTGCGCAAAACGGAGGACCTTGTCCGTATGATGGACGCTGATATTTTATTGCTTCAAAAAAGCAATGAAGAAACAGAAGCGTTGATGGAAAAAAACGAACCTGCGTTGTATGATATGAAGTTGAAACTGATTGAAGCAAATAATGCAATCGCAAGGTATAAGGCGCATTTTGAGGAAAAGAAATAGACGAAATGCAGATAATTGTGATTTTCATGGTCTTTCCATCAGCAATTTTATAAAAGCTTTTCTAATTCAAGCGTTTAAATATTAAAACGGCGAAATTAACAAGCCGCGGTTATCTCTATATACTGATAAAATGCCGGCTACTTGCAATGACATGCAGATGGAAGTTAAAGATCAGTATATCATATCCAACCTCATCTGCCTAACGCGTGTTACACTTTATCTTTACTCTTCCGCATTTTTTTGATCCTTTTTATATTTATTAAACAGGTCAAGTTTGAAATCTACATTTCCGTCACTGCCTGTTTTACCTCTGATAAAAATACTGCGTCCTGCTTTTTTATCCGTACCGATATTCACCGGATTATAATCATCTCCTCTTTTTTTCAAATTACTCAGGGGTACCTGGATACTGAGATCAGTATTTCCTTTTTGGCTGTACAATCCTTCCACAAAAAGGCTCATGACGGACGATTGGATTTCCATGCGGTTTATTTTGATCTCGCCTTTATTGATCTCCAATCTGTTCTTAATTTCCGCGAAGCGAATATTATCAAAATCTCTTTTCTTAAAAACAAAGCGCTGCAGTTTTTTGATCGGCTCAAAATCATTGAGAGCGCCGTTCTTTAAAGAAAAATCTACCGTTCCGTTTACTGAAGAGGGCACCACGCCGCCGTCATCTTTAATAAATATTGAGGTATTTATCTTCGTTGTCAGATTTCCTTCAAGATTCTTTCCCATGATCGCCGTTTGTCCGAAATTATCAAACGAGGTAAAGATCTTTTTCACATCCACATTTGTCATCGTTGCATTTACTGTTGCAGTATGATACGCTTCATTGTTATTCAGCAACTGTGCGTTCATATTTATCGTACCGCCTGCCGCCGACATGCCTGCACTGTTTATGATGTAACGATCCTGCAGCAGACTGATATCTGCGATTGCATTGGTACTTGAAAAGTTTTTATAAATAAGTTGATCTGCCTTCAGACTGACGTTGATGTTACTCTGCTCCAGCAAGTCATCAATTTTTACCGCCATCGACCCAAAATCTTTTCCGTTGCTTTGTTTGGCGGCAGCTTTTTTCTGATTTCCTTTCGCCAATAAATAAAGGAATGAATTAAGGTTTAGTGAAGGTGAATAAATATTGTAATCGATCTTTACATTGTTGGGTGCAGTGTTGATCAGCGTCAGTAGACTCTTCGCCGTTCCGTTCATTATGATTTTATTTCCGAGTACAGTGCATTGCAGGTTTTGAATAAACAGATCAGAATTTTGAAAATTAAGATTACCGTTCACATTTTTCAACTCCACATTTCTCGGCACGTACATCACTGCTCCTTCTTTGAACGAAATATTTCCATTGAGAAACGAATTGGTATTATTATTTTTTTGCATCGGTCCCACATAACGCAGCAGCACATCTCCTGAACCCGAAGTAAGTTGCAATGAATTTGTGGGGATTACTTCATTCAACGAAGCAAGAGGGAAAGCAGAATGCATATCTACACTCAACTGCGGCACCGCGAGATTGAGAATAAGAATCTTGTCGGAAGACACCGGCAGACTATGCCACGAAGCCTTAAAGTCGCTGATGCTGATCACTGAATTCGGATCTTTTCGCGGCAACCCCGGAGTGACTTCATTATTATAAAAACCTACGAATGAAGCCTCATCAAAATCCATAAAAGGGGAAGTGAGGTGTGTATTTTTTACTTTCCATGATGCGCGGATAAAAGGATCTCCCCCGTTAAGCGGACCGTTCAACAATGCATCGGCATCAAGCGGTTTATCGAGCGTTACTATCGATAAGGAACTATCGATCCTTTTCGGCAAAAGTTTTTTTACGTTTTCATACATCACGTCTTTCGCATGCACCCTTAGCGAAAAAGCAGGATTTTTATCACCCAAATTAAAACTGCCTGATAAATTAAAACGCTGATCTGAGATCTTTACATTAATACTGTCAAAACTTAATATCTGCGATTCCTTTCCGTAATGCACGTCAAAGTTTCCCCGAAAAGTTGCATCTTTTAAGAAAGTCCCGCGCGGCAAATTAAATGCAAGGCTCTTTACCAAAATATCAACATCCGCATTCAAACTAAGTATGCTGTCGCCGTCATTCAGTTTTACAAACAAAGAACGCACTTCAAAATTGTGCAGCTTTTCTCTTTTTTTATCATCAAGAATGATCGTCATGTTATCCAGCTCAATATTTTTTATGTTGACATCCCCGTTAGTTTTCTTTGGTCCGCCCGCCGGGTCTTTTTTACTTTTCATCAGGTAAGTATTGGTATAGCCTGCTGTATCAGTATACATATAAATCCGACCATCATCGATGCGGATACCTGTAAGCGATTGATCTTTTTTGATGAGCTTCCACAAACTGATATTTGCATACACATTTTTTGCCGAGAAGAAAGCATGCCCGTGCTGCGCAAACATCGTGTCAGTAAGCGATATATCATTTACAACAACTGAGATCTTTGGAAATGTTTTAAAAAGGCTGATATCGGCATTACCCACGGTAAGTTTACCGTTGAGTTTGTCACTAACCTTTTCTGTAAGCTGAGCGATGATCTTATCTTTATTAGCCCTGATATAAATGTATGCGATCGCATACAATGAGACAATAACAATAAGAAGGATTTTGAGTACTTTTAAAAAGCGGGTAAATATTTTTTTCAATCAATAGTATTTATTATTCACTGAGACTAATCAAAAGCTGCGCCTGAAAAACGGGAACGGCAAAATAATGCAATATGAAGATACAGCTCAAGAGCGTTGGAAAGGCGGATGAAGCATTTGTTAAAGAGGGCATTGCGCTTTTCACCAAGAGGATCGCCAATTATTTTCCCGTGCAGTGGACAATAATCGCACCTCTGAAAAACAGCGCATCCCTGGATCCTGAAATGTTGAAACTTAAAGAAGGGGAAGTAATACTCGCAGGACTTACAAAAGATGATTACCTGGTGTTATTGGACGAACGCGGTAAAAGCTTTACAAGTGAAGCCTTCGCAACTTTTTTAATGCAACGTACGAACGAAAGTGTAAAAAACGTGGTGTTCCTGATCGGCGGTGCTTATGGCGTAAGTGACGCCGTTGTGCATCGGGCTAACTTTAAATGGAGTCTTTCACAACTTGTTTTTCCGCATCAGTTGGTGAGACTCATTCTCTCCGAGCAAATTTATCGTGCGTGCAGTATTATGAAGAATGAGAAATATCATCATTCTTAAAAAGACAAAAGGTATTAGATAAGAGATAAAAGACCGGATAATTCTATTTGACCCGATCATTTATCTTTCGTCTTTTATCTTTTTTTCTTCGTCTGATACCTCGTGTACGTTACCCGGTATCCTACATTTATTTCATTCTCACCCAAGTCTGCACATTATCGTTTCCGGACGTATTTTTTCCGCTGATGCGTATCTCATTATTATTCACAACATAGATCGTTGCCGGCGCATATACAAGGGAACTCGAACTGCAATTGCTCAACATATTGCTGATAGTGTAACCGCCCGCTTTATCTGTTTTAATATTTTTCCATTTGATATCATCCTGTCTGTAACATTGTGTGTTGTTCTGTAAAGTGGTGATCTTTCCTTCCTGGCTCAATAGCGTAACGGATACGACTGTGTTAAGCAGCGTATTCTCAGGTGCATTAGAAGTAAGCTGCCAGTTACCGTTCAAAGAGAATATGCCGGTGCTTGTAGTGTTAGTGGCGTTTTGCAGCGCACCGCAACTAGTTAAAGCGATAACCAACGCTAAAAGTGAAAAGAGTTTAATTGTTCTCATGTTTTAAAGTTTTACTTGTTCGAAGGCCTTATGCCAAAAATATACCAACGTGAAAATATATCAACTTAAATGGTTTAGTTAACAAAATATTTGATAAAAGTTTCACTTAGCTTTGAGAAAAACAGTCCTATGGATTTTTCAGCAATGCCTCTAACCTTAGCGCTTATTGCAATCAATGTTATTATATCTGCTGTCGGTTTTTCCAACAGCAATTTTATTGATAAAACGATAGGCTGGCCATACTACGAAAAAAAAGATAATCAGTATTATCGATGGGTAACCTCCGGTTTTATACATGCAGATTGGATGCATCTTATATTTAACATGTTCACCTTATTTTTCTTCGGCTCCAACATTGAAAATATTTTCATCAAGGGGAATTTGGGCGGAGAAATTGCTTACCTGTCACTTTATTTGTTTGGTTTGATTTGTTCGAGTATCCCCGGCTACGTAAAACACAGGGATGATTACAATTATCGTTCGCTGGGTGCGTCAGGCGCAGTGTCTGCGGTATTATTTGCATCGATCGTATTTACACCGTGGGCCCAGCTTGGTTTATATGGCGTAATAAAACTTTCGGGGGTTCTATTCGCAATACTGTACGTTGTGTATTGTGTTTACATGAGCAAAAGGAACCTGGATAATATCGGGCATGATGCACACCTTTGGGGATCAGTATTCGGATTGATATTTACGATCGTACTTATCGCTGCGCTGCATGCGGATCTGTTTCCCGTAATCGCAGCCGAACTTAGAAACTGGAGCATTATTGGTCGCCGCACACCAGGCTTAGTTTTAGAATATCTGAAGATCCCTCAGTAACACGAAAACGGTCATCTATTCTTTGACCGATAATCCAAACGATCTTCTTGTCAGATTCGATCAGCCACACATTTTCTTTTTGGAGCAATGATAATTTTTGATCAGAAAAAAACCTACTGATTTTTTTCTTTTTCTTCATCCCTAAAGGATAAAAATAATCGCCCTGTTTCCATTTGCGGAGCAGCAAGGGATATTTCAAATCCGCTGCATGGATGTATACGAGGTTGTTGCCGGAATCAAGTTCTGCGGGCTTTTCAGCCAATTGAATATTAAGTTCGCCGCCGGAAAATGAGATCTTTGCCGTGCTTTTTTCTATCAGATAAAACTCCGTTTCATTTACCGCAAATGCAAGTGGCGAAATGATGAGCCAATTTCTGTTTTTCAGGATTCGATGTGTAGCGGAAAGAATGTACTTACCTGAATCCGCTTCCAATAATTTCTCCGTTTCAGAGATCTGTGCGGCGGTAAAACCGTAATCACTGATGATCTCATGGATCACACTGCGCAATGGTTTTGTCTTCTTCAACTTCAATACAGGAATGTGAGTATCATTTCCTTTTTTTTGTATCAGCTTTAATTTCGCCGTTTCCATACTTTCTTTATACGCATATTCCAAATCAGCAAAGCGTTCAATATTTGCCGCGATATTTCGCTTTACATTCGGAAATACTTTTTCGATCTGCGGGATCAGTTCATTCCGGAAAAAATTTCTGGTATAATCACTGTTCTCATTGGTGCTGTCATTCACGAATGCTATATTATTTGTTGACGCGTACTCCCTGATCATTGTTGAGGATGCAAACAAAAAAGGACGAACAATATTTCCATTTTTTGGTTTGATACCACGCAATCCTTTTATACCCGTACCGCGAAAGAAATTCATTAATACCGTTTCTGTGTTATCGTCAGCATGATGCGCTGTAAGTAAAAATTTAAAAGAAGGATCTGTTTTCAATAATTCTGCAAACCAATCATAGCGCAGGTCACGGGCGGTTTCTTCAATTCCTTTTTTTTTATGTACTGATACCGCTATTGTGTCAAACTGTTTTACAAAGAGTTGAACTTTATATTTGTTTCCGAGCGATCTCACGAATGTTTCATCCCGGTCACTCTCCGCTCCTCTTAACTGAAAATTGCAATGTGCTACTGCGAATTTAAGGCCTGCCGCAGCGCATAAAGCACACAGCACGGCAGAATCCGCACCCCCGCTTACAGCAAGCAACAGTTTGTCATCTGCGTTAAACAATTGTTGCGCTTTTATATATGCCTTAAATTGTTGAAGAAGATGATCCATTGTATAGTTCAGGATCACAAACGCAATCCCAGTCTGTTGTTCAGCGAATTGATCTGCGCCACACCGATCAACTGATCAGAGCGGTCAGAAAACGCTTTGTAATAAATTAATATGGTATAATTATTTTCTGTTTCCCAATAATTACCTTCTAAGGGATTTGTTTTGTCAATTACGCCGTTCCCATCGGTGAGCATGTAGGTGTAAGAATAATATCCCTGCTTCATAAAAACATTTCCTTCATAAAGGCCCGTGCTTTCATTAAACCGCATTTTATATTTATCATCCGTACTGTATCCCGTGAACGAACCGGCGATGTAAATATTATTTCCGGCAAACGGTTTTCCTTCCGGCGGCGCAAAACTGAATCTCACTGTTGCATAATCGCCCTGCCACAAAGGGTTTATGCTTTCCCAGGTAAGAATATTGAACGTGCCGTTATAATCGGGATAGTATACATACCGTTGTGCACTCCTGTCGATGTCTTTCGCTACGTAAATATTGGTGTAGGTTTTTCCGTAATCCGCGTGATCTACCCGTTCACTTTGCAAACGAAAACTGCGCAAATCAAGCCAGCGAAATTCTTTCCCGCCCGGAAATTGTGCGATATTCTCATTACTGTAATCAAGCAAATTGCCGCGAACAAATGTGGGTGCAATGTCACGCTGCGCAAGATCCCAACGATTATTTTGTATCACCACTGCTTTAACCTGTTGCGCCGCACTGAATGCGTTTATGCCTTCCTGAAGATTTACTGCAAATCTTATTTTCTGATAAGTGCGAAAATTCTGCGCTCCTAATAATTGCGTAACAGTTGCCGCCACGGCCGACTTTACCTCCACTACGAGTAAGCGCTTTGTAAACGCAAGTTTTGACGTGTCGCCATCCTGATATACTTTAAAAATATAGTTACCTGATTTTATCGGTACAGAGTTTTGCTCCGGTAAGATCACCTGGTAATGCGTATATTTTGTGAGTGCTACCGATGAATATCGATAGTTGGTGATGCGCATTTGAGTGAATCCTTTGAGATAATCAAACGGTGAAAGATTTACGGGGTTCCAATTATAATCGCAAAGCTGATAAGTATAATAGTAGCTTTTATAATTTGCATCGAGATCATCGAACTCTAATTCAAGCCTGTCGCCGCTGCCAAGAGAATAGATCGGCATTTGCTGCTGATTGCCATATTGAAACAACTGTGCGGTTGCGATAGCGGGACTATAAATCATCTCGGGGTTTTGCGCCGAAACTTTGAGCGAAAACAGTATGATCACACAACCTGCACAAAAATCTTTGAAACTCATTTAATCTTTAATTATTTACTTTTGAAGATACAACAAAAATAAGCCTCATTTGAACGTTTCGTTCTTCATAGCTAAAAGATTAGCATCAGTTAAACAAAAAACTTTCAGCCGGTTTATAATCGGGCTTGCCATTGGCGCCACCACACTCAGCGTAGCCGTGATGATCGTTGCATTGAGTTTTGTAAACGGCTTCCAAAGAGTGATCAGCAATAAGGTATTTAACTTTTGGGGACATGTATATGTGCAAAAAGATCTTGCGGATAAAGACGGCATTGCGGAAGAGTATCATTTTAATCAGGAAGACAGCATTGAGGACTACTTAAAGCATTTGCCGGAAGTAAAATCCGTAGAAAAATTCGCCACAAAAACGGCCATTCTTAAAAACGGAACTGAACTGGATAATGTTTTTTTAAAAGGGCTTGACAAACATTACGATTTCAATCGGCTGCAATCCTTTTTACAGAAGGGAAACTGGATATCTTTTCCTGACAGCGGTTATAGTTTGCAAATAAATATCAGCGCATACACGGCGAATGAACTGGGACTTGATGTGAATGACAGTCTGCTCGTCTATTTCCGCCGCCCCGACGGGAGTAACGCCACACGCAAAATGAATATCGCCGGTATTTACAAGATCGGTATTGAAGAATATGACAAAGGTTTTGCGATCGCAGATATCAACCTCATTCGTCGCCTCAATCTTTGGGATTCCGCACAGATAGGCGGTTACGAGATCACATTAAAAGATTATAAAAAAGCGGACAGCGTTGCGAAGAAAATGTACCGCGAACTTCCCGATGAATGGTATAGCAAAAGCATTCGCGAAGTATATCCGCAAATCTTCGACTGGCTTACTCTTCAGGGACAATTAAAAAATATTTTACTTGTAGTGATGGTGATCGTTGCGGTAGTTAATCTTATCACCTGTCTCATCATCCTTGCACTGGAACGTACACCCATGACCGGTATTTTAAAAGCCACCGGCGCAAGCGACTCTACGATCCAAAAAATATTTTTATACAACACAACAGCAATAGCATTGCTTGGTATTGTTTTCGGCACAGTGATCGGATTACTCATTTGCTACATTCAACAAAAAACCGGCTTTATTACCCTCAACGAAGAATCTTACTATATGTCGGTTGCCCAGGCAGATGTAGACTGGCTGCAGGTTGTATCGGTGGATGTATTTACTTTACTGATCTGTTTTTGCACATTGATCATTCCTACATTACTCGTAAAAAAAGTAAACACGGTAAAGGCTATCACATTCAGATAAATGCAGAACACAGATCTTAATGATCTTCTTCATCCTTCCGTTTTAGCGGAAAACTGATACAATTTTATTTTTTGCACGAGCATTCGTTTTCTGATCATCAGCGTTGTGTCACTCACTTAAGGGGAATACCGATATCCAACTATTTAAATAATATGCTTTACATAAATGAAATGCATTTTTATTTCCAAAACAGTAGATTTCCAAATTTCCAAATCAACGCAGGGCAAACATAATTATCCCTGCCGCCACGCCTGCATTCAAAGACTCCGCACTGCCTTTTTTGCCGATCGTGATCTTTTCATCAACTAATTGTAAAACAGCATCGGAAATCCCTTTTGATTCATTGCCGATGATGATTATGCCTTCTTTCAATTTACCGATTGCGGTAATATCTTTTCCGCCGAGTACTGCAGCATATTTTTTTATACTTATCTGCGGTAATATTTTTTCGAGTTCATCGTACATAACATTTACCCTCCCAAGACTGGCCATCGTGCTTTGCACAACTTTAGGATTATAGCAATCAGCAGTAGCTGGTGAACAAATGATATTTTCTACGCCAAACCAGTCGGCGATGCGTATAATGGTACCGAGGTTTCCGGGATCCTGAATATCGTCGAGAGCGATTGTTAATTTATCTGAAAAATTAAGTCTTGTCGGCGTCGTTCTCTTCCGAAAAACGGCGAGCACATTATTCTGCACCTTCAATGCAGATATCTTCTCCAACTCAAAATCTTCGATGATATTTACCGCAGCGGTACTGGCTTTGCCGATCATCTCCGCCCCTTTTTTTGTAGCGTAAATTTCCACACATTCGAATATTTCATCCGCGAGCAGTTCAGTCACTACTTTCGGACCTTCACCGATAAAGGTTCCGAACTCATCACGGAATTTTTTGTGCTGTAAACTTTGAATATATTTGACAGTTGCTTTATTGATCATGTTAGCTATTTTCTGCAGGTCTGCTGCAATTCAGATATAATGAATTTTTCGTCTTTTAAAAATATCACTTGCATATTAATGCTCTTTGTGCTGTCCTGTACGGCCTACAAGAAAACGCCGACCGGCAAACCTTATGTTGCGGAAAACAGCATCGAGCTTCGCGGCGGAAAATTTAGCAGAACAGAACGTCAGGCGGTGATACAACGTCTCCAAAATCAACTTGACGATAGCTCAAAGGTAACGGTGAAGGATCAATTTCTTATTTCGCACGTTATCAAAAAACCCGTTGCCTTCGACACGGGTTATGCGGCGATATCCGCAATGAATATGCAAACTTCCATGTATCATCTGGGGTATTACCACGCAAAAGGGACATACACAACAATTCCCTTCAGGAAGAAAAATTTTATTTTCATTCCGATCCCGAATACAAGGAAAAGAAAGATCTCTGTAAAATATATCGTGGATGCAGGCGAGCCAACACTCATTGATACCTTTTCTCACAGCCTGAAAAAACAGGAGCTGCAGCAAATTGCGGTCGGCGGAAAAAGTGAATCTCAGATCGTAAAAGATAACCCGATAACGAAAGTGGCTGTGCTGGCGGAGATCAGCAGATTAGTGGATAGTTTCCGCAACAACGGTTATTATAAATTTACCGCGGCGGAATTGCGCATGAGAGGTGACACAAGTATCGCCGCATTAACCACCGTTACTTCAGATCCTTTTGAGGAAATTGAAATATTAAGTCAGGCGCAGCAACAAAAAGATTCACCCAAAATTAAACTTGCTTTAGTGCTCAACAAACCGGACGACAGTACCAAGCTCAACAAATACTACATTAACAAGATCTATATCCTGTCTGATTTTCGCGGAGGTGATATATTAAGCGATACGGTAAATATTCTTCAGCACAATTCTAAGAACTTTATTATTCGATATCATGAGCGGCTTTTTCGAACGTCACTATTTACCCGAAATGTAACCCTGCGCAGCGGCGACGTATTTAATCAGAGTGAATACTATAAAACCTTATACAATTTATCGAGACTTGGAGTTTGGCAAAGTGTGAACATCAGGATCATCGAAAATCTTGATGAGGTAAATAAAGTGGATCTCGTTTTTGAATTATTACCCGCTAAGAAATTCGGTCCGCAGATAACACTCGAAGCGAGCTATTCGGCTACAACTAATGCTACCAGTGCTCTCGGGGGAAATTTATTCGGAATCGCCACTAACTTTTCCCTGGTAAACAGAAATGTTGCAAAAGAAGCGATCCGCATGACACATAACCTTCGTGCAGGAATTGAACTCAATAATAATTCAAAAAGCAGAAACAGCCTCATCAATTCGAACGAGATAAGTTACACCAACAATATTGCTATACCCAGATTTATTTTGTTCAAAAAAAAGCCTGAACAAAAAGCTTTTAAATCGAGCGAAACTTTTCTAAATACCGGTTTTGCATTTACCAATCGGCTTAATCTTTTCAGCCTTCAGACCTTCAGTCTTGATCCCGGACAGGCGTGGACGACAAAAAAAGACCATCGGGTTTCCGCCCGTCTCAACACAGAATTCAGTTATTTATTCAATCAGTCTGACAGTTTTAAGAACATCATTAATCAAAATCCTTTTTTACGATATTCTTACAACACATCTTTTATCCTGGGTGCCGCCGGAAGTTATTCGAGTACATATCATAACCCTCATCATCCGCTGAGTCTTTCAAAAGACCGAACTTTTACTGCAAACATCGAAGAATCAGGAATAATAATAGGAAAACTGATACCGATCAAAATTGCAGAAAAGTATAAAAAGCATTATGTAAGGCTGGATGCGGAATACAAGTATACGGTGAATAAACCCAAGACTGCATATGCTTTCAGGGCCTTTACAGGTGTTGGTATTCCGCTATCGGGAGACACTACACTTCCTTTCTTTAAGCAATATTTTGGCGGCGGAAGCAACAGCATGCGTGGTTGGCCGGTGCGTGGTATCGGTCGCGGTTCGCAAAAACTGGTGCCGTATGCACAAAATATTTTTAATGATCGTACGGGTGATATGCAGATCGAGCTCAACGGAGAATTTCGTCATGATATCGCGAGACTTATTCCTGATCTGCTTACATTGAAAGGGGCTGTTTTCTTTGACATCGGAAATGTGTGGAATATAAAAAATTCAACGCCGGGCATGATTGATCCGGCGCAATTCAAATTCAAAAATTTATATAAAGAACTTGGAATGTCTGCCGGATATGGTCTTCGTTTCGATTTTCAATATTTGATATTACGCACCGACTTTGCATTCCGTTTTAAACGTCCGGAAACAAGCGATGTAAACGACGGTTGGAAAGCACCGCCGATCAGTTTCAGCGATGCTTTCGGGAAGATTTTCGCAAAGCGTTACCGTCAATGGAGATATGAGAATTTTAATTTTACGATCGGTATTAATTATCCGTTTTAGGAATGTGGGGCAAATCGGTTGAGGGTTGGCGGATTGCTCGAAGCGGGTTGACTAAGTTTTTTCGTGCTGCTCAACTCCCAGGAATTTATTTTCAGAATAGCTGTGCCACAAGTATCATAAACTATCTGCCGTCGGTTGTCTGTCGTGTCTGTCGTCCGTTGTCGTTCCGTCGTCCTTTGTCTCTCCATCGTCGGTCTTTTGTCTGTCGTCTTTTGTATATTCTCTTTTATCACCTACCGCTTCCAAAAAGCCTTCAATAGTTACACCGTCTTCAACTTTAAAGTCACCAATCCTTGTTCTGCGTAATTCGCTCAGGTAAGCGCCGCAACCCAACGTTACGCCCATGTCATGCGCCAAACTGCGAATATATGTGCCGGTGCCGCAAACAACGCGAAATTCCACACGCGGCAATTCGATATGTGTAATTTGAAATTCTTTAATGAATATCGTCCGTGCTTTGAGGTCAATATCTTCTCCTCTTCTTGCCAGTTCATATAATGCAACGCCGTCTTTTTTTATCGCTGAATAGATCGGTGGAAATTGTTGGATCTCGCCGACGAATTGCTGCGTCGCGTCTTTGATCTGCGCTTCTGCGATCTCATCATAGGATTTAAAATCCTGTGGTTCACTTTCTTTATCGTAAGTGGGCGTAACCGCACCAAGCGTAAAAGAACCTGTGTATTCTTTTTCCTGCGCCATGTATTCGTTGATCTTCTTGGTAAATTTTCCGGTGCAGATGATCAAAAGCCCGGTAGCCAAAGGATCCAGCGTACCGGCGTGACCAACCTTTTTTATCTTAACGGTATTTCGAATTTTTCTCACAGCATCAAAGGAGGTCCAGTGCAGCGGCTTATCCAGCAGGATCACTTTACCTTCCGTAAATCTTTCTTTCATCTCCTCACTGATCTGAACCTGCGGTATTTTTTTTTGTGCATGCGCTTCTTCCGTTCCGTGGATCTTTTCTTTGTGCTTCGCGAAGTACGAACCTTTTGCCATTTTATTAGTTGAGAGATTTTTGTAGACGGTTAACAGAAAACCGGTGACGTTGACGGATACGAAAGTCTGTAAATAATTTGAGATAGCGAAAGATAAACAACTTCCCAATTCACAGATAACTCAGATGTCAACCGTCATCAGTGAGCGAAATTACAACGCTTGTTTCGCCTTTAATTCCAAATACTTATTAATGGCGTTCACGGTTAAATGCTCGGGAGATGTGAGCACAGAAAGTATTCCGAATTGCTGCAGTTCTTTCACTACCATCCGCTTTTCGTAAGCGAGTTTATCCGCAATTGTTTTTACATATACGTCTTCAACATTTTTCGCTTCGGCAGATGATAATTTTGTGAGCTCTGTATTTTCAAAAAACACCACCATCAATAAGTGATGCCTTGCTATTGACCGGAGATAATTGATCTGACGTTTTAACCCGTTGAGCGATTCGAAGTTTGTAAATAAGATCAGCAAACTCCTTTGCTTTATTTTGCTGCGCACCTGCATGTACAACATTTCATAATCGCTCTCTGTAAAATTTGTTTCTTCACGATACAGCACCTGCATGATATGCTCCCGTTGCACGGGTTTGCGGTCTGCCGCTACGATACTGCCGGTTTTATCAGAGAAGGTCATCAGACCGATCTTATCCTGTTTTTGCAGACAAATATTTGTGAGCGCCAGTGTTGCATTGATCGCATAATCCAGCAGACTTAATCCTTTGAAAGGCATTTTCATCAGTCGTCCTTTGTCGATCATACAATATACCTGTTGCGATTTTTCGTCGGAATAATGATTCACCATCAGCCCGCCTTTTCTCGCCGTTGCTTTCCAGTTTATCGTACGAATATCATCACCGCTCACATAATCTTTGATCTGCTCAAACTCCATACTCTGGCCGATCTTGCGCATTCTCTTTGTACCCTGTTCCGCGGTGGCCGTTTGCGCCATCAACCGATATTGACCTAGGTGTACAAATGAAGGATATACCTTTACTGTCTCCGAAGCAGACACTACCTGCTTTCTTTTTACCAATCCGAGTTGCGATACGGAGAATAAAATAATATCGCCAAAATGATAGGGACCACGCTGCGCCGGATTGATAGTATATTTTACCGTGCTTTGTTCACGGGCAGCAAGCACTTTTCGCTTTCCGAAATTCCTGTTCTGCAATTGTGAAGGCTGTTCGTCGATTATCTCCAGAATAATTTTGAACGGCATTTTGTTGACGATGGTCAGTAACACTTCATTAGGATCACCATTACTTAAACGATCGCTGAGCATTCTTTCTGCCCGGGGTGCTTTGAAGAAAACGAACATAAAAAGATAGTCCGCTACGACAAGCAAACAGGTCATCGCGAATAAAATATCCCCTACCGTAAATAATTCAGGAACAAAAAAAGATATGACGTACATAACGATGCAGGCACCCATCGCAAGGTAAAAACGGAGCGTGACAAAAAGATCACCGATATATTTTTTGTAGAAGTTCATTATCTCGGGATCTCAGCGCCTTTTAAAATATTTTCTACAAGATCATCAGTTGTGATGCCTTCCATTTCTTTTTCCGGCGTGAGCATTATGCGGTGACGCAACACATGCGGAGCCATATCGCGAATATCATCGGGAATTACGAAAGCCCGGCCTTTCAATGCTGCTGCGGCTTTGGAAGCTTTCAGCAACGCAAGCGAAGCTCTCGTGGACGCACCAAGGTAAAGCGAAGGGTTGTTTCTTGTTTCGTTGATAATGGAAGCGATATATTCGATCAGCTTTGGTTCTACGATCACCTGCTGCACTATTTCACGATATTTCGCGAGCGAAGCGGCATTCAACACCTTGTTCACATCCTGCAACAATTGATTCTGCGTTTTACCTTGTTGTTGCGTGAGGATATTTATTTCTTCTGATAACGTAGGATACCCGATCTCAATTTTAAACAGGAACCTGTCGAGTTGCGCTTCAGGCAAACGATATGTTCCTTCCTGCTCAATAGGATTTTGTGTGGCAAGTACAACGAACGGATATTGCATGGCATGCGTTTGACCATCTACCGTGATCTGCCTTTCTTCCATCACTTCAAACAGGGCAGATTGTGTTTTGGCGGGTGCCCGGTTGATCTCATCTATCAATACGATATTGCTGAAAACAGGACCAGCTTTAAAATAAAAATTCCCTTCTTTGGGATTGAACACGGAAGTTCCGATCACATCGCCAGGCATGAGATCCGGCGTGAATTGCAGTCTGGAAAAATTTACGTCGATGATTCGCGCCATTAATTTTGACGCGAGTGTTTTGGCCACACCCGGTACACCTTCGAGCAACAAATGCCCGTCGGAAAGAATACCGATCAGCAGCAGATCTACCACCTGTTGTTGACCAACGATCACTTTAGCGATCTCGGCTCTTATCTCCTGCAATTTTCCGTTGAGCTCCGTTACGGGGCTGCTTTCCGGGAACAAAATATCTTCCATCATGTTTTGTTTTTAAAAAATTTTTCAATGAGTGCGTTCAAGAGAAGTAATTCCACATCGCTCACTTTTACGGAGGCAGAAACACTGAGTATGTTTTGTGTAAGGTTTTGCGTGATCTCTAAAGGAACGCCGCTTTTCCTGCTGAGCATGTCGGCATAAGCCGGATCGTGCATACTCACGTTCATGAAATAGTTGGTGCGGACATGTTCGTTAAAATAAGTGATCGCTTTTTCCGCGATAAGCCTGTTGTCCTTCTTACTGAGATACATTCCCGCGATCGCCTCCGCAAAAGCGACACTGGTATTCTCCACAGGTTTTACGACAGGAATGATCCGTTGACGGCGTTTGCTGTTAAAGAAAATATACAGCAGCAACAATAGAAGACTTATCCAGAAAGCGTGCGCCAGCGACGGGTACTTAAGGATAGTTCCCAATGTGGAAAAATTTCTGTCGTTATCGCCATCCGGATAGTTGTGGTTGAGATGAAAATTATCCCAATAGATATTTTCCGGATTCTCAGGCATCATTTGCATGATTTCCTTCATGTAACGGTAATTATTTTTCGTGAGCAAAAAATAATTACTTAGGGCAGCGGGTTCGTTGTGAAAATATAATCTTCCTTTACCCCAAAAAAATACAAAGAAATTGGTCTTGCCGTAGTCATTCGTGCCTACCTTACGGGAATAAGAATTATTGATCGCAGAAAAATAATTATCGAACGGATAAAAATAATAAGAGAAACTATCCTTGTACAAAGAGAGATTTTCTGCAAAACTTACTGTAGTATTTCTGCGCTGCGTATTCGTAAAAAACATACCCGAATCTTTTGCTTTCTCCTGCTTACAATATAGTTTTTCAAGCAATAAGGTATCAAAATGTTCCGAACTAATGAATGCTGTATTTCCTCTGTAAACGAAGCTGAGCAGAGCCTCTGCATCTCTGTCCTTTAAGTAATAATTACGGCTAAGGTTAAAATAGATCGAAGTTTTATCATAATCCCATTGGTAGTTATCGGCAAACTGCTCTTTTATGATCCTGGGATTTCGATCGGGATAAGCATTCTTCAACATTTGGTAAGCCACGCTTCCGCCGTAAGGAATGTTGTCCTTATAAGAATAAGTCTCCCGCATATCGGGCAAACTACTTTTCGGCCTGCACGATTGTGTGACCGATAACAGCGCGATAAAACATATAATATTGTAAACGGTCTTTTTCAAACTCAGCCTTTGTTTAAAAATTCGTTGAATTTAATTTCGATCGCATCAAACTGTTGCGGCTCCACCGGTGCCTTTCCGTACCAAATATATTCGTAGTACAAAGAAAGCTGCGCAAAGCCGCCGCGTTTCGCTGCCGGTAATTCATTTAGATACATACTATTTGTTTTATCGGGCGAAAAACGGATCAGTTCTCTTTGCTGTAATTGTTGCAATGTAAAAAGGAAAAGATAACGCGTTGCCATGCGCATATCTCCTGATGCATAAGCCCGTTTCTTTAATACCTGAAAATCTTTTTCATTGATATCTTCCACATAATCCTCATCGTTATCTGCGGCTTCTTTCACTCTTTTGCCGCCGCCTTTAAATGCGCCGCCGGACATAAATAATTTTACCAAAATAAAGATCACGAAACCTGCAGCGAGCGCCCACAAAATATAGCTGAAAAATCCGAGTTCGATCGGTTGACGTGCGGATGGCGGCGCATATTTTCCCGAAGATTGTTCTGACGGTTTCGGTTTTGCTTTCAGGATACTATCCAGATTTTTTATCCAGTTGTATTCCTTTTTATTTTTCCATAAACTAACAGTATCGTAAGAAAGTGGTAAGCTGCGGAATGTAATACCGGTATCACCCAAAACATCTTTTGCAAACGATCTGCCTGCCGTATCTTCTGTAACGTAATTTTCTTCGTTTGATTCCGCGGAAGGTGTAAATATCAGGCTGCTGTCTTCTGCGGGTGATTCCACAACGGTCTGCGCTTTCACGCAAAATTGCATTAACATCAGCACGGCGAAGATCAGAGAAAGTTTACGCTTCATCGTTTTGCATGCGGGCTACAATACCGTCTTTTTTAATAAAATAACCTCGTTTACTTAAGATGATCGGCCGGATCACGAAATACCAAATGATCAATAAAAAAGAAAACCCGAGGATAAGCAAACTTACCCAAACAGGCATTCCGTGGCGGTCGCCCGCATATGTTGCACTCATTAGGTGCGTGATGTAACTTTCCAAAAATGCCGCGGCTATAAAGAAAGGAATAAGCGAAATAAGGATCTTGGCGGCGTCTTTTGCATTTCGCTTAAAAGATTCAAATCTTGTATAAGTCCCGGGAAACAATACCCCGTTTGCCAAAATAAATCCCGCGGCACCGGCGATGATTATTGAAGAGATCTCGATAGTACCGTGGATCCAAATAACGAGTATGGAATCTATGCCGAGGTCGTGGGAAAAGAACATATATTGAAAACTGCCCAGCATGATGCCGTTTTGCCAAAGCAATTTAAATGTAACCAGGCCCATCGTAAAACCGCCGATAAAAGTGAGAAAAGACACAAAAATATTATTGAACGCAATACGCACGAACATGTTAAACGGATTGTCGTCCTTGTACACTCCAAACGGATCTCCTTTATCAATATTCTCTTCCGTCATACGCACATATTCATCTCCCATCACACCTCTCACAAATGAAGGATCGTGGATAGATGAAAACACGCCGATACTTACGAACATAACGAAAATGGCTGTGGTAAATAAAAAAGTGCGGTGATGTTTTCTGATGATCAGCGGCAATTCGTATTTCCAAAACGAGAAGATGCGGGAATACTTTTCTTTTTTATTCCGATAGATGGTTTGATAAACGCTTGCCGCAAGTCCGTTGATCCATTTGGTGGCTTTGCTGCGGGGATAAAAAGTTTTAGCGTAAGCGAGATCATCCATGAGGGTAATGAATCGTTCTGCCGCTTCATCGGGGTCAGACGATTCTTCCTGCTGGTACGTTTTCCACTTCTCCGCATTCTTCTTAATGAACATTGCCTCCCGCATAGGTCCTGAGCACTTTTAAATTAGCTGATACAATTTGATGCTTTTTTTACGAATAAAAAAATCGGTTTTTTTGTGCCGCTGTTTATACGGACCGTGTATATTGCAATACCATGGCGTCGGTTCAGATAAATACCGCTTTTAATGTAGGATTAGATTTCGAGATCGCTCCCTTTCACAAGAGGTTGCTGGCATATATGATCGACTTCGTGATCCTGGTCATTTATCTGTATGCCATGAAGAAGATGCTTTATGACGGCTTTGACCTTTCTTTTCAGGACAGCGCAGGCCTGGATATCCTGATCATTTCCATTCCAATGTTATTTTATTCACTCATCACGGAAGTATCGATGAACGGTCAAACCATCGGGAAGAAAATCCTGCGCATAAGGGTGATCAGTCTGGAAGGCGGTGAACCAACCTTCGGACAATTCGTATTGAGATGGATCACGAAATTTTTCGAATGGCCTTTTTTGTTCGGATATATCGTAGGCTCTGCGATGGCTTTAGCCAATTATATTTTTGCGACGGGCTTTTTAGGTATCGCGGTGATCATCACGATCCTCGTCTCTAAAAAAAGTCAGCGCCTTGGCGATATGGCTGCAGGCACGGCGGTAGTGGATGCAAAATCATTTATGTCGGTAAACGACACTATTTTTGTAAATGTGAACAGCAGCAATTATGCTGTGAAATATCCGGAGGTGATGCGCCTCTCAGACAATGATATCAACACCATAAAATCTGTACTTATGCAGTCTGAGAAGACCAACAATTATGATATTTGTATGCGGGTAGAGTATAAAATCAAAGAAGTGCTCGGTATAACTTCATCGCTTTCATCATCAGATTTTTTGGAGAAACTGCTCGAAGACTACAACTATCTCGCAACAAAAGAATAAAAAAGCCGGCTGATTGTCAGCCGGCTTTTTACTTTACTGATTTATTTAGAATCTTCCGCGTGAAGCACTGAACAACAAAACACAGATAAATATCAATACAATGATCGCCAACGCCACAATCAATATAATTCCGATGATCTTGAAATACGTGGCCAGTTTTCTTAAGCCGAGATCAAAAAATCCCTGATCACCGGTCTGTATTCCAATCTTCAGATTTCTTGCGGCAGCAAGCAGGTTGAGGTTTAGCAACAACGAAATTGTTACAGTTATCAACAGCTTTACTACGCCCAATGCTGCGGTGTCACCTGCAACATAAGATCGGGTTCTGCCCACAATGTATATGGTTGATACTACCGAAAGCATCAGATTCACAAGCGCTATGATCGCAGTTACATTGGCCCACTGAGCAATTCCGATGATGTGCGATTTTGTTTCTTCATCAACTTTAAGCTCAAGTAAATTATTATTTCCTAATAGGTCTTCCATCTTTTTCTTTTTGAGGATTTAAAAAATTGCTTTCAAATTGTAAAGGGTCAGTAGAAGTATCAATGCGCTTATCACCGAATTAATGATAAAATAAATCTTCAACGAATTGAGACCTGCATTAAGATCCGCGGTATTCTCCGTAGCTAATGCAGTTTTTATCTTCTTCGAATAATGGAGGATGAGATAAAACGTATACAGATATACGGCAACAGAAGCCAATACGATTGCTATGATCACGGTTGCGCTGAGACCGAAGTACACGCCCATCAGTCTGTCAAACGAGTCGAAAAAATCTCCCGGATAAGCAGCAGTCAACCCTAAAAAGATCAGTAAAAAGATCCCGATGAGAATGAAAATGGTAATTGAAATGAACTTTGTCCATTTGGATGATTCTGTGAGCGACCGCCGGGCTTCGCTGTCGATCTGAATATCCATATCCGATAAGTTATCATGGGAGGTATAATCCATAGTGTAAGTTTTAGTGATACGATATTAATAAAAAATTAAACACCTACTAAAAAAGGCGTTGAAAACAACGCCTTTTTTAATTTCATACTGATCGGTTAATACTTTGTACTGTGACGTGCAGCTTCCATAATAAAAGCGCCGAAGAAAATAAAGTAGAATATGATGATCAGCAAAATTATGCCACCGAGAATCAGTCCGATAATTGAGCAGACCCTGCCCGAGTTTGACGTACTGTAACTTGATGCAGAATACATTTGCGGCGCCGCATTGTACGCCTTACGGTCCTTATTGGCCAGAACCAATCCTATTACGCCGCATACTACGCCTACAAGACCATAGCAAAATGCTCCCACGATAGCTATGATACCCAACACAAGCGATGCGGTGGCATTCGGCAAATTGGCCGGTTGATTATAATTAGGATTGAGAAGGTTTTGTTGATCGCTCATAAAAGGTTGTTTTGATAAGTTAGTTTGTAAATATAGGATGTCAAGATAATAATAAAAATTAAAGCGAGCCCTGTTTTTCGGACAACTGTGGAAAAAGGAAAATGGTATTTCCTGTCGGCTATTAAAAAAACGAAGTAAAGTACCATAGGGCACAAAGCCGGATAAAAATACATGCTCAATTGTATATCTCCGCTGAGCAAAGCAATAAGACTCCTCTGAAACCCGCAACCGGGGCACTCTGTATGAAATATGGTTTTTATCATACACGGCAGCTGATGGGCTTGCAGCCAGGAAATAATATTGCTATAGCTTAATAAAAACATAATCAATATGCTCTCGCAAATAACACACGCTCTTTACTCGGCTTGCCCGTAAAAATACATTTTCCGTCTTCCTGTTTGTTATCCAAAGGAATACAACGGATCGTAGCTTTCGTTTGCTCTTTGATTTTGTCTTCTGTTTCAGATGTTCCGTCCCAATGTGCAGATACAAAACCACCCTTCTCATCGAGGATCTTTACAAATTCATCCCAATTATCTGCCGTGCGGATATTATCATTTCTGAATGCAAGCGCACGATCAAAAATATTTTGTTGAATCTCGTCCAGCAATGCTTTCAGGTAATTTGCAAGACCATCCAGGGAAACTGTTTTCTTTTCTTTCGTATCTCGTCTTGCAACTTCAGCTACATTATTTTCCATGTCACGCATCCCCATCGCCACACGTACCGGAACACCTTTCAATTCATACTCTGCAAATTTCCAACCCGGTCTTGTATTATCGCTGTTATCATATTTTACCCGAATGCCCAATGCTTTTAATTCTTTGATAAGTGCATCGCATTTTTCATCGATCACCGGTTTACTGTCCTCTCCTTTATAGATCGGAACGATCACAACCTGTATCGGTGCAATTCTCGGCGGCATAACCAATCCCTGGTCATCGCTATGCGCCATGATCAACGCACCGATGAGCCTTGTGGAAACACCCCAGCTCGTGGCCCACACATAATCCAAAGTATTATTCTTATCGCTGAATTTTACATCAAACGCCTTCGCAAAATTTTGCCCGAGGAAATGGGAAGTACCTGCCTGTAGCGCTTTCCCATCCTGCATCAGCGCTTCAATGCAGTAAGTATCTTCTGCACCCGCAAACCGTTCATTTGCTGTTTTCACACCTTTCACTACAGGAACAGCCATGTATTGCTCTACGAAATCTGCATAAACACCAAGCATTTTTTCTGTTTCTTCAATTGCTTCTTCTTTTGTAGCATGAGCTGTATGTCCTTCCTGCCAAAGGAATTCCGCCGTACGAAGAAATAATCTTGTACGCATTTCCCAACGCACCACATTCGCCCACTGATTGATGAGCAACGGAAGATCACGGTAGGATTGGATCCACCCTTTGTATGTATTCCAAATGATCGCTTCGCTCGTAGGTCTAACCACAAGCTCCTCTTCGAGCTTTGCTTCCGGATCCACGATCAGTTTTCCTTTATTAGCCGGATCTGCTTTCAAACGATAATGCGTTACGATCGCACACTCTTTTGCAAAACCTTCCGCATTTTTTTCTTCCGCTTCAAACAAACTTTTAGGAACGAATAACGGGAAATATGCATTCACGTGACCCGTGTCTTTAAACATTTTATCCAATTGATCACGCATGTGTTCCCACAGCGCATAACCGTAAGGTTTGATCACCATACAACCACGCACGGCAGAGTGATCCGCCAGCTGGCTCTTCACCACCAATTCATTGTACCATTGCGAATAATCATCCGCTCTCGAAGTAAGTTCTTTGCTCATAAAATTTTTATTGTCCGGGCTGTGAAGCTATGGTCATCATCGTTGTGTCACTCACTTCAGCAGCATACCGTTATTCAGCTTTTTTCTGCCGCGAAGATAAGCTTCACGGTCGGGATTTAAAAGCCGCATTGAGTCATGTTTATACCTTTGTGGTCTTTGCGCTGCCTTTGAGCCCTTTGCGTGAAACCTCCCTTTTCCGAAATATCTTTTCCTTATCTCGCCACCAGGCTTCTGATCCGATAAATACCTTCGCACAATGGAAAATAATCAATCAGCAATATTCAATAACATTATCCGCAGCCGTCGTTCTGTGTTCCCTGATCAATTCATCGCAGGCAAACAAATTGACGATAACATCATCAAAGAGATCATCACGAATGCCTTGTGCGCCCCCAACCACGGGCAAACAGAACCTTGGAAATTCACCGCTTTCACAGGCGAAGGCTTAAAACAATTTGCGGCATTTCAGAGTAATTTATACAAAGAAACCTCCGGCGATAAATTCAGTCAAAGCAGATACGAAAAACTGCAAACAACTCCGCTCAAAGCTTCGCATATCATTGCCATCCAAATGCTCCGCACTACAACAAAAAATATCCCGGAGATAGAAGATATCGAAGCAGTAGCCTGCGCCGTGCAAAATCTTCATCTCTCTGTACATGCTTATGGTCTCGGTGGTTATTGGACCACGGGTGGTGTTACGTACAATGAAAAAGCAAAAGTCTATTTTGGTTTAGGCGAACAGGATAAATTGTTGGGCTTCTTCTACATCGGCGAGATCGCTGTTCCTTCTCCGTCAAAAGGAAGGCAGGGATTAGAGGTGAAGTTGAATTGGATAAGGTGATTTTTTCAACCACAGAGTTAAAAAGAGTTTGTCACAGAGTTCTAGCAACTAAATTCCCTTACACCATATAATTTCGATACAGTAAAATGACAAAACAGGAAGAATATCACTTAAGATTTAAAAAAAGCACAACTGCAAGGGGGAGCATCGTATATCATCTCGATAGTAGTGATGCTATCGGAGAATATAAACGCCTGGGCTCTTTCTCGTTTTTACCAAAGTATGCAGTTGAAAATTTGTTGGATAATCTAAACAAGATCACGAATAACCTTCCCTTTCTTCCTGATTTTTTAGAAGAAGATTATGAGAATCAGGTAATGATGATAACTTTTTCAACACCTTATTTTTCTATTGGAGGAGTTCAGACTATTCATATGAACGATTTAAAACCACTTTTACAGGAATGGTTAATCTTCATATCTACCTAACTGTATTTAGCTCTGAACGCTTCTCCCTGTTATCTGCGTTCCCCACTCGCCACTCGCTATCCCCCATTCCCCCTTATTTCCTTAAATTGCCGCCACAATAAAAATTTCACATGGATATTCAGTTCAACAAAAATGAGGACGAGCAAAAGCTTGCCTGGGGCGGCATAAAAAAGCAGCTCGAAAAGATCCACGAGGGCGGTGGAATAAAGGCAGCAGCAAAACAAAAAGAAAAAAATAAATTGGTAGCACGTGAGCGCATTGCTTATCTCTGTGACAAGGATACTCCGTTTATCGAGATCGGGGCATTTGCAGGTTTTGAAATGTATGAAGAATACGGTGGTTGCCCCGCAGGCGGCACCGTGAGCGGGATCGGATATGTAAGCGGCAGACAATGTATCGTTGTTGCCAACGATCAAACGGTAAAAGCCGGTGCATGGTTTCCTATCACCGGAAAGAAAAATCTCCGCATGCAGGAGATCGCTATGGAAAATAAATTACCGATCATTTATATCGTGGATAGCGCCGGTGTTTTTCTGCCTATGCAGGATGAGATCTTTCCTGATAAAGAACACTTTGGTCGCATATTCCGTAACAATGCGAAGATGAGTGCGATGGGTATTACGCAGATCGCAGCAGTAACAGGTGCATGTGTTGCCGGAGGTGCCTATCTTCCCATCATGAGCGATGAAACGCTGATGGTAGAAGGTGCAGGATCTATTTTTCTTGCGGGGCCATATTTGGTAAAAGCAGCGATCGGCGAAGACATTGATGCGGAAACGCTTGGTGGTGCAGCAACACACAATGAATTAAGCGGTATTGCCGATTATAAATTTAAAACCGAAGAAGAATGCCTTGACCAGGTAAAACGGATCATGAGTAAGCTCGGAAAGCCCGCTGTTGCGGGATTTGACAGGATCACATCGAAAGCGCCTGGCAAAAAAACTGACGAGATCTATGGTATACTTGCAGCAGATAACAGCAAACCTTACGATGTATTGGAAGTGATCAAAAACATTTGCGATGCCGATAGTTTTGACGAATTCAAACAGGATTATGGTAAAACTATCGTAACAGGTTATGCAAGAATTGACGGTTGGGCGGTAGGCATTGTTGCCAACCAACGACTCATTATCAAAACAAAAAAAGGTGAAATGCAATTGGGTGGCGTTATCTACAATGACAGCGCGGATAAAGCAGCACGCTTTATTATGAATTGCAATCAGAAAAAAATTCCGTTGGTGTTTTTGCAGGATGTCACCGGCTTTATGGTCGGCAGCAGAAGCGAGCACAGCGGTATCATTAAGGACGGCGCAAAGCTGGTAAATGCTGTTGCAAATTCTGTTGTGCCAAAAATTACCATCGTAACAGGAAACTCTTACGGGGCAGGCAATTATGCCATGTGCGGTAAGGCTTATGACCCGAGATTTATTTACGCATGGCCGGGTGCAAAGATCGCGGTGATGGGCGGCGAACAGGCAGCTAAAACGATGTTGCAGATCCAGGTAGGTGCGATGAAAGCAAAGGGACAGGAAGTTTCTGCGGAAGAAGAAAAATCAATTTTGGATAAGATCATGGCAAAATATTTAAAGCAAACAAAAGCGCAATACGCAGCCGCCCGTCTCTGGGTGGATGCGATCATCGATCCTGCAGATACGCGGAAAGTGATCAGTGAAGGAATTGCGGCGGCAAATCATAACCCGGACATAGCGGAATTTAAGACGGGAGTATTTCAAGTGTAAAGTTGAAGGCAAAAATGAAAAGTAAAAACCAAAAAGTGTAAACTTTCCTACTTTGAAATTTTTCGTCAGGTCCTAATATTTAATGCTTCAATAAATTATGAACTACAAAGAATTTAAGCCCGGAACTTTGGGGTTTTGACTTTTAACTTGTTACTTCCATAGCAACTTCCGGAATGACTGAAATTTCACTTTATACAGACGGTGCAGCCCGCGGAAACCCCGGCCGTGGCGGCTATGGCGCTATTTTAATGTACGGAACGCACCGCAAAGAATTATCTCAGGGCTTTAAGCATACCACCAATAACCGCATGGAACTTTGGGCGATAATCGCCGGGTTGGAAGCCGTTACACAGAGAGATATTCCTGTAACTATCTATTCCGACAGCAAATATGTGATAGACTCGGTAACAAAAGGCTGGTTGAATACCTGGATGAAAACGGATTTTAAAGGTGGTAAAAAGAACAGTGATCTTTGGAAAAAATTTCATGCGCTGTCAAAACATTTTCAATTAAAGTTTGTGTGGGTAAAAGGACATGCGGATAATCCTTACAATAATCGTTGTGATGAACTGGCAACCGGTGCGGCTGATGGCGGGAATTTGATAAGTGATCATATTTACGAAGCAGGATAATATCTGCCTGCGGCACTGCTAAGAGAACCGGGAGAAAAGGAGAACAACAAGTTTAATAATTTCAAGGAGATGACACTTATTCCCGCAGATCTTCGCTCCGACTAAGCATTAAAAATCCAAATAATCCAAAATTCAGGCAACATATTCAATAAAAAATCCCGAACGATATCGTTCGGGATTTTTTATTGAATATATATTGACTACGCTAATTGCTTTTGACTTACATTTTTTTCCGAAAGTGCATACACAGTAAAGAACAATGCCGTGTAACATGCCGTAGGTAACAACGTCGCTTTCATAAAAGGCATAGCAGCAATCATATTCTCAATATATCCGCCGAATGTTTGCGGGTATGTATGATAGATCGGGTTGGTGAAAATGAAATAAGCCGTATTTGAAATAAAATAAAAAGTTACACAGGCTATTACCGAGAACAATACAATATTGATCAGGTTTCTTTTTACAAGGTATGAACTGATCAGAGTGATAGCCGCATAAGTAGCAAAATCAATGATCTGCGCCCAACCGTAAAACCCTACAGCGATATGCGACAACTGAAAAATGAGATCAGTAAGGAACAACGCAACTAAAGGAACAGCAATGGCCAGTTTCTTATCTTTTACAACTGAGCCGCTGAACAAAGAAATTGCGATCAACGGACTGAAACTTGCAGGATATATAAATACAACAGATAACGCTGCCGCAAATACCAGCAAAACAGTTATCAGAAAAAGAGAAGTAGATTGTTTCATCACTATAATATTTGCTGCGAAAATAACGAATAATTTTTTGATTAAGTACCTTAGCTGTATGTCCACCCGTAATGAAACAGGAAAGCATGGCGAAATCCTTGCTGTTGCCTATTTTGAGCAAAAAGGTTACAGTATTCTGCACAAAAATTGGCGGCACAAAAACCTTGAAGTAGATCTCATTGCTTCCCGAAACGGCATGTTGCATTTCATTGAAGTGAAAACGGTCACTTCTCTTCTCTATGGTCATCCCGAAGAAAGGGTAAGCCCGAAGAAGATCAAAAATCTTATTAATGCATCGGCTGAATTTTTATACCAATATCCGGAATGGAAAAGAATTCAGTTTGATGTACTGTCGATAACGGTACTGCAGGAAGGCACAGAGTATTTTTTGATTGAAGATGTGTATGAGTGATAAGTTATAAAGAGATGAGTTATGACTGTGCGAGACTTATAAGTTATCACTCATAACTCATAACTGTTCTACAACCGCTTTCAACTTCTCCACCATCTTAAATGTAGCCGGGCAGTATTCAATATTTTGTTTGTGTACGTGTGCGTACTCTATGAATTTTTTCTTTGCAAGATGCGGGAAACCTGCACAGTCAACGGGACGGATAGCGTAGATGCTGCACATATTTGTATTTAGATCGAGGAACTGACACGGGTTGTTTACGTTCACATAATCGCCGTCCTGTTTCTTGAGCCATTTCTTTCTAAATTGCTCGGGCGTTTCATTAAAGTGCGCTGAGATCCGCTTCAGGTCTTTATCCGTAAAAGTCGGCGTCATTTTTTTGCAGCAGTTTGCGCAGCTGAGGCAATCCACTTCTTTCCAAACTTCCGCATCAATAGCCGGTGTAAGCTTATCAATATTCTTCACCGGATTTTTTTCCATGCGGTTTAGAAAACTGCGAAAAGATTTTCTGTAGTGTGTTAACTTTCTTTTGAATGACCTGAAATTTACGGGAACCATAAGCGGGTGCTGAATGAATTTTAAGCAGCGAAAATAATGTTTAATTAAATTACATTGACATTACCCGTAAAACAAGTTTGCACATGTGGGAAGCGTACAAGAAAGGTTATAAAGCGTGGCTGAGATTGGAGAAATCCCTTTCGGAAAATTCTGTAGAGGCTTACATGCACGATGTGCAGCATCTTACCGATTATCTGCAGGCTTCCGCAGACATGAAAGAACCTGATGATGTGGTCCTCAAAGACCTGGAGAAATTCACGCAATTCATCCACGACCTGGGCATGACGCCTTCTTCACAGGCCCGCATGATCTCCGGACTCCGCAGCTTTTTTAAATATTGCCTCACAGAGGAGCTCGTAAAAACCGATCCTTCCGCATTGATGGAAACACCGAAGCAGCAGCGAAAACTTCCAGATACCCTTTCTTTTGAAGAGATAGAAAAGATCATCGGTGCAATTGACCTGAGTAAACCGGAAGGTGAAAGAAACCGTGCGATCTTTGAAACCATGTACAGTTGCGGTTTGCGTGTGAGTGAACTCGTTAATCTAAAGATAAGTCAGCTGTACCTTGATGTTGGCTATATCCGCGTAACCGGTAAAGGTGATAAAGAAAGATTAATTCCGATCGGCAGCGATGCTACAAAATATATCGGTATTTACCGTGATCAGATCCGAAATCACATCAGCATAAAACCCGGTGAAGAAGACCTTCTCTTCTTAAACCGACGCGGATCAAGGCTGTCAAGGGTAATGATATTTTTAATTTTAAAGGAGTTGGCGAAAAAAGCCGGTATCGGAAAGAATATTTCTCCCCACACTTTTCGTCATTCATTCGCAACACATCTCGTGGAAGGCGGCGCCGATCTTCGTGCAGTGCAGGAAATGTTGGGACATGAAAGTATCACCACCACTGAGATCTACACGCATTTAGACAGAGAGTTTTTGCGAACAACCTTGCATATGTTTCATCCGGCGTTTAAGTAGTTCAGTTGGCGGTTGACGAATGACAGTCGTGAATTTCTTTGACTTGGAAAGTTTACAGAGTAGCTACGTATCTAAGTCCTTCCGAAGTTAAAGTACTTCATAAAGCTTGCAACGATAAATAGTTTGCATTAAGCCTCTGCAGCCACATCCGTATTTATTACTGTAGTTTTTCCCGCTTCATTTCGTGCAACACGGCAACGGTAATTTTTGAAGAGGCTCTGCCACCTTAGTTGCAGCACACCGAGAATCCCTTCGCGGATGATCCCCTTATTCATCTTGCTGGCGCCGAGCTTGCGGTCGCGAAAAGTGATGGGCACTTCCTGTATTTTAAAACCGAGTTTCCAGGCAGCAAATTTCATCTCTATCTGAAAAGCGTAACCCACAAAGGTGATCGCTTCAAGATTGATGGTATTGAGCACATTTGCATGGTAGCAAACAAATCCTGCAGTAGGATCTTTTACCGGCATAAAAGTGATGATGCGTGTATATAACGATGCGCCCTTTGATAAAGCGATTCGATCAAAAGGCCAGTTCTCCACAGCTCCGTTCTTTACGTAACGTGAGCCTACGGCAACATCAGCACCGTTTGCGCAGGCATTATACAGATTTTCCAGATCAGCAGGATCATGAGAAAAATCGGCATCCATTTCAAAAATGTATTGATAGTTTTTATTGAGTGCCCATTTAAAACCATGGATATAAGCGGTACCAAGACCAAGCTTTCCTTTACGTTCTTCGAGGAACAAACGGCCCGGATAATTATCAATAAGATTCTTTACGATAGCAGCAGTGCCGTCCGGTGAGCCGTCATCAATGATCAGTACATGAAACTTCGATCGCAGGTCCATTACAGCCGCAATAATTGCTTCAATGTTTTCCTTTTCATTGTAAGTGGGTATGATAACGATCTTATCCAAAGAATATTTCTTTGTTCAAAAATAAATGATATAAATAAAGTTCTACGTTAAATATTAGTAAATGGTTACTTTTTTAATAACGTACGGTTGAACAATTCTGTAAGTTTCTTTTTAGTATGCATAGGAAAGTCGCCCTTCATCATCCAATCATAGTATTGAGGCTCAGACTTTAATACTTCTGAAACAGGTTTACCTTTGAATTTACCGAAATTGAATACTTCCTGCCCTTTTTCATTGAATGAGAATCGGCGGGCGTAATCCACGATCTTTTCTTCGCCGATCAATGACAAAACAGAATCAACCGTTTTGCCCAGATTTTCATATCTCCCCAACTGCGCTTCCAATACTTCGATCGTTACATTAATATCAGCTTCCGCACCATGTGCATCTGTATGTTCTTTTTCGCAGAAAAATTTATACGCGGCAGTTAGCGTTCTCGGCTCCATAGAATAGAAGATATGTTGCACATCCACCATACGTCTGTCACTTAGATCAACATCGATCCCGGAACGTAAAAATTCTTCCATCAGCATCGGAATATCAAAACGATTACTGTTATATCCGCCGAGGTCGGAATTTTCTAAAAATTGTTTTATCTCGTTTGCAACGTCTTTAAAGGACGGAGCGTCTTTCACCATTTCATCGCTGATCCCGTGAATATCGCTCGACTCCTTTGGAATCGGCATTTGCGGATTGATAAGTTTACGTTTTGTGATTCGGGTATTATCGGGCATCATCTTTACGATAGCTAATTCGACGATCCTGTCTGATGAAAGGTTTACGCCCGTAGTTTCGAGATCAATGAATGCGATCGGGCGAATGAGTTGCAACATAAGAGTTTAAAATAAATGGGTTAGTAGAAGAATATCATTCTTTGAACGGCTGCAATATACAATTTTGAAAAAACTTAAACGATTGCCAATTTTTAACCGGTTCCTTTCATAGGAACAATCTTTAATTTATATTTGCGTTATAGCTAAAATCCAAAGCATGAAAAGATTATTTATCGCCGTTGTTCTTTTGCTGTCATTCACAGTTTTTTTGAGTAGCTGTGGCTCGAGCAGAAAAACAGGTTGCCCGGGTAACCAAGGCATCATCCATTAAAATAAGTTGTATGAATTGGAAACCGCTTACCGATGAGGCAGGTTTGGAAGAGATCACGAGAAAATCTGCGGAAAAACCACAGGTCATTTTTAAGCACAGTACTCGCTGTTCTATCAGCAGTATGGCGAAAAGTCGTTTGGAAAGAGCTGCTGCGCCCGAAGAGATCGACTTCAATTACCTTGATCTTATCAGTTTTAGAAATATTTCTCAGCAGATCAGTGAAGTTTTTCATGTAGAGCATGAATCTCCGCAGGTTTTGGTGATAAAAAACGGCCAATGTACGTACGATGAAAGTCATACAGGTATCAGCATGGACGAAATTATTGAACAAGCCGGGAAATAGTTATGAGTCTCGAGTTTTTAGTGCTTTAGTTCACTTAACTGAAGCACTAAAAACCAAGCATCTTTTTAATTATCCATTTTCTCTGCGGCGTGTTCCGCCTTCTCCCCGTTCTCCGTAATATCTCCTTTTTTAAATAATACATTTTGCATTATAAGATTCCATTTTGGTTTCTTGCGTAATAAGAATTCGAGATCCATTGCAAAATGGATGAATTCCTCTTCCTGCGTGTGCTGCATAATCTTTTTCGCTTCCTCGTCTTTTTCCACGTGAATGCGCTGTTCGTACCAATCAATGGCCTGCGCTTCTTCGATAACAGATTGGATCATTCTTGCAAATGTGCGCACCGGCTGAGATAATTCTTCCGGCGGTTCGTGGTACTGGTCAAAACCCATAGTTGTAAATTTTAGATGTATGATGTAATATTTAATTTTCGGCGAATCTCTGCAATTTGTAAGTTAGTTATTAGCTTGACTTCCTTTAACAATATTTTTGGCAATTTCTGAAATTCCCGGGCAACCTTTATTACCCGAACTGCATTTAAGATATCAAAGGATACCAATTCTGATTCATGGATACATCGATACTTATAAAAGAAGCTAAACAGCAAAGCGCATCGGCGCAAAAATGTTTGTTTGACCTCTTTGCAGATAAGATGATGATGGTCTGCCGCCGCTACCTCAAGAACAGAGAGGATGCCGAAGAGATCCTGCTGGATGGTTTTTGTAAGTTCTTCAAAAATATCGGCGGGTTTCATTATCAGAATGAAGCAGCGTTGTTTAGCTGGCTGAAACAGATCATGGTAAATGAATGCCTGATGTCGCTCAGAAAGAAAAATGTTTTCAGTATCGTATCAGAATCAGCGGCGGAAGAAGCGGCGGTATCCGAAGATGCTTTCAGCAATTTATCCGCAGCGGAGATCTTTAACCTGATCGTGCAATTGCCTGTGGGTTACCGAACGGTTTTTAATTTATATGCTGTAGAAGGAAACGATCACAAACAGATAGCGGCGCTGCTCAATATTTCTGAAGGCACGTCAAAATCACAACTGAGCAAAGCAAGAGTGCTGTTACAAAAAATGCTATTACAAAAAGGGATCGGCTATGTCGCAACAAAAAATAAATAACCTGCAATCGTTAGATAGTCTTGCCGGACTTCCTGATGAAATTGCCGCAGATATAACGGTGCTATGGCAAAAGCTGGAAGATCGCCTGCAGAAAAAACCACGCCGTTCAAAAGCAGTTTGGTATTGGGCTGCGGCATGTATCATTTCTGCGCTTTCTGTTCCTTTCTTCGTAACCGAAAAGAAACCGGCGGAAAACACGGCAATAAAAACACAGCCAAAAAATATTATTCCGGATATTATTATTCCGCAGGAAATAAAGAGTGAAATAGTGATTGCAGCGCCGGTTAAAAATAATGAGATCAAAACGACTATCATAAACCATGAACCTTTACTAAAGAAGAATACCGTTATTGTTTCTCCAAAAGTTGTTAATTCATTCACCGCTCTTGCTCCCGCAGAACTCAGAAATATTCCTGCAGTAAATATTTCGCCTTCACCGGATACAGCATTGCTTGTAAAAACAACAGCAGCCCCAAAGAAAAAGTTAAGCGTCGTTCACTTCAACGAGCTCGAAGATGAAGACAAGATCGCTTCTCAAACAGCCAACACTGCCAGGCGTGTGCAAAAACGTCCTGGTAAAACAGGTGGTAAAACGGAATACGCAGGCACTTTCAATTTCCGCATCTATTTAAAAAATTAAACATGAAAAAAATTATTGTATTGCTGATGCTTTCAGGCATCTGCAGGGAAAGCTTTGCTCAAAAAAAAGCAACTGCTGATGATAAGATCTTCGAAATGCCGCAGGAGTTTATGATCAGTCGCTATTTCATAGATTTGGGTAAAGGAAATCTGCTGCAAATTGATGCGACAGAATCAGAAGATATCAGAAATTTCACGAACATTGATTCACTGTTAGGCAATTTCTTTCTGGATCTTAAGCCTTTTGAAGACTCTCTCTCTGACGAACTCGCTGCCAAAACAATTGATTATGTATCCGATCACAACGGAAGAAAAAAAATCAGGATCCGAAATACAAAACTTCCGGGTTCGTCGTTCGTGATTCGACAAGGAGAAGTGTCAGCACTAAAAGTCGAACAGGATACACTTAATATGATCTTTGTGATCAACGGTGCATTTAAACACGGGTTGCATAAAGTGTACAACGGCGATTGGTATCTGCGCTACCGCTTCATCGTAAATAATATCAATGAACTCCGCGGCGCAGATACGAAAGCTATCGGTGAAAAAATTACGAGGTTTACCGGTAGGTACGATTGGAATTACAACAAAGATGGTAAGTATTATATGAAAGGCTCAGACAAGAGCATATATACCAAATACCCGGCGGGCACAATCAACGGGTCAGGCGATTATCTTTGCACACAATTTTCTGCCGCTATTCAGAACTATAAAAATTATTTTGTCCCTTCTTTAAGCCTCGGATTTGAGATCGTATTTAACAACAGATACGTTCAAAATCATGTTGCCATTGCATGGGAGCCGAATTTTCTTTTTGCAAAAGATGCAACCGGTAAAACGCAGACTTATCGCAATGACTTTTTCACATTAAGCTACAGGCAAACAAGAATAGGAGAAAAACCACAGCGATTGGCACTTGTATATCCTGACATTTCATTGAGCCGGTTGCGCACAGCAAGAGGAGATTTTTATGATAAGAATACATTTCGATTAGGAATAAGCAGAATGGAAATACAAAAAGGAGCAATAAATGTTGAGCCCGGAATTTTTTTCAGCAATTTTTTCAAAAAAGTTACACCGGGGGTGAAACTGAGTGTGAGCTTTTAGCCCGTACGGGCGAAATATAAACGTAAAAAGAGTATATAAGATCCGCTTATTGCGAAACCTTATATGCTCTTTTATATTAGGCATGTTTGGCAAATATGAAAAGTGAATCCTTCTCTGATCTTATTCTTACGTTTCTTAATCCTTATCCTAATATTCTGTCTTATCCCCTTTCCTCTCCCACTCTTCAAAAACCTTTATTGCATTTTCTCTCCCGAGTTTGATGATCGGAATTTTTCTTTTTTCAATATCACAGCTCATCTCATCATAGATCATTGAATCGTCAAAACCAATGGCAGCTGCATCTTCACGGTTATTGGCAAAGTAGATCACTTTTGGTCTGGCCCAATAGATAGCGCCGAGGCACATGGGGCATGGCTCGCAGCTGGTGTATACTTCACAATCGTCCAATTGAAAAGTTCCGAGGTTATTACACGCATCACGTATGGCAACTACTTCTGCATGTGCAGTAGGATCATTTGTTGATGTTACTTTATTATTTCCGCGGCCAACTATCTCCTCACCTTTTACGATCACACAGCCGAAAGGCCCGCCTTCATTAAGTCTTATGCCGTCCTGCGATAAAGCTATCGCTTCCTGCATAAATTTTTCTTCTCTTGTCATTGATTATTATTCAGTCTGCAAAGATAGGATGAGGAAGCTGAGAACAGGCGTTAAATCATTGCTGTTATTTGGCTGTGACTACTCGCCATCAAATTCCACGATCCATTCAATGCCGTATTTATCTCTGAACATTCCTGCGTAGGTTCCCCAGGGTGTATCACCGATCGGACCTTCTACATCACCATCTGCGGAGAGTCCGTTGAAGATTTTGTCGGCTTCTTCACGACTTTCCGCACTGACAGCTATTTTAGACCGGTTCTCCGTTTCGCTTACACGACCCATAAATTCCGGAACATCATTCGCGATCAATACATTTTGTTTGCCGATAGGCAGAGCGATGTACATTAGTTTGTGTGCCTCATTTTCTGCTACTTTAAATTCTTCAGTTTCTAATTCTTTAAAGCGAACGATCTTCGTAAACTCTCCGCCAAAAACTGATCTGTAAAAAGTAAATGCTTCGAATGCATTTCCGTTGAAATTGATCCATGGATTAATTGCTCTCATAATTTTTATTTTTAAAAATTGATTAAATGAATTTGTTCTCTGTTGTTAGCCTGCTGTATTTTATTTTGATTCTAAAAGATTTTCGAGATTGAGTAATGTAGCAGTGAACCCTTTGGTAAAGCCATCCAGCAGCTTTTCCATGCGTTCGAAAGATTCGTTATAAACAGTGATGTATACTTTTGTGATATCATCGTGCTCACTAAAATTGTAGTCCCATTCCGAACCCGGCAGTTCCGGATTTTCATCTTTATCTGCAAATGAATTATACAGTTTGAATCTGGTCTTTGGCGTAATAGCAGTGTATTTCTGAAGCGACCAACGCTCCTGCCCGTCCGGACTTATCATTGCGTAAAATCTTTTTCCACCTACCCGAAAATCCATATACTTCGTTTGGGCTCGCATGGGTGCGGGTGCCGACCATTGATCCAATAAGTCCTTTTGGGTGAATGCATCCCATACCGAAGAAAGATCCGCATTAAATTCCCGGGTGATAAATACTCTTTTCGCTTCTTTGTCTACGGTAAAATCAAACAGCAAATTATTTTTCATTTTTCTTGTTTTTCATTTTTAGCAATACCTGATCCAGTTGACCGAATTGTGTTTCCCAATTCTGTTTTAAAAGGGCAAGCCATTTATCGAATTCCTGCATTTTTTTTACGTTGAAATGGTAATAAATTTCCCTGCCGCTTTGCCGCGGTTTGATGAGTTCACATTCCTGCAACACTTTAATGTGCTTAGAAACGGCCTGCCGGCTCATATCAAACTTTTCAGCCATTACGTTCGGTGTCAACGCCTGAATAGTAAGCAACGCTAAGATGGCTCTTCTTGTGGGGTCAGCTATGGCTTGAAATATATCCTGTTTCATATATTAGTATAAAAGTATCCGCAACCTTCAGGTTGCAAATATATGCGCAACTTTCGAGTTGCGCAAATAAATATGCTCATTTTTTTCCCGGTAGTTGACTTTACAATTATTTTGATAAAGCTGTGCATTGGTACCTTATGACCAAGAACGCATTTTATAATGCTGAAACGTATCAATCTTAGAGTTCAAACACTCGTTCTTAGGTATTTTGACAGTGTTTATACGGGGCATAAATTTTATTGCTATACATGCCGCGCTTAAATGGCTTCCGCCGATTCTGCTGTGTGCTGTAAGATTTCACCGGCTGCGATACCGCTTGTATTTTGTCTGCCTAAACCTAATGCCTAGTTAAATATATTTTATGCACGATGTTTTTAGTTTTTGCCGTGCAATTGGTATTTCTATTTAGCGGCATTTGGCGAGGCTTGCCTGCAGACCTCTACTTTCCGGTTTCACAAATGCAGGTTTTAATTACGATCGGACTTGCTGCTATATTTTTTAAAGACCTGCCGGATAAAATGAAAATCATCTGAGCGCTTATTGTTATGAGAGATGGGATTTTTATTGAACATTTATGCCATACAAACTTTGTATCGTTTACATTGTTGGTTCCTGTTATCGGACTCGCAGGTGCTTCTTTTATGATCGGTGAATAATGGCAGGGATGGAAAATTACCGCTTGTTTATAAATCATGCCGGAACTCGTTTTTCAGTTTCCCCGGGAACTTATCCGTGGTTTATCGACAGCAGGAATAAATCTGTATACCAAATTGTTACAGGTCCAGGTAACGTTGCTTTGATAAAGTACCGGTACTGTGTATTTTCGTCTTTTACCGGTGTTCCGAACTTATTGGTTAGAGTGATGGTAATTCCTGTGAAGAGCTAATTCTAATCCCCGCAATTCTGCTAATCCTTTAAGACGCCCGATCGCACTGTATCCCGGAAATGTCTTCTTATTCAGGTCATCCAACATTTGGTGTCCGTGATCAGGACGCATAGGGATTGAGATATTTCTTTGTGCCATAATCTGTACAACATTTTTCACCATTTCATACATGTCGGTATCACCGGCCAAATGATCCGCTTCAAAAAAGTTTCCTTCCGCATCGCGTTTTGTATTTCGCAAATGCAAGAAATGAATATTATTTGCGAATTTTTTCATCATGCGGGAAAGATTATTATCAGCCCTTGCGCCAAGTGAGCCGGTACAAAAACACAAGCCGTTATTTTCATAAGGAATCGCATCAATAAATATCCTGCAGATCTTTTTCCGTACTTACGATACGCGGCAGTCCCAGCAAAGGATACGGCGGGTCATCCGGATGAATAGCAAGTCTTACATCACATTCATGTGCAACAGGAACTACCTGCTTTAAAAAATAAAAAAGATGTTCCCTAAGTTTTGCAGTATCTATCCCATCGTACTTATTTAACGAAGCCAGCATTTCTGCCGCGGTAAAAGGAATATCGCTTCCCGGCAATCCCAGCAAAACATTCGAAAACAGTCTTTGCTTTTCCTCCCCGCTCATCAATGCAAAACGATTTTCAGCTTTTTTTATTTCATCTACGGTATAATCATCTTGTGCACCCGGTCTTTGCAACAGAAATAGATCAAAGGCAACAAATGCATCCTTCTCAAAGTATCATGCTTTGCTGCCATCGGGCATTGTGTAAGAAATATCCGTGCGCAACCAATCGAGGATCGGCATAAAATTATAAGTCACTACTTTCAACCCGCAAGCAGCTATACTGCGGATACTCTCTTTGTAGTTTTCTATGAGTTGTAAATAATTTCCGCTTTGTGTTTTGATATTCTCAAGCACCGGCAGACTTTCAATAACACTCCATTGCAGACCTGCCGCTTCGATGATCGATTGTCTTTTGAGGATCGCTTCTTTACGCCATGCATCACCCACAGAGATATCATGTAACGATGTAACAACGGATGTTGCGCCTGACTGACGGATATCTGATAAACTCACCGGATCCTCAGGACCATACCATCGCATACTTTGTTCCATCTTCATGTTCTTAAAAATTAAGATCGTGTATGAATATTTTTCCGCAAAATAATCGCAGAGCAATTTAACTCAGTTTAGCAAGAGAAACCAAAGCGAATTGCTAATCGAACTCATCGCATCCGAATAATTTGCATACGCCTCGATGTTGGTATTTGAGGAAATTAAAAGATGTATCAACAATATATGTTGACACGTGGTTGCAGAAAATTATATCACAAAACAAATGACCAACGTTGCACAAACCAGCAAAAGCCAGGCGGCAATCAATCCTGTTTTGATCGACTCGGTGTGTTTTCTGTAGTATTCGTCGGAATAGACGATCCTTTTTCGCGTAGATTTTTTGAATATTCGCATAGGTTTTACAATACTAAAAAAAAATGCATTATTAGAGATTGCGGTTAATACGGATTTTTCGAAGTAAAATCACGGTATTTTCTCACAGCTTAATTTTGACTGACAATTTATTTTCTCACGCTCCGTTTACCGCAACAACATGTTGTCAAGCAATATATATCACAGAACACGAGTGTATAACTTCTTAGGTTTACACGTGTTTTTACGATAGCTTTTTGCCGATAATGCCGTAAAAATTACAACCTCAAAAATCAAGCATTATCACTATTATTAATATTAGTACAGTTCGATATTTTGCACTCCTCAATCTTTAATATGCAAAGACTTGTCACTATTGAATCAACGGATCTCATTTCACTGAATAAAAACAATCATTTCATTTTCGTGATATACACCATTAGTAAATCGGGAAAGATGTACAATATTGAGGACGCGGGCACAAAAACACATTTGTACGACAAGTATAATCTTCCTTATACTAATTTTGATGAATGGGATACAACCATTTTTGCCGGGCGAAAATGCTTCATAAGCGCAGGCCTGTGGCGGCGTAAACGTTTTCTCAAACTATTACCGGGATACTCTTTCTCCAAATGATTATGTAATCAAAACTCAGGTTAAGTACACCCACAAAGTTTGGATGAGCCGAATAAATTACCTATTCGGCTCATTTTTTGAGTATATTTGAGCCGAATAGAAATACCAATCGGCTCACGATGTATAACTGGCAACAAAAAGACTGGCGAAATTTCACATATAGGAATGTAGAAAGCATCGACGAAACGATTTATGCCTTTTATGAAGAAGCAGGTCACATGAACGGGATCTTAAAAGGAATACCCGAAGATATTCAGACGGATGCGATGATAAATATCATGGTTGCGGAAGCCGTCAAAACGTCTGAGATAGAGGGGGAATACATAAGTCGCCCGGATGTGATGTCTTCTATCAGAAACAACCTCGGCCTGAATGCGCATACCGAAAAAATGAATGATAAAAAAGCTGAAGGCGCAGGCGAGCTGATGGTAGCTGTAAGAAAGAATTTCGCCGATCCGCTTACGGACGACACATTATTTGACTGGCACAAAATGTTATTAAGGGAAAGCAAAAAAATTGCAACGGGTGTTTGGCGAACGCATAAAGATGCGATGCAGGTGATATCCGGCACTATCGGAAAAGAAAAGATACATTTCGAAGCGCCTCCCTCAGCAAAGGTTCCCGCTGAAATGAAAAAATTTATTACCTGGTTCAACGCTACCGCACCGGGCGGCAAAGCTGAAATAAAAAAAGCGCCGGTGAGATCGGCCATTGCACATTTATATTTTGAAAGCATTCATCCGTTTGAAGATGGAAATGGCCGTATCGGCAGAGCTGTTGCAGAAAAAGCATTGTCGCAAACCGTAGGACGGCCGGTCTTGTTGAGTCTCTCGCAAATAATTGAAGCCGATAAGAAAAGATATTACAGCGCATTGGAGCAAGCTCAAAAAAGTAATGAGATCACAGAATGGGTCCGCTACTTTGTATCCGTTATATTAAAAGCGCAGCAGGCAGCCGCAGTTCAGATCGAATTCACCTTAAAGAAGACAAAGTTCTTCGATCATTTCAAGGGTCGGTTAAATGAACGCGGGCTAAAAGTCATCCGGAAAATGATAGAAGCGGAACCAAAAGGTTTCGAAGGCGGCATGACCGCTAAGAAGTACGGCTCTATCACAAAAGTCTCGAAAGCAACAGCTACAAGAGATCTGCAACTATTGTCGGAAATGGGCGTGATCGTGAGTGTAGGAGGAGGACGTAGTACAGGATATCAATTACGGCTGGAAGATTTCGGTAAATAAAAACAAAAAAGCCGCCATCAGTTACGATAACGGCTTTAAAAAATTGTGGAGCCGACCGGACTCGAACCGGTGTCCAAACATATTCGCCGCAAGCTTTCTACATGTTTATTTATGCATTAATTGTCGGGAAAATGCCGGAGCATAACAAACCAATATTTTCCGTAGAAGAATAATCTTAAGTAACAGTCACATCATTCTGTTACAGCATACTGCTTCTTTTTTGAGTCGGCGGCGGTACGTGGCAGCAGTAAAGCCTGCACGGCGGCCCTAATGGATGCTAATCTATCGATTAAGCAGCCATGGCATACTGAGTATTGCCATTTGAGTTTTTCGTATTCAGATTGAAGTGCTAATTACGCAACGCACTACATGCTTACACTTGCAAAGATCTATGCTGTCAAAACCAAAACGGCCCCGGGGTGTTGAGTTTTTGGTGCTTAGTGTTTAGCCAAACACACGATGACTGCAATGCAAACTTACGAAAGAGTTGTACAGGGAAAACTTAAATTTTGGGTATCCCAAAAAACTCATAGTTCTGCATTGATGTTGAACCTTATGCCAGTGATGATCTATGTGATCCGCGGAACATAACTTCGGAACATCTTAAACCTTTAATTTTGCGCCCATGGATGCACAATCGTTTTATGCTGCGGAAAGAGAAAAGTTTTCACTCCAACAAAAAAAGCGCTTACAACGCAAATCCATTTTCGGGATCCTGAGACTCGGAAGTATTATCGCGATCATTGCAGCATTCTGGTTCTTATGGAATATCGGCAAACCTTACGCGATAGGAACGGCAATTATATTTCTCATCATTTTTGTGAGACTTATTCACCGAGATTTGGCTAATCGTGCCGCCATAAAACACCTCGGATTTCTTATTGATATTAACGATGACGAACTTAAAGCACTCACCGGGAAATATTATCATTTTGCCGACGGTTCGAAATTCATCACGCATGATCATTACTATGCAAACGATATGGATCTCTTTGGTCATGCGTCGTTATTCCAACTCATCAACCGAACCAATTCAGAACCCGGGGCTTCAACACTTGCCGCATGGCTGTTGGCGCCTGCGCATGCACAAGAGATATCAGCGAGACAAACAGCGGTAAAAGAATTATCCGCCAAAGGTCAATGGCGTCAACAATTGCAGGCTCTGGGAAAAGAAAGCGAAATAAAGATCAGCACGCTGAATAAAATAAAAGAATGGCTTAAATCGCCGACGCTTTTTTTACAATTCAAACCATGGACTTGGCTGCGTTGGCTGTTACCGGCAATTATCCTGACGGTTACAGCGCTTACTTTTTTTGATAAAATCTCCTACTCTACCTGGTATGCATTTTTATTCGTGTATGCTGTGATCGCTTTTCAGATCAACAAAGTGGTTGCTCCGCTGCACGAAAAATTATCGCTGATGGTAGAAGAACTGGAAACACTTTCAGAAAGTATTGCAGCGATTGAGACCGAACAATTTCATTCGCCATTATTACAGCAATTACAAGCAGGACTGCAAAAAAACAACTCCGCAGCTTCGGTGAAGATCCGTTCATTAAAAAAGATCCTTGACCGGCTTGACCTTCGTTACAATATCGTGATCTCCGCACCGCTCAATTTATTATTACTCTGGAACCTGCAGCAGGTGCTTGATCTGGAGAAATGGAAAAAGCATAATGATGACGATGTTCAGTTGTGGTTTGATACCCTTGCTCAATTTGAAGCATTCAACAGTTTTGCAACGCTCAGCTTTAATAATCCCGATTGGTGTTTTCCTGTATTGAAAGACATTCATTTTTCCCTCAATGCTACACAACTCGGTCATCCGCTTATTCCTGCAGCAAAAAGGGTAGACAATTTTATCGACATTAATAATGCCGGCGAAGTAATGCTCGTCACCGGCAGTAATATGGCGGGAAAAAGTACTTACCTGCGCAGCATCGGCATCGGCACGATCCTTACCATGGCCGGGGCTCCCGTTTGTGCAACAACATTTGAGATCTCTCCCGTGCTTCTTCTGAGCAGTATGCGCATCGCTGATAACCTCGAAGAAAGCACTTCTACTTTTTATGCCGAGCTCAAAAAATTAAAGACCGTTATTGAAAAAATAAATGCACACGAAAAAGTATTCGTACTGCTCGATGAAATTCTCCGCGGCACGAATTCCCTCGACAGACATACCGGTTCCGAAGCCCTTATTCGTCAACTTGTAAAACAAAAAGGCGCAGCAGTTTTAGCAACGCATGATGTTGCCCTTGCAGACCTTGTACATGAATACCCTGCAAATATCCTCAACTTTCATTTCGACGTGCAGGTGAGCGGAGAAGAATTGTATTTTGATTACAAATTAAAACCGGGAGTATGTACGAATATGAATGCATCACTACTCATGAAAAAGATCGGCCTTGAACTTTAATATGAAGATGTGCTGATGTGCTGATGTGCTAATATGCTGATGAAATGCAGTTCTTTTATAACTTGCGCATCTTAAATTCCATTATCCATTATCCATTATCCATTATCCATTATCCATTATCCATTATCCATTATCCATTATCCATCATTTATTAGTCCCCTTCAGCATCGGTACAAAAGAAAAATTTTCAAACGCTTCTTCACTCGTTGTGCCGTCTGCATTTTTGGTGATGCGCAGCATGCGTTGATGTTCGCCTTCATTTACCGGGATCACCATTTTGCCGCCCGGCTTTAACTGATCAATAAGTTTGGGAGGAATAAACGGCGCAGCCGCTGTGATGATCACTTTATCAAAAGGCCCGTAAGTAGGAAGTCCTTCAAAGCCGTCTCCATAAAAGAATTTCAGGTTCAGGTATTTGTCTTTGAAAATATATTGTTTGGTCTTTTCGAAAAGATCTTTTTGTCTTTCGATGGTAAAAACTTTTGCCTTCAGTTCCGCTAAAACGGTGGCCTGGTAAATACTTCCCGTACCGATCTCCAGAATTTTATCTAACGGCTTCACTTGCAGCAACTGCGTTTGGTAAGCAACGGTATAAGGTTGTGAAATGGTTTGTCCTGCAGCTATCGGAAATGCCCGATCCTCGTAAGCGATATTATCCATAGCGCTGTCCATAAAAAAATGGCGAGGAATATTATTCATGGCATTCAGCACTGTTTCATCCGTGATACCCTTTTCCCTCAGCGTATCCAGTAATTTTTTTCTTAATCCTTTGTGACGGTAAGTGTCGTTTTGGTTGTCTGTGCTCATGTGAGGTTGCAAGATAATAAAGAGGAATCGGGAATCGGGAATTTGGTGAATGTTTAAATCGAAAAATCCCTGTACACAGTACTAAATTTAGACGGAAACTATAATCAGAAAAGACATCACCAAATTCCCTCCCCTCCTTACTTATAATGCGGCGTATGCTCATCAAAATATGTTTTGTTCGCATCGTTCCAGCCTTTGATCGCATCCTGTCTTTGGTCGTTCATATCTTTCAGACTTGCATTGTAGGCATTCATCGTTTTATTGATATCATTCACAGCTTTGTTATATGCATCTACATCTTCCTTTGTGCGACTGCTGCCTTTCTTATCCATTTCTTTTTTCATGTTCTCAAATTTTTCTTTCGCTAAGAAGTAGTCGGTAACTAGATTTGATTTATCTGCTTCTTTCAGGTAAAATTTCAAAACACCTGTGCATGCAACGATCAATGAATTGTCGCCTTCAAAACCTTTCAGGGTCTTTAATTTTTCCAACCCTTCCTGTGAATATTTTACCATCGAACTTTTATTCTGTTCAATTGCCGTAAGGTTGGATTTACCTATTGCTTCCACGAGATTTTGCTCCTGGATATTCGGTTTAAAAAAGATCAGGAATACTTCATGAAAATGTTTGTTCAGGCCGTTGAGCGTCTTCATCATTTCAGATTTCTTATCGCTGCTCTCTACCAGATTGATATTATTTTTTGCGGCGAACGCCCTTTCAACTGTTGACATGCGTTCATTGCCTTCAGTTAATTTTTTATCAACCGCTTCCTGAAGCAAAATATACGCTTCCATTTCATCGTAGCTTCTTTCCGCAATCTCTTCCATATTGATGATCTTGGCGTAATCATCGTTCATCACGTTATAATAAAATTTCATAAAACTCACGGCGGTATCCCTGTACGCTTTATCGCCGTTCCATGCAGGCATACCGCTGATATTCATTCTCGAATCCTGGATCTGATCAAGTAATTTACCGCGAAGTGCATCCACTTTCTTTTCCCGCTTGCCATGCGCCGATGCGCTGGTATAGCTCAAATAACGACGCGTAACTTCATCCTGTTGTTTTTGCAGATAAGCCATGTAATCTACGGGACGGGCAAATTCCTGAGCTTTGGATTGATGAGCCGCGATCATAAAGCAGGTGATAAGCAGTACGGATAAAAAAATTTTCATTGAGTGTAGTTTTGATTTGTTGTTTATTTATTATTGATAATATCTTCCAGGATTTTTACGGACTCCGACACTTCATGACTGTGCGAAAGCCGTCTGAGAAATTCGGCATTCACATCTTTATCCTGTTGGGCGGAAAGGGATATTTTTTCTTTATCATAACTGTTATTGTCTGTTACAACTAATGTTTTTGCGGTAAGGTCTTTTTCCGGTTGCGGCCCGGACAAAAGGTTTTGACGGAACGTGCCGTATTCGGCCCATTGCAGGGGAATATCCATCCCGTTCTGCATGCCATCCATTTTTTTAATAAGAACGTTGATACCTGTAAAATATGCATCACTGCTCACACGTGCCGTACTTTTTTGCAGTAACGCCGGTATCGGCAAAACAGGCAGCGGCTGATAATAACCGACCTTACTTTGATCGGGCAACAATGCACTTGCATTTTTTCTTTCTCTTTGTTCGGATGGCGTATACAGATCAGGCAAAGCGATATCAGGCTCCACACCTTTCCATTGTACAGTGCTGCCGTTAACGCGATAAAATTTAAGTCCGGTAACTTTTATAAAATCGGTGTGATCTTTCGGAGAGCCATTGGCTAATGTATCCATTACTTCCACCGCCTGCGCTGTTCCTTTGCCATAAGTTGTTCCGCCTACGATCAATGCCCGGTTGTAATCCTGCATCGCCGCCGCGAAGAATTCACTCGCACTCGCGCTTCTGCCGTTTATTAAAATGATCATCGGCCCGTCGTATATCGTGCCTCGGTTTGGATCTTTCATAAACTGTACTTTACCGTCTTTATCTTTAACCGAAGCCACCGGACCTGCGTCAATAAAGATCCCTGCCAATTGTATCGCTTCCCACATACTGCCGCCACCGTTATTTCTCAGATCGATGATGAGTCCGGAGATATTATCCTTTTTCAGTTTGATGATCTCTCTGCTCACATCTTTTGCGCAACCCTCATAATTCGCCTTCTTTTCGTCTTCTTCTTCCCTGCTGTAAAACCCGGGAAGACTAATGTAACCGTAATTCTTATCGGCTTTGAGCAAATAACTTTTTACAACACTTTCTTCATCTGTGATCTTCTCCTGCGCAAGTTTTACTTTTTTTTCTTCACCTGCAATGGTCTTTATCGTGATCTCAAGGCTGCCGTTCTGCCCCAACAATCCTTCCACTTCTTCTTCACTAAGATCCGCAACATCGTATTCCTGCTTTTCTGTTTTTACTTTTAAGAGTTCATCGCCTTTATGCACCTGGCCGCTTTTCCAGGCGCTGCCGCCCGGCTGCAGATAATCGATCAGGATATTTCCTTTGTCATCTTTTTCCAAGGTAAAACCCGCGGTAAATTCTTCCGCACTCACATCCGCGTCAAATTGTTGCTTTACCCTCAGGTTCATATAATTGCTGTGCGGATCATAACACCATGCCATTGCATCCAAAAAATCATCCTCCATATCTTTCCGGAATTCTTCCGGCGATTGCAACTTAATCGCAAAAAGATTCGTCTCTCTTTTTCTTATCCGTAATCGTTCTTCCGACTCCGTTTTTGAGAAATCCGCAGGCAATGTTTCAGGCATATTTTTCCCGTCTGCCGTCATTTTATCAGCGATATTATCTATTATGCAATATTTCAGATAATGCTGAAGCCTTGCCTGCTGCTCTTTTGTATCCGCGGGAAAATCGGCAGCCGGTAACCGAATCTGATCCGGCTTTAAAAAATCGATGGGTTTTGATAAATAAATATTGCTGATGCTGTCTGCCTCCCGCAATCTTTTACGGTAAAGATCTACCGATAAGTTAAAAAAATCTTTTCCGTTAACGTTGATCCCCGATGTACTTTTTTTATACTGATCAAGAACAGCAATATCATTTTTTGTAAAATAAATTTTATCATCATCCAGCAACGCTATCCAATGCTCGTATAGCAATGCGGAAGCAGTGTCGTTCCACTTTAACGGATGATAATGATTTTTGTCCATGAAACGTTTGAGCACGGTAACTTTTTGCTGAAATGCAACATTAGCTTTTTGCGCAAATGCCGTTGCCTGCAGTAACAGGAAACCGACGGTGATATATTTTCTCATAAGCAGGGCACTTGGCCGGATTAAAGCAGTTTGGTATTTTGGCAATTAAGAAACAAGGAGAATTGGAGATTTTTACCTTGTCTTTTATTGATTGATTATTTTCCTTTTTCCACCCCTGTTCTTTCTTTTTTTCTTTTTAATCTTTTGCCCTTGTCTCACCTCAATCTCGTGATCAACAATTATTTCTCCTACTCACATTTCGCACCGATGGTGCTTTGGGTTATACATTTCGTTACCCTTTTAAGGGCATTTCGCCCTGATGGGGCTTTGCACTTCCGGTTATTGCGACTATTCTGACTAAGTACTTAAGCAAACACTAAAAAGTTTACGACAATCCCATCTCCTTCTCAATCGCGGCAATCTTTGCATCAAGATCTGCTTCCACTTCATGATATTTTGCTGCGCTCAACAATGGTTCGTTCACACTGAAATAGAATTTTATCTTTGGCTCCGTACCACTCGGTCTTGCAGAGATCTTTGTACCATCCGCAAGTTCAAACTGAAGCACATTACTTTTCGGTAATTTTATTTCCCATTCTTCGCCCGTGCGCAGATTTTTTCCTTTTTGTAATTCATAATCAAGCAGCTTTTCTACCGAAGCGCCGGCAATTGTTTGCGGCGGATTCTTACGATACGCTTCCATCATTGCAGCGATTTCTCCCGCACCGTTCATTCCTTTTTTCGTGATGCTGATAAGGCTCTCTTTATAAAAACCATACTCGGTGTACAAATCAATGAGTTTATCAAATAACGAACGGCCTTTGTTTTTTTCATACGCCGCCATTTCGCAAATAATACAAACCGCACTCACAGAATCCTTATCGCGGATCTTATCGCCTATCATCAGACCGAAACTTTCTTCACCGCCCACGATATAATTTTCTTTGCCTTCCTTTTCTTTGATAAGCGAAGCGATCCACTTAAAACCGGTAAGCACGTTGTAACAACTAACGCCGCTTCTGTCGGCGATCGCATCGATCATATCCGTTGTTACGATCGTTTTGATCACCATATCATTCGGCTCCGCAATTCCCTTCGCTTTTCTTGCTTCGATCATGTAATTGAATACGAGCATCGCGGTTTGATTTCCGTTCATCAGGATCCATTCGCCTTTGTCATTCTTTACACCGATACCTACTCTGTCTGCATCGGGATCTGTTCCCAATAAAATATCGGCATCAAGCTTCTCCGCTTTTTTCAAACCGATACTCATCGTTTCTTTCTCTTCCGGATTAGGATACGCTACAGTTGGAAAATTCCCGTCAGGCGTCGCCTGCTCTTCCACGATTTGCACATTATTAAAACCGTATTTTTTTAATGCATCAGGCACGAGCATGATGCCTGTTCCGTGGATCGGCGTATATACAATTTTGAGATCGTGTTGTTTCTTACAAACATCGGGGTACACGCTCAACCCTTTTACCATATCCAGATACAACGCATCCGTTTCTTTACCGATGCTGATGATGTGTTGCTCACCGCCACTCCATTTAACTTCATCGACAGAAGCGATCTTATCCACTTCCCTGATCACATTTTTATCATGCGGGGGAACCAGTTGCGCACCGTCATCCCAATAGGCTTTATAACCGTTGTATTCTTTAGGATTATGACTGGCAGTACAAACAACGCCACCTTTACATTTATAATGACGTATCGCGAAACTCAGTTCCGGCGTAGGTCTCAGACTTTCAAATAAATACACTATAATACCGTTCGCCGCAAAAACATTTGCAGTTATCACGGCAAAATCGCGACTGTTATTTCTGCAATCATGTGCTATCGCAACACTCACATCATCACCAAAACTTTGCTTTAAATAATTTGCATAACCCTGCGTTGCCATCCCCACCGTATATTTATTCATTCGGTTCGTTCCGATACCCATTATACCGCGAAGCCCGCCGGTACCGAATTCCAGGTTGCGATAAAATGAATCCTCTAATCCCTCAGGATCATCCTGCTGCATTTTTTTGATGCCGTCTTTAGTAGATTCATCAAAATTTCCACTCAGCCATTTATCGATATTCTGTTTACTTGTTTCGTTCATATTGCGTTATTTAACATCTTCAAAAATATAATATTCGTATCTCTTTCTGCCATTACTGTTATTTTTGTTTTTGGCGACTATCATTTTATAATTTTTCAACATTTGTTGTGTCACTCAATTCAGCGCTAAGATCTTTATGCGGCTTTTTCCTACTCGTCTTTTGTGGCGTGTCGGCCGCTGCGCAGGATACAACCGGTGCAAAAAAAGAGCAGTCAACTCCCGCACTTGAATATTTCCCGGCATCACCCAATGCGTACGAATTCAAATATCCGTTTAATAAACAAAAAGTACGCGGGATTGCCATAAAAAATGTGGTTGGATATAGTGCGGTAATGGTGGGATTATATACGGCATGGTATAAGGATTATCCGCAAAGTAAATTTCACGTATTCAATGATAATGCAGAATGGCTCCAGATCGACAAGATCGGACACGCCTACAGTGCTTATGCAGAAAGCCGCGTGAGTATGGAATTTTGGCGCCGCACAGGCATTTCGCGAAACAAAAGAATACTTCTGGGCGGCTTAAGCGGCGCAGCTTATCAAACAGTGGTAGAAACGCTGGATGGATTCAGTTCTGAATGGGGATGGAGTTGGGGAGATTTTGCGGCTAATGTAACAGGAAGCGGATTGCTCACGCTGCAGGAATTGGCCTGGAATGAACAACGAATACAATTTAAATTGTCTTTTCACCGTAAATCTTACGATGATCCGCAACTTAACGCAAGGTCTGATGAACTATTCGGCAAAAGCGCACCGGAAAGATTCTTAAAAGATTACAACGGTCAAACTTATTGGCTGAGTGCAAACATTAAATCTTTCTTCCCGCAAAGCCGTGTGCCGGGCTGGCTGATGGTATCCGTGGGAACAGGTGCTGAAGGACTCTTTGGAGCACGATCGAATGTTTCCACCAAAGATGAATTAATGAGATTTTCCCGCACCGACATTCCCCGTTACCGTCAATGGTACCTGGCACCCGATATCGACTTCACCAAAATCAGAACAAGGAAAAAAGCTTTAAAGACGATACTCAATATTCTTAGTATTATTAAGGTACCCGCACCTTCTCTTGAGTATTCAAAAAAAGGCTTCAGCATCAACTTTTTGCACTTTTAGAAATAACCGTAACTCTGCTCTGCGTCGTTACGAACCGGTATCTCGGTCCTGATATTTTCTATATCCTGATCTGTGATCGTGTCCGATTCGTCATTCAAATGTTTGTGTACTTTTTCAAAAGTGGCTTCATCAGCAAATACGTCCCTTACAAAACTGTAGGAACCTGATGCAAGTTCGGGGCGAAAATCATTAATGTAAGTCATAACAATTGTTTAAATCACAATTTCCAAATTCGTTGCCGGAAACTTGAAATCCCCGGAAAACCAAACGAAACGTGGATAAATTAGGTTTACGTCAATGAATTACCATTAACGGCCCGAAATTGATGCTGCTATCTGGCCAAAAAGTTAAGATAAGTTGAAGAAATTATTAATTCACGCACGGGCAACTGTCCCGGAGTTTACACAGATGGTACTTCATTTCCTGAGTAAAAAGAATCTAACCGGTAATAAATTTCGAAGTAAACTTCACAAACTTGATTTTACTCCTTCAACATAATGAGAAACTGCTCCCTCGACGCCTGCGATACCTTATTTATGAATAAGGAATACTTCTCCAAAGAGCCGGTTTTCTTCTTTTTTATCCTTAAACGATGGTGAGTTAACAGTATTTTACAAATGATTACCTTCCGGTGACTATTTGGTTTTTGCTCTTTTGGGATGAACAAGATTCATCTCTTTTACGAGTCTGTCAGCACCCGCAAATTTGTCGATAATAAACAGCACATAACGAATATCCACCATGATATTTCTGCAGATTGATGCGTCATAGTTGATATCACTCATCGTTCCTTCCCACACACGATCAAAATTTAATCCGATAAGATTACCATAAGCATCAAGCGCCGGGCTACCGCTGTTACCGCCTGTAGTGTGGTTTGTAGCGATAAAGCAAACGGGCATTTTTCCGTTCACACCGTAAGGCCCATAATCTTTTGCTTTGTGTAAACTTATAAGTTTTGCCGGAACATCAAATTCATAATCTCCCGGTTTGTATTTTTCCATTACACCGTCGAGGTCGGTTTTAAAATCAAATTTCACCGCGTCTCTTGCAGCATAGCCTCCTACTTTTCCATAGGTCAAACGCAATGTGCTGTTGGCATCCGGATAAAATGTTTTCTCTTTAAATACATCCATTTGCGCCTGCATGTAACTGCGCTGAAGATTGTTGATCCTCGCCTGGATCGGATTCAAACTCTTCTGCACTTCTGTTTGATAAGTGCTCAATAATTTTCGGTACAATACAACAGAATTCAAATTCTTAATTACATCCGCAACTGACGCCGGATCGCCGTTCAGGAAAGCGAAGATCGCCGTGGAATCATATTCACGTTTATCCGAATAAATTTCTTCCGTTGCAGCATTTACATCTTTCGTGGTATTTTTTGCTGAGCCCGATACGAAATTTTGCGGCTGATCATTTACATACATTTCCATCAACCCTTCAAATAATTTTTTATCGACGGTAACATTATATTCATCTAAAAAATCCGAAAGAAATACTTTTACCGAAGTCTTGGCGTCATTTAATCCTTTTTCACCGTTCTTTTCATAGGCGGTAACTAAAGTATTCAGCTGCGCAGCAATGGTGAACAGTTCTATTTTTGAGGTGATCTCTGTGTAATAATCTCTCGCCAAACCGTAAGGTTTCAAGGCCGCGTAGGCAGAATCAAGACTTTGCAGTAATGTGCCGTATTTATCTTTCAGCGCGGGATTGGCATTTACTCTTTTTTGAAATTCAGCTTCCTGCATTTTCTTTTTGCCCGTGCCATCCGTTCTCGTTAAACCAAGCACTTCACCCTGCCACTTTTTATATGCGTTTTGAATGTTTGCATATTTTGCTGCGTATTGAATTTTGATGCTTTCGTCTCTGCGCATGTAACCATCGATGATGTTCAAGGCTTTATCACGGATCGCAATTCTCGCCGGATCATTCACCGTTCTGATCTGTTCTACAGCAGCGCTGTACAGGTATTCAGTTGTTCTTCCCGGAAAACCAAACACCATTGTAAAATCATTTTCCGCAATACCGTCCATGGAAATATTAAAAGCTCTTTTTGGTGTGTATGGAATATTGTCGGGCGAATACGGCGCCGGCTTGTTATCCTTTCCTGCATAAATGCGAAACATCGAAAAATCACCGGTATGACGTGGCCAGATCCAATTATCGGTATCATGGCCGAAATTGCCAATCGAAGAAGGCGGCGCTCCCACCAGGCGAACATCATTGTACGTTTCCGTTACGAACATATAATATTGATTGCCTTCAAAGAACCCACGGATAAAGCTTTGCTGTGTTGGTTCTTTCTTTGCGGCAGCATTTACATTCGCAATATTTTTATCGATCACGGATTGTCTTTCGCTTTCCGTCATGCCCGCATTAATGCCTGCCATCACCAATCCACTCACGTCGTCGATGCGCACGATGAACGTAACGAACAAGCCTTTATTCGGAATTTCTTCGCCGTTATTCTTCGACCAAAAACCGTCGCGGATATAATTATGCTCGAGCGTTGAATGATTTTGAATGGCATCAAATCCGCAGTGATGATTGGTGAGTACCAATCCTTTTGAAGAGATCACATCTCCGGTACAAAATCCGCCGAAACTTACCACCGCATCTTTCAAACTTCCGTGATTAATACTGTAAATATCATCCGCACTGATCTTCATACCCAGACTCTTCATGCGGCTCTCGTTGAGCTTTTGCAACAGCTGCGGCAGCCACATACCTTCATCTGCTTTTGCAGAAAACACACTCAACACAAAAACGGAAAGAACTAAAATTTTGAATTGCTTCATGAGATTATTATTAAATTAAGATTGCTTTCTTTTAGTAAATTATTGACAAACGGTGATCATCCATTACACATAATTCATCACTCATCTTTCCCCCTCTATCCACGCCCCCATGATCTCTCCTCCTTCCACACCAACCACAATATTTTCCGCGGCAGTGGTAGCAACAGAAAGTCCCACATAATTCAATGCCACGGGAAAGATCTTGTGCGTTCTTTCCACCAATGCCAGCGTTTCTATTTGTGCGGGATATTTTTCCAGCAAAGGACGCAATGCGTATAACATGGTGCGACCGCTGTTTGCCACATCATCAACAAGCAACATCAATTGTCCTTTAAGATCTGCGTCTTCGCTCAGAAGGATCTCTTTGGGTTCTTTCTTATTAATAGTTAAGGCGATCGTTTTAATCTCACCGGAAAATACCGGCCGGAGGTATTCTTCAATTTTTTGGGCAATGAATACTCCGTTGACTTTTAATCCTACGATGATGATCTTGCTTTTATCGGCGTGATGTTCGGCTATTTCCAGCGCCATACGCTTTAATTTTTTATCCGCCGAAGATTTACTCAGTATCATAATACAAATAACGGCAAAAAAGGGATGAGGAAAAGGATTGGGAATTAGTTGTTGGGAATTCGGGTTAAGGCGTTGTAATTTAAAATTACTTTTCAAAGGGGAATTTGTGATTTGGATCGGCGAAAACTTATCATAATTTGACGATATCCAAGATACGAAAAATGGAAATTTGGAATTATCTGGAAAACATACAATGAAAACATACAATAATTTGACCTGTTCCAAATTCCTTATTCTCAATTCCCGATTACATTCCCGAAATATTTATCTTAGCGTATGCATTATATCGGACAAATTGTATTTCTCCTTTTGGCGGGCTTTTCCGTTTGGTTGTTCTCGAAGAATATCCTGCGCATCCGCAAAAATATTTTCCTCGGTAAATCGGAAGACCTGAGCGATCATAAAGATCAACGTTGGAGAAACCTGCTATTGTTGGCACTCGGTCAAAAGAAAATGTTCCGTAATCCTACCGTTGCGATCATGCACTTTTTGATTTATGCGGGCTTCATCATTATAAATATAGAAGTGCTGGAGATCGGTCTCGACGGGCTTTTCGGAACACATCGTTTGTTCATGAGACCACTGGGCGGTTTCTATACTTTTGCGATCGACTTCTTTGAGATCCTTGCCGTGCTTGTAATTGCAGTGTGTGCGATATTCCTTATCAGAAGGAATATTTTAAAGCTGAAACGCTTTATCAGCAAGGACCTTAACGGCTGGCCGAGAAGTGACGCTAATTACATTCTTATCACGGAGATCATCCTGATGTCGCTTTTTCTTACGATGAATGCGACTGACAGATCATTGGCTCACGGTTTTATTGTTTCAGACCATATTGTTCCGATGTTCAGCAGTATTTCCGATCATACAATAGAGATCATTGAACAAACCTGTTGGTGGATACATATCATCGGCATTTTCGCTTTCCTTAATTATTTGCCTTACAGTAAGCATTTGCATATTTTATTCGCATTTCCTAACGCCTATTATGCCCGCCTTCATCCTAAAGGTGAAATGGAAAATATGGTGAGCGTGCAAAATGAAGTGAAGTATATGATGCATCCGGAACTAGCACCAACTGATGCCGGCGCACCGCCCAAATTCGGCGCTAAGGACATCTTCGATCTTAAATGGAAAAATCTGCTGGATGCTTATACCTGTACAGAATGCGGTCGTTGTTCGTCGGCCTGCCCGGCTAATATGACCGGTAAATTATTAAGTCCGCGAAAGATCATGATGGATACCCGCGACCGTGCAACGGAAATCGGGAAAAATATTGACAGGAACGGTTCGTTCGTCGACGACGGTAAAACATTGCTGAATGATTATATAACTGTTGAAGAATTGCGTGCATGTACTTCCTGCAATGCCTGCGTGGAAGAATGCCCGGTGAGCATCAATCCGTTGGAGATTATCTTTGAATTACGCCGCAGCCTGATCATGGAAGACAGCAATGCACCGCAGGAATGGAACGCTATGTTCAACAATATTGAAACGAATTATGCGCCATGGAAACTCAGCCCCGATGAAAGAGACAAATGGGCTGCGGAATTGGAAACGACATAAGCACAATGCATATTTTTATAGATAATTGACAATGAGGATCCGCCCTACTTTTAAATCTGTACTTTTCGGCACGTTGTTTTATTTTGTCACTTTCTCCCTGATACGCTTATACCCTGACGGTTTACCTCATGACCTCACGGGTTATATGAAAATAATAATACCATCTCTTGTCACAGGACTTGTGATGAGTATAATCTTTGGATTTACGATGGATAAATTTGTATCCAAAGGACCTGCAACAGATGAAGTGAATGTAGATAACAAACTTGAGCACGATGAGCAGATCAGCTTTGCTGTGCCGGCAAATTATTTCCTGAAAGATCTTGGCGGAGTAGGCGGTAAACTTTTTATTACCAACAAAAACATGATTTTCAAAACGCACAAGTACAACTTCAGAGAAGACATCAGGATCATTTCTTTCTCTGACATAAAAGAAATAAAAGCAACAAAAACACTTTGGTTTTTGAATAACGGACTCACCGTTTTTTTGACAGATAATAGAAAAGAAGTATTTATTGTAGACGACAGAAAATTATTGCTTACTCATCTTCGTGCATAATTTATTAAAAATTTCTGTGCTAATTCGTAATATCTGTCGGAGTGACAGTCTCCTGTTGCAATTTAGAAACCGCATCTTTATGACTTAATATCTTATACAATTGTATCAATGCGGTTAATGTAAATATGCCGCCGATCACCCAATGCATATATTGCTCCGCACCGGAAATAATGCTGTACAAATATTTTCCACCGAAGATAAAAACACAATTACCCGCAAATGCACCTATTCCTATGCCAACGATATAACTATTGTAATGACTGTTGATGGGTTGCAGAATCTTTTTGGTAAACAATACCGTGCTCCAGCCAAACCAAAAAATAACAACGACCGGATTTATAGCACAGCCAACTACACCAAGTAAAAAGCGATTCATGTTGTTATTCAGGATGGGATTCTTTGCATGAGGTCCGCCGTGCGCAACCGCTATAAAACTGCCCGCGGCAAGCGCCACAACTATCCCAAAGGTGACCCACTCCATGATCTTCATCAGCTTTTCCTGCTTGCGGATCCAATCAATGCCGATGAGAGAAATACGCACATAGATCATTTCTACAAGCAACGAACCGAAGGAAAAAAAGAGCGCAGCCCTGATGCTCTCTTCGATACCTATCTGCATAGCGGCAACATTAAGCGTTCCCAAAGGCAGCGAGCCCAGGAAGCTTATCATCATTCCCCACAAAAAGATCTTAAACAATTTTGCCATTAGCAGATCAGCCCGCTTTTGCGAACACTGACAAAGATACTTTCACTTTATCAGACAGTGTAGCACTTTCACCGCCGACTTTGTAATCCTGACGGTCAATCTCAAAATCGCCGCTGAATAAAGCACCGCCGGTTTTACCTTCTGCAGTGAAAGGGAAAGATATATTTTTCGTTACATTCTTAATAGTAAGCTTTCCGTTGAAAGTAAAATGTTTCAGGTCCGCACCTTTTTTTACGGATGTACTTACGATATGGATTGTCGGATAGGTATCCGCATCAAAAAAATCCGCTGTCTTTAAGTGATTATCACGTTTTTCGTTATCCGTATCCAGCGTTGATACTTTCACACTCACATCAAAAGAAGCTGTTGCCGGGGTTTTAGCATCGAAAACAATTTTACCGGTCGTGCCCGTGATATCGCCACCGGTATTGAAACCGATATTCTTTATCACAAAATGAATTTTACTGCCGTCATCAACAGGCGTAAAATTTTGCGCTTTCACTATTGTGGCGGAAAACAACGCCGCTAAAAAAAATACTTGCTTCATAAATTGTATTTAAGACCGAAAATTACAACTCAAAAAGGAATATTTGTTTACCAGCCTGCGGATTTTAACAAGCTCTGTTTTACTGAACTCAACCCGTTCATCATTTTAAACGTATCTTTTTCGTTATAGTTGCCGCGCAATTTAATTTGGAGCGATTTTAGCAAACCCATCACAGGTTTAAACAATATACACTTGAGTAAAATAATTTCCATCGCCACGGGCGTTCCGGCCAATAAATATTTACAGGCTGATCTTTTTGATTTTGCAGAGAAGGCATATACGGACAACGATGCGGACGCCCGAAAACTGAGATTCCTTTACAATCACAGCGGCATTACATCACGCCACTCCATTATTTCCGACTTCACGATACCGCTCGAAGAACGAACGTTTTTCAAAGGTGAGGGTAAGGAAAGAAATACACCATCGGTAAATGAGCGCATGGCGATGTATAATAAATTCGCTCCCCCCCTGTCAGCAGAAACGATCACGAAATGTATTGACGGAAAAATATCGAAGGATGAAATCACGCATCTCATCACCGTTAGTTGCACGGGTATGAGCGCACCGGGATTGGATCTGCAATTGATGGAGTTGATGGATCTTCCCGCTTCATTGGTAAGAACATCGGTAAATTTTATGGGCTGTTATGCTGCAGTGCATGCCATGAAAATCGCTGACGCATTTTGTAAAGCTGAACCTTCGTCAAATGTGGTTGTGGTATGTACGGAATTTTGTTCGCTTCACTTTCAGCAGGAACAAAGTATTGACAACATTACGGCGTCACTGATCTTCGCCGATGGCTGCGCGGCTTTTTTAATGCAGGCCGACAGCAAAGAAAAAGGCATCATCATAGAAAATTTTTATTCGCAGGTTTCCATTAAAGGAAAGAAGGATATGGCCTGGGAACTTTCGCCCGCCGGATTTGTAATGACGTTGAGCGGTTATATTCCGGATCTCATTAAGGCCGATTTTGAAGCAATGGTGGGAAATGCATTGCAAAAGACAGGTCGCACAAAAGAAGATATTACAGATTGGTGCATTCATCCCGGCGGAAAGAAAATACTGGAATCGATCGCTGACAGTATCGGCATCACCAAAGATCATATGCACAATTCTTACGAAGTGCTGAATGATTACGGCAATATGAGTTCTGCTACCGTTCTGTTTGTTTTGCAAAAGATTCTTGAAGAATTGAGATCTGCTGAAGAAAAAAATAACACCATATTTGGTGCGGCATTTGGCCCCGGACTCACAATGGAAACCTTTACCGCTTCTTATGGTTAATCTCAAAACAAGATGGAATACAAAGGAATTGCTGGACGCAGATGATATTCCTTTCGAAGATATAAAGGTGTGCATGAAAGAATTAAATACCGTGAACAGTTTGCTGGGCGGGCATTCCATCACATTAAAAGGCACGAAGTCTTTTATTAATTCCGGGAATACTCCATTTCATATTTGCGAAATTGGTTGCGGCGGCGGTGATAATTTAAAAGCGATCGCAAAAAAATATTCCAGAATAAATCCGATCAGGTTTACAGGTATCGATCTTAAAAAAGAATGCACAGATTTTGCCGCGCAACGTTATCCCGGATTAAATGCAACATGGATGGCAAATGATTATCGAAATGCAGATCTCAACGATCATAAACCTGATGTGATCTTTTCTTCTTTATTCTGCCATCATTTTAAAGATGATGAACTTGTAGCCATGTTGCAATGGATGAGATCAAACAGTACCAAAGGATTTTTTATCAATGATCTGCAGCGCAGCAGGATTGCATACTATCTTATCAAATGGCTTTCTGCAATATTTTCCAAATCCTACCTGGTTAAAAATGACGCCTGTATTTCTGTTGCCAGAAGCTTTCGTAAAAAAGACTGGCAATTGATCATTAAAAACGCAGGAATAACAAATTACGACATCCGTTGGCAGTGGGCATTCCGTTACCTCATCGTTTTTAAAAATGACTGAACAAAAGATATATGATGTGGCTGTCGTGGGCGGCGGACTCGCCGGACTTACATTCTCGGTTCTTCTGGCAAAGCTGGGCCGTTCTGTGATCTTATTTGAGAAAGAAAAATATCCCTTCCATAGAGTTTGCGGCGAATACATAAGTATGGAGAGTTGGAATTTTCTCGTAACAGAGATCGGGGTATCATTGGATAATATGAACGTTGCACACATCAATAAATTATTGGTCACCGCACCTGACGGAACAGAATTAAAAACTTCACTTGACAGCGGCGGCTTTGGTATCAGCAGGTATCTGTTAGACCACACAATAAAGGACATTGCGGAACAACACGGCGTCGCTGTGAAAGACGGTTGTAAAGTAGATGATATCACATTTGACGATAGCCGTTTCATTATTCAAACTTCCGAAGGAAAATATAAAAGTGTTTGCTGCTGCGGTTCCTGGGGCAAAAGAAGCAACATTGATATCAGGCACGAGAGACCATTCACAAAGAAATCTTCCGGTCGATTGAATAATTATGTCGGTATAAAATACCACGTGAAAGGTAATTTCCCGGATGATCTTATTTCATTACACAATTTCAAAGACGGTTATTGCGGGTTTTCTAAAATTGAAGATGACAAACACAGTTTGTGTTATTTTATGAAAGCCTCTAATCTGGTAAAGGGTAGTCACGCAATAGAAGACGCCGAACGATTTATCCTTGCAGAAAATCCGCAACTCAAAAAGATCTTTGAACATGCGGAGAAAATACACCCCGTCCCTGTAACGATCTCACAGGTTTCACTAAATAAAAAAACTGCAGTGGAGGATCATGTGTTAATGCTCGGTGATGCAGCAGGAATGATCTCTCCGCTTTGCGGTAACGGAATGAGCATCGCCATGCATAGTGCAAAGATCGCTTCGAAACAAGTGGAGGCTTTTTTACAAAACCGCATTTCAAGAAAGCAAATGGAAGAAAACTATTCAACAGAAAGAAAAAATGCTTTCGGCTCTAGAATTGCGACGGGAAGATTCATCCAATCTCTATTTGGCAGAAAAACAATCACGAACATTTTTGTGAGATTGATAAAGCGGAGTAAGTATTTAACCGAGAAGTTAATCGGATTTACACACGGTGCAGGATTTTAGATGTTCCACAGAATCCACAGATATCCTTGAAAACATCGGGGAAAATCTGTGCTTGATTACCCGATCTCCTCATCCGCTTTCTTCATCAGTGCATACAAGTCCCTCGTCTCCCTGCGAAATTTCATACCCCGCATGAATGACCAAGGCTTTACACCATTCTTCGCATTATAGCTGCTAATGGTAAATAATAATTTCCAATGCTTACGAATCTCTCTGTAGGCGCCGCCCAATGTATATCCTGTATCGTAAAAGTGATTCGGCTCCGCACCGCAACCGTTATATTCAAGGATCGTATAATTTTTACCCTGTTGCAATTCTTCAATACTGTTGCACATGATATCATAACGACCGTAAAAGAAATCATCGATCTCTTTGCTCAGGTCATCAAATACATTTACCAGATCTGCATTGATATGATCTTTCAGATCTACGAAATGCGCTCCTCTGTTGTGGTTGGCAGCATAACTTAAGATGTACGTTTCACCTTTCGGAATAATGTTGTTCCAGTTTTCCAAATGGCGGCTATGAAGGTCATTGTGACGCTTTTCTGCTTTCGGGCTTGCAAGGATCAATTGTTCCAGCGTATGTGTGCCATCGCCTACCACATGCAAAGGGATCTTATGCAAAAAACCTGTTATGATACCTTTATTTTCTTTCGGGTGGCGGATATGAAACACGCTTACTTCGATCGGATAATGCACCATTTTTTGAACGATGTATTCTGCAGGCACTAATGAATGATAGTGTTTGAGGGTTGCTTGGTCATCTATTTTACGGAACAAAATTCCTTGCCCTCCGATCTCTGGCTTCACGATAAAAGGATAAGGAATACCCGATGCTGTTAACCTGGATAGTACTTCTTCAAAACTTTCTGAAGGCAGCACATTGAAAGTTGCAGGATAAAGATCGATTGGTAAAAGATCATACATTTCACGCTTTGGTTCACCCTCCATACCGCCGAATGTAAGCTTCGGATTGCTCGGTGTAAAAAACCATACTGCACGGGAACGGATCATGTAATAAACCCAAAAAGGCGCCATCGGAGCATATATCAACGCAAATGGCCAAGCCTCCCAATTCCCGATCTTCTGTAAAAATTTTTTCATGTAATGAACAACAAATTTACTCATTAAATTTTAAGTGACAGAATCTGTTGATAACCGAATACAGCACACTATAACACCTGCGGGATGCATTCAGTAAAATTTTGACCGGATAGACGCTAAGTGTTACATCATAGTTTTTTCGTGTTAGCGCCTCTGCAGTTATGAAATTCGTATCATCGAATAATTATGTGATAAAATTACTTACACCTCATTCTCTTCAAGTTGTTATAATAAAAAAATTCTCACTTACTTTGCTGTATAAAAATGAGTTTATGCATGTACCGGTAATGGCAGAATTAATGGCGGCAGGAGAAACTCCTGAGATCTTATTTTGGGTGGGTTGTGCCGGCAGCTTCGATCAGCGTGCGCAAAAGATCACAAAGGCATTTGCAACTATTCTGGAAAAAATAGGAACCAAATACGCAATTCTAGGTAAGGAAGAAATGTGTACGGGAGATCCGGCAAGAAGAGCCGGGAATGAGTTCATGTTTCAGATGATGGCTTATCAAAATATTCAGATCCTGGATGGGTACGGCATAAAAAAAATTGTAACGGCGTGCCCGCATTGCTTTAATATTTTTAAAAATGAATATCCGGCGCTGGGGGGAAATTATGAAGTGATCCATCATGCAACTTTTCTTCAGCAAATGATCGATGAAGGAAAGATCACTATGAGCGAAAACGGCGGTTTTAAAGGAAAGAAAATTACCTATCACGACAGTTGTTACCTAGGTCGTGCAAACGGCATCTACGAAGCACCCAGAAAAGTACTGGAAGCATTGGACGGCGAGCTCATCGAAATGAAACGCTGCAAGAGCAATGGTTTATGCTGCGGTGCCGGTGGCGCGCAAATGTTCAAAGAAGAAGAGAAAGGTGACGTAAGGATCAATATTGAACGAACAAATGAAGCACTGGATACCGGTGCAAATATTATTGCGGCGGCTTGTCCGTTTTGCAATACAATGCTTACCGATGGCGTTAAGAATAAAGAAAAAGAAGACGAAGTGATGGTGTTGGATATTGCAGAATTGGTTGCGGCATCAATTTAAATATTATCACAGTTTTAAACAATTGTTTTCACAGGATTAAGAGCTTTCTGCATTCTTTGTAAAAAACGCTGTGACCGCTGCGATAAAGAAAAGATAATGGACATAAAAGAACATCTTCCGGAAAATTTTGCAGATAATTCCCGCGTTTGGATTTATCAAAGCAGCCGCTTATTTTTCATCAGCGAAGCGCTGGAAATTGAGCCGATGCTGGCAGGATTCGTGAAGCAATGGAACAGTCACGGTATTCCTGTAAAAGGATTTGCAAATTTATTCTATGGAAGATTCGTCGTTCTCATTGCTGATGAAAATGCAACAGGGGTGAGCGGTTGCAGCACCGACAGTTCGGTGAGGCTGGTTAAGGACATTGAAGCAAAATTCAATGTGAATATGTTTGACAGACAAATGCTTACGTTCCTCATCAAAGAAAAAGTGGAACAACTCCCGCTATCGCAACTTAGCTACGCAATAGAAAATAATTTCATAAATGCGGAAACATTGTATTTCGACAATACAGTGCTTACAAAAAAAGCGTTAGAAGATAGCTGGATCACTCCCGTAAAAAATACCTGGCTCGTTGCAAAATTTCCTTCTCTTAAAGATTAGTTGTTTTAATTCCCCGATTTGTGGAATTACATTTTACTCTTCCCGATTCTGAATAAAAATTCAGAATTGAACTTCAATGGCATGATTTTAACCTAATGGGGGTATGAAGATATTTTTTTGTGCGTGTTTAACTATTTTGACGACCACAGTTCTTGCCCAGGGGCAAACTCCAACTGCGAATACCGTTACTCTCAAAGCCTCCGGAAAATACAATAAAAGTGCATTGCACAATTTCTTTTGGGGCAGTCATTATCGAAAAGAATGGAATACTCCCGTTAAAATTCGGAAAGTATATTTGGATACCATGCGTGGCGGCCTTATACCTTATCAAACAGGCGGCAGCAGACAAACAAAATCGATCCGCGTCACCGATAAAAAGGAACAGGAATATGTTTTCCGTGGTGTGGATAAAACCTTTGGTAAAGCGTTACCTGATATCGTGCAGGGTACTTTCATTGAGAAAGCTGCAAACGATCAGGTGACAATTTCACATCCATATTCTGCATTGGTTGTAGCGCCTCTTGCTCAGGCCGCGGGCATTTATCACGCTGCGCCCGAACTTGTTTATGTTCCCAAACAAAACTCACTCGGAAAATTCAGCGACAGCACAGGCGATATTATGTACACGTTTGAGCAAAGGCCTGATGAGAACTGGAGTACAGCCGCAAATTTCGGAAACTCGAAAAAGATCGTGAGCACAGAAAAAATGCTGGAGAAGATCCTGAAAGACAATGACAATCAGGTGGATCAAAAAGCATTTGTGAAAGCAAGGTTGTTTGATATGTGGATCGGTGATTGGGGCCGTCATGATGACCAATGGCGCTGGGCGACTTTTAAAGACGATAAGAAAACAACCTACGTTCCTATTCCGCGGGATCGTGATAATGCGTTCACAAAATTTGACGGTTTATTGTTGAAAATATTAATCCCTGCGGCAAAAGCATATCACCTGCAAACTTTCGATTACCGCTTAAAGAAAGTGAATCGCTTCAATTTTCCCGCACGTAACCTTGATCATCACCTGATGAATGAAGTTACCGGTGATGAATGGATCTCAATCGCACAGGATCTGCAAAGCAAACTTACGGATGCAGCGATTGATAATGCGGTAAAACAATTTCCTGCTGAAGTGTATCCTGTCTCCGGGCCCGAAATAGCCGCGAAACTTAAAGCACGTCGCGCATTGCTGCAGCAATGGGCAAATACGTATTATAAATTCTTAAGTACGGATGTAGAGATCACCGGGACAGAAGATGCGGAAAAATTTGAAGTGAAACGCATCTCTGACCGGCAAACAGAAGTAAATATTTTTAAGATCACAAAAGACGGTGAGGTAAAGAAGAAGCCCTTTTATCACCGCGTTTTCAATAATAACGAAACGCATGAAGTACGCTTGTATGGTATTGAAGGGAATGATCAATATGTGTTGACAGGAAAAGTAAAAAAAGGGATCAAAATAAGAATGATCGGCGGTACAGATAAAGACACGTACACCGATGAATCCACTGTGGGTGGTCCTTCACACAAGAGCAAGATTTATGACAATCCGGAAAATGATATCGTAAAAAGGACAAAAGAAACGAAAGTATATACTTCGAAAGACAGTGCAATTAATAAATACGATTACAATTATTTTGAGTACAACCGAAAGGGTATTTTACCGTTATTATTTTACAACAACGATGACAGGGTATTTGCAGGACTTGGTTTTATCAGCAGCAAACACAAATGGCGCAAGGCTCCTTTTGCAAATACACAATACATTGACGGTAAATATTCCCTTTCGCAAAAGGCATTCAGCACGACCTATTACAGCAACTTTTTGGAATTGATCGGCAAATGGAATTTGAAAAATTATATAAATTATGATGAAGAACGCTGGACAAATTTTTACGGTCCGGGAAATGAAACCGTGTTAACAACGAAAGACCGTGATTTTTACAGAATAAGAAGTGAGGAACTTCATGCAAATGTAAACGTGGATCGTACGATTAATAACAAACATCGCATCAGTTTCGGCGTTAACTACCGCACTTACAGAATAAAATCCGATACCGATAGATTTCTCGTCAAGACCGCCGTAAACTCAACAGCGATGCAGGGTCATGAAACATACGGTGGTGCGGAAATGACCTATGTATATCAAAATATCAATGATTCCGTGCTTCCGGTAAAAGGTTTCGCGTTTTTGGCAAATGCTAATTACAGCGATAATCTTTCAAGGAGTAAAAATGACGTGGGCAAATACAATGCGGAAACGAATATTTATCTGCCCCTCAGCAAAAAATTCAGTCTGAAGATCAGAGGAGGTGCAGCAACCCTTTCCGGCGATCCGCAGTTTTATCAATACAATGTGATTGGCGGAACGGAAACTTTAAGAGGTTATCAGCGTAACCGCTTTTACGGTAACAGTTCCGTTTTCAATCAGAATGAGTTGCGGTTTATTACCAACTTCCGCTCCTTTCTATTTAACGGAAAGATCGGTGTATTTGGGCTCTACGATGCCGGAAGAGTATGGCTGAATAATGAAACAAGCAACAAATGGCATACTGCTTACGGTGGCGGAGTTATCCTTTCACCATTCAATAAATTAAGTGTGTCAGTCGCATATGCTGTTTCACCTGAAGATGCAAATATTCACCTTGCGCTGATCAAGCCTTTATAAAATCTTAAAATCCTGCCAACCTGTCTGTTTTAGCGGTAAGACTGTATCTTTGCAGACCAATTTTACTACAAAATGCAGGATACGATCACACTTAAGAAACATGACGAGACCCGCCAAGGCGAAATTTTCGCACCGGCTGATGTCTCATTGGAAGAAGTTTCAAAAAAATTTTACATTGAAAGCTATGGCTGTGCGATGAATTTCGCAGACAGTGAAGTGGTTGCATCCATTCTTGGTAAGGATGGTTTTGACGCTGTAAGAGAGCCTGAATTGGCTGATCTGATCCTGATCAACACCTGTTCGATTCGTGAAAAAGCGGAAGCGACTGTAAGAAAAAGACTAACTGAGTTTCGCAAGATTAAGAAAACAAATCCCGGTCTTATTGTCGGGGTACTGGGCTGTATGGCAGAGCGCTTAAAAGGCAGCTTTATAGAACAGGAAAAACTGGTAGACATTGTTGTGGGACCGGACGCATATCGTTCTTTACCCCTTTTGATAGAAGAAGCAGCAACAGGGCAAAAAGGCGTGAATGTTTTGCTTAGCAGAGAAGAAACATACGCAGATATTTCTCCCGTTCGCTTAAACTCCAATGGTGTTACGGCCTTTGTAAGCATCATGCGTGGCTGCAATAATATGTGTTCATTTTGCGTGGTACCGTTTACAAGAGGTCGCGAACGCAGTCGCGATGCGATCAGCATTGTTCAGGAATGTGAAACTTTATTTAATGAAGGTTTCCGTGAAGTTACTTTGCTCGGACAAAACGTAGACAGCTATCATTTTATTGACGACAGAAATAAAGAGAACAGCGAATTTGTTACGGTAACTTTTGCAGGTCTGCTGGAAATGGTTGCACAGATATCTCCCCTCCTTCGTGTTCGATTCTCCACATCACATCCGAAAGACATAACCGATGATGTGTTGTTCACCATAAAAAAATTCGACAATATATGCAACTATATTCACTTGCCCGTTCAAAGCGGCAGCAGTCGTGTATTGCAATTGATGAACAGAACATACAGTCGCGAATGGTATCTCGCAAAAGTAGATCGTATCAGAGAATTGATTCCTGATTGCGGCATTTCAACAGATATGATCACGGGCTTTTGCACGGAAACAGAAGAGGAACATCAGGAATCACTTTCTTTATTTGACTACTGCAAATATGACCTTGCCTATTTATATTACTATTCTGAACGTCCGGGAACGCTTGCTGCGAGAAGGTTTGCAGATGACGTGCCGCTCCAAATAAAGAAAAGAAGGTTACAGGAACTTGTTGATCTGTATCGCGGTCACTCGTTACTCACAATGCAAAAAGAAGTAGGCAAAACATTTAAAGTTTTAGTAGAAGGTTTTTCAAAAAAATCAGAAGATGATCTCCAGGGAAGAACTGATCAGAACAAAGTAGTAATCTTTCCGAAATCGCATTTTAAGAAAGGCGAATACGTGAATGTAAAAATAACTTCATGCACGGCTGGAACGTTGTTGGGTGAGGTAGTTGACACAACAGGGAATTAGGCATTCGTGACGGGAATTCGGAGCACATCTTTTTATGTTTATTTTTTAAGTGTATCACACGGTCACTTATTTCGATTTAAACGGACTGCGCCAAATTTCCGATAGGAAATTCCGATTCCGCAAAAAAAACAATATGGATCTGCAGGCAATTAAAAACAGGTTTGGTATTATAGGAAATTCTCCGGCGCTCAATCATGCGCTTAATGTTGCATCACAGGTTGCAAATACTGACCTCAGTGTGTTGATAAACGGTGAAAGCGGCGTGGGTAAAGAGGTTTTTGCGCACGTCATCCATGCATTGTCCACAAGAAAACATAATCCTTTTATCGCGGTAAACTGCGGCGCCATTCCGGAGGGTACGATCGATTCTGAATTGTTCGGTCATGAAAAAGGTTCATTCACGGGTGCGGTTGACAGTCGCAAAGGTTATTTTGAAACAGTGAGCGGCGGTACGATATTTTTAGATGAGATCGGTGAAATGCCGTTGGGTACCCAAGCCCGTTTACTGCGTGTATTGGAAACCGGCGAATACATTCGCGTAGGTAGCAGTAAAGTTCAGAAAACAGATGTACGTGTGATAGCCGCTACGAATAAGGAGTTGTTGGAATATACCAGCAAAGGGCGTTTCCGCGAAGATCTTTATTACCGTTTAAATACAGTTCCCATTCGTGTTCCGGCTTTACGTGATCGGCCGGAAGACGTCATTTTGTTATTCAGAAAATTCACAGCAGATTTTGCGGATAAATACAAAACGGGTTCTGTTCAATTGAATGAAGAGGCAAAAAACATTTTGTCTGCTTATTCATTTCCCGGCAATGTGCGTGAATTGAAAAACATCGCGGAGCAGATCTCTGTATTGAGTAAAGATAAAAATGTGAATGGTGAACAACTGAAAGGGTTTTTGCCGGACAACAGTGGCAACATGCGTTTGCCGGTATTGGCTGCGGGTTCGGGCGCTGTAAGTCAGAGCGAATTTGCGAACGAAAGAGAGATCCTGTACAAACTTTTCTTTGACATGAAGAAAGATGTAAATGAATTAAAGAAAATGTTCTTTGATCTGTTACAAAATCCGGCAGTTGCTTCCGCGCAACCGGTGTATACTAATGATAATAATTTCCGCGAACTGAATACAGTCGCAAACAACAATAATTTTCAACCTTCATCTGCCACACAACCCGTGATCATTCACCATGATAATAACAGCGACATTCATCATCATGAAGACGTGGAAGAATCGCTGAGCATCATGGATAAAGAAAAAGAACTGATCATTAAAGCATTGAAAAAGCATCGCGGTAAAAGAAAAGACGCTTCGCTTGATCTTGGCATCAGCGAAAGAACTTTATACCGAAAGTTGAAGGAATACGATATTGAAAATCTGTAATGATGAGAAGTTATTCAAATAAATTGACGGAAGGCAGCGCGTTGAAAAAGAAAAGGTCTCCGCTGAAAATTATTGTGTTCTTCGTTTTCATCGTTCTTGCGGCGGTGATCTGGTTAAAATACAAAGACAATAAGCAGATCAGGGACGAACATTTTGTAACAAAGGCTGAGATTTCTGCCGTGAATTACAATAACGGCGGGTGGTTCATAGATTATCAATTTAATTGTCACGACAAATTAATATCCGGTTATATAAGTTGCTCACAAACGACGAAGGACAAATTCAGCGCCGGGGAGCATTCGGTATTCGTGGTGGTTGACAAAAATGACTGCAATAAATTCAATTTATTAGAGACGAAAGCAGATTTTAAAAAATATGATATTGAGGCCGCAGACACCCTTCAGTAGGCGTTGTTACTAAAAGTTAAACCTGACGGGTCTTGCGAAAAATTAAAGAAATTGCAGCCTAATCAACTGATCACCCAATCAACCATAAATTGAAAAGATTTAAATCACTGCTGATACTGCTGTTCTGCTCAACCGTTTTCAGTTTTGCTACCTGCAAATATGGTTTTAAAGATGCGTCGCCTATTCCGCCGGAAGTAAAAACCTTTCGGGTAAATTATTTGGAAAACCGTGCTTCTTACGTAAATACACAGCTTAGTCCTTTGCTTACAGAAAGGCTAAAGCAAAAGATCATCGGAACTACAAGACTGAGGGGAACCGATTCCGACGAAGCGCATTATGATATCAGCGGCTATATCTCGCAATATTTTGTTACTACGGTAAGCATTCAAAACGGGAATGCAAGCGGCAACAGGCTTTCGATCGGCTTCCATATTATTTTTAAGAATACACTTGACGTTACCAAGAACTTTGAAGCGGATATTAACAGAAATATAGATTTCCCCGCAACGCAATCGCTCACGGAAGCTGAAGCCACGCTTACACCCGAGATCGTCAAAAATCTGGTAGATGAGATCTTTAATAAAATATTTTCCAACTGGTAATTTTTACCTTTAGTTTTGAAAAATGCAGGAACAACTTTATAAAAATATTTTCAGCAAAGAAGCGGAAGATTCAGCTAATGAATCATTGCTTACTGTTATAACTGAGCAGTATCCATACTTTGGTGCGGCTCAATTTTACCTGTTGAAAAACACAGGGCAGGATAAACCAAATTTTGGCCACACTGCAGCGAGAACGACGCTCTTCTTTAATGATCCTTTTTTATTGAATCTTCAGTTGAACAAAACTGCCGCTCTTCAGGCTTTCGCGCCGGAATTGCGTGAAGAAATAATTGCCGCGCCCGTTCACGAAAAACAAACTTTTGATACACCTTTTATAGCAACTGAAGGAATATCGGTTGAGGAGACTGTACACTCCAATATTATAACGAAGACGTTTAAAACGGAAACGTCTACGGAAAAAATTCATGCAGGAGCATCAGGCGGGGAAGAAGAAACCAACAATTCGACGGAAGAAGCGATCCCTGTAATTGAAGCACTGCCGGAGAAAGAACCAAAACCGGAAGAGCTAAAACAAATGCAACCGCAAAGGGAAGAAATCCTGTTTGAACCGTTACACGCAACCGACTATTTCGCCTCCCAGGGAATTAAACTGAGTGAGAACGTGTTACCAAATGATAAATTGGGGATGCAGTTGCAAAGTTTCACTTCGTGGCTGAAAACCATGAAAAAAGTACATCCGGAAAAAATGTCACCGTCAACGCCTGCAAATGATGTTGCTATCCGGCATCTGGCTGAAAAGAGCAATGTAGAAGAAGATATTATCACGGAAGCAATGGGTGAAGCCTACTTACAGCAGGAAAAGTATGAAAAGGCCCGTGAGATCTGGCAAAAATTAAGTTTGCAAAATCCTGCAAAAAGTGCTTACTTTGCAGCCAAAATCGAATCTTTAAAACAATAATATGCTGGTTATTTTCGGAATTCTATTAGTAGTTACCTCCATTGTTCTTGGTCTTATTGTATTGATACAAAACCCTAAAGGGGGCGGTTTATCAGGTACTTTCGGAGGTTTCAGCAACCAATTGATGGGTGTTAAACAAACAACGGACGTACTTGAAAAAGGTACATGGATCTTTGCGGCAGTGCTCGGTATTTTGTGCATGGTCTCTCCTGCTTTCATTCCTAAAGGAACGGCATCTATCCAAAATAATAAAACTATCGAGGATCTGTCAATACCAAAAAATCAAACGGCACCTGCAGGAGGCATACAACCTGTACAACCGACAACTCCTCCGGCAACAACTCCTCCACCGACAAAACCATAACTAATATATTTTATAAATCTGCCCTGCTTTTCTGAAAGGCAGGGTTTTTTATTTTACTTCGCAGCACAATCTCTTGTATGAAACGAATTCTCGGTCTTCTTTTTATCGTTGTCCTTATTGCAGGCGGTTATGCAGCATGGAATATTTTCGGCCCTACCGTGTCTGCACCGGAAGGAAAATACCTCTTTATTAAAACCGGCGCCGGTTATGAGGAAGTGAAGAATGCATTAATATCACAGGGGATTATTAAAGGAACTTTTTTCTTTGATAGGATCTCCGCTCAGGTAAAATATAACTCACATGTAAAACCCGGTCGCTACGAGATCAAAGACGGCGGCAGTCTCATCAACCTGGTTCGCATGCTAAAATCCGGTAATCAATCGCCGGTAAAATTAGTGATCAACAAACTGCGGACGAAAGAAGATCTTGCTGCCAGGATCGGTAAGAATTTCGAGTGCGATTCCCTTGAAGCGATCAGCTTTCTTACAAATAATGATTCTCTCAAAAAATACGATCTTGATACGAACACCGTGATGACCACCGTGATCCCGGATACTTATCTTATACTTTGGAACAGCAATTTTAAAAAGATCTTCAGCAAACTGAAAGACGAAGAAGAAAAATTCTGGAATGCGGAACGACTGAAAAAAGCTGCTGCAAAAGGCCTTACATCGAAACAGGTATATACGATGGCAAGCATTGTGGAAGAAGAAACGACCAAGCCGGAAGACAAGTTGCTTATCGCCAGCGTATACCGCAACAGAATTGCGAAGGGACAGAAACTGGAAGCTGATCCTACGGTAAAATATGCGATGCGTAATTTCGGTCTGAAACGTATATACAATGTACATCTTGCCTACGAATCACCATACAATACTTATCGCAATACGGGTTTGCCGCCAGGACCGATCTGTACGCCGTCTTCAACAACAATTGATGCTGTATTAGATTCTCCCGATACAGATTATATGTTTTTCGTAGCAAAACCTGATCTTCGCGGTTATTCTAATTTTGCAAAAACTTATACAGAACACATGGTATTTGCAAAAGCTTATCAGAAAGCATTGGATAGTATAGTAATTGCGAAACAATCAAAATAAGCGATCAGTAATTCGTATCATGTAATTAACTAAACATTAAAACTGCTTCCTTTTCTGACGAAGATACAGCGCATCATATTATCCTACACGCCCTTTCCTTTTCTGCTACAGAAAAGCAAGCACTGGTATCCGCCGGGGTTTCAGGGGGTGCCATTGTATGACGTGATCCGTTTTTTTCGGAGCCAGGTGAGGCAGCATGGATTTACGGAGCGGGCTGCAGCTATCGCATATAATTTTATCATGTCGGTACCGCCGTCATTGCTGTTTCTGTTCACGCTGATCCCGAATCTTCCTTTTATTTCAAGAAAGAATATTAAGATCCAGTTACATAACTTAATACTTGATATTATCCCGGCAAAAGAATACAACCGCCAGGTGATGTCATTTATCGACACTTTCATCGACGGCAGCAAGATCGGTCTGCTTTCCTTCGGGTTGCTGCTTTCGCTGTTTTTCGCATCCAGCGGAATGATGGGGATCATGCGCTCCTTCAACAAAAATTACATAGGATTTGAAAAACGCAAAGGATTAAAAATGCGTGGAACTGCAGTTAAACTTACAGTCATTATTTTCGGCCTTGTGTTCGTGTATCTTATTTTGCTGATCATGCAGGGTGCGGTGCTTAAACTGATCGTTTCCAGCAGCGCTTTACGAACGATCATCTTTTACACGCGATGGATCCTGATTATACTCTTGGTTTTCTTCGCCATCGGTTTTATTTTCCGATATGCGCCTGCATTGGAGAAGCGCTGGAAATTCGCGTCACCGGGCACGATTCTTACAACATTACTGAGTCTGCTTGCCTCACTCGGTTTTGCTACCTACGTAAATAATTTCGGCAGGTACAATGCGCTGTATGGATCCATCGGAACGATCATGATGATAATGGCGTTGATCTTTTTGAATTCGCTGGCGTTGCTTATCGGCTTCGAGCTCAATGTGAGCATTCATTCTCTAAAACTGCATGCGGACGAAAGAAAGGAAAAAGAGATGGCAAATAAAGCTCTCGCCGCGAAACAATAGGCCCTTCTTCATTATCCGGAATCCATATTCCAATATCCATTATTAAAATTCCTATCTTCATCACATGAGATTTGTTACCGGATTGCTGCTTTGTTTTTTCTGCTTTACCGCCGCTGCGCAAACGAAATATGCCGTTATCACGGGCCGCATCACGGATGAAAATGATGCGCCGCTGAAAAATGTTACAGTGATAATCCTCGGCAAAAACTCCGGTGTTGTTTCTTCCGACAGCGGAACGTTTACCATTAGAGTTCCGGCACAACGCTCACTTGCACTTATTTTTTCTCACAGCGGATTTGCAGATCAGCAAAAGAATTTCTTTCTCAGCAATGATGAAACAGAAACGATACTCATACAAATGAAGCTTTCGGGCAAAATGCTGGAAGCGGTTAGAGTAACGGATGAAAGAGAGAGAAAAGAAACAGGTTTGATAAAAATAAATCCGAAAAATGCCGTGCTCATCCCAAGTACCACAGGCGGTGTGGAAGCGTTAATTAAAACATTAGTAGGAAGTAACAATGAACTTACTTCGCAATACAATGTACGTGGCGGCAACTACGATGAAAATCTTGTTTACATCAACGATTTTGAGATCTATCGTCCCTATCTCGTGAGCAGTGGCCAACAGGAAGGCTTAAGCCTTATCAATCCTGCGCTTACAAAAAATATTAATTTTTATACCGGTGGTTTCCAAAGTAAGTACGGAGATAAAATGAGCAGCGTACTCGATATTCAGTACAGTAAGCCTTTGAAATTCGGCGGAAGTGCTTATGTGAGCCTGCTCGAACAGGGCCTTCAGTTTGAAGGAGCATCGAAAAACAGCAAACTTTCTTATATCGCAGGTGTCAGAAATAAAAGTAACCGGAATTTGTTAAGTAATCAACCTACAACAGGCTCTTACATTCCGTCCGCATCTGATGCGCAGGGCTTTATTACCTATAAATTATCAGACAAACTACAACTGGAACTTACGGGAATTATCTCCGCTTCACGATTTACTTTTTACCCGGAGTCTGTTAAGAAAACAACTTCTGTCTTCTCTCCTTTCTTTACTTCCAATCTTGGCCTGGATGTTTATTTTGACGGACAGGAAAAAGACAGCTACACGTCAAGTTTGTTGGGACTTTCCTTATCGCAGGCGATGAATAAAAAAGTAAAATTAAAATGGTTGATCAGTCGCTTTAAAGATTCTGAAAAAGAGAATTCGGATATCGGCGGAGCCTATCTTTTCGGTGATCGCGATTTTGATAATTCAAGTCCAACATTCGGACAGATCACCAATCCGCTCGGCGCAGGATACAATCAGAACTACAATCGTAACCTCCTGAACATTGAAATATATAACGCAAGCCATAAAGGAAGTTATGAGAACGGTAAACAATTTGTTCAATGGGGCCTGAGTGCGGAACAGACAAATATTAAAGACAAGCTTGCTGCATTTGAATACCGCGATTCCGCAGGTTACTCTTTGCGTTATACATTGGGTGCGCTCGCATTATACAGTTCGCAAAACAGCAATTCAGATTTAGATATTCAAAAGTACAGCGGCTATGTGCAGGACAATATTCGTTTGTCAAAAAGCAGCAGCAGCGATGTTACTTTGCAGGCCGGGGTGAGATTTAATTACAACTCGCTCAATCAACAATTTTTGTTAAGTCCGCGTGCACAGATCAGCTGGAAGCCACGTTCTAAAAAGGATCTGGTACTTAAGGCAGCAGCAGGTATTTACGATCAGCCTCCTTTTTATCGCGAGCTGAGAAAGTATGACGGCACATTAAATACCCATATCAAAGCACAGAAAAGTCTTCAGTTTGTGGCCGGCGCTGATTATAATTTCAAAGGATTACACGACCTGCCAATGCGCTTCACTACGGAAGCTTATTACAAATCTTTGACCGACGTAATCCCGTACGATATTGATAATGTGAAGATCCGTTACCTCGGCAGCAACAACGCAAAAGCATACGCTACAGGTGTTGAATTCCGTCTTTTCGGTCAATTAGTGAAAGACGCGGAAAGCTGGCTCAGCATCGGTTTGATGCGTACGAAAGAAGACATTGCCGGCGATCATTATTACGATTACAAAAATGCTTCGGGAGAAATCATCGGACCTGCTTCCACTGACCTTGTGGTTACCGACAGCGTGAGAAGAGACGTTGGTTATGTACGTCGTCCGACAGATCGTTTCATCACGGTTGGTCTTTACCTGGAAGATTATTTACCGACAAATAAAAATTTTAAAGTTCACCTGAATGCGATCTACGGCAGCAATATGAGTTACAATATTCCTAATGCGGTGAAGTACCGTAACGGACTTATCATTCCTTCGTATATTAGGGTGGATATGGGTTTCAGCGCTTTACTCCTAAGCGAAAAAACCGTAAGAAGAAGCCATAGTCCTTTCCGTAAATTTCAAAATATCTGGGCGAGTTTAGAAGTATTTAACCTCATCAACCGGGCCAATACGATCTCTTTTCAGCTCATCAAAGATTTCTCAAATACCGTTTATGCTTTACCAAACCGCCTTACTCCCCGACTCGTTAACCTAAAGATAACAGCGAAATTCTGATAAAGTTTTCACACAGATTTTGGATAATGTGCATAATTTATTTCGGGAAACAATTGTTTCTGTTATTAAATTTGGATGACATACACGCTGCCGGCAAACAGCGAATTAAAAACCAAACACAAGGTTACAATTGACAGAGACCATTATTAATTTAGAGAACGTAAATCCCATTGAATTTTTCGGAGTTAACAACGGCAAGCTCGACATTCTGAAAAAAAAATTCCCTCTCCTTAAGATCCTCAGCAGAGGAAAACAGATTAAACTCAGCGGTTCATCGGAACAAATTGAAGAAGCTAAAGAAAAAATAGATCTTTTGCTTCGTTACCTCGAAAGAAGCGGTCATATGAGTGAAAATTATTTTGAACAAATTCTCGGTGGTGATGATGAAAGAAGCGTTGATAATTTCATCGACCGCAATCCCAACGATGTGTTGGTATTCGGCCCTAACGGTAAAACTGTAAGAGCAAGAACAGCTAATCAAAAACTGATGGTGCAGGCATGCGACAAGAACGATATCGTTTTCGCGATCGGCCCCGCAGGTACAGGTAAAACGTATACTGCTGTTGCCCTGGCGGTGAGAGCGTTGAAAAATAAAACTGTCAAGAAGATCATACTTACCCGTCCGGCAGTAGAAGCAGGCGAAAGTCTTGGTTTCCTTCCGGGCGATTTGAAAGAAAAGATCGATCCGTATCTGCGTCCTTTATACGATGCATTGGATGATATGATCCCTGCAGATAAGCTGGCGTATTATATGAGCACACGTACTATTGAGATCGCACCGCTCGCATACATGCGTGGACGTACGCTGGATAATGCTTTTATCATTTTAGATGAATCGCAGAATACAAATGACCTTCAGATAAAAATGTTTCTTACCCGTATCGGACCAAATGCAAAAGCGATAATTACCGGTGATCCTACACAGGTAGATCTTCCGAAAAATCAGCAAAGCGGTTTGTGGCGTGCAACAAGATTATTGAAAAATATCGACGGCATTTCATACGTTGAACTGGATGAAGAAGATGTGGTAAGACACCGTTTGGTAAAAGCGATCATTAAAGCTTACAACAAAGATGACGAACGCACGATGATCGAAAAAGAAGCCGAACAAAAAGCAAGAACATCACGTTCGTAATTTCAAATTAATGAAGAAAACCTATCAGGGAATAAGGTGGCTTACGGGCTGCCTTATTTTTTTTATCGCATCCTGTAATAATGAATCCTCATATAACAGGATGACGGACGTTAAAGGAGATTCTGCAAAAGCGGCACATTCGATGATGCGTGCGGATACCGCATTGCAGACTTTAAAGAAACTTGTACAAACAGGAGATATCATAACCAGAACAGGAAATGATTTCACCAGTCAGAGTCTGCGCAAATTGAACAGGAGAGATCAAACATTTTCCCATTGCGGCATTGCCAGTATAGAACAAGACAGTCTTTTTATTTATCATGCGCTGGGCGGTGAATGGAATCCTGCTCAATGTTTGCTTCGGGAAAGTTTTGAAGCTTTCACATCTCCTGTTGATAATACTGCTGCGGGATTATTTCGCTTTAATATCCCATCCGAAACCAAGAAAAGATTGATCGAAAGCGCACAGCATTTTTATCAGCAACAAATAAAATTTGATCTTGATTTCGATCTTAAAACAGATGACAAAATGTATTGCGCAGAATTTATTTACAAATGTTTTCTACGTGCAAGCGACAGCGCTATCCGCTTTCGCCACAGCTTTATAAAGAATTTTGAGTTCATTGGTGTGGATGATATTATCCTCGACAGCCTTTCACACAAAATCGGGTTTCTGAATTACAGATTATATTAATATTTTTGCGCCTTAAAACTAAAAAGTTTGTTATGAAAAAATTATTGTTCGCAGCAGTTATCTGCTCTTTCTTTTTTGTAGGCTGTAAAAGCTCCAAAGACGGGAACCCAAACGAAGTATTAAACGCATGGTTTGATGCTATGGGTAAAAAAGACATGACTACAGTGAAAGAACTTTCAACTACTGAAAGCGCGGCTTTGTTGGGCATGTTGGAAATGGGTATGAAAGATACTTCCGCCGGTAAAGAAATGGACAAATTCAACAAATCGAAAATGGAATTTGGCGACGCAGTGATAACCGGGGATAATGCAAAAGTTCCTGTAAAAGATAAAGCAAGTGGCGAGACTACGAATTTCCCGTTGAAAAAAGAAGGTGGAAAATGGAAAGTTGCTTTTGATAAAGGCAGCCTGATGCAAATGGCTACAGAAAAAATGGATAAAAAAGAAATAAATATGGATAGCCTGAAAGACAGTGTTGGTAAAGGCCTTGATGAAATCAAGAAGATGAATACTGACTCTCTGGTGGATGAGGTTAAAAAGGCGATGGATACTGCGAAGATGCAAATGCACTAATTTCATTTGAGATATTTAAAAAAAGCATTCTGATAAGAGTGCTTTTTTTTATGCCTGAGAAAGATGTTACCTTTAAAAGACCAATCAATAAATAAAGTAATCAAACAACATGCTTTTAAAACTCAAAAGAATTAGCATCGTTTCGTGTACAACAGTAATGTTGTTTTCATGCAAGGATACCGCTTCTTCAAAATCGGACAATGCTTTGGATGCAGGAAGGAATTTTATCCGGGCTACACTTGACGGCGATTTTAATTCGGCGCAAAAGCTCCTGTTGAAAGATCCGCGCAATGTAGAATTATTTGAATCGTACAAAACCTTTTATGACAGACTTCCTGCAGAAAAAAAACAAGCTTATAAAGCGGCTTCTTACAACATCAATACCGATACAGATGTGAATGATTCCGTAGCCGTTATCAATTACAGCAATACCTACATGAACCAACCCATGAACATCAAGCTGGTAAAACAGGAAAACGAATGGAAGGTTGATTTTAAATTTACTTCGGGCGATTCAACTGCTAATTAATGCTCACGCTGAAAAACTTTTTGTGGGTTGGCTTGGGTGGTGCGATCGGTGCAATGCTGCGTTTTGCAGCTTACCTTATCTGGAAGAACGGAACTTTTCCCGTTTCCACATTACTGATAAATATTGCAGGAAGTTTTTTGATAGGCTTATTTTTTGCCGCAGGCTTAAGAGAGGATGGATTAAGCGACAACCTTAAATTGTTTTTAATGACGGGCGTTTGCGGCGGATTCACTACTTTTTCGGCGTTCAGTCTGGAGAATATACAGCTTCTCCGCACAGGCAATTATTCAACAGCGGCATTATATATATTTGTAAGCGTCGCAGGGTGTATTGCAGCCGCATTTGCAGGCTTTAAGCTTTTAAATTATTAATTATGTATGTACTTCATCCATGGCATGGCGCGGGATACGGCGATGGCGCTCCTGCGCAGGTAAACGGATTAATAGAAATTCCCAAAGGCAGCAGTTGCAAATATGAGATCGATAAAACAACGGGCTTGCTGAAACTCGACCGTGTGATCTACTCTTCTTTTCATTACCCAGTGAATTATGGTTTTATACCGCAAACACTTGGTGAGGACGGCGACCCGCTGGATATTCTCGTATTGTGCAGCGAAAGTATTGTTCCGCTTTGCCTAGTGAAAGCAACGGTAATCGGCAATATGCAGATGATTGACAATGGCGAAAAAGATGACAAAATCATCGCTGTAGCCGCAAATGATCCGTCTGTGAATCACATCAAGGAGATCAGTGAATTGCCCGTGCATTTTTTTAATGTGCTCAAAAATTATTTCGAGCAGTACAAAGTTTTGGAAAATAAAAAAGTAGAGATCGACGAGTTTCAAAACAAAGAGATCGCTTATGAAGTGATCAATGCTTCGATCAAAATGTACACTGAACATTTTCCCGATAATGGAAAAACAAAAAACTAGAAAGATGGATACGCACACATTGATCATCCTGCTGGCTGTGGGATTAACCGCAGGCGTGCTCAGCGGCGTTGTAGGCATCGGCGGCGGGATCATTATCGTTCCTGCACTTGTTTATTTTTTAGCATTTGACCAGCGAACGGCGCAAGGCACATCACTAGCAATTTTACTGCTGCCGATCGGTCTCCTTGGTGTAATCCAATTTTATAAAGCAGGCTATGTAAATATTCCGGTCACAGCCGTCATCGCCGTTGCATTTTTTATTGGCAGCTATTTCGGCAGCAGGATCGCACTTACAGTTCCGCAGGATATGCTTAAAAAAATATTCGCTGTTGTACTCATTCTGATAGCGGCAAAAATGCTTTGGCCTTCAAAGCCTGTTCCTAAAGCCGGCGTTAAAGCAGAAAGGGGGGAAAATATATCTGCTTAATATTTATGGAATCTCCGTTTCCTGTCATCCAATAAAAAAATATTTGTCATAACGCTACTGATGCAGAACCGATACGACGATAAGGATGATAAAGAATTGTTGCAGCTTTTTTATAAAGACGGCAACAACGATTGGCTGGGAATATTGCTGCAACGCTATACTGCAATGTTGTTGGGTGTTTCGCTCAAATACCTGAAGAATGAAGAAGATGCGAAAGACAGTGTGCAACAGATCTTTCTTAAAGTGATCAGTGAACTACAGAAATACAGAGTTGATTATTTCAAAAGCTGGCTGTATATGATCGCAAAGAATCATTGCCTCATGAAACTGCGTGACAGGCACAAACAACCCGTTGAAATAAAAGATAATTTTACTGCGGAAGAAACAACAGACGATAAAACGCCGCAGGAAAAAGAAGCCACGCTCACCCACCTGGAAGAAGCGATCACAAAATTGAATGAAGAGCAGCGGATCTGTATCAGTCTTTTTTATTTTGAAAAGAAAAGCTACCAGGAAATAACAGCACTTACCGCCTACCCTTTGATGCAGGTAAAAAGTAATATTCAAAACGGCAAACGAAATCTGAAGATATATTTGCAAAGAATGACGAATCATGAATAATGATCTCAACAACATATTGAACAACGGCGATCAGGAAGCAGAAAGAAAAAAGGCTTTATCAGCTCTGCATTCTGCACTTGACGAACCTACGGAACATCCTGAGGATGCTGCATTTGAGCAGGATACTGCCGAAGGTTTATCAAGGATAAGTAATGAGCAGGCGCTGGGAATGATCGAGCAGCTCAATGCAGGACTTCGCCATCAGCTTAAGAAAAGTAAAAAGAAACGATCCGTTCTTCCGGACCAAAAATTTGTATACCTCACCGTGATCACGGTTTTGATACTGATTGTAGTTGCATGGATCGTTATTAAAAAAATGATGCATCCTCATATTCCCTGATCATGTATCTTCTATAAATAAAAAGCCTCTTCAAATGAAGAGGCTTTTTGCTGATTGATGATTATTACAACTTAACAAAACGAATTGTTTTCTTTTCACCATCCGGTGCGATACCCGTTATTTGGTAGGTGCCGGCTCCGAGTGTTGAAAAATTCATATTGATCGTATTATTGCCACCGGTTGTGATAACTGATTGCTGCATCACCATTTTACCCGTAATATCTGTAACTGCGAGATCCATCTTACCGCCTTTTACGGTAGTAAGCGTTAGTGTTGCAGTATTCTTAACAGGGTTAGGTGCGATGTTCACAAATTCAAATCCTTTGTCTTTGTTGATCAATGCTACGATCACACTGTAACGGAATGCTCCGTCAGGTGTAATGATTTTTAACCTGTAATAGTTCATACCTGAAAGCGGACTTGCATCTGTATAATTGAATTCCTGCTGGCAACGTAATGCCGTTGCTGTTTGATCCTGTATTGGTTTAAAGCTTCTGCCATCGTTGCTTCTTTCCAATACCAGTTGTACCGATGGTGTGCTCGTGCAGGTAACTTTCCAATTAAGGTAATTACCGGCAGCAATTTTTGCACCTTTGAAATAATCAATTGTTACAGGAAGTAATCTGTTCACGTTATACAAATAGAAATTAGAGAAACTTGCAACATTTGTTGTAATCCAACTTAGCCCGTTTACAGTTCCATTACCGGTTTGAGAGAATAGAGTATATGCACCGTTGGCTGTTGCAAAGTTGTTCTGACAACCACCTGCATCAGTTTGTTTTGCACCGCCAATGTTGCCAAGTACCGCTCCGGGATCCTGGGCAATAAGTGAATTCAGTTCTGTATTAAGGAAGAAAAACTGTACGTCTACATTCGTTTCTGTTGATGCTATTCTGAAGTTTCTGTTTAAATAATACACACCACCTGTCTGGCGTACAGCACCTGTATTGATGTTTTGCGATGGCACAAATAAATTTTCAGCTGTTCCTGTTGTTGGTTTTCTAACCAAAGCAACCAATTTACTGTTCGCATCCAGCAATGAGATCCAACCCTTGTAATTCGTAATGCTACCGTTAAAAGGAGTTTGATAAGTACTTGTACAGGTATTTGTAGTCGACAGCATCGATGAATTCAATTCATCTACTGTAACACAGAACGTGCCTGCAGAAGTTGAAGTACCAAATTTATCTACTGCAACATAATATGTAGCACCGGGCGTGAGTCCTGTAGAATACATTACCGACATAAATCCTGAGTTGATCAGCGATCCGCCATCTTCATCACAAGCGATTATATTGAAAGTACTGTAGTCATTAGCATTACCGGCGCTGAATAAGCCGATTCTGGTATCTGTTAATGTTCCTGAAGGAGCATTGTCAGTGCTCACTCTAACAGCGCCCGAAGCCGGAGCTACAAATTTAAACCACACCGGTGTTATTACAGAACCGGAACAACTCGGGAATACTTCATTTGCTGAGGCCGTAGCTCCGACCAATGTATAAGGATTACCCGTGCAGCCGGCGCCTAATGTAAGCGTAAGCGCACCTGGGGCATCATCGTTTGAAATCGGGGTAGTAAACGTTATAACAGGACTGTTCAGGCTGTAAGTTGGACCTGAACATATTTGACGGATGTACACATCATATATTGTATTTCCGCTAAGACCTGCCATTGCCTGCGGAGAAACTGCAGGATTAAGTACAGTTCCGTTTGTTCCCGCTGTTGCAGCAGTTCCCGGGGTAAACCCGGACGGGCCGTATTCCAAAAGGAATGTGCCCGCACCTGTCCACGAGATCGAAGCTGAAGTTGGAGTAAGACTTCCGCTTACTACCGCTACAGTTGTTGCACCCGCACAGGAAGGAATCGCGCCTACAAACTCATCAGCTCCGATATCCGGCGCAGTCCCGTTTGGCCTTGCGTCAGCATCATAGTCGGTAGTAACGGCAACAACAGTTCCTTTGCTTTCAAGGAAATTAAAGTTATTTGTATTCGGCGTTACCAAGTGAAGATCAGATGCTGAAATGAAAGTTGCCTGACCGTTTTGAGAATTTGTGTTTTGCCCGAAAGCTGTAGCTAATGCAGTAGGCGTTGCCTGGTCGCCGCCTAAATAGCCAAGTACCGCAGAAGCTGCATTAAAAGAGTTGGCTACATAATAATCATTGTAATCTATTCTGGTGTATGCAGTATTTGCAACAGCAGAATAAATAGCGTAATTTTTTTGGCCTGTATTTACGCCTGTCATTGTATTAGAAAATATATTATTTCTCAGATCCATAGCAGTTGCACCACTACCGATATAAATCGCAGTCGTTATAGCTGATGTGGAACCGGCACCTATTGCACCTGACATACTCACAGTGTTATAGAGTAAATTGATACCGCCCGCTGAAGTGGTTAGCGTAGAACTGCTTCCCACTGTACCTATTACAATTCCCATCGAAGATGAGTTAGTAAAAGAAGAGAAATCAGATCCGTTCACGCCGCTTACAAAATTATTGTCAATCGTAAGATTGCTGGTAGCATTTCCTGTTCCCACAGTTATACCACGACCGCCGTAACCACTTGTATTGGTTGTAAGCGATTTGATGATATTGTTTGCAGACACAGATGAATTAATGTAGCCGCCTTCTACAGAAATGCCCGTAGGTGCCTGACTTGAACTTGTTTGCTCGGAAACCGTATTTTTTCTTATCAATGAAGTAAGCGAATTGGCAGCCTGAATACCGATACTTGCAAGCGATGAATTATATGTGATTGTATTATTAGTGATCAACAAATTATCATCCGCACCCGCGCTTACCGCAGTAGTGCCACTTGCATAAATACCGACAGGTGCGGCAGTAATAGCATTGTTTTGAATGGTAATGTTGTCGTTATCAGCACCTGCCGTACCCGGCGTACCTCCGCCTATAGAAACTCCATAACCCAATGATGTGGCTACTCCGGTCGTGATCAAACAATTTTTGATCGTTGAGTTGGTTGATCCCGCTCCTAAACCAAGACTTACTACCGATACTCCCGATGGTGCAGTGGTAGCTGTATTATTGATCGTGAGATTTTGTGTCGTTGATGCGTTATTGCTTCCGTCGATGGTTACAAAAGATGCACCATTGATTTTAATCAGTGCGTTGCTTGCGAGCGAACCGCTGATTGTACTTGTTACACCTGCGGCAGGTTTTACCGTAAAGCTGTTGGATGAACTCATACCCGGATATACATTGATTGAAATCGGATAAGTTTCACCCGTTGAACTATAATCAGATTGCAATTCGAAAGTTACACGGCATGAAGCACCAAGGGTGTTTAATTTACCAACCGCCTGAGTAAGATTCTGGAATCCTGCGGGTTGTGAAGCACCTACTGCATAAATTCCGCAAAGCGGCGCTTCCACATTTAATGTGCCTGTGATCTGGTCATTTGCAGGCACTCCGTCTCCTGCCAGTTCTGCCTTTGCATAAATCGTATACACGCCTGCAGCAGTAATTGTTGCTGCAGGGAAGCTAAAGTTAGCAGTTGCAAACGATGGTAATGAAGTAATCGTTCCTGTTTGATTATACACTTCTGCAGTTGAAGGCGAAGGACCAACGATGCGGTAGCGAACAGGCACATTTGATTGTGTAACTGTACCGTTATTCGTGAAGGATGCAATAGGAGTGAATGGAGTATTCGCAGATTTAGTAGCGCCATTTACAGGATCGATAAAGGCGGTTGCCTGCGCATCATTTGTTACAGCCGGTGTAAAGTTTCCTTCATCAGCGCCCATATCCGGCGTAGAGCCGTTTCTTGCATCGCCATCAATATCAGATCCTATGCCGGCTATCGGCGTGGCAGCACTTTCTACCGGTGTGCCGGCTGCAGGATTTATATGCAGATCAGTTGCAGAATTGAACTGAGGATTACCTGCCACAGAATTCGCTTCCATTGCTGTGGCAGCTTGCCATGCAGCAAGTGTTGTATAATTTGTTCCGTTAAACCTACCTACATTATTTGTTACGCCTGTACCGTTGCAATAAAGGTCATTATAATTCAACACAGATCCTGTAAGTGTTGTAGCAGGCGTGTAAACTGCCCAGAAGTTTCCTCCTGCAGTTGTGCTGGATCCTGTAAGACTAAAGATGTTGTTTCTCACATCAACGTTAGTGCCTACAGTAGTAAGGTTAGCATCACCAATCGCAAAAGCTGCCGCACCTCCCGAAGAACTGTTTGACAATTGCCCGGTAAGATTCACAGAATTGTAATAATATTTATCGCCATAACCTTGCCCGGCGAGAATACCCGTAACATTCCAGATATTGGTTGCTGTTGAGTTCAGTTTGTAAACAAAATTATTATAAACCTGACCTTGAGAAGGGTTTGCCGAAGTAGTAAATGTTGAACTGGTCACCCCGATACCATATACTCTTCCTGTTGATGTGCCGGTATAAGAAATATCATGGATCCTGTTGTTATAGCAAGATCCGTTTTTAAAATCAAGCAACCGGATACCAAACATATTAGTTGTTGTCGTAGCATTGGTGATATTTTGTATCTCATTTCCGGAGATAATAATATTTTGTTCTCTGTCTGTGTGAATACCTTCCAACGAAAATCCTTCTCCTGTTGTTGCAGTACCAAAGCTGTTATTACTTACCACGTTATTCAAATCAGGCGAGGCAGCAGAATAACCGAACATAACTAAGCCATATTGTGTTTTTCTGAACAGGTTATTGGTGATAAGATTTGTATTATTTGCTTCAAAACCACTCGCTATGGTTGTAATTGAAGTACTTCCACCCACGTACATTCCCATAAACGTAGTTGTAGCAGTATTACCCTCAATAACAGTATTTTTTATGATATTGTTATTTGCGCCGTTTCCTAAAGCAGGAGCAGCGATCCAGATAACTGCATTTCCTGAAGTAGTTGTAGTTGTATTTTGAATCGTTAGGTTGCGGCTGTTTGTACCATTGTTACTACCATCGATGATCACATTATCAGCACCGTTCAATTTTATCGTAGCACCTGCATTCATAGAACCTGTAACTACAGCATTTACACCCGCATCAGGTTTGATGGTTAATGTGTAAAGTCCGGCACAACCATATGTAATTTGGTTCAGGGCAACGGTACCCGTTTCAGTTACAGAAGCATCAATAATTTTCGCATTAATATTTGCAGATAAACCACCCGCATTAATTGCAGCAAATAATCCTGAAACACCTGTAAGACTTGTGTAAGTTCCTGAAGCTCCGATTGTAACATCTGCAGATAAAGACGGGGATAGTGTATACTGATTAATGGTACCGGTGAGCGGAAAAGCAGTTGCTGTTAAGGATACCGAAGCAGGGTTTACTGTAAACGTACCGTTATTGATACCAACATTAGGTGTGGCAACATTATCCTGCGCTACAACAAAATATTGAATTGTACCTGATGTAAATCCACCATTCAACAATGAGTAATCAAAGGTGAAGCTGAAAGGTGAGCCACCGGCACCGGCAGCCTCAACATATTTCCAGCCGTCTGTTGTACTTGTGTTACCATTATATGTATTGGTGTTAGTTGATTTTTTATAGTACAATCTTGGTCTTGTTCCTGACGCAATATTAACTCCGCTCACATCAGTTATTGTTGCATTAAAAGTCGGCTGGGTTGTGCAGGAAGTATTTGCTATTGCTGTATAAGTTATAACAGGACCGGCAAAATCACCGGCATTTTCATATGCCCCCATAGACGAGCCTGCAGGAGGTGTACCATTACTCCTTACACTTCCGACAATGTCAGTAGTTATACCGGTACCCGCATTATTTCCGGCACCTATTGCAGGAGACCCTGCGTTCAATATAAGATTCGACGGGCTGTTCAATGAAGGATCGCTTGTTATAGAATTTGCTTCCATGCCCGTGGACGTTTGCCATGCAGCAAGAGTCGTTGAATTGGTTCCGTTGAATCTTCCTACATTATTTGTAGCTCCCGTACCGTTACAATAAAGGTCATTGTAATTCAATGTAGACCCTGCAAGTGTAGTTGCGAGAGAATAAGTGGCCCAGAAATTTCCCCCTGCGGTTGAACTTGAGCCGGTAACACTGAAGATGTTATTTCTCACATCGATATTTGTACCTACTGTCGGTAAATTCCCGTCACCGTTTGCAAAAGCTGCTGCAAGTCCGGCAGAACTGTTTGCCAACTGCCCTGTTAATGATACGGTATTGTAATAATATTTATCTCCATATCCTTGTCCGGCAAGAATACCTGTTGTATTCCAGGTGCTGCTTGTGGCTGAAGAATTTAATTTATAAACAATATTATTATAGATCTGACCCTGTGAAGGATTTGCTGATGTTGCAAAAGTAGAACTGGTTACTGCAATACCGTAAACTTTGGCTGTTGAACTTCCGGTATATAGAATATCATGCACTTTATTATTAAAGCATAGTCCGTTTTTAAAATCAAGCAGACGAATACCAAATGCGGTTGATGAGCCGGTTACAACAATATTTTGAACTTCATTGCCGGAAACAGTAACATTTTGTTCTCTGTCTGTATGAATACCTTCCAACGAAAAGCCTTCGCCTGTTGTTGTAGTACCAAAGCTGTTATTACTTATCACGTTATTCAAATCCGGCGAGGTTGCAGAATAACCAAACATCACTAAGCCGTATTGTGTTTTTCTGAAAAGATTATTCGTGATCGTATTGGAATTATTAGCTTCCAGGCCGGTGGCAGTTGTTGTTATCGAAGTTGTTCCGCCCACATACATACCCATAAATGTGGTTGTGGCGGCATTACCTTCAATGATCGTATTCTTAATGATGTTATTGTTGGCACCGTTTCCTGCAGCAGGTGATGCAAGCCAGATAACTGCATTTCCTGAAGTAGTTGTTGTTGTATTTTGGATGGTAAGATTACGGCTTGCTGTTCCGTTATTACTACCGTCGATTATCACATTATCAGCACCATTAAGTTTGATCGTGGATGCGGCAGGGAAAGCACCCGTTAGCACAGCATTTACACCCACATCAGGTTTGATGGTTAATGTGTAAAGTCCGGCACATCCGTAAGTGATCTGATTTAATGCAACAACACCGGATTCAGTAATTGAAGCATCAATAATTTTTGCGTTAATGTTGGCAGACAGACCACCTGCGTTAATCGCTGCAAATAATCCTGAAGTGCCTGTAAGACTTGTGTAAGTTCCTGTAGCTCCGATAGTAACATCTGATGATAAAGTAGGTATAAGTGTATACTGATTTATTGTTCCGGTCAATGGAAAGGCTGCTGCTGTAAGTGAAACAGTTGTTGGATTGGCTGCAAAAGTACCTATGTTTATCGCCACATTTGGTGTGCCTGCATTATCCTGTGCAACCACAAAATATTGAATAAAGTCGCCTCCCGTTACACCACCGTTTAGAAGGGCATAGTTAGTAGTAAAATTAAAAGGCGAGCCGCCTGCTCCTGTCGCTTCTACATATTTCCAACCGTCAGTGGCATTTGTATTATTATTATAAGTATTTGCATTACTTGCTTTTTTGAAATAAAGTCTCGGTCTCGTACCTGACAAAATATTCACACCGCTTGCGTCTGTAATTGTTGCAGTAAGTGTTCTGTCTGTTAAACATGCAGTAGATACAAGCGTTGTATAAGTAACAGACGGAGCTGTAAGATCTGAACCCACACCATCAAATTCGTCAGCACCGATATCGGAAGCTGCTCCGCCACCGTTAGAAGAGCCTGTTGGACCCGGACGTGACTGATTATCGAAATCCGTTACAGTTGCTACTGATGTTCCACCGGATTCAAGAGGCGTAGGAGTTGTCCCCATATTAATATGTAAATCTGCTGTAGCAACTCCGGCAAATACAATTGATATTCCTGATAAACTACTGCCATCTCCTGCAGAAACGGATTTCCAAGCCGCGAAGGTTTGATCTGTTGCTCCCCACAAGCCAATAGTTGCAGCTGTTGCATTAAGCACATTAAAATTTGATGCGTTTGTTCCCCACCCTGTTGTACTTGCTGCTGTGCTCTGATTTGCAATAGCATAATGCTTACCTGTTCCGCCTGTACGTTGATTGATGAAAATATTATTCTTTATGTCAACCTGTGTTGTAATGGCAGTTCCGCTGTTATCTCCGCGAAGAAAGCTAAAACTTGGCAAAGAACCGGTTCCCGCCGTTCCGGCAATGTTGATGCTGTTGTAATGAATGCTTATAGTTCCTGTAGTAAAACTATTCATAATCCCTACGAATTCTGTATTGGTAGTTTGCCCTGTTCCCAAAGAAATCATATTATTTGAAAATGTTCCTGAAGTAACTGCAGCTCTTATAAGTAATCCGATCGCTAGCGGCGGTGCGGTCGCTGTAGTTCCCGTAGATGCATTTTGAATATCATATATTCTGTTAGCATTTACCGTTCCTGCTGTAGCGTTGGAATAGCCTATTCCGCTTGAAGCTGTCGCAACTGTACCGCTATTAGTAGCCTTTATCGTGTATACAGTATTCTGTGAAACTATACCTCCGAGCGGGGAGGTTCCTGTATACAAAATACCCTGAACAGCAGTCGCTCCGCCGGCAACAGTTGTGTTGGCAGAAGCAGAACTGATGTCATGAACAATATTCTGAGAAATCGTACAGAACCCGGTACCGTTGTAAATTATTCCCCTCACGATGGCAGATGTGAATGTAGAAGCGCCCGTTATATTTGCAATGGTGTTGCCTGATATTGCATTTGCAACCGTTACGCCCGATGTTACCTGTATTCCGGAAAGTGCTTGCGTACCTGCAGTTGTTGCAGTAGATGAATTAATACTGTTAGGAGTGGAAAGGCTTCCTATGATATTGTTACTAACGGTTGGCGTACCTCCGCTCACGTAGATCCCGTTTATTCCCTGAGAAATTGTGGCCGAAGTTCCTAAAAGATTGATGGAGCCTATTGCATTGTTCCTGATATCTACGATACCCGAGCCGGAATAAGATATCATATTTGCGGTGCCGCTCGTGGCAGATGCAGTTATGGTAATAGAACCTGTTGATGTTCCGCTCCCGATTGTATTGCCTGCGATTGTCCCGATGTTGGCGTTACCTGCGGTTACAGAGATACCACTAAAATTACCGTTGCCAGTAGTAGCGGTTGAATTTGTTCCTACAGCAAAATTTGCAACTGTATTTCCTTGAATGTTACTGGCAGCAGTGGTTCCTACCGACAAACTGATACCGATAAATCGATTCGTAAAAGTGGTGTTTGAAAACGTCCATGCAGCACCTGCAGCATTTGCCGCAGACCCTCCTATCATATTCCCGTTAACGGTAAAGTTATTTCCAGATGTATTACTTACACTTATAGCTGAATATGTACCTGAAGCAGTAGAAGTTCTAACGGCTGTCTGATAAAAATTATTATTATTTATTGTCCAATCGGTATTTCCGCTTGACAAAGAAATTCCGTTAGAACCGGTCGCAGCATTAAACACATTAAATATGTTACATCCTAAAACGGTATTTCCGCTGTTATTTAAAACTGTTGTTGTTGTAGACCCGGATGAGTAAATTCCATTGATCACAGTGGCAGTCGGAGATGCTGTCGCTCCGGCACCACCGTCAATATCTGAATTAGAAATAGTATTGTTATCATTACCCGTGATTCCTGTCGTGGTACTGAATGAAATAATTCCGGAAGACGCAGAAGAGTATGATGCTGTAACTGCAACATAATTGATGGTATTGGATACGGCGTCATTAATAAATCTTACTGCTGCGCCACCTGTGGCAGCACTCGTATTTGATATCGTCAAACTTTTTGAAGAACCTGTACCACCCTGACGCCCGTCGATAATCCAATAACTACCACCATTAATATCTATAGTGGCCGTGGTATTACTGCTTGTTATGGTTTTTGCGCCTGCACCTGCTGCAGGACGAACGGTAATTGTGTTGGATGGACTTGCACAAGGTACATTACCCAAAACAATAGGAAATGTAGCATCTGTAGTATTCGAATATGCGGCATTCAATTCTAAAATAACAGGTGCGGTAATTCCATTTAATACCAGAGCATCTGCTGCAGCCTTTAAAGTAGCATAATCCCCACCCGGTCCAACGGATTTTACACCGCCGATTGAACAAGCACCCGTAGAAGCAACGGTTGAAGTTGCCGAAATACTATATAAAGGTCCACCCGTACACGAAGTTGTATTGTAAGAAAAAACCCAATAATAATATGTGGTTCCGCTTACAAGACCCGTTGAAGTGAATGAGCCCGGAGCTGCGTTTACATACTCTATATAGCCGATCGCATTAGATCCTGCAGTATACGAGGTACCGTCCACAGGAACAGGTTGAGTATTAGTTGTTGTGCGCACCACCAAATATCCTGAAGGGGCAGCCGGAGCCGCAGTGAAGCTACCTGCGGCAGTATTCACACCCGGTGTTACATTTACTGAAGCAGCTACAGACGATGGAGTTGTACACGGAGGCGGAGGTGTGAAAGTATATGTTGTTCCTGTCGGGAAAAAAGTAGATGCAGAAATAGAGGTATTCTCGGTAATATTACTGGTAGTACCATAAGGTGTTGTGGTGGCGGTAGGTGTAACACTCAAAAAATTACCAACATTTCCGGAAAGACCTATTGATGCTGTTGTACTCGTGAAAGCTGCACTGGTGGTTCCGTAAATTACTTGAATCCTGTTAGAGGTTTCATACAAAAGAATTTGCATGTTGATTGTAGGATTAGTAGAAGAACCGCCACCTCCTATATGAACCCCGGTCCATTGCACTGTTAAAACTCTGTTGGGTGAACTACCTGTAGTTGAATAAATTATAGTGCTGCCTGTAGTATTGTTATCATCCCAAAGACCTGCGATCACATTTGCTCTTCCGGTCAAAGCATTTGTTGAAGGAGTCCATCCCGCAGCGGTATTATTAGCATAAGTGAGTGTACTTCCCAATTCTATAAAACCATTAGATGCCGCAGCAAAAACGTTGAATGTGGTTCCGTTGTAAACAAACGGGAATCCTATAGTTAGATTTCCAACCGCTACATCATCACCCTGCGCAGCTGCACCCAGATCTGTACCGGTAATAGCAGTATAAGAACCTGTAGAACCTGCAAAAATATAATTTGAAGGTTGTGCAAATACAGCCGTTGTAAATGAAACTAAAGCAAAAAGCAATGAGTAGATCTTCTTCATAAAACGTTTTTGTTGTGTGTGATGGACAATTGATTTATATGTAGTTAATACTTATAAGTATTTACCCTAAGTAAAAACCACAAATTTTGGACGCTGAAAGTAAATATTAATTTTTGGTTAATATTTATTTCCGATAACGTTTCCGCTCATTTTTATGCACAAAAAAGCCTTTCTTCTCAGAAAGGCTTTTTCTATTACAGAGGGTGTAATAATTACTCTACAATCAAACTTTAATTACATCTTATGTGTTGTATCTCCCGACATTTGATCCGGATGCATTCCTGTACCCGACATCAGCATTTTGCCGTCTTTATCCATTAAATCGCCGTTTGTTTTGATCATGCCGCCTTCGCTCATTTTCATCGTGTGATCTTTCATTTTCACGTCCCCGTTAAGCATAACTTTTGAGCCGTTTGCCAATGTGATATCTTTATCCATAGCCACCCACGCACCGGCTTTCATGATCATCATCTTCCCCTCTTTCATCATCATATCCCCTTCTTCGGCAGGCATAGTCATCGTGGCTGTTTCCGCAATTTTTTCGTTACGCAATGCTTCAGCCGCCATATCAGAGGTAGTATCAGTGGGAGCACTCATTGCAGGTTCTGCTTTTTTTTCATCGCTGCAGGCTGCAAATGTGCAGCCTACGGCAGCTATCAGGAACATTTTTTTCATTGTATTATTTTTTGAGTTTAATGAATCACAAATCTAAATTTTTCCGGCAGACTGAATTTATTTTTTACGGAAGAATAATCTTACCGGCACGCCTTTAAAATCAAAATTTTCGCGGAGCTTATTCTCCAGGTAATTTTGATAAGGTGCTTTAACGTCGTCCGGATAGTTACAGAAAAATGCGAACGTTGGCGTGCGCACCGGTAATTGTGTTACATATTTAATCTTTACCGCATTTCCTCTCACTACGGGAGGGTGGAATGTTTCGATCGCTTTCAACATCACTTCATTCAATTTCGAAGTAGCCACCTTGCGTTGCCTGTTTTCATATACTTCCAATGCGGCTTCAATACTCTTAAAGATCCTTTGCTTTTCAGTTACAGAAATAAATACGATCGGAACATCCGAAAAAGGTGCAAGCCTTTGCTTCAACTCTTTCTCATAATCTCTCGCCGTATTTGTTTCTTTTTCGATAAGATCCCACTTATTAACCAACATCACAATACCTTTTCCTTTTTTGATGGCCATCGCGAAGATGGAAAGATCCTGAGCTGTGATACCTTTACCCGCATCGATAAGAATGATACAAACATCAGCCTCATCCATCGCTTTTATCGCACGTATCACCGAATAAAATTCAAGGTCTTCATTCACTTTATTTTTTCTGCGAATTCCTGCTGTGTCTATTAGAATAAATTCTTTGTTGTATAAATTATAATGCGTGTGAATGGTGTCTCTCGTCGTTCCTGCTATGTCACTTACGATCGTACGCTCCTGCCCTATCAGGGCGTTTAGCAAAGATGATTTACCAACGTTCGGCTGACCAATGATCGCAAACTTCGGTGTGGCCTCATCTTCCGGTACAATTTCCGAATCTGCCGGCATTAGGGCAATGATCTCGTCCAACAATTCTCCTGTGCCGCTTCCGCTGATAGAGGACAGGAAGAAGATATGCTCAAATCCCAGACTGTAAAATTCACTTGCTTCCAGCATTCGTGTATGGTTATCTACCTTGTTTACCACCAAAAAAACAGGCTTTGTGCTTCTTCTCAGCAATTCAGACATACTCTCATCCAGATTCGTGATACCCGCAGCAGCATCCGTCATAAATATTATTACGTCAGCTTCATCAATCGCAATATGCACCTGCTTTCGAATCTCTGTTTCAAACACATCATTACTCCCGGTTACAAAACCGCCGGTATCGATCACGTTAAATGATTTACCGGCCCATTCCGCTACACCATATTGTCTGTCGCGGGTAACGCCGCTCATGTCATCCACGATGGCTTTACGCTGCTCCAGCATACGGTTGAAGAAAGTGCTTTTGCCCACATTCGGGCGACCTGTTATTGCTACTGTAAACGACATTATTAATAGATAATTGAAAATGGATAATTGATAATGGTTGTGTTACAGATTATCAATTAGCCGTAATTATTTAATTTATTACTTTAAGATGGAAACGAAAAAAGAATAATATTCAAACTGAAAAAATTATCCGGTATCAATTATCCGTTTTTCATTTTAATAACCGTATTCTTTCAGGAACATTTCGTTATCCCGCCACTTCGGTCTCACCTTCACATAAAGTTCAAGAAAGACCTTGCTGCCGAGGAACGCTTCAATGTCTTGCCTGGCCAAAGTTCCAAGCTGTTTGATCATTTTGCCGCCGTCGCCTAACACGATTCCTTTTTGGGTTTCCCGCTGCACTATAATATCCGCACGCACTTTAATGAGTGTAGTCTTTTCTTTAAACTCCTGGATCAAAACAGTTGTGTGATAAGGCAATTCTTCATGATACAGCTGAAATATTTTTTCACGGATAAGTTCGCTCACAAAAAACTTTACCGGCATATCACTAAGGTCATCATTTTCGTAAAACGGATGACCTTCCGGAAGATAGAAGAGAATGCGGTCAAGTAATTCTTTTACGCCGGTATTTTTCAATGCGGAAATCAGGATCACTTCCTTACAGTAAGTTTGCGCTTCAAAAAAAGACTTGGTCTCTTCCAACTTTCCTGTTGCTTTTAGTGAATCGATTTTATTTAACACGATGATCACGGGAGCTTTCAATCTCAGCTTTTGAAAGATTGCGTGGCTTTCTGCAGGATCCTCACCTGCGTCGGCAATAAGCAAAGCTACGTCGGCATCTTCGAGACTTCCAGTAACGGCCTGCATCATTTTTTCGTGCAGCTTGTATTTAGGATCAATGATGCCGGGTGTATCGGAAAAAATGATCTGGTAATCATCGCCTGTCAAAATTGCTTTGATACGGTGTCTGGTCGTTTGCACCTTATGCGAAACGATGGCCATTTTTTCGCCCATCAGTGCATTGAGCAAGGTGCTTTTCCCTGCATTAGGCTTCCCGAAAATATTTACGAATCCTGCTTTCATTAATAAAATTTAAAGCAGCTGAGGAGAAAGATCTGATTACATGATCAATTGAAAAGAAAGGAGGTAATCAAATTCATTAGCCAAACCTGCTAAGAATAAAAAATCCTCAAACCTTTTGAGCTGAGGATATTTTAGTTGCGAAGAGAAGGATCGAACTTCTGACCTTCGGGTTATGAGCCCGACGAGCTACCGCTGCTCTACTTCGCGATGCAAAGATAAGGATATGTAAGTTTGCAGCCAAACTTTTAATAGATTTAATATCTGAAATCAATATTTATGAGAAATTTTTTGATGTATTTAACGATTGCAACTGCAGCTTTTACGGCTTGCAAATCACCCGTAAAACAACACGAAGACGACGTTTATAGCCGTCACATGCAGCGCCATGTACCGCTTACTATCATTACCACACCGATGCCGACAAATAAAGCGGATATGAATTTATTGCTGTTTATCGGCGGTAAAACAGCGGTGGAAAATATGCGTGTAAAAATGATCATGGACAGTCTTTGGAAAAAGAAATTAATACAGCCCCTCACAATCGTTGCTTTTGAAGGCACCGATAAAGATTATGGTTTAGCAGAAGCCCAAGGGCCTGAAGCGAAAGAATACAAACAGTTCAATGATTTTGTAAGTGATGAATTGTACAATTTCGTGAAGAAAAAAGTCGTGATCAGAAAATTTAATTCCGTGGCCATTTGCGCTTACGGAAATGCCGCTGTGAGCAGTTTTGATATTGCATGGAACAATGATGAAAAAATACAAATAGCAGGCATATTTGATCCTGTGATCTCTGACGATATCTTGAATATTATTGACAAATCGAGAAAACAACCGCACATCAGATTGCTTATCACGGCTGATCAAAAAAATCTTTCAGCCGGCGGATTGCAGGCAATTACTGCGAATACGAAGAGTATTGAAGAAAGTACAATCTCCGAAAAAAATCACGGAGCAAACAGTACGGATAACCTTACTAATTTTCTTTTATGGGCGTTTAAGAAGTAAGCAGTTTTAAACATAAAGGAATTATATAAACACAAAGGGCACAACAATTAAACGTTGTGTCTTTTGTGTTTATATAATGTTGTTACCCTTGTGAATCCTTCGTTACCCTTGTGTTTAAATCATCTTCGTTGTATTTAAAAATCATTTGTGCACATTGTGTTTAAACAAAAAATATCACCTGTTCACCTGCGCAAAGCTACTTGCACCGCTTGTTTGTTTTGCTTTGATCTCTGCGTTTCCCTTGAAGTGTACATCGCTTGCCCCGCTTGCATTTGCAGAGATCTCTTTTGTTACGGTAATATTTACATCGCTTGCACCGGAAACCTTTGCATTGCAGGTTTCCGCAGTTAATCCGAATGCTTTCACATCACTTGCGCCGCTGCTTTCGATGTTCACATTTTTTGCGCTGCCGGTAAGGCTCATATCACTTGCACCGGAAAGTTTGATATTGAGCTCCCCAATATTAAGTTCTCCTTTCATATTGCTGGCGCCGCTTAATTGCAGATTCAATAAAGGCAATTCCATCACACCGGCGACCAACACATCTGCGGCCCCGCTTGCAGAGATTTGTGCAAGATTTTTATAAGCAACATAAACGTTCATTGATGAATTGCCGTTGTAATGAAATTTATCTCCTGAATAATAAATGTGTAAGACACCGTCCGCGATCTCTGTTTTTATGCCTGCTTTGTAACGTTCTTCTGAAGCGCTTATTGCAAGCGCTTCTTCGTCGCCTTTGCTCAGGTAAAGATTGATACCCGAAGAAACTTTGATGCTGCTGAAGCTGCCCGGTATCTGTCTTGGCTCCGCATTCGCATCTACCACAAATTGCTTTTGAGCAGTTGCTGCAAACATGGCAAACAACAGAAAAAAAGAAAAGAAATATCTCATGGTTACTGATTTAGATTTTGCTTACAACTGCACCGGTACTCAATGATTGCTGTACTTCCGGATTGCCTTTGTAATTCACTATGCCACCGGTGCTGCCGCTAACGGTAAGTTTTTTTGTTACACCGATCTTCAAAATTCCCCCCGTAGAAACTGACGCTGTACAAGTTTCAGAAGACAGGTCATTTGCGGTAAATATTGCACCGCTGCTCAGGTCTGCATTTACATTGGTTGCGTTCCCGGTCACTTTACAGATTGCGCCGCTGCTTTGATCTATACTGAGCGTAGTTGCTTTTATTTCTCCGGTAAAATATGATCCGCTTGTCATGTCAAAAGAAAATGTTGATGAAGTGATCGCATTTTTAGCTGTGAAAACCGCACCGCTGCTACCTTTCAACTTATTGATCGCTTTGTAAGTAACATATACATTTATCTTTCTTCCTTTATCAATGCCCACTTTTATTTTGTTGTCGTAGTAAATCTTCAACACGCCGCGCTCTACGACTGTTTTTATGTTATCAATAACACGATTATCGTTTGTGCTTACCATGACCTCATTCGTGTTCCCCTGCGTCAGTTCGATCTTAATGCCGGTTGCGCCGCTTATCGATTCAAAATCACCCACGGTTCGTATTTGTTTTGTTTGCGCAAATGCAACAGCTGAAATTATCAGCGCCAAAACGGTCAATACTTTTTTCATACCTTGATATTTAATTATTTGAATGCAGTTTAGCTATCTACGAACGGAAAGGTAGATTTGTTACAAAGATTTTAAAATAATTTTCCTTATTACCTTATACCTTTGTAACCGTTCTTATTCACTCATCTGAATTTCCGGGGTGCTTCTTAAATGAGGCTGAGATTACACCCGTATAACCTGCTCAGGATAATACCTGCGAAGGGAGATAGATTTTTACAGCGGCATTCTGTCCCGGTATTCAGCACAAATTACACATATGAAATTTTTATTATTGAGCGCCGGCATCTTTTGCCTGAGTTGTGCTGCGTTTGCCCAAACAGACAAAAGATTCAATGACACCACGAATCTTCAACCCGTGGAAGTATCAACTGTAAAAGCTGCTGAAAAAGATCCGATCGCAAAGACAAATCTTACTAAGGCAGAGATAAAGCAACTCAATGTGGGTCAGGATCTGCCATTCATTCTTAACGGAACGCCTTCTGTAATTGTAAATTCCGATGCCGGTAACGGAATCGGGTACACAGGTATCCGCATTCGCGGAACAGATGCTACGAGAATTAACGTTACGCTCAACGGCATCCCTTACAATGACCAGGAAAGTCTTGGAACTTTCTTTGTTGATCTTCCGGATATTGCATCATCCGCCGACAATATTCAAATACAGCGCGGCGTGGGAACTTCTGCCAACGGCGCAGGTTCATTCGGGGGGAGCATTAACCTGAGCACTAACGGGATCAATACAAAGCGAACGCTGGAACTCAACAGCACAGCGGGTTCTTACGAATCTTTCAAAAATACTTTGCTATTTACCAGCGGATTACTCGGCAAACACTTTACCTTAGATGCAAGAATGAGCAACATCCGTTCGCAGGGATATGTGGACCGAGCGGCTACAAGATTGTCTTCTTATTTTTTAAGCACGGCTTATGTTTCAGATAATAATGTACTGCGCTTCAATGTTTTTACCGGTAAAGAAAAAACCTATCAGTCGTGGTACGGTATAGGACCCGTAACGCTGGATACAAACCGTACATACAACAGTGCAGGTACTGAAAAGCCCGGTCTTCCTTATGATAACGAAACGGACAATTACACGCAGACCCATTATCAGCTTTTTTACACGCACACATTCAGTAAATACCTCAAATCGAATATCGCCGTTTTTCTTACACGCGGCAAGGGATACTACGAGCAATACAAAGCGGGCGAAGACCTTATCGATTATGGAATAACCCCTGCACCATCCGTAACAAATACGGATCTGATCAGAAGGTTATGGTTGGATAATTATTTCTACGGAAGCATTTTCTCTTTGCAATACGAACGTAAAAAAACACAGGTTATCTTCGGCGGCGGTTATACACGCTATGAAGGCGGGCACTATGGTGAGATCATTTCTACGAAAGAACAGGCGAATGTGCCGGCGAATTACAGGTGGTATGATAACGATGCACACAAATATGATCTTTCTGTCTACACAAAATGGACGCAGTCGATAACAGAACATTTTCGCACTTATCTTGATCTGCAGGCAAGAAATATTAATTACAGCATTGATGGCTTTCGCTATAATCCTGCGTTATCGATAAAAAAGGATTATTTCTTCTTTAATCCGAAAGCAGGTATGACTTATTCCGGGAAAAATTTCAAAGTATATGCATCCTACGGTCGTGCAGAAAAAGAACCGAACAGGGATGATTTTGAAGCATCACTTACTCAACAACCAAAATCTGAAAAGCTTGATGACATTGAATCAGGCGTGGAATACAAAAAAGGAAATATTAGCGCCGGTGCCAATTTATATTTTATGAATTACCGCGATCAATTGGTGCTTACGGGCAAAGTAAATGATGTAGGTGCTTACACAAGAACCAATATCCCGAAAAGTTATCGTGCGGGCATCGAATTGTTTGCCGCTGCAAAATTGAACAGCATATTTTCATTGAACGGAAACATAACATTCAGTAAAAACAAAGTAAAGAAGTTTACAGAATATTTAGATGACTATGATTTGGGCGGACAACAATCCAAATCGTACAAAGTGACGGATATTTCTTATTCGCCTGATGTTATAAGCGCTGTTTCGGTGAATATTGTTCCGGTTAAAAATGCTTTACTCACAGTTACCGGAAAATATGTAGGCGAACAGTTTCTGGATAATACATCCAACAAAAACAGAAGACTGAAAGACTATTACACACAGGATATTCGTGCAGGTTATATTTGGACAGGCAAGGTAACTGAAGTGAATTTATACCTTCAGGCAAATAATATCTTCTCCAAATTGTATAACGCCAATGGCTTTACATACAGCTACATCTCAGGCGGAGAAACAATTACAGAGAATTCCTTTTTCCCGATGGCACCGGCAAACTTTATCGTAGGATTAAATATTAAATTGTGATGAGATCGCTTCGATAGCTCAGCTAAAGATAAAAAAGAGTAAATACGGTCACTCACGGGAGAAACCCTATTTATTCTTTTTACTTTATAAACTTTAGCATTCACCCGCCGAAAACCGCCTGCCAGTTCATCATGCCGCCGGTAAGATTTTTTACATTTGTAAAACCCTGCATCTCCAGGAACATCGCTGCCTGTCCGCTGCGGTTACCGCTTTTGCAGTAACAGATCACTTCTTCATTTTTCCAGTCCTCAATTTCATCTACCTGCATAGTTTGAACTTTACCAAGCGGCAACAAAATACCACCGATGTTAAATTCTGCATGTTCATGAGGTTCTCTCACGTCTAACAGATGCAGTTGTTCGCCGTTAGTAAGCCTTTCTTTTACTTCGGCTGCAGTTATTGCTGTCATTGAACGATTTTTATTCTGATGGTGTAGATGTGGAATCTTTTAAAACTTTTGGAACGGGGGAAAGCCAAAGATCCATTACCTGGCCTGATCTGATAAACCGCTGCTGTTTATCGTCATCAAGCTTAGGTGGAATTTGCTTATAAATAAAGGCATTCGCTGTGTCGGTTATTCCCGGATCTCCCACCACTGAGCCAATAAGAATCCCCTGCTGTTCTAAAATAGATTTTGCCTCGCCGTATGTCAGTCCCAATAAAGACGGAACAGCTTGTTCCTGATCAGATAAGCCTGCGCCTACTACAAGATCAACTTTACTTCCCCAAGGAAGCTTGGCTCCTGACTCCAGGATATTTCCGTTGAAGCGCTGCTCCAATACCGCTCCCTGTGCATAGTCATTTCTGAATGATGTGTCTCCAAGCAGCAGGTGGCTTCTTTTCAATATTTCGATCGCATAATTGAGTGATTTATTTTGCAGCGACGGCATATCTACCATTGGCAGCGTTACGCGGTTTACCGTAAGTAAAACAATACGGTTCACTTTTACGGTGCTGTTTGGTTCAGGAAATTGTTGAAGAACGATCCCCATTTTAGCCGTATCCGTATATACAGAATCCTGAATCATGACGTCGAAACCCTTGCTCTCCAGAAGTTTAATCGCTTCAGCAGTAGATTTATTTACCACCGCGGGCACTGTAAGATAATCGCCGTGCTTGGTAATGATACCCAACAATTGAAGAAAACTGAAAAGGAAAAGGATCACTATCGCAATGATAATAAGGATATGTACCCAAAATGGCTTTTCTCGTAATTTTTGAAACACGGGCAATGGGTTTTATTTCTGAAGATGCAATATAGGCATCACACAAAACATTCTTCTATTAATGAGGTATAAAATTCCTTTAAAGTATACTTCGCAACAGCCACCTGCTGCGGCACAATGCTGGCCGCACTTTGGCCCGGAACAGTGTTGATTTCCAGCATGTAAGGCTGTTCTTTTTCCGCGTCATAGATAAAATCGATGCGCACTACACCTCTGCAGTTAAATACCTTGTAGATCTTTTCCGCGGCATCCCTTACCTGGTGCGCCATTTTTTCCGTGGCGTCTGCAGGCGTAATTTCCTCGCTGGCGCCTTCATATTTTGCTTCGAAATCAAAAAAATCATTTTTGGAAATGATCTCTGTCATCGGTAATGCGATCACTTTTCCTTTGGATCGAAAAACACCGATCGTGAATTCTCTTCCTTTTATAAATTCCTCTGCCAAAACCTGTTCGTCTTCTCTAAATGCTTTTTGCAAAGCAGGTTCAAGGTCTTCCGCTTTATTCACTTTACTCATACCAATACTGCTGCCGCCATTGTTTGGCTTTACAAAAACAGGCAGCGACAATTGTTGTAAAACAGATTCTGCCGTTACGCCGTCGTTCTTAAATAAATGAACTGACTTTGCAACATTGATTCCTGCAAAGGCCGCTACAGCTACTGTGTAGCGTTTATTAAAAGTAAGCGCCGATGTTGCCGCATCGCATGATGTGTATGGAATATTCAGGCAATCGAAATAGCCCTGGAGTTTTCCGTCTTCGCCGGGTGTGCCGTGCAGACCGATAAGCACCGCATCAAAATTTATTTTTTTCCCGTCGAAGCTGATCGAAAAATCATTTTTATCTACGTTGATCTTTTCGCCGGAAGGCGATACAGAAAACCATCCGTCGCGATGAATATCTATCAGGTAACAATCCCATTTTTCAGGATCTATATTGTTCTGAATTGTTTCAGCGCTTTTATAAGAGATCACCGATTCGCCGGAATAACCGCCGGTAACCAACGCAATTTTTTTTATCATGGATGATGACTTTGATATTGATTAGTTTGGGGGTTTGAGTTACGCACTACTGAGATTCCGTAACGCCGAAACCCAAACTGCTTATTCTTCCCCTATTCCTTCGTGCCCGCTCTCAAGTACAAATTTCCACTTGCCGTCCTGCTGCTTTTTCCAGATGTTCACGTAAGTGCCGTAGAGCAACGTATCCTTCACCGAAGGTTTGATCTCATACAACCCGTAAGTAAAACCAAGTTCACCGGAAAGCGCCACCACAGCAGATTTAGGCTGCCATGTCATGGTATACCCGCTGTCGTTTGTTGCGATCAGAAAGTCGATCGCATCAGCACCCGCTATCGGCAATGTGTTGGGACGAAGCAGTATACCATTACTGTCGATGTATTCTAAAAAAGCAGTTTTCATTCCCTTTGCTTCACTCAGCGCGGAGAAGTCCTCATCCGCTTTCATGAGCTCCGCTTTGTTCTTTTCGGGATCGTGTGCAACATTCTTTTTAGGAAAACAACCGGCACAATACAATGCTGCAGCAAATAAAAAAATTAAAGGGAAATATTTTGGCATAAAGCCGGAATTTTTTGGTGAGATGCAGGTACAAAAAAGCGAAAGCAAGCGCCTTCGCTGTAATATCGTCAAAATTAAATGTGGAGGCGTGTTTTCTTATCCATCAGTTCTTCCACTGTTTCGCGGTAATCTTCATCCGGTACGCAACAATCAACAGGGCAAACTGCGGCACACTGCGGTTCTTCATGAAAGCCCTGGCATTCCGTGCATTTGTTAGGAGTGATATAATAAGTATCAGCTGCGATCGGTGCATTGCGCTGATCAGCATCCATAATACTGCCGTCCATCAATTTGTAAGAACCTTTGATGGTGGTACCGTCAGAGATCGCCCATTCAACACCACCTTCATAGATCGCATTATTCGGACATTCCGGCTCACATGCGCCGCAGTTTATACATTCATCGGTTATCTTAATTGCCATCGTTGTAATTTTGGTGCAATTTAATAATAACCACATGATCTTACAAGAAAGAATTGAGTTGATGGCCGGGCTCGGCAATTACTTTAAAAGCGATAACGAAGAATGGCGGAATGCTAAAGAAGCGGCATACCGGCAAAACGGGTGGTTTAGGCCGGAATTTATTCAGCATGCTGCTGATCAGATCGCTGAGCAATTCCTGGCAAAAGAAAAGCTGGAACAATGGGCAAAACATTACCATATCGACGACAATATCAGCCCGAAAAATATCGGGATCATTATGGCGGGAAATATTCCGATGGTAGGTTTTCACGATCTCCTTGCCGTATTCATCAGCGGGCATTATCAGACGGCAAAATTATCTTCGAGAGATGATGTGCTTATCAAGCATATTGTAAAATACCTGTACAGCAAAGACATCGAAATTCAGAACCATATTTCTTTTGCAGAGATGCTGAAGAACTGTGATGCATACATTGCAACGGGCAGCAATAATTCCGCAAGAACATTTGAAGAATATTTTGGTAAATATCCCAATATTATCCGCCGCAACAGAACCTCAGTCGCGGTATTGACGGGCGATGAGACAAAAGAAGAACTGGAAAAATTATCAGATGATATCCATTTATATTTCGGCTTAGGTTGCAGAAACGTTACAAAATTGTATGTGCCGGAAGAATATGACTTTGTGCCGCTGCTGGCTTCTTTTCATCGCTACAAATATTTTGCAGATCATCATAAATACAAGAACAACTACGATTATCAACTATCTATTTTGTTGCTGAATAATGTGTATTACATGAGCAGCGAATCAACATTGATCACGAAAAATACCGGCCTATTCTCGCCGATCAGTCAGTTGTGGTATGAAACTTATTCCGATGCCGCTAAGCTTTCGGACACACTTAAAGTCAATACAGAAATACAATGCATCGTGGGTAAGGATTTCATGAATTTCGGTGAGGCGCAGGAACCCGGATTATTTAACTATGCGGATGGAGTGGATACTATAGAGTTTTTGTTGACGTTATGATTTTGTGAATTGGTTGTTATTGTCTGAATTGGAATTCGTCAGATTTATGGAGTTATAGGATTTTGCAGAAGATCGACTATCGCCTTCGACAGGTTCAGGCTTACATACAAAAACGAAGATCATTTCGATAGCTAATCCTTATTATCCCTGAATCTGACGAATTCTAATTCAGACAACAGGAGAAAATTCCTGATCTACGAAACCCTTACTAATTAATTGTTAAATAGGTCCGCATGTAAATATCCTTTTGGCAGTGTATCGTTACTTTGTTTCGTGAAGGCATGCAATTTGAACATGTACAACAAATAATTCTAAAAATATAAATCGATACGTAACATGAAATTTAAACAGATCGCTTTTACGGTAATCATCAGTGCGCTTACCACTGTGGGCGTGGTTTGGGGTTATGGTAAATATTTGAAATCATCCACAACTTACGCAGGCCAGCAATCGGGTTTCCTCCCTTCCAATTATGCAAAATTGACAGGCTTTAATGACGGCGCGGGAACTCCTCCGGGCGCAGTGGATTTTACCGGACCTGCAGCAGCAGCAACCCCGGCTGTGGTTCACATCAAAACAAAAACAAACGCCAGACAGGTATCAAATAATCTCCCGAGAAATCAGCAACAAAATCCTTTCGGAGACATGTTTGGTGACGATGATCTTTTTCAGCAATTGCTCGGACGTAGATCTAATGTGATCCCTGAACAACGTGCATCAGGTTCGGGTGTACTCATAAGCGATGACGGGTATATCGTAACCAACAATCACGTTGTTGCAAATGCAGATGAGATCACGGTAACATTGAGCAACAAAAAAACATACAAAGCAAAAGTGATCGGTACCGATGCTGCTTATGATCTTGCGGTAATAAAAGTTGAAGCTTCGGGTCTTCCGTATTTAATTTACGGTAACTCTGATGATGTGAAGATCGGTCAGTGGGTATTGGCGATCGGTTATCCGCTAAATCTTGAAACTACCGTAACGGCGGGTATTGTGAGTGCAAAATCAAGAAGCCTTGGTTTGAATGTAGATAAAGACAGAAATCCGGGTATCGAATCATTCATCCAAACGGATGCTGCGGTAAATATGGGGAACAGCGGCGGCGCATTGATCAACACAGATGGAAAAGTTGTTGGTATCAACTCTGCGATTGCTTCTCCAACGGGATATTATTCCGGTTATTCTTATGCGATCCCTGTAAACATCGTAAAGAAAGTTGTTGATGATATCATCAAATTCGGAACGGTGCAGCGTGCGTACATCGGTATTGGTTACGCCACACCTTCTGATATGAGCGATGATGATAAAAAAAGAGCAGGAATTCCTGATGATGCTTACGGTATCTACGTTACAAGCGTTCCTCCTGATGGCGGCGCGGCGGCAGCGGGTATTAAAAAAGGAGATATTATCACACAGATAAATAATATTGCAGTGAGCAGTGGTGCCGAAATGCAGGAACAGGTGAGCCGTTACAAACCGGGTGATAAGATCACGGTAACATATGTACGCGGCGGAAAAGAGGCAATCGTAAATCTGCAGCTGAAAAACAAAGCGAACAATTACGATGTTGTAAAAAATGAAATTGTGACTGCGACTGATAAATTGGGTGCTGATCTTGCAACCTTTGATGCGAAGAAAGCAAAAGAATCAGGCGTAACTGGTGGTGTTATCGTAAAGAAAATAAAGCCGGACGGTGCTATTGATAAACAATCCCGCATGAAAGATGGTTTTGTAATTCTTAAAGTGAATAATAAAACAGTTAGCAGTGTGGATGAATTGAAAGCGATCGTTGGTAAAGAAAAAGGTATTACGATCAGTGGTTTTTATCCGGGGTATGACGGGTTGTATGAGTACACTTTGTCACTGGATGATGAATAAGGATTGAGTTTTGGAAATATATAGATTAAGCCCCTGATTTTTAAGTTGGGGGCTTTTTTTAGTCTAAGGATCACCAAGGATTTACACAGATTTTTTTTTATTTATGTGCGGGTGTCTGTATGATCAGCAGGAGAAAATTTCGCTAATATCTTATACGTTCCCGCCTCTCCCGCAAATTCAATAGCGTCATTCAATTCAATTATTTCATTTGTAAACACATCCCGGTATTTCCCCGGTGCATTTATTTTGATTTGTTGCTGAACATTTTCTGCACTGAGATTTAAAAATACCAACACGGTATCATCTTCATTTGTGAGCTGATACGCAAGGATACTATTATCAATTTCTTCATCAATAAATTCTACAGTCCCGTTCGTGGCAACAGCTTTATTTTTTGTGCGGAGCGATAACAATGTTGAATAAAATTCATCCAACCCAACAGCCTCTTTCCATTCGATCTCATCCTTATCAAAGAATTTTAAGCGCTTCATATTCGGCAGTTCCTGTCCGCTGTAGATCAGTGGTACCGAGGGATACGTGAAGCTGAACACCGCCAGCGCTTTTGCAAGCGATCCGTATTTTTCATACTCCGTTCCGTTCCAGGAATTCTCATCATGGTTGGAAGTAAAGAACATGCGTAATGTAGTTTTCGGAAAATCCTTTTGGTGCTTTTTGAGTAATTCCACACACTCACGCAGGCTAATTTCTTTCTTCTTCAATTTTTCTGTTGCATGCATCCATTCCCAGGTATATGAAATATCAAATGCCTCGTGGTATGAAATATCTTCTGTTTCCGCGAGCCAGATCAGTTCTTTTTTAAAGGCGGATATCTTCAATCTCGCATCTTTCCAAAATTGCAGAGGTGTGAGATGCGCAAGATCCGCACGAAAGCCGTCAATATTAAAGTCTGTCACCCAATATTGCATCGCATCGATCATTGCAATTTGTTCCGCTTTATTGCTGTGATCTATTTGTATCACATCGTCCCAATCATAAGGCGGTTTAAAATTGCCGGCTTCATCTCTCTCAAAAAAATCCGGATTTGTTTTCGTCCACACATTATCCCATGAGGCGTGATTAGCTATCCAATCCAAAATGATCTTCATATCCAGCGCATGTATTTTTGCGATCAGTGTTGCAAGATCTTCTGCCGTACCAAATTCCTGATTCACCGCTTTATGATCCTGAATCGAATAATAACTGCCGAGTGTGCCTTTTCTTTTTTCTCTTCCGATTGGATGAATCGGCATAAACCATAAAATACCGACACCCATTTTTTTGAGTCGGGGAAGGTGTTCGGAAAATGCCTTGAAAGTACCTTCAGGGGTGTATTGCCTGATGTTCACTTCATAAATATTTGCATTTCTTAATAATGCGGAAGATTGAAATAATGTAGATGCCATGATACAAATTAGTGAAAAATTGCGCTAAAGTTTCACACAAAGAAACGAGTGAGGAATAACAGAGAGTCGTGATAATTTTTTTACGCTTTGCATATTTGTTCTTTGAGTGAAACTCTGTATTAATTCGTAAATTTACATTGCAAAATGAAGCAGTTCACCATCCCTTATACATACCGCAGCCCGCTTATATCAGCGGTGAAGAATACACGTCGCGAACAGGATAAATTAAAAAAAGATTTTACGCCAACCCTCCTTGATCTGGGTAACGTACAGATCTTTCTTGCCCGACATTTCGGTTTTTGCTACGGCGTGGAAAATGCGATCGAAATTGCTTTTCGTACCATCGATGAAAATCCCGGCAAAAGAATTTTTCTGCTAAGTGAAATGATCCACAACCCGCAGGTGAATGCTGATCTGCTTGCACGCGGTGTACAATTTTTGCAGAATACAGAGGGGAAAATGATCATTCCTTTTGAAGAACTTACGCCTGATGATATCGTGATCATCCCGGCATTCGGTACAACACTCGCGATTGAAGAAAAGATAAAACAGCTCGGTATTTCTACTGAAAAATATAATACGACCTGTCCGTTTGTAGAAAAGGTATGGAACCGCGGCGATCAGATCGCCAGGAAAAATTATTCTGTTGTGGTACATGGAAAACCAACGCACGAAGAAACAAGAGCTACATTCTCACATGCTGCGAAAGGCACGCCTACCGTGGTGATCAACGATATGAATGAAGCGGTGGAATTAGCTAAGTACATTACCGGCAAAAAAGATCCCGATAATTTTTACACCGAATTTGCTGATCGTCATTCAGAAGGATTTGATCCCGCGAAAGACCTGCAACGTATCGGTGTGATCAATCAGACGACAATGCTTGCAAGCGATACACAGGCCATCGCAGATTTTTTAAAGAATGTGATGATCGATCGCTTCGGGCTGACAGAAGATAATATAGCAGAAAGATTTGCCGATACCAGAGATACACTTTGTTACGCTACAAATGATAACCAATCTGCCGTATATGGCCTGCTGCAACAGGAAGCTGATCTTGCGATCGTTGTCGGTGGCTACAACAGCAGCAATACTTCTCACCTGGTAGAATTGTGTGAAGAAAAACTTCCTACCTATTTCATCAGCGGTGCGGATAAAATTTTATCCGATAATCGAATCTTTCATTTTGATCTGCATCGCCATGAAGAACTTGAATCTGTAAATTTCCTTCCTGAGAAAAAACCTTTACGCATTCTGATCAGCAGCGGTGCAAGTTGCCCTGATGCCGTAGTGGAAGCTGTTATTGAAAAGATCGCTATGTTGAAAAATGATCATGAAACGTTGGAAGTGTTGAAGAAAGTAATGACTGGATAAATATCTTTTACTTCCTGAGTTTATTTCTCTCCATCATGCCTTCTTTTTTTGGTGATCTTAATCGCTCATGCCCGCGGGGGTTCATATTTCCTCCGGCGCTTCGAATTCTTCTTTGGAAAAAATATATTGCGCATTTTTTCCAATCACGCCTGCGACGGACCGAACAATTCAAGGCGCCTCCTGCAAATACGTTTTATATCCGGAAGTTTGAGTGCATTTGACCCGAGCCATTATTTTGACAGACATTTACCTGAGAACCGGCTTGCGTGATTACACTGTAGGAATCTTGATCAGCTTCAAAGCAAATTTCAATTGCTGGTCCATATCAAGATGAGTATTATCAAGGGTGATCGCATCGTCTGCTTTTTTTAGCGGACTTACTTCGCGGTGCGAATCAATATAATCACGCATTTCAAGATTGTGTTTCACATCTTCAATGCTCACATTAGGATTTTTTTCAAACATTTCCTTAAAGCGCCTTTCCACACGAACCGGAATATCTGCGGTCATAAATATCTTTAATTCTGCATTAGGGAAAACGGTGGTACCGATGTCGCGGCCGTCCATTACGATCCCTTTTTTCTTACCCATTTTTTGTTGTTGTGCTACAGCAAATGTACGCACGGCAGCAATCGCAGCGATATCGCTTACTTTATCAGCAATGATCAGGTCGCGGATAAGATACTCTACGTTTTCTTCATTAAGGAAGATCTCCGATTGATTGGATTTGTCGTTATGCTCAAAATGCAGGTGAATGTTGTGTAATGCAGTTTCCACCTCTTTTTCGTCAGTCCAGTCGATATGATTGCGCAAAAAATACAACGTGATCGCACGGTACATCGCACCGCTGTCGATGTATGCGTAGCCTAATTCTTTGGCCAATTGCTTTGCCAGCGTGCTTTTGCCGCAGGATGACCAACCGTCTATTGTGATAATGATCTTTGACATGACTTTGCAAAAATCGAATATTTATTTGGAAAATGAAAATAGAAATTGACTCACGCACGGGCCAAATCGGACTGATAGATTGGGATTTTAAGAAAAAATCAGCCCACATCTTTTTCATCTGCGTCATCAGCGAATCTTTCTCTACAATACGTAAATTGCAAGATGGACGTTCAGGATCACACAGCAATAATATATATTGACAGCGCCGCAAAGCTAAAAGAGCTTTGTACCACTTTGCTCACAAAGCCGGCATTTGCTTTTGATACGGAATTTGACCGCTTTTATCGCGAATATGGTTTTAAGTTATCGTTGCTGCAGATCTTTGACGGCGATGATGTGTATCTCGTGGATCCGTTAACGATCAGCGATCTTCATGCTTTGTGGGTGGCGTTTGAGGATCCGAAAATTTGCAAGGTTGTCTATTCCTGCTCGGAAGATATTCAGATCTTAAAAGTGAACGGTTGCCTTCCAAAAAATTTATATGATATTCAGATCGCAGCAAAGCTTTGTAATCATCCTGCAAATTCGCTGGCGGGAATCATCAAAGCGGAATTTGATATTGATGCGGATAAAACAATGCAGCGCTCAAACTGGCGCCGGCGGCCGCTTTCACCGGAACAGATCCAATATGCCGGCGGTGATGTGACTAAGCTTTTAAAATTAAAAGAAATCCTCGAAGCGATCGCAAAAGAACGCGGCGTGGAAAAAATGATCAAAGAAGAAAACAGGTCATGTGAAAATATTCCCGTCACGAAATTTTCTGTCAAACTCAGTCCACAACAAAAGAAAAAATACAATTCATATTTTCAAAAAGTATTGCTCGATATTTTCCTGCTGCGAAATGATATTGCGATCGAATACAATGTGCCGCCTGCCAACATCGCAACTGATGCAACTTTAGAAGCGGTGATCGAAGACAAAGCAGCATTTTTGAAAGCACCGTTCAGCAGAGGTTTCAGCAAAAAGATCATGGAAGATGATGCGGCTAAAAAAAGATTTCTTGGCCTTATCGAAAGCATCAATGAAAGGTATAGTCCAAAACCTCAACCGGAGCGCAGGCCTTTTGTCGCTGACGACAAACCCGAAGAAGAAAAGGTAGAAACAGAGTTTGATATTAAATACAATTCGTTGTATAATGATATTGTGAATACGTACGGAAAAGAATCAGGCGAATATATTTTACGGGGCTTTAAAAAATTCGTCACTTCCTTTCCGCCGCGAAATAATAAAATGAAAGCATATCAGAAAGATATTATTGATGCAAGTTGTAAAAAGTTAGGATTGGATTTTGGGGTGTAGGTAAATTCGCGGATGACAGGGATCGGACCAGTATATACGGATCGTTCACATGAAAAAATATATCGCACTCTTCTCTATTACTTTTATTTTCCTCCTGTTTTTTTCAGGTTACTCATTATATATGAGTATCTACGCTCCCCTCGAAATGTATGAGGTTCATTATTTCACCGGAGATCACTTTCCTGCAAAAACGGAGATTCTTTTTAGTGGATTTCGCAGTCCGATTATTAATGTTTATTCGCTGATCACAGCATTGATCCATAACTTTTTTATAAAGAAGTTTGTGTACGAAAACATGCTCAAAAGAAATGCTCCTGATCTGCTTTTGAGAAGTGTGATTATCACACTTTTTTTAGCCGGCCTATATTTTATTTATCTTTTATTTCAAGGCAACTTTAGATTAGAGTACTTCATTTCTGAATGGCAGGAGAACAGACGAATATTGCTTTTGCTGTTTGGGCAATATTTGACGATCACGATAATATTTTTGTTGTGTACAAACAGCAAAAACAAGCGTATACAAAAAGCATTACACAACCCTTAAATGCTGCTTTAAACATTCAATCATTCGGCAACAGTTCTGAAGAAACCGTTATGCTTGCTGCAAAACACAGAAAGGTTGATAATTCTGATTAACTTTAGGAACAACAATTCGAATATGAAACTCTTTGATAAAAAAGTACCCGAGCCGATTCTCGTAAAAGGAAAACAATTGGTTTGCCCGATTTGTGCAAACAAAAATTTTTGGACAAGGCGTGCGCAGCTCAATACGTCTGTGGCAACATTCTTTAATCTTGATTGGGCGAACAGATCCGCTACCTGCTTCGTGTGCTCCGATTGTACGTACATATTTTGGTTCCTCGGATAAAATATTTTATGCCACACTTCATCATCGACTGTTCACCGGAAATCATTCTTCAGAAAACACCTGAAACGATCATGCGTGCTGTGCATGATACGGCAAACGTATCAGGATTATTTGTAAAAAATGATATCAAAGTAAGGATCAATATGTTTCAACATTTTATGTTGGGAGAAGATAAAAAAGATTTCATACACGTCTTCGGCAATATTATGGAAGGCAGAACTACAGAAGAAAAAGCAGCCCTTTCCAAAAGCATTATTCAAAAACTAAACGAGTTGTTTCCCGATATTTCGATACTATCGATAAACATCCGCGATTTCGAAAAAGCAACATACTGCAATAAGTCATTAATCGATCCCGATAATGTTTCCGGCGACAGACATTTTAGCTTTTGACAGAAATATCAGGTTGAAATTTTACGGGCTGAATGAATCAGACTTTGGGCTTAGCGGCATGCGCACCAACACATTCGGTAATTTGTTGTAATATTATATCCTAAAACAACAGCATATGCTTAACAACAAAATGAAATTTGCTGCAGCGATCGTGCTCAGTATTTTTACCGCAGGCACTTTGACTTCATGCGCAGGTGAAGAAAAAAAGACTGATTCAAACAGTTCTCAGTCTGCAATGACAACTACACAGGCTGCCGCGCAAGATACACCTAAACGAAAGGTAATTGACACTAACGCAGTATCAAGACCGATAAAAGCGGGAAATCAGTCTGAACCTCCTGCTCCTGCGCCTTAAGAAAATATATTTTATGCAATTGCTCCGATGTTTCCCGAAATATCGGAGCATTTTTTTGTGAACGATTTCTGCTTTACAGAAAAAATCAGACCTTAATTTTTAGCTTTTGCTTTTTAATCACAAGATTATTACTGTCATAGCTGCGCTTCTTTTGGGTAAGTTTTTCAATCAGCCATTTTTCGAGATGGTGATGCGCAGGAATCAGTAATGACGCAATCCCCACAAATATGAGCAGTTCGAGGATCGGGGTATGATGGGTGAGTTTTTCTACCTGCGGATGAAGCAGTAAAGTGAGGTATTCAAAGAGGATCAGCAATGACAGGATACCCGCAAAATTGATGATGCGAACATGAACCTTTACCCTGCTTAGGAAAAGCGTAAACAAAAAGAAGACAGGTATAAAGATGCCGATGAATAATAATTGCAGTTGCTGACTTCTTTCTTCTTTAGCAAGGATCGCATTTTCCGCGATCTCATTTTGTCTTAATTGTTCATTAATAGAAATCACCTGAGATTCACGGATCTTTTCTTTTCCGTTGATCGAATCTCCCAACGCCTGCGATTGTTTCATGTAAGCAAAAGCGCTGTCTGTATTGTTGTTATAAGCATCTTTCAAAAAATCAGCCGCGGATAATTGTCTGGACAAAAATCCGTCTTTCTGTGCCAGGTTGTATGAATAGCGTGCATAATAAATGGCCGAATCATGTTTTCCTGACTTTTGATAGAGTGCCGCAAGTCCTAAAGTAGCTTCACACAAAAGATCTTCATCATTAGCTGCTTCTAAAAGAGCTAATGAACCTTTGTATGCATTCAATGAAGCTTCATAATTACCGGCTTTAAAAAAAGTGTGTCCGAGCCCGATCAATGATGTACCGAGAAAGTCATCATTACGCAATTGCTTTGCAAATTCCATCGAGCGATAGAAATAAATGTAGGCAGAATCTGTATTATTTTGTCTGTCGAAATTATCGCCGATATTAAGGTTTACATTCCATTGCAGATCTGTAAGTGAATGCGCAGTGATTATAGAATCCGCTCTGCGTAAGTAATACAGCGCTTTCGGATATTCTTCCTGGTATTGATGTACGATGCCGATATTCATCGTTACACTGGCAAGATTATATGCATTATCGCGTTTCTCTTCCAGCTTCAATTTTTTAATATAAAATTCCAAGGCACGGGGATAGTTACCGATACTTAAAAAACCATTGGCGATCTGTCCCAGCGATCTGGACTCTCCCTCTTTATATTTTATATGTTGAGAAAGGAACAATGCTTTTTGTGCAATGAGGATCGCCGAATCGGGCGCAAAGCTGTAAATATAGCTTGCTATTTGCCACATATACATTGCTTTGCAGGTATCCGTTCTTTCGGTCGCAAGCAACTTCATCAGGCTGTCTGCTTTTTGCTTTTGAGCAAATGCAATATGTACAGTACAATAAAATATGAGGAAAATGCAAAGTTTTTTCATGCAAAAAAGTAGTTAGCAGGCCATGGTTTGGCAACCTTCAAACAGATGATAAAGTAAATTATTAATTCAGTTAAATAAAAAAATATTTTAATAGCATCTTGGTAATGCGGCGCTTAAAAGTTATTTTTAGAGGGTATTAATCCTTTAAACATAACGACGTGAGAGCAAAGATCGCATTTCTGTTGGTGCTTGCAATTTGTATCGGTGTTTCTGTAAAAGCGCAATCACTTTACTTTATCAAGTATCAGTTTACCACTATTGAAGATACCACTACCTATTTTGTTTTCCTTGTTCGGCAGGAAGACGGTACGGGTTTTTATCGTGTTCGTTTTTATGATCCTGAATCACGCCTGCAAACCTGTATCGACCTCGACATGAAAGAAGAGTTTGCAAAGGATCCCAATGGAAATGAAGATCAAACCAAACTATATTTTAAAGGGTACAATCCTAAAGTAATTTTCGGTGACCCCAATTATCATTATTACCCGGAACGTTTTTGGTTCCGCCTGGATAGCAGGACAGGCTTATATGAGCCATGGGGTGTAACATCTCCTGACGAAGGCGGTACGGCGCAGGGAAAATTTATTACGCCGCCTCAATTGCTTCAGGAGCGTGATCTTACAGAAAGATTTGTAGGTAGCTATTTTAAAAAAGACGAAGAAATATATCAGGCTTTATTCGCTACAACGCAACGTGGACTTACATTTGAGCAAAGGCAAGCCCAACTTCACCTGATCGTTGTTGCAAATACAAAAGACATTACGATAGGTAATACCTGTGTTGTGGACAGAGACCGCACGGTAAAAATGTATCATGATCTTGCCGAATTTCTGCAGATCGGTTTTGATCCGAAAGTGATCTCTGATAACAATTTTTCAAAAGCCAATGTAGAAAATACAGTGGCTAACCTGAATCCGGGCCCGAGAGACATAGTGATCTTTTATTACAGCGGTCATGGCTTTCGTGATCCGGACAATTCAAAACAGTTTCCGCGACTGGCTTTGATCAATGCCGATTATCAAAGTATCGTAGAGAATTCCGTAAATATCGAAGACATCTACAACCTTATAAAAAGAAAAGGTGCAAGATTCAATCTTGTGATCAGTGATTGTTGCAACAACGGTGAAGACGACCGGAATGAGATCAGCTGTGATGTTCCGCAAACAAGAAGTTCTGCGATCGGTTGGAGCCTGGAAAATTGTAAGGCATTATTTATGAGTGATAAGCCAATGTCCATCCTTACCACTGCAGCACAAAAGGGTGAACTTTCATCCGGTAATCTTGCGGACGGCGGTTATTTTACAAATCAATTCAGAACAAATCTGACGTCCTACTTCAAACCTTTTTATAAATTTCCCACATGGAATCTGGTGTTGGATGACGCAAGAAAAACTACCATAGAAACTGCATCTAACGGCGGTTGCGGCAGATCAATTAACGGTCAGCAAAAAACATTGAAGCAACATCCGGTGTGGCGGATACAGCAGTAAAAAACCTATAAGGTCAGTTGTAAGAAAAACTTAATAAAAGAATCAGTTAAGACCTTGAAGCGTTTTAATAACCTGTCGTATTTTTATTTGAATAATTATATTGACTATATCCGTCAAACGCATCATCCTCCTTTGCAAAAAAGTTTCTGCATTCGAGAATTTCTACCAGCACAACTTTAATTTTCAAATAATTGAAGAGATAAAAGACGAATAGGTTGTAATAAAGCCCGGAGCTGCAGAGATCTCATTGCATAAGATCGGTAACGAATATTCAGACAGCTTTTCTCCCGGCGCAAACAGTAATAAAATTGGTTTTTGAGATCGATGATGATCTGCATGTATTAAGCCAAATCCTGATCGCAAGCGGTTTATATTAAAAGAGGACCTGATAAAGCTTTACCACAAGTTTCATATACTTATGAGGATTACCTGCTATGCCGCCGACGACATTCGAATCTGCAGTTACACCTTGCTGTGCTTATGTTTTTAATTGTTGTATATTTATTTACAATTATTCCGGTCCCAAAAAATGAAAAAGCTCATTTTTTTTATTGCATTGATCATTGCCGAAATTTTCATTTTCAGATCTGTGAGCAGTGAAGTAACCAAAAATGTTGACCCTTATACATACGAGCTCCCTTTTGCAAAAGCAACAAGTCATAAGATCGTGCAGGGTTACGGCGGATTATTTTCTCATAAAAATGTAGCGGCTTTGGATTTTGACTTGCCTGAAGGTACAGCCGTATATGCAGCAAGAGGAGGCGAAATATTTCGTTATAAAGATGACAGCGATGAAGGCGGACTATTCGCCAAATATGAGAAGAAAGCGAATTTTATCATCATCAAACATGATGACGGAAGCTACGGTTGCTATTGGCATTTACAAAAGAACGGTGTGGTTGTAAAAGAAGGAAGCGTTGTAAAAGGTCAACTCATCGGTAACAGCGGCAGTACAGGATTCGTGCTCTCCCCTCACCTTCATTTTTCTGTAAAAAGAATATTGAATTATTCAATGGATGCTTATGTAAAAACAAAATTCCAAACTACAAACGGCAGCATATTTTTGGAAAACAAAAAAGAATATTCAAGGCCTCAATAATTGCAGTGCAAATAAAAATCATCACATGAAAACAATCATTCCCTTCTTCATGTTATTTTGTGCTGTATCAGCAGTAAATGCACAAAAAGTGTCAAAGGTTAATTCTCCTGATTATTTTTCTGATAGTCTCAGGATCGGTCGTCCCCGTTTGAATAAGATCGTGATCGAAAAATTCAGCTGGCCCGACAGCACTTATTCAGTCATAAAGTTCTACGCTATGCAGAATCATAAATGGCTGCTTAAAAATAAATTCCAATACGAAAAAGATGAAGTGCGCGGCCTGGAACCAAAGTTATCCGATTTTAATAACGATGGATTCAATGACATTACTTATATCTCTTCTACCGGTGCAAGAGGAGCAAATGAGATCAGACGGTTATTTATTTATGATAAAATTCACGACGCTCTCATCAGTATAAAAAATTCAGAGGACTATCCGAATATGCTTTACAACGGGAAATTAAATTGCATAGATGCTTTCTTAATTTACGGTGGCTGCTCTACGGTGTTTCTGAAAATTAAAGGCGACAGTTTAAAAGAATTTGCCAGTGTGGAACTGTTTGACGGACTTACCGTTACCACTTACAGCAATAACGGTAAAGCGCATATCATCCAAAAGGATCCGAAAAACAAATCATTCCTTATCCGCTACAAAAACTTCCTGCCGTTGGAAGAATATGATATTTATTGGCAACCGAACCATTGAAACTTACATACATAAAAATTATCACTGCTTTACTTACGCTTCTTGTTTCGTCAACTTGCGTTGCTGCACAAGCAAAAGACTGTAATTGCCGTTCAGGCTCAAATCCCGCAAGTCGCTTCACCTTATCCTTAAAGACAATTATCATCTGCGGAAATAAAGAACAGAAAGCCGGGCATTTTGAATACAGTGAATTTGAACTATACCAATGCGGTAAAAAGAATGCGGTACAGGAATGGGATGCCACGCAAACCTGTACCGTGAAACAGTCTGCTGATACATTGATCATTTCTGAATTGTATGAGATCCCGAATAGAAGTAAATTTCGGTCTTACCATCTGCCGTTCTATATCACGAAGTATTTCTTTAAAAACAATAAGTTATCTGCTGAAAATTATTTCAACGACAGCTTGAGAAAATACACTGCGGCAGAAATACATTCAGTGATCGATGCATTTTAATCGTATAAACAACCGCTTAATAATTATGACAATTATCTTACTGCGGTAAACAGATTATTTTGGGAGTATGTTTCAGGGAGTAAAAAAGCAGAAAACTATCTTACGAAATTGAAAACGAAGTACGGGAAATATGACGGTGCTGTCGGGGAGGAATTTGATGCAATAATCGGAACTTTTGAATTGTATAAGAAAATGAAAAAGCATTAAACTTGTGCGATGAAAACAATTATTGCACTCATCTTTAGTTTTAGCTTTTCATCGAATGCTGATGCGCAATCTGCTGAGCGTTTCACGGATTTCGTAAAACGCTTTCCTGTATTAGTTTTACCCGCAACGATCCGGTATGCCGGCAATGAATTCATAACGGAATATCATACACCTGATAAAACAAAGAAAAATAAAAAGCCAAAAGCTATTCCTTATGTTGGAGGCTTTAAGCCGAAATCAGCATCTTTACTTATCAGCAACGTATCTGTACGATCATTTTTATTTTCCGATTCAACTGATGGTTTAGTTCCCGGATCGCAATATGATACAGCTGACAGCACATACGCAAAATATTATATTAACTCGCAGATCGTGACCGGCAAACAATTTATTGCGCTGATCTATGAAATTCAGTTCGATACGAACGGGCATCCCGGAGCTGAGAAAATCCTTTGCACTTTCTCAAAAAAAGGCAAATTGACGGACAGGATGCTGCTTGCTTCTGCTGTCTTTTCGGGAACTGCCGCTTTAGATGAGGGTTTCCGAATTCCTTTTTATCCCGAGGTGAAAAGTTCAGTAGATAACAAAATGACCATAAAATTTACGGGAGATGAAACTAAAGTTTATACTATCACACCCTCCGGGCATATAGTACAACTGTGAGAAGTTGCTTTCTCAAAATGCTTTACTTTCGATAAAGCTATCTTCCTTACTATTGTCAAATCATTCTCATGAAAAAGATCAGTTTTCTTCTGATTGTTATCGTAATGTCCTTTTCTTTAGGATTTGCTTTTAAATCAATTCTTGTAAAGCCACCTTCCTTTGCTGAAACAAAAAGAGTAACAGGAATCGGTGGTATTTTTTTCAAGTGCGTTGATCCCGCGGCCAGCCGCGAATGGTATCATACCCATCTTGGTTTGAACACCGATAAATACGGAACCAATTTTGAATGGTACCAGGGCGCTGACTCTACCAAAAAAGCATCTACGCAATGGAGCCCTTTTAAGAATACAACGACTTACTTCGCACCGTCAACAAAAGATTTCATGATCAATTATCGGGTGGCAAATATGGATTGGCTATATGTTCAATTGAAGAACGAAGGAGTTACAGTCGTGGACAGTATTGATACTTATGAATACGGCAAGTTTCTGCATATCATGGATAATGACGGAAATAAAATAGAATTGTGGGAACCGGTTGATGGGGCTTATGATAAATTTGTTGGTGCGAGAACAAAATAATTTGCAATTATGACATTTACCAAATTAGTTCCAAACATTTATTATCCAGACATTAAAACCGGTCTTGAGATCTTTATTGATTGTTTGGAATTTACTATCGGGTATAATGACCTCGACGGCAAAGATCCGTGCTGCGTTGTTACCAAAGATAACCTCGCAGTTTTCCTGCATCAAAATAAGGAGTACGCAGAGAAAGACAGACCGGAGTTTAGATTACAAACTGATAATATTGAAGAAGTGTATGCAAAGGTTTCCGCTTCACATCCGAAGCTTTTGCACCCGAATTTAAAAAAGCCAACATTAAGACCATGGGGTGCAAAGGAATTTGCGATGATAGACGGATCGGGGGTTTGTGTGATTGTGCAGGAGTGGTAATATAAAATCGAACATTCAGGTATCAAAATACCCGCGGATTGCCGCACCGCATTAGTTATCGAATTTGAACGTCCATTATGCGTCTCCCAATGACAACAGTAGATTTAATAAATAAAAAATCCCGTTCAGTAATTGAACGGGATTTGTATTTTAAAGTGTCCGACACTATGCCTCCGATTTCTTTTCTTTTTTCTTCGGCTCGTCTTTATCTTTTAATTTGAAAAGGATCTTCTGATTTTCTTTATCCAACTCGGCAATTAAAGTATCGCCCTGTTTGATCGTCATGTTCAGTATCTCTTCTGCCAAAGGATCTTCAAGGTATTTCTGGATCGCTCTGTGCAATGGTCTCGCACCAAACTGGCTGTCGTAGCCTTTGTCGGCAACAAAATCTTTTGCTTCAGGAGAAAGCTCAAGAGAAAAGCCAAGATTGTTTAAACGCTTCATTACACCCTTCATCAAAATATCGATGATCTCGAAGATGTTGTCTTTCGTAAGCGAATTAAAGATGACAACATCATCTATTCTGTTCAAAAACTCCGGACTGAACGTACGTTTCAATGCTTTCTCAATAACCGCTTTACTGTTCTCATCTGCATTTTCAACTCGGTTTGCAGTAGCAAAACCCACACCTTCTCCAAAGTCTTTCAACTGACGCACACCGATATTCGATGTCATAATGATCATTGTATTTTTAAAATCCACTTTTCTGCCGAGACCGTCAGTCAATTGTCCGTCGTCCAATACCTGCAATAAAATATTGTAAATATCCGGGTGCGCTTTCTCAATCTCATCCAACAGAATTACGCTGTATGGTTTGCGTCGAACACGTTCTGTAAGCTGACCACCTTCTTCATAGCCCACGTACCCCGGAGGCGCTCCTATTAAACGACTTACGGTGAATTTTTCCATGTACTCACTCATATCTATGCGAATGAGCGCATCATCGCTGTCGAACATATGGCGGGCCAATGAACGTGCAAGCTCCGTTTTACCCACACCGGTCGGGCCAAGAAATATGAATGTACCGATCGGTTTTTTTGGATCTTTCAAGCCTACTCTGTTGCGCTGGATCGCTTTTACCACTTTACTGATCGCATCTTCCTGCCCCACAACAGCGCCTTTAAGGTCATCGCCCATTTTACGGAGCTTGTCTGTTTCAGCCTGAACCATACGTTTAACAGGGATACCCGTCATCATGTGGATCACTTCAGCGATATCTTCTTCTTCGATTGGGAAGCGTTTATTCTTACTTTCTTCTTCCCATTCGATCTTTGCTTTTTCCAATTCGTCCTGAAGATTTTTTTCTGTGTCACGCAATGAAGCAGCTTCTTCAAACTTTTGACTCTTCACTACCTTATTTTTTTCCAGTTTGATATCTTCGATCTTCTTTTCAAGCTCGATGATATTTTCCGGAACATTGATATTCTTGATATGCTTTCTCGCTCCTACTTCATCTAATACATCGATCGCTTTATCAGGAAGTAAGCGGTCCGTCATGTAACGATCGCTCAATTTTACACAAGCGTCGATCGCTTCCGCACTGTAGGTTACGTTATGATAGTCTTCGTATTTGCTCTTGATATTCATAAGGATCTGGATCGCTTCATCTACTGAAGGTTGCTCCACCAACACCTTTTGAAAACGGCGATCCAATGCACCGTCTTTTTCAATATGCATACGATATTCATCCAATGTAGATGCACCGATACATTGCAGTTCGCCTCTTGCCAAAGCGGGTTTAAAAATGTTTGACGCATCCAGCGAACCACTCGCACCACCGGCGCCAACGATCGTATGAATCTCATCTATGAACAGGATAACATCACGATTTTTTTCGAGCTCGTTCATGATAGCCTTCATTCTCTCTTCAAACTGACCGCGATATTTCGTACCTGCCACCAAGGCAGCAAGGTCAAGACTTACGACGCGTTTGTCAAATAACACACGGCTCACTTTTCTTTGAACGATGCGCAATGCCAAGCCTTCTACGATCGCTGTTTTACCCACACCCGGTTCACCGATGAGGATCGGATTGTTTTTCTTTCTGCGGGAAAGAATCTGCGAAACTCTTTCAATTTCATTTTCTCTGCCTACGATCGGATCGAGCGCACCTGTTTCCGCAAGACGTGTAATATCGCGACCGAAATTATCAAGTACCGGTGTTTTTGTTTTAGGCAAATTGCTTGCCCCTGCTTTTGGTTTTTGTGCGCCGAATTTTTTTCCTTCATCGTCAAAATCGTCTTCATCATTATATTCGGAACGAGGCTGTTCGCTTGTTACAAAACCCAATTCGTTTTTGAATACGTCATAGTCCACATCAAATTGGTTGATGATTTGCGTGGCAATGTTCTCCTTATTCTTTAAAATAGACAACATCAAATGCTCGCTTTCCACATTCGCACTCTTCACAGATTTTGCTTCGAGTACAGTAATACGGATCACTTTTTCTGCCTGCTTGGTCAGCGGCAATGAATTGATGTTTGCAATATTCTTTCCTGTCTTATCCTTTACAGCAAGTTCTATCTCTTTACGCAGTTCGTATATATCTACATTAAGCGCTTTAAGCACTTTAATGGCGGTATTTTCTCCGTCTCTGATGAGGCCGAGCACGAGGTGCTCCGTACCTATAAAATCGTTCCCTAATCTCAACGCTTCTTCCCTGCTGTAGGAAATGATCTCTTTTACCTGGGTTGAAAAATTATTATCCATTCTGTTGATTTTTTACTTGATACAATGTTAACGAAAAAACGAGGTGCTGAAGTGATAAAGAAATCAAAAATGTTGATATGTGTACAAAGAATTATGGGGGCGTTAACTATCTGAAAAACGCATATCAAAAATCGGATTATTCAATAACTTACAGAATTAATCGCATAGAATGAATGTCAAAATAGATACCAAAGAAAAATTCAGTGTTTTAACACCGGAAGCGGCGATAATTTCTGCAAATATGACAGAAGACATTGCAAGACTCGGCGAATATGCCCTCGCCGGGGTGCCACATCTAATTATAAATTTATACAATGTGACGGAGATATATCCGGAACCGGCCCGCAAACTGGCGGAAATGCAGCAGCAATCCTATGAACACGACCATTCCTTTGTGATCTGCGAAATGAAGCCTGATGTACAAAAGGTTTTTGATGACGAAGATCTGACAGAGATAATGAACATCACCCCTACCGAAAGCGAAGCATGGGACATCGTGCAGATGGAGGAGATTGAGCGGGAGTTAATGAGTGGCTTTGATGCTGATGAAAATTCCGGGTAAACTTCGTGTGAAAAAAACGGATATAAGATTATACAGTACTATCGGATTGCAGATCTTTGCTGATTTTGTGAATTTTTACAATTTGAGGTTTAATGTAAATAAAGTAACCTTATGTAAAGGACTTAATAAATTAAAAAACCTTAGATGACCCGGAATTCTATACATGCTGATGCAATAAAACATCTAATAAAATAAAGCCCGACGGCTTTAACGACCATTAAACTTAAAATACTTTATTTACTTAGATAGTTTTTATACTTTGCAATTAATCTTACTTCTTTAACCTTTACATAAACACATTTGCTCGCACTAACCATCTTAGGAAACAACTCTGCCATCCCGGCTTACGGAAGAAATCCGACGGCGCAGGTTTTGCAAACACACGATGAAAATTACCTGATCGATTGCGGTGAGGGAACACAATCGCAGCTGGCGAAATACAAAATAAAAAAGAGCCGCATTAACCATATTTTTATTTCTCATTTGCATGGTGATCATTATTTCGGTCTGATTGGACTGGTGACCAGCATGGGATTGATGGGGCGTTCTGCGGATCTTCATATTTACTCTTCCGGACCTTTAAAAGAGATCATTGATCTGCAATTGAAAGCTGCCGACACAACACTTCCTTACGAAATAATCTTTCATTCACTTGATAACAAGGAAGGAGAAATTGCTAACGATAAAAAACTCACCATCAGCAGTTTTAAAGTGAGTCACCGTATCGACTGCAATGGTTTTTTATTTCGCGAAAAGAAAAGACCACGCAGCATTGTTCCGGAAAAAGTAAAAGCCTACGAAATCCCCGAAGCATTTTATGGTGAGTTGCAAAAAGGAAGTGATTACACCACAAAAAAAGGAACGATCGTTCCCAATGAAGAAGTAACGATCCCGACAACACCGGCACGCAGCTATGCTTTTTGTGCGGATACGATCTATGACGAATCTGTTGCTGAAAAAATTAAAGGCGTGGATCTCGTGTACCACGAAACCACTTACTTAAAAGACCTTGAAGACCGTGCTGCTGCAAGATTTCATTGTACCACTACGCAGGCGGGCACTATTGCTAAACTTGCAGGTGCAGGTAAATTATTGATCGGACATTTCTCTTCGAAGTACGAATTGCTTGATCCTTTTTTGGAAGAGACGAGGGAGGTGTTTGAGAATACGGAGTTGGCGCTGGAGGGGGCTTGTTTTAAGATTTAGTTTTTCGTTTGAATGATGATATGAGGATCAACTGATCTTCAAAATCTATGGAGACCGGCGGGATTAGAGCCTGCTCCTATCCTATCCTAAAGTGAGAGACCTTACAGATCATCAGCAGGAATGTCTAATTTAAAGTGTCCTACTTTAGTTCCCTTTCCCTCAGTGGGAGGTGTCGGGGTGAGCTTATTACTCGATCTTCACCACATAATTACTTCCTTCCGCCGTCACCCAATTAATAAATTCCGTAAAAACATTTGCGGGCATTTTCCCTGCATCTTCATCCGCTTTAAATAAAAGTAAATCTTCATTCATAGCCGCAACATCACAAAAATTATCTGCACCAACATCTTCAGCGTTTTCTTTCCTGTTGTATATAAATAATTTTCCGCTTACCGGTAATTGAATGGAGTCCGCAAGATTTTTAAGTTGTGTGAACGGATCATATTTATAGATGAACATACCGGTCCTCCTGAGTTTGCGGGGATTGGCTGCAGCACAATACAGCGCCACAACAGCACCTTCATTCTCCCCCGTAACAATCATATTATTTGAGATCGGCACGACATGTTTGTTACCCGCATCAGCAAAAAGATCATTAGTAAAATCATCTGCAAAACGTTGCAGCCATTCTTCAGCAGGAACAGAATCGGGACGTTGTGGGATATTGATGCGTATAATTTGAAACGCAGCATGATCAGCAAAAAAGCTGTCGATGGAATTTGAAAGCGATGAAGAAACAGCATCTTTTAAAGAATGAAAGAAAATTATCGTCGTCATTTTTCTTTTCGCCGCAGCAGGATTTTCGGTTGTTGCTTTTTGTTTTGCTGCTCTTTTGTGAGTAGTCTTATGCTGCGCATTCGCACATTGCATCAGAGAAAGCAACACGATACAACCGATCAACCTTTTCAAGAGAAGTCATTTGATGCAAGATATTTTTTTACTTCCTTATGCAGCCCGCCGCTGAGTGGCACTACAGGCAAACGCATCACATTTTCCATCATGTTCATTTCATGTAAAAATGCTTTTGCACCTGCAGGATTATTTTCGGCAAACATCAAATTATAAGCAGCGATTAATTTATTATTGATCTTTACCGCAGCAGGAAAATCATTACTCAAAGACAACCGCACAATGTCGGAAAAAGCTTTTGGAAAACAATTCGCAGCCACACTGATTACACCATCCATACCGCATGCGATCTGCGGAAGCGCCAATGCGTCATCACCACTCACGACTAAAAAATCATCCGGTCTGTCACGCAAAATTTCCATGCATTGTCCCATATCACCGCTTGCTTCTTTTATACCTACAATGTTGCTTACTTCAGTTGCAAGACGTAGTGTGGTATGTGCATCCATATTGCGCCCCGTTCTTCCCGGCACGTTGTATAAAATAATTGGTTTCGCCGAAGCTTCCGCAATCGCTCTGTAGTGCTGAAATAATCCTTCCTGCGAAGGCTTATTATAAAAAGGACTTGCGCTCAACACCGCAACTGCGCCGTCCAGCGGATATGTTTTTAGGTCATTGATAACAGATTGCGTATCATTTCCACCAATGCCTACTACCATTGGCACACGGTCCGAAAGTTGCTTTTCCGTAAACCGAATGATCTCTTTTTTTTCTTCTGATGAAAGCACCGGCGTCTCCCCTGTAGTGCCGAGTGTAACGATATAATCAACGCCCTTTTCAATCAGGTTATCCAACAATTTGCCCAAGGCATTATAATCAACGGAAAGATCATTTGCAAACGGCGTAACCACCGCTACACCTGTCCCGCTCAGCGTTTGACGTAAGTTCATCAGTAAAAATTTTTGTAAAGGTAGAGAAAGTATTGTTGCAGGTTGAAAGTTAAGCGTAAAGTGTGAAGGCCGAAAGTTTGTTAAAGTCAGTTCCGATATAAAACAGCGGCTTCAATAATTTGAAGCCGCCTTTCATGCATGATATTTCGAATTGAAAGAACCTTCAACTCTTACGGGGTAACTTTTAACTGTTTATAATTCCGGAAGCATGCAAATACCTGCCATTCTCACTGTAAATAAAAAGACATGAACCGTTCTTAATTTTCTCAATGATAGGTCTGTTCAATTGTTCCGGTACCGCAGGACAGCCCCAGCTTCTCCCGAGAAAACCTTTTAAATGAATGAAGTCCTCGCTCACGTAAGGAGCACCGTGCATAACGATCGCACGTTCTTCGGCTTTATCGTTGATCCCTTTTTCCATTCCTTCCAAATGCATGGAGTAGCCGTTTTTACCCATGTAAGTATCGGATGTGGTATAAAAACCAAGACTGCTCTGATAGCTTTCCGGTGTGTTGGAAAATTGTGTAGCCATTGCCGCACCGCTACCCTGACCGTGTGCTACGTAAGTATTGAAAAGGATCTTGTAATTTTTAAGATCCAATACGAATAATCTTTTTTGTGAAGAAGGTCTTGTAAAATCAACGATCGAAATCACATTATCATTTGCAATTTTACCTTTTGCTTTAAGGTATTCATATCCTTTAACCGCATAATTAAATGCATCATGTGAAAGCCCGCATAGATTAAGTTTGAGGCTGTCGTATACTTTTAACACGGAGTTTGTTGACGATGCTTCATTAAGCGCAACTTTCCCCGGAGAAAACAAAGTTCTTTTATCTGTACCCGATTTTGTGTGAGCGAATGCAAACGGCAGGTGGATCAAAAATGCAATTGCTGCTGAGAAAAGAAGATATAATTTTTTTACCCTGAATTTCTTCATAGATCTATTGAATTATGATGTTGAAAAAATAAAACGAATAACAGGGTAAAGTATTGTATCTATAAAAGTGTATTTGATTTTTCCGTCATGCTTTTACGGGGGATGCAAAAGTAAAAACAGGAATGTTTATAGGGTGTTAATGTATGTTAAAATTAACCTAAGAAGGGGTTATAGTAATAACACTACAATCCTTCAGCAGAGAGGGTTTCAACAGCTAAAAGTGAAGTTTGTGTATAAGTTATCAGGATGTAAAGTTTTTCTGCAGATTCATAACTGCGTCTCTGAGCTGACTGTCATATTCTACATTTGTAATTCCCCTGCCTGCTTCAAAATTTTGATGGAAAGCAGGCAGCGAAAAGGTTGATTTAATATCCGCACCGTGACGCGGGAAGATAAGTTTCGCATGCTCCAATACGTTGGTCCCGCCTCTGCCGCCGGGCGAAGTTGCCATAAGCAACATCGGCTTGTTGTAAAATTGTTTTGGTTCTACCCTGCTGTTCCAATCGAAAAGATTTTTGAAAGCGGCATTAAAAGAGCTGTTATTTTCTGCAAGAGAAATAACGATCAGATCCGCAGAGGATATCTTTTCTAAAAAACGACCAACCGCTTGAGGTGTTGCAATTTCCTTTTCGAGATCTACACTGAAGAGCGGCATTGTAAAATCATTGAGATCGAGCACTTCCGTTTCGAAGCCCGTAAAAAGAGATGCGGCATATACTGCCAGTTTTTTATTGATAGATTGACTGCTGTTGCTACCGGCGAATGCGATTAGTTTCATTACGAAAGTTTAGAATGTGTTGTTGTGTATTACAAATCAGGATTCGCAAATTATGGTTTTCTTTTTTAGTGTAACTTTCTTTTCCCATTTCCTGTTCATCAAAAGACAATCAGCAAATTTCCAATGCAATTTATGCGTTCAAAATAGCGTTTTTCCGACCCAAAAATGGTGAAGATAAATTTCAGATTTTTATCGCCGTGACCAATTCACATCGTTATATCGCTCCTGACTTTATCGCCCCACTTAAAGTGCAATTGAAAAAAGGCAGAAAAGTTATCAATCACAGATGAAGCAGAATTTTTGACTTCCTTTATTGATCACGTGTATCGGAAAGGCTTAGAACGTTTTGTTTAGCAGCCGGCAAACTTATCGTCATGTAATGCAGCTGCAGACTATCCGCTGAGATGAATATCGCAGAAGTATTTGATCTCTCTCACACTACAGCCGGCATATCGTGATGGCGGGATGCGGGTTGCCTGTGGCGGGTGTTGATGAGATTGCAGTTGTTTGCTTTGCCCTGATAAAATAGTAATGCCTGCATATCCGTATTACAACCCGCAAACCCTCTTTATCCCGCTGTAAAATTGATCTTCACATGCGAGCCGTCGCAGTAAGGTTTATTGCCTGATGCGCCGCAACGACAGAGCGCCGTTACTTTTGATTCTTTCTTTTCCATGCCGGCGGCATCTTTTAAAATGAAATTACCGTAGATCATCAGCGGGCCATTGGGCATGGCTTCAACGATATTTTCTCTTTCGGCTTCTTTGTTGGCCTCTCCTTCCGCATTCATAAAGAAGCTGAGCGCACCGCTCGGGCATTTATTTACCTGGGCAATGATCTTCGCGGTATCAGCGGCTTCCGGTTTAATCCAGGGGCGCACTTTAGGATTGAATACTTCAGGCAGCCCGGTTTCATTTTTCCAGCAAATGGTAGAGTGTATGCAGAGTGAAGGTTTCCACACGATAGTTACTTCGCCGTTGGTATATTTTTTTGTGATATCCATTGCTTTGGGTTTGAAGTGAATTGGAATGTTGAGGGATCAAATCTAAAGAAAAGTCCGCCGTAAAAAAATTGGTCGGGAGTTCTTTCATAAAAAATTCAGGTGTGATGATGCGTGCTATCCGTTGACCTACGGGAAGAAAAAGGGCCGGTGGGCAAGCCACGGAGATTAACTAATGATTACTATGTTTCCGGCGATAACTCCTCCAGAAAAAAACCTGCTGTGAAATCCAATTCAGTTTGTTCCACTTTCAGATTGGAGTGGTGCAATTCCAGTAATTTTTCAGCGATCCATAATCCCAAGCCATAACTTTCCGGATGATCACTTCGGCGATAAAGCGAATTTTCTTTTTGCAGACTTTTCAATGCTGCCTTTTTTGAATTGGTAAGCTTCCAGTTGATCTGATCATGTTCCTTTGAGATATCTAATCTCACAATAGTATTTTCGGCCGCATATTTCGAAGCATTGTGCAGCAAGTTATAGATTATCGAACTGAGTTGCGCGGTGTCAGCTTTCGTAACGAAGAACCCTGATTCAGGAACAATACTGATTTGAAGCGACAGGTTGTTATCCGTAAAATTAATTGCTAATTTTTCTGCCGTTTCTACAGTGAGTGCGACAATATCCGTAACTGCAAGTTGAAGATGAATGTTGCTCGATCGCAATTGACCCATCGTTAAAAAATCATTGACAATGCGCGTCAATCTCTTCACTTCAGTTAATTGATCGTTCAAAATTTCTGTAGCATGTTTATTAACTGATGTATTTCTGCTTACTTCTAACTGCGTAAGCATATTACTCAAAGGCGTACGCAATTCATGTGAAGCGGAAATAAAGAATGCCTGTTGTTCGGCTGACTGCACCTGGATTCTCTGCAACATTCTGTTTACAGCAATTGTGAGCCGGTGCAATTCATCTTCAGCTGCAGGTACATCCAATAATTTAATATTATCCGAAAGATTTACGCTGTTCGTTTTTGAAATAATATTTGATACAGGTCGCAGTAAATAACCGGAAATCAGATAACCTGTTATCAAAGAAATGATCAGCAGAAATGGTAAACCGATAAAGAGCAGCTGTTGCAATTTTCGTAATGCAGAATTATAAGAGTCGGCATCAGCAAAAAACAATACAGACAATGTTGCGCCTGTCTCTGTTTTCACAGATCGCCGGAACAATCGGTATTCATTTGTACGAGGGTTCTTTAACAACGTTTCAATATTATCAAACAATGTATCCTGCTGTATACCCGTGTCGTAAATAATTCGATAATATTCACGGGAACGCGGAACCGGAACAGCCAAAGGCGAAACACCCGTTCTGTCTAAAACAGATTGCGCAAGCGTTTTACTTTCATTTTCAAAAGAAGCACTGAGAAAAGATGCGGTCCTTAAGTAAATGATGCAGGCGATAACAGAAAGAAAAATCAGGAACACGAGTCCAAATAATAAACCGAAGCGAAAACGCAGACTTTTGTAAAACGGGTATGTAAAAATATTTTTCAAATAACTTATAACTTTTCGCCTCTTAGTACATAGCCGCTACCTATAACTGTTTCAATCATCGGCAGTTCAAAACCTTTATCTATTTTTTGTCGCAACTGATACATGTATACTTCAACGATATTGCTGCCGGTGTCAAAATCCATATTCCACACATTTTCCAACAACATGTTTTTACTTACAACACGGTTTGTATTTCGAGCCATATAAGTGAGCAGGTTAAACTCCTTTGCCGTGAGTTGAATTTCCCGCTCTTCCCGGAATACTTTTCTTGTTTGCAGATCAATTTGTAATTCACTTATTTTAATCACAGATGAGGCGGCCTGCATCCCTTTTCTTTGTGTGATACGAATACGGGCCAGCAGCTCTTCCCATTCGAAAGGTTTTTTAATATAATCCACTGCGCCAAGTTCCAATCCTTTAACTACAGTAGCAGTGTCGGAAAGCGCACTGATGATGATCACTGGCACATCCACTCCGAATGACCGCAAATTCTTTAACACGTCAAAGCCGTTCGTGCCCGGCATCATCAGATCGAGGAGCATAAGGTCAAAATCTTCCGACGCTGCAAATTCAAGCGCTTTACTCCCGGAGTCAGTATACACAACGTTATAGCCGGCTTGCGATAAACCTTTCTCCATGTACCGGCCCAGTTTTTTTTCGTCTTCTGCTATGAGGATCTTCATGCTATTTTAATCAATGTAGTAACGGATGCTGTCGATAACAATATATTGCGGATGTACGACGGATCTGCCGTAAATATTTATTCTGCCGCCATCGTTGCTTCTTTTGGTTCCTACAATTTCTATTATCTCCGAAGCACGGATCCTATCCAAAAGAGGTGCCAGTCGGGGACCTGCATCTATCAGCGTAGTATCAATCCGAAATCCACGGATATTTCCTTTGTCGTCGTTAATGAAAAGGTCGGGTTTGCCCTGCAGCGAGATTTTAAAACCTGCATCAGGCGGAGGGGGCGGAAAATCCTTTAATGTAATCATTTCACCTGACCGGACTGCGGTAATCTTAACAACTTCAGGTACGCTAATGTCTTTTTTATGTCTACCCGCTTTCGTTGTAAATGTTATGTCAGTTCCTGCCGGAGCAATTTTTTCCATTTGGTTTGCAACATGCGGCGGAAAATGAAATATTGCGCTGTCAGTATTTTGCGATACCAGCATTTTATCAATATCACCCGCGGCATTTGAGAGATACCTCAGCACAACACCGGTGCCTGTCATTTCAGCTTCATGCGTTTCCGGTGCAGCAGGCTCCCGTATGCTGATGCAAAGAAATAACGTGAGAAATATTGCACAGCAAAGCAGTGCGACAATCAATGCCGTGCGTAAATGAAAATATGGAGTCGATGATCTCAAATTATTTCTACATAATATAAAGCCGGTACAGCAATCTCTGCACCGGCTTTACCTTGTTACTCTGCTATATATTGCTTTCCGTTTACAGTTACTGTTTTACAACGGATAATTTTGTAATTATCAGTTGACACTTCTCCTGACTTTAATGTCTTCTGCATTCCGGTGTAGCTGATACTTGTTCCGGCGGTTGCAGTGAAATTTTCACCCGCACCCGGTGGCAAACGAAGTATTGTTTTATCAGACAATAAGTAGCCGTTCACTTCCCCTCTGCGCCCGGTTTGTGCAGAAATAAGCTTGCCGCTGCCCGACACGAAATTATCCGCGGCAACTGCTGTTGTTGTTTCAGCAGGCGGTGTGTCTGTGATCGTTTTACCATTAATATTGATACTGATCATACGCAAGTCTTTTTTACCTTCAGGATCTATTTTGCTGCTGCCGGTTACACTTACCGCGGAACCTGATTTGAGGTAAGGTATTAATTGTGCTCCCATGTGCGGTGCAAATTTTACAAATATGCTATCGCTGCCTTGCAGCATGGTGAACCCGTCATATACATAATCGGGGTTTGCATCTGTACGAACTACTTTACCGCTTACAGTAACTGCTTCCGTAAATCCGCGCTCGTGTGGTCTCGCTTTATGCGGACGACCCGGTCCTTCAGGTGCGCCTGCAGGTGTTGGTGGCTGTGGTGCTGTTTGCGCCCCGGCTTGTTGTACGGAAAATAATACGAGGGTGAAAATACCCGTGATCAATAACTTTTTCATAACGTGATTTTTTAATTGTTTAATAAGTGTTTCAATGTAAAATTGCTGCAGACTTATGAGGGCTGCGTGAGAGCGGAATTAATTTTATTTCATTTCTTCCGATCCCTTCAACATGCGGATACATTCGCTCATTCCCTGCAGTAAGGCGTTAAAGGCAAGCTGCTCGTGAAGCGGCGCTTTTGCGAGTGTTTCTATCAAGGCGTCATCAGCATCATTAATTTTCGGCAAAGCAATAATGGATTCTTCATTGCCGGAAATTACGGCGGTAAATTTTTCACCTGTAACCTGCTCTGTGAGGCCGATCAGTTGATGCATGCTTTTCAATACCAGTGCGCTGTAGATCTGTTTGTGGGCGGGGCCCTCCTCTGTAAGAATTGTGATGGCTTCCGCCTGATCGGTTTTGCTTTTAAGCAACAATCCGATCAGTTCCCATGGTGAGGAAATGGAAACTGCTGCATTTTTTAAGTGTTTCTTTTTTTCGTCTTTAGGCATAATCTGTTCTGTTTAAAAGTGAATGAAAAGCGATAGCCGTTTTTCTGAAACAAAACTGCAACTGTGAAATAAGGGGGGGATGAAGGGAAAATTAATTTTTATTAATGCGTCCCCGGCAAATAACAGGTCCGATATAAATCAACCGAAAACTCCATTAAATGAAATTGATCCTTACTTTTAAAAAATATTGGTGAACTTGGCGATGAAAGGATCAGTATCAAAAAATAATGTATGGAAATGTTACAGCAAACAGACCGGGACAGAATAATCGAAATGGCCTGGGAAGACCGCACACCATTTGAAGCGATAAAATTTCAGTTTGGCTATGCTGAAGCTGATGTGGTAACACTTATGAGAAGAGAACTCAAAAGAAGCAGTTTTAATCTTTGGCGAAAAAGAGTGAACAGCGGCATTAGTCAAAAGCATTTGCATAAAAGGGCTGCCGGCATCATCCGATTCAAATGCAGCCTGCAAAAAACGATCTCCATGAACAAGATCAGTAAAAGATAAAGATCATGAGGTTGCGATCCGGCAATTGCTGTTAACACTGATTTTTTCTTGAAACGCTTATGGGGAAAATTGCTGATAATACAGCACTACCTGCGTTGGCGGACTTTTATTTTGTGGCTCGATATTTAATATGTTCCCGGTATACTCAAAACCAAAACCAACGACATTGACCTTCATTCAATTTCTCAAAAACAATAAATATGTGCTTCGTATCTATATCAGAAGAGCAATTATCATTGCTTCCGTTTGGATATTCTTCGACTACAGCAGCTTTTCTGTTCTTTCCATCTCGGAAGATATTGCGGATTATCCCTTTGCCGACGGTACAACGGCAGTAAACATACTCCGACTGTCTATTGCATTTATCGGTTATTTTTTGATGGCTTATTATCTTGTATTCCCGCTTAATGTAAAGTTGCGCAAAATGCCCCTTTGGCTGAGTTTCGTTTTAAAATCTCTGATACTCTCTGTTTTGATTTGGGTGCTGGCTACTTTTATGTTTTTCGTTATTTATTTTTTTGCCAAAGAACATAGTCTTGAACAATGCTTTGCAGAATATCAACATTATGTATTTGATAAAAGCTGGATGCTCACTTTTATCTTGCTGCGGTTCCTGATGTTTGTAGCTACCCTTTTCGGACTGGAGATAGCGGACAAATATTCTCCGGGTGTGTTTATGCAGATATTTTTCGGTAAATACAACAAGCCACGTGAAGAAAACAGGATCATTATTTTCATCGATCTGATCAACTCAACTCCTATAGCTGAAAGTCTCGGACATAGAAAATATTTCCATTTTATCCGTGATTTCATCCATCATATTTCCACTGCATTGTTAGAGTACAATGGTTTGATCTATCAATATGTAGGAGATGAAATTGTTGTAAGCTGGATACTAAATAACGACAACAAGAAAAAAAGTATCGCATCGCTCAAAAGGGCGCAACAGATCATACTACAGGAAGCCGCGTGTTACATGAAGGAATACGGCGTAAACCCTGAGTTCCGTGCAGGCATTCATTGCGGAACGGTTACTGTAGGAGAAATCGGTATTGTAAAGAAAGATCTGGCGATAAGCGGTGATGCCATGAATACCACGGCGAGGATCAGAAGTCTTACAGGCAAACTTGACGTAACCTTTTTGGCATCATCGGATTTTGTAAATGCTGTGGGAATGAAAACGGAAGACGTACGAAGCGTGGGCGAATTGGAATTGAAAGGAAAAGCAAAACCTATGGAGTTATTTGAGTTGCTTAGTTAGTATTCGCTAAATAATCTTCTTCGAAATTTTCCGGGGTCATTTCCAACAATGTAAAAACTTTACTCTGTAGCATTTTATTGTTGCGTTAATCATCACGTCCGTCTGTGTGGTAAGATTGCCTGCTTTAATTACTCACAGTTTCATCTCCGGAATATCATTTGCAGAACTATCCCGGCCTGATATGCGGGTTTCGGGTTTTAGTAATAGAAAGGCTGCAGTCCCCCTGCAGTTTTTTTATTTTATGTATGCCTTATTATTAGTGTGAATATCCGAGCAGCCATAATATACTTAATATAAAGTGCAACAATTTGTTTTCGATGAAAACAATCACCGGTGTATTCCAACTGCATGCCCTCACAAAAAAATTACAGAAGATCGTTGCGTTTTTTTACATTTCCTTATCAACCCTATTTCAGGCGGCTTCGTAAGTTTATTACACGCTTAAATTGTGGTTAAGAGTAGGCGTGTACGTTATGAATTTAAAGCAGGGATTTTTCCCTGCTTTATTATTTTATGACCTGACAGTCAATCATAAATTACAAAAAGGGCTGCCTCTTTGGAGACAACCCTTTGATTTGAAAACCAAAACCAACTGTTAAATAAATGTATTAGCGAAGAGAGAATTCTACTCTTCTGTTTTGCTGACGGCCTTCCGCCGTTTTATTAGTTGCAATAGGTTGTCCTGCGCCATAGCCTGTCGCTTCGATGAGAGAAGGATTCGCGCCTTTGCTTACGAGGTACGCTTTCACTGACTCCGCACGATCTTTTGACAGTTTCATATTTGCTGCTGCGGAACCGATATTGTCGGTATGACCTGCAAGTTTAAGACTGAAATTTTTCTGAACCAATATTTGTGCTACTTTATCAAGTGCCGCATCTGATGAAGGTTTAATCGTTGATTTACCAAGATCAAATTCCAAATTTTTAATCGCATCACTTACAATACGACGATCTTCTTCTGTAACAATGATCCTTTCTGTTACTTTTTCTGTCACAGGTTTGATGATAACCGCTTCAGGGAATTTTATCGGACATCCTGCTCCGTCTACAGTACTTCCTGCAGGTGTGTTCGGGCATTTATCAAATTTGTTCGTAACACCATCCATATCGTCATCAGCCATATCGCGGGCGTATTGTGCAGCATCCGCGGCACGTTGTGTTTCGAGAATTGCAATTTTATTTCTTAAGTCAAGACTTTCAGCAGCCGCATCTTCACGGAGTGCTGCGATAGGGCTGTAATTCTGTAACTGAGAAGATTTTCTTTTACCCAATGCGATCTCAACACCTGCATGGCCGTAGGAAAATTTATCGTCGCGGGCACCTTTTACACCATCAAATTCATTCGTTTTCATAAAGCCAACGGTGTACCCGAAATCGAGGTTAAGTGCTTTTGCAACACCGAATTTAAAACCAACACCTACCGGTATAAACCAGTCTTGTTGAAATTCAGTACTTACACTTCCGGGTGTATTATATACTTTAGCGCGGTAAGACATGTAACCCGCACCCATTGTTACGTACGGAGAAAGTAAACTGCGTTTGTGATTCAGACTCATGTTTGCAATCGTTACATTAGCACTTAATGATGCTGAATAATCGATGTGTGTTCTGTATGCACTTTGATCCTGCAACAATGTGTTATCAGGTAATGCAGAAGCACGGAAACCTTTCACCTCACCTGCAAGAAAATCCGCCTGCAATCCGAAGCCCGGAAGAATTTGTTTTTTAATGTAAGCGCCATAACCCCAATCGGATTGAGCAGTTTTGTAATCCCCGTTTCTAGGCCCGTTAAAAATAGTGTAATGCGTAAGTATACCGCCGTTTAAGCCAATAGACCAGGTACGGAAAGACTTCTTCTCAAATCTTCCTGTGCTGTCTTTTGTGCCCATAGTAGTCATAGTGCCTGATTGCGCCATCGCACCTGCGGTAGTTAATGCCAATGCAGCAACTGCTGCTGTTCTTTTCATAATTGATCTCATAATAATGTTTTTGATTTTTTGATTTGGTTTTGCTTGTTTGTATTTGTCGCTGTAAGAGCAAATCATTTTCCGGCGAATTCGTGCTTACGCCATTTTCTTTTGAAACGGACAATAATGCAGATGAAGCGGACAGATATTTATTACATTATAATATGTGGAATGTGATCAGGCATTAAATGAGAAAACCTGATGAATTTTAACCACAATTTTCATGATCACCATCACGTTAATATTTAAGTTATTTGCTATAAGCCTGCACAGTTTTATCTTTGAATTGTGAAACTTAAAATACCTATCGCCGGTCTTGTAAATATAACTGCTCTGATGTCCTTAGGCATCAGCAGTATTCTTGCAATCTTCTTATTTACTTATATAGGTAGCGGCAGAGAGTCAGTTTACACCGTTTTGCACGCGGCGGTAAATATTGTTGTAATCGGACTGTTTCACATTTTCCTGATCTCACGGGCATCAGCAAATCCAAGATTTTTTTTCAACAGAAAGAGAAGGTTATTGAGGTATTGTCTTACGTATGTCGTCACGGTTTTTTATTCTTTTATTGTAAGTCCGCTCCGGGACTTCTTTGCGGATCCCGATTGGCGCATGATCAGTACGCACCAAAAGATCATTACCATTTTAGTCGGTGGTATTTTGTTGGATACGGTAATAATTTCGGTACATAATCTTGTGATCATGTATCGGCTGAACGCAACGGCTGAGCTGGAAAATGAACAACTTAAAGCAGCGAATGCAGAATCACAAACGCTCTTATTGCAGCAGCAGATACATCCGCATTTTCTTTTTAATGCACTCAGCATGTTAAAAACATTGTATCATCAAAATGTGAAAGAAGGAGATACTTACATCATTCATCTTTCCGGGTTTTTGCGTGCAGCCATTTCAAATACTGCAGAGAAACTGGTCACTGTATCTCAGGAACTTTCACTTTGCAATGATTACATCAGCATGCAGCAGATCCGCTTCGGAAATGCATTACATTATAGCATTGATCCCCTGCTTTTAAACGATTCAGATAGTATGATCCCTTCGTTTGCACTGCAACCTTTACTCGAAAATGCCATAAAGCATAACGAGATTACTGAACGGAAGCCACTTCATATCCGCGTGTTCAAACAAGAAGATTATATTATTGTTTCAAACAATCTGCAACTTAAAACACAACCGGTTTTATCTACAGGCAAGGGTTTAAATAACCTGAATAAAAGATATGAATTACTTTTTGGCGAAATACCCAGGGTGGAAAAATCAAGTGACACTTTCGCCGTATTTCTAAAAGTATGGCCGCGATGAAAATAATTATCATTGAAGATGAAAAACTTACTGCGGCAGATCTCGCAGCGACTGTAGTGTCGCTGAGACCCGATACGCAGATCCTAGCCATGCTGCATTCCGTAGCAGAAGCCAAGGATTTTTTTACGGGTCCGCACGATGTCGCAGATGTAATTTTCAGCGATATTCAATTGGGTGACGGAACGGCCTTTGATCTGTTTGCCGCTATTCACACGACAATTCCTGTGATTTACTGTACGGCTTACAATGAGCACGCACTTCAGGCATTCCAATCTAACGGCATCAATTATATTCTAAAACCATTTACAGCGCAAACCATTGAGGCTGCCTTGTCAAGATATGATGCATTAAGGGAAACCATGGCAGGCAGAAAAGTTGGATCAGCCACCGGGTTGGAAGAGACGCATGATAAAAATGACGGCAATAAAAAAAATATAGTCATGGTTTATCATCTTGACAGGATAATTCCGATTAACGCGGAAGATATCGCCTTTATTTCTTTCAAAAGCGGTAATGCGCACCTCACGGCCTTCGACGAAAGATCATTCGTACTTACACATACAATGGATGAATTGGAAGCGGCGACAGGAGAATTATTTTATCGGCTTAACAGGCAGTATTTGGTAAACAGAAATAGCATCGGCGAAGTTAAACACGTGGCGGCAAGAAAACTTGCTGTTACGCTTACGCTTGCTTCCAATGAAGTAATCATTATAAGTAAAGAGAAGAAAACTTCATTTTTACAATGGTTGAAATCCTAAATGCCCGAAATTTTTTGTGTCTATTTATTGTAAAAGAACTGCAGGATGATCTGAAACATAGCATGATAAAAAATAAGGATCGCCTAAACAAGATGACCCGGCATTTTCATCGTAAACTCCACTCCCTGCAAAATTCCGCTTTTGGCTGTAATCGTGCCCCCGTGGTTTTCTATAATCTTTTTTACAATGGCCAGCCCGATGCCTGTTCCCTGATATTCTTCCCGTGAATGAACACGCTGAAACATTTCAAAGATTTTGTCACTGTATTTTTGTTCGAATCCAATGCCATTATCTGAATAAATAATCTGAACTGACTCCTGTACTTCTTCAGCTTTATCTTGGAGATCATTTAAAACAGGAAGAACTGCTATTTTAATCTGTAGGTCTTCGTCAGCTTTTCGAAACTTTATCGAATTACTTATCAGATTTTGAAACACCTGCAACAATTGAAAACGAATGCATTTGATGTAGCATTCATCGGGAAGTGTAAAAGATATTTTATACCGTTCTATATCCTCACTAAAGTATTCCTTAACCTGCAGTATAATATCGTCCAGCTTAACTTCTTCAAAAAATGCATCTGCGTTTTTATCAGATTCAGAAAAGCGAAGCAGATCATTGATAAGATTTTGCATTCGCGTAACTGACTTTAATATTTTTTCAAATTTATCTTTGGCTGAAGGAGAGAGCGATCGTTGTTCTTCTTCTAATATACGGTCTGTAAAAATACTTATTTTTCGCAATGGCTCTTTAAGATCATGGCTGGCGATATTTGTGAATGAAGAAAGTTCGCCATTCATTTTTTGCAGTTGTGCATTTTTAGCATTCAACTCTTTTGTTCTGCCGAGAACCTCTTCCTCCAAACCATTCACAAACATTTTTTGTTCGTGCACATCCGTTGAAGTACCAACCCACATAGAAATCCTTCCGGCATCATCTTTCTGCGGCGATGCCTGCGTATGATGCCAGCGATATTTTCCTTTTGCGTCAGCAAGCAGATGATCAAAACTCAGCAGCATATTGGCAGCAACTGCACGTTTCCAGACTACGTCAAATTTTGCGCTGTCATCAGGCGTCATTAATCCCAACCAGGCTGAATTATCTATTTCTGTTTTCTTCGTAAAGCAGAGCGTTAAAGCAAGGTTACCATAATTGATATCTCCGTATATGTCAGCAGTCCAAACTTTCTGCGGCAGAGAGTCAGCTAAAAGTTTAAATTTTCGTTCATTCAGCAATAACGTTTCCTCATATGCTCTTAGTTCGGTTATATTTGTATGTACACCCACCCACTCTTTGATATGACCGCGTTCATCGAAAATTGGAATAGCCCTTACTGAAAAGATGCCGTATTCCCCTGATGCCAGTCTCACGCGGTGTTCGAAAATGAATGTTTTCTTGTTTGCAAGAGCGTCCACCCATGCATCAATTGTGGGTTGAGCATCATCAGGATGAACAGCATCCGCCCAGCCATATCCCTGATACGATTCATAACTTTGTCCGGTAAGCATTGACCATGGCTCCTGAATACCTACCATCTTTCCTTCCGCAGAGTTGGTCCAAATAATACCCTCTACTGCTCTCACCGCCGCTGCAAACCTTTCCTCATTTGCCTGAGGAATTTCTTCTTTATTCATATGCACAAATTAAAGGATCAATGCTATTCTAACTTGCTACGTAACGATCGAGTTTGGAACCACGCATTTTTTCCAATATTTCATTATTGTTTCGATGGTATCTTTTATTTCCGCATATTTGTTGCCTTTCACGAAAAAACCCTGAACCGATTTGCTGTATGCCTGCACTACGGACTGCTGATTTACAGCAGTTGAAAAAAACAGGTACGGAATGCAACGGATCGCAAGTTTTTCATCATTCTGCAATTTCTCACGAAGTTCAAACCCGTCGAGTTTAGGAAGATTAATATCCGACAGGATAAGAAAAGGATCACGTTCATCATTTGCCAGATAATCCAGAGCAGAAAATCCGTCATTGAAGAACATGACTTCATTTCCATAACGCAATTCATTAAAAACATTCTGAAGGATCTCCTGATCATCGGGATCATCTTCAATGATTATTATTATACCATTTTTGTTCATAGGTTTTTAGTGAGCAGGCGTCAAAAATTTTACCAAAATTATTTTCATAAAATATCGTGGAATATGAAACAATTCTAATCGTTTTAAGGTAGCAAATTCCACAGTGCCGGGATGACTGCGAAAAAATTTATATCAACTGTTTTTTTTGTAAAAGGATTTCTAAGAGACTTAGTTTTTTATTCTGTTCATTGCTTCGATAACCCGTAATGATCCGGCTTCGCAAAAATCCAACCCTGAATAGTCAGGATTGAGACCGCCGATGTAAGGGACTGCCATAATATATATTCTTTCGTTCGCAGCGCCATTTCGGTCGAGTACCTGCAAATTATCATTTATGCTGATGCCGGATACCTGCAGATAAGACTGACCTGTACCAGTCACAATAACAGGCTGCGTTCCTTCCCTTTGCAATTCCCCTGCAATTTGAGGGTTTTTAAATGCTACATAAGCAGCGCTCACAGTGCCGTCTGCTTTTAATGAATCAAAAGGGAATTGCTGATAAGGCATCGGCAATTGCCCCACGGCATCCACAAACATTTTATAGTATTTTTTACAGGCTTCGCCGTTGCTGTCAGTATATTCATACACTGCACCGCCGTCATTACCGGGAAAAACTTTACTGTATCTGTCTACAGCAACGAGTTCAAGAACGCCGGCATCATGCAGTGCCATTAATTCTCTGCATGAGCTTTGGGGTAACGAAGCGATGATTATAGAAACCAACGGCAGCAAGGTTTTGCGCAGACGCAACATATCTTCCGCACAAAAATGTTTCGCAGCATAATTTATAGTGTAACTTAATGAAGCAAGCGTTTCTTTCCAAACTACGGACTCGTGTCTTTCAATTGATTTTTGCGCCTCTTTATATTCCGCCCGAAGTAAAGTAAAAGGCTCAACAGTTCTTCGCAACCGCATCATGTGTGCTACAAAACCTTCCATCGACATATTTTTCACTGTATCATACAACGCCGGATTTTTTTCTTTCAGCGGCAGTAAAAAGTGTTTTTCGTACACATAGTCGAGGTCTAAAAATCCATTATGCGTTTCCTTGTAGTTGAAAATATCCTCGGTTGAAAGTGCGAGATCAGTGGAAAGTGCAGATTCGGAAAGATGAAAACGAATGGCCGGCAAGAGTCCTTCTAAAGCATGCATCACAATCTTAAAATCCTTAGCATCTTCATTGGGAACGTATTCGTACATACCGTCATCCTTCTTCCCAAACTTTCCGTTTTGTCTCGCAAGTGTTTTTACAACATCAACCGCTGTAAGTGATGCGCCTTTTACGGCAACAGGGAAATTAATATGCCGTTGAAGTTTCGCCGGCGGATAAGGTGAATCATACCAGCCTTCTACTTTATCTTCGAAATGTTTAAGCCAGCGATGACCAATGCAGATGACGGCACCATCAAATTCAAAGCGATCATCTTTGTGATCTTTGATTGTCACGCTTTTTTTATCTGACGAATACTTAACATCGGCTATCTCTGTTTTAAAATGTACCTGTACATTGATATGCTTTTGACGGGCTTTCTTTCGTAACAAATCAAATTGTGCTTCAAGAAAACTTCCGAAAAAGAGTCGGGGAACGACTTTATCCCTGTTGAAATTATCACCGTTGATATTAAAGGTTTCTGCATACCGGTCAGGCGAACGCTCTGCCCAATCCTGCATCGAAAATTCCAACTCGGGCAGTTCTCTGTCGGATATATTGGTAACATGTTCGTTGCAGGCTCCATAAGTTCCGTACGGCATTCCGGGTCCTATTCTGTCATGTCGCTCAAATATACTTACATCAGTAATATTTCCCGGCAATTCCAAAATACGCCGGAGCATAAAAAGTGCCGCCGGCCCGCCGCCGATGAGCGCTACAGATTTTATTGTATCGTGATGCATTGTCGAATCAGTTTATATAAGATGTACAGGTTATCTATAAGTATGCCGAATGCGGCTTACGGAAATCTCCTCGCCGGCAAAAATTGTAACGGGGTTTAAGGAGAAGGCAGCAAAGTGGAATGATCGTTGAATACATTATTTGGCAATAATTGCTGAAAGCAGCTTTCGGATAACCAAAACCCTCATCTTCAAACAAAACAATACATGAAAAAGACCGACAAAAAATCCACGGGCGGTGAAACACACCAGACCGCCGGAAATGATTACGGACTGTTAACAACAAATCAGGGCATCCCTGTTTCAGATAACCAAAACAGTCTAAAATCAGGGGCACGCGGACCTGTTTTACTCGAAGATTTTGTGCTTCGTGAAAAGATATTTCATTTTGATCATGAGCGTATTCCTGAGCGCATCGTACATGCAAGAGGTTCTGCTGCACACGGCTATTTTGAACTATATGAATCTCTGTCAGACATTACAAAAGCTGATATTTTTCAGCGGGCAGGAGAAAAAACGCCGCTGTTTACCCGATTCTCAACAGTTGCAGGTGGTGCGGGTTCGGTAGATACGCCGAGGGATGTACGTGGTTTTGCTGTAAAATTTTACACACAGCAAGGCAACTGGGACCTGGTGGGAAACAATATCCCTGTATTCTTTATCCAGGACGCTATAAAATTCCCGGATCTGATTCATGCGGTAAAAATGGAGGCTGATCGTGGTTATCCGCAAGCCGGCAGCGCTCATGATACCTTCTGGGATTTTGTATCACTCATGCCGGAGACATCTCATATGATCATGTGGGCCATGAGTGATCGTACCCTTCCGCGGTCTTTGAGAATGATGGAAGGCTTCGGTATTCATACCTTTCGTTTAGTAAATGAAAAAGGAAAATCAACATTCGTAAAGTTTCACTGGAAGCCGAAATTGGGTTTGCAATCCACCGTGTGGGATGAAACATTAAAAATTCAGGCTGCAGATAATGATTATCACAGGCGCGACCTGTATGAGGCGATCGATAAAGGGGATTTCCCCGAATGGGAACTTGGTATGCAGCTATTCGATCAAAAGAAAGCAGATTCTTTGCCGTACGATGTGCTGGACCCGACAAAACTGATTCCTGAAGAAGTAGTGCCGGTAAGAATTGTAGGGCGAATGGTTCTTGACCGCAACCCGGATAATTTCTTTGCAGAAACTGAACAGGTAGCGTATTGCCCGGCTAACATTGTTCCGGGAATTGATTTTACCAACGATCCCTTACTGCAGGGAAGGCTTTTCAGTTATCTCGATACTCAAAAGTCAAGATTAGGCACGGCAAATTTCCATCAGATTCCTGTGAATGCTCCGAAGTGTCCGTTTGCAAATTTTCAGAGAGACGGAATGATGCAAACCGAAGTGCCGGCGGGTCGTGCAAATTATGAGCCCAATAGTTTAAACGCTGCCGGGGAAGACGGCGGTGTGCGTGAATCACCGTCAGCGGGCTTCACCAGTTTCAGGGGCAGAGCTGAAGAAGAGGAACAGGGAGATAAACTTCGGATAAGGCCGGAGTCTTTCGCTGATCATTACAGCCAGGCGGCCATGTTTTTTAATTCACTTACCCAAAATGAGCAGGCGCATCTTGCTTCAGCAATGGTCTTCGAACTGTCAAAGGTCACTTTGGCCCATGTAGCGCCTAAAGTAGTAGCAAATATGCGCAACGTATCTGAATCACTCGCAGCGCGGGTTGCCAAAGGAATAGGCATATCCCTTCCGGCAAAATCGCCGGCCGCAGCTCCGGTGCAGCAGTTAAAGCCATCGCCAAAGTTATCCATCCAAAAAAATATGGCGGATACCTTGAAAGGAAGATGCGTGGGCATACTTATAGCTGAAGGAAGCGACGCTTCGGTAATAAAACAACTTCAGAAAGACATTAAAAAGGCAGGCGGTTCATGGAAAATGATCGCACCAAAACTTAAAGGCATAATGTTATCAGATAAATCTGTTGTGGATGCTGACGGACAACTTGCCGGAACGCCTTCACAACTTTTTGACGCGGTGGCAATCATTCTATCAGAGAAAGGAACTGCATACCTGTTGAAAGAAGCCGCGGCCGTTCAGTTTGCGGGAGATGCTTTTGCGCACCTCAAAGCGATAGGTTTTACAAATGATGCGCAGCCATTGTTAACTAAGGCAGGTATAGTTGCGGATGAAGGTGTAAAAATGATCGATAAAAACTTTACAGCTTTGGCGGCGAAAAGATTTTGGATGCGTGAAGAAAGCGTGCGTAATCTCGCCTGACGAATCTGAAAACATAAATTATGTAAAGAGCTGATATTCGTATCGGCTCTTTTTTATAAATCATCCTGCAGATTAAAAAATGAAACGGCTTATAAAGTCGAAAATAAAGTATGATCAATTTTATAAAAGAATTGCCGGCTTCTTAAAAATTTCAAACAGCATATCCGGCGTGCGAAGGAAAACGGATTTCGGTGCGGGTTTAGTGTGAGGGAAGACTGATTATTTGTACAGAAAAGCCGAAAAGAAATACCCTTACCAATGTCTGCGTGACAGGATGAGTAAATCGTGTTTGAAAACTACTTTGAAAAAATTAAGATTAAATTGCGCGGGCTCAGTCACTATGTTATGCTTATTCATTTTTCATTTACAGTAGTCCTGCTTTTGGCAGGTATCATTATCGGGCTGTGGGCGTGTGTGATGTTACTCGCCGAAAAAAAGAATCATGTACCCAATAGATTTTTAGTATTGCTCGTATTGATCTCGGTTGGCACATTGTTGCATAACTTCTTTATTGAAAGCGGGATATACCGTGAGCATAACAGTTTGTATTTTGTACCGATAATTTTCTCGTTAGGCACGGGACCCTTATTATACCTGTATGTAAAAAGGTTGATCAACCTGCGTTCTATTTCGGCGCGGGAGATATGTCTGCACCTCCTACCGGTAATGATCCAGTTTTTACTTTACCTGTATTGCTTTCTTCAAAACAACGACAGGAAATATCAGATCTATGCAGTTATTTACGAACCTTATGCGAAATCCATACAAAATATCGCGGTATACATTTCCGCTTCACTTTATCTGTATGCGGCTTTCAAAGAAATAAAACTTTATAAAACCGGCCTTAATAATTTTTATTCCAATGATCAATTGCTCGGCCTCACCTGGCTTCGGAGACTATTATACGCCTTTACCTTTTATTATGTTTTGCTGATCTTTTTTATTGTGCTTGCCAATGGTTTTCATTTTTCCGTAGATTATTTCCCCGGAGACCTCATCCGATGCATCATCATTTTCACGATCGCCTTTTTTGCCGTAAAGCAAAACAGTCTTATTGAAATGCAACAAAATATCAGTTCGGTGGACGACCGCTCTTCCCGAAAAAAAATCGGTGAAGAAACAACCGCCCCGGAGATCGATATGGTATCCGAAATAGAAATCACCGGTGAAGAAGCTAAACAACCATCCCCCGTAGCTAAAGAAGTGAACCTGATTCTTCTGCAACAGATTGTTGCCGTAACAGAGCAGGAGCAGCTGTTTTTAAATGAAGAATTAACCGTTGCAGATCTGGCTGCTAAAACAGGGAGCACCACCCGCGCTGTTTCCCAAACAATCAACGCAGGTTTAGGAAAAAGCTTCGCACGATTCATTAATGAATACCGCGTGAATCTCTTCAAAGAAAAAAAGGCTTCCGGGAAATTCGACCATCTCTCCATTATGGGACTTGCTTACGATTGTGGCTTCAATTCTAAATCTGCATTCAATCGAATTTATAAGGAGATTACCGGTTCCGTTCCTAAAGAGACAGCTTCGGAGTAATGTGTTCCGGTCGGTTCTGTTCAACTTCTGATTTCACGAATCCAACATTGCTGCAAAGGAAGCAGCATCTTCGGGCATTTAAAATAAGTCCCGAAATTTGCAGACTCTCTGTAACAGGCTTATAATCAGCGCATAGAAATATCATCCGGAAGAGTCTTATAACAGGAATCGGGTCTTCAACGGTAGTAGGACAGGCTAGTTTTGTGTTTCATTATTTAAACGATTCTACATGAAACAACTATTAGTCATCGCCTGTGTTATGATTGCAGCAACAACTTTCAGCAGTTGCAATTCAAAAAAAACCGGGATGGAAAATGCCGAAAGTGTCCCTCCGCCTTCTTCAGAGAGCGGATTGAATTTTGCTGAAGGATTTGCCACAGCCGGCCGGCTGTATCCCGATAAGCTCCGCGACATCCCGGGTGGGATAATTGCCGCTAATTACCCGAACCCCTGCTTTGCTGTTTATGAAGACAGCCTGTATTTTTGGAAACACAACACATCCGTGCAAGCTGCAGAGGATCTGCAGTTGGTTGAATACGGTGCGTTTGTTTTTACAAAAAAAGGCTGGTACCTCCGGGTTAAAATGACCACGGCCGAATTTGCGGAGCACTATCATTGCAAAGACGGTATTATTAAGAAAGGAATGGTATACACCGATAGTGCAAGTTGGCGCAGAGATAAAAAGCTCATTGGCGGTGATGCGCTGTGGTACTACCTCGCACGGGATAAAAGCGGAAGGTTGGTAAAAGGGACCGCGCCGATAGAAACAGAAGGAAAATTGCAGGAAGATCCCGCAAGGGCTTTAACGGTTGTGTCATCCGTGCTTACATGGACCGGTTATGGCGAGATAGGTAACTACAAATTATCAGGAACCGTTCCGGCAGAAAAAATTGATATTGAATCTTTCGCCGACAGTATACGTTCTGTGCATATAAGCATCGACATAGCTGATCTCAAAAGTGACAATAAACAATTGGAAGAACACCTGAGAGGGGAAGACTTTTTTGATGTAAAGAAATATCCCGGTGCCGGTTTCGTATCGGAGAAGATTGAATACGCGGGTGCTGCAGCAGTACGTATAACAGGGATACTTACCATTAAAGATGTAAGTAAAACGGTACAATTTGAGGCGTCAATCAGCAAAGAAAAAGTCGGACAAAAAATAAACGGAACAATCAGTATCGACAGAACAATTTTTGGTATCCGTTACAATTCAAAAAGCTTTTTCAGCGGATTGGGCGATCAGGCGATAAAGGATAAGTTTGATCTTACTTTTGTAGTGATGTGTTCCGATTTTAATTGAAAAGAAAAATGTCTTTTGAACAATATATCTCCTGAAATAATTCCTGTGGGGTGTATGATCGCCTGAGTTTCGGATATGAATACATCTTCCGGTTCAATATAAAATATTATCGGCATCTGTTTTGCAACCTGTGAGTGAATTTCATTTCCAATCTTTAAAATATTAAACAATGGCAGTTACTAAAAAAGCGGCGCAAAAAAAAGCAGCACCCGCTAAAGCAGGCAAAATTCCCGCTAAAAAAGATGCGGCAAAAGGATTAAAAGATCTTTTTGAAGATGGCCTGAAAGATCTTTATTGGGCAGAAAAAGCACTGACGAAAGCGCTCCCGAAAATGATCAAAAATGCAACGCACCCTGAATTAAAAAAAGCGATTACAGGGCACCTTGCAGAAACGGAAAATCATGTAAAAAGACTGGAAGAAAGTTTCACATCAATGGGTTTAAAACCGCAGGCAAAAAAATGCGATGCAATGGCCGGCATACTCGATGAGGGAAAAGGCATTATGGAAGAGACAGCACCCGGCAACGTGAGAGATGCGGGGATCATTTATGCTTCACAAAAAGTAGAGCATTACGAAATAGCAAGCTATGGTACACTCGCAGCATTTGCAAAAGTATTGGAAGAGAAAACGGCTTTGAAGAATCTTCTTGCAACATTGAAAGAAGAGAAAGCATGTGATGAAAAACTAACTTCACTTGCGGATACAAACTTAAACAGCCAGGCTATTAACGGCTGAGCTATATTATGTCATACACAAAAGGGGTGCTTACCGGCACTCCTTTTTATATAAGACCGGCATGAGAATGTAATGCCATCGTGCTTCAAAAAACATTAGGTAACACAGTTTAAATATATCATATGAACAAGAAAAAGAAAATTTACCGCTTCGATTATTCCTTTGCACTTAACGGGGATATCAAAAACGGCAGTTCGTTTCAAAACGCCGATGAGTTCGAAATTGATACTGCGATACTTTGGGTGAAGAACAAGATCGCAAAAGACGAAACCATTACAGTAAGTATAAGTAATGAAAGGGAAATTAGTGAAGAAGATTACACAAGGTATTTTACAAATGAGGCTAAGGTCCAATAAGATCAGCAGTAATTGTAAGAAGGAATGAATTTAGGTTAACTTTCCTACTCCCAGTGTGAATCTAATATTCATGATTCAATTTTTCGGGGTTTCGAATTTGCTAAAAAAGAATCGGCAGAATATGCTTCGATCGCCAAAAAATCATCCGGACTTACCTCACACTATAATTAGTCGATATTGATCTTTTTCAAAAAACCCGATTTCCGTCGGCGTGCGATCTCAATTTTCTTCCCGTCTGTAAGCGAAGCATAAGATCGCTCGCCGGTCTCATACGACACCAAATGCGCCATATTGATCAGATGCGAATGATGGATGCGGTAAAAACCGGCGTCTTTTAATTTCTCTTCAAACAATCCGAGCGTACGGGCCACCACGATCTTTTGTATGCCGGCAAAATGCACGATCGTGTAATTATTCTCCGCTTCCATTCTTATGATATCACTCAGCAGCGTAACCCGCAAACCTTTATGCGTGGGTAGTGAAATGGTATTTGTCGCTTTCTTATCCTGACCGGCGTCCTGCTGTGCCAGCCGCTTTTCGCATCGCTCTAACGCAACAGTGAGCTCATCCAAGGCGATCGGCTTCAGCAAATAATCAGCAGCTTCTTTTTTTATCGCTTCCAGTGCATAGCCGGTATGTGCTGTTGTAAAAACAACAGAGAAAGTTCTGTCGGGAAAATGTGACAGCATCTGAAGCCCGGTCTCACCGGGCATTTCCACATCAAGGAAAACAAGATCGGGCAACGTATCATTTATCAATTGTATACCGGCTTCCGCATTGCATGCACTGCCGCGCAGCACAACGCTGTCGGCAAACCTTTTCTCCAGCATCACAGAAAGCAGTTTGATCCCATGCAGTTCATCATCAATGATCACACAACTAAGCATTGGTAATTTTTAACGGTAGTGTAATGATAATTTTTGTTCCTGTTGCAACGCTTTCCGTATCTTTTTTATCTTCAATTTCCAGTTCCGCATTTTCACCGATCAATGCGATTCGCCTGCGGGTAATATCCAATCCCATCGACGCATGATTGCGCCCCGCCGCTTTGCCGGCCGCTTCCCTGCCGATGCCATTGTCGTCGATCACAAATATCAGCTTATTGTTCCGTTGCATTACCGATACTATAAGCATTCCGCGGCGCGGCATCCTCGCCATGCCGTGCCAGATGGCATTCTCCACAAAGGGTTGTACAAAAAGCGGCGGCACAAATATTTGTGCTGTATCAAGCGCGGGGTCTGTGTTGATCGTGTAATCAAAGGTTTGGTTGCTGCGGCGTTGCTCCAGTTCGATATACAATTTCAATGCTGCAAGTTCTTCTGCGAGCGTAATTGTTTTATTGTTGGAATGCTCCAACACCATGCGCATAAGGCGTGCAAATTTAGTAAGGTATTCGGCGGCGTCTTCCTGTTTTGAATCCCAGATATATGCCTGGATCGAATTCAAAGAATTGAAAATAAAATGCGGATTCATGCGGCTCCTCAGCAAAGCGAGTTCAGTGGAAGTGATACGGTTGGATGCTTCAGACAATTCCAATTCTTTGCGATTTGCTTTTGCAGCATGTTCCAGGGCGGAGATCTTCGTGCTTACAAGAACAGCGATCGTGTTCAGCATTTTGAGGTGTTCATCGGTAAAAAAGTTCACCGCTTTTTGCTCTACGTTTATCACACCGATCGTTTTGTTGCCGTCGGTAAACGGCACGCAAAGTTCACTGCCGCTTTGCATGCCGTCTGCAGAAAAATAATCTTCATCAGTTTCTGTATCATTTACCATTACAGGCTCTTCTGTAGTAAAACACCGGCCTACTATTCCCTGCCTTGCTTCGATATTAAACTTCGCCTGATTCTCTTCCTGTTCGATATCGCCTTTGCGGCCATAGCCCGCTGTTTGCCTGAGTTTTTCTGTCACAGGGTCATACAGGTAGATCATGCAATCGTCAAAACCGAGACGACCGATGAGGTCTTTAGTAACACCGTGCAACACTTCTGCAGCAGTGGTTTTATCGAGCAACGATTTAGAAAAAAAAGAAGTGATCTCGGCGATCTCAAATTGCTGGCGCAAATAATCCATTTTTATTCTTTGCTCGCGGGCCAGCCGGTTGATCCGGATCTTGTACAACCAAAACAGTAATGCCAGAAAAGCTAAGGAGGCGAGCACTATAAAAATCCCGGTTTGCCAAAAAGGCGGCCTGATCTTAAAATGTACCGATGCGATCGGCCCCGTTGATCCGTCAGGAAGCGTGCTGCGCAGAGAAAATTCGTAGCTTCCCGGCCTGAGCCCGGTAAATAATGCGCTTCTTTGTTTGCCGGCATTTATCCATTCAGCATTTCCCAACCTGTATTGGAAACTGATCTCATCCGCCGTCACATATTCCGGCGCTGCCCATTCCAGCGCTATTATATTTTCGGTGTAAGAAAGTATTGTTTCATCCGTTGCGGAAGGAATCGGCCGACGATTGTTTTCAACTTTAAAAGAGGTGAGCCATGATTGTGGTGCCCGCGCATCGGAACCCGCAGCTGCTGTTATTTCCGCATAGCCGCCTTCAAAACCGATGATCGCTTCTTTACCAAATAAAGAGATCCTTTGGTTGTAAACATTTCCGGTCATAAGCGCCGGCAGATTGATGTTCCGGAATTTCTTTGTGCGGAGATCAAAATAAAATATCCCGCTGTTGCCGCGACCTATGATGTTGGAATCGGAAACGGCGATATCATACAAATACGTCGATCCTAAACCCTCGGCACCGGAATAATTTGTAAAGGTTTTTGCGGACGTATCAAATGCGGTAAGTCCCGCAAAATTTGCGATCCACAATTTTCCTGTTTTATCAAACTGCAGCGCAATGCACCTGTTCCTGGTATCATAAGCAGCTAAAGATTGCTGTCGGTACGGCGTAAAAATTCCCGTGCTCTTTTCAAAAGAAAAGAGTCCGTATTTGAGCGACGCAAGCCAAAGTTTTTTGCCGTCGTCTGCTATCGCAGCAGTAAGAAATTTACCGGGGAAAGAATTATTTTCCACTGCTGTGCCGCGAAAATTGGCGGAGAATAAAACGCTCTTGCCGGTGTGCGGATCTGCTGAAATAATACCGTCGTCACATCCGAGCCACCACCGGTTTTGTGCCTCCGCCATTCCGCAATAAATAGTATGATCAGTTGATCTGTATACCTGCGTAATGCCGGTAGCAGGAGAAAAACGGTCAACGCCGCTGCGATGCACCGCTAAAATTTCATTGCTGTTCGCCAGTAAACCTTCATACGTTCTCGGCCCCGGCGGCGCCATGAATTTTGCTACGTTGCCGTTACTCCGATCGCACACAACTACGCCTGCGGGAGCATTCGTGAGCAGATAAGCCTGCAGGTTATCACCGCAGGGCAATGCTTTTTTTATAAGACAGCCCGCCCATTCTTTACCGGCGCTGCGCAAAAGAAAAGAATTAAATTCCTGTTGATGTTCGTTGAGAGTAACCAAGCCTTTTTCCGTAGACAACCATAGCGCATTATTAAAACTTACTGCGGAATTAAAAACGGTGGCGGGCAAACCATAGATGCCGCCGGCTGCTCTGACAGAAGTAAAAAGCCGCGTTCGTTTATTAAAGAGTGCAGCAGTTTTATTGTAGCATCCGCAAAACAACATGGAATCACCGGTGAGCGGGGGAAACGAAGTTACAAACATGATCGCACTCACGCTATCGGTTGCAGGACCACCCTGCCGTTTGGTATACCTAAAAGATTCGCCGTTTGGTTTTATAAGGACCAAACCTGCGCCGGTGGCTATCCACAGGTCATCTGCTTCGGCGTGAAGATCCATTACGTGTTCACCCGCGGGTAAAGCAGACACAAACAATGTTCGAAGTTTACGAAGCAGCGTATCATATTCAAACAGTCCGTGACCGCGTGTGCCGATCCATATTTTACCGCCGGGACGGCTGCAGATCGATTGCGGATCGCTGATCTCTGTTCCCGCTATTAATTGAGCAGCTGAGGTTGCAGTGTTTATTTTTCGAATGCCGCTTTCAGTAGACGCCCACAATGTTTCACCGAGCAGGCACATCGGACTTTTGTAAAGAATAACATCGGAAGTAACGTAATAAAAACGATCGCTGTTCTCATCATATCGACAAATGCCCCATTCCGTGGATACCCAAAGTTTACCGGAATGATCTACCAAAAGATCTGTGATCCAGGAACTCCGGAGGCCGTTTCCGGCAGGATTATTCAACAGGTAGTTGGTGAAATTGATGCCGTCAAACCTGCTCAGACCATTGCGGGTTGCGATCCAAAGAAATTTTTTATTGTCGCCGGCAACTTTTACAACTGCATTATCGCAAAGGCCGTTGTCTGTTGTGTATGTAGTAAATTTTTTGTTTGACAACTGACCGAAACAATCAGACAGCATCAGGAAAAACAGCGCAGATAAATATACTCGGTACAACAAAGCAGATAATTTCTATTATCTAAGATAAAAAATATCTGCCATATCGTTAGAGGATTACCACGTTCTCGGTCAGGATAACTTCGTCGCCTTTTCTGATCTCTACGAAATAATTTCCGGGTGCCGCATTGCCGAGGGCGATTGATTCGTTTTGTTTTGCTGATGTGATCTGAATCTTCGCAATCCTGATCAACCTGCCCGCTGCATCATGGATCGCACATTGGTATCCACCTTTTTTCATTTTGATGAGCTGTATCCTGAGTGTTTTATTTTCAACCGGATTTGGTGAAATGGTTACCCGCTGTGCTGACAGATCCGGTTGTGAAGCCGCAGTGGTCAAACCCGGCAAAGCTAATATAGCCAAAGGTTTGAAGACGATCATGAATCTGTCTGCCGCATAACTGTTCACATCATTTGTTACGGAAAAAGAATAAGGCGTCACACCCGCAAGATTCAACAGGTTGGATGTGCCGGTAAATTTATCAACCAAAAATCCTTCTCTTCCCGGTTTATCAAGATTGCGTGAATCAATCTCCCAACGATAAGCGTTCAGGTGCATATTTGCCATGTTGATGAAGATCGTATCATGCACTGCTATCAGGCTTCGCATATCAACGGAATGGAACGAATCGCCCTGTCTCACGGAAACATTTTCCCCGGTGTTTACCTGCTTCGTTGCATCGTCATTTGTATGTGCAACCGCTTGGCTTTCGTTTGTCATTACCCCAAAACCGTCAGCGAGATTGTAGCTGCTGTCGCTCCGGAAATACAACCTGCCGAATAAATTTTGCGGCGCATTACCCGTAAAGGAAACAAGATGTTCACCGATACCTTTTGCAGTTTCTTTGAACTGAATGCTGTTGGGCAATACACCTCCCTGCACAAAAAATGCCTGGCCGCTTTCGATCTTATTCATCACATCACCGGAGTTAACGCCGGCATAACTTCCGCCACCGGGTGTGATAACAAAATCATTTTGACCGGACACTCTTGTGAGGGTTTGAAAAGCTCCAAGCCCGTAGGCAGAGCCTGTTCCAAGGAAAGGATCCCAAAGCAGGACCTGTATCGGCGTAGCAGTAGTTACGCCCCAGTTCATTTTAGAAAGATCTATTGCGCTTGCGTAAATGTTTCCCACGTCTGTAATTCCACCGCCCGCAGGAATGCTGATTCCGCTAAGCGGATAGTTGCCCTGGTAAAGAGCGCCGGAAGTACGCAATGTTGTTACGGAAGTGGCTGAGCCGGTATTGGGTATGGATCGATCGCCGCGAACGTAAACCATATATCCGTTAAGCGTAAGAAGTGTTGCATTTACATTGCTGATCCCCGTATATGATGTACCGTTCCATTGTTTCATGGATGCTGAAACCGAAGCTGCATCAAAACCGTTTGCCGTGCCGCCCGGATCGGTGATCCATGTGCCATATCCTGCAGCACCTGTATTGCCACCAGGTGTGTTGTTTTCCATCCAGGCATTTTTCACGGTTTGTTGTGTACCGGTAGGAACGGAAAGAAAGCGCCATTTACGACCCGCTTTTATATAACGTTCCACAACTACATCACCGTACACTTCATTTCCCGTGAGTGTGCCGTTTGCAGTGATGTCGGTAAGACTGGCCGTTTTAGCGGCAGTTGATCCTAATACAATACTTGCATTTACCTGGAGTGTGTTATTGGAACTCAGAAATGATAAGCTGTCCTTTATACGCAACTGTCCGCCGGAATTATCAACGAAATTGAGTGTAGCAGAAGGCGCATTCATAAAAAGATTTTTCACCGTGCGGCCGGTAATACTGTTTGGCAACAGATTTTGCGAGATGCCGCTGAGCGCAAGTGAGCCGTCGGATAAATCAAAAATGCCGTTGTTATTTATAGCACCGGACAGACTGAATCGACCGGAACCGCTTACTGTTACAGACGCACCCGGTTGAATCGTAATATTCCTTACTGAAGCGTAACCCGCACCGAAAGAATTGATCAGCGGGTAAAAGGAAGCTCCCGCAGGAATGGTAACGTCGCTTGATGATGTGGGCACCCCCGGACACCAATTCTGTCCGTCAAACCAATTGCTGTTTACACCGAGCCATGTATTTGCCGGCCGCACCAGAATACTTACAGAGCCTGATGAAGCACAGGCACCGTTTGCTACACTCACGTTGTAAGTAGCCGGCGCATTGATAGCCGGTGTGGTTACCGAAGCACCGGTTGCATTAGGTGTTAAGCCAACCGCCGGGGACCAAGCGTAAGACAACGCTGTAGCCGGGGGCGAGAATGAATAAACAGTACCTGACGGAACGGCTGCGGATACACCGGTATTCTCAGTTGCAGTTGAAGCAGCAGCAGGCGAGCCGGGAGTAACACTGATGAAATTTCCGGAGCCGCCGGAAATACCGATGGATGCTGTTACAAAATTCAGCAGCGTGCTTGGCGCACCGTAAATAAATCTGATGGCGTTAGAACCTTCTGTTAATTGAACCTGGCAACTGACCGTGGCACTTGTTGCAGATCCGCTTCCTCCTGTATGCATGCCCGTCCATTGAACGGTAAGCACGCGGGTAGGTGCGGTACCCGTGGTGAGGTATTGTATGTTGCCGCCGGTCGTATTGTTATCATCCCAAAACGGCGCGATGATATTTGATGTTATCGCCAGCTCATTATCGTAAGGATAGCCAGAAGTATAGCTTGGGGTAGCATCTCCAAGGATCATCAGACCGTTTGATCCCGCGGAGAAAACGCTATGCGCGGCGTTGTTATAATAGAAATTAAAACCGATAGGAAGGTTGCCGTTGCCGGTGTCATCGCCCGTACCGTTAGCCAAAACAGATCCTGCAATTTGCACATAAGTCGTTGACGTTTGCGCAAACAAATATGCATTTGGTAATGCCGCAATATCGGTTGCTGCCGCCGCAACACTTAATGTAGCAGAACTGCCTGCGCATATTGTTGAAGTGGTGCCGGCATAGGAAGCAATCCTCGGACTTTGTAAAACATTTACAGCATACGTTGCAGACGCAGTGCAACTGTTTGCAGCCGTTCCGGTAACGGTATAACCGGTTGTTGTAAGCGGACTTGCGGATACCACTGCGCCGCTGCCGGATGATAGTGTTGCGGCAGGGCTCCAGCTGTATGTTGATGCACCGCTCGCCGTTAAATTAACAGCAGATGTTGTACCGATACAAACCGCAGCAGCACTTGAAGAGATACTTACTACCGGCGAAGAATTTACCGTAAGGGTCGCTGTACCGTCAGAATAAACAGCCGGTCCGCAGCCCGTCAATAAAACACGGTAGCGGTAACTATTTAACCCGGTTGAGATGCCCGTAAGCGATAATGTTGCAGTTGTAACGCCGCCGTAAAGAATACCATTCGTAAGATTGTTCCAGGTAAATCCGTCCGTACTTACCTGCCATTGATAAGCAGAAACTGCCCCGCTTGCCGCCACGGTGAAGGAAGTATTTGAGCCGCTGCATTTTGCTACAGAAACGGGTTGAGCAGTAACAGCCACATTGCTTACGGTAACGGTAGTTTGATTTGAAACAGCCGGACAACCATTAACATTTACAGTAGCGGTATAATTTGTTGTAACAGCCGGCGAAACGGATATATTATTTGTTGAACCAACAGTGGTTGCGCCGTCACTCCAGGAATAGGAAGACGGTGTAAGGATCACATTGCTGCCGTAGAAACTAAAATCCGGAAGCTTTGTCGAAGAAGAAACATTTACAATTGCTGCTCCGCAAAGCGATGAGTTATCCTGATAGTAACCATACGTTGCAGTATATCCTTTTGTAGTTGCGGTTACCACATCCACATTCGAATAATAGGTGCCCGCATTTAAGGGATCATTTTCAAAACAAACGTCAAGTAAAATATTTGATGTGCCGTTCCATGCAAATGCAGCAACGGTTCCGTTTCCTGTACCGAAGGGAAACGTATTAGTTCCGATCGATCCGATATATCCCGTGCCCGCTGTTGCTGCGGCCTGATATACGGTATAAAATGACGCGGAATTATTTCCGTTTGACAATGTCGTTAAGGCTGTACTGCCCAACTTTATTTTGTAGTTTGTAAACGGTTTCGTGCTGTTTTTTGCGGTAACATTGAATGACAATGACGTAATATTTCCGGCACGAAGACCGGCGGCCGTAAGATCCGCGGCAAGTACCAGGTATTGTGTATGCTGCCCTTCATAATATTGACTCAAAGGTGATAACGCTTCGCTCGCAGTAGGTGTTCCCAGCGTACCGGAACCATTGCCGATCGTTGCCGGGCCGGGACCATTTACATCAACTTTTAAAACGGATGAACCGCCCTGGCAGATCGCCGCAGGAGATGCTGTTGCAACAGCCGTAACCAAAGAGGATGCTACATCATTATAAGCAATTCCGGGTTTATTAATCGTGTAGTTGCCGTCATTTGCTGAAATATAAAAGGTAACGTTGGCGTTCGCAGGTGTTGCCGCAGGAATTGTTGCACCCCAAAGCGTGCCGCCGTAATAGGTCATCAACAGAGGCGTTTGTGCTATGCCGTTGTAACTGTAATTGAGCGTTACGGTTCCCGCACTTAGTGTTACCGCGCCGGCTGTTATTGTGGCCAGAATAATGTGGGCCGTGGCAGTACAGGTTGCGCCGGCGCCGGTAATATTTCCTATTACCGGAAACCCCGGTGTGCCTGATATCTCATAAGCGCCGATATCCGGTGTATACACGTTTCTTACGGCCCCGCTGTAATCTGTTGTGACCGCTGCTACCGGAACTGCACCGGATTCCAACACGGAAGCGGTAGCAACATTTATCGTAAGGTCAGGACTGACGGCGGCCGGGGCGTTAAATTTCGGATCTGCGCTTACGCTTTGTGCATCCTGACCGGTAACGCTGCGCACCTGAGCCATTGTTGAAAAATCAGTGGTGGTATAGTTCCCTAAAAAACCGCCGGTGCCCGGGGCATAATAATCATTGTTGTTTAAATTGCCTGCGGCAGAAACATTGGCTACGCTGAATGCATAATGCTTACCGGCAGATGTCCCGTTTGAGCGTGCGTTGAAAAAAATATTATTTTTTATCAGGTGAACCGCACCTGCGCTCCTAAGCGCATAGCTGTTTGATGTTCCTCCCGTAACGTTATTTCCGCCTATATAAACGCTGTTGTGATAAAGTTCAATTTTGGAACTATTCTCATAAATACCGGTGAATTGTGCAGATACTGCGGGCGAAAGTGTACCGAGGGAAATAAGATTATTATACACTAAAGCCGTATCGGCAGTAACGGAAATCCCGGCTATTTGTGATCCTGCCGCAGAAGCGGTAACATCTTCGCCGTAAATCCGGTTATTATTGGCCACTAATTGCCCGGAACCCGAACCGGAGATGCCGAATACTTTACCCGGTAACGGACCACTAAGGTGTAACCCGTAAACCTGATTGTAGGCTATCGAGGAACCGGAACCCGATGTACCCCTGTAGACAATTCCGAAAATGTCACCGTAAATTCCGCCTGAAGCGCTGCTGTTCAGGTTGTATACAAGATTTCCTGCACCCTGGGATCCAACGATCTGGTCTCCGTAATCAGCCTGTATACCATAAATGTAAGATGCCGTTCCGGTTGTATTTGTTATGTTGAGGTTTGTTACGGTGTTACCGGATATGGTAGCACCTGCCGTACCAAGCGTGGCAATGCCGAAAATCGTTCCGGGAGATTGATTCGTAATCGGAACTCCGGGATAACCCACTTCATTATTGAGAATTGTATAAGACAGATTATCCGGTCCTACGCCGTAAGCGGTGGATATCCCGGTGATATTAATATGCGCAGAACCTGAAGCAGAAAACCCGCTCATTTTATTATTTCGAATGATCGGGGATTGAAACCCGGCGACATTGTTATAGGCACTTATTCCGGAGAAAAAAACATTGGTTGTGGCATTTGAAAAAAACGTAACCGCACCGGCCGCCAAAGTACTTCCGATAGTATTTCCGTCAATGATCGCATTGCCGGAAGATAAGACCACTCCTGTGAAAGCGGCATACTGTGAATTGGTTATAACGGAAAAGTTTGTAATTGTATTCGCCTGAATACGGGAATTACTGCTGTAGCCATCAGTTACGGCAATACCGTTGGTGCCTCGGGAGAACATGCTTAACTGGGTAATTGTAAACGGCGCACCGGCGCAAAGCGGCGCGGTACCACCTATAAAATTGTTCGATATTTTAAAAGTAGCATTGTGATCAATTGAATTGTCCTCATCGTAAAATACCCCGTACCAACCCGCAGATTGATTATAGGTGCGTGACGTTGTTTCAAACATGCTGTTGCCCGTAATGGTCCAGTCATATCCCGGTGTCTTGGATTCCGTTGTATTCATAAAGGCAATGCCGGCATTCGGCGTTGAAAAAGAACCGTCGTAGAAATAATCAAAAATATTATTGTTGGAGATTGTATTTGATTTATTATCAGCGGGTGGCAATGAACTTTTTTCGTAGATCCCGCATGCAGAGACTCCTCCCCCGTTGATGTTGCAATTCGCAATTAAATTGTTGTTGTTTCCTGCGGAAATCCCTGTTGCGTAAGTATCGGAAATTTGAACGACGCCAAAATTGGTTCCGGTTACCTGCGTTTTAAGGTTAAGATACCTGATGATATTGTTTTGCGCTTCGTCGCTCAGCGTGACGGTGGAATTTCCTCCGGAAGCGATGAAACTTAAATTTTGCGATGTACCTGTGCCGCCCGGCCTCCCGTCGATCCGGTAATATTTTGCACCGCGGAGAATCAACATATCCTGTGCCGTTACGTTGATCAAAGTAAATGGACCTGCACCCGCCGCCGGTCGGATAGTGATGGTGTTGAATGCCGAAGCGCCGGGATTACCGGTGATCAATAACGGATATGTTTCCAGGACAGGATTATAATTAGGCTGCAGTTCCACAACTGTGGGTTGTGTGATCGGGCAACTGTTCAATACCGCCAGTGCCGACTGCAATGTGGGATACAGGCTCGTTGGTCCTACCTGTATCAGCGCAGGTATTGCCACACAGCCGCCTGTTTTAAACAAGCCTTTGCCGTTTGTCGTATTGGCCGTTGTTACTGTTGAAAAATTATTTATTGAACCGCTGCTGCACCTTCCTTCCACGCTGAAAATATAATAGGCATTACCCGTCAGTCCGGAAATAGTATATGAAGATACACCTGCCGACACCGCTACAGGCGAAGACCAGGTTGGAAAACTATACGGGTCATTAACTTTCCGCCAGCGAACCAGATAACCGCTTGCATAGGTTGCGGAATTCGTCCAGCTAACAAGGGCCGTAGCATTCGTGATTGCACTTACTGATGCTGCTACACTTACTTGCGTACATGTTGCCGGCGTCCAGCGAAGCGTTGTGCCCGATGCCGGGTATACAGTTGAAGTGATGCCTGTTTTATCTGTCTGAAGATTTGATGTAATGAGACTGTTCCAATCGTTTGTATACGAATATCCCGTTAATGTCGGATTGGTGAAACTGACGGTGTTAAAATCTGACGGGCCGCCTTTCAGTCCTGTTTCTGCAGCACCTGTAGCAAAATTTGTATTGCTGGTTGATACAGCCCCGAATACAATTTCCACCACATTGGTAGTTTCGTATAAGCGAACCTGAAAATTGAGATGCTCTGCGGAACTTACATTAAATCGATATGCATCATACCATTCAACTACGAAGACGCGATTTGGTGCCGTGCCGGTTGTGTTGTGACGAATAGTGGAAACGAGATCAGTCCCTACTGCCGAGATAGCTGTATTGTACGAAGCGGTTGCATCCGACACAGGCGTGTAAACAGAAACACCCGGCGTAGTTGCAGCACCCATTGTAAGAAATCCGTTAGTGGAAACCTTGCAGGTTGTGTAAGCCACTCCTTTATAGGTGAATGAAAAAGGTATGGTGATGGCTCCTGTAACAGCATCGTCTCCCGAAGTAAAATCCGTGGTCACCCCCGCAGTCGCCGTTATAGTCGTAAAAGTTGCCGCGGCTTCTGAAAAATTATAACTGCTGATGTTCTGTGAGAAAGCACATTGATGAAACACGGGTACTGTGAACAGCAATAAAAAAACGAACCTGATTGCCGGGGCAAATACCCGATGTGATCTTACGGAAACCATATGCTGAAACTTAAAATTTGAAGGCCATAAACCGGCCTGCGGCAAATCTAACCGAATGGTAGAACCGGGCTCTTTTCGAGGGCCACTGTTTGAGTAACCGGTACTAATGATTTATTAAACGGCGCAAATGGTAAGCTGCTTTGTCGATTTCTATAAAAGCAAAAGCACGCCATTGAGCAGGCACCTTCAACTGCGGTTTTAAAACAAAAAATTTCCTGAAGTCATTAGATGGGAGAACCGCGCGGGTAACCGCCTCCCGGTAAAAAAAAGAGGGTATCCGAAACTTAGGATACCCTCTTTATTATTTGATTACGAATAATTTTACCGTCTCTCTATTCTCCGTTTTCTTGCCGACGGCTCTCTTTTTCCGCAGAATTATCCAATTCATTTCCAGCTTTTACCGCTTCACTTTTAGCAGTGTTCGCAGCATTTTCGCCACCTGTTTTTACATCGCCAAAAGCATTTTTGATTGCTGCGCCCGCCTTATCCAAAATATTTCCATTTTCTGCCTTAGCATTATTGCCGGCTTTATTGATCTCGTTGTCACCGGTGTTTACCGCATTTTCTACCTTAGTCTTTACATCCTGATAAGTATTCTTAATACCCGTTTCTGCATCCTTTGCAAGATCCTTCAATTTATCGCCTAAGCTTTGCTCGTTATTTGTGTCTTCCATGAGTGTTATTTTAAAAATTAAAAAATAGTGTATCAAAAAAAAGCAATTAGTATGCCATTAGCCAGCCGACTGCTGCTGTTCACGGCGTAGCTCGGCTTTTCATGGGTCACTACCGGAATGAAGAAGCTCAACTCTTGCTGCATCTTTACAGCCATGCGTTATGATTTTCTTCACGGAGGGTTTAATTTTTTACTTTGACTGCAGAGAATTTCGCGGAATAGTGCAAATAAAAACTGAGCCACTTTATTTAATAAACGTGGCATCATCAGTAGCTACAACCCGTTTACAACTGATCGAAAGGACCGACTTTGTCGAAATTTTTTTACGATCAATGGAACGATTGTCTGAATGCTAAAGGCGCCTGATTGGTTTTCGACTTAAAGAGTTTACTAAATGATTGGGAATGCTCAAATCCCAGACTGAAAGCTATTTCGTTTACAGATAAATCAGTTGTTGATAGCTTTTCTTTAGCAATGTCAATTAATTTGTCGTGTATGAACTGTTTAGTGCTTTGCCCTGTTAATAATTGAAGTAAACGGCTAAGGTAGTTTGCGGAAACATGCAAGCTGTCAGCAATGAATTGAACTGTTGGAATTCCCTTATCCGACAAATTATCACTTCTAAAATAATCTGTCAGCAAAACCTCCAATTGATTCAATACTCCATGATTAGAAATTTTTCGGGTATTGAATTGTCGCTGATAAAACCGCTCCGAATAGGTCAACAATAATTCGATCTGCGCTATGATCACGTGCCGGCTGAAATTGTCAATATCAGTTCGATATTCTTCTGTAATTTTTTCAACAAGATCATTTACTAATGTCTCTTCTTTCTCAGAAAGGTGTAATGCCTCATTTAACCTGTAGCTAAAATATTCGTATTGCTTTATATTTTTTGCAAGGGCTGTGTTCCAAAGAAAATCCGGATGAATCAGCAACAACCATCCCGAATGTTTAAATTCATCTCCTGCTGAGGCATGAATAGTCAGCACTTGATTTGGCGACATGAAATGCATTACACCTGCATCAAAATCAAACTCCTGCTGACCATATTTCATTTTGGCATTAAAGTTTTTCTTCAATGCTATGGAATAAAAATCATGAACTAAACTAATGGAGCAATCAGTTGAAAGCCGTTTCAGATCTTCAAATTTTATCACACTTATTAAGGGATGTACTGCTTTTGGCAGTTCCCTTAACCGATGATATTCAGCAATCGATTTAATATGATGCGGTGTTACTACATCCATTGTTTAAAGGTAAAATTTATAAATCAAACAAGATCTTTAAACCCTCCTTTAAACCTGTTGGCTTTCTGTTTAATTGATGTTCAAGGTCATTGTAAACATCAGCTTCCTGATTGTGTTTGATGTCCGTAATAAAATCAACGATCTTCTGAATTGCCGGGGCCGGCACGTTTCTTTGCTTCATCATTCCTTCATAAGTTTGGGTATCCACATTGGTATACTTCACTTCTTTGCCTGTAAGTTCCGATAAAGCCGTTGCGATGTCATAAAACGAATAATTTTTATCGCCTGTGAAATTGTAAATACTTTTTCCGGACTTTTCATTCAATAAAACGTTAGCAATTGCTTCACCGATTTCACTTCTTAATGCAAAGGATACTTTACCATCACCTGCCGGAAGAAATATGCCTTTTTTCAGTGCTATACTCCCGCCAATAAATTGTGGAATAGTGTCCATGTAAAGAATATTTCTAAAAAATGTGTAGTTCAACCCGCTATCCAAAATATAATCTTCAGTATCAAAATGTTCACGCATTAATTGGTTTGCCAAAGTGTTTCTGTTGTTAAGACACCTGCCTGTATACGCAATATGTTTTACGCCGGTTCTCTTTGCCGTGTCTATTACGTTTTTATGTTCCAGCATACGGTTTCCCTGATCGCCTGCTGAAATCAGCAACACGGTGTCAGCCCCGGCCATCGCTTTTTCGAGAGATTTTATATTATCGTAACTGCCGGAAAAAGCATTAAAGCCATTTGCCTGAAAGGCTGCCTGCTTATCTTCATTGCGGGTAAGGATCGAAATTTGACCGGCTGTCATTTTCTTCAATAATCTTTCTATTACGGCATTACCAAGATGTCCTGTTGCGCCTGTTACTAATATTTTTTTCATGTTACTTTTTTGAGTTGCGGCAAAGTTCTTCAAAAACTCAAAATTGTTTGTGTTCAAATCTGTCATTGTGGTAGTAAAATCTGATATTATTGTTGCATTGTCGCACTTAGCCCGGGAGCATCCGCAAAATTGTCTATGGTATCAGGGAGAACTTTGCGAAGATGGCTGAAAACCGGAGGGATAAGGAGAGATAAGGAAGATGTATTATCGCCGTTGTTTTCACCTCCTCCCCTCACAACACAAATCCCTCATGCATCTGCGGCGAACTCACTTTCATAAATCCTTTCCTTTCCAGCTTTGCCGCAAAATATTCCTGTGCTTCTTTATCTCCGTGTACCAAAAAAATATGCTTAACGGTTGACGGATCTGCGCACGCAAGAAAGTTTAGCAGATCATTGCTGTCACCGTGCGCACTCATCGAAGTAAGTGAATCGATCTCTGCAACAACAGGCATTTCTTCGCCGAATAATTCTATGGTCTTCGCACCGCTGAGTAATCTGCCGCCGGTAGATTCTACCTGGCAGTGTCCTACAAAAAGTATCGTATTGTTTTCGTTGTGAACCGCACCGTGCAGGTGATGTTTCACTCTGCCGGCATCTGCTGTTCCGCTCGCCGAGATGATCACGCAGGGTTCCGTTTGCTCCGCAAGCATTTTACTTTCTTCCGGTGAATCCACATATTCCAATCCGGTAAAATCAAACGGATCATCATCCGTTTTTAAGATCTCCTGCAGCTTATCATTAAACTCCTCCATGTGATGCTTTATAACAGCCGTTGCTTTGTGCGCCATCGGGCTATCCACATAATAACTAACGGCAGGCAGCCGACGCTCCAGTTCAAGTTGATTGAGCGCAAACAGTACTTCCTGCGTTCTGCCGACAGAAAAAGCGGGAATGATCAACCTGCCTTTTTTGTTGAAGCAGGTGTTGTTAATTTGTTTGAGTAAGGGCTCTACAGAACTCACGAGCGCATCATGCAACTTATTACCGTAAGTACTTTCCATTATAATATAATCCGCCTGCGGAAACACCGAGGGTGATTGTAAAAGCGTACTTCGGTAACGGCCCACATCACCGCTGAATAAAAGGGTGGTCGTCTTTCCGTTTTCAGTTACAGTAAGGTGAACAGAGGCACTGCCAATTATATGCCCCGCATTAAAGAACTGCACGCTCACACCGGGGATGGGTGAAAAAGGCGTTTCATACGGTACGGTCGCGAACAATTTCATCGATGATTCCACATCGGCTGTAGTGTAAAGCGGTTCAGTAGCAGCACGACCTTTGTCTTTCATATGCGATGCTTCGTGCTCCTGAATACCTGCACTGTCTGAAAGCAAAATGGCCGTGAGTTCTTTTGTTGCCGGCGTGCAAAACACCTGCCCTTTAAAGCCTTCTTTCACAAGCCTCGGTATCAATCCGGAGTGATCAATATGCGCATGAGATAATAACAACACGTCAATAGCTGCAGGATCAAATCCGAAACTTTCGTTGAGTGAATTTGTTTTGGCACCCATGCCCTGAAACATTCCGCAATCAAACAGAATCTTTTTTCCGGAGGCTAAAGAAAGTAAATGTTTACTTCCCGTCACGGCATTCGCTGCGCCGTGAAATGTTATATGCATGGTTAGAATTTTGAAGAAGAATTCAAATGAAGTGCCAATGTAAATATTGACTCATTTAAAGTATTTCGTTTACCTGATGTGGTCTGATTCGAAATTAAATACGCGATCTTAAACACTTGACAGCATTATTTAAAACCTTAGAAAAGTAACATGAGTAATCGACCGATGTTACGACTTTACCGGTTCACATGAGATTTCAACAGATCAAGATTTTTGTTGGCATCGCCGATCGTGTTATTAAAATAAACATACACTTGTTTATCGCTTCGCAACAATTCCCTGATCTCCGCGGCTTTTCTTTTTAAAACGCTGTCGTCATAACTCCCGCGATAATTTCCATCGGGGCCATGAAAGCGGATATAGGCATTTTCTGCGGCGGCAAATTTTAGAGGCGGTGCAGACGCAGTTATATCATGCATCACAACGGATGCCTTGTATTCTTCGAGGATCTCGGCAGTCTCTCTTTCGTACCAGGAGGCATCGCGAAACTCAACTGCAATGGTCCATTTTGCTTCATTATAATGATCAACTGCTGCCAACAACTGCTGCAGTTCATTCAGCTTGTCAACTTTTACTGAGGGCGGAAACTGAATGAGCAGGCAACCGGTTTTGTATCGGGCGGGTGCAATGGCCCGCATAAAGCGTTCAATTGTTTCGTCATCAAAGACCAATCCTTTGCGATGGGTAATATCCCTGAAGAGCTTAAACGTAAACCGAAATGAATCCGGCACCGCTGCAGCCCACTTTTCAATTGTTCGTGGCTGCGGGATCTTGTAGAATGAACTGTTTATCTCAATGCTGTTATACAACATTGCATAGTATTCCAATCGTGACAAGTGCTGATATTCGGGTGGAAAAGATCTTTTCGGTAGAGGTAAGGAGAGACCACTCGTACCGTAATAAAAATTTGATGACATAACAACTCTGTTGAAATGAACGTGCCAAATTAAGCAGGGCATTTTCACAAAAACAACAAGCGGAGTGCAATTGCGGGATAAGTCCGCTGACTTTACCTTACCAAAATCCGGTTAGCATATTGCCGGCACAATTTTCATTCTGCTTAACATGACAATCAATTTTACAAACATTTCAGATCAGCCTGCCGGCGAAATAGCCTTAGCTTTTTATTATGGATACAATCACAATCATAGGTTTGAGTGCGAGCGTGCTCACCGGCATTTCATTGGTTCCGCAGTTGTATAAAATCGTGAAAGAAAAAAAAGCTGAGAACGTATCGTTTCCGATGCTCATTGTACTTTTTGCAGGCTTGGGATTATGGGTATGGTACGGTGTTGAAAAAGAAGACCTCATCATCATCTGTTCCAATTCATTTTCGATGCTGATCAATATGCTCATTATGATCTTCGCGGGGAAATATAAGTGAAGTACAAAAATAATTCAACTGAATAATATTGCCGAAGGCACTATTATTGAACATATATCAATCAAAAAAACATCGTATGAAAAAAGCATCATTGGAAACCCTCGCAAAAAAAATGAAAAACCTTGACCTCTGTATGATGGTGACCCACGACGGCAGAAACGAATTGCACAGCAGGCCCATGAGCAATAACGGCAAGGTGGATTACGACGGCGATTCCTGGTTCTTCAGCTTTGATTATTCAAATAAAGTAAAGCAGATAGAAGCGCATCCAACGGTGAGCCTCGTGTATCAAACGGATAAAATGTTATTCATTGAGTGTCATGGTAATGCAAGTATCATTAAAGACAAAGGAATGATGACGGATAAATGGATGGATGAATTGAACCGTTGGTTTCCTCAAGGTTTAAACACACCCGGAATATGCATGATCAAAGTAAGTGCTACCCGTGTTCAATTTTGGGATAAAGAAGAAGAGGGCGAGTATAGGGCCTGATGTTCGTGTACAGATCTCTACGAACGGGTATATCCCTTATTTGAATGTTTAGCGGGGAAAAATATTTTGCGTTAATCCGTCGTATGAAAATTTCCACAAAGAAATTTCGGCGGACTTGTTTTGAGAGAGGCTTCATTAATGCAAATTGAAGGGGCGGGTAGATTTAATGCAGGAAGCCGCAAAGAAATTTGCAGCTTTTTTGCATTATATTATGATTAAAAAACACGATTTTTTCGTAGCTTAAAGTGTTCGAAAGTTCAGGCATTTTGCTGAATCATAAGTTGATTGTTGAAAAGAAAGCAGGGCTCCCTCGCCCTGCTTTTATGTAAACAGTTGTGGTGAAACGGCCGCGATCTGTTCCGGCACATTTTTCCATACTTCTGTTACTTTAATAATTATATGTCGATACAATACTCAGAAGCCGAATTAGTATACGGTTTACAAAATAAAGATGAAGCTGCATTTTCCTACCTGTATGATCATTACTCGGCAGCTTTCAATAATGTGATCTCAAGGATCATCACTGATGCCGCGGTTGCGGAAGACCTCCTACAGGACACATTCATTAAAATTTGGCAAAAGATAGATCAATACTCAGCAAGTAAAGGGAGATTGTTTACATGGATGATCACACTCTTACGAAATGTGTGCCTTGACGAACTTCGTTCCAAAACTCACCGGAAAGGAAAGATCACAGATAACGCAGAACCACTTGAACTATCTGCGCAACATTCTTTTGAACTCAATTATGATACTATCGGGATTCGTAACAGCCTGCTCCTGTTACCGGATAGGGATAAGGAGATCATAGACCTGATCTATTTTGCCGGGCTTACACAGGCTGAAGTAGCTGATCTTTATAGAATGCCTTTGGGTACGGTGAAAACGAGGATCTCTAAAGCCGTAAGTAACCTGAGGGACCTGTTGCGCGAGCCGAAAAGAAAAGCGGTGCTGCGTAGTGTTCCTGCTGCCATACTTTTTGCAGTGGCATAAATATTATTTTATAAATTTCTTATCCAAATTTTCAACCTGATGTTCCGGGCGGCACTGGGTTCAGGATCGTTCAATGATTTACCCGCTTTTGTGGACAGACCTGTTGCAACAAACATTGCTTTGCTGAGTGCGGCAAGCTGTTTGGAGTGTGAAGGTTGATGTTTTTTGTAGAACGCTACTTAAGATGTGATTGCTGTTTTAATCAACGTGCGTTCTTTACTGTATGCTTTCTCTTTCCTGTAGAAGATCATCAGCCGGTTGTACGCATGATATTTTCCTTTTCTTTTTTTAGGACCGCCTGATAATTTTTCATCGCTTCCCCAGGATCTGTATTTTCCGGGTCGGGTTGCTTCTTTGGGATCATTTCAATTATTGTTGCGGGCAATGAGTCGGGTTTATAATTTGATGGTTGGACGGAGACCTTCTTACCATACATTAATCTTTCAATTCGATCCAAACCGGTACATGATCACTCGTCTTTTCCCAACCACGCACTTCATGATCTGTACCCGCAGCTGTCAGTTTTTTTGCAAGATCTTTAGTTAACAAGAAATGATCGATCCGCAATCCTGCATTTCTGCCGTAGGCATTTCGGAAATAATCATAAAAAGTGTAGATCACTTCCTTCGGATATAATTTCCTGACAGCATCCGTCCAGCCCTGATCAACGAGGTCCTTAAACGCCTTACGCACTTCCGGCAGAAAGAGCGCATCATTTACCCAACGTTCCGGTTTGTACACATCAAGTTCTGCGGGAATCACATTAAAATCGCCGGTGATGATAACGGGTTTCCCGGATTTGATCAGTTTATCTGCGTGTTTCTTCAGTCGTTTAAACCATTCAAGTTTGTATTCCAGCTTGGGACCCGGTGCAGGGTTTCCGTTAGGCAAATACAAACAACAGATCACAATACCGTTTATTACCGCTTCAATATATCTGCTGTGGAGGTCTTCCGGATCGCCGGGCAATACACGTCTTACTTCCGCGGGCATCCCTAGGCGGGAAAGGATAGCAACACCGTTCCAGCTTTTTTGTCCGTGACGAATAAATTCATACCCTGCATCATTGATCGCCTGCCACGGAAATTTTTCATCGGGCGCTTTCAATTCCTGCAGACAAACCACATCGGGTTCGGTTTCTTTCAGCCATCTCAATAATACCGGCAATCGGCCGTTCACACCGTTTACATTATAGGTTGCTATCTTCATGATGTTAATTTAGTGATTCGTTATCAGGTAAAAGATAATCAACATTTATTCCTGTGCAATATGCGCCGACTTCATTTTTAAGTAAATCGGATCAGCATTTATTTTTTGGAGAAGCGTTTTAAAGATCTCCGCAGCAGCAGCTTTTTCTTTGTCAATTATTCGCGGTAATACTAATCTTCCATGCGCACCGCTTTGCCCTTTTTTATCCGCAGGAACAGCTCCCGCGTATTTCTTTCCGCTGCTGTGATTTGCATATCGCCGGCTTCGCGTAAATCCCATTTGAATAAATTTTCTCGTCATATCCATTCCTACAAAATCTTTTTCCTTTTTATAAGCGACAAATAATTTTTTTAATGCAGCCGCAGATTTTTTTGCGATAGGGACTGTTTTAAATTTCCAGTGCGGCAGTATCTCCGACTTATACGGTTCTACCAGCAACACTCCCTGCTCGCCTTTACCCACACGATATAATGCAGCGTCCTTTCTGAGATCGAGACTTTTATAATCGAGCGTGTAGTCAAATGTTTTTCGCATCCGGATTAATTGATTAGCTGTATGTAACATTTACCAACATAAATATTGAGCCGGCATTTAAAATGAACAGCGTAATTTTTTAGCAATGTATAAATGTTGCGAGTTTTTTTTTCGTGCAGGACGGTACCGGACCGACATCAAGAAAACGAAAGAGCGCTCTTTTCAGAACGCCCTTGTTTACGAATAACCCCAACTAAAACTATCTTCTCTTTTCAAATTCAGCAAAGGCAGTTTGCAAATAGCTAAATACGCCGCTTGTGTGGTTCTGTCCCTTAAACACATTGAGCGTTACATCTGCCCCTTTTGCTTTCATGGCATCGTATGCTTTTTGCGAATTGAAGAGCGGCACATATTCATCTTTATCACCGTGACAAAAAACCACGGGACTGTTTGGCGTACCGTTCCAAAGATCGTTTGCAATAAGAGCATGAACGAGCGCAGTGTCTTTACCCGATTTAAAATCACTTCGGAATTGCGGATTGAACAATTCCTGCGCATCATGCGATATCGTTGCTTCAGGTCCTTCCGTCAATGCTTTCGCATAAGGGTCATTAAAATAATAATCCGTTGGTCTGTCAATATGATATATCCTGTTATAGCTCTGCAACACCCACACGTAGCTGCTCATATTGCGAAGCGGTGCCGTGGCATCCAACACATGATCTACAAATGCAGAAGTGTAATACGGACCTGCATTAAGAACGGTTGCTGCCGGTTTAAAATTTTGGTCACTATTCTTTTCCAGGTCAAGCACGGTAGCCAGCGTTACCGCAGCTCCCTCACTCCAGCCCGAAAAGAAATTTTTACCGGAAAGCGGAATGTCTTTTTTTCCACAAAATTCTTTTGCGGCATACAGCATGTCAGTCACGGCTTTAGCCGTAAGCAGATAAGCGCCGTAAGGATGATCCATGTCTTTCGATTTGCCATAGCCGAGGTAATCGGGCATCACTACGAGGTAGCCATTCGCCGCAAATAATTTTCCGATCCCGCTTTCCGCGTCATATCCATTCATGTAAGAAGGAGCATTCTGTTCTTTTGACGGAAAGATCGTTCCGTGATTATAATTAAACATCGGCAGGTCGCCTTTTACGTCCGGAACGTATATTGCACCGGATGCCTGCACTTTTTTTCCTTCCGGAGAAACCGTGTTATAGGTTATACGGTATGCGGTGAAACCATTTTTCACAAATGACGCCGCAGCACCATAACTGCGCCTAAGTTCATCAGCCGAAGCTTTTATTTTTTGTTCGGATGAAACAAGGAATTTATCTGTTGTGTTATGTTTAAAAGCCGGACGATCTGCAGTGGAAGCTGCTGTGGTAATGATGCCGGCGGCAAAAGTTGCGAATACAGTATTTATCATGCTCGTTATGTTGCAAATGCAATGCCCGCGGACGTTTTGGGAGATACTTACGATAAGCTTTAAAGAATATTTATGTGAAAGAAAACTAAAGGATAAAACCAGATTTTCGATCACCGCAGCGCTGTCAACCATAGCATCCGGTTTTCCCACAATGCTCCGACATCTGAATAACAAATTAAAAAAAGTAACTATTTTTTAAAGTAATGCTAAAGAGCCTTTCAGCAACGTCAATGCTTTGATCCATTTCGTATGTTATGTTATGGAAAATGACATACAGAGCAATTTTGAAAGCAGATCATTGAATGAATTATTGAATGATTGGCAGGAGGGAAAACTCAATGAAGAACAGAAAGAATATGTGGTATCAAAAGTTCCTATCATGGGTTATATTCACGTAAAACAGGATGACGCAGAAAATAAAGATGATTAGAACCTCAGGTTTCTTTTAGACTTGTTTTTTCCGGGGAATTTTTAATTAAATGGCTCCATCCCTCATTCATTCGAAAAAGAAAGCTGCAATCCTGAATTAAGCACAGTATAAATTGTTATGCTGAGTTATAAGCTTTCTGATTTCGTTATTTAATGCTGCTGTGTGGGCAAATTAAAGCTGTGATGGCTTTACATATTACCCGGTAAAGGGTATGGTGCGGCCTTCGTGAAAATCTAACTTTGAGGCAATAATTTTCACCTGTGAAGTTTCTTTTTTTATCCGCTGCCTTACTTGTTACATTTGCCGCTTTTGCACAAACTGATTATTATAATTCGCAACAGGATGAGAACAATCGTGATGCGGAGGCGCAACGGAATCCGGACGTGCACAATGGTCGCAACAGAACACCTAATGCAACTGGCGGCACAGGTTATTCCTAAAAGGTTCCGCTAAACAGTCCGAAAGAAAAAGCAGTTCCGTTTGTTCCGCTGATATTGGCAAAATGATAGATTGATGAAGTAAAGCCTGCCCCGGACATCTGCAGTTAAAATAACTGAAGTAAATCAAGGGATTGTTTTCTCCGGCATATTTCGTGCAACCAATTAAAAAAACAAATGGAAAATTTAGCGCACAGTAATAAGGATATCAAATCGAATGATAAGAATGATATCGGTAGTCCTTTAAAAACGGGCATCGATAAGCATCACGATACATCGGATGTGACTCAGGATCCATTGACGCACCTAAAAAATGATGAGGATTCAAAGATTGCATCAGCTAACGCTGCTGATCCGAAAACGCCGTCGTATAACGGTAATAATGATCCTGATGCTAATAAAACACCCGATATTTGACGTTGATAATACCAAATGAATGGTATTAGTATTCCGAAACGAAAACTTCCTTTGACACAAAAAAAGCCCCCGAAATTCGGGGGCTTTTTTTGTGTCTGTTACTGATCCTTTTAAGAAGTTGATCTGTGAGGCTAAAGCGAAAAATCTTTTTTCTCCTATCATATAAAATCGATCAGATCCTGATTCAATCTTTCCTTCGCAGTAAACCACAATCCGTGAGGCTCTCCTTCATATACTTTATACACAGCTCCCGGTATTAATTTGGCCGATTGCTCACCCGTTGGCTTGATCGGAACAGTTTTATCCGCATCACCGTGAATGATCAGGGTGGGTACATTGATCTTCGTTACATCATTCCTGAAATCAGTAGATGAAAATGCTTTGGCACACTCGATGGTCGCGATCGGCGAAGCATGCATCGCCGCGTTAGCTGCCTGTTGCAACATAGCACTGCTTGCAGGATGACTCATAAACGACACACCGAAAAAATCTTTATTGAACCCTTCCAGGAACGCCGGTCTGTCGTCGGTCATTTGTTTGAGCATGCCGTCAAATGTTTCCTGCGGTACGCCGTCAGGATTATCTGCTGTCTTCAACATGTATGGTGTAACGCAACTGATAAGAACCACTTTTTTCACCTTCGCGCCGCCGTACAGCGAAAAATATTTTGCGATCTCACCTCCGCCCATCGAGAAACCAACAAGCGTAACATCCTGCAGATCGAGCCCGTCGATGACCGCTTTCAGATCTCCCGCCATGGTTTCATAATCATAACCGCTGAAGGGTTTGTCGGAGTGACCAAAGCCGCGTCTGTCATAAGTGATGCAACGCAATCCTTGCTGAGGAAGCTGCGTGATCTGATATTCCCACATCGCACCGCTTAGCGGCCACCCGTGGATGAACACCACGTTCTTTCCTTTTCCGAGATCTTCGTAATAAATATTTACAACATCGCCGTTGTTTTGCGTTGACTTAATTGAAGGCATAATTATTTTTTTAAATGAAAAAATTGTACATCTTATAAACCAAAGATGTTGCCGGCAAATATTTACTGTTTGGGTGAGGGTATATATTCACAAGCGTGGAGTAATTTGCACTTAAAGCGGGCGTCATTCAAAAAAAGACCGGAAAAAACTTCGAATTGTAATAATACATCAGTATAGTTGAGATGATTTCAGCAAAAATAAAGTCTCCATTCACAAAATTTTCATCTGCCATAAGGTGCAGTTTATTTTCACAAATGCCTTTACTTCTTCGTAAGGTAGAGTGCCGGTGAAAATGAGATTATTCTTTACAACAGACTTTGTCGCTTTTCGTTTTTGCCGGTGCTTCCGGGGCTTTCGGACTTTACACCTTTACCGGCTAAAGCAACGAGTTCCACATAAATGCATCACCGATCGATAGCTTGGCCTTATGCTCTCACGAATCAGCATTACACAGGCTGAGGGTTACTTTAATTACGCCAGAGATATTTATATACGTTCCAAAAAATTTAATGCTTTATATATCTGAATTAAATGTGGAGTAATAAAGAGCAGTATGTTAATGAAGGACCGGCAAGTTAAAAACAGACTGACGCTGTTCGCAAATTTTCCGGCGTTCTGAAGATGCCGATTCGGAGGCAAGTGTACAAAAAGCAAAAGGCTGCCTTTTTTCAAAGACAACCTTTGCGGGCTGGACGGGACTCGAACCCGCGACCTCTGCCGTGACAGGGCAGCATTCTAACCAACTGAACTACCAACCCTCAGACCCGGAATAATTTTTTCAAATCACTCCTCGTTTTTTCGGACGGCAAAGATAAGCGTTTTTTTATTTTGAAAACAAAACTTTCTTAAAAAAATTCTAACCGTTATTTTTACAGTTCTTAATGATATCTTAATTATCTTTTAGATCATTTTAAACATACTATGCCCCAACTTAAAGACCGGCAGTTTCTCGAATTTGAAAAACCGCTTAAAGAATTATACGACCAGGTAGCGCAACTGAAACTTACACAGGATAAATCGAAGACCGATATGAGCAGTGCTATTGCGTTGCTTGAAGATAAGATCCTGCATACGAAGAAAGAGATCACTACGCACTTAACACCATGGCAGCGGGTACAGATGAGCCGCCACCCGGACCGGCCCTACACATTGAAGTACATTGAAAAAATGTGTCCTTCTTTTATTGAGTTACACGGCGACCGTAATGTGAAGGATGACAAGGCGATGGTGGGCGGTTTTGGTCAGCTTGATGGCGAAACAGTCATGATCATCGGTCAGCAAAAAGGAAACAATACAAAAACAAGACAGCTCCGCAATTTTGGTATGGCGAACCCCGAAGGATACCGTAAAGCATTGCGACTGATGAAGCTTGCGGAGAAATTCAACAAGCCCGTTATCACACTGATAGATACACCCGGCGCATATCCGGGCCTTGAAGCGGAGGAGCGCGGACAAGGAGAAGCAATCGCAAGAAACATCTTTGAAATGATTAGCCTTAAAGTTCCGGTGATCTGTGTGATCATCGGCGAAGGCGCGAGCGGCGGCGCATTAGGGATCGGCGTAGGTGATCGTGTGGTGATGATGGAAAATACCTGGTACACGGTGATATCGCCGGAAAGCTGCAGCAGTATACTTTGGCGCAGTTGGGACAAGAAAGAAACAGCAGCAGAGCAATTGCGTCTTACCGGAACAGATATGCTTAAGTTCGGTTTGGTTGATGAAGTGTTGCCGGAACCTGCGGGCGGCGCACATTGGGATTACGACGGCGCTGCGGAAATGCTGAAATCATACCTTTCAAAAACAATCAAAGAACTTAAAAATGTCGCTCCGCAGCAAAGGGTTGATGACAGGATAAAGAAGTTCGGGAAGATGGGTTTTTGGGAAGAATAACAATGTGGGGCTTTAGTGTTGAGTGTTGAGTTACAATAAAATAATTTATGCTGAAAATAGGAGTTATAGGCGCAGGGCACTTAGGAAAATTCCATTTGAATAATTGGATGGAAATTGAAGGTGTAACTGTCATAGGTTTTTGTGATACAGATGATGCAAATGCAAAGGCCGTGATGGAAAAATATAAGATCCGCCGGTTTTCCTCTCCTGAGGAACTATTGGATAATTGCGATGCGGTGGATATCGTGGCACCTACAACATTTCACTTTGAACTTTGCGCACTGGCTTTGAGAAAAGGCCGGCATGTGTTTGTTGAAAAGCCACTTACGAATACTATGGATGAAGCGAAGGCCCTGCTGAAGCTCGCAAAAGAATCCAATTTAAAATTTCAGGTGGGGCACGTGGAAAGATTCAATCCCGCCTTTTCTTCTTTGGGAAATTACGTTACCGAACCGATGTTTATCGAAGTACATCGTCTGGCGCAGTTCAACCCGCGTGGCACTGATGTGAGCGTGATCCTTGATCTGATGATACATGATATTGATATCATTCTTCATCTTGTAAAAAGTAATGTGAGCTATATTTCAGCAAACGGTGTTGCGGTACTAAGCGACACGCCGGATATCGCAAACGTGCGTATAGAGTTTGACAATGGGTGTGTGGCTAATCTTACCAGCAGCAGGATCTCCATGAAAAAAATGCGTAAGATGCGGCTCTTCCAAAAGGACGCATATATCGGCATAGATTTTCTGGAAAAGAAAACAGAGATCATCAGGCAAACGAATTCGCCCGACGAAAAAAATGTTTTTAGTTTTGATATCGAAACCGCAAAAGGAAAGAAAACCGTTTCCATTTCCAATCCTGCGGTTGCAGACGTGAATGCCATGAAAGAAGAACTCGTTGCTTTTAAAAATGCGATCTTAAACAATACTGATACGCCGGTAACCGTTGTGGATGGTTTTCGTGCGATGGATGTAGCGCATCAAATATTAGATAAGATAAAAAAAGGAGTGAACTGATCTATTGAGAAATTTGAAGCAACCCAGAATACATACCGGAACTTATATTTTCGCAGACATTTGTGTGGCGATCTTTACATGGGTATGCTTTTATTACCTGCGTTGTAAATTATACTCCTACCCTTTTGCAATACCTTCCGGTTTTTATCTCGGATTATTATTATATACAGCAGGATGGATAGGGCTGCATTTCTTATCCGGCGCCTATTACAGGTTGTATCAAAAATCGCGGGTGACGGAATTTTTTCGCACCGTTCTGACAGATATCATCGGCTGTCTTTTTCTTTTATTCTTTTTCATTCTCAAAAATCGGAAGTTTTATAATTACGACTATTACGCGGAATTTTTTCTGCTGCTTTTTCCGGTAATCTTTTTCAGTTTGCTTGCACGCCTTGCAATAATATCTTTTACAAAAAAGCAACTTCGTACAAAAAAGGTTTTCTTCAATACACTTGTAATCGGCTCAGGGAAAAAAGTTATACATTTTCTTAAGGATTTTAATAAGTCTGATGACAAGTCGGGTTATAAGATCACGCACCTGATCAATCTTAAACAAAACGAAAAGATAAAAGTAACGGACGATATCGCGGTGTCTTATTCGGCGGAAGATATTTCCGAAAAAATAGACAGTGGCGGTATCGAAGAAGTGATCATCGCAGTAGACAACAATGAACGCCTGCTTATCACGGATATCCTCCGGAGACTGAGCAATAAAAATGTGGACGTAAAAATAACACCGGATACACTTGATATCCTCAGCGGAGCTTTGCAAAATAATAATGTTTCGGGCGTACCGCTTATCGATGTTCATTTTGGTGAGATGCCGCTGTGGCAACAAAACATTAAAAGGGTGACTGATATTTTCATAGCAACGATCTGCGGGATCGTCATCTCTCCCGTGTTTCTCTTCGCCGTTATCAGATTAAAAATTTCATCGCCGGGTCCCTTATTTTATTCGCAGGAACGTATCGGCTACAAGGGAAGACCTTTCATTATGTATAAATTGCGATCCATGCAAACGGATGCGGAAAAAGACGGTCCCATGCTGAGCAGTGAAAATGACCCGCGGATAACATCATGGGGTAAAGTAATGCGCAAATGGCGGCTTGACGAATTGCCGCAAATCTGGAACATTCTGAAAGGTGATATGAGCCTTGTAGGTCCGCGGCCGGAACGACAATTTTACATTGATCAGTTGATCGCTATGCGGCCTGAATATAAATACCTTTTTAAAGTAAAACCCGGGCTCACCAGTTGGGGGATGGTAAAATTCGGCTACGCAGATTCTGTGGAGGAAATGAAAGAACGCATGCAATACGACCTGATCTATGTAGAGAACGTTTCCCTGGCGCTGGATCTTAAAATAATGCTGCATACCATACGCATCATATTTTCGGGTAAAGGCAAATAACAATTGAACAATAATCGCAAAACGCCGGCCTGCCGGGATATCCCCGGCAAGAAAATCTTCCCTGTTCTTTGCCGTAGAAGAAGCGATAGAAAGTAATCGCCCCCGCACCTCAGCTATTATTCCCTATTTTTGAATAAACACTTTCGTTTTGAAAAAACTACTGCTGCTCTTTATTGTTTTTTTTAGCGCATCTCCTGCATTTTGCCAGGCGAAATATTGGCAACAAAAAACTGATTACTCGATAGCCGTTACGCTAAATGATGCAGATAACAGTCTGACCGGTTATGAGCAAATAAATTATTTAAATAATTCGCCGGATACACTTCATTTTATATGGATCCATTTGTGGCCGAACGCGTATAAAAATGACCGAACGGCATTCAGTGATCAGTTGTTGCAAAACGGCAGAACTGATTTTTATTTTTCGGCGGAAAATAAGAGAGGTTATATTAATCGCTTAAGTTTTAAAGTTGATAATACGAATGCCGTTACCGAAGATCATCCGCAGCATCAGGATATTGTAAAACTGTTATTGCCCTCTCCGCTTGCTCCCGGCGGATCATTGAAAATTGAAACGCCGTTTCATGTGAAGCTGCCTTATAATTTTTCAAGAGGCGGTCACGTGTTGCAATCATACCAGATCACACAATGGTATCCAAAGCCGGCTGTATATGATAAAAACGGGTGGCATGAAATGCCGTACCTGGACCAGGGAGAATTTTACAGTGAGTTTGGAAAGTTTGATGTGAAGATCACTTTGCCCGATAATTATGTAGTAGCAGCTACCGGTGACTTACAGGATGCAAAGGAAAAAGAATGGTTGAAAGAAAAATCGTTCTACCGCACGTCGGCCGCTCCGAAAGTGGCAGGCAAAAAAATCGGCACAAAAGAGAAAACTCCGGCAGTAACAGCATCTTCTCCGCAAACAAAAACGCTTCATTATATTCAGAATAACGTGCATGATTTTGCATGGTTTGCCGATAAAGATTTTTTAGTAAAAACGGATACGATGAAGCTAACGTCGGGTAGTGTTATAGATCTGTACGCATTTGTATTGCCAAATGATAATGATGTTTGGAAAAACAGTATCAGTTTTATTAAACGCTCCGTTCTCAGCAAGAGTGCGTGGATAGGTGAATACCCGTACAATGTGATAAGCGTTGTTGATAACGCCGCTATGAACGGCGGCGGAATGGAGTATCCGACAATAACATTACTCAGTTCGGGCGGCAACGAAGCTGCGCTGGAAGCTGTAATTAACCACGAGGTGGGACATAACTGGTTTTACGGCATCCTTGCAACGAATGAGCGTCGGTATCCGTGGATGGATGAAGGTATCAACAGTTACTATGACAAAAGATATGACGCTTCATTTGCAGACCCGTCAAACAAAACCATCCTTCAGAAAAATAAATTTCTTCAAAAAAGAGTTCCCCGATATCCTGAAGAAAATCTCCTGGCTACAGTCATTAAAATAAAAAAAGACCAGCCGATCAACACGACGTCTGAAAACTTCTCAGCAGAAAATTACGGACTGATCGCTTATGAAAAAGCGGGCGAATGGTTGAAGCTGCTTGAAAACACTTTGGGTAAAGAAACCTTCGACAAAGTAATGCAGGCTTATTATGACCAATGGAAGTTTAAACATCCGCAGCCCGAAGACCTGAAGGCTATTGCAGAGCAGGTTTCCCGGCGTTCACTGGATGAGCTTTTTAAAGAGCTTGATACAAAAGGACCGCTTGTAAAAGAAAATGAAAAGCAATTGAAGTTTACGTCGTTCTTTAATTTAAAAGAGACCGGCAAATACAATTATATTTCCGCGCTTCCTGCACTGGGTTATAATTTTTATGATAAGCTGATGATCGGTGCGGTCATTCATAATTATAATTTGCCGCCAACAGCATTTCAGTTCGTTGCGGCACCACTATACGCAACGGGGACCAAAACATTGAACGGTATCGGAAGAATGGAATACAATTGGTTTCCCGGAAGTAAGGGCGCAAAATTGACGGCTTCGGTTTCCGGTGAAAAATTTACAGGAGATTCTTTTAAAGACGGCGCGGGGAAAGACAATGCACAATCATTTTCAAAGATCACGCCATCGTTGAAATATAATTTTGCAAATAGTTCACCGTTGAGCCGGGCGAAAAAATACATTCAGTTCAAAACATTTTTGATCAGTGAAACCGGGCTTGCATTTACCCACGATAACACAACAAATACAGATGTGATTTCTTACCCGAAAATACACAGTTATGTAAAAAGGTTATCGCTTGGCGTTGAGAATACCCGCGTGCTGTACCCCTACAACGCAGTGCTGCAGGCCGATCAGGGCGACGGGTTTGTGAGGATTGATCTTACTGCTGATTACTTTTTTAATTATGAAAGTAAGGGCGGACTTGATGTAAGATTATTTGCAGGAAAGTTTATCTATACAGGTGATGCGGGCATTCTAAATCAATTTAAAACGGATCGGTATCAGCTTAATATGACGGGACCGAAAGGGGATGAAGATTATGCTTACAGCAATTATTTTTTCGGCAGAAATGAATTTGAAGGATTGGGTTCAAAACAGATCATGAAAAGAGACGGTTTTTTTAAAGTGCGTACGGATCTGTTGAGCAATAAGATCGGCAAAACGGACGACTGGCTTACCGCGGTGAATTTGGTAAGTGATATTCCTATCGGTACGGATCTTCCGCGACTGCCATTGAAATTTCAATTGTTTGCCGACATCGGCACTTATGCGGAAGCATGGCAGGCTAATGCAACATCAGGCAGGCTTTTATACGATGCCGGGATACAATTGAATCTCTTCAGAAGCCTGATCACGATCTATGCACCGCTCGTGTACAGCAAAGTTTATAAAGATTACAGTAAATCTGTCTTCCCAAAAAACAGGTTTGCCAACATGATCTCTTTCAGCATCGATCTTCAGCAACTGAAACTGCAACAACTGCTTCATCTTTAAAAAGATCAAATGAAGTATTTACGCAATAATGAAATAGACAGGCATTTGTGGGATAGTTGCGTGAAGCATTCATCCTGCAACCTCATTTATGCGCAGTCATTCTATTTAGACGCGATGGCGGAAAATTGGGATGCGATCGTCGTCGGCAATTATGAAGCGGTGTTTCCGTTACCATGGAAAAGTAAATTCGGCATCAAATATATTTACCGGCCGGCATTCACGCAGCAACTGGGATTATTTTCAACCCGCAATGATGTTGCATTAAGAGATCTTCTTGATCAGGTGAAAAAGCATTTTAAATACGCGGATCTCTGCCTCAATTACCGCAGCGATAAAGCTGATACACTTACAGGTCATACCAACTATGTACTTTCTCTAAACAGGCCTTATGAAGCCATAGCAGGGAATTACAAGACAGACCTAAAGAAGAACCTGAAGAAAACGGAAAAAGAAAATTGGAATTATAACGACAACCTGTTCATTAAAAGATCGATCGAAATGTTTCGCGAACAATACGGCGATCGGTTTTTCGTGAGCGACAAGGATTATATATCTTTTGAAAATTTGTGCATTAAACCCGCAGCGGAAAAAAAAGTATTTACAAGATCCGTGACTGATGCCTATAAAAATACGCTCGCTGTTGGATTGTTTCTTTTTCACGGTGACCGGATGTATAATATGATGAACACAACAACAGAAGCCGGCAGGATGAAAGAAGCCAATCATTATTTGCTGGACAAAGTCATTCAGGAATTTGCAGGCACTGATATCGTGTTCGACTTTGAAGGATCCGATATTGAAGGCGTGCAAAAGTTTTACGAAAACTTTCGACCGGTAAATCAGCCTTACTTCAGCTACCGATACAATAATTTGCCCGCATTGATCAAACTGATAAAAAAATAAATGTCTTAGTGAGTGAGCTTACAAATAATATCGAAAATATAGACGCTTACAAATATGTTGTCGTAGGTGCAGGTTTGTTAGGTAGTGTATTGGCACAAAACCTTGCAGCGGTGAACGATGAGCGGGTTCTGGTATTGGAAAAAAGACCGCATATAGGCGGCAATTGTTACTCTGAAATTGACCCTCAAACAGGTATAGAATTTCATAAATACGGTTCACATATTTTTCATACATCATCACAGAAAGTATGGGATTATATAAATCGCTTCAGTTCGTTTACTGATTACCGCCACCATGTTTTTGCAAAGGTAAATGATAAGGTATATCCGCTGCCGGTAAATCTCGAAACGATTAACAGCTTTTTCAATGTATCGCTTTCTCCGGAACAGGTGGCGGATTTTATCAAAACAAAAACTATACGGTTCGTTCATGAACCGGCAAATTTTGAAGAACAGGCATTAGCTGTGATCGGACCTGAATTATATGAAGCCTTCTTTAAAGGCTACAGTATTAAACAATGGCAAACGGAACCAAAAGATCTGCCTGCAGCGATCTTTAAAAGACTGCCGTTCCGCACCAATTACGAATCAGGGTATTTCAACGATACATGGCAAGGCATTCCTACCGACGGATACACCGCGATATTTGAAAAATTGCTGGCGCATGAAAATATTGATGTGCACTGCAACACGGATTTTTTTGATGTAAGAGACCGGATACATCCTGATGCGCATATCATTTACAGCGGCCCCATAGACCGCTTCTTTGATCATGCTCACGGCAAATTACAGTGGCGTACATTGGAGTTCAGCAATGAAATACTTGATTCCAGTAACTTTCAAACTGTGCCTGTAATGAACTACCCGGAAATAAATATCCCTTATACACGAATTCACGAACCGAAACACCTTCATCCCGAAAGAAATTACGCCACGGATAAGACACTGATCATAAAAGAATTTTCAAAGGCGGATGAGGGTTCCAATCCATATTATCCGTTACTTACAAAAGAAAATACGGAGCGTTTGGGTTTGTACAGAGAGATGGCTGCTCAAATGAAAAATATAACTGTCGCCGGCAGATTGGGCGATTATAAATATTACGATATGGATCAAACAATAGAAAGGGCGCTGCAGCTTTTTGAAGAAAAATTCTCCTGATCAGCATGGAACAAAAAGAACTTGCGATTGTTATTCCGGTTTATAATGAAGCTGCCAATCTTGAAAAATTGTTTTCAGACTGGAACAGCATCTTTATGGTTAAGAACATCAACAACAGGTTCATTTTTATCAATGACGGATCGACAGATAAAAGTGCGGAGGTCTTATTGAGTTTGCAAAAGATCAATCCGAATATTATTTTTCACGATCAGGTAAACAGCGGTCACGGTGCGGCAATATTAAAAGGATATCAGGAAGGTATTTCAGCGGATTGGATCTTTCAGATAGACTCCGATCACCAATACAATACGGAAACATTTACGGAAATGTGGAAGAACAGGAATTGTTTTGATTTTTTGATCGCGGAGCGAGTTGAAGTAAACGCTTCTATGTCGAGGAAATTTATCAGTTTTATATGCAGCAGGTCGGTGCGGATGATCTTCGGAAAAAGTATCTCGGATATTAACTCACCTTATCGGCTTATTAAAAGCAATTTGTTGCAACAATGCCTGGAGAAGATTCCGGCAGACAGCTTTGCGCCGAATGTGATCATGAGTGCGCTTATCATTAAAAGTAAAACGGCGATCTATATCGCGAAACTTATTTTTCGCAAATCGATCGTGCCCCATAAAAGTAAACTGAACAGCAGGTTATTTAAAGGCAGTGTGCAAACGTTTCTTACACTTTTTAAGATCTAAACAGCAATGAAGAATAAAAACCACATATCGGTTTTTGTAATTATTCTCGCAGGCTTTATCCTCAGCCTGCTGCATTGTCCTGTCTTCGATATTTTCTTTGATGATAAGGAGATCTTTAAATACACCGGGATGGCGATCGCAAAAGGCGATGTACCCTACCTCTCTTTCTTTGATCACAAACCACCACTGATATTTTTTATAAACCTCATTCCCTATAAATTCGGGCCTTGGGTATTTTGGCTTATTGATACAACGTTGGTTTGTTATGTTGCTTTGCTGTTCAACCGGCTGTGCAGAGAAGCCGGGCTGAAATACAGTATGCTGCTGCCTCTTGTATTTATTTTATTGATCAGAAATCCTTTTTATTCTTATGGAGTAGGAATGACAAGAGAATATTCAACACTTTTTCTTTTACTGTTTTTGTGTTTTAATTTTTCTAAGGGTAATCGCTCCTACCTGAAGTTGGGAATCTTAGCCGGGCTGATTTTCTTTATGCAGCAGGATCAGATCGTATTGATATTTCCTTTTGTTGCTTACAGTTTTGTTGAGCTTTTTAAAGTTGATAAGCAGAAAGCATTACGATATATTTTTATGTTGTTTGCGGGATCATTGTTTGTAGCTGTTCCGATATTGATCTATTTGGGTGCGAACCATGCGCTGAAAGCTTTTTGGGAAGACGCATTCCTTTTTAATTTTAATTGGTATTCGGAAAAGATCCCGCTGTCGCAGCATTTGAAAATAATTTACGGATTGCTGTCTGATTCGAAAACGGAGTTCATCTTTTTCAGCACATTACTTTTACTCACGTGCGCTTTCTTTTTTAAACAGGCTGATAAGAAACTTACAGCAGCAGCGGTACTTGCCCTATTCCTTTCTTTCATTTCAGAATATCTTTCCGGCAAAATATCGATCGGGCTATCACTGGAATATTATGCGCTACCGATAGCAGCAACTGTTCCTTTTTGTTTGTATATTTTATTTACAAAAACAGGTTTCGCAGACAAACTGCAGGAAATACATTTTTTCTTTTATGTGGCGATCATGGCATTGCCGCTTGTGTTGCATACGCTGCATTATGCAGGTTATGTGAGCAGACTGCAGCCGCGTGCAGAGCTTTCAACGCCGGAAGTTAAATACCTCGAAAAAGTGCCGTTAAAGGAACACGAATTGTTTGTTGCATTTAATGCGAACTACGACTTCCTCTACAACACACACAAAATATTATCGCCGTCGCCGTGGCTGTACCTCAGTTTTTGGCAATGGTATGGCAATTGGGATCCGAAAAATGAAAAGTTGACAGACGTTGTAAATGATCTTGAAAAATACCACACCAAATATTTGTTGAATTTCTCCGACAGCAGTAAGATTCGCAATAAGGTAAATCTTGATTTCTGGAACGGTTATGTACAAAAAAATTATATACCGGTACTGATGCCGGACAGCAGTTATTCAAAAAATCTTTTTAGCAGGAAATAATGCTATTGCAAATTTAGGATACTTTCAGCAACAAGCATATCTGTAGGTGTAGTAATCTTTATATTATGATCATCGCCGGGAATAAGGCTGAGCTTTAGCCCGAAAGCCTCTGCCACCGTGGCTTCATCCGTATATTTTTCTTTGAAATCAATCCTGTAAGCCGACAACAATATCCTGCCGTGAAACACCTGCGGCGTTTGTACAAGTTTTACGGTTCTTCTTTCGATTGCCTCATTACCATCGTCGGTAATGATTCTCACACTGTCTTTACAATCCGTTACAGGAATGGCAGAGCCTGTTTCAACAACAGATTCATAACAACGGGTGATAAGATCTGAAGTTATAAAAGGGCGAACCGCATCATGTACAAAGATCACGCTGTCTTCATCATCGATAAGTTGCAAACCGTTTTGCACGGAATGAAATCTTGTTCTTCCGCCGATAACTATTTTGATTCGGTCATAACCAAAGAATGCATCAATAATTTCCTGCCCCGCGGCAACATGCTCTTCCGGCAACACCAAAATAATATTACAATCACTGTAAGTCTGCAGAAAAACGGAAACAGCGTAATACAATACCGGCTTACCTTTCAGCAACATAAATTGTTTGGGAACCTCACTTTTCATCCGGCTGCCGTTGCCGCCCGCTACTATGATCACATACTTCTTCATCTGTAGTCTTAGTCTTTATAAATACCAATAACTTTTTCTCCGCTGCTGTTTTGCATGGCACGATACATACCCGCGCTGTTGAACATCATCGCCGTATTTCCTTCCGCATCCACGCCTATCATACCGCCTTCGCCCTGCATATCAATGAGTTTTTTATGCACCACTTCATTCATCGCATCAGAAATACTTAATCCTTTGTATTCCATTCTTGCTGCCACGTCATACGCCGCCACTGCTTTCATAAAAGGTTCACCGTGGCCGGTACAACTGATTGCACATGTTTTATTGCTCGCATACGTTCCGCCTCCGATAACAGGACTGTCTCCTATTCTGCCGTATTTTTTGTTAGTCATACCACCGGTGCTCGTCCCCGCAGCGATATTACCTGCCGCATCTTTTGCAACAGCCCCGATCGTTCCGAATTTTTTATCACGCATTAATAACTCCGTGTCTTTGTTGGTATGATCCAGCGAATACTGATCGGTATCACGGATCTCTTTCCACTGATCGTAACGAAACTGTGAAAAGAAATATTCATCCGGTTCCATTTGTACTCTTTGTTTTAATGCAAAATCATTTGCCCCTTTACCGCTTAAGAAAACGTGATTGCTGTGCAACATCACTTCCTTCGCAAGTACGATCGGATTTTTTATATTGCGTACGCCCGCAACAGCACCTGCCATCATCGTATTGCCGTCCATGATCGCAGCGTCCATTTCCTGTAATCCTTTTTTGGTAAATACAGAACCGCGGCCCGCATTAAAAAGGATATTATCTTCCATCACGACGAGCGCCGCATTGATCGCATCCACCGCAGTTCCGCCTGCCTCAAGAACAGAAAATCCTGCCTGAAGGGAATCTTCCAAAGCCGCGATATAAGCTTTCTCCAATTCAGGCGTCATATCTTCTTTTAAAATAGTTCCGGCGCCGCCGTGAATTACCAGTGAGTATTTTTGCATAAGTGTGAAAGGTTATTTTTCGGATGTCAAAATTATTAATTTACCGGCAAATCAATGCACCAATAAATGTTTGCATTCATCAAGCAATTTTTGTTTATCTATTGCAACAGTACCTACCTCTTCGCAAACCAGGCCTCCTGCAATATTCGCAAGTTCCGCCATAAGACGCATATCTCCGGACGCTGCATATACCACCGACGCTACAGCGATCACGGTATCTCCCGCACCGCTCACATCTGCGATGGTACGGATATGAGTGGGAATGATTGCTTTCTCCGTACCGGTCTCATAAAATACACCTTTCTCTGAAAGTGTAATGAAAGAAATTTTATGGTGCAGCTTTTCGTAAAGTGCGTTGTGCATTTTGCCGAGTAACTCTTCCGACACTTCATCGCCGAGAATATTCAAACCGTCTTTTGCTTCGTGCAGGTTGGGTTTAAAAATGTCTACGTTCTTATAAGCGAAGAAATTTTTTCTTTTAGGATCAACGGCTGTAAGGATATTGTTTTCTTTACAAATACTGATCACCGTTTGGATGGTATGCTCTGTAAGCACACCTTTATTATAATCTTCGAGAATAACAAGCTGCGGTTTTTCTTTTTCAACATAAGCTTTAAAAGAGCTGATCAACAGCTCTTCTTCGGGGGAAGTAAGCGGATGAACCATTTCCGCGTCAAGGCGCATCATGTGCTGGTTACGGCTGATGATCCGGATCTTATTCGTCGTAAGTCTGTCATCACTTTGCGCAATAAAATCTGTACTGATATTATTTTTCTGAAGTAACCCTACCAGTTGTTTTCCTTCGTCATCATTTCCTGTAACCGTGATTATACTAACTGCAGACCCCAGCGAGGCAATATTAAGTGCAACATTTCCGGCGCCGCCGATCCGTTGTTCTTTACTGCTTACCGCAACTACAGGAACGGGTGCTTCCGGTGAAATACGATCTACCTTGCCCCACCAGTAAGTATCGAGCATAACGTCGCCCACAACTCCTATTTTGATATCTTTAAACCTGTTGAACAGCTCATCGAATTCTGTAGCTTTCATCATAAAATTTCTTTCTTTTTATTTGCTATTGCAATATAATAAAGCGGTATTCCCGCAAGCACTATACCAAGACCAACACCTGCATATAAAGGTTTGTAAAAAATGAGCAACGCGCAAAATGCGATCGCCATTAAAATGTAGATGGCAGGTAAGAACGGATAGCCGAATGCTTTATAGGGTCTTTCGATTTCCGGTCTTTTCTTACGGAGAATAAAAATACCCGCAATTGTAAGTGCATAAAATAAGACAACAACGAATGAGATCATATCCAGCAGATCGCCGTATTTGCCGCTCAGGCAAAGCAGTGCAGCCATTATACATTGTATCCAAAGTGCGAATGCCGGAACGTCATTTTTATTTAATATGCCGGTCTTTTTAAAGAACAATCCGTCTTTTGCCATTGTATAGTAAACTCTTGCACCGGCTAATATCAATCCGTTATTACAACCGAATGTAGAGATCATGATCATTACTGCGATAACATAGGTGCCGATGTCGCCGAATATCGCCTTGCTTGCGCTTACTGCCACACGATCCTGCGGTGCGGATGCAATATCCTGTAACGGCAATACACTTACATACATCAGGTTTGCAGAAACATAAATGACCGTTACGATCAGGGTTCCGAGAAACAAAGCGAGACCGATATTTCTTTTAGGGTTACGAACTTCTCCGGCAATGAATGTTACGTTATTCCATGCATCACTGCTAAAAATAGAACCAACCATTGCCGCTGCTATTGCACCCAAAACAGCGCTGCCGAACACTCCGCGGACGATTGTTCCATCTGCCGCCCTGCTTTTCATTTCCCATGCTCCTTCCCAGTTTGCATGCCAGATCTCCGACTTTGCTGCAAGTAAGAATCCGAACACGATCAGCCCGAAAAGCGACAGTAATTTTACAACGGTAAATGTTGTTTGTATCAACTTACCGCTTTTGATCCCTCTTGTATTTACCCACGTAAGAAAAACGATCAACAAAATAGAAATGATCTGTGCGGTATAGACCTTAAAATCGCCGAGTTGAAGCAGAATATTTTTATCATTCAGTTCCAGCGCAGGAATGAAATAACCTGCAAATTTTGAGAACGCAACACCAACAGCCGCAATCGTTGCTGTTTGAATTACGGCAAAAAAACTCCAGCCGTAAAGAAATCCGGCCAAAGGATTAAATGCTTCCTTGAGGTATACATATTGACCGCCTGCTTTCGGAAACATAGAACTTAGTTCACCATAACTTAATGCTGCGGTAAGCGTCATAAAACCGGTGATCAGCCAAACTGCGATGAGCCAGCCGGCGCTTCCCACATTTCGGGTAATATCTGCGCTTACAATAAAAATACCCGAACCGATCATAGAGCCTGCCACGATCATCGTAGCATCAAGCAATCCCAATGAGGGCTTAAATTGGTGAGTTGTTTCAGCCATAGCAGTGTTTTGTAACGGCAATATAATTCAATTCACAGGAAAATGATTTTTTTCGCAGGGGCATAAAAAATCCCGGTTGCAAGTGCATCCGGGATCCTCTTCTTCATGCTTAATTATTTCGCAGACATTTTTGTATTCATGCCTTTTATTACGTCATCTGTGATGTTGTATGCGGCGTCTTTATACAACATATAGTCTAATCCGTTTCCGGTTGTGAGGATGAACTGGTATCTTTTATCACTATTATATTCCGTTAAAAAGTCTTTCAGCTTCTTTTGAATATCATCCATCAGTTTATAACTTCTTTCGTTGAGAGTTTGTGTTTTGCTTTGTTTTGTACCGTCGATCTGTTGTTGCTCCTGAATCAGTTCTCCCTGAAATTTTTCCGCTTCCTGCTGCGTGATGGAATTGCCGCGTTTCAGAAATTCATTCTTTTTATTTTCAAGTCCGCGGTAGCCATTCTGCCATTCAGATTCTATATTTCTCTGATCACTTTCAAGTTCATTTCTGCGTGCTTTGATATAAGCGATCTTCTCATTCATCGAATCAAGTTCAACATATGCGATCATTATTCCTGAAGTGGGCGATGCGGCAGACATTTTTGCTGCGGCAGGTGAAACAGCATCTTTCTTTGTGCTTCCGGAAAATACCTTTACAAATAAAAAGATCACAGCCGCAAGTAACACAATGTTGAGCCCCAGGGAAAAATTTTTCATTCAATACATATTTGTTGATCGGCACGCAATATAATACAAACCCGTTTGATGACGGAAAAACAAGACGTAATTTATGAATCCGTTAACCCCTCATACCTTTATTGACAAGCATTCAGCCCTTTTTGGCTAAACGGGGTACATATCCGATCTGTAACATTTCAAATAAAGTTTTATACGCTGTAAATAAAAGGTCCGCACCTTAAGGGTGCAGACCTGAATAAGATTCGCGAAAATGATTTTAATTTTTATTCTTTACCAGGATCGCATAGATCACGTAGAACCATCCTAAAATCCCATGGATGATCGCCCATAAAATTGATTTGTTCCGGCTCCAGGAAATTACAACTGCGATGATCGTCCCCAATCCTATTCCGGAACTGTAGTAAACAGGTTGAACGTACACAGGATTACCACCGTTGGATGCGCAGGAAGCCAATAATAAAACACAAAATGCTGATAAAATAAAAGTGAGTTGCTTGTTCATGGTTTAGGTTTAAGGTTCGCTTATCCTTTTCTATTATTATGCCAAATTTGTTGCGTAACATCAGTTTGAGCCGCAACAAATTTCATCAATGTGCAGCTTTGCCAAATACCTTTTCTCCGGCGCTGATCGCTACAGGAAGATCACTTTCATGCGGAGGTATCGGACAGTTAAATCCTGAAGTATAAGCACAGTAAGGATTATAAGCCTTATTAAAATCAATAACAAGTCTGTTGTTTTTGATATCACCTATCGTAATATCAATGTAACGTCCGCCGCCGTAAGATTCTGAAGCACTGGTATTATCTGTGAAAGGAAGAAATAAATAATCTTTATACTGAGAAATTTTCATCAACTCCGGTGATTGATAGAGATATAATCTGCAGACGATATTATTTATGCTAAAGGTTATTTTGCCATAACGAAAATATTGCTGACTGCTACCTTTGGACGTCTTCATCTTCAGGTTGTCGATGCCGCTTATTTTTTCAAATGTTGCGGTAACGCAATACGCTTTATCAACCGGAAAGAAATTAAAACACTTCTTGTCGTCTCCCTTTACCACTTCATGCGTCGCAACATAATTCTGTTGAAATGCTTTAAGCGAATCCGTATATCCTTTATGCTGAGCATACGAATTTGAGCCGGTAAATAAAATAAGTGTAAATAAATACTTCATCGCAAAGATTTAGAAAAGCAAGATATTCTTTTTACAATCATCAACAACTTACCCGATAAAAAAGGAGCGAAACCTAAGTTCCGCTCCTGTATCATTTGTCAATCGCCTGTAGCAAATCGCACATTAATTATTCTTCTTCATCAAAACCCATCGCTTCTTTCGTCGTCATCAGCAATTCGTATTCTTCCTTGCTTCCTACGATCATATTCTCAAACTCACGAAGACCTGTACCTGCAGGAATATGATGACCGGTGATAACATTCTCTTTCAGGCCAAGCATCGGATCTGTTTTACCCTGTATCGCTGCAGATGAAAGTACTTTCGTAGTTTCCTGGAACGAAGCGGCAGATATCCAGCTTTGTGTACCCAATGAAGCTTTAGTGATACCAAGCAACAACGGTGAAGATGTAGCCGGACTTGCGTCACGGAACTCAACCAGTTTTTTATCCGCACGACGGAGAATAGAATTTTCTTCTCTCACATCACGCAGAGTAACGATCTGTCCGGTTTTAAGCTTAGTGCTTTCACCATTTTCAGTAACAACTTTCTTATCGAAAATCGCATCGTTCTCATTATTAAAATCCTGTTTGTCTTCAACATCCCCTTCTAAGAATATAGTATCACCCGCATCTTCGATCGTTACTTTTCTCATCATCTGACGAACGATAACTTCAACGTGCTTATCATTGATCTTTACACCCTGTAAACGATAGACTTCCTGGATCTCATTCACAACGTATTCCTGTACGGCGAACGGACCCTTAATTGCAAGGATATCAGCAGGCGCTGTCTGACCATCAGATAATGATGCACCCGCTTTCACGAAGTCACCATCCTGAACAAGGATCTGACGGCTCAACGGTACAAGATACTTACGTACTACACCATCTTTTGCTTCTACGATGATCTCACGGTTACCACGCTTAATTGCACCGAATGTTACCACACCATCAATCTCGCACACAACCGCAGGGTTGCTCGGATTACGTGCTTCAAACAATTCAGTTACACGCGGAAGACCACCCGTGATATCTTTCAACTTGCTCAATACACGAGGTATTTTTACAAGTACCTGCCCGCTTCTTACATCGTCAGCTTCTTCGATAACGATATGCGAACCTACCGGAAGGTTATATGTTTTTGTTTCTTTTCCAGATACGATAATCGAAGGAAGTTTCGTTTTATCTTTTGTTTCGATAACCACTTTCTCTCTGTGACCTGTTTGCTCATCAGCTTCATCGCGGTAAGTGATACCTTCGATCAAAGCGTCGAACTTAATAGCACCGTTACTTTCGGCAACGATTACATTATTGAACGGATCCCATGTACAAATCACGTCACCTTTCACTACTTTCTGTCCGTCTTTTACTTTCAGAATAGAACCGTAAGGAATGTGCGCACTGTTCAATAAGCGGTCAGATTTCAAATCAATGTTTCTGATCTCACCTGTACGCCCGATAACCACCACTATTTTTTTACCTTCTCCATCTTCAGTAGCTACAGTACGCAGACCATCGAATTGCAATGTACCGTCGAATTTAGCATACAACGAAGACTCAACGGATGTTGATCCCGCAACACCACCTACGTGGAAGGTACGAAGCGTAAGCTGTGTACCCGGCTCACCGATGGATTGTGCCGCAATGATACCAACTGCGTCACCACGTTGTGCGATAGTGCCCGATGCAAGGTTTTTACCATAGCATTTCACACACACACCGCGTTTGCTTTCGCAGGTAAGTACAGAACGGATCTCAACAGTTTCGATTCCTGTTTCATCAATGAGTTTCGCAGTTTCTGCGCTGATCTCTTCGCCTGCGTTCACCAAAATTGCTTCGGTAACCGGGTGAATCACATCATGCAATGACATACGACCTTCGATCCTGTCGCTCAATGTTTCAATGATATCTTCATTATCTTTCAATGCAGAAGTAGCGATACCGCGAAGTGTTCCGCAATCTTCTTCATTAATTACAACATCCTGTGCAACGTCTACAAGTCTTCTTGTCAAATAACCTGCATCCGCTGTTTTAAGTGCCGTATCCGCAAGTCCCTTACGGGCACCATGCGTAGAGATAAAGTATTCCAAAACACTTAAGCCATCTTTAAAGTTTGCAAGGATCGGGTTCTCAATGATCTCTGATCCTGATGAACCTGATTTACGCGGCTTAGCCATCAAGCCCCTCATACCTGCAAGCTGCTTGATCTGTTGCTTAGAACCACGGGCACCGGAATCAAGCATCATGTAAACAGAGTTAAACCCTTGTTTATCCTGTGCAAGATCGCGGATCAATGTTTCTGTAACTTTTGTATCCACACGACTCCAGATATCGATGATCTGATTGTAACGCTCGTTATTAGTAATAAGACCGTTGTTATAACTTTCCATTACCTCAGCGATCTCTTCCTGTGCATTAACTACCAATTCGTCTTTAATAGCAGGAATGATAAGATCGTTGATGTTGAACGACAAACCACCACGGAATGCCATACGGAAACCAAGTGTTTTAATATCATCAAGGAACTTCGCAGTAATCGGAACGCTTGTCCATTTGATGATATCACCAATGATCTCACGTAAGTTCTTTTTAGTAAGTAATGCGTTTACAAAGCCTACTTCTTTAGGAACAAACTGGTTGAAGATCACACGACCTACAGTCGTTTCGATCAATTTATAAGTAAGCGTACCATCATTGTTACGATAGTTTGCTTTTACTTTAATATTAGCATGAAGATCAATTACTTTTTCATTGTAGGCTATCAATACCTCTTCTGCGGAATAGAATGCCTTGCCTTCACCTTTTACGATCTCATCACCGATGGTCTTTTTACCTTTTGTAATGTAGTAAAGACCGAGAACCATATCCTGAGAAGGAAGGGTAATCGGTGTACCGTTTTGCGGATTAAGGATGTTGTGTGAAGAAAGCATTAATAATTGAGCTTCTAATACAGCAGCATTACTCAACGGAACGTGAACAGCCATCTGATCACCATCGAAATCGGCGTTGAACGCGGCAGTTACCAACGGGTGAAGCTGGATCGCTTTACCTTCGATAAGCTTCGGTTGGAAAGCCTGGATCGACAACCTGTGAAGGGTCGGGGCTCTGTTCAGCATTACCGGGTGACCTTTCAAAATATTCTCAAGGATATCCCAAATGATCGCTTCTTTTTTATCTACAAGTTTACGTGCAGATTTTACCGTTTTCACGATACCTCTTTCAATAAGCTTGCGAATAATAAACGGCTTGAACAATTCAGCAGCCATATCTTTAGGAAGACCGCATTCATGCATTTTCAATTCAGGTCCTACAACAATTACAGAACGACCGGAGTAATCCACACGTTTACCCAACAAGTTCTGACGGAAACGTCCCTGTTTACCTTTTAATACATCACTTAAAGACTTCAACGCACGACCACCTTCTGCTTTTACGGCATTTGATTTACGGCTGTTATCAAACAATGAATCGATCGCTTCCTGCAGCATCCTTTTTTCATTACGAAGGATAACTTCCGGTGCTTTAATTTCCAACAATCTTTTCAAACGATTATTACGGATAATAACACGACGATAAAGATCATTCAGATCAGACGACGCGAAACGTCCACCATCCAAAGGAACAAGCGGACGAAGTTCCGGTGGAATTACCGGAATGTATTGCATTACCATCCATTCAGGACGGTTCAAAATTCTTGTATTAGCATCACGGAAGCTTTCTACAACTGATAATCTTTTCAGCGCATCGGCTTTACGTTGCTGTGATGTTTCGTTTGCAGCAGCGTGACGAAGATCAAAACTTAATTGATCAAGGTCGAGACGCTCAAGCATCGCTCCTACAGCTTCAGCACCCATTTTCGCAACAAATTTTTCCGGATCTTCATCAGGAAGCATTTGGTTTTCTTTCGGAAGGGTATCCAGGATATCCAGGTATTCTTCTTCCGTTAAAAGATCTGCGTAATTCTGGCCCTTATCTGCACGGATTCCCGGGTTGATCACCACGAAACGCTCGTAATAAACAATGGTTTCAAGCTTTTTAGAGCTCATGCCCAACAGGTAACCGATCTTATTCGGCAATGATTTAAAATACCAGATATGAACAACAGGCACAACCAATTTGATGTGACCCATTCTTTCGCGACGTACTTTCTTTTCTGTTACTTCCACACCGCAACGATCACATACGATGCCCTTGTAGCGGATACGTTTGTATTTACCGCAGGCACATTCATAATCCTTTACCGGACCAAAAATTCTTTCGCAAAACAAACCGTCTCTTTCAGGTTTGTAAGTACGATAGTTGATCGTTTCCGGCTTTAATACTTCCCCGTAACTTCTTTCAAGAATAGAATCCGGCGAAGCCAAACCAATCGTAATCTGAGAAAAAGATGATCTCGGACGATTTTCTTTTTTGAATGCCATATTGTAATTGATAATTTGTAATTAATAATTTTTGAAAAAGCAAAAGATCAGGAGCGAGCACAAATGCCGTGCTCCCTCCTGCTTAATATCTTATTCAAATTTGAGATCCAATCCTAAGCCGCGAAGCTCATGCACCAATACATTGAATGATTCAGGGATACCCGCTCTCGGGATGTTATCACCTTTCACAATTGCTTCGTATGTTTTCGCTCTTCCGATGATATCATCCGATTTAAGCGTAAGCAATTCCTGCAAAATGTTGGATGCACCGTATGCTTCAAGTGCCCAAACCTCCATCTCACCAAAACGCTGACCACCGAACTGAGCTTTACCACCCAGCGGCTGTTGCGTAATAAGAGAGTATGGCCCGATTGAACGTGCGTGCATCTTATCATCCACCATGTGGTGCAATTTGATGATGTAGATGATACCCACAGTTGCTTTTTGATCGAAGCGTTCTCCTGTTTCACCGTCATACAAATAAGTATGTCCGAATTTAGGAAGACCCGCTTTTTCAATATTCTCAGCAATTTCATCAACTGAAGCACCGTCAAAGATCGGCGTTGCAAAGCGCACACCTAATTTTTCACCTGCCCAGCCAAGCGCTGTTTCATAGATCTGACCAAGGTTCATACGACTAGGTACACCCAATGGATTTAATACAATATCTACCGGCGTTCCGTCTTCAAGGAAAGGCATATCTTCCGCACGTACGATCTTCGCAACAATCCCTTTATTTCCGTGACGACCCGCCATCTTATCCCCTACTTTAAGCTTACGCTTAACAGCCATGTACACTTTTGCAAGCTTTAATACACCGGCCGGTAATTCATCACCGATAGAGATGTTGAATTTCTCTCTTTTATAACGACCAAGCTCTTCGTTGAACTTGATGTTATAGTTGTGCAACAATGTATTGATCAGATCATCAATTTTTGCATCGCCGCTCCAACCAAGAGGGTTTACGTTTACATAGTCAATGTTTGCAAGGTTTTTCGGATTGAATTTCGCTCCTTTACCTATCAACACTTCCCCGAAGTTGTTTGTAACGCCCTGGCTGCTCTTGTCTTTCAACAAGGTCTGCAATTTATTTTGCAGCATTTCCATGAGCTTCTCTTCGTTGGTTTCGTGCGTTTTTTCTATTTTATCCAGCTGTGCTTTTTCACGAACTTTTGCGTTCTTATCTTTCTTTGCACGTTGGAATAATTTTTTGTCAATAACCACACCTTCTGTTCCGCTTGGTGCTTTCAAAGAAGCATCTTTTGCGTCACCGGCTTTATCACCGAAGATCGCACGAAGCAGTTTTTCTTCCGGTGTAGGATCGCTTTCACCTTTTGGTGTGATCTTACCGATGATGATATCACCTTCTTTGATCATCGCACCGATGCGGATGATACCGTTCTGATCAAGGTCTTTTGTAGCCTCTTCAGAAACGTTAGGAATATCCGGCGTAAGCTCTTCTTCACCCAATTTAGTGTCACGAACTTCTGTTTCAAATTCGCTGATATGAATGGAAGTGAACAGATCGTCTTTCACCACCTTCTCAGAAATTACTATCGCATCCTCAAAGTTGTAACCCTTCCATGGCATGAAGGCCACTTTCATATTACGACCCAAAGCAAGCTCACCGCCAAGTGTTGCATAACCTTCAGTAAGGAAGTCGCCTTCCTGCACTTTCTGGCCTTTAACAACAGCCGGACGAAGATTAATCGTTGTCTCCTGGTTGGTACGAACGAATTTCGTCAACTTATAAATCGTAAGCGGATCTTCGAAGCTTACCAGCTGAGCTGTTTCACTTCTTTTATACCGAACGTGTATCTCATTTGCATCTACATATTCAACAACACCGTCACCATCTGCATGAACCTGAATACGTGCATCGCGTGCAGCTTTTCCTTCCAATCCTGTTCCTACGATCGGAACTTCAGGACGGATAAGCGGAACAGCCTGACGTTGCATGTTCGATCCCATCAATGCACGGTTGGCATCATCATGTTCAAGGAACGGAATAAGTGATGCAGACAAACCAACGATCTGATTCGGCGCCACATCCATGAATTCAACTTCTCCTTTATCCAAAATAGGGAAATCACCTGTCTGACGGGATTTGATCCTATCTTCCACGAAGTTTCCTTTTTCATCGATATCAACGTTTGCCTGCGCAATTTTCGCTGTATCTTCTTCTTCCGCACTAAGGAAAGTGATCTTTTTCATATCCACTTTACCGTCTGTTACTTTGCGGTAAGGTGTTTCGATAAAGCCCATGTCATTGATCTTCGCATGCACACAAAGTGTAGAGATCAAACCAATGTTCGGACCTTCCGGAGTTTCAATTGTACAAAGACGACCGTAGTGAGAATAGTGAACGTCACGAACCTCAAAACCTGCTCTTTCTCTGCTCAAACCGCCGGGCCCGAGCGCCGAGATACGACGCTTATGCGTGATCTCACTCAGAGGGTTAGTCTGATCAAGGAACTGACTTAATTGAGAAGTACCGAAGAACGAGTTAATAACGGAAGACAATGTTCTTGCATTAATAAGATCCACCGGGGTGAAGACCTCATTATCACGAACGTTCATCCTTTCACGGATCGTACGTGCCATACGTGCAAGTCCTACACCGAACTGAGCGTACAACTGCTCACCCACTGTACGTACACGACGGTTGCTTAAGTGATCAATATCATCCACTTCAGATTTACCGTTGGTTAATTGAACCAACGTTTTGATGATGGCGATGATATCGTCTTTTGTCAATACTTTTTTAGTGATCGGGAAATCAAGGCCAAGGCGGCGGTTGATTTTATAACGTCCTACTTCACCAAGATCGTAACGTTTATCACTGAAGAATAATTTATCGATGATACCACGTGCAGTTTCGTCATCCGGCGCATCAGCACCACGCAATTGCTTGTAGATGTGCTGAACCGCTTCCAACTCACTGTTCGAAGTATCTTTATTAAGTGTATTATAAATGATAGAGTAATCACCGCTCACTTCTTCTTTCTGAATGAATACGCTTTTCACTTCCATTTCAATAATGGTAGCGATATTGCTTTCATCAAGAACCACGTCTCTTTCAAGAATGATCTCGTTTCTTTCGATAGATACAACTTCACCGGTATCTTCATCCACAAAATCTTCCACCCAGGTACGAAGTACACGGGCCGCAAGACGTTTACCAACGTTCTTTTCAAGATTTTTCTTATCCGCTTTCACTTCATCAGCCATGCCGAAAAGTTCAAGGATATCCTTATCTGTTTCAAAACCGATAGAACGTAATAATGTAGTTACAGGGAATTTTTTCTTACGGTCAATGTAAGCGAACATCACGTTGTTGATATCCGTTGCAAATTCCATCCATGCTCCTTTGAAAGGAATTACACGTGCAGAGAAAATTTTCGTACCGTTCGGGTGAATTGACTGACCGAAGAATACGCCCGGTGAACGGTGAAGCTGACTTACAACCACACGCTCAGCACCGTTAATTACAAAAGTACCGCGTGGTGTCATGTACGGAATGTTTCCTAAGAACACATCCTGAACGATCGTTTGAAAATCCACATGCTCTTCATCATTACAGCTAAGACGAAGCTTTGCTTTTAACGGAACGGCATAAGTTAATCCTCTTTCGATACACTCGTCAATTGAATAACGCGGCGGATCTACGAAGTAATCAAGGAATTCCAATACGAAGATGTTACGTGTATCAGTGATCGGAAAATTCTCCTTGAACACACGAAACAATCCTTCTACATTACGCTTATCGGGCGTAGTTTCCAACTGGAAAAAGTCTTTAAAAGACTGAATCTGGATACCGAGCAAATCGGGTTGTTCCGCTATCAGTTCAACCTTTCCGAAGTTGATACGCTTAGCAGCATTTGTTTTTGTTGCAGACATATTTTAATTAAAACGTTTAGTGAAGATTCCCTATAAAAAAGATAGAGCTTGCGCTATAAACTTAAAATAAGGATTGCAAAGGTAAGAACATTTTAATAAATTGAGACAAAAAATAAGATTTTGGCAGGACATTTGAGAAACTGCCGAGTTTTGACAAATTTTCAGTTGTTTTTAGCTCTATTTAACCTGTATCTGAAAAGCCCGGCGGCCTTCAATGCGCAATTTGTCCAAAAGACAAAAGGCCGCGGTAGCGGCCTTTTGTCAAAAATCTGATTCTGCACTTATATTTTATTAAGATCCTCGCTGTTGTTTGCAAGTTTTGTAGCTTTTGCATCCCTGATGTCCTCTTCTTTTGAATTGAATTTTTCTTTGATATCATCCTTTAGGTCGACCGCTTTATCTTTCAGGTGATCAAACCCGTCCTCTGCTTTGTCTTTCCATTCTCCTGCTCTTTCTTTCGTGGCATCCCAGGCATCATCGGCTTTGTCTTTTGCTTTGTCCCAAAGATCTTCAGCCTTATCAGCCATTTCACTTGCTTTATGTTTTAGCTTATCCATAAAACTTTCTTCTTCCTTCTTAATTTCTTCGCTCATCGTTATGTTTTTAAATTTAAAAAAAACAGGTTTTTTTTATTTTTCAGGATCCGATATCAGGCTACCAAATATGTGCCCGGCTTTCCGGTTTGATATACATGGAATCACCTTCTTTTACATTGAACGTCTTATAAAAAGGATCAAAGTTTGACAACACACCGTTTATCCTGAAAATATCGGGTGAATGCGGATCTGTGTTTAATCTTACCCGAATGCTTTCTTCTCTGTTTGCCGAACGCCATACCTGCGCAAAGCCCAAAAAGAAACGCTCATCAGGTGTAAGTCCGTCGATCTTTTCGTTGCCCTGCCCTTGTTTGGTAAGTTTAAAAGCATCGTAAGCAATTGCGATACCGCCGATATCCGCAAGGTTCTCTCCCAGCGTAAGTTCTCCGTTTACGTGCAACCCCAATAATGTGAACGCATTGTATTGTTTTACCACTCCTGCTGATTTCGCTTTAAATTTTGTAAGATCATCTTTGTTCCACCAGTTTGCCATATTTCCGGTCTCATCATACTGACTTCCCTGATCATCAAAGCCGTGAGTCATTTCGTGTCCGATCACCATTCCGATACCGCCGTAATTGATTGCATCATCTGCATTCTCATCAAAGAAAGGGAACTGAAGAATTCCTGCAGGGAATACGATCTCATTATTTGAAGCATTGTAATATGCATTCACTGTAGGCGGCGTCATATCCCATTCTGCCCGGTCCACATCTGTTCCGATCTTGTGTACCTGCACTTTTTTATTGTGCTTCTGAATGCTTATCGCACTTCCGTAAAAATCACTTTTGTCAATATTTACGTCATCGTAGTTTTTCCATTTTGCGGGATAGCCTATTTTTTTAAGAAATGCTTTAAGCTTTATCGATGCTCTTTGTTTCGTGCTGTCATTCATCCAGTCAGCTTTTTTTATTCTTGCATCAAAAGCCGTTTGCAGATTGCTCACAAGTTCATCCATTCTTTGCTTTGCCTTTTCGGTAAAATATTTTTTTACGTAAAGTTGTCCGAGCAATTCGCCGAGGCCGGTATCATCGCGTTGTACTATGGTCTTCCACCGTTCGCTTTGCTTTTTTTGTCCGCTGAACATTTGAACAAACTTAAACCTTACATCCCTGAAATCTTTTGGAAGCAGGGAAGCGTTTGAAGAAATGTAATCAAACTTCAGTTTCGTTTTCCACACATCTATCGGTTGCGATGCCAGCAAATTATTAAGCGCTGTAAAATATCCGGGCTGTTGAATATCGACACTGTCAGGCTTTACATTCATTTTGGCGAAATAATTATCCCAGTTCGTATTCGGCTGCATTTTTTGAAGATCTGCAACAGCCATTTTGTTGTAGTTCTTTTGCGGATCACGTGTTTCAGCCGGTGTGCGGTGAGACTTTGCCAGTTCTGTTTCTACGGCCAACACAGCATTTGCTTTTGCAGGGTCCAAACCGGTGAGTGTAAATAATTTTGCGGCATAATCCGTGAGGCCGGCTCTTATCTTCATTGCGCCGCTGTCTCTTCTGGAGTAGTATCCCATCTCCGGAAGCGATAATCCGGACTGAGAAAATACCGGAATATATTTTTTGCTGTTCTTTTCATCAGCGCCTACGCTAAAGCCCATGATATCGCTCCAGCCGTTCGCATTATTTTCTGCGATCAGATTTACTAATTCTTTATAATCTTTTACTGCGTCTATTTTAGCGAGCATTTCTTTTAAGGGTTCAGCACCTTTCTTTTCAATAGCGGCAGTATCCATACCAGCCGTATAATAATCTCCGGTCTTTTGTTCTATGCTTCCTTTCGCTGCATTACTTTTTGATGCTTCTTCCAGAATAGACCGGAGCTTTTTCAGGTTGTCCTCATACAATGTATAAAAGCCACCCCAACCTGTTTGGTCGTCAGGGATCACTGTTGTTTTTACCCAGGCTCCGTTTGCATAATTATAAAAATTATCGCCCGGCTTTACCAGCGTGTCCATGCCGCTTTTGTCAAAAAAAGAAGTTCTTTTTTCAACGACCGTAGTTGTTGTTGATTTGTCGGCGTTGTTGCATGCTGCTAATATGAGCAGCATGGAACTGAGTGAGATCACTTTAAATTTCATGGCAGTTATTTTTGAGTGGTATATCCCTGTAATATCATTAAAAGTTTGCCGTCTGTAAAATTTATTACACAGAAGGCAATAAAATAGAAAACCCCGGACATTGTCCGGGGTTTCATAAAATTAAGATCGATTAAAATTAAGCGATTTCTACTTCAGCACCTGCTTCTGTAAGTTTAGCTTTAAGGTCTTCAGCTGTTGCTTTATCAACACCTTCTTTGATTGCTTTAGGGGCACCGTCAACAAGATCCTTAGCTTCTTTCAAACCTAAGCCTGTAAGATCTTTAACGATCTTAACTACAGCCAGTTTGTTACCACCTGCTGCTTTAAGGATTACATCGAAAGCTGTTTTTTCAGCTGCTGCTGCCGGTGCATCACCGCTGCTCATTACTACTGCTGCTGCAGCCGGTTCGATACCGTATTCTGATTTTAAGAATTCAGCTAATTCCTGAACTTCTTTTACTGTTAAACCTACAAGGTTTTCTGCGAGTGCTTTTACGTCTGCCATTTTGTTTAGTTTTTTTCCGCCTTCATTGTATTACACTCCGGCGGATGTGTTATTAAAAAATCGTTTATCAATATGCATGCTTACAAATCAGCAAATATGCAAAATTTAAGTTGTTACTACTTTCTCTTATGCTTCGGCAAATTTGATTATGCTTCCGGAGTTGCATCTGCTTCAGCTGCAGGTGCTTCAGTTGCCGGAGCTTCAGCAGCAGGTGCTTCAGTTGTTGCAGCCGCTTCAGCAGCAGGTGCAGTTTCGGTTGCAACAGGAGCTTCTGCTTCAGGAGCAGTTGCTTCATCTTTAGCAGCGTTGTCTTTGTTTTGCAAAGCACCGATAACGCGTTGGATAGGTGAAAGCAACAATCCGATAACTTCTCCGATGAGTTCGTTCTTCGTTTTGATTTGCGTAAGCGCTTTCAGTTGATTATCGCCTGTGAATACATCACCATTGATGAATGCAGCTTTCAATACCGGTCTTTCACCGTTATTTGCTTTACGGAAACCACTGATGATAACAGCGGGATCTTTGGGATTTTCGCTGAACATCAACGCTGTTACTTTATGCAATGAATCATAAACACCTGCATATTTTTCAGCATCAAGACTTTCCAATGCTTTTCTGATCAATGTATTCTTAGCCACTTTCATTTCCACCTGCTTATCAAAGCAATGGCTGCGCAGGTTAGTAACCTGTTCTACTGAAAGGCTTTCTGTATCGGTGATGTAAAAGTTGTTGTACTGAGCGAACTTGCCTTTCAGTACTTCAATCACATCATTTTTTTCTTGTTTTGTCATTTCAATTATTTTTTAAATTATCATCCGCAGTTCCCTTCGACAAGCTCAGGGTGACATTGTTTGATAATTAGTTTTGAACAGATTTAGTGTCTACCATAATGCCCGGGCTCATTGAGCTCGCCATGCTTACTCCTTTAAGGTAAGTACCTTTTGATGTAGCAGGTTTAAGCTTGATAAGCGCATTGATGAATTCCATAGAGTTTTCAGTAAGTTTTTCCGGAGAAAAGCTTACACGGCCCACAGAAGCATGAATGATACCCGCTTTATCTACTTTAAAAGCGATCTTACCACCTTTAAGATCCTTCACCGCACCTGCAACGTCATTAGTTACAGTACCTGTTTTAGGATTCGGCATCAGGTTACGTGGTCCGAGTACTTTACCCAGTTTACCCATTTTAGGCATCACTGAAGGAGTAGCTACGATCACGTCCACATCTGTCCAACCACCTTCGATCTTTGCGATGTATTCGTCCAATCCAACGAAATCAGCACCTGCTGCAGTTGCTTCCGCTTCTTTATCAGGTGTGCAAAGAACCAATACTTTTTTAGTTTTACCGGTACCGTGCGGCAATGAAACCGTACCGCGGATAGCCTGGTCAGCTTTTTTAGGATCTACGCCCAAACGAACGTGAAGATCTACAGAGCTGTCAAATTTTGTTGTGTTTATATCTTTAACTAATGCTGAGGCTTCTTTAAGCGTGTAGGCTTTGTTAGCGTCAACCTTAACATTTGCTAATTTTCTTTTTTTAGTAATCATTTTTAAAAAACTTTAAGGTTGACAATTAATTTTCCCAAGGTGCTTTACCTTCAACAGTAAGACCCATGCTGCGTGCAGTACCCGCTACCATGCTCATCGCACTGTTGAGCGTGAATGCATTCAGATCAGGCATTTTATCTTTTGCGATCTCTTCAACCTGCGCCCATGTTACTTTACCCACCTTTACACGGTTAGGCTCTTTGGAACCGCTCGTAATTTTAGCAGCATCCATAAGCTGAACAGCAGCAGGAGGAGTTTTGATAACGAAGTCGAAAGATTTGTCACCGTAAACAGTGATAAGGACCGGTAATACTTTACCCGGTTTGTCCTGAGTTCTTGCATTGAATTGTTTGCAGAACTCCATAATGTTGATCCCTTTGGAACCCAGTGCAGGCCCGATAGGCGGTGCAGGGTTGGCTTGTCCTCCTTTACATTGGAGTTTAACATAGCCTGTAATTTCTTTAGCCATATTTTATTTTTTGGTGTTAACGTCACAACAATACGAAGTGACTCCCATGTGCTTTATATCACCATTCCTTCGACAGGCTCAGGATGACAATATTCAGCTTTATTCAACAAAGAACTATTTGGGGTTGCAAAAGTAACGAGAAATTCTGAGATGTGAACAGCGAACTACAGAAAAAAAGCAACAAAAAAGCCGCTTCAAAAAGAAGCGGCATTTTATATAAAATTTGACTTATGCTAATTTCTCTACCTGCATATAGCTCAACTCTACCGGCGTTGCACGTCCGAAGATCTTCACCTGAACTTTTAGTTTCTTCTTCTCGTCGTTCACCTCTTCGATAACCCCGTTAAAATCGTTGAAAGGACCGTCGATGATCTTAATGGTTTCGCCGATAATGAACGGTTCAGTCATCATCACACTGCCCTGATCACTCAACTCATCCACTTTACCCAGCATTTTGTTAACCTCAGCTTTACGAAGTGAGATGATATTTCCTTTAGATCCTTTTCCATCTGTAAGAAAGTGCATTACGTTGCTGATATTGCTTACGTGCTGAATGATATCATCGGTAAGTTTTCCGTCAGCTACTTCCATCATAATGTAACCCGGATAGAAATTTCTCTCACGCATTACTTTTTTACCGTTAGCAACTTTGTATACTTTTTCCACAGGTAAAAATATCTGTGAAATGATCTTATCCCAGCCGTTACGAATGATGTCCTTATCCAGATATTCTTTAACCTTACGTTCTTTACCGCTCACCACACGAAGCACATACCACTTATTTTCTTTGGCTGCTTTTTCGGTACCGGCGGCGGGTGCTGTTGTTTCTTCCATGATTACTTAAATAAATTGTAAATAAAATTCATTGAAGTGTTTGCTACCAAATCCATCAGTTTTACTAAAACTGTGATGATAACCGTAGCTCCCAAAACGATCATGGTAGATTGCGCAAGCTGATCCCATTTAGGCCAACTTACTTTTTCCATCAACTCGCTGTAAGATTCTTTTACAAAAACCGTGAATTTGTTCATTTTGATAATTTTCAATTAATCTGCACGGGCACTAGGATTCGAACCCAGATCAAGGGTTTTGGAGACCCGTATGCTAACCGTTGCACCATGCCCGTAAAATCAAATTAGCTAATCAGCAAATTTGCCAATTAGCTAATTTATTATTTCAAAGAATTGCTTCTTACTTAACGATCTCAGTAACCTGACCTGCACCTACTGTACGGCCACCTTCACGAATCGCAAACTTAAGACCTTTTTCCATCGCGATAGGTTGGATAAGTTTTACGAAGAAGTTAGTGTTATCACCAGGCATGATCATCTCAGTACCTTCGTTCAAAGTAACTTCACCTGTTACATCCGTTGTACGGAAGTAGAACTGCGGACGATATTTGTTGAAGAAAGGAGTATGACGACCACCTTCTTCTTTGCTCAATACGTAAACCTCACCTCTGAATTCAGTATGCGGAGTGATAGAACCCGGTTTGCAGAGTACCATACCACGACGGATCTGAGTTTTCTCAATACCACGTAGCAAAAGACCTGCGTTATCACCTGCTTCACCTTCGTCCAATAATTTCTTGAACATTTCAACACCTGTACAGGTTGAAGACAATGGTTTTTCCATCAAACCAACGATCTCGATCGCTTCACCTACTTTAATACGACCTCTTTCGATACGACCTGTAGCAACTGTACCACGACCTGTAATAGAGAATACATCCTCTACAGACATAAGGAACGGAAGATCTACAAGACGCGGAGGAAGAGGAATGTAGCTATCAACAGCATCCATCAATTCGTCGATCTTTTTAACCCATTTTTCTTCACCTGCCAAAGCTCCTGTTGCAGAACCTTGAATGATAGGTGTATTATCACCGTCGAAACCATATGAAGTAAGCAATTCGCGAACTTCCATTTCAACGAGTTCCAATAATTCAGGATCATCAACAAGATCTACCTTGTTCATAAATACAACGATCTGAGGTACACCTACCTGACGTGCAAGAAGGATGTGCTCTTTCGTTTGAGGCATAGGACCGTCAGTAGCAGCCACCACAAGGATAGCACCGTCCATCTGAGCAGCACCTGTGATCATGTTTTTTACGTAATCCGCGTGACCCGGGCAATCTACGTGAGCGTAGTGACGGGTAGCAGTTGCGTATTCAACGTGAGCAGTATTGATTGTGATACCCCTTTCTTTTTCTTCAGGAGCACCATCAATATCATCGTAATTTTTTTTCTCCGCCAAACCTTTTTTTGACAAAACATCGGTTATAGCGGCTGTTAATGTTGTCTTACCGTGATCCACGTGACCGATGGTACCAACGTTAAGATGGGGTTTATCCCTTTTGAAAGACTCTTTTGCCATTGTAAATTTTTTTAAATTTTGTTTTTAATGTAGTTGCGTTTTATGTCTGCAAAACCATCGACAGAATATTTTTTTTAAGCTCATTTCAACCCGACCATAAACCACAGATGCCCCGCACCGGAGCTACCTGATCAATAATGAGGTAAAGGTTGAAACTGCATCCTTACGTTCCCCGATCCGAACCGGGATGCTCCGCACCCTAGCTAATACTTTATTGAGCCATCAATGAGAATCGAACTCATGACCCCTTCCCTACCAAGGAAGTGCTCTACCCCTGAGCTACGACGGCAGAGCAAGTTGACCAAATCAACTTAATTGAGCGGAAGACCGGGCTCGAACCGGCCACCTGAAGCTTGGAAGGCTACCGCTCTACCAAATGAGCTACTTCCGCTGGTAAATCCGGCAATCAACAATTTGCAACATGCAAATTGAAACTGCCATTATAAAAGAACTTAATTGTCAATATCCAATTGTCAATTTTTTCGTGGGCAGAGTAGGTTTCGAACCTACGTACTCCGAAGAGAACAGATTTACAGTCTGTCGCCTTTAACCACTCGGCCATCTGCCCTAATCCCTTTTCAAAAAAAAGGTACAGCCTGCGGCTGTACTGCTTTTTGAAAATGAGCCGAAAACTGGAGTCGAACCAGCGACCTACTGATTACAAATCAGTTGCTCTACCAACTGAGCTATTTCGGCTTATTATTTTTTATGTCAAATTCAATCAGCAGAAGCCGAACTAACGACCTTCCCGACTGTAAGTCGGGATGCCCTGCTAACCTGAGCAATCCGGCATAAAAATCTTTAAAGAACTTCCTTACAAAAAGCGCATAATTGTGTACCCTTTTTTTTCGGAAGGCAAAGGTAAGAGAAAAAATTATTAATAGAAAACTTTCAAAAAATATTTTTTGAGAAAAATCACCGAAAAGATTTCGGGCAACAAAAAACCCGTTGATCCGGGAAGGACGAACGGGCTTTTTATTCGATCAAAGGCTTATGCAGCCTGCTTTTCTTTTCTTCTTTTAATCTGATTGATCACTGAATCCAGTGCTCCGTCAAAACTTTCTTCAAAAGATTTTGACGACTGTTTTACAAAAAATTCATGCCCCGGTACCATCACTTTTATCTCCGCAACTTTATCTTTTATGTTGTGCACCACATTATCGAGCTTCAGATACACATCTACTTTTGTGACCCTGTCGTGAAACTGCCCTATTTTATTACATTTCGCTTCGATGTGCTCTGTCAATTTTGAATCTGCGTCAAAATGCACTGTCTGAATGTTTACGTTCATAACCGTCGTATTTATTGGTGAATAGAAAATGTTTAATAATGTAGCATTCAACCCATAGGCTTTTATTACTTTATATTCATCAATTAATACCAAAACAAGTTAGTTCAAAACGTTTCAACATCCAAAAAAATTTGATGACCTGCATCAGGCTTTCGGATGGGCTTTTTTATACACGTCTTTAAGTTTTTCAATGCTGTTATGCGTGTACACCTGTGTGGCGGCGAGACTGCTGTGCCCCAGCAATTCCTTTACTGCATTGAGGTCTGCCCCGTGGTTCATCAGGTGCGTTGCAAAACTATGCCTCAAAATATGCGGGCTTTTTTTATCGATCGTCGTTACCTGAGTCAGGTATTTTTTAACGATACTATACACCTGCCGGGGATCGAGACAGTTGCCCTTTTCTGTAACGAAGAGATTTGTATTTTCATTGCCGGTAATGAGTCTTTTTTTCTCGGCTGTATATTCACGCAGTTCATTCATTAACGCCGGACTTACAGGAATGATGCGCTCTTTATTTCCTTTTCCCAATACTTTGAGACTGCTGTTCATCTTATCCGCATGATGTTCCCTGAGCCCTATCAATTCCGATTTTCGCATACCGGTATTGTACAGCACCTTGATGATCAGCATTTCCGTGAGCCCTTTAAACCCGCCGGGAAACACCAGTTCCGAGAAGATCTTTGCAGTATCCGCTTCTTCCACGAATTGCGGCAGCCTTTTCGGCGTTTTAGGAGAAATGATTGCCGTAACAGGATTCACCGTTACAACTTCTTTTTTAAGCATGTATTTAAAAAAAGACCGAAGAGAAGATATTTTTCGATTGATGGTTCTCGAACTGATGCCGCTTTCCTTCATTTGAGCCAGCCAGTTGCGGATATTGTAGGTTTTTACTTTATCAATAGCGAGATCGCTGAGTTCTTCATCGCGGAGGAATGCACAAAAGCCCAGAAGATCATTTTCATAAGAAATGATGGTGTGCTGACTGTAACGCTTTTGAAAGCGGAGATGATCCAGAAATTCCTGCCGCTGTTTTTCGAAAGGTATATGCATAAAAAAACTGATGACCAAAGTTAACGATAACCTGGCATCAGTTTAAGAATATGAAGAGCGAAAAACGATTAATCGAATTTACCGCCTGCAAGCTGTTGCTTGTATACAGCTTTAAGCACTTCCGTACGACGACGGATAGAAGGTTTGATGAAAGCTTGTCTTTCTCTCAATTGGAGCAGTGTACGGCTTTTCTCAAATTTCTTTTTATACTTCTTTAGCGCTTTGTCGATGTTTTCGCAATCTTTTGAATCTATTATCAGCATTGTTATTATACCCCCTTTTGGTGATTTAGGGCTGCAAAGATAAAAAAATATTTGAAAAAAAGAAATACTTATGGCCAAAATCCGAAATTTACCGGATGTTTACAGGTATAATTGAGCAGAAAGGCGTTATTGAGGCCACAAAAATCAGCGGCACCAACATTACATTTACTGTAAGATCGGTTTTAGCGCCGCAATTAAAGATAGATCAAAGTGTGAGTCACAGCGGCATTTGTCTTACCGTAGAAAGCGTTACAGAAGAATCGTACACAGTAACGGCTATTGATGAAACAATTCAAAAAACCAATATCGGTTCCTGGACCGCAGGAACAATTGTGAATCTGGAGAGATGTCTTCGTTTTGATGGCCGCCTGGACGGACATATCGTACAGGGACACGTGGATACGGTTGCAACCTGCATTACCCGCGAAGAAAAAGACGGCAGTTGGGAATTCAGTTTTTCTTTTGATCAAAAATTCGCAACGCTGATCATCGAAAAAGGTTCAATATCTCTTAACGGCATAAGCCTTACTATTTTCAATGTAACGGAAATAACATTTACAGTAGCTGTTATTCCCTATACTTATGAGCATACCAACATGCAATCATTAAAAGCAGATGATAAAGTGAATATCGAATTTGATATGATCGGGAAATATGTGAACAGAATATCTCAATTTTCTGCTGTTGAATAAATCTTATTACAACCCGCATATTGACGGACTCAGGGGGATTGCGATCTTATTGGTGATAGGCTATCACTACTTCAGCGGTTTTCATTTTCTTGATATAGGCTGGAGCGGCGTAGATCTTTTTTTTGTTTTGTCAGGCTATCTTCTCACTGGAAGGTTATATCCTTACGTTACAGATAAAAAACTTTTAGGGAAATTTTATTTTAACAGGATACTGCGGATCATTCCGCTTTACTACCTTTTCTTAGCACTTTTTTTTCTATGTTGGTACGGGCTCGCATCCAACGACACTATTGCGGCCATTCCGGGCTACCATTACGCAGTGCCTGCTACTTTTTCATTCCTCACAAACTGGCTTTTTATCAGGCACTTCCCTGTTTCATATGAGCACCTGAATCATCTTTGGTCGTTAGCGGTTGAGGAACAATTCTACCTGCTGTTTCCGTTATTGGTGATCCTGATCAGGAAAAAGAAAGCATTGCTTATAACCGGTGTATTGCTCATTATGACAGTCTTCGTTTCCCGGTGGCTGTATTCCCTGACCGTTCCCCCTGATGAATTTCTTAAAATACATTGGAATACCTTTTTTCATGCAGACAGCTTTCTTGCAGGCTTTGTTTTATATATGCTCATTGAAAACGGGTACAATACATGGCTGGTTAACCGATACAGTTGGATATGCTGTGTATGCTTTTTGTTACTTGCAACCGGAATGTACGTGCAGGGAAGCATGCGAATCGGTTATTTTTTTACCGGCCCCGGATTTACCCTTATCGCAGTTTTGTATGCAGGTGTTTTATTATCCGTGATTAGTGAACAACATAATTTAATCAAAAAGATAAGCGCCTCCTCATTTCTGAGGTATTCCGGAAAAATATCTTTCGGTTTGTACATCTTCCATTGGCCGGTATTTTTATCAGGATTTAAGATAACAAAATTGATTTTGTCAAAACTGCATGCAGAGACCGGTGCAAACAGCATTCAACTGATCAACGCGCTGCTTTCAGCAATTGTTGTATACGCAATCTGCACTGTTAGTTTTCGCTACTATGAAAGTTTCTTTCTGAAATGGAAATTAAAGCCGCGGAACATTTCGAAAACGGAGGCGGTAAAGATGAGTAATACCTAATGCACCCGGAATAATAATAAAAGGCATTACGGGAGCAATAAATCTGTCTGACCAATCATCACAGGTAACAAAAATACCGGCAGCGGTGGTAAGTATATAGACCAGGGAAAAGAACAACAGTGAACTTACCGGCGTTCTTCTGATTCTACTAAACCCTATACAGGCAAGGGGATACAACAAAAGATACCATCCCAATAATACATTATTTTTCAGACTGTAGTACGGCCTTACCAACCCGAAAAAGGAACGCAGTTTCATAAAGCCTGCATGAAAAAACCTGCCAAACCCGATCTCGTTCTTCACAACAACATAAGCCTGCTTCAAACCCGCCCGATTGTATTGTGTATAGGTAACATCTGAATTTTGCTGAGGCACCTGGCAAATGATTTCCATTCTGCGCAACGAATCCGGATTAATAAAATATCTAACAGGCGAGTTCAATAAAATGATCAGGACGGCGATGCCTCCTGCTGCGCATAATAATGCCGCTCTCTTTTGTTTACGGATAAACAATATATAATTAAATGTAAGAAAAGCCGCCATCAGAAACAATACACCTACCGGTCTGGTTGTAATGATCAGGAATAAAATAAACGCAAAGAAAATTGCAGATGGAAAACCCGGTTTCAGCAGCAGTTTATAAAAAGCATACACTCCGATCACCACAAAAGAAGTGTGTAAGCCTTCCGAATACAGAAAAAAATTCCACTTTTGGATCGGATAACAAAAAAGGTAAAGCAGGAATGCAACGAAGGCAAGTCTGTCATCAGCTGACATCTGCAGGATCAACTTTCGCAAACACAATGCGGCAATCCATGACATTCCTATTTGAAAAGCGCCGAAAAAAATGAAACTCAGTCCGAGCTTTAGAAATACCGCTGTGAGCAAAGAATAGAAGAAGTAAAAGAAACTGAAACTGCCGTTCGGAAAAGGCGTTCCGCTATTGATAGCGTTTGCCTCATTCAAAAATTTGGAAGCTTCTCCCTGCAAATTCACACCAAAAAAGAACAGCAGCAGCAACATCACTGCTAAAAACAATACGGAAACTATCCTGCTTTTTCTGTCCATATTAAGCATATTCACAATCAAACTTTTTTACCTTTCATTGATGCCGAAACCGCATCATTCATGATCCTTTCAGCATAAGGTGAAGATATTGCATTCAACACTTCTGTTTTAGCCTGAATAAGATCTTTATCTTCCATTGTGATTGCAAGTTGCAAAGCCTGCATGGCCGCAGCAGTATCCTGCAACTCTGTATTGATAAGTGCTGAGGCATTTTTCTGTAAAAATCTTTCCGTGGTTTTCAGCAGTTGCTCCCCTTCTGTTCTTGCTTCTGCCAACGCCCGCGCAGCAATATCCGTTTGTGCATTCGCCATAGAATCGGCAAGCATTTTTTCAACGGTACTGTCGTCAATTCCAAGCTGCGGTTTTATTTCAATGCTTTGCTCCACGCCGCTACGCAATTCTTTCGCTTTCACGGTGAGGATACCATCGGCATTTATGATGAAGCTTACCTGCACTTTGGCCATTCCTGCGGGCATTGCGGGAATGCCTTTCATATTCAAAGTTGCGAGCAACCGGTTGTCTGTTACAATATCTCTTTCGCCCTGGTAAATGCTGATGCGCATATTCACCTGGCCGTCTGCCTGCGTGGTATATTCGCGTCCTGCTGACGAAGGAATTTTCGAATTGCGCGGAATGATGACGTCCATCAATTCACCGGCGGTCTCAATACCCAGACTAAGGGGCGTAATATCGAGCAATAAAACGTCTTTGTTATTTCCCGCAAGGATATCCGCCTGCACGGCCGCCCCAAGTGCTACAGCTTCATCAGGATTGATCGAATCATTTACCGGTTTGCCGAATAATTTGCTCACGGCTTCTTTTACCGCAGGCACTCTTGTACTTCCGCCTACCATGATGATCTCGTCAACATCAACCGCGGCGAGCCCCGCATCTTTTAATGCTCTTTTACAGCAATCAGTTGTTACGCTGATGAGCGGAAGAATAATTTCTTCAAACTGTTCTTTGCTGATACTAAGTGCCATTCCGTTTGCCGTTCCCGAATATTCATCAGCTGATGAAAGCTGCTTTTTTGCTTCTTCTGCTTTAAGGCGAAGTTCCTGCGCCAGCGATGCATTTTGCTGCAATATTTCGGGAGAAATATTATGTTGATCCTGCCAGAATTTTACGATCGCGTTATCCATGTCATCGCCGCCGAGATACGTATCACCATTTGTAGAAAGCACTTCAAAGATCCCGGCATTCAGCTTCAATATCGACACATCAAAAGTTCCGCCGCCGAGGTCATATACCGCAATCGTTTTTTGCTCGTCCTTATTTAATCCGAGACCATAGGCCAGACTTGCGGCTGTAGGTTCATTAATGATCCTCAACACATCCAACCCCGCCTGTTTGCCCGCATCCCTTGTTGCCTGGCGTTGCGCATCATTAAAGTAAGCAGGCACGGTGATCACCGCTTTATTTACCGGTGTTTTAAGAATATGTTCGGCTCTTTTTTTAAGTTCTTTCAGGATCAGTGAAGAAAGTTCGGTCGGCGAATAAAATGTATTATCTACTTTTATTTTTACCGGCTTGTCCGCCGATTCATCAATGATGCTGTAAGAAAAAAAGGAAGCATTCGCTTTTATATCATCGTAATTTTTACCGAGCAATCTTTTCACAGAAAAAACGGTGCGCTCCGGTGCGGAGATGAGGTATTCTTTTGCATCATTCCCAACGATTGTATTTCCCTGCGTATCAAAATAAATAACGGAAGGTACCAGGGAAACGCCATCATGTTCTTTTAGTGCAACCGCAACGCGTGTTTCCGGATGCACCATTGCTATGAGGCTGTTCGTCGTTCCAAGATCTATCCCCACAATCATTTCTTCCTGCTGCAGGCTTCCGGTAGCTATGTTTATCGCGATCTTCGCCATTAATGTTTTTTTTTGCAAAAGTAACAATAGATTAGGGGATTACAGGATGAAAAAGGGACGGTTGAGGGATAAACAATTCATGGATGTGCATGATTGAATTCGAAATTTTCCAACAGATCCAACTCTCCTTTTGCGGCTAAATGCAAGGCACGCGAACTAAGCGAATCGGTGTTCGCAATTTGCACCAAGACCTTCACCAGTCTTGCCGGCATAGAATTTTTGCGAATTTGAGCTCTAACTTAATTGTTTCTCTCAACCATTTTCCGGCTTTCCCGCTCTGCCGAATTCCGTGCAATTGTCTCTTACGCGATCAAGCGCCGGGTTGGATTTAAAATTTGATTTAGAAGATGAACGTTTCGTTTTTTGCTATGAAACTATAATTTGGTTTGCGCAAAAGTGATATTCCCGATGATGCCCTGTTTCGTAAAGGGCCTGCCTGTTGTGCCATGTTTGTGTTTTTTATATGATTAATAATTGAACCGCATCGAGCATCTGAAAAAGGGCGCTTGTCTCTTTGCGATGGTTATGCAATCTTACGATGAGCGGAATGTGCCGTTGTCCCTTTTGGGAACGTTTGGGCACACTCAGGCACGTTACGGCACAAACGGGCACGTTCGGGCTCGTTTGGGAACGTTTGGGAACAAAATAAAACGGCCCTAAAACGAATCATATTTTTTTGTTGAGTAGGCGTTAGGTAGGCGTTGGGTAGGGTTTACATAGGCATTACAAGTAGCGACCCTCAGTAAACAGTAGGCAAGGCAAAGCACAAAAAATCAAATTCAGCGCAAAAGGGAGATCCGTCAAACGTGCCAAAACGTGCCCGTTTGTGCCTGTTTGATCCCAAACGTTCCCAAACGTTCCCAAAAGGGACAGCACGCCTATCGCCGCATCGTATTTTGTTTTTCAATCAAACTATACAATGGCAAAGCAAAAAAATTCAACAGGAATTCCTTTCTTAAAAAATATTTCAGCGCGTGCAATTTCAGAAAGCCCTTTAAAACGAGTGCGGCGTATCAGCGGGTAAGAGACAACTGCGCGGAATTTCAATCGCGGCAAACCCGGCAAATTGAAAAGACACATGAATAATATGTCCGCTGAAAATACAACAATGCCGCCTTACCTGACCGACTTCTAACTATGCCGATTTATCACGTCAATCCCGTACGGCCTCCGTGCGCCATTTCCGGAGAGCATGTACCAAGTGTACTTCCTGAGACAGCGGGTGAGGTAGCAGCGCAACTGCATCTCAACCATTCTGAAAATTCTCTAATCCTCTGCATTTTGTTTGTGACAATTTACCCCGGCTAAAAAAGCTCAGGGTAAAGAAGCACAGATGCACATTCCTAATTATAATAGCAGATCGTCCTGCCATTAAAAAAGCCTTCCGTTTACAGAAGGCTTTTTTGAAATTTTATAAGGAGTGATTATCTCATCAGGTACATTTTACCGTAACCTTTGTTAAAATATTTATCTGTATTATCGCCTTCTGCTTTGTATTTATCAAGCGACTTGCCTTCCAGGTTTGTGATCACACGATAAATGTAAACACCGTTCGCAAGTTTTTGTCCGTACATATCCGTACCGTCCCATTTGAATTCTGTGATATTTCTTCCGATGTGAATCGGACCAAGTTCATCTTTCTTAACTTCCCTCACTACTTTACCTGTAATGGTCAGGATTTGGATGCGCAGGTTTTGCGGTACTTTGCTTCCTGTAAGTGTAAAGACAAATGCGGTGGAGGTTGTGAAAGGATTCGGATAATTAAGCATTTCACTGATCATAGGTTTATTGATAACCGTGAATACCGTGTGATAATTTAAATTTCCGGCAGAATTGCCTGAAACGTCCTTACCTGAAACGATCAGTTCATATTCACCATCTTCCGGCAAGTACGGTTTAAAGTCCACCGTTGCCGCATTCTCCCCTGCCGTAAGATTAGCAGGATTAAATCGCATGGTATCGCCGTTGAAATAGTAATTATGCAAACTTTGGTCAGGATAGCGTAACTGTAATTTCAATAACGACGTATCCTTTAACGCAAGGAAACGACTTTCATCTTTCAGTTTGATAAGTATACCTGGTTTTGAAGAAACAATATCCCGACTTAAAATGTGTACCCCGTCAAAAGTCACATCCATCAAAGGATTAAACGGATCGTTCTTCACATAAAAATCTTTGTACAGGAAGTTGTTAAAGTGCGATTGTTCAGGCTGATCATTATTCGGATTAAATTCGACAAACAATGTATTGTTGCCCTGATATTTTTCCGACGGAATGCTATACTTGGCAATGATCGTATCCGGTGATGCCAGTAATATCCTTGCAGGCGGAATGTTTACCACGCTATCAAAATTGGTAGCCGTTTTAATTTTCATGTTGATCTTCATCAGGCTCGTAAAGGGCTGCGGTGTTACATTTTTAAATGCAACCGAGAATGAGATCGGATCTCCTGCTTCTACCGTGTCTTTCATTGTAAAGAGCAAGTTTGGTGCAATTGCTCCTTCCGGCACCGGTGTATAGTTAAGCCTCCAGTAACGCAATTGATACGGGGTGGCATTAACAGTATCTCTGTTGTACATTTTAAGCTTAATATACGGATACTGTGCTGCATTGACAGCAGCGATATTGAGATCTTTTACGGTTGAATCTACAGTGTACAACACATTTTCAATACCCGCCGGAGTGATCCCGATCACCTTAAATGCGAGCGAATCTGCCGTAGGGGATTCCACTGATTTACCTCTCCAATGGAAACCTGTCCATGAAGCAGCCGGACCAAACACCGGGGAAACGATCTCACCGTCTCCTTTCGAAGCGGCGAGGGTTACCAGAGATTCGATCTTATCGGTTATTCCTGCAGAAAACTTTGTAACAGGTGCGTATGAAGGATCTCCTTTTTTATAGATGAAGTTGAAAGCAAGCGGACTTGTAAACTGATCGATGGTTAAGAACCCGGCATTTTTCAACACGAGATACATCGAATTAGGACCCGGATCCGCAGCCCATGTTGGTGCATATGTATTTGATGCAGGGTCAGTACCGGAAATATTCCTTACAACTACATACCAACCGTTTGGCACAACATTGCGCAAAAAGTTACTTGCTGCATCACGTCCTGCCTGTGAAAGAATATTGTATTGGAATTGGTATTGTCTGTTCGTTCCGCAAACCGGATCACTGCCGTAAAGCCCCGCAGGCGATGGCGGTCCGTTATAAACCGTATTTTTAAGCGGCACCATTCCTACAGGATTAATCGCTACGAGAATTATTCCCGAAATACCGCACACACTTAAAATATTTCCGGCACCGTCGATATCGACAGCAAAATCCTGTGCAGTAGACGCGGCTGAAGGGAACACACCGTTTCTTACGGATACAATACTGTTGTAGGTATCAAACTTCCAGCTGCGATCAGGTTTTAAGGCAACCTGTGTTGACGTTGATTTTAAATGTTGAAAATAATGCGATTGATTATATCCCGGTGTACCGGCCGGCAGGTATACAAAACTCGAATTATTCCAAATAATATTATTTCCGGGTGAAGGAACAACAGCTGTACGCCAGTAATAGCTGGTACTGTCAGCATATATCAAATTCGAAGGTGCAAATTGAATTAAACCGCCGATACCCGTAGCATTGTACGTTTTCTTAAACGGTGAGTTGAAAGATTCCGTTGTATCAATTTCCATCACGTAATTTCTTGTACCCACGAGCGGATTTGCCGTGCTCGCAGAAAATATCGTGTTCTGTGCATTTAAGATGGCGAAATTATAAGGATACACAGGTCTAAGTTCATCTTCAAAAATGGTGAAGGTCTGTGACACTTTATTATTCGTTTCGTAGATCTCAGGAATTTTGTTTGTCCAGTCAAGCTCTACACTGATTTTATTATCTCCCTTATCAGTAAGCTGATTGATCGGAACGTTAAATTCCAGACTGTCTGAAAATAGCGTAGCCTTGATAAGCGTATCCTTAATGGTCACCGGAACAGTTGCCCCGGGCAATGTTCTTTGTATCAAAACCCTGAAAGAATCATTGATCGCTCTTCCGATATTCTGCATATTTACTTTTACATGAAATGAAGGATCAGCAACAGAAATGATCGAAGGCGTGATCTTCAGCAATTGATTTTCTATAACATAATCCGGCTTTGGAAAACTATTTATTCTTATTGCCGCATCGCCGTGAAGGTTGATCTCTTCAATGTGAATCCTTCTGTAATAATCAACGGAAGGGGCTGTGCCACCCATCGCAATCTGCACATCTTTCATTTGATTGCCGACTGTTTCACCGTACATCGTGCCTGAAAAATCTGTGTGAAACCTTTGGTTGAATTCGTCGAGTACATAAGGGATCCCGAAGTGCGTATCCGCTAAGAAACCGATACTACCTTTGTTAGGATAGAGAATATATCTTTCTGAAAGTCCCATTTGGCCCATAAGCCTTGTCGGATCAAAATTGAAAAAATTACCTGCACTGCAACCGCTCACATTAAAGAAAGGATACTTGCCGGTATTCTCAAATAATTCCGGACTTGCCAAATTAAATTCGAATGTAGAAGCAGAAGAGTGACCGAAATACTGAATGAATCCGAGACCTTCCGCAAAAAGCTGCGTGATCTGCTGACTCGATGCCTGTTGAATAGTTGCTACCGATGTTTTATCGAAGCGGACATTTTTACCGCCAAACTTCGGTCGTCTCATAGTATCCGCATACACATCACAATACAGATCAAACTGATGCTGCTGATCAGGATCCGCACCGCCCACGATCTGCATCGTATTTTTCATCCACGCTTTATCAGCAATTAACGGACTTTGCGTTCTTTGCGCAGTTTCGTACTGAATTACTTTTTGCAAATAACTGCCCACTTCCGTTCCGGTTACCGCCGCAATTCTTCCCACAGGAGTTATTGCAACCTGCTGCCCCGGTTTTGAAACGATCAACACATCTGAAGCCGGCCAGCCGAATGTAGGCACAAGATCCAACAGTTTTGAAGCAGGATTTGATTCGTAAGGTTTAGCGTCGAAATAGCTTAAACCGCGACCAATAAGAAAAATGTATTTTGGTTTCACCGGATATTGCAGATCCATAAAACGAACAAAATCCCGCACGGCTCCCGGATGGTTCTTTATACCAAAACCGAACTGATCGGAAAGTTCTGCGATGTCAGCTACTTTAGCTGTGTAACCACCGCCGTTTGCTGTGCTTCTGTATTGCCTATATTGTTCAACAAAATTTACACCGTTTCCGTCGTTGTATAAAAGCGGATTACTGATAATGATATAATCCCCTCTAGTAGCCGCTGTATTAAAATCAATAAATGTTTTTGATGTTAGAGACGTGATAGGATTGATGTTTGAAGTTTCAATGTTGTTCAAAAGAAATTTCCTCAATACCTCGGATGATGCCGGTAAAACAAATTTCACTTTGCCGGGTGTGGAAGTAATATCACCGATATATCTTCTGCCATTATTAATGTCATACAATATCGGTGCAGTTGAGCCGTAATTAAAATTATCGATCACTAAATTATTTCCGGACGGAGAAGCGGCCAGTTCGAAATAAAATGATTTTTGATTATTAAAGTTGAAGGTTGCCGGATATGTGATCCCCATTGTAGCGATCACGATGTTATCATTTGTAATGATGCCGTTATTCGTATTGATCACATTAACAGTAAGATTTGTCGGATCAGACAGATCACTGATCGGTCTTGTTATATCTGGGGATGTTACTATCCCCTGTGTTGCATAAGTAGATTTAGTTAATACCGTTGTATTAAAAAATTTCACTGTTGTGGTTCGCTGATTATTGTCCGTATTGCCGTAGCCTTTAAAACGAAACCTGTAGGTAGGCGAGCCGGCAGGATACACATTCAAACCGGTAAAATTTTGTACAAATGTTACCGGCGAACCAATAGGTGCAGTGATATTATTTGTTGTATAACATTCACCCTCATCATAGGCCGAGGAATATACATATTCGCCGAGATCTTTACCAAAACCGTGATTGAGGATGTCTTTATAATAGATGTCTACATTGCGCATAAAAAATGCATCCGGTGCAGCTGCTCCCGGTGAAGGATTATTGATATTGCTGTAACGCAGATTTCCTCCTGCAGGATTTACAGTGAGGAAATACGTAGCGGTGTCGGTTTCCAGACTCCATTTATCTGCAAACTGAAGTTGCGGTTGATTGTACAACTGCGCATCCGCTTTACCGTCATTCATCTCACCGAAAAATTCGATATAATCCGATGCACCGAAAACGGCACCTGAAACAGAAGTGTATAATCTTACCTCTTTACCATTTCTCCAAAGCTGAAAGTGATCTGCGTTTGCAGACCCGAGCGCAGCGGCTGTACCGTTGAGTACAGGCTGTGAGATCCTGCAAATATTATCCGCAGCGACCTTAAATTTATAATAGGTTTTGCTGTAATCTATCCAGCTATTATTCAACTGAGCGCTTGCGCTAAAAGCGCAAAAGATAAAAACAGGAAGTAATAATTTTTTCATCGTAAACAGTTTGTATAGTGTTATTCATCATCCTTTTTTCCGAAAACGATTCGCAGTGAGATCACGTGCGTATACAACGGGTTGGATTGATTGGCCAGATTAGTAAATGCGTAATCGAGATTTATTTTATTGATCTTGAAACCGGCGCCGAGGCTTGGTTGATAGATCCATACTTTTTTTTGATTCAATGTATCTCCGTCGGCAAGTGCACGTTGAAAATTAGTGATCCCTGCTCTCACAAAAAATGCATCTTTGATAGAGGCTTCAAGCCCCATATGAGGATCCGCACTCACATTATTTCCGCTAAGTACCGTATTTCTTTTTCCGTCGAAAGTAACATCCACATTGGCTTCAGCCTGCAGTTTGAATTTTTCTCCGAAATGAAAATCATACGCACCGCCAATAACTACACGAGGTGCCGTGATCTCTGTAGATCTTATTGGAATATCATTTTTGGTAAGGTATAGCGCTTGTTTTTCTCTGTCCGTAAAAGTGAATTTCCATGCGTTAAATGTCGTCGTAATGTCTTTCGCCATGATACCCAGGCTCCACCTGTCGCTGCGCATTTGTACACCTGCGTCAAGTCCGAAACCCCATGCGGTGGCAAACTTCCCTACTTTACGGTACACCACTTTTGCATTAAGGCCGGCGTTGAGTCTCCAATTGTCGGTCTCCTTTACTTTTTGTGCTACAGAAAGGAGGAACGCATAATCCGAGGAGGAAAAGGTCTGAATATTGTTGTAGTTGATGCTACCGTCGGGCTCTACTAAAAATAAAGTATTTGGGATATCATCTACAGCAAAACGAAGCAGTGAAAAACCGACAGTGCGTTTGTTATCCTGAACAGGAACAGCTGCAGCTGAATAGTCATATTTGGCGATGCCACTGAAATATTCTGCGTGCATGATCGCAGCAGAGGGTTTATCTTTTACCTCTGCAAGGCCCGCAGGATTCCAATAACCCGCGGTAGCGTCATTTACAGATGCTATCTGAGCATTACCCATTCCGAGACCACGGGCACCTGCGCCGATATTTAAAAATTCGTTTGAATATTTTCTGAATTGTGCATAGCCGGAGGTAACAGAAAAAAACAAAGAAAACGTCAGTAAAGCAATTGCGCTTTGTCGCATATTTCGTTAGTATTAGTGATCAGTCCTGAACAAAACGTATTTTTTCGGTAAAAATTGTCTGAATCCGGACCTTTACACGGTTCAAAACCGCTCAAATATAGTATAATTACTATAATAGTAATGGCTTGTGTATAAGAGACGCTACTACTTACGGAAATGCTTGGTGCGGCGACTTAAAAAATGGTAAAAAGTCACGAAAAAATGATATTTAAGGTTCCGCTTTTAGTTAATTTGACATTTTCTTTACACTTTGCAGCCTTAAACGACTAAATAACAGAAATGAACGCTTTTATAGAGGAAATGAAATGGCGGGGTATGTTGCAGGATATTATGCCCGGAACTGAGGAACAACTGAATAAGGAAATAACCACCGCATATATCGGCTTTGATCCTACGTCAGACAGTCTGCATATCGGCAGTCTTGTTCCGATCCTTTTGTTACTTCATTTACAAAGAGCAGGTCATAAACCGGTAGCCCTGGTGGGCGGAGCTACCGGAATGGTGGGCGACCCGAGTGGCAAAAATGAAGAGCGAAATATGCTAAGCGAAGAAGCCCTCAATAAGAATGTGGCGGGGATAAAAGCTACACTGGAAAGATTTCTTTCTTTTGATGGCGACGGACCGACATCTGCCGTAATGGTAAATAACTACGATTGGTTCAAAGGAATCTCGTTCCTCGATTTTATCCGTGATGCGGGAAAACACATCACGGTAAATTATATGATGGCGAAAGACAGTGTGAAGAAAAGGCTCGAAGGTGAGAACGGGATGTCATTTACTGAATTCACATATCAATTGGTGCAGGGCTATGATTTTTACTGGTTGCATAAGAATCTTAACTGCAAATTGCAAATGGGCGGCAGTGATCAGTGGGGAAATATTGTTACGGGTACGGAACTCATCCGCAGAAAAAGCGGCGGTGAAGCCTTTGCATTTACTTGTCCGCTAATTAAAAAATCGGACGGCACTAAATTCGGAAAATCCGAAAAGGGAAATGTGTGGCTGGATGCGGATAAAACTGCTCCTTATCAGTTCTACCAATTTTGGTTGAATGCAACGGATGAAGACGCCGCCAACTGGATAAAGATCTTTACGTTCCTTACAAAAGAGGTGATGGACAATATTATTGACGAACATAAAAATGATCCGGGTAAACGCGTTTTACAAAAAAAACTGGCTGAAGAACTGACTGTATTTGTTCACGGAAATGCGGAATATCAAAAAGCGATTGAGACAACCGAAAAATTGTTCTCGGCTCAAAACGCTTCAGCAGAGGGCCTTTCTAAAGAAGACCTGAATAATATAGAAGGCATTATTAAAGCAACTATCAGCAAAACAGATTTTGACAGCGGCGTCGATATCGTAACAATGGTAACCGATGCGGGCATTTTTGCAAGCAAAGGCGAAGCAAGAAAGATGATTCAGGCCGGCGGGATAAGCATCAACAGAAAAAAAACGGATGATGTAAAACTTATCCCCGGAAATGATCTTTTACTTCACGGTAAATTTTTATTGCTCCAAAAGGGAAAGAAGAACTATTATCTTATTGAGGTAATGGAAAATTGATATTGGCTAACGAACAATTTATTAAGCTTATATTTTATAATAAAATGACGAAGCCTTCAATAAATTGAAGGCTTTCGCATTATCCATAGTCCATTATCAATTGTCCATTATTCCACATCGACCTGCTTATTCGTGATTGCTCCTTCCCATACTTCAGGGATAAAAATCCTTTCCATAGCGAGGTAGCCATTGCCCTTTTCAAGGAAATGCACTTTCATGTTTTCGATACTGATCGGGCAACCATCGGGGATATCAGCGATATTGCTGTGGCGAATATCATGACCGTCGAGGATCACAACGAGTCCGCTTCCGATCGCTTCCATTTTATTACCGTCGCTGATGAGCACCCCTGTATCTTCACCAAGACCGATACCTATGCAGCTTGGATTTGATGAAACGGCCTGCGCTAACCTGCCGAATCGGCCGCGTTTTTCAAAGTGAGAATCGAAGATGACGTCATCCATAAAGCCAAGACCTGTAGTGATCTTTACTTCGCCTTTTAAATGCGCTTTCACTGCATTCCCTTCATAGATCATAGTGTTGCTCATCGCCATTGCGCCTGCTGATGTACCGGCGACAAGAAAGGTTTCTTCGTCATTATAACGTTGCAGCACCAGTTGCAGGAAAGGTGTTCCGCCGAACGTGCTCGTAAGACGCAATTGATTACCTCCGCTGAACATCACCGCATCACACATTCTCAATCGCCCGATGTATTCTTCATTTTGTGCATCGGCTCTGTTGCGGATATGCATCAAACCGATATCCTGACAACCGATCTTTCCGAATGCGCTTTTATAATTCTCTCCCACTTCTAACGGGATCATGCTCGCAGTCGTTACTACTTCGATGCGTTTATCATGACCGCCGATCTCTTCAACAATGCGTCGAAGAATACCCAGTTCAAAAAAGTTGAGATTATTTCTGTGTATTTGTCCTGTTTCCAGGTCTGTGCCTTTATCCTCTGCTCCGCCGATGGCCAGCAGCTTTCCTTTTGCAAATTGCATGCATCCAATTGTTGGTTAATACAAAATTAACGCAATAGCAAGCATATTATTTTATTGTTATCAACGCAATGTGAATATTTGGGAGTTTCTTAAGAGTAGCTGTTTTTTGTAACCCTATGAATTTAGGGATTCAGGCAATAATATGGAGAAAGCAGAAAGCGGCTTTGGCTGCAAATTCCCGGATTATTTTTTTATAATCTTCGGCTTCAAAGTTTTTTCGAGAATTGTCCTGAATAAAACTGCATCATTAAAAAACTAAAAAGGTGATCTGCGAATCTCCGGCAAAATATGTATCCGGCGAATCCCTATTCAAACACACCATTCCTACACGATCACAATGTCCTTATCCGAGTAAAAAAAGGTCGCATTTTCTACAAGCTCCGCTTCTTTTTCTCTTCTCGTAACAAGTCCCTTTGTATCCGGTGTCGTCCACAACCTTTTCATAGCCCGGATCTGTGCCGCGATGCCCGCAAGGTTTGCCGCAGCAACGAGCGGAACAATATTTTTCATTTCCATTCTTCTGTCGCCTTTGAGATCAGCACCTCTGTTGTATACGATCGATAACAGAGCGGCCTGTGCATCGGGGGGTAATTTCTGAACTCCCGGGTAAATGGCTCTGGTTTGTTTGGCGTAACCCGGCATTGATTTTACATAAAATACTTCTTTTGCGGCCCGGTAAGAAACCGTCACCGATTTTATTCCGCCTGCATCATTTGCTAAAGCATTTTTTGCCGCATCACCTCTCAAACCTGCTACTGCTTTGAGTTTGATCACATCGGTTGCACTTAATACTGTTGACCAATCTTTTGCAATATTTGCGGCGGTTTCGCACCCAAGGTCATAGCCGATCCCGATCGTAACACCGCTGCCCGTCTTTGGCCAGATCGGCTTTTGATATTTGCTGTTGTATGCTGATTCTCCTGACACTTCACTCTGAACGATCAGATCGAGACCGGCCTTGGACACAATCATCGACGCTCCTATAGGAATTGCGGGTTGCAGACTGCTTACAAAAAACTCAATTTTTGTGGTCGTATTTACACCGTACAGCCCGTCTACATCTTTACCCGTGAAGCCAAGCTTTTTTTGAATGGATTCTTTATTTGCCTGCAAAGTAGCCGCAGGCGTGAGGTTCATAATACTTACCAGTTTATTTATTGTGGTAGCATCATATTCTCCTGTTTGTTTTACGCTGATAATTTTTTGGATCGCTTTGATCCGCGAAGAAAGATCTGCAGGCATGGTTTTATTTTTTAGGGGGTTGAAAGATGATTCGATTGTGAAGCTATTAATTTCATATTAAATAAAAAACACTATTAAGAAAAATGCGGGTTTTTCGTACTTTGTTTAACTCGGCATTGTAAAGATCTATGGAACAAGCAGACTGAGAAAAATGTTCGCTTACAACATCCCGACAATCATTCATTCGGACGAATCCCGTTTCAAACAAAAAAGATAGCGGAACATAAATACCTTCCCCGCGATATCTTCCTGCACACCCACCCTATTACTTTTATCAAAATTTATTTCATGAAAAAACAGGTCACTTTTTTACCGCTGCTTTTACTTTTTACTGTCGTTGCTTTTGCACGAAAAGACAATCCGGAATTACAGGCGATAAAAGCTGCAAAACAAATGATGGCATGAATGGGATTAAAATAAAACCAATATATCTTCTCATTCACCGTAAATAAATATGTAGTAAAGATCTTTACGGGTACCAGTGATGGAACCTCATTAAAAGAAGCATGGAGCGTTGCAAAACAGGGATTAATCGCATCGTAAAAAGCGACCGGAAATTCCAAACGGGTGTCGCTTGTTTTGTAAATGGTTATCTTGCTTTTGAAAATATAAAAGCATGAGTACGCAATTACGACGACATATAAAAGATGCTTTGCTCATCATTGCGGGGATATTCTCTGCGGCATTCGGTTTCAAAGGATTTTTGTTAACCAATCATTTTATTGACGGCGGCGCTACAGGCATCTCGCTGCTTCTTTCAGCACTTACTCCTGCTCCTTTATTTGTATTACTGATCGGTGTAAATATCCCGTTTATTTTTCTGGGCTATAAGATCATCGGAAAAGCATTCGCGATTAAGACGATCCTCGCTATCTCAGGACTGGCGCTGGTTGTGGCTACCGTGACCTTTCCAAATGTTACGAATGATAATCTGTTGGTCGCGGTCTTCGGCGGATTTTTTCTGGGCGCCGGGATTGGTCTGGCAGTGAGAGGCGGCGCTGTGATAGACGGTACGGAAGTATTAGCCATTTACCTCAGCAGGAAATTAGGAACAACTATCGGCGATATTATCATCGTGATCAACGTGATTATTTTTTCGACAGCGGCTTATTTCCTTACGATAGAGATCGCATTGTATTCTATGATCACGTACCTCGCTGCATCAAAGACACTCGATTTTATTTTGGAAGGTATCGAAGAATACACGGGCGTCACCATCATTTCGAAACGTCCTGATATGGTGAGAGAAATGATCATCAACACGCTAGGGCACGGCATCACCACCTATAAGGGAGAAGATGGTTACGGCACGCACGGCGAATCTACCATCGACATCAAGATCATTTATACCGTAGTTACGCGGCTCGAATTAAATAAGCTCAGAAGTGAGATCGACAAGATAGATCCGCGTGCATTTATCATTATGAGCAGCATCAGGGATACGAGAGGCGGCATGGTGAAGAAGAGAGCATTGAAACACTAAGGAATCACATCGCATGAGTAAGGATCAGCATAAAACAGCAAAGGTCCTTCATTATATCGGCGCATCTCCCGGATCGTTTGCCGTGATCTTTAAGTTGTACCTGATGAACCAAAACAGGACCGAATCCGCAGGGGAATCATTGATCCGCTTTTTCAGTTTTTTTACGATCCTAACCAATATTTTATGTGTAGTGTGTTTTACCGCCCTGCTTTTTAACGGCAATAACTTTTTCACGAAAGTAGCCACACTCCATGCAGCGGAGGTGTACATTTTTGATGTAGGATTGGTGTGCAACGGAGTACTGCGTATTCTTTGGGCTCCCGAAGGGGCACAACTTGCGGCAGATGAAACATTGCACCGCATCAACCCGCTGTTCTTTATTTTGTATTGGTGCTGCTTAGTATCTAAAGGGAACATCAAATGGCAGCAAATCCGTGTGGGGCTTATCTATCCTGCATTGTATTGCATTTTTGTTTTGATGCGGGGTTATTTTTGCGGCCGGTATCATTATCCTTTTATGGACGTAGTCACGTTGGGTTATAACAAAGTTTTAATAAATACCGGCGGCATGATAGTCGTATTTTTATCCGCATTTCCGCCTTCACAGGAATCGCAATATTCATTACATCACGAAACAAAGCAGTTGTGCTTTAATGTTTAATCAAACCAACATGAAAAAAACTATTCTCATCTGCAGTACTATTTTTATGAGCATTGCGATGTATTCCTGCACCGAAAAATCAGAGAACGGAAAATTAATACAGGGCAACTGGCAGGGAACCGAATGGCTGATCAACGGTCAGTCGTCTAACAGAAACGTGGACGGAACGTCATTCAGTTTTGACGATAAAGGAAATTATACATTTAATTACGGTGCTACAAAAGAAGCAGGCACTTACAAAGTAGAAAATGACATGCTCTTTACCACGCCGGAAAAACAAAGTGAGATCATGGTAAAGATCATGAAGCTTACGAAGGACAGCCTCGTGTTTGATATGAACAGGGGCGGGCAGCCGGAAACGTTGACGTTGTTGAAGAAGTAATGACGGATACAGTTACGGGTTGCGGATTGCGGGTTGTAAGACTAAGTTGCAAAGTCCCCGGATATTCGGGATCCAAGCAGCGTTTAAAGAATAAATAAAATGCGGAAATTACTTTTATTAATTGTCCTTTTACGAATCGGTGTGAGCGCAAACGCCCAGCAAAACTATTTGCTTAAGATAGATGCGCTCAACGAAAGAATTAAGAACGGCGGCGATACCGTTTTCGTCGTTAATTTTTGGGCAACCTGGTGCGGCCCCTGCGTAAATGAATTACCGAACTTTGAAAAACTGAACAATACTTATGGTAAAGAAAAATTGAAAGTGCTATTGGTTAGTGTTGATTTTCGTTCGCAGTTTGAAAAGAAGGTTATTCCTTTTATCAAAGTAAGAAAATACAAAACAACATTCTTCATGTTAGATGAAAAGAACCAACAGGATTACATTAACAAGATCGATGAAAGCTGGTCGGGCGCTATTCCCGCAACCATCTTCATAAAAGGATCGCATCGCAAATTCAACGAACAGGAATTTACTTACAAAGAATTATCAGACGAATACTTAAATTTTAAACAATTATGAAAAAGTTACTTGTATCAATGATGGTTATCGCATCAGCAGTATTTGCAAATGCGCAAACTACCACACTTACACCGGGGCAAAAAGCGCCTGATTTTAAATTAAAAAATACTGACGGAAAAGAAGTATCGCTTTCAGATTTTCCAAATGCGAAAGGTTTCATCGTGGTCTTTACCTGCAACGATTGTCCGTACGCAAAAGCTTATGAGCAGCGCATCATGGACCTGAACACAAAATTTGCTCCGCAAGGATATCCGGTGATCGCCATCAATCCGAATGATCCCGCAGCGGTTCCGGGCGAAAGTTTTGACAAAATGAAAGCATTGGCGGTTTCAAAAAAATACAGTTTCCCTTATTTGTTTGATGCGGGTCAGACGGTCACGGATGCCTACGGTGCAAAAGCAACGCCGCATACATTTGTGATCACGAAAACGCCTGAAGGCAACATCATTAAATACACAGGCGCTATAGACAACGACACAGAAAATACGGACGCAGGAAAAACAAAATATGTTGAAGAAGTGATCGCCTCGCTCGTCAAAAATCAAACGCCTGCATTTACTGTCACCAAAGCAATCGGCTGCACGGTGAAGAGAAAAAAAGCATAAGTTTAAACAAGGAAAAATAAAGGGACCGCCAAGTGCACAGGAAAAGTGGCTTTGCGGTTTTTTATTTGCCTGAACCGGTATTTGTCGGACTAAATGGATGTATATGATTTTGACAAACAGGGCAGTGATGAATTGATCCCCGGCATCTAAATAATACAACAAATTCCGGTTCAGACAGCTAAACTTTGAACTTTCAACTTTCTTTGTTAATTTCCTTTCTCAGTTTATCTTAATCAAATAAAATTCCAACATGAAGATCGTAGAAATAAAAGTCCTTCGGGGGCCGAATTATTGGAGTGTCCGCAGAGGGAAGCTCATTCAAATGAAACTTGATCTTGAGGAAATGGAACAGCGTCCGACCAATAAAGTTCCGGGTTTCAGGGAGAATCTGGAAAAACTCATTCCTACACTTTATGAGCATCGCTGCAGCGAGTTGAAACCCGGCGGTTTTTTCGAGCGTGTTGAAGAAGGCACCTGGATGGGTCATGTGATGGAGCATATCGCTCTTGAGCTGCAAACCCTGGCAGGCATGGATATGGGTTTTGGTCGTACCCGCACTACGGGTAACGAAGGAGAATATTACGTGGTATTCGATTATATGGAAGAAGCTGTTGGTGTGTACGCTATCAAATCTGCATTCAGAATTTGCGAAGCGCTTATTGACGGCAAAGATTATGATATCGCTGCTGATGTGCAAACCATGCGTGAACTGCGTGAAGAAACGAGGCTCGGACCAAGCACCGGCGCTATTGTGGAAGAAGCGGCAAAACGCGGTATTCCTTTTATCAGGCTTAACAAAAGCAGTTTGGTGCAATTGGGTTACGGCGTAAATCAACAAAGGATAAGAGCTACGATCGCGGGCACTACAAGTTGTATTGCGGTTGATATTGCGGGTGATAAAGATGATACAAAAAACCTGTTGGAAGCTGCAGAGATTCCGGTGCCAAAAGGAAGTATCATCCGTGATGAATCAGACCTTAAAGATGCTATCGATAAGATCGGCTATCCCTGTGTATTAAAACCTTTGAACGGTAATCACGGCAAGGGGGCTACCACCAATATCATCAACTGGGGGCAAGCGCTTACAGCGCTGGAAGCCGCACAGAAATACGGTCGCAATGTGATCTGCGAAAAGTTCATCACCGGTTTTGATTTCCGTTTGCTGTGCATCAACAACAAATTCATTTGCGCTGCATTGCGTACACCTGCTGCTGTTACAGGTGACGGCGTAAATACTGTACAGTGGTTAATTGAAGAAACAAATAAAGATGAGCGTCGCGGTTATGGTCACGAGAAAGTGCTCACTCAAATAAAAGTGGATGATTTTACGAGAAAAATGCTGGAAGACAGAGGTTACACGCTTGATACAGTTCCCCCGAAAGGCGAATTGGTTTTGGTGAAACCTACGGCAAACCTCAGCACCGGCGGTACTTCTGAAGACGTTACGGATGAAGTGCATCCGAATAACATCTTCATGGCAGAACGTATCAGCAAGATCATCGGTCTGGATATTTGCGGGATCGACATCATGGCGCCAAACCTAAAAGTGCCGATCGCCGAGAACGGCGGTGCTGTGCTGGAAGTGAATGCAGCACCGGGTTTCCGCATGCATATTGAACCGTTGGAAGGTATTCCGAGAAATGTGGCAGAGCCTGTGATCGACATGCTTTTTCCGAAAGAAAATACCGGGCGTATTCCGATCATCGCGATCACGGGAACGAACGGAAAGACCACCACATCAAGACTTACAGCACATATCGCTAAAACGGCGGGCTACAAGGTAGGTTATACAACAAGTGACGGCGTATATATCCAGAATCAGATGATGATGAAAGGTGATTGCACCGGACCTGTTTCGGCACAATTTGTTTTGAAAGATCCTACAGTGGATTTCGCGGTACTCGAATGCGCAAGAGGTGGAATTTTAAAAAGCGGTCTCCCCTTCCGTCATTGTGACATTGCGATCGTAACAAATGTTACTGCGGATCATATGGGCCTCGGCGGTATCGATTCGCTGCAGCAAATGGCAAAAGTAAAAGCTGTTGTTCCTGAAACGGTGTACAAACACGGTTATGCGATCCTTAATGCGGATGATGATCTGGTGTATGAAATGCGCAAAGAACTGCAGTGTAACATTGCACTTTTCAGCATGGATGAAAATAATCCGAGGATCAAAAAGCATTGTAAGAACGGCGGTCTGGCTTCCGTTTTTGAGAACGGCTATGTAACGATCATGAAAGGCACGTGGAAGATCCGGGTGCAAAAAGTGACCGACATTCCGATCACCTACGGCGGAAAGGCGTTGCATAACGTGATGAACACATTGCCTGCGATATTGGCTACTTATTTATACCGTAATATCAAAGTACAGGACATTAAGCTGGCGCTGGAAACATTCATCCCTTCTCCTACACAGGCGCCGGGCAGATTGAATATGTTTGAGTTCAAACATTTTAAATTCCTTGCGGATTTTGCGCATAACCCTGCAGGCCTGCAATTGCTTTGTGATTTTGTAAATAAACTGGACGGTTCGCCGAAAGTTGGGATCATAAGTGGCACCGGCGACAGACGTGATGAGGATATTCGTGAATTGGGCGTTATATCTGCCAAATCTTTCGATGAGATCATTATCCGTCAGGATAAGCATCTTCGCGGTCGTACTGCCGAGAACATCGTGGAATTGCTGGTAGAAGGCATCAATTCGGTAAAAGATAAGAACATTCCGGTTACCGTGATCTATAATGAAAAAGAAGCGATCCTACACGCATATAACACCGCAAAACCCGGATCACTTATTACTATTATGTGTGATGTGGTAGCGGAAGCGCTCGATCAGATCAAGTCTTTGAAAGAAAAAGAAGACGCAGAATAAAAAAGTATAAAAAATAATTTGGGCTTTTTTTGAAAACCCCTATTTTTGCACCCCGAATAATTCTGTGATTGGGTTATGGTGTAAAGGTAGCACAACAGATTTTGATTCTGTTTGTCTAGGTTCGAATCCTAGTAACCCAACAAAAAGCCTCAGCAAATGCTGAGGCTTTTTTTAACGGCATATCCTTGTCGGATTTCCTATGCTCTTCCAACTCAATCACTATTTAAGCATTGACGGATTTTCAGCATTTTGTGAAGGATTTACTTTATCCCTTTTGGCCGAAGGCGGTAAGGAATCACTTCAATCTATCCTTAACACACTTTTGAAAAGCTCACTCTGACAAGAATTTACGGGTTGATATTTTCTGCACATGATCAGAAAAATCCCCCGCTCTGACGAATCCGGATGCACACAAGAAAGATCGCCATCATTCATCGCTCATCATTACTTAACTGCTTCCAAGATCACCTTTCCCACACAACCACCCGGCATTTGAATATGCAATAACGAAGTAAGCGTTGCAGCCACATCCGTCATATAAGTTTCGCGATTTGTTTTACCTTGCCTGATGCCCCATCCGTAGAACAATAAAGGAATGTGAGAGTCGTATGGATACCATGCGCCGTGGTCGGTTCCTTTGAAGGAGTATTCGGTGTATTGCGGTTTTAAGATCATTTGAATGTCGCCGCTGCGTTTTGCAAAATAACCATTGCGAAGTTTCTCTTTCAATACTTCCGGGATGATGAGCTTATCAAAATTCCGATAACTGAATGCGTTGGCAACTTCAGGTTTACTCAATAAATAATTCACGACAAAATCTTCGGCTTCCGTACGATTAATGCCCGCAGAATCCATTTTTCCGTTGTCAAAATAAAACTGGTACTCAAAATAATTTTGCAGCAATCCTTTCACTTTATATTTCGCAAGTAATTGCAGGTTCAGTTCACGCCACATTGAACTGCCGGAAAGCGTACCGCCGGGAAGTTTTGAGTCTTTCAGAAACGCCGGTGTTTGCACCGCACCATGATCGGCACTCAGGAAGATCGTGTATTGCCCTTCGCCGATCTCCTTATCCAATGTTGCAAAAAAACTTTCCAGGTCCTTATCCAAACGTAAGTAACAATCTTCGATCTCTTTTGACTGCGGACCAAAACGATGACCGATATAATCCGTAGAAGAAAGACTGATGCACAACATATCCGTTTGCCCGCTCATGCCTAATTTTTCATTGTCCAGCAATTGCTTTGCAAAGTCGAGTGTGAACGTATTGCCGAAAGGTGTTGCACGAAAACCGTTATAATTTTTTCCGCCAAAGGTGGTGAAGCTGTGCGGAAACCCTTTTGAAATTTCATAGATCGATGTTCTTGCATAAGCCGAATCATCGGGTACGCTCTGGTCGTACATCTTATCGTCATACATCAGGCTCCACGGCTTGCTTAAAAATGCATCGGGTCTTTTTTCGTTATTGAAATTTTGCACCCAACCAGGTAATGTCTTCATGTAATAAGTGCTCGTAATCCAGTTGCCCGTACTGTCGTCGAACCAATAAGCCGCATTTGCACTTTGACCCGCAGGCAAAATACCGCCGCGATCTTTGATAGCGATACCAAATACGCGACTCGCTTTATTAGAAGCGCTGCGCAATTCATCACCTACCGTTGTTGCCATCAAATTCCGCGGACTCATCTGTCCGTCGTTGGAATAACTGCCCACCGTCTTCTCCGATTTATCCTGCGTGCAATACATGTATTCGCCTGTAGCACGTTCCACCCAATCATTTCCCACGATGCCGTGCACCGCAGGCACGGAGCCCGTATACAGGCAGGTATGACCCGCTGCGGTAACTGTAGGTGTATAAGGGATCATCGTATTATCGCAACTGAATCCTTTTTTTATGAGGCGTTTAAAACCACCTTCGCTGTAGCGGTTGTAAAAACGATACAGGTAATCCCAACGCATTTGATCCACGACAATGCCTACCACCAACTTCGGACGTTCTACGCCGTTGTTCTGTGATTCATTTTTCGATTTTTGAGCAGATACATGAAGAACAGAAAGGGCTGCGAAGGCAAGAAGACAATAGGCTTTTAAGCGCATGTGTGAGTTTTTTGCAAAGGTAGTATTTGGGATGGGATTGGAGAGATGAAGAAAATGTGAAGAGGGATATAGATATGGCAATTTTGACTTTAGGAATCTATACAATAAGAACACATTGCAATATGATGGAATACCATAAATTATTAATCGAAGGATCATCACCCGTTCAGAGGGACAAGCAATTTTTGTTGACGCAAAATTGCTATGAGGCGATACGTTCGGCCGCAAAACAGATTTGAAAATTGTATCTATCTGGTTTATTAAAATATTCTTTCTATACCTTGATTCCGGACCGATCAAAACGAATCAGCCAACGCAATAACTCAACCTAAAAGCATTGAAAAATTCTATAGATATTTATCCCGAATTGAAACAATTTGCCAAGTTGGTCTTTAAAGTTTGCGGACTCCATTTTTCAAATTTTGAGATTGAGTCAGAAAGCCCGGAATATTCAGCTTGTAATTTTCGCCTTAATGAATATAATGTGAAATATCGTCTGGCGAAAATTACACCTACAAAAACCGGACAATTTGTAACAATTTGGAAACGCAACGAGAAAGGAGTAACTCAACCATTTGATATTTCGGATGGTATCGACTTCTTTGTAATCGGAGCAAGACAAGAACATCAACTTGGTCTTTTTGTTTTCCCGAAATCTGTTTTGCACTATAACAAAATTTTATCAGACGATGTGAGAAACGGAAAACGCGGAATCAGGGTTTACCCCGGCTGGGATCTGACTACAAGTAAGCAGGCACAAAAAACGCAGCAATGGCAGACGAAAATTTTTTAGAAATCAAGCCGGATAAATTTACAGATATAAAAACAGTAAACCGGTTATTTAAACCGTGCATTGATCGTACTTATATGATTTCAAGTTAGTCGGTAACAATGTAATTAATTCTTAGTACTTCCGTAGCAGGAAGATGGCCGCAGACCTGCCTACACGCCCAATCTCAATAAGCCTGTTTCTGAAGCATTTACAGGACCAACCGGAAAGTAATTTGCCAACAAGTCAAAAGTCCTGTAATTTAAAGTTCAAATGCAACTTCCTATGAAAGACAACATATCATTTGCTTTCCCTACACTCAACACAGACCGTTTAATACTCCGCCAACTTTCAGAAAGCGATGCGCAGGAAATATTTTTGCTTCGGTCAGATGCGAACGTAAACAAATACCTTGGCCGCAAACCGAATGAATACCCGGAAGAGGCATTGGACTTTATCAGGAACATCGTAAAAAATGAAATGCTGTATTGGGGAATTGAAACAAAGGACAGCGGAAAATTGGCGGGCACAATTTGTCTTTTTGATGTTTCGGAAGAATTCAAAAAATGCGAGATCGGTTATGAACTTTTACCTGATCAGCAAGGGAAAGGAATCATGGCTGAAGCGATAAGAGCGATCTTGGCATTTGCAACTGATACGCTTGGTATGAAAGAAATTGATGCGGTCACACATCAGGACAATGAAAATTCTTCGAAGGCTTTGAGGAAATTCAATTTTGAGAAAACGGAATTTGTTGATGAAGAGAATCCTGATCTGATCTTATTCAGGTTATCCGTTTGAGCCGGCGAAAGAAATAAGCGTAAAAAAAAACTACGACAAACCGGAAAATAATCTGTCAGCAATCAGAAGATAACACTCATTAAATTATAAATGCTGATATCGAAAAAATAAAAATACCCGGACACAGAAAATATTATTTTTTTAATTAAAACTCATGGATCAGTTTACACCGGATTCAACTCCTGAAGTACCTGCTTACTCAGACTTTGAAGCGGAGGACATCAGGATAACTTCAGCAAAAAACAGGCGAACTTTTATTATCTGGCTTGCTGCTGCGATCATTGTTTTTATTTTATTCATTTTTATTTTTCCGCAACAGAATATCACGGGCGGGATCATGTTCCTGTCGATACTCGGCTCAATAATCCTCTGCTTTTGCATATACAAATGCTTTCTTTATTATAAAACCTGGGAAGTAAAATTCGTTGTGAAAACCGGAAGACCGGAAACAAATTTCTCTGTATTTGCAGCACTGGCCGCAATACCCGCAGTGATATTATGTTTTATTATCTCATGGCGTTTCAACAGCGGCGCAAACGATGTGCTTAAAGAAACGCAGGAAGAAGCCATAGCCACGGTTATCGACGGAAGCTCAGTGCGCGGCAGAAGTTTTGACTTCACAGATATTACTGTAAAATTTAAAACAAAGGCCGGTGCTGAGATCACGGCAACAGAAGATATTTCCAGTTATCAATTCAGGGATTTTTACAAGGGGCAAAAATTAAATATCGTTTACTCAAAAACGAACCCGCAAAACATTGACTTGCTCATCGACAAAGAAAATATTCGCGATCTGAAAAACACAGCGGAAAGAGATCTTGAACCGGCAGATCTGATCAAACTGCTTTCACTGGACAGAGGATCCGTAACACCGGAGTTGAATAAAATAAATTTCGGCTGGGTATTCGATGGAAACAAGTCGGTATGGCTCAATGAAAAAAGAGATGAGGTCATTCAGATCGATAATGCGGAGCTCACCTATATAACAGGAAAGGTCGGCTCCAATTATACTTTCCCGACTAAGCTGCTAAGTATGGGCTTCGTGAGGACGAATAAAGACGACCCTTCTGACGTAATGAGAACCGGTGAGAAAATATTTGAAAAAGATAATTATACAACAAGTGTGAAAAAAAGGGGGCTTGGCTCAACGTCTGCAACGGTTATTACAATCAGTAAAAATAAGCTGTAGTTAATACAACAATATCGATCTACACAAACATTCAACGCTCACCCTGTATATTTATGATACGCTGTATAGCAGGTTTCATCGTTCACGGATTTACACTGCCGGAAATGGTGAGAAAATTAAATACGAAGAAAGCTTGAAGGCGCTCAAATGATCGTTATTCAGGGTAATTGCAGGAATCGAAAATGACGGAAAATTTTTACATAAAATCAATAAAACCCGTGCATACTGCAAGAGAACTTATTAATGCTTTGCAAAAAGAAAAATTGACGATTCGGGCGGGCATCAGAAAATCTTGTGTATGACGAAGTGCATTGCTACGGTGAAAGCATATGACACGTGAAATCCGGAAAAAAATTCAAGCTGTTGCTGAAATAGATATCCCGGTACGATCACCAATGATATAATAAAATATTTTCGGACTTTTGTCTTAACTTATTAATTGATGAAGCGGCGAATCTAAAAGCGGATGCAAAAAGAACGTTTAGCTGTTGCAACAAAATTATCTGTCTGCTGAGCATTTGATCACGGAATAAAAAGATGAATTATGAATTTAAAAAGAGTAGTAGTAACAGGACTTGGCGCAATATCGCCTTTAGGAAATGACGTAAAAACATTCTGGGATAATGTTACCGCAGGAAAAAGCGGTGTGGCGGAAATCACGCGTTTCGATGCTTCGTTGTTTCGTACAAAATTTGCCGCGGAAGTTAAAGGCTTTAAGCCGGAAGATCATCTAGACAAAAATGAAATAAAAAGAACCGATCTCTTTACACAATATGCATTAGCTGCGTCTGACGAAGCCATAAAAGATTCGGGTTTTAAAGAAGTGAGTATTGATCCGTTTGAGATCGGGGTGATCTGGGGAACAGGTCAGGGTGGCATGGAAACTTTTGAACAGCAGGTAACGGAATATGTGTTGGGTGATGGTCATCCCCGCTTCAGTCCGTTCTTCGTTCCTAAACTTATTGCGAATATGGCATCAGGTATGATCGCCATCCGTAACGGTTGCATGGGCATTAACTACACTGCCGTATCGGCATGCGCTACATCCAATACATCGATCATGGATGCGTACAATTATATTCGTCTGGGTAAGGCGACCGTTATGGTTACGGGTGGTTCGGAAGCGCCGATAACGCCGGCATCTTTTGGTGGATTTTCTTCGATGAAAGCAATGTCGGTAAGGAATGATGATCCGCAGGGTGCATCACGTCCGTTTGACGCAAGCAGAGATGGATTTGTAATGGGTGAAGGTGCGGCTGCTTTGGTGCTGGAAGAATACGAACATGCAAAAGCACGTGGTGCACATATCTACGGCGAAGTTACCGGTGCGTCAATGACAGCCGATGCCTACCACATGACCGCAACCCATCCGGGAGGGATCGGTGCTGCGAGAGCCATGCAAAAAGCTTTGGCAGAGGCCGGCATAGAAATGAATGACGTGAATTATTTGAATATGCATGCTACGTCAACACCCGTTGGTGACATCTCAGAAATTAATGCGTTGCTGTCTGTAACGGGAAATAAAAAAGTGAATACAAAGATCAGTGCAACTAAATCCATGACGGGGCATTTGCTCGGCGCTGCCGGTGCGATAGAAGCGATCATTTGCTTATTGTCGATCCGCGATAAAGTGATTCCGCCAACGATCAACACTGAAACCCTTGATCCCGCGATACCCTCAACGATCGATATCATTTTAAAAGAAACGATTCCTTTCCCTGTTTCGATTGCGATGAGTAATACGTTTGGTTTCGGCGGGCATAACGGGATTGTGATTTTTAAAGCGGTGTAAACTTTGACGTCTTTAACAATATTATGTATTAAAAGAATTTACAGCTTCAGTATAAAATGTTTTAATGACAAGTGACAGAAAAAGATTTAAACAGGAATACAAAACGTTTTCAGCAATAGGACAGGTACTCAGTCTTCTAATGAAAGAGAAATTGTAGCCGGTGCATTTCCGATCGTCTTCTTTATTTTTTGTTATCGACACACACATTAATACCGCCGTTAAAAAGTATATTATCAAAAGAGAAATTTTGAAGACAGCGGAATTAACTATTTATGGTTCAGAATAGCCTTGCAGATTTTATTTATTGTGTGGGTGTATTTTTTCCGCAATTCAACAACTGCTCTATCTCCCGTTTACCAAATACCTTAAAAAAAGAAAGCCTATATTTATTTCTTTAACCTGCGGCTGTAATGCAGCGCAGCAAACCTTTTAAACAGTATAGCACCCTAAAAATGAAACAGTTATCCACAGTTATTCTTTTCCTTTGCAGTGGCTTTTTAAGCATGGCGCAGAGCATCAGCTCAGAGAAGATAGACGTTGAAATTGCGAATCAACCAAAAGTTCCTACCGACATCAATTCCAGATTCTTCCACGTAAAAGTGAACTCGCCTTATAATCTCACAGCGGAAGATATTACAAAACAGGCAAAAGCAGATCACGAAAAAGCAGTGAAAGGCTATGACGCTGAAGTTACACAAAGCGAAAAAGATTACGACAAAAAATTAAAATCATACGACGGCGATGTTCAGAAGGCAAAAGAAAAATATGCGATCGAAAATGAGGCATTCAAAAAAATGAGTCTGCTCGAACGCCTCACGTTGACCGATCAGGGAAAATCGCCTAAACTAGTAATCCCGTCAAAACCGGAATACTACAAACCTGCACCGCCTGTATACAAAGAGCCGGACCTCAGAGATTATTTTATTGTGAACAACGATGTACTTGCCGGACAGATCGTACTTGCGGGTTTTGAGAGAGGACAGGCTTATATTGATATCAATGTAGATCTTGCTCCGGTTAACTTTCAGGACAACGCCGGCCAAACGTTCGCTAATCAACCAACAAAACTTGTCGTGAAAGTAAACGGAGCGGAAAAGACAAATATGGCTCTTTTTGAAAAGTTCGAATTCATTTCTTCTTCATCAACCAATAACATTAATAAAGCACAGGAAGAAAGAAATTACATTACTAAAGTGATTGCTTACCTCAATAAATATTTGAATGAGCAATACGGTTACCAGGCAGTAAAAGAAACGGTGAAGATCGAGTACGTTAAGAACAAAGGCGATTACGATGATCTTGAAAAAGCGCATATCTACATTACCACCAACCTGAAAAAATTGTCTTCGACTTCCGATCCTGAGGTAAGAGATGCGGCGATCACGAATATGCAAAAAGGTATTGAGATCTGGACACAAACATTGGCAAAAGTGCAGTACAAAGATCCGAAAGCAGTTTACAATTTTAAGATTGCACGTTATATTTATTTTGACCTCATCAAAGTGAACCTGATCCTCGGCAACAAAAAAGAAGCGGAAAAATACCTTAATGCATTACAGGAAAATCTGGTAGACATCAAATTATCATCTGACGAAAAAGACGAATTAGCTCAATTAGAAAAAAGAATTTATAAAAAATAAGCCCCATGAAAAATTTGTTCTCCCTGTGCTTTGCACTGCTTTTTGGTGTTTTAGGTCTTGCCCAAACAACAGCAAAGGCTGATTACGGCGAAGGTTTTGATTTTAATAGAACAGATGAAAAAGAACCGAATCTGATCCTTGCCGACAGCTATAATGCGTATTTGCTCACTTACGTGAACAGAGACGGGATGCTGAAAGGACACGATATCATTGTAAGAAAATTTGACCAAAAGAATCAGTTGACCGATACGTATAAAGAAACGTTCCAGAATATTGACGCGGGAACGTTGTTTAACTATGTAGGATCTGCAACAATGCCGGGCAACAACAAGCAATTGATCTTTACAGAAAGCTATTCCGGAAAATCAGATAAACAAAACCTGTATCAACATATTTTTGATAAGACCACCGGGAAATTCACTACTACATTGGTGAAATCTTTTCCGATGGAATCAGTAAATAAAAAAGGTGTTTTTGATTTGAGGCTGTCAGAGAATAATCGTTACGCCTGCATCTTTAATGCTAAGAACTCCACAAAAAAAGAAGCTGTGGATGCTAATGTGCTCATGATAGATGTTGCAACCGCAACGGTACTTTGGACAAAAGATGTTCCGCTTGATACCAAAAATACAGAACGTTCTTTTACGGTAACGAACAGCGGCAAAGCAGTACTGGTGCGTGCCGACAAAGGTTTTAAGCTGCGCAATTTTCTTACCGTTGTTACCGCAGATAAAGCAGAAGATACAGAATTGGGTGAAAATGTGATCCTGCAGGATCCGAAAGCAATATCTATCGGTAACCAGGACTACCTGATCGGTTTTGATTATGATGCAAAAGGTTTAAGATACGGCGATTTTGAAAAATTCATGCTGTATGATATTGACGCTGCAAAGATCATCAACAACAATAAAATGCCGGATTTCTACAGCCTGAAAGACGCCAAAGGCGTAGCCATCAAAAATGTTTTTATTCAGAATAATGAGTTTCACATTTTTGCGGAAGCAAGATCAAAAGCCGGTTCAAGACAAACAAAAGTAAATGAGTTCAGTTCAATGACATTTGATGAGCCTTATTACAAATACGGACCTGCATACCTTTTGGTAATGGACTTTGAAGGAAAGATGAAGAGCACGATCCCTATTAACGTGAGTACTGATGCGCAGTCAGAAATGTATTCAAGCTTTGGTTTGGTAAATGTAAAAGGTGACTACCGTATCATCGGCAGCGGATCATCGATCTATAAAATGTCTTACAATGATGCGTTCAAAATAAATTCAAAAGAAAACATTTTGTTTTATCCGTGGAACAATAATCAGGACAGTGGTGAGCGTGAATACAGTTGGACGATGGTGCCGTCGTTATTCGGTTATCTAAACGACAGTAAAAAATATATCATCGGAAGAATGTACAATAACAAGCTATCGCTGATCACGGTAACTGCGCCCTAAAATAAAAGACCTGTTACTCCGATGAAGGACATTATGAAGAAAAGCATTCCTCTTGCATTAATTATAGTAAGATGCTTCATCGGAGTAATTGTTATCCTGTTGAGTATCACTCATGTTGCGCATTACCCGCTGATCGCAATTATCCTTTTAACGATTGGTCTGCTCACAGATATTTTTGACGGTATCATCGCAAGAAGGCTCAACATTTCAGGTGAGCGGTTAAGAAGGCTTGATTCCTCCGCTGACCAGATATTTTTCATCTCCGTCGCAGTTGCGACTTATATTCAATGTCCTGATTTTTTTCGCAACAATGCGGTAAAGCTTTGGATCCTTTTCGGTACAGAAGCATTGACCTACCTCATCAGTTTTATTAAGTTCAAAAAAGAGATCGCCACACATTCGATCGGTGCTAAATGCTGGACGTTGTTACTCTTTGCAACTCTTATACAACTCATTTTACAATGCAATTCGGCGATTTTATTTGATACCTGTTTTTGGATCGGAATATTGACCAGGGTGGAAATTATCGCTATCATTCTCATTTTAAAAAAATGGGAAAATGATGTCCCTACAGTTTATCATGCTATAAGGCTGAGACAGAACAAGCCTATCAGAAGGCATAAATTATTAAACGGTTGATCTTTTGCAGTATAGAATAAAATTATTCATTTGACAGCAAGCTAAAATGAAGCAGAAAAAGAGAAAAGCTTAAATTATTGAAGTTTTCAAAATATTAAATATTACTTCTTAAATATTAAATCAGATCACTCATGGAACCAATCAAAAAAGAAGACGTAAAACAGGAAGTATTTGACTTGTATGATGATTATGCGCACGATCGCATCGACAGACTTGCATTTATGCAAAAGCTCGGTGTATACGCTGTAGGAAGTCTCACCTTACCTGCACTTCTTAGTTTTTTAATGCCGGATTATAAAAACAATATTCAGATTAAGGCAGATGATCCGCGGATCATTTCTTCTTATATCAACTATCCTTCACCAAAAGGCGGCGGAACGATAAAAGCATTATTGTGTATACCTGCAGAAATGAAAGCCCCAGCAGGCGGCGTTGTGGTTGTGCATGAGAACCGCGGACTAAATCCTTATATCGAAGACGTGGCGAGAAGAACAGCGCTTGCAGGTTTTGTTTCGCTTGCACCCGATGCACTTACGCCGTTGGGAGGCTATCCAGGCAATGATGATGCGGGAAGAGAAATGCAGGCAAAGCGTGATAAGAATGAAATGAATGAAGATTTTATTGCGGCGTATGAATACCTCAAAACAAATAAAGATTGTAACGGCAAGATCGGCGTGGTTGGCTTTTGTTTTGGCGGCGGCATTGCAAATATGATGGCGGTTCGCATTCCCGAATTATCAGCAAGTGTTCCTTTCTACGGCGGTCAGCCGGCAACAGAAGATGTTCCGAAGATCAAAGCTCCGCTCCTCTTACATTACGCATCATTGGATACACGTGTTACCGGCGGCTGGCCTGCATACGAACAGGCACTCAAGGAAAATCAGAAAGAATACACTGCATATATTTACGAAAATGTGAACCATGGTTTTCATAACGATACTACTCCGCGTTATGATAAAGCGGCGGCGGAATTAGCATGGCAGCGTACCGTTGATTTTTTCAAAATAAAATTGTCTTAATCGGCACGAACAAAAAAAACGATAAAATCAATTTTCGAACAGAGTCCCTGCGATACCATGTACAATAATTTTCTCAATGTGAATTTCATTGACTATTTCTTCGGAAAAATAACCACGGGCCGGATGGCCGTTATAGTATTTAAATATATTGATCCTTCATCTCGATCAATTTGGGGTATAATGAAAAAAATTATTAGAAACAGCGCAATTATATTGGCATCGCCGGTCTTTCTCTCGTGCAGGAGCGACAGGAAGACACAGCCGATTTATCCGTTTGTTGCAAGCAGACCTGCCACGGAAAACTATGCGATCTGCGGAGAAGGCAATTGTGCGCCATTTCAGATAATAATAACTATACTCAACTGAACGTTTGTAAAACGATCAGTTTTTTAGCAGACGGAACAGGATACGTCGAAGATAATATGATTGACACGCAGGAAAGATTCAGGTGGAAATTGAATGCATCTGCTCTGACCTTATTCAATACGAACGGAGGACACGACTTAACTTTTCCTGATACCACTTATGGAGTTCACTTTTACAACGAGAAAAATACAACGAGTTTAGTGTTAAGCTCAAAAAACGGCTCTAACTTTTTAATGGGTTCATTAAGAAAATAAAACTAAATAATCCGGCACCATTTTCACTGCTTTCATAACGTCCATAAATCTAAACGTTATGAAAAATTATTTTATCCTCTTCATTTTTATCGCAGGCCTTTGCACAGGCTGTAAACCAGATCAAAGGGAAAAAGAAATAGCGCTCAACGAAAAAGAGTTGACACTCAAAGAAAAAGAAATTGACCTGAAAACTGCAGAGGCTCAAAAAAATACAACTCCGGCTTCGGAAAAAGCGGCCGCCGCTTCTTCCAAATTTGCGACTATAAACGAAGCCGTTTTACTGGCAGAAAAAAAGTTTGCGCAATATCTTCCAACAATATTAAAAAGTCATGATGCAGTACTAGATCTGCAAAAATCTTATACGGGGGACTTTACCGGAGATGGTGTGGAAGATGTGGCCATATTCTTTTCATTGTCAGTGTCAGGCGGTGGTAATGCGGGCGCAGGCGAAGGAATCACGCTTTATCAGAATACCGGTAATGACGTAAAAGTGATCGCAGGATTTGAACCCGATTATTTATTCAGTTTTACGCAGATCAGCAATGGCCGGATATATATAGATAAACTCGCTTATGCGGAAGGTGACGGGAATTGTTGTCCTTCTATAAAAAAAAAGCACGCACTTACGATCGAAGGTTCTAAAGTATTTTGACGCTATTTCGTTTCTGTTCTGAATTCTAAAATATCTCCCGGCTGGCAATCCAACACTCTGCAGATCGCCTCCAGTGTACTGAAGCGTACAGCTTTTGCTTTTCCCGTTTTTAAAATGGAAAGATTTGAGAGGGTGAGATCAACTCTCTCAGACAATTGATTGAGCGACATTTTCCGTTTCGCCATCATCACATCAAGGTTTACAATGATCGGCATATGTTATACGGTTAAGTCGCTTTCAGCCTGTAATTCAATTCCTCTCTGCATTACAAGTGAAATGATAAAAATGATCCCTGCAAAAAAGACAAATTCTGAAGCGCCGGAAATATAGGGAGAAAGGTTATTTACTTCAACCGAATGTTTGATATAAGAATTACAATATCCCGTTGCGATACCGCTCCCGATGCCAATAATTAATCCGACTGCGCTGATCTTTTTCAACAACACCGCGATGTCGTTGCTGAAAGGATGTACAAAATTGATCTTCAAAAAGATCTTGATAACCAAATAAAAAAGAAATGCTTTCATCATCCATAATGCAATTACTACCGAAACCATCATACAATACTGCGTGATGCTGAAATTTTTGAGCGCGGAAAGATCAAGTTGTATATAAAGATTTTTTGATGCAGCAGGGTCAATAAAAAGGCTTGCGCAAAAAGACCATATAATCGATCCTGTTTTTATACATATTCCAATGAATGCGATCCATGTGAGCACATTCATAACGTTGATGATTTGTTTTGTTGCCGGCTTCATAACTATAAACTTTTTAAACTGAACAGCAAAGGTATCATGGAATTTATTGATAAGCAATAATTATTTATTTATAAGGGCAAAATTTCTCATGAGATCTAATATGAATTCTTAGTCGTATCTTCTCAGTTAAAGACTATGATTCATACCATTTTAACTGCTGTCACAACATCACTCGATCAGTACCTAAAACAACATTTTACTGTAGCGGAGAGCAATGTTGTACTCAACAATGTTGTCGGATATGACGGAACTTTTCCTGAGGGAAATCTGAATAAGATCTTGCTTTCGTTCCTTAATCTTGAAGAGAATTCGGCAGTTCAAAGAAGAGGCGATGATAAGTTGATCGAAGTGAGCTTTTTATTGAGTACAAATTTTGAAGACTACAACGAAAGTCTAAAGATGTTTGACAGCTCAGTTTTATTCTTCCAAAATAATCCCGTGATCTCTATTCCTGACCAAATAAATACGCTACAAATCATTCGGAAACTATTGACGATCGATGAAATGCAAAGCCTGTGGCGCGGTTTTGGCGCAGCTTACAGGCCTTCATTAATTTACGTGATCAGGACTGCAATAAAAACTTAATGAAAAAGGTAAATTAAATTCTTATAAAATTAAAGGCACTTCTGTGTAAAAAAGAAATGCATATGTTATTGGCGAAGAATCAGTAACCTATTTATCAGCGTCCTGTGAGTATAAGAAAATTAATTTTTCTTTTTACACCACTGCTGATTCGACGGCAGAGGATCCTATGCATAAGTAATACTTACATCGAAGATTGATTCGAAAAAATTATGTATTGATGCTGATGTTCCCGCTTTTCCTTTTCGCTGTTAGATCCCAAAATAATAATTTCATAGATTTAAGCCACTTCCGCCTCCTTATTATACCTGCTCCTGTATTCCAAAGGCGACATACCAGTGATCCTTCGGAATACTTCGCGGAATGCTTTTGGATCAGAGTAGCCGACATCATACATTACTTCGCTGATCGTTTTCCGCCCATTTTCAAATGCCTTTTTTGCGGATTCTATTTTTACCCTTTGTGCATATTCCACCGGCGTGTTACCGGTAGCTTTTATAAATCGTCTGTCAAAATTTCTTCTGCCGACAGCAAATTTCGAAGAGAGTTGCTCGACAGATAATTTTTCATCAACTTTTGTTTCAATGTATGCCTGCGCTTTCTTCACTATTTCATCGCCGTGCAGTTTTTGTCCGGTGAAAATCGTAAACGGAGATTGACTTTGTCTGTCAATATCTATTTGAAAAACCTTCGCGCAAAAGACAGCGGTTTGCCTGTCGAAATATTTTTCTACCAGGTAGATCATCAGGTTTAAAAAAGAATAAGCACCGCCATTGGTATAAATGCCATTCTCATCCGTGATCAGTTTATCTGTCTGCAGATCTATATCCGGAAACATCATGCTGAATTGATTCGCAACTGCCCAATGGGTAGAACAGGTTTTTCCGCTGAGCAGTCCCGCAGCAGCAGGTAGAAACGCACCGGTACAAATGCTGGCGATCTCCGCTCCCGCAGCAAACTGATCTCTGATCCATCCGATCAAAGCCTCGTTTTCCTTCACCGCTCTTTCATAATTATGATTAAGTGAAGGAATAATGATGAGGTCCGTTTTCCTTATTGCGGAAATATGCGTGTGCGGCTTCACGCTGAAAAGGCCGTCGTAGAAATCTACTTTTTTCGAGATACCGGCCAATTGAATATTGAATAATTCGCGCTTGCCGCTCTCCTTTCTGTAAGCATTGGCGCGGGAAAATATTTTATATGCGCCCACAATGCTGCTGAGGTTATTCTCTCCGTCGGGAACTAATATCGTAAGCTGTTTCATGGCAGATGATTTGTGCAAAGCTACAATTTTATGTTGTCCAAATCGCCCCGCTACAAAGTCTATTTAGCCACCCTGCTAAAAGAGCGTCAGGAACTACTTTTGTGAAATGACTTCATCAAATGAAACGCATTTTCTGTCTGTTACAACTCTGATACTCTTGCGGGCGTAAATGATTGCGAAGCAAATGAAGCGAAAAAATACATCATCAACACACACTAATTTTATAACAAATACGATCATGACAAACGAAAATTTCAGCATCACTATGCTCACAGATAAAACCCTGCAGGAAGTATTCAACGCCATCAACAATGTTCGCAACTGGTGGTCGGAAGATTTTACCGGTCATTCGGAAAAACAGAATGATGAATTCGGCGTTCGTTTCGGGACGGTTCATTTTTCCAAACAAAAATTAACGGAAATAATTCCTAACGAAAAGATCGTATGGCTCGTTACAGAAAGTCATCTTAGTTTTTTACAAAATAAAAACGAGTGGACGGGAACAACCTGTATGTTTGAGCTCTCAAAAAAAGATAACAAAACGCTACTCACTTTTACTCACAAGGGATTAGTACCACAGATCGAATGTTACAAAGACTGCACAAACGGCTGGACACAATTTTTGCAAAACAGTCTGCTACCTTATATCAACACGGGTGTCGGTAATCCGAATGTGCTCAATACAGAACTGGATGAGAAAAAGAGGCTGACGGACGCAGGGCATTAAGCTAAAGTTTTGTTTACATTTGATACACAATACGGTTTTACCAAATGAGAACACTTTTCACGCTGCTCCTGTTTATCGCTTCGTTTTCATCATCCGCCCAGGTAAGATTCACCGCATCCTTTGCGGATGATCTTGCAAAGTTGATCGACATAAATAAAGCTCGTAACGGACTTATTGACTTCTCCGGAAAAGAAGCGGTATCGCTCGAAGATGCCGATGCCAATCAGATCGTGGAAATAACATCGCCGTATCTGCACTCCACCGTAGTAAATGGAAGAGAAATCTGTATTCATCTTTTAGGCGAAACACTTTTTAAAAAGCCGGTCACTCCCTCTCAAAAAAATCAACTTCTCAATATAATATGTAAAAATTTTCTTGACGGAGACTGCATTCACACCGCATCAGTTATTTTACTGCAGTACAACAGAAAAGATTTTTCACCGGAAGCAGTTGATTGTATCGCCAAACTTTCTGATTCATTATCTGTCATTGCAGAGATTGACAATTGCGCTCAGTTGCTTAGCCTTGTACAGGTCAAAAAAAGTATTCCTGCATTATGGAAGGTTGCGAATAAAAATATTGCCACGATCGGGCAAACGGATATTGCAATACTTGCGTCATTAGCGAGAATGGATGAAACTGAAGCGGCAGTGCTGCTTTGCAACAGGTATAATTATATTAAAAGCAATGCTGACAGACAGGTTTACATTGCGAAGTTTTTAGCTTTCTCTTTACATCCGACCGTTTTAAAATGTCTTGTAAAAGATTACAAACTGATCGATATAAACAAACATTATCGTGACGGTGATGAATTGATCAATCCCGGACTTACATTAGCTGCGGCGATTGTATCCATGCTGAACAATTACCCTTATGAGAAAAATGAGTTTAAAGTTGACCCGAAACAACTGCTTTCATGGTTGAATACCACAAAGCAATATGAACTGATTGAAAAATAAAATTAGATAACAGACTTTGTTATATGAATCGTTTCTTCGCTTTACTGTTGCTCTGTTTTCCGGTTGTGCCTTTTTCCTGTCAAGAAAAAAAAGAGTCGGATATGGTTACGCCGCAACCGGTTGCCGCAAAATCTGTTGAACCCTTTGTCGTAAAAAATGACAGTGCATTTTATAACCTGCCGCTGACTTCTGCTGATAGTTTTAAAATCACAAAGCCTTTGAAACCATTGGGCTGGACAAGTGATTATGAAAAGATCTTTACGCCCTTGCAGGTCGCAGAACTCGATAAGATCATCAACGATTTTGAAAAAGAGACCGGCAATGAGATCGCTATCCTCACACTCGACAGCGCCGGCGTACCGATGAATAATTTTGACGACTTCACGCAAAAAATTGCGAATTATTGGGGTGTAGGTAAAAAAGGATTGAATAACGGCATGCTTATCGGCATCAGCACACAACTTAGAAAAATTAGAATTAATACCGGCAGTGCTATCAGACTAAAGTTGACAGACGCGGATTCAAAAAAGATCATCGAGGAAATTATCCTTCCGCAATTTAACGCGGGAAATTATTTTGAAGGAACCAAAAAAGGATTACTTGCAATGGTGCAACGAATCCGCTGATACCGGTGTCTGATAGACAACCACATAATCCATTTATCAATATACCCGATCATGAAAAAGTTCCTTATTGTAATTGCGGCTGTCGCCTTATTTACATCCTGCAAAAAATATAAAGTCCCTTCCTGTATTGATGATAGAATCAATGACTTCAAAACAAGCGTATCCTGCAGTGATGCTAAGGTGGATCAATATCGTTTCCAGAGCGAGACCTTATACGCTTTTGAGCATGGCTCATGCGTTGCGGACGCTGGTACGCTGATCGTAAGCAGTGATTGTACAGATCTTGGATTATTGAACGGTTTTGGAGGTAATAAGACGATCAACGGTGAAAATTTTGATCATGCGGTATTTATCAAAACAGTTTGGAAACCATAAAACTTTCGCTTACCAACAATGCCGAAAAACATACAGTTGCTTCGCAGATCTTTTATTTCACAAACCGTAAATAATAAACTGCACTGATCCTGCTATGCATCCGGATGAGCCAATGCTTAAACGGGGGCCGGGGACTTCCGGGGAAACCGAAGTAAAGCCTCGAATAACGTGCATCTGCTGCCGTCTCCTCAAATTTTAGTTTTTTCTCCCCTTTACCTTTACCTCTCTTTTTTGTACTTTTGCACGAATATTACCTAATCATATCTTAAATATTAAATTTTACCTACATGGATGTTTTTGCAAAACTGGTGAAAGACGGCGGACCAATCGGTCAGCATATGGACAGAGCTCATGGTTATTTTACTTTTCCGAAACTGGAAGGTGAATTGGGACCAAGAATGAAATTTCGCGGACATGAATGTATCGTATGGAGTCTTAATAATTATTTAGGTCTGGTAAATCATCCGGAAGTGCGCAAGGCTGATGCTGACGCGGCTGCAAAATATGGTATGGGTAATCCAATGGGTGCGAGAATGATGAGCGGAAATACGGAGAACCACGAAAAGCTTGAAAAAGTATTAAGCCAATTCACAAGCAGAGAAGATACGATGTTATTGAACTTCGGTTACCAGGGTGTGGTAAGTTGTATCGACGCGTTGGTAAATCGCCGCGACGTGATTGTATACGATGCCGAGAGTCATGCATGTATTGTTGATGGTGTTCGCCTTCATATGGGTAACCGGTTTGCATTTAAACATAACGATATTGATGATTGTGAAAAGCAATTACAAAGAGCAACGGAGCTTGCGAATAAAAACGGCGGCGGTGTTTTGCTTATCACGGAAGGTGTATTCGGAATGGACGGTGAACAAGGCATTTTGAAAGAAATCGTTGCGTTGAAGAAAAAATATGAGTTCCGTATTTTCATAGATGATGCACATGGTTTCGGCTACATGGGCAAAACAGGTGCGGGTGCTGATCAGGCGCAGGAATGCCAGGAGGGAATCGATCTTTACTTTTCATCAATGGTAAAAAGTCTTGGAAGCCTTGGTGGTTTTATTTGCGGACCAAAAGCCGTGATCAAATATCTTCGATACAATGTGCGTTCGCAGATCTTCGCGAAGAGCATGCCGGCACTGGTTGTGGAAGGAATGCTGAAACGTATGGACATGATCATCACGATGCCGGAGCTTCGTGAAAAATTATGGTACAACGTAAATCGGTTGCAAAGCGGATTAAAAGAAAGAGGTTTTGATATTGGAAATACAAACAGCCCGGTAACGCCGATCTACATGAAAGGTGACGTACCGGAAGCTACGCAAATGGTAATGGACCTGAGAGAGAATTATCATATTTTCTGTTCGATCGTTGTGTATCCTGTTATACCAAAAGGTGAGATCATTTACCGTTTGATTCCGACGGCAGCGCACAGCGATGAAGACATCGACCTTACATTGAAAGCATTTGAAGAAACAAAAAAGAAATTAGACGCAGGGCATTATAAAGCTGCCGATATTCCTGATATGGCGGAAGCGGGAACGCTTTGAGAAAGATACCGGTTGACTGTTGACAGATGACAGCATTTAAGCGAAACTTGAAAGAGCTTCGCTTTTTTTATTCGATATTATTCGAAGTGACACCTCAAAAAAACACAGCCCGGACCGTTGTGCCAAACATCCTCTCCCTCTGTAGTTTAAACAGAAAAACCCTCTAATTTTACGCTTCAAAATAATACTCATGGATACCAATTATAAAGTACCGCCTCAAACCCGCATAGGGCATGTTCATCTAAAAGTTGCAGATCTGAAACGTGCAATGGATTTTTATTGCGGGTTGTTGGGTTTTGAAGTAACAACCATGTACGGCGATCAGGCGGCATTTATTTCTGCCGGCGGGTATCATCATCATATTGGTTTAAACACCTGGTACAGCAAAGGCGCAGACCCTGCGCCGCTTCACGCCGCAGGATTATTTCATACTGCCATATTATATGCTGAGAGAAAAGAACTTGCAGCGATCTATAAGAGATTACTCGATGCGGGATATCCTTTCACAGGCTTTGCGGACCATGGTGTATCGGAGGCATTGTATCTAAATGATCCCGATGGTAACGGCGTGGAATTATACTGGGACAGACCAAAAGAACAATGGCCGCTGCATGCAGACGGCTCATTGGAAATGTATACCGCAGCGCTCGATCTCGAAGATCTGCTGCGGGAATTAAACTAATCAATTGTAACGAAGGATAGAGCCGTCAAAACACGTTGCCCAGCCATGACCTGCATCTGTAAAATGTAACTCTATCAGATTCGTATTTGCAAGCGCAACAACTTTTACCCATGTCGCTCCGCTGTCTGTTGTTTTATATATCTTGTTGGCGTTACAAACATATCCTTCATTGGCACTTACGAAAGCCAGATCATTATAAAATGAGGTTAAGGGTGTTGTAAAGATGGGTTGCCAAAGCGTTCCGCCGTTGATTGTTTTAAATACATTTGTATTGGTAGTACAGTAACCCGTATTTGTATCAATAAATTCAACACACATCCCTGGTCCCGATACGGTACCTGCAGATGTCCAGGTTACTGCGCCATCGGTTGTTTTATAGATTTTGTTTCCTCTGATATTCCAGCCATTGAGGTCGTTAAGAAAGAACAATGAAGTGTAGCCGGGATTGTCGTTGAAATTGTAAACAACAGGAAAACTTGCACCTCCGTCTGTTGAGCGCCTGTTAATAGTCGCCCCTGCAGTATAGCAATTGTTCGCTGATGAATAAAAAACATCAACTGCATCGGGTGTAGCGGGCGCATTCTGAAAAGTTGCACCGCCGTCAATTGTTCTGAGACCGGATTGCGAAGCCCTTGCTACAAAATATGCTTTGTTTCCCCAAGCAGCAATATTTTCATAACTCCCGGAGTTTACCTGTGTCCACGTAAGACCGCCGTTAATAGATTTATATACTCCCACTGCGGATACCAGGTATCCATTGTTACTGTCTGTAAAAAATACATCGGTGATTGTTTTATCCGGTGTTACAGGTATTTTAGTCCAGCCGGCACCGAGCGTGTCGGTAGCGGTCGAAGTAACGGGTGTAATTACAACAGGCGGTGACTGAACAAAGCTCTGGCCATCATCACCCGATTTTTTTGAGCAGGAAAAAAAGAAAAGCACGATAAGTACGAAAAGAAAACTGTTCTTCATAAGTTGTAGATTTAGTTGGTTTTATCTGTATTTATAAAACCTTACAAAACGTATTTAAGTAATGCTCCGCCTGTACCACATGCCCAACCATGGCTTGCGTCAGTAAAGTGTATTTCTATAAGTTGCGTTCCGCCCGCTGCTACCACCTGCGTCCAAGTGGCACCCGCATCAGTAGTTTTTAAGATTTTATTGTCATAGGAAAAATAACCTGTAGAACTGTTTACAAATGAAATATCGATAAGGCTTAGACTACTCCTTGTTAAAACGATCTGCCAGGTAGCACCGCCGTCTGTTGTTTTTGAAACGCCCACTGAACCGTTATTACCAAAAGCGCAATACCCGTTTAACGGGTCTGTAAAACTGATCTGAAAAGTTCCCGGGGCAGGTTGAGGTTGAATGGTCCAGTTTATACCTCCATCTGATGTTTTATATAATTGTCCTGCAAATGCAACCCAGCCAAGATTATCATTTAAGAAAAATAAATTTGGCGAACCGGATGAGAAGGAGGCAAAAGTGTAGGTTATGGCAAATGAACTTCCGCCGTTTGTTGATTTCCATATATTCTGCCGGTCAACGAGGTAACTGATATTAGCGGACGTAGCAAAGCAATCTATAAAAGATGGTGTTCCTGACGGATAGTTGTAAGCATTTGTTATAAAACCTGATCCGCCATTCTGGGTTACTGTGACGGAATTTGTTGCATTCACAAAACAGGCACTGTTTCCAAAAGCTGCAATATTGAAATAACCTGCATTCGTACCAGCGATATTCCATGCCGCGCCGGCGTTTACCGTCTTAAATATTCCTGCGGATCCCGTAATATACCCTGTATTAACATCAGTAAAATAAACATCGTTAACCGTCTCCGCGGCACTTTGGAACTTTATGTTTGACCAACCGGGAGTAAGTGTATCGGGAGCAACGGCAGGTGATGGGGTCACTGTTGGTGGTTGTATCACGGATATCGAATCATTTTTCTTTGAGCAGGATATCACACAACATACAACTGCCAGAAAACTCAATTTTCTCATTGGGTAAATTTAATTCCGGTAAATATCAATAAAAAAATCTACATCTCCTTTTCAAAAGGCCATTCTTTATTCAAATTCGCTTTTACGAAATACACCGTTAGTCCTGTTCCCAGTACCGCAACAAAACTGAGGATCACTTTAAAACCTGTTGCATAAAAAACAAACAACCACATTACAATAGCGAGGATAACGGGAAGCGGATACAACGGCATTTTAAAGGGAAGTGTTGTTGTTCCTTTTCTTTGGCGCAACATCATCAATCCGATCCCCTGCCCGATAAATTGTACAATGATCCGCATCGCCAAAATTCCGCTGATCACTTCGCCCATGCGAAATAATAAACTGAATACAAATGCGAATACCGCAAGAATAAGCAACGAAACGTAAGGAAAGTTTTTTATCGGGTGTAGTAAACCGAACATTTTAAAAAAAGCACCGTCCTGTGCTGCTGCAAACGGCACACGGCTGTAGCCCAGCATCACCGCAAATAAGGAAGCGAGTGCAACCCACAAGATCATTATTGTTACCACAATTGCAGCAGTATGTCCGTACAACCTTTCAATAAAAGTAGAGATCACAAAAGTATTGGTATTACTATCCTGCCATCCTTTTATTTCCTGCCACGGAATAACACTTGCAACACTAATGTTCATCGAAAGATAAAGGATTGCGATCATGAAAATAGAGATGAACATACTCCGCGGAATATTCTTGCCGGGCGATTTTATTTCACCGCCCAGGTGACAAACATTGTAATAACCCAAATAACTGTAGATCGTTTTTACACATGCCTGTCCGAATACGAACGACATGATCACATTCAAATCGAAATTATTTTTTGAATCAATGATCGGCTGTAAAAAATTACCGTTGCTAATGCCGGCAAAAATGATCCAGCCTAAAGTACCGATGACACCCGCCCACAGCAATACGCCGATCTTACCGATACTTTCAATTTTGCGGTACAATAAAAATGTAACGAAAATGATCACCGCACCACTAAGCATTTTTTGTTGCCATACTTCCAGCGGAACGAGGTAAATAAAATATTGTGCAAAGCCGATAGCTGCAGATGCAGCCACAAGCGGTGCCTGTATCACCGTTTGCCATACATACAAAAAGCTCATCAATTTGCCTGCGCCTTTTGAACCATAAGATTCTTTGAGAAAACTATAACTGCCGCCGGCTAAAGGATACGCGGCGCCCAGTTCACTCCAGATCATCGCATCAAAAAAAGAAAGCAATGCGCCCGCAACCCAGCCCCAGATATACATTCCCCCGAGCAAACCGATCACGATCGGCATCGTGATAAAGGGCCCGATGCCCACCATATCAATCATATTTAAAACGGAAGCCTGAAAAAGGCCGAGGTGCCTGTTTTGCTGAGAAGGACGTATTTCGACTTCGGCTGAGTAATCTTCCAAAAGGTTTTGAGCCATGGAATGAAGTTAGAGAATATCCGGGTAAATTATCAGAGGATCGTTTCGAGGTAATGCTGTTTTACCCCAAACAATTCTTTCAGCGCTGTTACTTTTTCAAAATTTTCTTCGCGGATGTTTTGTGGAACTGTATGTTTTACGCCTACGATCAACACATTCTTTGGAGTGTCTTCTTCTTCAATAAATTCAAACACTTTTGTTTTATATCCGTATGCTTCCAGCATCAGAGAACGGATAGTATCGGTCACCATTTCTGCCTGGCGTTCGAGTAAGATACCGTGCTTCGTGATATTTTTTAAGGCATTCTCCGGCGCCATTTGTTTTCTGATTTGCTTATGACAACAAGGTGCGCAAATGATGATCTTTGCATCTGCTTTTACACCCTTCGCGATTGCATCATCCGTTGCAGTATCACAGGCGTGCAAAGCGATGAGCATATCAACTGCATCAATTGCGGTATCCTGTATTGTTCCCGTTTTAAATTGTAAATGTTTGTAGCCCGATTGTTTGGCGATGTCGTTGCATTTTTCCACCAACTCCTTACGCATTTCAACACCGGTGATATTGGCGTTGATATTTTTTTGTTGCAAATGATCATACAATGCAAATGTGAGATAGCCTTTGCCGCTGCCCATGTCTGTTACATTATATACCCCGCTTATTTTTTCGTCTTTGATGATCCCGTCAATGATCTCCACATACCGATTAATCTGGCGAAATTTATGTTGCATTTCTTTTTTCACGTTACCCTCGCCGGTTGTTACACCCAATGCAGCTAAATACGGTGCAGCAGCATGAATGATCCGCTTTTTTTCTTTATCGTGTGATTGATTAAGCGGCGCAGGCGCTTTCGCAGCTTTTGTCACGAGTTTTTCATTACCCGATTGATCGTTGGAAAAATAGAATGTATTATTTGCGGTAAATACATCCGCATTATAGAAATCATTTTCCAGCAGATGCCTGATTTGTGCGACGGCCTCTAAAATTGTAAAATTTTTCGTGATGTCTTTAGTGGCATAACGATATACAAAAGAAAGCGTCGTCTTTTCTTTTATCATAACCGGCTTGATATAAATATTCTTTACTTCAGCGGCCTTACTGCGCTTATTACCAAGTGTAAGTTTTATCAGTGTATTATGTTGCGCAGCTGCTGAGATCTGCTGCAGAAATGTTTCCGCCTTCGTCATACCTTTTATTTGTGCAAAGGTAAGTTACCATTCGGTATGCAGCTTTTTGTTGAAGGATACATAAGATTCTTTTTCATTTGCTTTATCGCCGTAAAACTTCAGCGGACCTTCCAGTTGTTTTGGTTTAAGATACCCCGGCAATGGGGCCGGCTGACCGTCAGCGCCGCTCATTACAACAGTTGTCGGAAACGCCAGTCTGCCCCCGGTGAGATAAAGTGCAAGTTCATTAACCTTATATTGCGGATTGTATTTGTAGATTCTGTTATTAAAACTCAGGTCTTCTCTTGATTCCGCATTAAATTTTACGGCGTAATAGTGTTCATTGATATAGCCCGAAAGCTTTTCATTTGTATAAGTTGTTTTGTCCATCTGTTTGCACCAGCCGCACCAGTCCGTATAAATATCAACCATTACCGGCTTCGGATTATTCGCATACATTTCATTGAGCTGCTGCATCGTGATCCAGTTCACCTGCCCCTTATCATTTCCTTTAAATGAAAATGATGTTGCGATCACTGCAGTCAACAAAAAGCCCGTTAATTTCTTCATCCGTAAATAGATTAACTTTAGAAAATGAATGAAAAAATAAAACAAAAAATCGTAGTAGCAATAACAGGTGCGAGCGGTTCAGTGTATGCGAAGGTTTTATTAACAAAACTATCTGAATTAAATGATCAGATCTCGGAGCTTTCTGTAGTAATGACGGAGAATGCAAAAGAGGTATGGAAAACAGAATTGGACAATGAAGATTATAGAGGTTTTGATGTAAAATATTTTTCTCAGCAGGATTTCAGCGCACCGTTTGCATCAGGCTCCGCTAAATACGGGACCATGATCATCATACCCTGCAGTATGGGCACTTTAGGAAGGATCGCGTCCGGTATTTCAAATGACCTTATCACCAGAGCGGCAGATGTAATCTTAAAAGAGAAACGAAAACTCATCTGTGTGGCAAGAGATACACCTTACAATCTTATTCATATAAAAAATATGGAAATCATCACGCTTGCCGGCGGCATTATTTGTCCCGCAACGCCGTCTTTTTACAGTAAACCAAAAACGATCGAAGAAGTAGCAACAACCGTTGTTGACAGGGTTATCGACCTTGCCGGATTGGAAGGAAAGTCATTTAGGTGGGGAAAAAATGACTAGGAAATTTGAAGATTTGAAAATGGCCCGGCGACGATTATAGCGAATAAAAAAGCGAATCAATTACGATTCGCTTTTCTGTATATAATGAAGTCCGAAATTTTAAAGGAGTTCGCATTTCCAAATCTCCAAATTTCCAAATCATAATAATTATCTCAGATCTACAACCTCAACTCCCGGATATTTCTTAGCATCAAATACAAATGTTGCATCAGGTACATTGGCATTCGGTGTAAGACTTGACGTGCTGTAAGTATATTTATTGCCTGTTTTTTCAAACAGTTTTGTAGACACTATGGAATTGTTATCTACGTATAATAATATTTTAAAGAAAGGTTTTGTTTTATCTGTAGGTGTAAGTTCGATCTCGTTCATCTTTTTGCCCGCAGCCGTACTCATGCCGTTAAGTTTGTACAAAAAATCTTTATCGTAAAAGTTGGTAAATAATTTTTGCGGCGTTATTGTATTCGCTGTCGGATCAATCTTGCTGATCGTTACCTCATTTGAAGCTTTATCAAACGTCCAGGTGTTGCTCCCGTCTGAAAATATTTCCTGCCCTGTTACGCTGATACGATATTTACTGCCTTTCATATACACTGTTCCGGTTTTTGTACCAAGAGATTTTCCGGCGCCGTTCTCAATCCTGAGAGAGAATTTAGCCTGAACGGTTTTGTAAGTCTTGAATTTCGTACTTACCCCGTCAAGCAACTTTTTTGCGTTCGGATCGTTACCCTGTGCCATTACAGACATCATTCCTGCCGTCATCATTAGTATTACTGCGTATACTTTCTTCATTACTGTTTTTTTTTGATTTGCAAAGATAAGTATCAGACAATACTATGCCGGTAAAGTTTAATCGTTTATAGTAATTAAATGTTAATGTAAAGTGACTAACTGTTTGGCAAAGCCATTCATTTACAGGTGTAAAATCGATATTTTTGCCGGCTATGGCGAAAGCGGCTTCTGAAACACCTTTAATGCAGCAACACAATACCATCAAGGCGAAATATCCTGATGCCATCCTGCTTTTTCGTGTCGGTGATTTTTACGAAACTTTCGGACAGGATGCCGTAGTCGCTTCTCAGGTACTCGGCATTACGCTTACCAAAAGAAATAACGCCAACGCTGCTTCCGCAGAACTTGCGGGATTTCCGCACCACGCAATGGATACTTATTTGCACAAACTTGTAAAAGCCGGCTATCGTGTGGCCATCTGCGATCAGCTGGAAGATCCGAAAGCAGCGAAAGGAATTATCAAACGCGGCGTTACAGAATTGGTTACGCCGGGTGTTGCTACCGGCGACAAAATGCTGGAGCACAACAACAATAATTTTCTCGCCTCACTGCACATCACGGATGATAAAACTGGTATCTCGTTTTTAGATATCTCCACCGGTGAATTTTTTATCGCCGAAGGCGACAGAGAATATGCTGATAAATTATTACAAAGTCTGCAACCTGCAGAAGTCATCTTTCAACGCAACAGACAAAAACAATTCAAAGAATTATACGGTAGTACATTCTTCACTTATACTTTAGATGAATGGATCTTTGCGGACCAATATGCCAACGATATTTTATTAAAGCATTTTGAAACGCACAGTCTTAAAGGTTTTGGTGCGGAAGGAATGTCTTTAGGCATTATAGCTGCAGGTGCTATTCTGCATTATTTAAAAGATACGGAGCATCCGAATCTGCAACACATCACTTCATTGCAGCGCATCAACAAAGAAGAGCATTTATGGATGGATCGGTTCACCATCCGTAACCTTGAATTGCTTGGTCCGCACGAAAATACCAGTCTGTTCAAAACACTCAATAATACGATCTCCCCCATGGGCGCAAGGTTGATGAAACGTTGGATGCTCATGCCTTTGAATGATCTTACGAGGATCAATGAAAGATTAAATACGGTTGAATATCTTATTAAAGAAACAGACCCACGCTTACAAATTATAAAGCACATTAAACTTGCGGGTGATGTAGAACGACTTGCAGCAAAAGTGCCGCTCAAAAAAATAAATCCGCGTGAAGTATTGCAGGTTGCAAGAGGTCTCCAACAAACGGAAGAGATCAAGCAGATCTGCGCATTTTCATCAAATGAATATTTAAAAAGATTGGGTGATTCGCTGAACAGTTGTCAGTTCATCCTCAACAAAATATTAAAAGAGATCAATGAGAATCCCCCGGCTGCAGTAAATAAAGGCGGACTCATCGCAGCAGGTATTCATGCAGAGCTCGATGAACTGCGTGATATCGCGAGCGGCGGTAAAAATTATCTATTGGAGCTTCAGCAAAAAGAAGCCGCGGAAACCGGCATCTCTTCGCTCAGGATCAGTTTCAATAATGTATTCGGTTATTATTTAGAAGTAACAAACCTGCATAAATCAAAAGTACCCGAAACCTGGATACGAAAGCAAACGCTGGCGAATGCAGAACGATATATCACACCCGAACTGAAGGTGTATGAGGAAAAGATCGTGGGTGCCGAAGATAAAATTCTGGCAATAGAAACACAGCTTTTTAGCGAATTGTTGAACGAGTTGCAGGATTACATCGCACCGATGCAGGTGAACGGTCACGTGATGGCAGTACTCGATTGCCTTTGCTGCTTTGCGCAAAATGCATTGCAGTTCAATTACAAAAAACCGGAAATGCACGAAGGCTTTGAATTGGATCTTAAAGACAGCAGGCATCCGGTGATCGAAAGAAATTTGGCGGTTGGCGAATCATACATCAGCAATGATATTTACCTGGACAATACTACTCAGCAATTGATCATTCTCACCGGACCAAACATGAGCGGTAAAAGTGCGATCCTTCGTCAGACTGCATTGCTTACGTTAATGGCACATCTGGGAAGTTTCGTACCTGCATCTGCAGCAAGAATTCCCCTCACGGATAAGATCTTCACGAGAGTAGGCGCTTCAGATAATATCACCGGCGGCGAAAGTACATTCATGGTAGAAATGAATGAGACCGCGAGCATTCTTAATAATCTCACCCAAAGAAGCCTGATCATTTTGGATGAGATCGGCAGAGGAACATCCACCTACGACGGTATTTCCATCGCATGGAGCATTGCGGAATATATTCATCAGGCGCAGCAAACGCCGAAAACATTGTTCGCCACGCACTATCATGAATTAAATGAGTTGGAAAATAAATTCGGGCGAATAAAGAATTACCATATTACTAACAAAGAGTCGGGCAATAAGATAATATTCCTTCGTAAACTTGCTCCCGGCGGCAGCACACATAGTTTCGGTATTCATGTAGCACGCATGGCCGGTATGCCGCCTGCTTTGATCAACCGTGCGAATGAGATACTGCTTCAGCTCGAAGAAAAAAATGCTGATGAAAATGAAAAAGGTATTTCACGTTCCGCTGATATCAGCGAAAGAATAAAGGGCCTCAACATGCCCAAAATGCAGCTAAGCATTTTCGATGCCCACTCCGCTACCTTTGATGAAATACGAACCGCTCTCGAAAACGTAGATATTAACAGGCTCACACCGGTAGAAGCGTTGTTGAAATTGCAGGAAATAAAAGGAAAGATTAAATAGTTTACTGAAACGTAAAATGACCTGATTTGCACACTCCGATTCGTGTAATTGCATTAATTCGCAATATCCGCGTGACAGTCAGGTAAAAAATCCCGAATTCGCAAACATTGCAATGCAGCAATAGCTGCAACATCCGCCTCTTTCAAATAACTTTAAGCTATGAAGGGTATGAGGTTTATCATTATTGTTGTCATTTGCGTTGCCTTTGCTAAAAATAGTTTTGGGCAGGGAGCCTGTACACAATTAGGCCAAACACCTCCTACGGCTTTTCCTGTTTGCGGGTCACTTACTTTTCAACAGCTCAACGTTCCGATATGTACAACGAGTGATCTTTTTGTGCCGGGCTGCACGGGAACAGATAACGCTTTGTACCAAAATAAAAATCCGTTCTGGTATAAATTCACCTGTTACCAAAGTGGCACCTTAGGTTTTTTGATCACTCCCAATGATCTCGGCGATGATTACGACTGGCAATTGTACGATGTTACCGGTCTCGATCCCGATGCCGTTTTTACAAATCATAATATTATTGTTACAGGAAACTGGTCGGGCTCTTACGGAACCACCGGCGCATCTTCTACCGGTGTTAACTATATCCAATGTGCATCCGATCCTGCCACGCAAAATACTCCGCGCTTCGCGGCAATGCCTAATATTATTGCAGGACATAATTATTTACTGCTGATCAGTCACTATACCGATTCTCAAAGCGGTTACTCCCTTTCCTTCGGCGGGGGCACCGGCGTTATCACCGATCCGCTCGATCCGCACCTTGTGAAAGCAGAAGCGCCATGCGACGGCACGGAGATACGAATTTATACCAATAAAAAAATGAGGTGCAACACTCTGGCGCCTGATGGTTCTGATTTTATTGTTACCAACTCTTCCAATGTTGATTCTATTCCGATAGCCGCATCATCTTTCCAATGCAGCAGCGGTTTTGATGCGGATACCATGTCGATCTTTTTAAGCGGCGGACTTGCACCGGGAACATACACTGTTAAAATAAAGAATGGGACGGATTTCAACACATTACTGGACGTCTGCGGAAAGATCATACCTCCGGGCGAAAGCGTACAATTTACAGTGTACCCGCTTTTACCAACCCCGCTCGACAGTATAACAAAACCAAAATGCGCCCCCCAAACTTTAGAGATCGTTTTCAAAAAGAAAATTCTTTGCAACAGCATTGATCCCAACGGCGGCGAGTTCAATATTACAGGACCATATCCGGTATCCGTCACCGGTGCAACGTATACCTGCGTAAACGGAGAAACAACAAAGATCTTATTATCACTTTCGCAGCCATTGACCGTTGACGGAACCTTTGTGCTTCATTTGCAGAACGGTCCGGACGGGAATACGATCATTGACGAGTGCGGCGTTGAAACTCCGCTGCCCGCACAGGTTTCATTCCATGTAGCAGATACTGTGAATGCAGCTTTTACTTATTCAACCGCGTACACCTGTGAAAAAGATATTGTTTCTTATATGTATGCTTCTGCAAATCATGTGAATTTTTGGCACTGGACATTCGGTGGGCCGATAACTGATAATTTTACACAAAATCCCTCAATCACTTATTTCAACTTTGAACCAAAGCCAACGACACTTATCGTGAGTAATGGTGTGTGCATTGACACCGCTTCTATCCTTATTATCTTTGATAATTACATAAAGGCTGATTTTGACGTGTCTGCATTGGTATGCCCGGGAAGCAAAGCTGTTTTTACCAACAAAACACTCGGGACGATCATCGATTGGAAATGGACGATCGGCAACGGAAATATTCTAAGTGTAAAAGATCCGGCGCCGCAAACGTATGTTCCTTTTATTCAAACCGATTACACTGCATTACCGCAACTGATCGCGGAAAATAATTTCGGTTGTTATGACACGACGATGATGCCGGTGAAAGTAGTATACAGTTGCTTTATCACCGTCCCTACCGCATTCACACCAAACGGTGATGGTCTCAATGATTATCTATATCCGCTCAAAGCATACAAGAGTACGAATCTGACATTCAGTATTTACAACCGTTTTGGCCAAAGAGTATTTTACTCTACCAGCTGGCTCAATAAATGGGACGGCACTTACAGAGGCCTAAAGCAGGATCCTGGTACGTTCGTATGGATGTTGGATTATATCAACACCGAATCAGGAAAACATGTGTTTGAAAAAGGCACGAGTATTTTGATCAGGTAAGACTGTCAATCCGATCCTTTACGTTTTTCTTTTGAGAAAGCATTGCGTGCAACTTCTTTAATTTCCGTTGTACCGGCAGTGCAGTAAAAATCATCTCCGGTGGTGTGGCACACTTCATCATTATATCTTTATCCGCTTTTACGGGCATTGATTACTTTCCCTTAAAATAGTAACTTGCCGCCGCAAAGGACTCAAAACTCAAAACTCAAAACTCACATGCAGCACCCTCCTGTTTATTACGCCGAATATCTTGCCCTCGATAAAATTATTGCTGCGCAGCAACCCGTAAGTTTTCAGGAAGGAAATGAGCCCGCGCATGATGAAATGTTATTTATCATTATTCACCAGGCCTATGAGTTATGGTTTAAACAGATCCTGTTTGAATTACATGCGGTAACAGAAACGATGAGTCAGCCGAGCATGAATGACAATGCGCCTGATCTGCAGACCGTTGTTCACCGCATGCAACGTGTAGTAACGATCTTAAAAGTTTTGGTGCAACAAATCGACATCCTGGAAACGATGACACCCATGGACTTCCTTGATTTCCGTGATATGCTTCGTCCGGCGTCGGGCTTTCAAAGCACTCAGTTCAAACGCATTGAGGCCGTGCTCGGACTGAAGTTCGATCAACGCCACGGTCAGCAATACTACACTTCTCAGCTCAATGAGAAAGATCTTTCTGCGATTAAAGAAACAGAGAGCCATGCATCCATATTAGAACTCATCAACAATTGGCTGGAGAGAATGCCGTTTTTCAAAGACGCGGATTACTGGAAAAATTTTGTTGCATCTGATGCGGCTGATGTTGCAGATCCCATAAACAATAATCATCCGTTTTGGAAGGACTATGAAAATATTTATGCTGCAGGATTAGCGGAAGCAGAGAAAATAAATCTTGAACATTTCAGAAGAATTTTCTTCGACGCAACACAAAATCCGGACCGTTCCTTAACGCCGGAAGCGTGCCGTTCCGCATTATTCATCATGATCTATCGCGGTTATCCGATGCTCGAACTACCTTTTCAATTGCTGGATACTTTGCTGGAGATCGACAACCAATTGGGCAACTGGCGCTATCGTCATATCAATATGGTTCGCCGCATGATCGGTACACGCATCGGCACAGGAGGCAGCAGCGGTGCAGGTTATCTGCAGGGCGCCATGGACAGGCATTATATTTTTAAGGAAATTTCTCAGTTGAACAGCTTCCTTACAGACAGAAGAAAATTACCGCTATTGCCGAAAGAAGTGACGGATAAACTTGGTTATAAATAATGGATAATCGTTACTGGATATTTGATAGCGAAGATCTCAATAAAATCAGAAAGCCTCTGAAGTTCAGAGGCTTTCTGATTATCCATTATCGATTATTCAATTATCCATTGTTAAATCAGTTCCTTTAATTTCTCAATCACCGCATCCACTTCCCCTTTCGTATTATGCTTTGAAAAGCTGAAACGAACCGTAATGGCATTCGGATCATTGTTGATCGCCCGGATCACATAACTACCCTGTTCGGCGCCGCTGGTGCAGGCACTTCCGCCGCTTGCGCAAATGTTGTTAATATCGAGATTGAATAAGATCATTTCTGATCTTTCCGTTTTCGGGAAGCTTGCGCTTAAGACCGTGTATAAACTTCTGCCCAAAACATCACCGTTAAAGCCAACACCCGGAATATGTTTTTTAAGTTGCTCGTGCATGTAATATTTCAACGTGCCGATATAAGCACTGTCGGTTTCATAAGCTGCAGTTGCTTTTTCAAAAGCTTTTGCAAAACCTACAATGCCATATACATTTTCCGTTCCCGCACGCATGTTGCGTTCCTGCGAACCTCCGTGAATAAAGGGCTTGATACGAACGTTCTCATTGATGTATAAGATTCCCACGCCTTTCGGCCCGTGAAATTTATGAGAAGCGCCGGTAATAAAATGAACAGGTGTATTGCGAAGATCTATCGGAAAATGCCCGACAGTCTGCACAGTATCACTGTGAAAAACAGCATTATATAATTTGCAAAGATTGCCCACTTCATGCAGGTCAAGCATATTACCGATCTCATTATTTGCGTGCATTAAAGACACCAATGTCTTTTCTGTTGACGCAGCTAATAGCTTTTCGAGGTCCTCGATATCTATGTGACCGTCCGGCAATAATTTTACGTAACTCACCGTAACCATATCCATGTTATCCAAATGCTCTACGGTATGTTTTACTGCGTGATGTTCTACAGGCGACGTAATGATATGTTTACAACCCAGATCACGGATCGAAGCATAAATAGCAGTGTTGCTGCTTTCCGTTCCGCAGCCCGTAAAAAAGATTTCCGCAGGATTTGCATTCAGTAATTTTGCCACTGATTTCCTCGCGGTTTCCACTGCCATTCTTGTTTCTCTTCCGTAGGAATAAATAGAAGAAGGATTACCGAATTTCTCCGTTAGATAAGGCATCATAACATCCAACACTTCAGGATCTAAAGCTGTTGTAGCGGCATTGTCGAAATAAATTCTTTCCATAAAAACTCAATTTGAAGATTTGGAAATTTGAAGATGTGAAAATGTGAAGCCCTTTTCTAATCGTCGCCTTTTAAAAATATGATATTTTAATGATCGTACTTGGATTGATAACTTGCTAATCCAAATCAACTCAACACTCAACACTCCTACCCCGCCATCGCTTCATTAATATCTTTCATCAATCTTGTAGCGATATTATCCGCTGTTTTTTCAAGATTGCTTTCTGCATAAATTCTGATGATCGGTTCCGTATTACTGGTACGCAAATGAACCCAATCCGTGTCAAACTCTATTTTCAAACCGTCATCTGTATTGATCGGCTGATTTTTGTATTTATCTTTTATGCCGGCGAAGACCGTTTTCACATCCGTACCCGCATTGAGCGTGATCTTATTTTTGCTCATGAAATAATCAGGATACGTATTGCGCAACTGACGAATACTTTTTTTACTTTTTGCCAGATGCGTTAAGAACAACGCGATCCCGATCAAAGCATCACGACCGTAATGCAGTTCCGGAACGATGATACCGCCATTACCTTCTCCGCCAATCACTGCTTTTACTTCTTTCATCTTATTTACCACGTTCACTTCACCTACCGCACTTGCAAAATATTCTCCGCCATGCTTTATTGTTACATCTTTCAGCGCCCTTGTAGACGACATATTGCTTACGGTATTTCCTTTTTGAATACTCAGCATATAATCCGCAACGGCCACCAAAGTGTATTCTTCGCCAAACATACTGCCGTCCTCACATACAAAACAAAGTCTGTCCACGTCGGGGTCCACAGCGATACCGAGTGACGCTTTTTTCTTAACTACTTCGCGACTGAGATCCGTAAGATTCTCCGGCAACGGTTCCGGATTATGCGCAAAATCGCCCGTTAGTTCGCCGTGCAAAACGGTAACATTTTTCACACCTAATTTTTCCAACAATTGCGGAACGGCAAGTGTACCCGTGCTGTTCACGACGTCCGTAACAACAGAAAAATTGGCTGCCGTGATTAATGCAACATCAACTGCAGGATGCGCCAATATCTTTTCGATATGATCCGTCAATGTATCTTCATTCTTCGTGATATTGCCCAATTTATTTACCGGAACAAAATCAAAAGCTTCGCTGTCTGCAATCGCAAGAATCTTCTCTCCTTCGGCACCGCTGATGAATTCACCTTTATTGTTCAGCAATTTCAATGCGTTCCATTCTTTAGGATTGTGGCTGGCCGTGAGGATGATGCCGCCGTCGGCTTTCAATGCAAGAACTGCCATTTCCACCGTTGGTGTTGTGCTAAGATCCGTATCGATCACATCAATACCAAGAGAACATAAGGTAGATGACACGATATTTTTAACGAGCTCGCCGCTGATGCGTCCGTCCCTTCCGATCACTACTTTTTTAGCGCCTGTTTTTTTGCCGGATTGCGTTTTAAGCCATACGCCGTAAGCCGCCGTAAACTTTACAATATCCAACGGCGTAAGGTTATCGCCGATTGCACCGCCGATCGTTCCGCGTATGCCCGAAATACTTTTTATCAATGCCATTTTTCTGAAGACTTTTTTGGAGGCTGCAAAGATAATTGATAATTGATAATGGATAATCGAAAGAAGTTGATAGATTACAGCCTGAAGTTGACAGAAAAGCAAAAAAATATTTAAGAATTCGCACTGTCAACTGTCATCTGTCAACTTATCAGCTACCTTTGTCTCATGGAAAATTCCTGGTTCAAAGATTGGTTCAATTCACCGTATTACCACCAACTATATGCTTACCGCGATCAAAAAGAAGCGGCTGATTTCATTGATAAGCTGATCCTTCACCTTCAGCCGGCTTGCGGGGCAACCATGTTGGATGTAGCCTGCGGAAAAGGCCGTCATTCGATGCAACTTGCTTCAAAAGATTTTGACGTTACGGGAATCGACCTGAGCCACGAAAGCATTAAAGAAGCCCTAAAACATGAATCTGCGCATTTGCATTTTTATGAACACGATATGCGTTTCCCTTTTCGGATCAATTATTTTGATAACGCGTTTAATTTCTTTACGAGTTTCGGCTATTTCAAAACACAACGTGAGCATGATAATGCGATCCGCACCATTTCACAAGCATTGAAACCCGGCGGATGTTTTGTGATGGATTTCCTTAATGTAAAATTCTCTGAAAAAAGAGGAACAGAAGAAATCGTAAAAACGATCGGTGAAGCTATTTATACCATCACCAAATGGACAGACGATTCGCATTTTTATAAAAAAATAATCGTTGAAGATAAAGCCCTGCCCGCACCCCTGCAATACACGGAAAAGGTTTCTAAATTTTCATTAAGTGATTTCGAAAAGATGTTCAACAAGCAAGGTCTGAAAATAAAAGAAGTATACGGTGATTATTTTTTCAACGCTTATGATGAAATCGTCTCACCGAGATTGATAATGATAGCGGAGAAAGCAAGTTAACATTTTCATGCATATTTTCGCTGATGATCCCGTCCCACGGATCACATCGACGGACAAACAAAAACAGGAACCATCTTTTGCAGATTCTGAAGATCCTTTAATCTCTAAATTGATTGAAAAAAAGGGGGAGATCCTACAATTGATACTTCCATTTGTTGTCTTTCTCTCAGGCAATGTCGTCTTCCTACTTATTTTTATTATTCACCAACATCCATTTTGCCGTCTCATACAAACCTGACGTGAGCGAAGACATTTTCTTTTTTACAGAATCCGTTTGCGCCGCAGTTAAAGACAAATTTTTATCCGTAACGGTTACCAATTCTTCTTTATTGATGCGGATATTTTTGCGGTAGAAGAAATCCTTATTCACTAATCCGATCCAACCGGGTGCATGGTAAATAATGAACGCCGCGTTTTGTTTTATAGCAGCGGTATCGGTAAGATCTCTCCCGAGGGTGGTATTCGTGTAGCTGATTCCCGCCATGGTTGCGGCTGTAGGCAAAATATCAATTTGAGAGACGGGCTCACTTCTTTGTTGAGGCGCAAGTAAAGCGGGCGCATAAAATAACAAGGGAATATGCTCGTCGGATAGCCGTTGTTCCGTCCATGCATTCGGATAGATCGCGGATGCATTTCCTTCCACACCATGATCGCCTGCGAAAATGAAAATGGTATTATTAAAATATTTTTCCTTCTTCGCGGCTTCAATGAATTTTTTATAGCAATAATCCGTGTAAGCGAATGCGTTGTATTCTTTGAGCGATTCAAAGCCGTATTTTTTCAACTCTTCGTCGGGAATATTCTTCTGCACAAAATCTTTGTCTTCTTCCGGAATGTTGAACGGACGGTGATTATCGGCTGTCTGAATAATAGTAAAAAAAGGTTTCGTCTCAGCCGCCATCACTTTATTTGCTTCAAGAAAAAGGTTCTTATCGCTGATGCCCCACACATTCAGGTTAGGCGATGTATACTTCCCTTCCTCATATATATTTACGTCTTTGATATTATGAATGAGTCCGCGAAAATTATTGAAATCACTGTTGCCGCCGATAAAATAATATTTGCTGTAACCCGCAAAATCATTGATGATAGTACGTTGATTTACTGCCGATTCATTTCTTGTAGAGAACTTCGACAACTGCACATCCGGAATCCCTGAAACAATCGCGAATACACCGCGAGCGGTACCGAACGTAGGAGAAAAACAACGGTTAAAAAATACGCCTTCTTTGGTGAGACTGTTAAAGTACGGAGTACTGTTGAGCGGATTGCCGCTCATGCTGCTTTTATACATGCTGAAACTTTCGCAGATCACCAACACTACGTTTGGCCTGCTTTCCGGTGCATTGCTGCCCGGATGCATTGCACGGCTATAACCTTTTGCACCCGTGTCCATTCCCAAAAATTTACTTATTTCCGGATAATATTCTTTTGCATGCGTATTAAGATCGGGATCGCGGAATCGAAGCGTGGTAAAAAAGTTTTGTAAAGGATTTAAAGCGAGGTTACTTTTAAATTCATCATTAAGATTGAACGCACGAAAAAAGTTGAGCGGCTTCGCAGTAAAAAAGCCATACATGAACCAGATCAATATCAGCAAGGCGGCGGCGTGCCAGCGACGGCGATACCCGAATTTATGCACATTGATATTTTTACCTTCCACGGTAACGTGTGTGCGGCGGAACATCCAGGTCATCATGAGAACTGCGCCGATGAGACCCAACAGGATCCAAACGATCGGATAACTTTGCCAGATCATCTGCAGACTTTCGTGCGGATCTTCCGCGAAGATCAGGGCATCAGCGTTGAGTCTTGCATTAATGTAAGCAAACTGTCCGAAATCGGCGCCGTAAAAAAACAACACCAATAAGGTGATAATTCCTAAATAGACCGTCCAAAATCTTTTGGAATTTTCATTGTAAAAAGGAGAAAATTTCGGGTAAACCGAGATCAGCGGGATTGGCATCAGGATCAATGCGATCCAACGAAGGTCGTACTTCATTCCAAGCCAAAATGAGGGAAGCAGATCAGTCCAACCCAAACTCTTTGGTTTAAAACAAATGACCGTGGCAACCCTGAACGCTGTAAAAATAAACAGGTAGATGAAGAATAATTTTACCAGCCATTGTATGGTTTTGGGCACACGCCATCTTATAAGCATTCCTGATTCAGGTTTAAATTGGTTGAGCAGCAGCGGTAAAAATAATGTTTGTTGAACTTTTGTGGATGCCGTTGCTGTAAATCCCTGCTTAAAACATACGACAGATTGCAGCCTCCACAGAGATATCTACGTAAAAATAAATAATAATAGCCGATCAAGGGGTTTTATTACTGCCTGTCGATCCGCTGCAGGTGCCAATTGATATGCCGGTGAAGTGAGTGACACAACGATGCCGCCGGGTGCTGAAAAAGCCGGTGCAACAACTTTGCTTTTCAACAAAAACGTCATCTTTTACCCAAAAACCCTGATTTAATATAGATTACAGATATTTGCATTAACTTCTTTTAACCAACAGGGAAGGCATATATGACGGAAGTTTTAATACTGTTACTACTAATTTTTGTGAATGCGCTATTTGTAATGAGTGAAATTGCGCTTGTAAGTGCGAGAAAAGGCCGCCTCGAAGCGCAGGCCGCAAAGGGGGATGAGAAGGCGAAAGCCGCCCTTGATCTTGCGACAAATCCCGAAAAATTTCTGAGTACGGCGCAGATCGGGATCACATTGATCTCCATTTTAACGGGTGTGTACTCGGGCGAAAAATTCAGCAAACTGCTCGTGCCTTTTTTTCACAGCATTTCCTTTACGGATAAATATGCGGAAACAATCGCAACCACTGTTGTTGTAATTATCGTTACATTTTTATCGATCATTTTCGGCGAACTGATCCCAAAAAAATTCGGTTTGCTGCGTGCGGAAAAGATCGCAAGAGCCGTGGCTCAACCAATGAATGTATTGTCGATGATCGTGTATCCTTTTGTGTGGTTACTCACGAATATCACGACGCTCATTTTTAAGATCTTCAATATTAAGAAAGCAACAGACAGTGCGGTAACCGAGGAAGAAATTAAAGCGATGATCTCCGAAGGAAGTGAATCCGGTTCTATCGAAGAAGATGAAAAAGAAATTATCGAAAGAGTGTTTCATTTAGGTGACAGAAATATCACTTCATTGATGACGCACCGCACCGATATCGTGTGGCACGACATGAAAGAAACGGTGAATGATGTAAAGAATAAATCAGGTGAGATCATCTTCAGTACTTTTCCTGTATGCGAAGAAACCGTTGATAATATAAAAGGGATCGTTTATGTAAAAGATCTGTTCAAAACCAATGGCGAAGAGCCGTTGAGCAAGATCATAAAGCCGGCACTTTTTGTTCCCGAAAATAATTCCGCATACCAACTGTTAGAAAAATTTAAGTCTTCGCAGATTCACTCTGCATTCATCGTAAATGAATACGGCACGCTGGAAGGCATGATCACACTGAATGATATTCTGGAAGCCATCATCGGTGATGTTCCGCAAACGGGCCAGGAAGAATATGAGATCATTAAACGTGATGACGGAAGTTATTTAACCGACGGACAAATTCATTTTTATGATTTCCTAAGTTACTTTGATCGTGCGGATTGGATGAATGAAGGCGAACATGAATTTGATACACTTGCCGGTTTTGCTTTGCATGAGCTGGAACATATTCCTGCAACAGGTGAAAAATTTGAATGGCGTGATTTCACTTTTGAGATCATTGATATGGACGGACAACGGATCGATAAGATCCTTGTGACTATTTCAGAGGAATTGAAGGAGCAGCTCGAGGGATAATGGATAATTTTATAACGGACAATGGATAATAATGGAACTCATCACCCTTTACACCTAACTAAGCACTAAAAACTAACCGCTACACTTTTTTCAGATCCGCTTAATTTGTTAGTCTGCCTGTTCCCGTTTACGATCACATGAACAATACTCATTTGTTGTTCGTTGAATTCGAATAACACATCATCAGTTACTTCAATTTTTTTTACCGACGGAATATTATCCGCCTGAAAATAACTGTAAATTCCTTCTTCTATTTTTTCGTAGCCGAGGTATTTTAAAGATGCCTGCTTTCCGTCAACCGCAATCTTTAAATGTTTTTGCACATAATCATTCACCAACTTATCCATTGCGGGCTTTATTTCAGGATCGAGCAGATCCACATGCGTTTTGTAAGCCGCACGTAAGGTCTTTTCAAAATCATCTGTGAAGATCTTGCAACTTATCTCGAGGGTCTTAGCTTTTGCGTTGTGTTCGATCTCGGTAACGCTCACAAAAATGGGATGATGATCGGTTTTTGCAGCGACGCATAACCATATCAGGGGAAGAAATAACCATTTAAATAATAAACCTTTCATCGGCAGAAAAAATTGTTGTTTACTTATATATTTGAGACCGGCAGTTGCAAACTTAAACAAAGCGCTCAAACGCATGAATGATTTAGCATTTTATTTCAAAGAAGGCTGGCGTCATATTATCAGCGCAGATGCATTGGATCATCAGTTGTTCATTTTAGCGCTCGCTGCCATCTACCTGATCAAAGATTGGAATCAGGTGCTTGTTTTGATAACAGCATTTACCATCGGCCACTCGCTTACACTGGCGTTAAGCGTTTATGATGTGATCCGTGCGAATGACAAATGGGTGGAATTTCTCATTCCCTGCACAATCATCATTACTGCTGCATTTAATTTATTTCAAACCAATTTTGATAAGAAAAAATTACGCATCAATTATTTTTTTGCATTGTGCTTCGGACTTATACACGGGATGGGTTTTGCAAATACGATCCGCTTTATGCTGGCAAAAGATCAGACAATCGGTTGGAGTTTATTCGGCTTCAACATAGGACTTGAAGCGGGCCAGATTGCTGTCGTTTCACTCATACTCTTATTCAGTTGGCTTTTCGTAAATAACCTCGGCGTAACCAGGCGATGGTGGATAATTGCGCTGAGCGGCATTTCGCTTATATGGGCGGCAAAGTTTGCATTCGAAAGAATACCTTAAATATTTAACTTTACAGACGTTCAAAAATGACTAACAAACTAAACCAAATATGAAAAAAATCTTCTTACTGATGATCATTTGCGCGGCGGTTTTTAATTGCTTCGCACAGGATATCAAAAACAATCCGGGCAGTAACCACGGTAACCGTTTCGAGCAGCTCGGAACTATCCTTCCCACACCAAACGAATATCGTACCGCAAGCGGTGCACCCGGACCAAAATACTGGCAGCAGCGTTGTGATTACGACATTACATGCGAACTGGATGAACCAAACAGAAAGTTGACGGGTAAAGAAACGCTTACTTATTACAACAACTCGCCTGACAATCTTGATTATCTCTGGATCCAGTTGGACGAGAACGAGCACAGCTCTGTAAATAACTCCGGCTATCAAACGAGCAGCACAATGCCGAGATCATTGAGCGATGTGGATCTTGCCAGAATGCAAACCGGCAAGCTCGATAAAGAATACGGTGACAATATCACTGCTGTTACAAATGCTGCGGGTGTTGCATTAAAATATACGATCAATAAAACTATGATGCGTATTGAAATGCCGACAGCATTAAAACCGGGTCAGCAATTCATCTTCAAGATAAACTGGAACTACAACATCATCGAGCGTACGAAATACGGCGGTCGCGGTGGTTTTGAATTTTTCCCGGAAGATGGGAACGACCTGTATACCATGACGCAGTGGTATCCGCGTCTTTGTGTGTACAGCGATTTTCAGGGCTGGCAAAATCATCAATTTGTGGGAAGCGGTGAGTTTGCGCTCACGTTCGGAAATTTTAAAGTAGCAATGACGGTTCCTGCAGATCACGTGGTAATGGCAACCGGTCAGGGACAAAATTACCAGCAGGTATTAAGTCCTGCGCAGTTTACCAGATGGCAGACCGCACAAAATGCGAAAGAGCCTACAGAAGTGGTAACACTTGCTGAAGCGACTGCACGCGAAAAACAAAAATCAACACAAAAGAAAACCTGGATCTTCAAAGCAGATATGGTGCGTGACTTCGCATGGGGCAGCAGCCGCAAATTTGTTTGGGATGCGATGCCTGCGTACGTGGAAGGGAAAAAAGTAATGTGCATGAGCGCTTACGGAAAAGAAGCGTATAATCTGTACAAAAAATACAGCACGAAAGCAGTGGCACACACCATCAAAACCTATTCAAAATTCACGATACCTTTCCCTTATCCTGTAGCACAAAGTATCGAAGCTGCAAACGGTATGGAGTATCCTATGATCTGTTTCAACTTCGGCCGTTGCGAAAAAGACGGAACGTACAGCGAAGGCACGAAGAACGGTATGCTTGGTGTGGTGATCCATGAAGTAGGTCACAATTTCTTCCCGATGATCGTAAACAGTGATGAACGTCAGTGGACATGGATGGATGAAGGTTTGAATTCTTTCTGTGAATATTTGACGGAAGAGTTATGGGACAACAAATTCCCGGTGAGCAAAGGACCGGCGTATAAAATTGTTGATTACATGAAGTTGCCGAAAGATCAGCTGGAGCCTATCATGACGAACAGTGAGAACATTATTCAGTTCGGGCCTAACGCTTACAGCAAACCGACTGCGGGTTTAAACATTCTCCGCGAAACCATTATCGGCAGAGAAAACTTTGATTTTGCTTTCCGCGAATATGCAAGAAGATGGGCGTTCAAACATCCCACGCCTGCAGATTTTTTCCGTACGATGGAAGATGCGAGTGCGGAAGATCTGGATTGGTTCTGGCGCGGCTGGTTCTATAACACGGATCCATGTGATATTTCATTAGATACCGTTAAATGGGCAAACCTGAGCACGGAAGAACCGCCGATAAGAACAAGAGGAAGCAATACTACTCAACCGGTTTCAAGGCCATTATTGAATACATTTGACGACATCTCTAAAATAAGAAACAGGGAAGATAAAAAAATTGTATTCGCAACAGATGCAGATCCTGAATTGCGTGATTTCTACTGGCGCTACGATCGCGGTCTGGCAAAAGTAGACAGCACTCCGTTCCAGATCACAATACCCGCACCTGTTTCGGATACATTTACAGCAGACCAAAAAATTCAGATAGCCGGCGGTAAGAATTTATACGAATTAACCTTCAGCAACAAAGGCGGGTTGGTAATGCCGATCATCATTGAGTGGACATTCAAAGACGGCTCAAAACAGATCGATCGCATTCCTGTACAGATCTGGCGCAAGAATGAAAACAAAGTGACGAAGGTTTTTGTAAAAGACAAAGAAGTTGCGTCTATTAAATTAGATCCGTTGAGAGAAACGGCCGATATCAACGAAGCAAATAATGTGTGGAACATAACAGCGGAGCCTTCGAAATTCCAAATGTTCAAAGCACGCACCGGCGGCAATCCGCGCGGCGCGGCAGGCGGACAGGGAAATCCGATGCAGAAGGAAATGAAGTAAATCAACTTGAAGATTTGGAAATGGGGAGATTTGAAAATTTGAAGTTGTAATTCCCTGATATTCTTTCAATAAAAAAGCAGTTGCAAGTGCAACCGCTTTTTTTATATATTTTCAAACCATTAGTGATTTCACATTTCCAAATCTTCACATTTTCAAATCAACATTATATACCGGTCTGTCCGTTCCTTATCGCATTTTTCTTTCCCTTATTCTTTTTTTCCCACTCCAGCATTTCCGGTGTTTTAGGCACTACTTTTTTTACACCGTCGAGCGTTGCACCTACGCCCGCCTGGGGCTTCGGTGCATCCGGCAAAACGATCACGTTACGGCTCCACTCTTCTGTTTTCAATAATTTACCGGTGACAGCTTCATAATATCTCCAGGTTCCCTGTTTTACACTGTAAGGCTCTGCTTTTACAATTTTATAATCTACGATCTCCCCGCTGCCGGTGCCATATATCGGAATGGTATCATAAGGTGCATCAGGATTAAAACCTTTCCAGCTTTCTTCTCTCAGCAATTCACCGAGTGGAGAATAATACTGTTGTGACCCATCCTTACCGCCATGCAGGTAAGTTTCAAAACCGATGGGATCGCCCTGCAGCGTGTAGTGACGGAAAATCCCTTCTTTTTGGTCATTCTTATAAAGCCCTTCTACTTCAAAGCCCGGCTCACCACGCACAGATTCCTGTCGCTCCACCCACTTGCCTTGCTTAAAGCCCTGCTTATCGAGACGATTTATCGTATCTCTGTTTTCGGAAATCTTAAAGGATTTGTACTGTGCCGAAGCCCCTGCTGAAATGCAAAGGACCAATACTGCGAAAAGGTATTTTTTGAAGGTCATTACTTGTAATTTGATATCAAATTTAATAAGAATGCGGTGGAGAAAAATGTTAATTTGAAGCACAGGCTATCATCGCTAAATTTGCACAATGAAAGACTTCAAAAAATACTACATCCTTTCAGCTACGCCGGAAGAAGTATATGCCGCACTTACCAATTCCGCCACCATTCAATTATGGACCGGTGAGAAAGCAGAAATGAGTACGGAAGCCGGCAGTGAATTCTCACTTTGGGACGGCAGTATTGAGGGTAAAAATCTCGAATTTGAGAAAGATAAAAAGATCGTACAGGAATGGTATTTTGGAGACCAGGAAGAACCGTCAATCGTTACGATAAAATTGCATGCTGATAAAAATAAAACCTCGGCAGAACTGCGTCATACCAATATTCCCGATGAAGCTTATGAGGATATTGTAAGCGGTTGGGATGAAAATTATTTCGGGAGCTTGATTGAATTTTATGAAGAATAAATCACCTAAGGCAAAAGTAAAAAGGGAAAGCCAAAAACTGTATTCAGTTCATACATAATATGGGATAGAATCACATCCTCTAATTCGTAAATTTACTTTTAGGTTTTCACTTTTAAGTTTTGACTTCCTGATTGAGGTTCCTTACTTCACAGTAAGTGCTAATAGCTTTTCTTCTCCTAAAAAACCCTCCAGTTCGTCTCCTACAACCAACTCTCCTACTCCTGCGGGTGTTCCGGTAAAAATAAGATCGCCGATGTTGAGTGAGAAATAATTTGAAATATGTGAAATGATACTGTCGAAACTAAAAAGCATATCATCAGAATTACCATCCTGCACCAACTCCCCGTTCTTCTTCAATGAAAACCTGATCCCTTTTTTATTGAAAGCAGGGGTTACATCAATGAATTTTCCAACGGCAGCGGAATTATCAAATGCTTTTGCTTTTTCCCACGGAAGTCCGCGTTTTTTATGATCGTCCTGAATATCTCTTGCTGTAAAATCTATACCTACCGAGATCGCATTGTAATAATTCGGTGCCTGGCGTTCCTGAATATATTTTCCGTTCTTACACACACGAAGCACAAGTTCGCATTCATAATGCAGATCATTGGTAAATTCCGGGTAATAAAAAGGAGTATGGCCCTGAAGTAAAGCATTCTTGGGTTTCATGAAAATTACGGGTTCATCCGGAATATCATTTCCAAGCTCTTTCGCATGCTCCGCATAATTTCTGCCAATACAAATGATCTTCATACATAAACATTAAATATCTTTAAAATACCTGCGGCGAAAATAGGGTAAAACGTTGAAATAAAATGTAGAGAAATACCCGATATGACTAAAAGCTGACCGTATTTACTGCATTCATCGTGCGTTCCAAACCGATCGTCGCAACGTTCTCAATAACCTCCACACAGGCCGTAATTTTAGTTCTTACCACAGCAATCTCCGCCGGCTGCCATTTGCCCAATACGAAATCTGCCTGCATTCCTTTCGGAAATGAAGAACCGATACCGAACCTCAGTTTTGGATATGCATCCGTACCTAAAATTGCCTGGATGTCTTTCAAACCATTATGGCCGGCATGCGTTCCGGCGGCTCTGAGCCGGAGTTTTTCAAGGGGTAAAGCGAGATCATCTACAATAGTGAGCGTATTTTCAACAGGTACTTTTTCTTTCTCCATCCAGTATTTGAATGCACGGCCGCTTAGATTCATAAAGGTAGTAGGGCAAACGCAAACAAAAATTTTCCCTTTCCACTTCGCTTCGGCAGTGTATGCCAGCCGGCTTTCTTTAAAAATGCCGCCGTGTTTCATGGCAAATGCATGCACCACATCGAAACCAATATTATGTCGGGTATTTGCGTATTCATTTCCGGGATTTCCTAAGCCGACGATTAAATATTTTGACACCTTTTATTATTGTAATTAATAATTATGACTGAAGAATTGGGTGATGCCTGTTATCCTTTGTAGTTTTTAACTGTCGCGTGATCCTAAATGACAGTATTTGAAAATCTAAGTTATACAGCAACTGAAAATACTTTCGACCTTAAAACCAATTCCAAATTACCCATTCCCGGTATTTCACATCAGCTATCCAACAAATCAACCGGCATTACATTTCATTCAAAAACATTTGCAGATCCGCATCCGTTTTTATCAATACATCCCTCACTTTACTTCCCTGGTTCGGGCCCACGATCCCGGCCGCTTCCAACTGATCCATCAATCTTCCTGCACGGTTATAGCCCAGCTTCATCCTGCGTTGCAACAAAGATGTACTTCCGCTCTGACTGGTTACGATCAATCTAGCCGCATCTTCAAACAATGCATCTTTATTATTTACGTCAAAATCTCTCGCCTCCATATCTTTCTCATCAATATATTCCGGCAGCAGGAACGCATCAGGATAACCTCTTTGTTCGCCAATGAATTCAACGATCTTATCCACTTCGGGGGTATCCACAAATGCACATTGCAACCTAACTACCTCACCGTTATAGCTGATCAACATATCTCCCTTTCCGATCAATTGCTCTGCTCCGCCTGTGTCAAGGATCGTACGGCTGTCGATCTTACTGCTCACTTTAAATGCAACTCTTGCAGGGAAATTCGCTTTGATCGTACCGGTAATAATATTTACTGAAGGTCTTTGCGTAGCGATGATCAGGTGAATCCCGATCGCTCTTGCAAGCTGCGCCAGACGTGCGATCGGCATTTCGACTTCTTTACCCGCCGTCATGATCAGATCTGCAAACTCATCAACTACAAGTACGATGAACGGCATGAAGTCATGACCCTTTTCAGGATTCAATCTTCTTGCCACAAATTTTTCGTTGTATTCGCGAATATTTCTGCAACCCGCTTCTTTCAAAAGATCATAACGATTATCCATTTCAATACAAAGTGCGTTCAGCGTGTGAACTACTTTCTTTGTATCCGTGATGATCGCTTCTTCTTCACCCGGCAATTTTGCCAGGAAATGTTTCTCAATTGTTTTGTAAATAGACAACTCTACTTTCTTCGGGTCGACCAATACAAATTTTAATTGCGACGGATGTTTTTTGTACAATAACGAAACAAGTATCGCATTTAACCCCACCGATTTACCCTGACCCGTTGCACCCGCCATCAACAAATGCGGCATCGCTGCCAAGTCCACCACAAAATGTGTATTATCAATTCTCTTCCCTATCGCTATCGGCAAAGCAAAACTGCTCTCACTGAATTTCACATCATCCAGCAAAGTCTTCATACTCACCATTGTCTTCTTCGTATTCGGCACTTCAATACCGATCGTTCCTTTCCCCGGAATAGGTGCAATGATCCGTATCCCAAGCGCGGCAAGGCTCAGCGCAATATCGTCTTCCAGATTTTTGATCTTTGAAATACGCACACCGGCTGCAGGAATGATCTCATACAAGGTAACTGTAGGACCAACCGTTGCCGAGATCTTTTGAATATTGATATCGTAATTTTTAAGCGTATTGATGATTTGGTTCTTATTATTTTCCAACTCCTGCGGATCCTGAACGATTTTTTCACTGCCGTGATTATCCAACAGATCGATCGGTGGAAATTTATAATCGCGCAGCCCCATGATCGGATCAAAAGGCTTCATCGCTTTTATGTCTTCAGCGGTCTTAGGCTTCTCTTCAACGACAGGTTCGGGAACAGTCTTTACTTCCAATTCCAAAACAGACGGCGTTGCTATCGGGGCAACGTGAATAAATTCTTCTTCCTCCGGTTCTTCAACGATCACAGGTTCCGGCTTGGTACGTTGCGGCATTGTTGGATTATTTACCACTCTTGCGCTGCGCTTTTGTTCTTCTTCTTTTTCTGTGAGAGAAAGATCATGATCAAACCGTGGCGACTGATCCGGAATGTTCAGCATCATACCCGCATTTCCGCTCATTGCATTTCCTGAACCATTCTCATTTATTTCTTCATCTTCCCAAGGCTGTTCATCTGTTTCAAATGCAGATACAGGTTCTGTTTCGGCTAACGGGAGAGGCGCTGCCACATCGCTTTCTATAATCTTCATCGCTTTTGCAGGCAATCTGAAAGTAGGATTAAAACGCCAGATCACATATGCTAAAAATGCAACCGCAATAACACCGACAGTACCTATTTTACCGATCACGCTATACAAATAATCTCTGCACATATCACCAACAGCACCACCCCATGCAAAATCATTTCCCTGCATAATCACCGATGCTGTAATGCTTAACAACGGCAGACCCACAACCAAATATTTTATATTGCGCACAACAGAAAAAACTTTTTTTCCGAAAAATAAATTGATCCCGATGATGAAGAAGAAAGTGCATATCAGGTATGATGCCACGCCAAATCCTTTGTAGATCAGCAGGTGAGAAATGAACGCACCGAATGTGCCCATGAGATTAGCAACTTTCGTATCTGTGCCCAGTAAAAGCTTGTATCCTTCTTTGAAAACTTTGTCCTGATCTTCATCCCAGGTAAATAAATAGGAAGTAAAAGCCACGAAAAAAAGTATGGCCAGCAACAGGCAAACACTGCCTGCTATCTTATGCGTACGTTCGTCTTTTAACAGCTCTTTTACCTCAACGATCTCCTCTTTTTCCTGCTTCAGGTTATCGGCAGCCCTTGTATTCTTTTTTACAGTCTTGATTTTATCCGCCATGGCAATAAAGATAATGAAAAGCGAAGCTTTTTAAGGTCGGAAACACTTAAAAACCGCGTATCAACGAAATTATGTAGGTTTGACAGTAAACTGCTTTTTTTGAAAAAAATTATTTTTCTTTTAGGAATTCTTTTCTGTTTCGGGATTGCAAATGCCGGTATTCCGCCGGACAGCAGTTTTACTGACATATATCATTTTGGCACCCCTGTGAATATCAGCGACGAAACATATATTTTTTCTTCGCCGGCAAATAAAAATATCAATCAGCTACATGATGCGCAGTTTATTAAACTGAATGATTTTTCAGAGAAAGATCATATCGGCATCGCATCTGTAACCAACACTTTTTTTCTTGCTTTTAACTTATGGAATTCCGGGCATTCAGCGAAGAAATTTTGGTACTACATCGGCACTATCATGCAGGATGTTGACGTTTATAAAAAATCAGTCATGGGTAAATATGAGATCGATCCTGAGATCCGGCGCAGAGGAGATTTTATCTTGCTTGAACTTAACGGCGGCGAAAAAGCTGCTTTTTTCATCAGAACCAAATTCTTCAAATTAAAATACAATAAATTTAAATCTGTTGTTATTGCAGACGAAAATCTGGAGGAGTACAAAGCCGGCATCAACCTGCCATATTTTGCCCGAAATACAGGACTTGGCTTACTCAGCGGGATGCTCCTGCTGATGTCGCTGCTTACGATCGTGGATTTCATCATCAACAAACGCCCGGAATTCATTTATAACTTCCTCTATACAGCGTGCATGTTCTTCCTGCTTTTTTTCACGGCGTTTATTACACGCACATCGGGCATACCGAGAGGATATTTTTTCGGATATTTTGATTTGCTGCTGTTAGCAACAGGCTCCTTTGGATACCTCCAATTTGCAAAAGTGTTTTTAAAAGAACTGATGCCTAGGGCAAAGCTTATCAGGTTCCTGCGCTTTGAGCAAGTATTACTGATCGTGATGATGGCACTTTACACTGTGCTCCATTTTTTCACAAACACATTTGCGCCGCAGGAATGGGTTGAGATGATCATGAAGATTTTTCTGATCGTGTGCGGACTTATTTACACGCTGGTCACATTCAGTTACAGGAACCGTTTTATGAACTATCTCGCAGCGGGTACGGCGCTGCAACTGTTGTTTTCTGTACTGTCGCTGGTGCTGATCGTGGTGCACCTTCCGATCATCAGTATTTTAAGTTCGGGTACTTTTTTCTTTGGAATCGGGGTGATCGCATCGGTGATCTTTTACCTGCTCGGACTCACTTACAGCAATCGGGTTTCTTTGATCGAGCAGATCCGTGAGCGGGAATTTCTAAAGGCATCAGCAGAAAAAAAAGAGCTGGAGAAAAAACTTGAGATCATCACTGCACGGCAGAAAGAGCGAAGCCGCATCAGCGCGGATATGCACGATGACCTTGGTGCCGGGATGACCGCCATCAGGCTTTACAGCGAATTGGCGCTGAGCAAAATGGGAGATCGGAAGATCCCTGAAATTCAGAAAATCTCTGCTTCTGCAAATGAGTTGCTCAACAATATGAATGCGATCATCTGGAGCATGAGCAGCAGCAATGATTCGCTTACAAATATGCTTGCATATATAAGAAGCTATGCGATAAATTATTTTGAAGATACCGATATCAAATGTGTGATAACTTTACCCGAATTCATTCCCGATATCGTTGTAAGCGGCGGCATTCGTAGAAATGTTTTCCTCATCACAAAAGAGGCGTTACATAATGTGCTTAAACATTCGGGTGCAACAAGACTCGAACTGAATCTCACTATTTCTAAAGAGATCATCAGTTTTACCATTCACGATAACGGAAAAGGATTTGATTGCGACGGCGATAACGGATTTCGCAACGGCTTAAAAAACATGAAGCAGCGTGCGCAATACATTGCAGTTTCATTTGAGATTGAAAACAGGAACGGAACGCTCATAACGATGACTCGTCCGCTGATCGTCCTTTAAAAAAAGCAATTAACATACAAACCCAGCCCGCGATAAATGCGGCGCCGCCAAATGGTGTGATGATGCCGATTTTCAATAACCCAGTATTGTCTGTTGCCTTAATATAAGTGAGCAGAAAAAGTGAACCGCTGAACAATATTATACCTGCAATAAATAATCTGCCGGCCCACAACATACACCTGCATGAAAACGAAGCATACAAAATTCCGGTAAGTAAGATTGCCACTGCGTGATACATCATGTATCTGACGCCGGTCTCAAAGATCGCCAACACATCAGGCGATACTTTTTCCTTTATGGCATGTGCGGCAAATGCGCCAAGCACAACAGATAGCACACCGAATAATGCGCCTGCTTTTAAAAATCCTTTATGCATGTTCCGTTAATTTCAAAATATGATCAAAGCCGCTGCTGTTAAGGTATTCGCGACTTAAAATTACTGTACACTGATCGTAGAAAGGTTTTCTTTCTGCAGCGAGCTTTGTGATAAAATTTCTAATAAATCGGGGATCTTTCGGTACCAACGGCCGTTGCTTTTTATCTCTGAGGAGGTGGTAAAAAATACTTTCATGCGTATCATCTAAAAAAACCGAAACACCGTTCCTGTTCATCCAATTCATATTGTCGAAGAAACACGGCGTACCGCCGCCGCAAGCGATGATACAGTTATCAACGCGATCTGTATTTCGTAGAACAGCGGCTTCCCTTTCGCGAAAATATTCCCTGCCTTTTTCTGCAAAAATCTTTTCGACAGGCATTCTCTCGTCTTCTTCGATCAATGCATCGAGGTCATAAAACGAAAGCGCGTTCGCTTCAGCCCATAATTTTCCAAGAAAAGTTTTGCCTGAGCCCGGTAAGCCGGTGAGAAAAATGCGCATGGCGGCAAAGCTAAGCGCAATGACTAACAGAACAAAGAAAATGTAAGGACAGGCGTGCAAGAAGGGTTGAGTAAAAAGGCGTGAACAAGAAAAAAGTAAAGAAACTAATTATCGAAACTTGTGTTCCCGCTTGCCTGTTTTCAATTATCAATTGTTTTCCCCTAACTCTTTTTCTTAAAATCACCCCGTTTCCATGCTTTGATAAACTCATTCCATGCAAACGGATTTAAGATATTCATCGGTGCTATTTGTCCTTTGTAGCTGAGTTTTGTGGAGTAATCCCTGAAATATTGTTGAGATGCTTCTCTGCCATCAGCCGGTAAACTTGCTGCCAGGGCACGTCTTGTGGCGGCACTGTTGTTTCGCTGTAAAATCGCGATATCGTCATCATTCACCTTGTTATTTACGAAATCCCGCTCAAATTGCTCCTTTGTTGGCCGCGGCCGGATGATCGTTGCGGGAAGATAAACGGTATCGGTAACCATCAATTGGATAATACTGTGTTGATTTCCTTTAAGGTCTTTAGGGATTGTGACAGTGATCGGCTTAAACCCTACACTCGTAAATTCGATCTCATCACCTTTTAATACAACGATACTAAAAACACCCGCCTGATTGGAGATCGTTCCGCGGTTTTGTCCTTTGATCACAATACTTGCTGCGGGCACACCCTGCAAGCTGTCGGCTGTCATTACAACACCATATAACTGAACAACGGAATCTTTGAAAGTTTCAAACTGGGCTTTTGCAACTGCCGGCGTAAATAAAGCTAATATGAACAGGTATCGTAAAATTTTCTTCATGCGTTGTTATTATCATCAAACCTGTTGCCGGTATGAATAAGAGTCACAGTTAATTTTGATAAACAAAGTACGGGCTTCATTGTTTAATTTTGCTGTAGCAACTTCTTTTTTAACAATAAATTGAGTGCCGTTGTAATATACGAAATCGTGCAATAAACGGATACAACAGCAGTTCAGCTACACCAATGACAAACGAAGACATATTAAAAGCGTTGAGTAACGTGCAGGAACCCGATCTTGGTCAGGACCTAGTGACACTCAACATGGTAAGAGATATTATAATTAACGATAATGCGGTTTCCTTCACGGTGGTTTTAACCACACCTGCGTGTCCGATGAAAGACCATATTCAAAATGCGTGTACTAACGCAGTAAAAATATTGGTGAATAAAAATGCATTGGTAACAGTGAATTTCACCAGCAACACTACGAGTAATCGAAAAGATCCGCAAACCATTCTTGGAGGTGTAAAAAATATCATTGCGGTGGTAAGCGGAAAGGGCGGTGTAGGAAAAAGTACCGTTTCTGCAAATCTTGCACTCGCACTTGCTGCAGACGGCGCAAAGGTAGGATTGATGGATGCAGATATCTACGGACCAAGTCAGCACATTATGTTTGGTATTCGCGGCGACAGACCGATGATGAAAGACAATGGCGGCAAAGGCTTGATCGTTCCGATCGAAAAATTTGGTATCAAAGTAATGAGTATAGGTTTGCTGATTGATGAAAAGCAGGCTGTCGTTTGGCGTGGCCCGATGGTGAGCAGTGCGATCAAACAATTCGTTTCTGATGTGGATTGGGGTGAACTTGATTATCTGATTATTGATATGCCGCCCGGCACCGGAGATATCCATTTAACGATGGTGCAAACCGTTCCGGTAACGGGTGTTATCGTTGTTACAACGCCGCAACTGATCGCCCTGGCTGATGCTAAAAAAGGTATTGCCATGTTCTCTCAGGCGCAGCTAAAAGTGCCTGTGATAGGGCTTGTTGAGAATATGAGCTACTTCACGCCACAGGAATTGCCTGATAATAAATACTTTATTTTCGGAAAGAACGGGGGTAAACATTTAGCGGAAGAATTTGACATTCCTTTCCTCGGACAAATTCCGATCGTTCAAACTATCCGCGAAGGCGGCGACATTGGTGTACCGGTAATGGTAAGCGATGACGAGATCTCTAAAAAGGCATTCGAAGAATTTGCCGGAAATGCCGCAAGAGGAATCGCAATGCGCAATGCGAATATGGCGACTACAGAGATCCAGGAAATATTAGAATAATTGAATGAAGATCTTGATGATTGATCAAAAGAATCTGTAACATCAGCGTTAATAATGATTTGTTTGCATGAGCATTTTATCTTTGGCATCATTGTGGAGCCTGTGCTGAGCGAAGTATTACTCACTGCACCAGCATACTAATTATCAGCTTTAATTCCGCTTTATGAAATATTTATTCCTCATTATTTTCTCTTTCTGCATTTTCTCTGCCTGTAATTCTTCTAAAAAGATGAGCCCGGAAAAAATAACAGCTTTTGATAAACAGGGTCATCGCGGTTGCCGCGGATTGATGCCCGAGAATACAATCCCTGCGATGTTGAAAGCCGTTGATCTTGGCGTAACAACACTGGAGACAGATGTTGTCTTCACGTCGGATAATGTTGCGATTCTTTCTCATGAACCGTTCTTCAATGAGATCATCACCACATATCCTGAAGGTCGTTTTTTAAACCCTGACGAGAAGAAAATATTCAATATTTACAAAATGAATTACGCTGCCACGCAGCGTTTTGACGTGGGCCTGAAAGTGAATCCGAATTTTCCGCAGCAGCAAAAAATGGCGGTTACAAAACCGTCATTGTCTTCGATGATCGACAGTGTGGAGGCTTATACAACGGCAAAAAATCTTCCGAAGGTTTTCTATAATATCGAAACAAAGACAAGAGTTGAAACTGACAATATTTTTCATCCCGCGCCGGTGGAATTTGTGAACATGCTCATGAAAGTGGTGAAAGAAAAGAATATTCAGGATCGGGTGATCATTCAGTCATTCGATATGCGTACGATTCAATACCTGCACAAGCAATATCCGGATATGAAAACGGCGTTGTTAGTAGAAGCGGATGATAAGAACAGTTTCCGCAAACAGCTTACTGACCTTGGTTTTACGCCTACTATTTATAGTCCGGAACAGATAATGGTAACACCTGCATTGGTCGCCGAATGCCACGAAAAAAACATCAAAATAATTCCGTGGACCGTGAATGACAAGAGCCGTATTAAGGAATTGAAAAAGATGGGTGTTGATGGGATTATCAGCGATTATCCGAACTTGTTTTAAAATTTAGTTCACAAAGATTGATCTTGACAATCATAATAATCAGGGTTCTATAATCCCAACCACTCATTCGCATTTTTAAACAACAATTGCTCTTTCAATGTTGTTTCAAAATTCATCTTTTCAATAAGTTTGCCCGGATGATTTTCACCCAGCGGAAACGGATAATCACTTCCCAAACAAATTTTATCTTCTCCCATTACATCAATAATATAATGCATCGCTTTTTCGTCGTGCACTAAACTGTCGATCCAGAATTTCCCGATGTAATCACGGGGATTTATTGCATTGTCAATTGCTACAAGATCGGGGCGCACATTGAACCCGTGCTCAATTCTACCGATCGTTAATGGGAACGAACCACCGCCGTGCGCAAACGCAATTCTTAGTTTCGGAAAGGCTTCCATTACGCCGCCGAAGATCATGGAACAGATTGCTCTTGATGTTTCTGCAGGCATTCCTACGAGCCAGGGCAGCCAATATTTTTGCATCTTATCCTCTCCCATCATTTCCCACGGATGCACAAAAACGGCGCAGCCCAATTCTTCCGCACGTTTATAAAACGGAAAGAATTTTGCGTCGGATAAATTAGCCCCGTTGATATTACTGCCTATTTCCAGACCGGGTAATTTCAATTCATTTACACAGCGCTCCATTTCCCTGATCGCAAGATCTATATCCTGCAAAGGGACAGTTCCGATACCGATAAAGCGTGTCGGATCTTTCGCAACTGTATCTGCAATATGATCGTTAAAGAAACGTGAGGTTTCATGCCCGTCTTCCGGCTTTGCCCAATAATTAAATAATACCGGGATCGTGGAGAGTACCTGGATCGTAACTTCAGTTTCATCCATCTCCTTCATTCGTAAATTTGCATCAAAACAATTCTCTTCAACTTCACGAAAAAGCTTATCGCCCTTCATCATACACGCTTTGCAATTGCGGTGTTCGATATGTATAAATTCACCGTAGCCGAATTTTTGTACCCAATTGGGCATTTTGTCGGGCATGATGTGCGTGTGGATATCAATCTTCATGTTGTTTTTTGTGTCGCGCAAAGGCGCAAAAAAAAATGCAAAAGACACAACGTTGTGCCTTTGCGCTCCCTTGCGCCTTTGCATGAAATATTATCCTTTTCTTATCGGACGCTCCATAACCGTTCCGCATTTACTGCAGGTTCTTTTCATATCATTACTGTAAAAACCTTCCATCACCGGCGGCAATTGCGTGACGATATCATTGATCACTTTAAATTCTTCGTACAATTTATTACCACAATTTTCGCAGTACCAAAGAAATCCATCTTCTTCTGTTTCACGCACTTTTTCAATTACAAGTCCCACTGTATGCTCTCCGCGTTGCGGCGAATGCGGGGTTTTCGGCGGCAGCAGAAACATATCGCCTTCTTTGATATGAATGTCTTTCGGCACACCTTCATCGATGATCTTTACCACGATATCTCCTTCGAGCTGATAATAGAGTTCTTCGCTTTCGTTATAGTGATAATCTTTGCGGGCGTTTGGTCCGCCGACGATCATTACAATAAAATTTTCCGCATCTACATATATGCACTTATTACCCACCGGTGGCTTTAAAAGACTGCGATTATCATCTATCCATTTTTTCAGGTTAAAAGGTGCGAGAACTGCCATGTTTATTAAGTTTTAGAATTTTGTACGACCCTGAATAATCCGTGTTTAATTTGCCCGAAAATTATACCCGCAATGTATGTATTTTTGAGGAATGAAGCTGACTGTTCCTTCACGTTTAGAAAATTTTATCGGCGGTAATTTCACTGCGCCAAAAGCCGGAAAATATATTAACAATGTTGACCCCGCTACCGGAAAAGTAAGCGGTGAAATTCCTGACAGCGATGAACAGGATATTGAAGCAGCAATGGCTGCGGCGAGATCAGCTTTTCCAAAATGGAGTATAACGCCTGCGGAAGATCGTTTTCTTATATTGAATAAGATCGCTCAGCTGATAGATGAAAATTCCGAAATCATTGCACTTGCAGAAACCAATGATAACGGCAAACCTTTATGGCTCAGTAAATCCGTTGACATCCCGCGTGCCTCTTCCAACTTTCGTTTTTTTGCAACGGGCATTATGCATTTTGCGAATGAATCGCATGGTATGGAAGACAAGGGGGTGAACTACACATTGCGTCAACCCATTGGCATTGTTGGTTGCATTTCTCCGTGGAATCTTCCCTTGTATTTATTCACCTGGAAAATAGCACCGGCGCTTGCTGCAGGAAATTGTGTGATCGCAAAACCTTCGGAAGTAACACCGGTAACTGCATATTTATTAGGTCATATTTGTAAAGAAGCCGGTTTGCCTGATGGCGTATTAAACATCGTTCACGGCACAGGCCCGTCGTGCGGTGAAGCCATTGTAAAACACCCGCTTATCAAAGCAATCTCTTTTACGGGCAGCACAAAAGCCGGCGAACGCATTGCATCTATTGCTGCGCCGATGTTTAAAAAATTGTCGCTGGAGCTCGGCGGAAAAAATCCGAATATCATTTTCGCGGATTGCGATTGGGATAAAATGATGAAGACAACCATTCGATCTTCATTTACAAACCAGGGACAGATCTGTCTTTGCGGCAGCAGGATCTTAATTGAAAAAAGTATTTACGAAAAATTCAAAACGGAATTTGTTGAGCGTACAAAAGAATTGAAGATCGGTGATCCGCTGAATGAAGATTCACGCCAGGGAGCGATCGTAAGCAAAGTGCATTTTGAAAAAATAATAGCGGCGGTTGAAACTGCTAAACAGGAAGGCGGAAATATTTTGTGCGGCGGTAATTCGGTAAAGCCCGAAGGCAGATGTACGGATGGATTTTTCTTTGAGCCGACTGTGATTGAAAACCTTGGTGCGGAATGCAAAACAAATACGGAAGAGATCTTCGGACCTGTAGTTACACTTCAATCTTTTGAAACTGTTGAAGAAGCTGTAACCCTTGCCAATGCTGTAAGCTACGGTTTGTCATCAACGATATGGACACAGGATATTTCGAAGGCGAATATTGTTGCATCAAAAGTGGAAGCAGGTATTGTGTGGGTTAATTGCTGGCTCGTTCGTGATCTAAGAACTCCGTTCGGTGGTGTGAAGAATAGCGGCGTTGGAAGAGAAGGCGGTTGGGAAGCGCTTAGGTTTTTTACAGAGGCCAAAAACGTTTGTATAGAATTTTAGAATAGCCTTAAAGGCTCTAAGACAGCAATTACACTTCTGCCTTAATGCCTTGCCGGCAAAAAAAATATTATGAGCATTATAAAGACAGATAACGCCGCGAAGCCTTTAGGCGCTTACCCTCACGCAAGACGAGCAGGCGATCTTTTATTTTTATCGGGGATTGGATCCAGACAGGCGAGTGACAATAAAATTCCGGGGCTTGAACAGGATGCAAACGGAAATATCCTCAAATACGACATTGAAGCAGAATGCCGTTCGGTTTTTGCAAATGTGAAAGCCGTGCTGGAAGCCAGCGGCAGCAGCTGGGAGAAAATGGTAGATGTAACCGTTTACCTCACCAATATGAAACAGGATTTCCCGATCTATAATAAGATCTACGGCGAATATTTTGAAGGCGTGGAAGCCTGCAGAACAACTGTAGAAGTGAAAAGTCTGCCCACTCCTATAGCGATTGAGCTTAAAGTGATCGCAACTATTTAATTTTTTGCAGGGAATCCGCGATGGTTTTCTTAACGGCCGGCGTCTTATTACCAAAATACTACCAAACATGCTTAAATACATTTCTGTTGTTGCAATAATTATTGCCATCACTTCCTGCTCAAAAAACACTGATACGACATCAACTAACACCACTCCAGCGGGAGGGACCACTGCGACAGCAGTGGCTAATCCCACAGCAGCGAATGCTGTGGATATTACGAGTGTGGTGCAAACCAAATTTCTAACGGGATACGTGACCATTGCATTAAGCGGCGGAAATATTATCCTTCACAGTGACGGCAGACCTGATCATAAATCACCGTACTGGGGTGTTGGTGACGTGAAATACGAACCATTTCCTGCCGGACACGCTACAAACCCGGGGGGAATTATCGGTGTGCAAAATTACACCATGACGATCCCGGCAAAACCCGCAGGATCCACAACACATGAAGCTACAAGCCTCGGACCGATCGGTATGGCACTTAACGGTGTTGCTATTTACAATAATAATGAAGCAGGAAATGTAGCCCTTAACGCGGGTACGATCACTTCGTTTGATGCTGCCGGTGCGCATCCTGCACAAAATCACGACTACCATTATCACGTGACAGGTGTCTATACGACTGTTGATGATGCAAACCTTGTTGGGTTTTTGCGTGACGGATTTCCTTTGTATGGCCGTAAAGATATGAACGGTACTTACCCTACAAATCTTGATGCTTTTAACGGTCATATCGCTCCTACAACTGAGTTCCCGGGAGGTGTGTACCATTATCACGTTGAAAATGTGAACTACCTGAATACCGGTTATTACATTTTCAAGTCGGGTTCTTATAACGGAACAAAAGGCACGTTTATCAATTGATCTTTTTGAAAATGTTTCTTCCATATTATCCGTGTAAATGTCTTAACAGGATCTGCACGGATATTTTTTTGTCCCTGATGTTATTTGCAGGCGGCTGCTCCTCTGCTGAAAAAAAAGAGCCTGTAAAAATCATATCCGCGGCAGACCTTGTTGCAGATACCTCTCTCGTTCCGCGTGACACCGTATTTGGCACTGATAAAGCATTAGCATTTACCGAAACGGGACTGTACACCTACAAAGGAAAAATATTTTCCGGGATTATTTCTGCCGATAATAAGGACTATACGCTTCACTCATTTACCTCTGTATTAAAAGGTAAAAAGCATGGCATCTACAGAAGCTATTATCCGACCGGCGAGGCTTTTGAAGTGCGGCACTATAAAGATAACCTTGCCTGCGGCCGTCATTACGGATATTGGGAAAACGGCAAAATGAAATTTGATTTTCTTTATTATCAGGATAAGAAGATCGGTTATTTTAAAAAATGGTTCAGTAACGGTAAGCCTTATCTTTTTTCTAATTATAAAGATGATCACGAGGAAGGATTGCAGCAGGGATGGCGCCCAAACGGAAAACTATTTCTGAACTATGTTGCTAAAAACGGGCGTGCATATGGTCTGCAGGAATCCGCACTATGTTACACACTCGCAGACCAAGCTTTGAAAAAATGAAAAAAATAATTTTATACATCGTAGTAGTCACTGCAATGATCTCGTGCAGATCGAAGACTCCGGTATTGCCTTTTTATAACACACCGGATTTTACGCCTCATTTTTTAAAAGAAGTACCCGAAGACTATCATCAGATCCGCCCGTTCACACTTACGGCGCATACCGGGAAAACGATCACAGAAAAAGATATGAACGGCAAGATCTGTGTAGCCGATTTTTTCTTCACTGCATGCCCGGGCATTTGCCCGCGTATGACCAACAACATGAAGGTATTGCAGGATAGTTTTTTAAACGATGATCATGTATTATTGCTTTCACATTCAGTGACACCCGATAAAGACAACGTTACACTTTTACAAAAATACGCAACAGAAAAAAGTGTGAATGACAAAAGATGGTTGCTGCTTACCGGTGCAAAAAATGAGATCTATGACCTTGGCCGGAAATATTATTTCGTGGAGGAAGACGCCGGAGAAAAAAGAGATACGTCCGAATTTTTGCATACGGAAAATTTTGTGCTGGTTGATGGCAAACGTCATATCCGCGGTATTTATAACGGCCTCAGCCTCCCTTCAATACAAACCCTCGTAGCCGATATCAAAGCGCTGGAAAAGGAATAGTCGTCAATTATGCCGGTGTCTGTTTAAATGGTAACTTGCCAAAAAAAGAAACATGCAGTGGCAAAACAGCCTTTCCTTCGCGAAAAGTCTTGATGAAAAAGACATACTTAAAGATTTCAGAAGTAAGTTTTACTTTCCTGTGATCGGCGGTAAAGAAAGCATTTATTTTACCGGAAATTCACTTGGCCTTCAGCCGAAAAGCACACAGGATCATATTTTAGATGAGTTGGAAGACTGGGCAAGCTATGGTGTGGAAGGTCATCACCATGCACGAAATCCATGGCTGAGCTATCACGAAATGTTCCCCGAGTTACTGGTAGATGTTGTGGGTGCAAAACCCGAGGAAATCGTGGTTATGAATCAGCTCACGGTAAATCTTCATGTATTGATGACCACTTTTTATCGCCCGGATAAAAAGCGTTTCAAAATTATTTGCGAAGCAAAAGCTTTTCCTTCTGATCAATATGCGATCGAATCTCAGGCATTGATCCACGGATTGAAACCGGAAGATGTTATCATTGAAATTGGGCCGGGAGAAGGTGAACATACTATTCGTCATGAAAATATTATTGCTGCGATCAAAGAAAATGCTGAAGAGTTGGCATTGGTAATTATCGGCGGTGTAAATTATTACAGCGGACAGGTTTTTGATATGCAGTCTATTACAAAAGCTGCGCACGAAGCCGGCGCTTATTGCGGTTTTGATCTTGCGCATGCTGCAGGAAACATTGAATTGCATTTGCACGAATGGAAGGTTGACTTTGCATGCTGGTGCAGTTACAAGTACCTTAACAGCGGACCGGGCGGCGTTTCCGGCGTTTATATAAATGAAAAGCACATAACCGATAAAGACCTTGTTCGCCTTGCGGGCTGGTGGGGAACAAATAAATCATCACGCTTTAAAATGGAAAAAGATTTCGATCCTATACCTACTGCGGAAGGCTGGCAATTGAGCAATGCGCCGGTATTGAGCATGGCGGCACATAAAGCTTCGCTTGACATTTTTGCCGAAGCCGGAATGAAAAATGTTTTCGCAAAAGGAAGATCACTCAACGATTATTTGTTGTTTGTTATCGACGAAATCAATAAAAATACTGCCGAAAAAACCATCGAAGTGATCACACCCCGTGGTGAAAATGAAAAGGGTTGCCAGGTTTCGATGCTGATGCTGAGAGATGGCAAAGAAATTTTTAATGCGTTAAAAAAACAAGGCATTATAGCAGACTGGCGTGAGCCAAATGTAATAAGAGTGGCACCTGTAGCATTGTATAACAGCTTTGAAGACGTTTACCGATTCGGAGAAATCATAAGCAACATGATAGAACGCTGAGCATCATGATCGTTATGACTTATGATGATCATTTATTAAACCATCAACGTAGATCCATAAAAATTATAATCACCTGCTTTCAATAATTTATATGAAGAAAGAAGTAACAATAATCGGCGCCGGACTTGTGGGCTCATTACTTGCTGTATATCTTTTAAAGAAAGGATATAAAGTAACGATCTATGAGCGCCGTGGCGACATGAGAGCTGCAACACTTGTTGCGGGTCGTTCAATAAACCTTGCATTAAGTGATCGCGGCATTAAAGCGTTGGAAGAAGTAGGGATAATGGATGAAGTGAGAAAGATTGCAATCCCGATGCACGGACGTAAAATGCATAATGCTGACGGTTCAGAAGCATATCAGGCTTACGGAAAAGAAGGACAGTTCATTAATTCTGTAAGTCGCGGAGATCTTAATTGTAAACTGATGGATGAAGCAGAAAAGCACGGTGCAACAATTGTCTTCAATCATCGCCTGAAAAATGTTAACTGGAAGGACAACAGTATTCAATTTGAAAAAACAGACGGTCAACTGTCAACTTTAAACTTTCAACTTTTGTTTGGTGCAGACGGCTCCTACTCCGCAGCCCGCCTTAAACATCAATTGCAGCACGATCGGTTTCAATACAATCAGTTCTATATTGATTACGGGTATAAAGAATTACATATTCCTGCGGGTGAGAACGGCGCATTTTTGATAGAAAAAAATGCATTGCATATTTGGCCGCGCGGCAAATATATGATGATCGCTTTGCCGAATACAGACGGCAGCTTTACCTGCACGCTCTTCTTTCCATTTGACGGAGAACCGTCGTTTAAGACGTTGGATACGAAAGAAAAAGTAAAAACTTTTTTTGAAACCACTTTTGCTGACGCGACGAAGCTAATGCCGGATGTGGCAGACACCTACTTTGCAAATTCTACTTCATCGCTTGTAACGGTAAAATGTTTTCCGTGGATAAGAGCGGATAAATTTGCGCTCATCGGTGATGCAGCGCACGCGATCGTTCCCTTCTTTGGACAAGGCATGAATGCAGGGTTTGAGGATTGTTCGGTGCTTAACGGACTCATCGATAAACACGCAGAAAATTGGGACGCGATCCTTGAAGAATTTCAAGCGTTGCGCAAGCCCGATGCAGATGCGATCGCAGATCTTGCGCTGACCAACTTTGTGGAAATGCGTGATAAGGTTGCGGATAAAAAATTCCTTTTACAGAAAAAGATCGAAGCGGCATTCAGCGCAAAGCATCCTGATAAATGGATCCCTGCTTACGGCATGGTCACATTCTCGCCGCAGATCAGGTACAGTGATGCGTTGAAGAGAGGAAATATGCAGCAGGCAATCATGGATGAGATCATGGAAACAACCGGCATAGAAGAGCATTGGAACAGCGATCAGATTGAAAACGAAATTTTAATAAAGCTTGGTCATGTATAGCTATGCTGCGGCAGCAGAAAGAGACAGATCGACATTGATCGCGTTTGCCCGAGCGCATTCGTTTGCGATGATCATCGGCGGTGGCGATCAATATCCTGTTGCTTCGCAGATCCCTATGGAGATCACGGAAAAGAACGGGCAATTATTTTCGGGCGGACATATCATGCGGAAGACCGATCATCATTTGGCATTTTAAAAAGATCGGAACAGAAAGTGCAGCGCTATCTGATCAGCTTCCGGCAAAATACGTCGGTAGAATGATGAAGGCCATCGTTGGTTTTAAAATTGAAATAACAGCGCCGGAAGCGGTATTCGCATTGAGTCGCGGAAAATCAGTCGAAGACCAAAAAAGCATCATTGCTCACCCGGAAAAAAGAAATACAGGCGGCGATGCATTTATCGCGGCAGAAATGAAAAAGCAATTGTCATAATAAATCTTATGCATCGTAAACAATTAGTTGAACAGATCAAACAAAAAGGGTCTTATTTATGTGTCGGATTAGATACCGATATCACTAAGATCCCGAAACATTTAGCGCAAAATAAACATGCGATCGTTGATTTTAATAAAGCGATCATCGATGCCACGAAAGATGTTTGCGTTAGTTATAAGATAAACACCGCTTTTTATGAAGCACTCGGCAGCAAAGGTTGGGAAGCGATGGAAGAAACGGTGAATTATATTCCTGCGGAACATTTAAAGATCGCGGATGCAAAACGCGGAGATATCGGCAATACATCTTCACAATACGCAAAGGCATTTTTTGAGACGTTGAACTTCGATGCGATCACCGTTGCACCATATATGGGCGAAGACAGCATCCGTCCTTTTCTGGAATATGAAAATAAATGGACGATCGTTCTTGGCCTTACGAGTAACAAAGGCGCAAAGGATTTTGAAATGCAAAAGCTGGTTACAGACAGTGAAGCGCATATACGGTCTGAATTCTTATATGAACGTGTTTTAAGAACTGTTTCACAATGGGGAACGCCTGATAATTGTATGTTTGTAACGGGCGCTACACAAGCTACGGAATTTGAAAATATACGGAGTATTATCCCGGATAATTTCCTGTTGGTTCCCGGAGTTGGTTTCCAGGGCGGTAGTCTGGCAGATGTGAGCAAATATGGTATGAATAAGGATTGCGGGCTTTTGGTGAATGCATCCCGTGCGATCATCTATGCAGGAAGCGGTGAAGATTTTGCAACTGAGGCAAGAGAGATCGCACAACAATATCAAACAGAAATGAAAGGTTACCTGTAAAACATATCTATGAGATCGGTCATCATCTTTTTGCTTTTCGTGTGTATACTTAAGTACAGTTCAGCGCAGACCGCAGCATCCGCAAACGAATTACTGAATACCGCATTTGCAAAAGCAAAATCGGAAAATAAAAATGTGTTTGTGATCTTCACAGCTACATGGTGCAAACCTTGCTCTTTCTTACATTATATCATTTCTGATGATTACAACAAACAGTACTTTCATGATAATTATGTGTTTGTGGATCTGCGTGACAGCGAGTTTGGCGACAAAAGAAATCTCAATAACGCAGGCACGCGGGAAATCCTGTCAAAATATAACGGTGACAGTACGGGAATTCCTTACAGTTTGATATTAAATGCAAGGGGTAAGAAACTTAGTGAATATGCAGGAGCACCAGGTAATGCAGCTGATGTCAGGGATTTTATCAAGGTCATAAAAAACACATCCCGCCTTAAAGATTTCGACCTCAAACAAATGGCTGAAAGAATCAAACAACTTGGAAAAAATTCTGAATCATATTAATATTAAAGCGATCACACATGAAAAAATCACTCTTATTTGCCGCATTATTTTTTACGTCTTTAGTTTCAGTTGCGCAGGCGGCGCCTAACTCAGGAACTATCATGGCTGCCGCTTATAAGCAGGCTGCTAAAGAACACAAAAATGTATTTGTAATGTTTCATGCAAGTTGGTGTGGCTGGTGTAAAAAAATGGATGCATCAATGGCTGATCCGACAACTCAAAAATATTTCAATGATAATTATGTGATCGCTCATTTAGACGTACAGGAAAAACCGGAGAAGAAAAGTCTTGAAAATCGCGGAGCCGATGTTTTTCTTGCAAAATATAAAGCAACAACTGCAGGTCTTCCTTTTTTCATGGTGATGAATGCTAAAGGAGAAAAACTTGGTGACAGTTTTGTAAAAGGTGAGAACCTTGGGTGCCCGGCTTCAGCCGAAGAAGTTGCATCATTTATCGAGCTGCTGAAAAAGACCTCGCAAATAAATGAGGAGCAGGTTACAGCCGTAACAGAACGATTCAGAAAGAACGAAGCGAAATGATCAAGGATCATTAATTAAAGGTCGGACCGAGACGGTCCGACCTTTAATTAATGATATTCGCTAATTGCTCCGCCCACTTCGCATACTCTTTTCCCGAAGGATGTAACCCGTCAGCAGCAATCATTTCAGGATTATCTTTATCGATTCTTTGCGCTTCCGTGATATCAGTAAACGAACAACCATATTGTATTGTAATATTTTTACAGGCGGTGTTATACTCATCAATTTCTGCTGCAATAGAATTTCTGTCGCGGCCTTCGGCGAAGGGAGTTACGCCCCAATCAGGAATAGAAACCACGAACACTTTTTTGTTATCCGCTCCGGCGAAACCGATCGCTTGTTTCAATAAATTTTCAAATTCATATTTAAACTCCTCAACGGATCTTCCCCTGTATTGATTATTTACACCGATCAAAAGTGTAACAAAATCATACGATCTTAAAAAAGTTGTTTGCGCAATTGCCGCATTCAATTCATCCGTTGTCCAGCCGGTCTTTGCAATGATCTCCGGCGCACAGATGTTCATTTCTTTTTTGCGCAGCAACTGTACGGTCTGATAAGGGAAAGATTCTGAAAGCAATACTTGCTCTCCTATTGTATAACTATCTCCGAGACAAAGAAAATTCAATATCATTTTACTAAAGTTTAATTCATATCCTCAGGGGCTGCTTTTCCGAAAACGATTTTACCGTAGGCTGCCGAGATCTTTACAGGAACAGTGCCCGCGCCGTTCTTCCCTGAATATGTGTAATCGAATTTCGGTCTTTTTTTATCATCCGCTGTCGAAAATTTAATATTGGTTCTGTTCACAAAACTGCTGTAAGAAGTAACAAATACGTATGCTCCCGACATTAAAGCTGAAGAAACCAAGTTTATTTCAGCATAAGTGGAATTAACGTTGAGTGCTTTTAAACTATTGCCTGCATTGATTTTTATATTATCTCCATACTGAATATTTAAAGTCACGTTTCCATCGAGTTCTTTAAAGACAGCATCCGAATATTTAAGATTTATGTTCACATCATTGAGCTTACCAAAACTACATTTTGCATATTCCGCATCTAATTTTTGCAAATTACTCAATGAGCCGGTCTTAAGGTTTCCATAGTTGCTGATGATCACTGTTTCGCCTGTGCGATCTCCCAAAGTAATATCACCAAAATAATTAACAGCCTTAAGCTTATTCGCTGATGGCATGTAAACGACATAATTAATCTGTTGAAATTGTTTTGTATTCTTTCCGTTGTATTTGTCGTAATGCTTTGTGCCTCCTTCTTTTTTGTCCATATCTGCCGCCATGAGTGTTGTGAAGGAATAACTGTTTACCGTTTTTTGCTCATCAATATCGAGATCACTCAGAACACTATTCGCCCATTCTTCTGTATACGCCGCAACGATCACATCTGCATCGATCTTAAATTCATTTCTGTCCCAGGTTCTCACTTCGATATTGCCTGCTTTGTTTTCAAGCGTTAACATATCTGCTGATGTAACCGGATAAGATCTCGATAAATGCTTGTTCTTTTTAAACGGCATTTTTTTATACACTGCATCCATGTCCTGAGCTGAAGCTTTCGAGAAAAGTGAAAAGACCAAAATACTAAATAGAAGAATTTCCTTTTTCATGTGCTGCTTTTTTTGATAATTTAATTTGTTTCAATATTTCAAGTTGCCTGTTGATCAAACGGAGTTTTGTTTCCAGATTATCTATGATCGCTTCCAACAATATTTCTTTATTTGTTCCTGATGAAAACTGCGCATTCAGCGACGAAAAAGAACTGTCTATTTTTTTAAGATCCGCAGAAAATTTACCAAACAGTTCCGGTTCATCTTTTCCGATAAACCTCAGCTCCTGCTGCTTTTCACTAATCATTCTCACAAAGCCGGTTACTTCAGGATCGGCCGGCGCCGCATCTTTCTGCACACCTGTTTCTGAAAGAACTTTCTCTCCGCCTGACCGTTGTTTTGTGATCAGATAAATTCCTGATGCAAGCAGCAAGATAAAAATCGCAGCCGCTGCATAAATGAGCGACAGCTTCACATACACTTTCGCAGGCTTGCCCGGAAAAATATCTGCTTCGATCTTTTCCCACAATGCCGGTTTTGGAAATTGCAGGTCAAATTCATCTCTGTGATCGCTTATATATTTTGTGATCTCATCGCTCATTTTCATACTTTAAAATGTCCAATAATCTTTGTCTGGCTCTCACATATTGCGTTCTTGTTGTTGACGGTGCTACTTTTAAGATCTCTGAAATTTCTTCATGATCATAGCCCTCAAAAAGATAGAGCGTAAGAACGGTACGATAACCCGGAGCGAGTTTCATAACGGCTTTTTTTATAGATTCCACTTTAAGCTCAATATTCCGGTCGTCATTAATTTCTTCTGCCAAATCAGGAACAGTTTCCACATCCAGCCACTTTATTTTTTGCGACTTCAATTTGTTGATGCAACGATTGATACAGATCTGTTTCAGCCAAACGCCAAAGCCATCAGGTCTTTCCAAAAAAATCAAGTTCTTAAACGCTTCCGTAAAACTTTCCTGTAAAATATCTTCAGCTTCGATTTCATTGGCCAATATCCGCACACAGGTATTGTACATAGCTTTAGCGTACCGCAAATACAGTTCTTTATAACTCAACCGATCGCCGGTAAGACAGCGCTTGACGAGTTCCGCAGATTTCACTAAAACACCAATTTCCAAATACCAATATTTATACATTAAAGACAATGCAATATTTCCGATGTTGCATTTTGCCACATTATCCGGAATTAATTTTATTTGAAGCGCATCGTTTTGTTGCTTAAAATGTCAATTTAACTATAAAACCTGCACAAAACAGGGTATATTTGCGGCGGAAATCTATGGCATCTGAGGGCTCACTAAAGCGTTGCTGTTGAAGAGTGCGACGCCACTGAAGCTGCACATAGCTGTTGCCCTTGCCGGGCTCATAAAAAAATAAAAACGATGGCTGTTAAAACCGACAATTTTCAATCTCCCGATTATTTTAATGTAGATGAATTGCTGAGCGAAGAGCATAAGCTGATCCGTGAATCGGTGCGGAATTACGTAAAGAAAGAAATTTCGCCGATCATTGAGGATTATGCGCAGCGTGCTGAATTCCCGCAACAGATCGTGAAGCAAATGGGTGAACTCGGATGCTTTGGTCCAACCGTTCCGGAACAATACGGCGGCGGCGGGCTTGATTATATTTCCTACGGATTAATGATGCAGGAATTAGAAAGAGGCGACAGCGGCGTGCGTTCAACTGCAAGCGTGCAGGGAAGCCTGGTGATGTTCCCTATCTATCAATACGGCAGCGAAGAACAACGCAATAAATATTTACCAAAATTGGCAAGCGGCGAATGGCTGGGGTGTTTCGGTCTGACAGAACCAAATCACGGCAGTGATCCGAGCAGCATGCTTACAAATATCAAAGACGCGGGCGATCACGTTATTTTGAACGGTGCGAAAATGTGGATCAGCAATGCCCCTTTTTCTCAGGTAGCAGTGGTGTGGGCAAAAGATGAAGCGGGCGACATTCGCGGCCTCGTGGTAGAACGCGGCATGGAAGGATTCTCTACTCCTACAACACACGGCAAGTGGAGCCTCCGTGCATCTGCAACAGGTGAACTTGTTTTTGACAATGTAAAAGTTCCAAAAGAAAATATTTTACCTAATGTGAAAGGTTTGAAAGGACCGTTAGGTTGCCTTACAAAAGCACGTTATGGTATTGCATGGGGTGCGATCGGTGCGGCAATGGATTGCTATGATACGGCTTTGCAATATTCAAAGGAGCGTATGCAATTCGGCAGACCGATCGGTGGTTTTCAATTGCAACAAAAGAAATTGGCGGAAATGGTAACAGAAATAACCAAAGCGCAATTGCTTAACTGGCGCCTCGGTGTTTTGATGAACGAAGGAAAAGTTACACCGCAACAAGTGAGTATGGCGAAAAGAAATGCTTGTGAAGTAGCTACGAATATTTGTCGTGATGCACGCCAAATGCTTGGCGGTATGGGTATTACAGGTGAGTACAGTGTAATGCGCCACATGATGAACCTTGAAAGTGTGATCACTTACGAAGGAACGCATGATATTCATTTATTAATAACAGGGATGGATGTTACAGGTTTGAATGCTTTTAAGTAAATTGGGGGGACTATTTAATCTTGTACCAAACTAAAATTTTATGATCCGTCAAAAAAAACATGGTGTACTGTTGTCAATTTCAATTGTTGCAGCGATATTATTTTTTTCCTGCTCAAAAGACCTTTCAGTTGAAAATGGTACAGACCTTACTCCGGGAACGGTTACAATTATCCCTACGTCTCCCGGCGCTTTGACAATTTCTTTACCGGTTACACCCGTAACATTATCTATAGCGGGCCAGATTATCGATCAGAATGATAATGCGGTAGCGGGTGCTGCAGTAACGGGAGGAGGAAAATCGACCATAACAGACAGCAGAGGTATTTTTCGTATAAACAATGGAAACTTCAACGGCTCATTTGCAACGGTTACTGTGAGCAAAGCAAATTTTTTCACACTGGTAAAAACCGTTACAGCTCAAAGCAATGCTACTAAATACATAAAAGCAAAACTCTCTCCGCTTACTTTAGCAGGAACAATTCCTGTTACCGGCGGATCGGTTACTTACGGCAGCGGTGCCCTGACTATGAGCTTTAGCGCCAATTCATTTGTAGATCTTTCGGGAAACGCTGTAAACAGTGACGTTAAAGTGTACCTGACTTATATTGATCCTTCCGGTGCAGATGCATATTTAAGAATGCCGGGTAATTTGTCCGCGGTAACTGCACCATCTGCACCATCTCTATTGGTTTCTTATGGTATGCTTGCAGCAGAACTTCGTAATTCAGCAGGGCAGAAAGTAAATCTTGCACCCGGTAAATATGCCTCTATCACTGTACAAATTCCTTCATCAGGAATTACTACTGCACCCGCAACTATTCCGCTTTGGTATTTTGACGAAACAGGCGGTGTTTGGGTAAAACAGGGTGAAGCAACAAAAACAGGAAATACCTATAAGGGCGATCTAGCTCATTTCACATTTTGGAACCTGGATGTATCAAGCAGCTATCAATATTTCAGTGCGAGGTTTAAGAAACGCTCAGACAGTACCGACCTGCCGTATGCTCATCTTTCGTTTCAGGTGAATAACAGCTATGGTATTTTTCACGAATTCACTGACGCTACCGGTTCTACTTTTGGTTTAATCCCGTCAGGCGCACAGCTCAGAATGAAATTTTATCATGATAACGGAACGGTACTTTTAGATACACTTATCGGCCCTTATATGTCAGTCGCATCTATAGGAACTGTTTACATAAACTACCCGGTGCTTACGAGGCCTGTAATAACAGGTACTCTGTTAACCTGTAATAGTTTACCTGTTACACACGGTAGCCTCACTGCGGTTTGCGACAGTCTGGATTATCACGCAGCCATAGATGCTTCCGGTCATTTCACCATACCGATATCTGTAAATGTTCCTGTGCCTACTGTTATCCATATCACAGGTTTCGACAGTACCACTAACACCGCCATCACACCTGTTGATTATACATACACCGGAAATAATAATATTGTTCTGGGAAGCGTTTATGCCTGTGGCGCAATACCGGGAGAATATATTAATTACACACTCGACGGGGTAAGTCACAGTTTCCAAAGAAATCTTGATTCCGCTTTTTGCAATCCGACTTTTGTTTTCAACAGAACAAATATAGCCTGCAGGCGTGCAAATGGTTCCCCTAATATCGAAGGATACGTAGCTTTTATTACAGGGCCAACAACAACAGGAGGCACCGACACGAGTAGTGTGCTAACGGTTGAATCGTATACTTCAGCATCAACACCGAGTTCTCTCAGGATTATTTCCTTTAACGAAACCTATACCCGCTACCCGGTAAACCTGGCTACGAACGGATGGATAACAGGAAATTTTACTGTTTTATTCAGGGATACCGGAACAACTGTCCATTCATTCAGTTCTCAGTTTAATATGTACAGACAATAATAAATTTCATAAATAATCAGGTATAAAGATGATCTCAAATGTTTCAGTAATCGGTGCAGGCACCATGGGTAACGGTATTGCACATGTATTTGCACAATCGGGTTTTAAAGTAAATCTTATCGACGTAAGTGCTGCGCAATTGGAAAAAGCAGTTGCTACGATCGGAAAGAATTTTGATCGCCAGATCGCAAAAGGAAGTTTGACTGAAGACAATAAAAAAGCGGCGTTGGATAATATTACAACGGTAACTGATCTTGCGGAAGGCGTAAGATCTGCAGATCTTATTGTGGAAGCGGCAACAGAAAATGTGGATCTTAAATTAAAGATCTTTAAGCAAATGGATGAATCCGCACCTGCGGGTTGTATTCTTGCAACGAATACTTCTTCTATCTCTATTACTAAAATTGCGGCAGTTACAAAACGCCCGGAGCTGGTGATCGGTATGCATTTCATGAATCCCGTTCCGGTGATGAAGCTGGTAGAGATCATCAATGGTTATGCTACTAAAAAAGAAGTAACCGATACGATCGTTGAACTGAGCAAAACGCTTGGCAAAATTCCTTCTTCGGTAAATGATTACCCGGGGTTTGTTGCAAACAGAATTCTGATGCCGATGATCAATGAAGCGATCATCAGTTTATTCGAAGGCGTTGCAGGCGTTGAAGAGATAGACACTGTAATGAAGCTTGGAATGGCGCACCCGATGGGACCATTACAACTTGCAGATTTCATCGGTCTGGATGTTTGTCTTTCGATCTTACATGTATTGCACGATGGTTTCGGTAATCCAAAATATGCGCCGTGTCCGCTTTTGGTTAATATGGTTACGGCCGGAAAACTGGGGGCGAAAAGCGGTGAAGGATTTTATAAATACACGGCAGGAAGTAAGGACCATGCAGTGAGTGACAGTTTTAAAAAGTAATTACTGATTCAGTGTAAAATATTAAAGTTGAGCAATTGCTCAACTTTTTTTATGTCCGGATTTTATAACTTTATAATCTTACAATTTGAACATTGAGCATTAAACCTTAAACCTCATGCCGCAGTATAATCTTTTTATGATCCTCATCGGTTGTCGCCCTAAAGGCCGCAATACAGAACAGCACGATGTATTTTTTGGCATCGCAAAAGAACTGCGTGATCTAGTTCCTTCCATTAAAGCTTTTTGGAAAGGTGCTTCTCCCCTTCACCTGGATGGATGGCGCATCGTAAATAATGTTGACGGCTATAACATCAGTGTAAAAGAGAAAACGGCTGCGGGCGATGATACTTCTCAGCAGTTATTTTTCCTTAATCTCGGCGGTTACAAAGAAAATTATTTTGAAGAGTTTCATTATAAAATGCTCACTGTTGCCACCGAGAAAGCCGCAGCAGCAAAAAATGCAAAGCAAACAGCTTTCTTTTTACATACCGGTTTTAATAAAGATGCATCTGCGCATATCGATGATCGCTTTGGTGTGGATGTTGATGACCTTTTCGAGATAAAAGATATTTTACCGGAGGAGGTGAAAGAAAAATTTACCGTTGTTATTGAAAAGAATAACGGTGCCGCCTTGCCGGAAGATAAAATTCATTTAGGATATTTTAAGATCGACCAACTTTAATCAGAACCACATTTATGGGGTATAATAAAGAAGTGGATAAGTACATTACAACATCAGCAGACTTTGCAAAACCGATCATGGAACATTTTCGGGAGGTAATTCATACTGCCTGTCCTGATGCGGAAGAGAAAATAAAATGGGGCATGCCTTTCTTCGATTATGCAGACGATATGATGTGCAATATGGCCGCGTTCAAAAATCATGCTGCCATCGGTTTTTGGAAAGCCGCGATTATGAAAGATCCTGTATTAGTCGCAACAGCCAAAGCGGAAACCGCTATGGGGCATTTTGGTCAGCTTAAAACAGTAAAAGATCTACCTGCAGATAAGAAGCTGACCGGTTGGATCAAAGAAGCGATGAAACTTAATGAGGAGGGAATAAAAGTTCCAGCAAAGCCAAAATCAGCTGCGAAGAAGGAGATTGATGTTCCTGATTATTTTAAAGTGGCTATTGCGAAAAATAAAAAAGCAGCAGTAGTCTTCAACAGTTTTTCCTACAGCAATAAGAAAGAGTATGTAGCATGGGTCACGGAAGCGAAGACGGAAGCTACCCGTGAAAAACGTATTGCATCCGCTATAGCATTGATGGAGGAAGGCAAGACCCGCCATTGGAAATACCAGTCGAAATAATTTATTTTTTCTTCTTCGCAACCAGCCGATAACTCTCATCGATCATTTCTTTTACGAGCGCATTTTTTAAGCCATGCGGAAGTATCGTATTCCAATGCTTTTTGTTCATATGGTATCCCGGAAAAACACAGTCGGGATATTCATCCCGTAATTCCACCGCTTTATCAGGATCACACTTTACGTTGAATTGAAAAGGTGTATTGTCAAGTCCTGCCAGCAAAAAGATCTTATTATCTACTTTAAACACAAGTGTGTCTTCACCGAAAGGAAAACTTTCCGTAACATCTTCTTTAGCTAAAGCATAAAGCCTTATTTCCTCTGCATTCATATCGCTCCTTTTGATAAAATTACAAAGCCTTTCCTGAATGGGAAAGGCTTTGTTTTATTATAGATCGTGTTTTAATTTATCTTAAAACAGTTACGTCGGTTTTCACAACCTGAGTACGTCCGTTTGCAAGTTTAAATTCAATGATCGCATAGTAGGTACCATCAGGAACAGGTTTTCCTTTGTAGTTACCATCCCATTTGTTCTTATAATTTTTATTCTCGTAAACTTTGCTGCCGTATCTGTTGAAGACATTTACAGAAACCCCGTCATTTGCAAGACAGAAGCTTTGATCGTAAACAAACCATGTATCGTTGATGCCGTCACCGTTTGGTGTGAATGCGTTACGAACATTGATACAACTTGTAACAACCGTTACCACTACTGAACTAGGACCGGCAGTAGGACAGATACCAAGCGGATCTGATACGCTTAACATGTAAGTTGTGGTTTGAACAGGTGCAACTACAGGGTTGAGCTGTGTAGCCGTGCTCGGTGCAACCAATGCAAGCGGACCGTTTGCAGTCCACAAATAATTTGCGCCGGCAGTACTTAAAGATCCGTTCAATTGTGTAGATGATCCCGCAACGATTGTTACCGGGTTTCCTGCGTTTGCAATAAGCGCGGGATTGACGGTGATCGTTCCTGTTCTTGTTGCGTTGCCGCAACCCGCTGCCGTAACTGTGTAGTTAAATGTTCCTGATACTGTAGCAGTACCGCTTATGGTAAATACATTACCTGCTAATACGCCGTTTAAGCCAGCCGGAAGCCCCGTTGCAGTGGCACCGGTAAATCCGCCACCCGCTGTGTAAACGATATTTACAGCCGCAGTGTTGATACAGATCGTTTGTGCGGTGGTAGCCGCAGCCGAAGTAAGTATTAATGTAGATACAGGCGTAACGATGATCGTTCCTGTTCTTGTAGCTACTCCGCAGCCACCTGTTGTGCTTACGGTGTAATTAAATGTTCCCGAAACCGAAGGCGAACCGCTAATCGTGAAAACACCTGCAGCAAATGTACCCGCAACACCTGCAGGCAAGCCTGTAACTGTTGCCCCGGTGGCACCCGCGGAAGCTGTGTAAACGATATTAGTGACAGGCGCATTCAAACAAACCGTTTGAGTTGCAGTAGCAGCAGCTGATGTGAGCGTAAGCACTGCAAGCGGACTTACTGTGATTGTTCCTGAAAGTGTAGCAGTACCGCAACCACCTGTAGTAGAAACAGTATAAGGGAATGAACCGCTGACTGTAGGTGTTCCGCTGATAGTGAACACACCCGCAGCATAAGTACCCGTAACTCCTAAAGGCAGGCCTGTTGCTGTTGCGCCGGTAGCACCGTTGGCTGTGGTGTAAACAATATTCGTGATTGGCGCATTAATACAAACAGTTTGATTTGCAGTAGCTGCTGCCGATGTAAGTGATATCGTAGATGCCACACTTACTGTGATTGTTCCTGTAGCAGTTGAAGATCCGCAACCACCGGAAGTTGTAACGGTATAATTAAATGTACCGCTTACAGAAGGCGTACCACTGATGGTGAATACTCCCGTTGCATAAGTACCTGTTACACCGGCAGGTAACCCTGTTGCAGATGCTCCTGTACCGCCGCCGCCAATACCGTATGTGATATTAGTGATCGGCGCATTGATACAAACTGTCTGAGCCGCAGTTGCAGCCGCAGATGTAAGTGTAATTGTTGCAAATGCAGAGACAGTGATCGTTCCTGTTGCAGTTATTGTACCGCAACCTGAAGCCGTTACGGTATAAGTGTATGTGCCTGCTGTTGTTGGCGTTCCTGTTATGGTAAACGTACCGTTTGTTCCGCCTGAATATACACCTGTAGTTCCTGCAGGTAATCCTGATACCGTAACACCTGTGGTACCGTTACCCGTTCCGTAAGTTATCGGTGTGATCGCAGTTCCGATACAAACTGTCTGAGCAGCAGTTGCAGCAGCAGAAGTGAGTGTTATGGTAACCCTGTTAACCGTAATTGTACCTGTAAGGGATGCTGCACCGCAACCACCTGTTGTGGCTACTGTATAGTTGAATATTCCCGTTGCTGCCGGTGTTCCTGAAATAGTGAAAACACCAGCGGCGTATGTACCGGTAACGCCTGCAGGTAAACCTGTTGCGGTTACACCTGTAGCGCCGTTTCCTGCTGTATACACGATATTCGTGATCGGACTGCCGATACAAACAGTTTGAGTATTTGTTCCTGCCGCAGATGTAAGTACTAAAGTTGTTCCTGTATTTACAATGATCGTTCCTGTTGCTGTTGCTGTTGCAGCAGAACAACCGCCTGTTGTAGAAACCGTATAGTTGAATGTACCGGTTACCGTAGGAGATCCGCTGATAGTGAAGACACCACCTGCGTATGTGCCGGTAATACCTGCAGGCAAGCCGGTTACTGCAGCACCGGTAGCACCGGTAACATTATAAGTGATATTAGTGATCGCAACACCCGTACAAACAGTTTGGTTTGTAGTAGCTGCTGCGGAAGTTAACGCAAGAGCCGGTGTATTTGATACGTTCACGATTGTTGTAGAAGTACAGGTATTTGCACCTACGTGGACAGTGAGTATGTAGTTATAGCTACCCGGTGTAGCCGGCGCCACAACACCCGTTGGATTTTGAACCGCTGAAGTAAATCCGCCCGGCCCGGTCCAGGTATATGTTGCACCTGCGATTGTAGATGATCCGAACAAATTGAATGTTCCGCCCGGACAGGCAGCACCACTGTTTGTGGCTGTTGCATTACACACGATACCGCAGTTTGTAGCACCCGTATTTCCCGGACCCGGTGTGAAGGTGATCGTTCCTGCTGTACCATTAAAATTTGTTACAAGAAGGATATAAAATTCTCCGACCTGTGCATTTGGAATGGTAACCGTCTCTGTAGCCGCAGCAGAGTAACTGCAACTCACCATTGGCGGGCCTGTCGAAGTTGTCGGAGCAATTTGGCTACAACCATCAGCAACACTTGTAAATGGTCCCCACGCTGCATAATCGACATCAATTCCTGTACCGCCCGGTGTAACCTGGTTAATGACGATGATCAAATTACCTGCTGTAGCTACCTGAAGTACATACCAGGTAGGATTAGGCGTGGTAAACAGACATCCAAACTGGCCCAATGACGGTTGGCCTGTCGGACTTGATTGCGCCGGTTGAGATGAGGTACAAAAAGGACTTGATACAGAACAAAGTGTACCGGCAGATGGCGGCGGAATACTGCTCACGCAAATATCGTAGCTGGCAGCATTTGAGATACCGGTAGGATCCGTCCATACCCTTACCCAATATTGTTGATTGACCGTTAAACCATATAAATTATTGATCGGCCCCGGCTGACATTGTACCAAAGTTAAATTAGCACATGAAGAACCTGTATAAACCGCTGTGGTCATATTTGTTGAAGAACCGGTTACATTCAAAAGACTCACTCTCTGGTTAACATTAAGCGCAGTGAATGTATACCAAACATCATCATTGTAACCACCGGCAGTTCCGCAGGTAGGCAAAGGTGTTGTTGTAGATTGAGTTGCACTATATGTATAGCCCGGAGTTGTAATGGTACAGTTCACATCCGGGTTTACCGTAAGGTTTGTTGCCGTAGCACACTCGTCATTTGCCGGTGGCGGTGGTGCTGTACCAACGCACACATTGAATGTGGCAATAGTGGTAAGCGCTGTTGCGGTTGTCCATGCTCTTACATAATACGTCTGATTAGCAACCAGACCTACAAGATCAATAGCCGGGCCCGGGGAACAACCCAACTGGGTGAATGCTCCGCAGGTACCGCTGTATACGGCAAAAGACATCGTAGCTGCTGCCGGAGAAATGTTATTCAGCGATACCCGATGGCCGCCGCCTGTTGCAACGAAAGTGAACCAAACATCATCATTGATACCTGTTGCAGAACAGGTAGGCACAGGTAAGGTTGCAGATTGTGTTGCCCCTGAAGTTGTTCCGGGAGTTGTGGTGGTACAGTTGTAATTCGTGTTGACAACAAGCGGAGCTGCATTCGGACAATCATCATTTGCCGGCGGTACGGGAGTACCTACGCAAATATCGAAAGTAGAGAACACCGTTGGTGTAGCCACATCTGTATATACGCGAACATAGTAAACCGAATTAGGGGTAAGACCTGTAAGTGCAATAACATTGGTTCCCGTTACACATCCGATCTGAGTAAGTGCTCCGCAGGTTCCGCTGTAGATAGTGTATGTCATCGTGTTACCACCGGAGATATTTAAAAGGCTTACCCAATGAACAGTGCCGGTAGCAGTGAATGAGAACCATACGTCGTCATTCACGCCCGTAGTATTTCCGCAGGTAGGTGCAGGTACACCTGCAGAAGGTGTAGCGCTTGCCGTAGATCCCGGAATGGTATTTCCGCAATTCAGGTTAGGATTTACAGGAACTGTTGTAGCCGTAGCACAGTTGTCATTCGCCGGTGCCGGCGGAGGTGTTCCGATGCAAATATTATAAGTTGCGCTTGTACCAACTGTGGGAGCGTCTGTGTAAACACGTACATAATAAACAGTGTTTGCAGTAAGCCCGGTTACCACTGCAGGGCTTGTTGTAGAGCAAGCAACCTGAGTAAAGCCGCCCGCACATGTTCCGCTATACACCGTAAACGTCATAGCAGTGCCGGCAGGTGCAATATTTGACAGGCTGATCCAATGTGTAGGACCTGTAGCCGTAAACGTATACCAAACATCATCATTAACACCTGTAGTTGTTCCGCATGTAGGTGCCGGAACGCCCGTTGACGGTGTTGCGCTTTCTGTAGTGCCGGAAGTTGTGATACCACAGTTCAGATCAGCATTCACCGTAAGGTTTGTTGCCGCAGTACACTGATCATTTGGCGGTGGCGGCGGTGCTGTACCTACGCAAATATTAAAGCTTGCAGTAGATGTAGTTGCTGCCGGGTTAGTATACACCCTTACATAATAAGTTTGGTTAGCGACAAGCCCGCCGATATCCATTGAGTTTGTCGTTCCGCAAAATATTTGCGTAAGTGCTCCGCAGGTACCACTGTAAACCGCGGTAGAAAGGGCTGTTGAAGATCCTGTGATTTGAGAAAGCACAATCCTGTGTTGAGGACCGGTTGCTGTAAAAGTGAACCAAACATCGTCATTCGTACCTGTAGTATTACAGGTAGGTTGCGGCGTTTCCGGTGATGGTGTAGCGTTTACCGTAGTTGCCGCAGTTATTGCAGCACAGGCATAGTTTGGATTAACAGTAAGAGCGGTTGCTGCCGAGCAATTATCATTTCCCGGAGGAATGTTTGCCGTTACACAAATAGCAAAGTTTCCTGTTTCACCGCCGAAACCATAGAAGCGGATATAGTAAACCTGAGCGCCGGAAACACCGGTAATTGTACCCAGAGGGAAATCACCCGTTCCAAGTGTACCACCGGTACCAAAACATGCAACCTGCGTAAGTGTAAGCGCAGTACATGCCGTGCCGGTTGCACTGTAAATGGCCGCACCGCCATCGGAAAAGCCGTTTAAACCACCGGAGTTCAATGTAAGTGTGGTTGCCCCTGCAGGTACTACTACCTTAAACCAAACGTCTCCGTCTGTGAAATTCTCACAGGTAGGGAAAGGTGTGTTGGGGCTCGCAGTGGCATCCGTATTACTGAAGGTTTGAGCATTACAAGCTGCAGTTGCCTGCAAGGTGATTGCGCCGCAGATGTCGTCATTCACAGGAATGGCGTGCGGTTTTGCAGCAAGCTTGTGAGCAGCCGCGGTACGTTTATGTACCGGGCGACCTTTTACAGGCCCGCCTTCCGCTGTTGCGTGTGATACAATAACGAACAAGAGCGCAAAAAGCGAAAGGGCCTTTGCGGTATTTTTCATAAAAGAAAACCTGTTCTTTAGAAATGTATAAATATGCATAGATAAATTTTTAATAGTTACGCCTGAACGTTTTATATGGATTGAATATTTATTTCCTGTTTTGCAGCTGCGATCTTTCTGGTAATTTGCCCGGTGAGCATATGCCAGAACATTACAAAATCCGATGCAAGACTAAACAAAGGATAGGTAAATGTTGCAGGCCTGTTCTTTTCAATAAAAAAATGCCCCACCCAGGCAAATCCGTAGCCAAGCAGCGGAACTGCTGCGAATAACCAGGCATTACCCGTGATCACCCCGGCCGCGATACTGATCAGCAACAACGCTGTTCCGCAAAAATGAAGTATCCTGTTTGTGCTGTCCGAATGTTCCGTGAGGTAATAGGGATAGAAACTTTTGAATGTTTTATATTTTCTTTCTGCGGACATGCTTATTTTTTGCCAAGATCAAAATTCAAAGAGATCTCATGTGCCCCCGCACCGCCGTCGTAAGCACTAATCGGTGTTTCGTAAGCGTCATAGCTGTAAGTAAGTCTTATTTTCTGAGCGATCTTCACACCTGCCTGAAGGCTGTAAGACTGATGAACCTTGTAAATAATTGCCAACCATAATTTGTCCTGATAGTCCAATTTCACACCTCCTTCATACTCAACCGGTGCGTGTTCGATCACTCTTACAAGCGCATTGGGGATCAAATAAATATTATCGCCTGTCTGGATCTTGTAATTAGCAAGGAAATTATAATGTCTGTATAATTTACCACCCAAAGTAGCATTCGGCACATCCGCCAATTGCAGTTTGGACTGGATCACCTGACTAACTGCTGCACCTGCGCTGAATTTTCCATCAGTATAATAAACACCCGCGCCGGCATCAAATCCGAATTTTGAAGATTTACCGCCTAAAGCCGGATCGTTGCCCAATGAATTGATCAATTTCCCTTTATCAATTGCATACTGAAGACCGCGTAATTCGATACCCAAACCAACTTTACGTTTTTGATCTCGGGAAATAATGTGATAAGAATAAGCCAGTTGAAGACCTGTGCGGCTTGTAGGCCCTGTTTCATCGCGGTATGCATAACCGCCGATACCTGCGTTAAGTTTGGCAAGGTTCACGTCGCCGTATACCATGTAAGTACGCGGACTTCCGGGAAACGATGACCATTGACTTCTGTAAGAAACACCGATCATGTCATGATTGGCGATACCTGCTGCTGCCGGATTAAGCATAGAATTATGCTGTAAATACTGGCTCATGAAGTGTAACTGCTGTGCAGAAGCTCCGTAGGTAACAACAAGTAAAATAAGGAGGGTGGAAAGTTTTCTCATATCTTTTTATTGATGATAAAATGCGGTGCTAAAGTTATAAAAAAATGTTAACGAAAAATCAGGTTATCGGGGAAATTTCGAGGAATTTATACTAATGTGGATATTTCTACGTTGCGCAGGTCTTTTAGCTTGAAAATCACCTCTTCAGCCCGTTCTGTAGGCACACCTACTTTAATTAATGTGAATAATTGATTCTCCTGAGATATAATAACGCAGCCATATTTTTTCAGCAGCGATAACACATCGTTCTGTTGCGTATAATCAAACTGGAGATTGAGGTAGTTTAAAATGGGTTTTTGGATCACCGGAATTACCTGTAAAGACATTGTTGCCGCTGATTTATACGCATTGATCAAACCCGGTACGCCCAGTAATGTTCCGCCGAAATACCGAACAACAACAACCAGCACATCCGTGATCGCTTTGCTGTCTATTTGCCCGAGGATCGGCTTACCTGCGGTTCCTGCGGGTTCACCGTCATCACTACTGCGGAAATTATTTCCGTCTGTGCCTGTACGGTACGCAAAGCAAAAGTGCCCGGCTTTGGGATGCTCTTTTTTTAAGCGTTGGATGCGATCTTTTAAAAATGCTTTATCCGCAAACGGATAGGAATACGCCAAAAAGCGGCTGCCTCTGTCTTTAAATTCCGCCATCCCTTCCTTATCGATTGTATTATAAAAACTCATTGTTGTTCTTTTTGTAGAGATCCCGGCGATCGCCGAAAATCGTTTCCGACCGCAAAAAATATTCATCACGCAGTTTTGGGGCGGCAATTCCTTTTCCGATCTGCAAGGCAACGTTCGTTATTATCCTTGCCTCATCCCAAAGATCAGCATCGATGAATGACTGCAAGAGCATTGCACCGCCTTCCACCAAAACGGAATTGAGTTGATGCTCCTTCATGCAACGTACAAAGGTATCTTCAAATTTTTCATCTGCTTTGGCTTTGAAGAAAATCAATCCGCCTTCATCCGTTTCTTTTTCTTTGTTGATCACAATGGTCTTCGCTGTACCGTCGAAGATCTTCGCAGACAAATTTGTTTTCAAACCATTGTCAACAATGACTCTGACAGGATTGTTTCCATTCCAATGCCTTACCGTAAGTGAAGGATCATCGTTAATGATCGTATTCGTGCCAACGAAGATTGCAGCTTCTTCAGACCGCCATTTGTGTACAAGTCTGTCAGTATAATCATTGCTGATCTTTGTGCGAATGCCGTTCTCTCCTGCTATTTTGCCATCGCTGCTTTGCGCCCATTTCAGGATTATATAAGGCCGCTTCTTTTCGTGAAACGTAAAAAATTTTTTGTTGATCGCTCTGCAGGCTGCTTCAAGGATCCCGGTTTCCGTTGTTATGCCGGCTGCGTTTAATTTTTCTATACCGCTGCCGTTCACTTTTTCAAAGCTGTCGCGGCAACCGATCACGACATGCGGGATGCGGTGTTTGATAATGAGATCGCTGCATGGCGGTGTTTTACCGAAGTGTGAACAGGGTTCCAGGGAAACATACAAAGTACTTTCTGAAATAAGCGACTGATCTGTGGGTGCTACACTGTTGATACAATTGACTTCAGCATGGGATTGGCCGTAGTGTTCATGGTACCCTTCACCGATGATCCTGTCATGGTGCACCAAAACTGCACCCACTAAGGGATTGGGGGCAACCTTCCCTTCACCTAACGCTGCCAACTGAAGGCATCGTTGCATGTATGTTTCGTGAACGCTCAATCCTCAAAAATACGCATCAAAAAATAAAGTATGTTTTTCGAAATGACTATAAGAAACCTACGCAGGAAAAATATGTATGCGCTTAAACCGGTTTACGGGGCATGCTAAAAATTATTTGTTTATTCAGACAGCATGCGCGAGTGCTTTCCCTCACCTTCATACGCCGGCAGATTCGGGACAGGCTTTCTGCACGTGGGCAGGGATGATTGATGAGCATTTCCCTCACCCCCGGCTCCCGAAAATTCGGGACAGGCTCTCAGCACGCATGATGAGGTATGACCGGAAGATTGAAGGGAAGAAGTGAGGATAGAATATATTACACCGCTTTTGCCGGTTTATTAAAAACCATATCCATCTCATTATCCATGTACGATTGCACCAGGTTGACGTAACGGTGAAAAGATTTGCTGTCACCGGAATGACCGGAGATCTGTTTGACGGTGTAAGCGTACCAAAAGTTCGGCAGAAAATAATTAGAGCTTAGTCTTTCATTTTATTTTCTACGCCGGGGATCTGCCCCCCGTGCCTACGAGTTACAACACAACGGTACGACAGCCTGAAACCGTCAAGGCCAAGGCGGGACATGAAAAGACAAACCGGGACAAACATCGATAAAGAAGGACAAAAACGGACAAAGAATGCCAAGAGGGAATGAGAGCCGGACGAATTTTGCAGACACCATGCTCCCGGATCTAAACAGCGACGCAGATACTGTTCAGGTGCCCTGATGGTACCCTGATGGTACCGCGCCCAAACGAGTAGTAAGCGGCTCCCGAGCGAGTGCCAAGCGGGTGGCGAGCGGGTGCGGAGCGGGTTGGAAGCGGGTGCGGAGCGGGTGGTAAGCGGACGGGTAGCGGGTGAAGCTTATAAAAAAATTGATTTTCGAAAGTCGCGGACGTGAAATAAGGTTTTTCGGACGTGAAATAAGACAGGATTTTTTGCAGAAAAAAGCTCAGGCGTTTTTAGTTGCCGGATGAGATCCTCCCTTAAACAAAATAAAGTAGGTTTGTCGGAATGACAACAGGAGCTATACGCAACAAATATATCAATTCGCTCAGAGCCGGTTTTGGTGAAGTAGAATCTTCAGCCATGACAGAAATGGTGCTCGAACATTTCGCAGGAACAGACAGATCTTCCGCATTTTCTGACGCCGACAAAGTAATTGATCCCGGTATTGAAAAAACATTGGAGGAGGTATTGGAAAAACTATTGCAGCATATTCCCGTGCAGCATATAACAGGCTATGCGTGGTTTTACAATTTAAAATTTCGGGTAAATGAACATGTTTTAATTCCAAGGCCGGAGACAGAAGAACTGGTACATGAAGTGATCAGCTATCTAAAAAAATGCGGCGCAAAAAAAGTAATAGATATCGGTACGGGAAGCGGATGTATTCCGATCAGCATAAAGAAAAATATTCCTGCGGCAGCAATTACCTCCGTGGATATCAGTGAAAGCGCTTTGGCAGTTGCGAAAGAAAATGCGGCAACGAACGATGTTGACGTAGAATTTATGCAAGTGAATTTTTTGGATGAAAATGAAACAGCCGGTTTACCGCAGTTTGACATCATCGTGAGTAATCCGCCGTACATTCCCGAAGAAGAAAAAAAAACGATGGATAAAAATGTGTTGCTGAATGAACCGCACCTGGCTTTATTTGTTCCGCAAGATGATCCGTTGATATTTTATAAAAAGATCCATGCATTTGCGAAAGATCATCTTACAGACAACGGCAGCATTTTTCTGGAAGTACATGAAGATCTTGCGCAGCAAACTTCAGATTTGTTTTCACCTGATAGTTATACTGTACTGATCAAAAAAGACATCCCGGGAAAAGAACGAATGCTCATCATCACTCACTACCGCTCACATTCGCAGAAGACATAGCACCAAGTTTTCTTGCTACCCGCATAATGTAAATAACGCCGCCCCAGTGCGAACCGGAATCCGCATTAATAACCACGCCCGGCTTTATGCTGTCGCCTTCATTAATATATTTGCGCATCACGGATTCAAGAGAATCACGCATAACTTTTTTTGAGCCCACATAGATATTTTCGTCTTTGTCTACGCTCACCACCACACTCTGCTTCTGCTTTACGTCACTCTTTCCTTTTGGAACGCTTACTTTTATCACGTTGGAATTTGCAAGTGTAGAGATCATCAGAAAGAACATCAGGAGAATGAAAAGGATATCATTCAGCGGACCGGTATCCACTTCCGAGTGTTCATCTTTAAATCTATTTTTTCTCAGGCCCATAAATAACATTTTGAATGTTGAATGAAAAAATATTGAACAGATCAATGATCCGCGTTCAATATTCTGCATAAATTTTATCGCGTTGGTTCCTGTAAAATATCGATAAATTCACTGTTGGCATCTTCCATCCTGTTCGCCAGCCTGTTGATCTGCGTATCCAGATAACTGTATCCCAAATATGCAAGCATACCGATGATGAGACCCGTTGCAGACGTAATGAGTTTTATATACATCGCATCCGCGATAAGACTGATGGAAGGATTGGTGATCGTTGCAAAATCTTTCAGCAAAATAACCAGACCGATAATGGTTCCCACGAAACCGAATAAAGGTGCGATACGTGCGATAACGGAAAGTATCGAAAGGTTTTTTTCTACTTTATATAATTCGAGTTTGCCGGCGGTCTCCATGCTTTTTTCGATAGCATCTATCGGTTTGCCGATCCGCTGAATTCCTTTTTCAATAATTCTTCCCACGGGCGTGTTCTTACTTTTCGCCAGACTTCTTGCGCCCGAAACATTTCCTGTACTGATCTGATCGCGGATGATACTCATAAAATTATCATCCTGTACGGAAGCCTTTCTTACCACAAGCAATCTTTCAATAAAAACATACACTGCCAATGCAAATAATAATCCGAGGGGGATCATCAAAGGACCCCCTTTCGTTATCATTCCGAATACAGATTCAGATTTTGTACCTGCGGTTGCCGCGGCGGCAGCTGTTGGAGCAGTGTCAATTTGCAAAAAGATATCAAACATATTTTATCAGCGTTTGTTGTTCTGTATGCAATAAAACGAAAGAATGATTAAAAGGGCAAAAGAAATTGTTAATGTTGATCGGGAGGCTGGTTAAGAATAGTCAATGCAATGACGGAATCACCATGTTGTCTGCCGGCCGGTGCGCCGCGATGGTTTATGAATGTTGAAGTTTAGTGTTCGTCCCGCAACGACGCGAGTATCCCACGGTTTGCAGATTGCCGCGCGGCGATAATTCCTAATCTGTGAGCGTTTATGATTCGGCCCGCAACGACAAAAAAAAGCCGCAGACATTTGCAGTCTGCGGCGTAGTAAATATTTGTTCTTTATTTTTTATTTTCCTGCATCTGCTGCATCGCCATTATCTGACGCATCGTCTTTTCCATGCCGTCGCTGCTGCCGTCTAAGAAGATCACATTTCCTTTTCCGTATTCAGCAAAGTTCTTGATCGCTTCCGTCCACATACTGAATAAAATAACATTTGTATCGAGATTAGCCTGCTTCATTTCCGCAGCAGCCTGACTCATACCTTTTGCCACTTCTTCGCGGAACAACGCCACACCCTGGCCACGCAACTGAGCAGCCTGACGTTCTGCTTCAGCAGCGATCTTTATTGAATTACCTTCCGCTTCCGCAGCTTTCGTTTTAGTGATCAGCAAAGCCTGTCCTTCATTTTCCGCCGCGGCTTTTAAATTGTTTGACGCAACCACTTTGCTCATACTCTGAATGATCGCTTCATCAAAAGTGATATCATTGATCTGGAGATCCTGTAAATGATAACCCCAACCTTCGAGTGTCATATCTACCTGTTCTTTTACATTCTCTACAATGTCTCTGCGAACATTCAACACTTCCGCTTGTTTTTTTGTAGATACAAATGCGCGGATGCTTCCTTCCACCGTACGGATCAACGCCTGCATAAGGTCTTTATCACTGATGAATTTGAACGCCACATTTTTTATGGTTTCTTCATCTACATTGATAACAGAATACAGGAGCATTGATTTGAAATAAACATTCGCCTGATCAACGGTTACTGCCTGAAATTCCAATTCTACAGAACGATTCTGAATGCTGACCTTTTTGTAGATCTGTTCCAGAAAAGGAAGTTTGAAATTCAAGCCGGGGCGCATAATGCGGCGATACTTTCCGAACATTGTAACTACGCCGATCAAACCCTGATTGATCGTTACAAAGCAGCTCAGGAAAGCGAGCACTATTAAGAGAACCCACCAATACTTTATCAATTCCATAGTAATTATTTTTTATACCGGAAAGGTAAATGATTTTATCTTTAACCTGCTTAAACAACTTTTATGAAAAAGATCTCCGTCGTTTTGTTTTTATTCTTTGCCGCATGCTTATTTATTCCATCGAAAACATTTGCGCAAAAACCTTCCAAAAAAGATAAAATGGCGGAATCCGCATCCGGTGAGTCGTCCGCTGTGGCTGTTGTTCCCGAATCGAAAAAGAAGCCAAAGAAAAGCAACGGGTTTCAGCCAAAAATAAATGTACCTGATACTTCCGGGGAGGATATGCCTGTACCTGAACCGTTGGGCCTGATAAGCGATTTCGGGAACCTGTTTTCCCCGGGCCAGGAAGATACACTGAACGCCATGATCAAAACGTTTAAAGACAGTTCGCAGGATGAAATTGCGATCATTGCGTGGGATACGCTACATCTTGTACCCGAGGATTTTGACGGCTACGTAAAGAAGATAGGTGAGGAATGGGAGATCGGTGAAAAAGATAAAGGAAATGGTGTGATCATCGCTTTTTCCGTGCAGCTTCGAAAAATAAAGATCGTTAACATTACCGGCGGGCTTAATGATAAAGACGCTTTCGACATCGTTCATAAAATACTGCTGCCTTATTTCATGCAAAAAAATTACTACCCGGGAACGATTTTGGCGCTGCAGGCTGTAATGAAAAAATTAATCGATACTCAGGAGTAATTTCTTTATCGTTGGTTATTATTTTATCTTGCAAATTGAAAGAATCACACGAATTAATACCGCACAGATGCGCAGATCGGGGTCGTTCTCAGAAGTCACGCGTAAACTCCATTTATTCTTGTTAATCGCGTAAACCGGATTTACTCATGATCTTTGCAGTAAATTTGACTATGCCTTCTCTTCCCAGATCATCGCCAGATGCACGATGGTTTCAGCAGCTTTCATCATATCATTTACACCAATCCATTCCTGCTTGCCGTGAATGTTTTGCATACCCGTAAAAATATTCGGGCAAGGCAATCCCATGTAGCTTAAACGGCTGCCGTCGGTACCGCCGCGGATATTTTCCTGAATTACATTTAAGCCGCTTCTTTTGATGGCTTCGGATGCATTGGCCACCACTTCCGGATGTTGATCCAATACTTCTTTCATGTTGCGGTATTGCTCATTTTGCACATATTCCATGGCGGCTCCCGAATGTTCTGCAACAACAGTTTCCGCTATTTTTTTCAATCTGTCGTGGTGCTCTGCCAGTCCTGATCTTGTATAATCTCTCACGATAAAACCGATCGTTGTTTTTTCCGCGATACCATTTACAGAAACAGGATGCACAAAGCCCTGGCGTTTTTCAGTTGTCTCCGGACTCCACTCCTCTTTAGGTAAAGCATCTAAAATTTCCCCGGCGATCTTGATGCCGTTCACCAGTTTGCCTTTTGCATAACCCGGATGTGCGATCACACCATGAATAATGATTGACGCACCATCAGCACTGAAAGACTCATCTTCCAGACTTCCCGCTTCGCCGCCGTCTAATGTGTAGCCGAATTGCGCGCCTACTTTTTTCATATCGATCTTTGCCACACCTTTTCCTACTTCTTCATCAGGCGTGAAAACAATCTTAATATCGCCGTGCTTTATTTCGGGATTGCTGATGAGGTATTGCGCAGCCTGCATGATAACCGCTACACCGCTTTTATCATCAGCGCCCAACAATGTATTTCCGCTTGCGGTTATGATGTCGCCGCCGATTTGTGTTTTTAAATACGGCGAGGTTGACATGCTTACCACTTGTGAATTATCATTCGGCAACACAATATCAGTTCCGTCGTAGTTTTTATGCAGGATCGGCTTTACATCTTTGCCGCTGCAATCAGGCGCAGTATCCACGTGCGAACAAAAACAGATCGCCGGAATATTTTCCTTTTCGCTGTTGCCCGGAACAGTTGCGTATACATAACCGAACTCATCAAGTTCAGTATTTGCAAGCCCCATTGCTTTTACTTCTTCCAGTAAAATTTTGCTGAGGTCTTTTTGTTTTTCTGTAGTGGGAGAAGCGTTGCTCTCCGGATCGCTTTGGGTATCCACCTGTACGTACCGCATGAATCTTTGCGTGAGCGCATCTTTATCTATATTGATCATAGCTTAGTTTTTGAATCGTGAAATTAAGGATTGAAATGCAAAAGCCCGCGGTTATTGACCACGGGCTCTTTATTATTTTGCAGAAAAACTATTCTGCTATTTCCATTAATTCGATGTCAAACACCAACTCTTTACCTGCGAGAAAATGATTCGCATCGAGGATGATCACATCATCTTTAACTTCTTTTACAACAACGGGGAAAGGTTGACCTTGTTCGTTACTCAACGTTAATTGTTGTCCGGGTTCAAGCTTCATATCTTCAGGAACATTTTCTTTCGGAAATTCGATGATCGCACTTGGATCAGTTTCGCCGTAACCTTCCGCTGCCGGGATATTAACCGTTTTTTTATCGCCTACTTTCATACCGGGTAAAGCGTCGTCAAAACCTTTTATCATCATCCCTGCTCCTACGGTAAATTCCAATGGTTCACGACCTTCAGATGAATCGAATTGTTCGCCATTCACCAATTTACCTGTGTAGTGTACTTTTACGCTGTCACCGTTTTTAACCTCTGCCATAATTTATTGTTTTTAGTTTTTTTATTTCTGAAACGGCAAGTTAATTAATTAAAGAACCGTGTTCATTTTAAAAATATAACCCAACTTTGATGCCATGAATAAAAGGATTCCATTATTACTTTTCGTGCTTTTTGCGGCTGTAATGCCGGCTGTTGCTCAAAAAACGCTGACAAAAGAAAAAGTGATCACGGGCGCAGACAGAACAGATGTATGGTTACCATACCTGAAAGGCAAGTCTGTAGCGGTTTTCGCTAATCAAACGAGCATGATCGGGGGCACTCATCTTGTGGATACGATGCTGAGCAATAACATTCATATTGTGAAGATATTCGGGCCGGAACATGGCTTCCGCGGAACGGCAGACGCCGGTGAAGATGTGAATGACGCACGCGACAAAAAAACCGGATTAAAGGTGGTAAGCCTTTACGGTGACCACAGAAAACCTACGCCCCAAGACCTGCAGGATGTGGACGTTGTGGTTTTTGATATACAGGATGTGGGAATTCGTTTTTACACGTACATTTCGTCGCTGGAATATTTGCTGGAAGCCTGCCTTGAAAATCACAAGCCTCTTCTCATACTTGACAGACCTAATCCGAACGGATTTTATGTGGATGGTCCAGTGCTTCAGGAAAAATTTAAAAGTTTTGTAGGCATGCAGCCTATCCCGATCGTATACGGCATGACCATCGGCGAATATGCCATGATGCTCGCGGGAGAAAATCACTTATCTGCTGAAGCAAATAAAATAAATGCACACAATATTACAACACAACCTACCGCAGACACACCGTTTCATGTTCAGGTAATAAAGTGCAAAAATTACGATCACAACACGAAATATATTTTACCTGTAAACCCATCGCCGAATCTTAAACAAATGCAGTCGGTTTATTTATATCCGAGTACTTGTTTTTTTGAAGGAACAGTGTTGAGTGAAGGCAGAGGTACGGACAAACCATTCCAGATCTTCGGTCATCCGACATTGCCGAAAAATTTATACCCCTTCACACCAAAACCAAATGAGGGATCAAAAAGCAGTAAATGTTTTTATCAGCAATGCTACGGCTGGAATTTATCAGGAACAAATGAAGAAGTGTTGAAGACGCTGAACGGCAGGATCCAACTGGAATACCTGATCAGAGCATACAAACTATTTCCGGGCAAAGACAGCTTTTTTCTCGCCAATAATTATTTTAATAAGCTTGCGGGAAATGATCAGCTGATGCTGCAAATAAAAAAAGGCGTTTCCGAAAAAGAGATCCGGAAAAGCTGGGAGCCGGCACTGAATAATTTTAAAGCGACGAGAAAAAAATATTTATTATACAAAGACTTCGAATAACAATTACTGCAGAGCCCCGGATCAGGAAGAAATCTGCAGCGCTAAAATTTAAGCACTAAAAACTAAACACTCAAAACTCTTCATGGATTTTAAAGACTTAAGAATTGTTTTCATGGGCACACCGGAATTTGCCGTGGCGTCGCTGGATAAATTAGTAACGGCAGGATGTAATGTTGCAGGCGTGATCACTGCACCTGACAAACCCGGTGGCCGCGGCATGCAGTTGCAACAAAGTGCTGTAAAAAAATATGCACTTGAACACGGACTACATATACTTCAACCGGAAAAATTAAAAGCGCCGGAATTTGTTGAGGCGCTTCGTAATCTGAAGGCAGATCTTCAGGCGGTGGTGGCGTTTCGGATGCTTCCCGAAATTGTTTGGAATATGCCGGCGATGGGCACCGTGAATGTACACGGATCATTATTGCCGCAATATCGCGGGGCTGCCCCGATCAATTGGGCGATCATCAACGGAGAGGAATACACCGGCGTAACGACCTTTAAATTGCAGCATGAAATTGATACGGGCGACATTTTACTTTCGGATAAAATAAAGATTGAAGCCGATGATGACGCGGGAACTATTCATGATAAATTAAAAGAAACCGGCGCTGATCTTTTGTTGCAAACGATCACAGGACTTGCAGCAGGAACGATAAAAGAAATTCCACAGGATGAGATCAAAGGAGCATTAAAACATGCGCCGAAATTATTTACCGAGACTGCGAAAATAAACTGGGATAATTCCGTTGATCGTATTTATGATCTGATCCGCGGCCTATCTCCCTATCCCGGCGCATTTACCATCTTGAACGGAAAGACGATAAAAATATTTAAAGCTGAGAAAATACATGAAGCCACAAATATCCCGGCGGGAGCATATACAACAGATAAAACAAATTTTCTTCGCTTCGCAGGAGTTGACGGATTTATCGACGTTATCACGTTACAACCGGAAGGTAAGAAGCGAATGGATATAAAAGATTTCCTGAGAGGTTATCGCTTTTGAGCGCTGTACAATAAAAAACGCCGTTTTTCAGACGGCGTTTTTTATTGCTGACGAACCAATTATTTTAGCTGCAGCTTATCGAGTAACGCTTTGCTTATAGCCGCTTTAGGTACTACAAGGCTCACTGTATTAATATTGAAATAATCTTCAGATACATTTACGAATCCGCCGTAAGGACCTACCTGCGTTCCCCATGAATTCTTTACAACGAAGAATGCTCTTCCGTTGCTGCTTCTTTCCAAGCCGATGATGTGCATCAGGTGATCATCCTGCGTGGTAAGCGACTCATATAATCTTTGTCTTGTTTCAGGCCTAGCGAATTCTTCGCTAAGATTAAAAACATTTCCGTCGATTTTCTTTCCCTGTTCCATATTTAAAGCAACGCCTTTATCCGGCGCAAATCCGTCATTGCTTACGTCTGCATCCCAAAGTACTGTATAGCCGGCTTTCACCGCATTCTTAGTGATTGCAGCCATCTCCGTCATCGGTACATTGTAAAAAGATCCGTTACTAAAATTATCAGGGACACTCAGTATAAAAGGTTTGTAAAATTCATGATCTGTAAAAGACGTAATGTTCACATAATCATCCGCATTAAAATGAAGATAATCCTGTGCGAATGTTTTAGCGGTGTAGGTTTTCCCTTCATATTGAAACTCCGCAGGCGGCGTTCCGATATATGTTCTTAATAATTTACTTACACCTAACTGCCATCCGTCACCGATCTTTTCGCCCCTCATGCTTCTCACGATCGCAGAGTCCAGATAGGTTTTTAATTCTGTTACCAATTGTTGGTGACTGTATGATGCTTTACCCGGCAAAAGGCCTGTGAAGGCCGACTGCGGCATTGCGCCGTAGCGTGCGATCGAACGGATCACATCGTGTCCCAATCCGCCTTCGCCAAATTGTGCGTGCCCCTGGCGAAGAAAATAATTCTGCGCTTTTTCTATGTACATGTTATACACCGTAAACATTTCGCTGAGATCAACGGGTTCGTCAGATCTTTTCAAAAACTGACTTTCCAACAAAGACGTTCCGGAAAAGCACCAGCATGTACCGGTTTGATCCTGATTTTTAATGCTTGTTGCTGCGTTGATCTTTTCAACAGTAAGTTCTGTTGCGAGCATTGGCTTAGCCAATGTTGCCGGCTTTACGTCCGCTTGTTTTGATTCTTTTTGCGCATGCGCAAACGCTGCGATCATTAAAAAAGAACAAAGGAATAAAATACGTTTCATGTAGTTGTTTTGTTTTGTCCGGTAATAAATTATTAATAGTTGACTGTACATTCAAAATTTCCTTCACCCGCACCAAGCGCACTCGCCGCGGCACTGCTGATCCTCAGCGTGAGACCAACATTTTGTTTAAGGTCAGGCATTGCGTCGATCACTTTTGCATATACCGTTTTACCGCTTGCTTTATTCGTCACTTTCACAATATCGCCCTGCTGTGCCGAAGTCATCAGGCAATAATATTTTCCGTTGTCCCAACCGTTAAGGCTTTTGAATACACCGGCAGTACCCGACTCTGATTTCCCTGTTTCGTGGTAAAGTTCTTTAAAAACACCTCCTTTAAAATCGCCGGCAGGTTCCGTTTTACCCGCAACAGGTTCTGCAGCTTTTTTCTCAGGAACAGGCACGGTCTTAACAACCGGCGGCGTTTCTTTTACCTGCACAGGTTCTGTCTTTACAACAGGCGGCGTCTGTTTTACAGGCACTTCCGCTTTTACAACTGCAGGCTGTTTTACAGGCGTAGCCTTAACTTCTTCTTTTTTGGATTCTTCTTTGTTTACAACAGGTGCCGTCATTTTTTGTTCCTCTTCTTTTGCGGCTGAAACAGTAACAGCCTGTTGCGCCAACGGCGATAATTCTTTCTTCACTTTAATATAGCCGATGATAATATCCTGTCCCGGGGCGATCGCATCCGACTTAAGATTGTTCCATGTTTTTAAAGTTGCGGGAGATACTTTATTGTACTTTGAACTGAGTGTGGAAAGCGTCTCTTTAGCCGCAGTTTTATGAAACACCGGAACAGCTACTTCGTCAACGCCCACATTATTTGTTTGTGTAAAATTTCCGGTAAGCGGGATCTTCACGGTTTGTCCCAAACTCAATCCTTTATCCAGGGGGATATTATTATACGGAGCAAATTCCCGCGGACTACTATTATAGATTCGGCCGATGCTGTAAAAATTTTCTTTGGGTGCGGTTGTATGCGTAAGGTATAAATTTCCTCCTGACCCCTGAACCATCAGGTGTTGAGCATTCACCAATACCGGAATAAGGAATAAAATAACAATAAGACTTTTTTTCATGCGCTGCTTTTATTAGTACTGCACTGCTTTTAAATACGTGCAAAGATGCAGAAAAAGGACCGTGAAACTGCATATTACTTGTTAAGAATGCGAAGCTCTTTGGGGTAATAATTATTAACTCTGCCGGGGAGAATCTTTACAAAACCGAGCGTATGATCTTTATATTTTACGACTGTCCACCCTTTTTTTTCGGCAGTGAGGCTGATATCTTTTCTGCGCAGATAATCCAATGCATCTTCAAGTGTAACATTGATCTCCGGAAATATATCCGACATGATACCGCTTACAGCAAAGTCATGCGCAGGGATCAATTCATTGCGGATCAATGAACCCAATTTTACGCCGGCTTTTTTTATATACAATGAATGTTTAATTTCTCCGAATGCAGCATACAAAGTTTCCGGTATCGCCAGTATTTCTTCATGCTGTTTGATAAAGAAAAAATCAGCTGCAGTTTTCAGATATGGTTGAATAAATTCCTGATCGGCTTTTGAAAGTTGTTCCTGTTTTCCTTTTTTCTTTTCCGGCGGAAGATCACCATTCTCTTTTTTAAACACAGCAATAAAAAAACCTTCGCCTTTTATTTTATCCGGATAAAAACGATAACCGAAACAGCCGTGTTTTTCCGAAACCGTTTCGATGATGCCGGGAAACTGTTCAATATTGAGCCTGATATTTTTCATGTCATTTTCAGCCAGCATATCAGCGATCCCTTCATCCTCGCTCTCTGAATAAGAACATGTGGAATAAATAAGTATGCCCCCATCTTTTAAGGCAGGTAGAACATCGTTCAGGATCCTTTTCTGCCGCTGACTGCAAAGCTCCACACTGTTCACGCTCCATTCGCTTATCGCCTCATTATCTTTCCTGAATAATCCGCTGCCGCTGCATGGCGCATCCGCAACGATCACGTCGAAGAATGCTTCGAGTCGCTGAAAATCTTTTGCATCATTATTGGTAACGATCGTATTCGGCGCTCCCCATTTGATGATATTGTCAGTGAGCGTATTTACCCTTGTTTTGATCACTTCGTTACTTACCAGCAAACTCTCCTGCGAAATAACAGCCTGAATCAATGTAGATTTTCCGCCTGGCGATGCACAGAGATCAAGCACTTTTAAAGGTTGCGTAAGATCAAGTGTTTGCCTCATTGCTTCTTCCAAAAACATACTGCTTGCTTCCTGCACATAATAAGCACCGGCGTGAAAAAGCGGATCGATCGTGAATGAAGGTCTGGCCGGCAAATAATATCCTTTGCAGCTCCAACTTACTTTTTCGGCACCGGGAAAATGTTCTGTTACATTAAAATCTTTGGCGGGATTCACTCTTACGGAAGTGATCTGTGCACCCGATTCATGAGCTGCTTTAAATGCAGCTTCGTCAAAGCCGGGAAGATTTTGCAAAGAAGATAATAATTCAGGTGGAAGCGCATGCATGCTGCAAAAATACGGGCTAATTGCTGCGGTTGGTGTAAGTCAAAATGATCTCTACCCTTCGGTTTTTCGCCATGCCCGCCGGCGTTGTATTTTCTGCAACGGGAAATGATTCGCCTTTTCCTTGTGCGCTGCTCAGATCTTTATAAGCCGGTGATCTTTTGATGAAATAACTACGGACACTTTCCGACCGTTGATTTGATAAGACAAGATTATGTGCGGTAGTTCCCGCATTATCCGTATGCCCTTCTATCTTTATGCTTACCACCCTTTTATCTTTCAGTTTGATCACCAAACTATCAATGAGCTTTTTGAAAGAAGGCTTTAAGATCGCTTTATCCGTTTCGAAGAAAACAGCGGGAACCGTTACAGTATCTGTGATCAGCTTAGGTTCGGGATCAACCAATACACGTTCAGTGTGACGAAGATTTTGTTCGTATAATTTTTTTCTGTTCTTTTCAAACTGCGCACAGATCGGCTCCGGATTTACCGGGCGAAAAGAAATATCATCGATAAAATAAAAAACATCGCCGGCATCATTCATTCGATTATAACGCGGAAAGTCGTATGCCTGTTTGCTAAGATTACCCAACAGAAAAAAACGTTCATCTCCTTTTGCAACATAGGTCGCTTCCACATAATTCCATTCGCCCAACAAATTCGTAACGGCATCCGCCGGAATATGAATGTCTGCCGCAACAGAATCAGGCTGAAAATTATCTGAAGTAAATTCTTTATTGCGCATGTAAAAATCCAAGCCGTAAAAACTTTTTTGATTCGTATTGATATAACAGGAGATCTTATAAGCTTTTCCTTTTTGTAATGGACAACAGAACATCGTGTAAATGAAGGAGCGTTTTACAACAGGCGTTACAATATTTTCCACCTGCACGATCAACAGATCTTTGCCGCTTGCGGGATGCGGAACCGTACGAAAATTAATGAGTGGTGTTACGGCAGGACGAAGATAGAACCAGGCTTCGGAAGAACAGTCCTGATGATATTCCGTACAATTATTAAGGTCTTCGAAATTGGCGTTTGCAAAATAATTCTGCGCTGATGCAGATGAAGCAATGCAAATCACCAGTAAAACAATGATGTACCTGATAAAAACTGCACGGCGTGCTGCCAATAAAAATAAATGTGAGTATACCGGCCGGATCATCGTCAAAAATACGTAAGACGCAAAAAATGAAAGGCGAAAGACAACAAATAAATCCTGTTACAATGTTAATATTTCAATTAAGTGGATTTCACTTCAGCGCAAAGATCCTGCAATACTTTTTTGGCATCACCGAAAAGCATAGATGTTTTCGGCCGGAAGAACAATGCATTTTCAATACCTGCATAACCCGGCTTCATGCTTCGTTTGTTTACGATCACATTCTTTGCCTGCTCCACTTCGAGGATGGGCATACCGTATATCGGGGAAGCAGGATCATTTTTTGCCGCCGGATTTACGACGTCATTTGCACCGAGGATCAGCACCACGTCTGTATTTTTAAAGCCACTGTTAGCGTCTTCCATTTCTTCCAGTTTTTCATAAGCTACATCAGCTTCTGCAAGCAATACGTTCATGTGGCCGGGCATACGACCGGCAACCGGGTGAATAGCATAAGAAACTTCCACGCCTTTTTCTGTAAGGATCTTTTCCAGTTCGTGACAGGTATGTTGTGCCTGCGCAACCGCAAGACCATAACCCGGAACGATCACAACCTTACTTGCATAGCTCATTACCATTGCCGCATCGCTCAGAGAAATTTCTTTTACATGGCCTTGGTCGCCCCCGGCAGCTGCTGCACCTGCTGCGTTTCCGCCGAAAGAACCGATGACCACATTAAGCAGACTTCTGTTCATTGCCTTACACATTAATATCGTAAGTAAAGTTCCCGCAGCACCTACAAGGATACCGCCGGTGAGCATTGCTTTGTTGTTATACAAAAATCCGCCGCAAGCCGCAGCAACACCGGTGAATGAATTGAGCAAAGAAATCACTACCGGCATATCCGCACCGCCGATCGGCAACACGAAAGAAATTCCGTAAAGGATCGCTAATGCAAAAGTGATGTAGAAATATAAGTGCATATTTTCCGGCGCAGCGTTGTACGTCATAACCGCACCTGCAATAACAAGCGCAAACAACAGCATGTTGAAAATATGTTGACCTTTAAAGCTGAGGTCTTTCTGTTTACCGCTCAATTTAAGATATGCAATGATGCTTCCCGCAAAAGAAACACTGCCGATGATCAATCCCATTACGATCGCGATGTAATGACCGACTGCTAATTCACCGTTTGAATGATTAAATTCGATCAGTGAAATCAGCATCGCACATGCACCTCCCATACCATTGAAAAGGCTAACCATTTCCGGCATTGCAGTCATCTTTACTCTTCTTGAACTTACCGCACCAAGCACCCCTCCGACGAGCAATGCACCGAACATCCAAGGCAAATTTCCTAGATGCCTCCCAACTTCTGTTTCATACAAAAAGATCGTTCCGAAAATAGCGATAGTCATACCACCGGCAGCAATAAGATTTCCCTTTCTTGCAGTTTCCGGATGTGACAACATTTTTAATCCGAGGATAAATGTTACCGAAGCGATGAGATAGATGATAGTGAGTATCGACTGATTCATTGTGAGATTTGGAGATTTGGAGATTTGATGATTTGGAGATGCAGCCGCGATCAGGGCTTTTTCTTTTTAAACATTTCGAGCATTCTGTCGGTTACCACAAATCCGCCTACTACATTCAATGTTCCGAGGATCACTGCAAAAAAGCCAAGGATCAAGGCTGTATAATTATCCGGTGCAGCTTCACCCATTACGATGAGTGCGCCGATAATCACTACGCCGTGGATCGCATTTGCACCGCTCATTAGCGGTGTGTGCAGCACGCCCGGCACGCGACCGATCACTTCAATTCCTAAAAATATCATCAGGATAACGATATAAATGATCTCCTGATTTGTCAGGAAAAAATCGAGGATTGTTTGCATTATATATATGGTTAAATGGCTGTTTTATTAAATGGTTATTCAGAGAAAAATATTATCCGTTAATCGCAGCAGCAACTCTTTCATTTGTTATTTGTCCGCCGTGAGCTACGCATGTACCTTTTACAAGATCGTCTTCAAAATTCAGGTGAAGGTCTCCTTCTTTTGTGATGATGAGTTGCAGAAAGTTGATCATATTCTTACCGTACAACTTACTCGCATCACTCGGCATATCTGATGACAGCGCAGAATTTCCAATGATCGAAACGCCGTTCATTTTCACTGTTTCATTATTCTTCGTATAAGGTGTGTTACCGCCGGTAACTGCAGCAAGGTCAATGATAACGGAACCGTTCTTCATGCTCTTCACCATATCTTCTGTAATAAGGATCGGTGCTTTCTTCCCGGGAATCTGGGCTGTGGTAATGATGATATCTGATTTGGCAACGCTATCCGCGATTCTTGCTTTTTGCTTCGCCATAAATTCTTCTGATTGTTCTACTGCGTAACCGCCTGCTTTAGCTGCATCTGCAGCACCTTCCACTTCCACGAATTTCGCTCCGAGACTCATCACTTCTTCTTTTACTGCAGGGCGTGTATCAAATACTTCCACAACTGCCCCTAATCTTTTTGCTGTTGCAATGGCTTGTAAGCCCGCAACGCCTGCGCCCAGGATGAGCATCTTTGCCGGCGGAATACTACCTGCGGCGGTCATGAACATCGGGAAATATTTCGGGTAAAGATTTGCCGCAAGTAATACCGCTTTATAGCCGGCGATATTCGCCTGACTGCTCAGCACGTCCATGCTTTGCGCACGGGTTGTGCGTGGCAGCATATCGATACTGAAAACGGTAAACCCTTTTTCAGCCAGGTCTTTTGTTTGCGCGGCATTATACAGCGGTTGATAAAAGCCAAGGAGAATTTTTCCTTTGCAATTCGCAATATCTTCATCAGTTAAAGGATGGATAGCAAGAATAATATCCGCGATTTGCAAAATATTACTACGGGAATCCAACATACCGCCGGCAGATTCGTAGCTGTCATCAGGAGCGAAAGCTTTTTCGCCCGCCCCTTTTTCTATGGCTACATTTACCTGTTGCTTTACGAGAATTGCAATATGTTCCGGTAATAATGAGACCCTTGTCTCGAATGCGGGCTCTTTTAAAACTCCTATCGTCATATAAAATATATTGCGTGTAAGTTAAGAAAATTTAACAGTGAATCATTTTTGAAATTGCCGGGCGTAAAATTATAATGATGTCAGCCTGAGCTTGTAGAAGGCGGGCCTGGAAGGAAAGGAAATAGTTTCATAAACGGCCGGGGTTCGACAAGCTCACCCTGACGTCGCACAATTCGATAACCTAAAATCGTATTGTAAAATGCTGCTCTACTTTAAAATCTTTCCGCAAAAAAACAATGCCGATAAAAAAAAGATCAATGCTTAACATAACAGCTTCATGCTGCTTAATAATCTCCCAAGCTTCTTCCATTCCTGCGCTCCAGTGAATATCATCAAAAACGATAATGGTATTTTCGTTCGCAGCCTCGAGCAACTGATGAAAATATTTTACGGTAGGTTCTTTGCGGTGATTGCCGTCGATGAATGCGAGATCGATCTCTGCGGTGCTTAAATAAGGTTGCAACGTTTTTTCAAAATCGCCTGTGATAATATTGATGTTGGTTAATTCAAGTTTACCGAAATTTTGCTGCGCAATACCGGCGATACTTGCAGCGCCTTCCATCGTTGTTACTTCAGGTTTGTTTGAAGCGGATGCGAGATAAGAAGTGGTAACGCCGAATGATGTTCCGAGTTCCAAAATTTGTTGTGCGTGATAATATTGTATCATCCGGAACAAAAGCCGGCTGTACTTTTTAGGCTTCAGCGATGAAGCCGCGATATCTTTTACTTTTCGCCTGTTTGTTTTGATGACTGCCGAGCCCGCACCGAAATCTTCCACCTCAATAAAGCTTTCGTTTTTTAATAATTGCTTTCTGATCACTTCGGCTTTTTCATACACCGGATATTGCTTTTTATCATTCATCACAAATTTGATGAACTCAAAAACAAACGGCGAATGAACACCGTGGCCTTTGCCGTTGGCAGCGGTGAAATAATATTTGACGTATTTTTTTGCGAGTTGAAAAGCGGTGTACACGTAAAGAATTATGAATAAGGAAGCGGATTAGGATCTTTTCTTACCCATGTTTGAAAAGACATGTCATATTGATTCTTCTCATCTGCGTGCACTTCCGTACTGTTATCAAGCACCCAATCGGATGTATTGATCACAGGAAAAAATGAATCGCCTTGTATTTGCGCATGAATGCGTGTAATGAAGATCGTATCGGCGATGCTCATGGATTGTTTAAATATCTCCCCGCCGCCTGTAATGAATGCTTCTTTGTAATTGGCGTCTTCCGCTTTTTTTATGGCAGCCTCAATATTCTCTGCTGTTTCCGCACCCTCACTTTTCCAATCTTTATTTGTAGTGATCACGATATTCAATCTGCCCGGCAAAGCTTTACCCATGGCTTCAAAAGTTTTTCTGCCCATGAGCACGGGCATGCCCCAGGTTTTGTTCTTAAAATATTTAAGATCTGCGGGCTGCGACCACGGCAATGTATTGTCTTTGCCGATCACATTATTCTCCGATGCGGCTACTATTAATGATATTTTCATGAGGCGATAAAATTAAACCATAAAAATTAAGGCTTCGGAAAATAAATTCCCGTAAATGATGAAAAAGGTTGATTGCATATTTAAATATCGTCAAAGATTATACTAACTTACTTATATGACGCTTCAGGAACTGAGTTTCTACATCAAAAAGAATAAGGTACTTTATTATATCATTTCTTACTCCCGCAGGTTAGTTCCAAATTTTATTTTCAGAAGAAGGCTGCAGGCGAAATTGCGAAGTTTTTACTCATTACACCGGCATGAAGCAGATGCTGTTTTGCAAAGGGTAAATTATTATAATCGATTAAATACTTTTACAGCTTTGGGAAATCATGCGGAAACCATTGATGACCTGAAAAACAATCAGGGACCAAAAGCTTATCCTTTCGATACGATCGAATACCTCCGTTATTTTGATCCCGGTTTTAAAACAAATTTTCTCTTCGGCGATATACGCCACGTGGCCGACGTACCGTCCGTACAAAAAAGCCGACCGGTTCAGGAAGACGTTGCGAATGCAGTACTGCTCAAACTTGATAAAAAAAGACATTTTCTTTTTTTGAAAGATAACAAGGCGTTCAGTTCCAAAAAAAATATCTTATTCTGGCGTGGTATTGCTTCGCAGGAACACCGCATCCGATTCATGGAAATGTATTTCAATCATCCGTTGTGTGATCTCGGACAGGTAAGTACAAAATCCGGGAACCTTGATTGGTACAAACCGAAAATATCTTTACCCGCACATTTTGATTTTAAATTTATCCTGAGCATTGAAGGAAATGACGTTGCCACAAATCTTAAATGGATCATGGCTTCCAACTCTGTTGCGGTAATGCCAAAAGCTAAATTTGAAACCTGGTTCATGGAAGGAAGTCTTGTTGCAGGTAAACATTACATTGGCATTAAGGATGATTTCAGCGATTTGGAAGAACAGCTTAACTTTTATATCGCTCATCCGGAAGAAGCCCTCGCTATTTCAAAAAATGCGAACGAATATATCCGTCAGTTCAAAAATAAAAAGCAGGAGGATCTCGTTTCGTTGATGGTGTTGCAAAAATATTTTTACTACACGTCACAGGAAAAAGGAAACGTTGAACCGCAGGATGTTTCAGGCAAAAGATCAGTTGAATATATAAGTTGATTACACAGCTACAGCTGCTTTTATGCCGGGGTGACTTTCGTAATTCAGTAATTCAAAATCTTCGAATTTAAATCCGAAAATATCTTTTACCGCGGGATTTAATTTCATTTGCGGTAATGCAAAAGGACTGCGGGTAAGCTGCAGATTCGCCTGCTCAAAATGATTGTTGTATAAATGCACGTCGCCGAATGTATGAATAAAGTCACCGGGATCCATATCACAAACCTGCGCGATCATCATAGTAAGCAATGCATAAGAAGCAATATTGAAAGGCACGCCCAGGAAAACATCTGCGCTGCGCTGGTACAACTGACAGCTAAGTTTTCGTCTCCCGTTTGTATCCGGTGCACTTGTGTAAAATTGAAAAAGGCAATGACAAGGCATTAGTTTCATCTTTGGCAGATCAGCAACATTCCATGCGCTGATGATGATTCGACGACTGTCGGGATTATTTTTTAATTGATTGATCACATCATTTACCTGATCTACTTCTACCCCGTTCGCTCCTTCCCAACTGCGCCATTGTTTGCCGTACACCGGACCGAGATCTCCGTTCTCATCCGCCCATTCGTCCCAGATCTTTACATTATTTTCTTTGAGGTAATTTATATTTGTATCGCCGTTCAAAAACCAGAGCAACTCGTAAATGATGCTTTTTAAATGCGTCTTTTTTGTGGTCACCAGCGGGAAACCTGCGTTAAGATTAAAGCGCATTTGATAGCCGAAAATACTGCGTGTGCCCGTGCCCGTGCGATCAGATTTATCGGTGCCGTTTTCCAGGATATTTTTTACGAGAGAAAGGTATTGTTGCATGAGTGCAAATTTAATTGATTTGGAGATTTGAAAATTTGGAGATTTTGAGTTGAATGTGCTGATGTGACAATATGCTGATGTGCTGATTGAAATGCAGTCCTTTTATAACTTGCGTATCCGATTTTCGATTGTCCATTGTCCATTGTGCATTCCCTTCTTATCTTCGCCCAATGGAAGAATTCTTCACTTACGGCCGTCTTTCGGCATTTGTACACAACATTTTTATGAAGATCGGATGCGATGAAAAAGATGCGGAGACAGCCACGGTTTCTTTGCTGAGTGCGGATCTGCGAGGTGTTGACAGTCATGGTGTGGCGAGATTGAGCGGGTACGTGCGTTTATGGGAAGCAAAAAGAGTAAATGCAACACCCGATGTGAAGATCATTCACGAAATGCCTTCTACGGCTACAGTTGACGGAGATTCAGGCCTTGGACTTGTTGTGGCTCCTTATGCGATGCAGGTTGCGATCGATAAGGCAAAACAAACAGGTTCCGGCTGGGTAAGCGTGCAAAACAGCACTCATTTTGGTATCGCCGGCAAACACGCGATGATGGCGCTGGAGAATGATATGATCGGGATCGCGATGACGAATGCTTCTGCTTTAGTAGCGCCTACTTTTTCGAAAGACAAAATGTTGGGAACAAATCCGATCGCGGTAGCTATCCCTGCAGGAAGCGAACAACCTTTCGTGGCTGATTTTGCAACAACAACGGCCGCAAACGGTAAGTTGGAAATTTCCCAAAGAAAAAACAAGCCCGTTCCTAAAGGTTGGGTGCAAACGAAAGAAGGATCTGAAAGCGTGAATGCGCATGAATTAAAAGAAGGCGGCGCATTGCTTCCGTTGGGCGGTAACAGAGAAGGCAGCAGTCATAAAGGTTATATGCTGGGCAGCATCGTTGATATTTTTTCAGGCGTGCTGAGCGGTGCCAATTATGGTCCGTGGGTACCACCGTTTCCTGCATATATTCCGATGCCTGCAGATTTGCCGGGCAAAGGGATCGGACATTTTTTCGGTGCGATGCGGATAGATGCCTTTCGCCCTGCGGATGATTTTAAAAAAGATATGGATCAATGGATCCGTGCATTTAAAAATGCGGCACCGATTGATGAAGCGCAAAAAGTGATCATTCCCGGCGAGCCGGAAACGGAGATGGAAAAAGCAAGAATGCAAAAAGGGATTCCCTTGTTAAGTAGTGTGGTGAAGGATCTGCAGGAATTAAGGGAGCGATTTGATGTAATGCTGTAGTTTGTTTTTATGATCATCATATTGAATCACGCCTGAAGACGTGATTTTGTTTTAGCCGCTGATTTGCAAGTTCTCGCAGGTTACTTCATTATGTTGTCACTTCAACAATTTACATGGTAATCTGCGTGAATACACTGATATGCGGCTAAATAACAGACAGGCCAAAGGCGTGTTTCTATACCGCAATACCTGCTCTTTTATAAATAAAACTCATCAACCACACCGGACCGATCAGCAGAAATGCCAGATCTTTTAAGAATGACGGCTTCTTTCCTTCTATTTTATGGCCGTAAAACTGTCCGATCCAGGCGGCAGCAAATATGATCAGTGATAAAAGCCATAACGGCATTATTCCGCTTCTCTCAACCAAATGTGCCACAAAAAGACAAAGTGTGCTGAACAAAAGCATACCTATGGCCAATGAAGGTGAAATGGAGAGATAGAATGCCAGTGCAAATATCATCACAATCATCGCCGCATTTAGCTGATGCCCCTGAAAAAAGAGGGGCAACTTGATGCCGTACAGCAACCCCGTTACGGAAAAGAAGATCAACGGTACACAAATCCAATGAATAAGTTTGTTTGTCTCATTGCGGTGATTCTCGCTGTATTCGTCAAGCCAACTGTTTATCGTACGCATAGTAGCTTTTTTACTAGTTGAAGTTAATGAATTGGCTATCAAAAAATTATTTTTCGATGACAATACAATAAAAGTTTCCTTACCTGCGTTTTAACAATGGTTTTTCATAGGATATTGGATTAATACGGGCCGCGATTTCTATCATGGCCCCTTTTTTTGCCCGGAAGTGAAGGAAATGGATTCGCTGATGACGCTGATTGAACGAATTTGGACTGATTTCTCCGTTTTAAATCGTCTTCAACAGACTCAGCACTGACAATCCTCTTATCAAATAAAAATGAACACTTATCCGCCTAATCGGCGTCATTCGCGAATCTATCCAAAACAAAAACCGCAGACCGGCAAAGTAAATCTGCAAGCCTGCGGCAAAAACATTTATGTTATCTTTTATATGATCAGCATAGAATCTCCGTAACTGAAGAAACGATATTTTTCTTTGATCGCTTTTTTATACGCTTCCATCATGAGGTCATAACCTGCGAACGCACAGGCCATGATCAGTAAACTCGTTTTCGGCAGATGAAAATTCGTTACCAATGAATCTGCGATATTAAAATTATACGGCGGGTGAATGAAGTGATTCGTCCAACCTTCCGATGGTTTAAGCATATGCTGCGCCGTATAAGAAGTCTCCATAGCGCGCATTGTTGTTGTACCGATAGAGCAGATCCTGTGCCCTTTTTCTTTCGCTTTGTTTACGATACCACAGGCAGTCTCTTCGATCCGATAATATTCGGCGTCCATTTTATGTTTGCTCAGATCTTCTACTTCAATCGGACGGAAAGTTCCCAGACCGGTATGCAAAGTCACTTCTGCAAAGCGAACACCTTTGATTTCAAGTTTCTTAATTAACTCTTTACTGAAGTGGAGACCCGCAGTAGGCGCCGCAACCGCGCCTTCGTGCTTGGCATAAACAGTTTGATATCTTTCCTTATCTTCTTCTTCCGGCTTGCGCTTGATGTATTTAGGCAATGGTGTTTCACCCATGAATTCCAGCATTTGACGGAATTCTTCTTCAGTACCGTCCCAAAGGAAACGGATCGTTCTGCCGCGACTGGTAGTGTTGTCAATTACTTCAGCTACCAGTTCATCGCTTTCACCAAAGTATAATTTATTACCGACCCTTATTTTTCTTGCGGGGTCAACAATAACGTCCCACAGCTTATTTGTTTTGTTTAATTCACGAAGTAAGAACACTTCGATTTTAGCACCCGTCTTTTCCTTGCGGCCGTACATACGTGCCGGGAAAACCTTTGTGTTATTTACAACGAATACATCTTTATCATCAAAATATTCCTGAATATCGTTGAACGTTCTGTTCTCGATATTGCCGGTCTTACGGTTGATGACCATCATACGGCTGTCTTCTCTCTTTTTTGCGGGATGTTGAGCGATAAGGTTAAGCGGTAGGTCGAACGTGAACTGTGATAATTTCATGCAACTAAATTGTTTAATTTGTTACACGCCGTGCAAATGAACTTGCTGAATAAGCCTCAGGTTTGAGGCACTTATCATGTTACGGCATGATTTTAAAAGTCTGCAAAGTTACGACTTTATAACGGGTTTACAAGAGCAATTTTCGACCCGGAACAGACAATAACAATTCTTTCGTATAATTTTCTTTAGGAGTATTGAAGATCTCATCCGCCGTACCTTCTTCAATGATTCGACCTTTGGTCATCACCATCACCCTGTCGCTGATATAATGGACCACGGAAAGATCATGGGAAATGAACAGCGATGTAAAGCTGTAACGGCTTTTGAGGTCACTGATAAGATTCAATACCTGCGCCTGAACACTCAAGTCGAGGGCGGAAACACTCTCATCAAAGATGAGGAATTCAGGATCAAGTGCCAATGCACGTGCTATACAAATCCTTTGGCGCTGGCCGCCGCTGAACTGATGGGGATAGCGGCTGAGCATGTCGGCGCCAAGGTTTACCTGCTCCAACAAATGCACGGCTTTTTCCCGGCGCTGATTTTTACCCTGATCTTTAAAATGAATTTTTATCGGTTCCATGATCGCATCGCCAATGCTGAGCCGCGGATTTAACGAACCATAAGGATCCTGAAAAACAACCTGGAGGTCTTTACGCATAATGCGCATTTCCGTTGCAGTTGCGGCCGCGAGATCTTTTCCGTTTAGGACGATCCTGCCCGAGGATGGTTTGATCAATTGCAGGATCGCTCTTCCCAAAGTTGTTTTACCGCAGCCACTTTCGCCCACAAGGCCTACCGTTTCATTTCTTTTTACCGTAAAACTTACGTTATCGACCGCACAAAATTCCGAAATAACGCTTCCAAAAAAATTCTTTTTGGTGGGAAATGACATCGTAAGATTTTCAACACTTAATAAGATTTCTTCGCTGATCGATTTCCCGGCGACAACTTCTTCTATCGTTTCTTCGGTCGTTTGCCCGATAACGGTCAGCATTTTTCCTTTGCTATCCGGGTTAGGACAACACGCAAGCAACGCTTTCGTATAAGCATGTTGCGGATTCAACAACACTGTTTTCGCATAGCCTGTTTCTACTATCTCACCTTGATACATCACGATAATTTCATCTGCAACATCAGCTACCAAACCAAGATCATGAGTGATCAGCAAAACCGACATTCCTGTTTCTGATTGCAGTTTCTTCAGTAACTCTAAAATATTTTTTTGAACCCGAACATCAAGTGCTGTTGTCGGTTCATCTGCAATCAGCAATGCCGGGTCACAACTCATCGCCATTGCGATCATCACTCTTTGTTTTTGTCCGCCGCTTATCTGATGCGGATAACGTGTATACATATTCGCGGGTTGCGGCAATTCCACTTTTTCAAATAATGCAATAGTTGCTTTCTTTGCTTCATTCTTCGAAAGCTTCTTATGCAGCATCAATGATTCCGCTACCTGTGCGCCGCAGGTATGTACCGGATTTAATGAGGTCATCGGTTCCTGGAAGATCATAGCGATCTTATTACCACGAAGCTGTCTTATTTTACCAGGTGAAAGCATGAGCAGATCTTCTGTAGAAGTGCCGTCATTACTAAATTGCATTGAACCTTTTACCAACGCTTCTTTTGGCAAGAGTTGCATAAAAGACAAAGCGGTCACAGATTTACCTGAACCGCTTTCTCCTATTAATGCAGTTATTTTTCCGCGGGGAATATCGAAAGAAATATTTTTGACGGCCGTATGCTCCGCAAAAGAAATGCTCAATTCTTTTATGCGCACCAACGGCTCCATTTAATTAAAATTTAAGGTGCCTTACAGTGAGCCCGTCGTTGATGAGCTGTTTCAAAGAATCAATACCGATCTTTAAATGACGATCAACGAAAGTTGCCGTTACACTTTTATCGCTCGCTTCTGTTTTTACACCTTCCGGAACCATCGGACTGTCACTCACAAGTAACAATGCACCCGTAGGAATTTTATTAAAAAAACCTACGGTAAAGATGGTTGCGGTTTCCATGTCAATCGCATACGCTCTTACTTTTTGCAGGTATTCTTTGAACACTTCATCGTGTTCCCAAACTCTTCTGTTGGTAGTATAACAAACGCCCGTCCAGTAATCCTGTTCGTGCTCCCGAATGGTTGTTGAAATGGCTTTCTGCAGCGCGAACGCCGGTAGCGCAGGAACTTCTGCAGGAAAGTAATCATTGCTCGTACCTTCTCCTCTTATCGCAGCTATCGGCAGAATAAGATCACCTATTTTATTTCTTTTCTTAAGTCCGCCGCACTTGCCCATAAATAGCACTGCCTTGGGTTTGATCGCTGTGAGCAGATCCATAACCGTTGCCGCCCCGGGGCTCCCCATACCAAAATTTATGATGGTAATATTATCTGCCGTTGCGCATTGCATCGGCCTGTCAAGTCCTACTACTTTCACATTATTCCACTCTGCGAACATGGTCACATAATTACTGAAATTAGTCAGCAAAATATATTCACCAAACTCTTTTAACGCCTGGCCCGTGTACCTCGGGAGCCAGTTTTCTACAATTTCGTCTTTTGTCTTCATGTGTATAAAATTAAGGATTTTGTTTTTAAGCATGGGAACATGGCTGTATTGTTATACAGTTATATTGCGGGCCCCAACGTTGCAAATAACTTTCAATTTTAGTATCGCTCTGCTCCGTGCAATTAACAATATAGCAATACAACCGTTTAACAATTCAGTATTTTGCATCGATGATAAAGATCAACTACCCCGAACAGCGGCCGTCCATCAAAACGGAAAACGAAAAAGAATATATTTTCTGTGTTATCCGGAAGCGCTGGTTCATCATTACACCGGAAGAATGGGTACGGCAGAATTTCCTGAATTATCTTATTCATGTACTTCAATATCCCGCTTCTCTGATCGCTGTTGAAAAGCAATTGCTTATCGGCGAAATGAGAAAGCGTTTTGATATCATCGTGTTTAAAAATGCTGTTCCGTTTATGATCATTGAATGTAAAGAAATGAATGTACCGCTCTCAGAAAGCACCATGAAGCAGGTTTTGAATTACAATTCAAATGTGCGGGCTGAATATGTAGTAGTAACTAACGGAAGCTTTTGTACAGGATTTGTGAGAGAAAATGATAAGTTTATAGAAATTTCGGCTTTGCCGGGAATATGATTTTTATTACACGAATAAGCAAATTACACGAATTAGTTCCCCCAGATTTTTGATGATTTAGGCATCGGTCGCAAATCTTTTTAGCTTCTTCTCTTTTTGAAGTTTTAGCAGCGCCGCAGGCATTTGTTTTTTCCCTTTTCTTCTAGCCGTCAACACTTTTGTTCATCATTCTAAAAGTCAAATTTACACGCGGCGTTTTCACCTTCACGGATTTTGTAATCCGATGCAACCAATTATCCTGAGTGTTATCCTTCATGGTGAGCAGACTCCCGTTTTCCAGCATAATTGAAATCGTTTCTCCTGTTCGTTTATGCCTGAACATAAATTTTCTTTCCGCACCAAAACTCATGGAACCGATCGTTCCGCTCTTTATCAATTCCTTTTCATCATCACTGTGCCATGCCATGGCTTCATCACCGTTGTGGTATAAGTTGAGCAAACAGGAATTGTAAACCACACCCGTTGTTTCTTCCGCGATACTTTTCAGTTCGAGCAATGCATCAGTCCACGGCAATGCATATTTTGTTCGGTTGGAATAAGTGTAAGCATATTCCTCATCGCCGTACCATGCTGCTTTTCTTTTAGTGATGATATGCCTGCCGAAAATTACCGCTTCATCATTTTTCCATTGGATCTCATTCAACAAAATATCTGTGTACGCGACTGCATCGGCATGTGATATTATTTTTCCGTAATAATTTACCTTACCGTCATGCGGCAGGAGATTTATTGTATTATCAAATTCAAACAATGACATTCTTTTGCTTTTTATTTTCTCCGTCTTCGACAGGCTCAGACTGGCATCCGCATTCAAATGCCGTCCGCAATTTTAGTTTATATTAATATCAGCCAACAAAGTTCAATTCTCTACTAACTTACAAAACAGATAATGAAACTGCATTTTCATCAGCAGATCAGCGCATCTCTTCATTTCCAAATCTTCAAATTTCCAAATTAACTCTCGCTGCTTCCCATCCTAATATCGCCGCCTTTCTTTCCGGACGCCACATGTATCCGCCGATCATTCCGGTAGATTGAATAACGCGGTGACATGGAATTAAAAAGCCAACAGGATTGCTTCCGATAGCCGTGCCTACAGCTCGCGAAGCACCCGGGCTTTCAATATTCTGCGCAACATTTCTATACGTCGTAACTTCACCAAGCGGAATTTTAAGTAATGTCTCCCAAACTTTTAGTTGAAAATCCGTTCCTTTTAAATGGAGTTTTATTTCGCTTAGCTTGCGCCAATCCTGCGTAAAAATACAGAGTGCATTTTGCTGGAGCAAATCGGTCATTTGTCTGAACTGCGCATTTGGAAAATCCGCTTTAAGCAAATTCAATTCTTTTGTTTCGTCATCAGCAAAAGACATATTACAAATTCCTTTCGCCGTGGAGGCTACAAGAATATTTCCAAAAGGCGTTTTTGCGAAATTGTAATTGATGGATAATGCGGCGCCGCCGTTTTTATATTCTCCGGGCGTCATGCCTTCAATATTTACAAAAAGATCGTGTAATCTACCTGTGCCGGATAAACCTGTTTCAAACGCAGCCTCAAATAATGTGACCTGCTTTTCTTTGAGTAAACTTTTCGCATACGCAATACTTAAATACTGAATAAACTTCTTCGGACTTACGCCCGCCCAATCAGTGAAAATTTTTTGAAAATGAAACGGACTCACATGTACGTGTTTCGCCATGGCTGCCAATGAAGGTTGCGCTTTGAAGTTATCTTTTACAAATGCTATCGCTCTTTCTATCCGCTGATAATCGGTCTGCTCCTGTGCTTTCATGTTTTAAATTTATAAAACAAAATTAGGATGTTAAAAAGCGTTGCAACACCCGAAACCTGCGAAGATTTATAAGTGTCAATTATGCTGGATAATATTGCCGCAGATTCGCAGATTTTAAAACAACAATTGGGAGAATCAGATTAAAATTATTTTAATACAGTTCAAATCTTCAGAGCGTAACCTGCGGAAATACGCGTAATTAGCGGCAAAAAGAAAAGCTTTAGCAGCAGCGCAAAAACTACGCGGCAAATCTCTTCATAAAAAAAGCCCCGAAAATAATTCGGGGCTTCATATTCATCATTAAAAAGATTATGGGAAAATTCCAAGTTCCTGGTAGCTCGTTGCAACTTTATTGATCGCATTTACGTAAGCCGCAGTACGCATATCAGGAATTTCTGGGTTTGCATTCCAGATATCCATGATCTCTCTTGTAGCAGTTATCATGGATTCTTCCAGACCACTATGTACAAGATCAACCTCTTCCGGGCCGTGCATGATCATTGCTTTTTCTTTATCAGAAACATTCTTGCCGGTAAGTTCTTCAATCTGACTAAGGATATGACCGTTCAGGTTTTCTGTAAAACGTTTTTCCATACGACCATAACGAACGTGGCTGAGGTTTTTCAACCATTCGAAATAACTCACCGTTACACCGCCTGCGTTCAGATACATATCCGGCACACAAAGAATTCCTTTTTGTTGGAACACTTCATCCGCTTCCGGTGTACATGGACCGTTTGCCGCTTCACCGATAATTTTTGCTTTTACTCTTGGTGCATTTTCGCCGTTAATCACGTTTTCCAATGCAGCAGGAATAAGGATATCACATTCCATTTCCAATGCGTCTGTGTTCTTAGCAAGATTTGTCGCGCCGGGGAAATTCAAAATAGAACCTGTTTTTTTCCTGTGTTGAAATACTTCTTCTTCGTTCAATCCGTCAGCGTTCATGATTGCACCTTCGTATTCTGCGAGACCGATCACTTTCGCACCGCCTTCACGAAAGAATTTTGCAGAGTGATAACCCACGTTACCTAAACCTTGCACAACAACTGTTTTATTTTTTAGTCCTAATTCAAAACCTAACTTTTTCATTACGTCCGGCATATTACATACTTCACGAATACCGAAGTAAACACCAAGACCTGTAGCTTCCGTACGGCCGCGCACACCACCTTGTGTTACCGGTTTACCCGTTACACAACCTGCAGCGTCAATTTCACCAGGCTTCAAAGATGCGTATGTATCCACAATCCAGCTCATTTCTCTCGGACCGGTTCCGTAATCAGGAGCAGGCACATCGATGCCGGGGCCGATGAAATTTTTCTTTACTAATTCAGCTGTATAACGACGTGTGATTTTTTCCAGTTCGTATTCAGAATAATTACGCGGATTAATTTTGATACCGCCTTTACCGCCGCCGAAAGGAACGTTCACGATCGCACATTTATACGTCATCAACGATGCAAGTGCCATTACTTCATCCTGGTTCACTTCGTCGCTGAAACGGATACCACCTTTACAGGGAGATTTGTGCTGACTATGCTGCACACGATATGCCTCAATAACTTCAATAGTTCCGTCATCTCTTTTAAGCGGGAAACGCATTTGATAAACACTGTTACATGCTTTGATCTGCTCAAGAAGTCCTTTATCAAACTTCGTGAATTTTGATGCTTTGTCGAAGCTTCTTTCCACGCTCTGAAAAAAGCTGTACGTTGAATTTGAACTCATAAATTGTATTTAGTGTGAGATATTTAAATTTAAATGATCGTCGCCGATCAATTGACTTTCAAAAGTAATATAATTTCCTTCTCTTCATTCCTTTCGCGCTGTAAACCGAACCCGCAACTAAAAACTAACCCCTGAACTCCTTTTCAAGTTTCGAAACCTTCCTGTCCACCACAAAAACATAAAGGATTAGTCCCAACATGATGGTAAGTGCTACCGCTACTACCACGTAGATCTTTCCGTTGCTGCGCATCGTATCCGCCATAGTCACTTTTTCCTGTGCAAAAGCCCCCGAAGTAAATAAGATCGCCGCAAAAGCAAGCGAATACCTAACCAGATATTTAAATAATTTATCCATTGAGGAGCGATTTATCTTTTAATAATTGGATCCTGATCTTCAACGTTGCGATCCATACTGCGAGCAGCGTCCAGCCAATCACCGCAGGATAGAATACCATGCGTAATCTGCTGTCGATATCCTTAAAATTCAACGCCGGGTTACCGCCTGCGCCGCCCTGTCCGCCGGGGTGCAGACTGCCTACCAATCTTGGAATAATCCAGATAGAAGGGAACAGCATGGCGAAGGCAAATATATTATACACGGAACTCACACGTGCCCTTTTATCGATGTCGGTAAATGAACCGCGCAGCACGAAATAAGCACCGTAAATAAGTAATGCGATCGCTGCGCCGATGAGTTTTGGTTCTTTAAGGATGCCCGCCAGACTTTGGTTCTGATCAGTGATCCAGGTATAATTTGCCCAGATAAAACCGGTTGCATACCCGAGTATACCGAGGAATGAACCTACTGCTGCAAAATGTCTTGCGAAGATATCGTTGCGGTAATCAAAGCCGCGAAGGTATTTGATACTGTACACCACACTGATCGTAAAAAGGATCATCATCGCCATCCACATGCACACGTGGAAATAGAGATTACGAATACTTTCATTTAAAATAGGCAATGCGGGAATATCCAACAGAAAGCCGCCCACGACCGTGTAGATCAACAAAAGAAGCGACAATATTTTCCACCAGCTTTTCTTCACTAAGAAGGGAGATTTTTATTCGGGTGCAAAGATAAGGGGGAATAGATGTAGGGAATTTGCTAAAAAGGCAAAAATATTTACGGATTGATATGGAATTGCGATATCTGAAAGTCTTACTTGCACCGAAGTTATGCAAACCTGTTATTTACAGCATCATTAAGATGGAATCAAAACATCAACCGTGAAAACTGTTCTATTTGTTATGTCGATCTTGTTCGTGCGCGCTCTTAGTGCGCAAACTACATCCGCAATTGAAAGAATCGACAGCATTATCCGTATAATAAAATGCGATACAGACATGGTAAGGAAAATTGCCTGCGGGAATATTACCACTACCATGATTGGTTCTGACAAATATGAAAGGGAAAGATTATTCCGATTCGAATTTATGAATAACAGTAATTTTCAAATTTCAAAGATCCAATTCTACTATAGGAATGAAATGATATATGCAGAAATTAAAGGTTCAGGACAAGTATTTTCTAAACCTTATCATTCTGTTTATTATTTAGAACACGGTTTAATCATACATCGCTCGGGAGAAACAACGATTATGTTTTCTCCGCAACAGTTGAATGCCAAATATTTTTGTATCCCGGGGTTTGACCGAACAAAGTAGAGCCGCGTTATTATGTCTCTTCATCAATCATTTAAAATTTGTAGGTTCGTATTGATTCTGACCAAACTGAGTTTGTATGAAATTGTATTTTATAATATTCTTTCTTATTCCGGCTGTTGCTTCTGCACAACTCACCGATCACGAGATCCGCGATCTCAAACGCGGCCGCGTAAAGGATGACACAAGTTATGTGTGTCGGCTTCCATACCAAGAAGGCAGCAAATATTTATTCATCCAAGGGGCAAACAGCAAAATGAGTCACCGCAACGAACTCTCTTTTGATTTTAAAATGAACAAAAGCTCAAAGATCTGCGCGGCAAGAGCAGGCAAAGTGATCAACACAAAAGCGGACAGTGATAAAGGCGGATTGAAAGATGAATACCTGAGCGAGGGCAATCACATCATTATCCAACATGACGACGGCAGCATTGGCCAATATTGGCATTTGCAAAAAAACGGCGTTGTGGTAAATGTCGGTGACCAAGTGAGCAAAGGTCAACTGATCGGCTACTCCGGAAACACCGGCTACACTGCATTTGCGCATTTGCATTTTCAGGTGATCGATGCAAACGGTAAAGAAATTTGGCCAAGGTTTCACACGAAGAAAGGAAATATTTATATACGACCGGGGCAATGGTATAAAGCGGTTAACTAATAAAAGCAACCTTAAAAAATAATAAGCATCCGAAAATCAAATCGGCAAAAGAAAGATTTCCCGATATTAAGAATAGGCATGAGGATAATTGCTCAATATTTTTTTGTCTTTCGTCTTTTGTCTTTCGTATTTTCTAATCTTTCCACAAATACGGAAACAACACCACTGCCAGCACGAATACCGCTACATCAAGGCCGCCGATCAAACCGGCCAATTCCAACACGGCGCCGTTTCGAAAAACTTCTGCAAAGCCTGATCTGCTCAATCGCATTAGCAATAATAGTTGCGGAAGAATAACCGGAAAACCAAGGATGGCAATAAGTGCAGCATTTTGTCCGGCTTTTGCCGCGATGGCACTCATAAGTGTGAATGTGAGACTGATACTCATGCCGCCCAACAACACAATGCCGTAAAAAAGAAGCGCATTATTTACCGGACTGTCCAGGAACACATAAAATAAAATGAGGCTAACGCTGCTCATCACGAGCATGAGCACTATGTTGAACAATAATTTTGAAATGATGAATTCTGCCGGTGAAGCAATCGAATAATAATAAAGCATGAGTCCGCGGCTTTCCGCCAAAAAACTTTTTGCAACAGTATTTACACAAACAAAAAGCTGGATCACCCAAAACAAACTGTTCCAAACCTGCGCATCAGGACTTTCGGGCAAAGAAAGATAAAGCACAAAAACGGTGGATGCTATATATAAGAGTATTCCGTAAAAAGTATGCTGCCTGCGCAGTTCGAGCAGGAAATCTTTTTTCAGTAATGCGAAGATGCGGGTGGTCACGGGGGCGAAATTAGTTGATTAGGGCTAGGAGAACAAGGAGAAAAGGAGAACAAACGGTTTCCTGCAATGCTGATAAAAGTTCAGCAGGCAGAAAAAAGATCTGCCACTTCTGCTTAAATCTTCAAAACCTGCGGGAAACAAATCCATTGCTTATTGTCCATTGCCAGTTGTCAATCGATCAACCTTTCTCTTGTGCGCAAATTCTGCACCTTGGCTCATATATATCTTTTTCACCCAGCAATACCTGTCCGCCCTGCGCCGATTTACGGTAAGAAACGTTCGCAATATTTCCGCAGCAAACACAGATGGCGTGCAGCTTCGTGATATAATCGGCAACCGCCAATAAATTCGGCATTTGCCCGAAAGGTTTACCTAAATAATCCATATCAAGACCGGCAACGATCACGCGAACACCTCTCAAAGCAAGCTGTTCGCACACGTATGCAATTTCTTCGTCAAAGAATTGAGCTTCATCGATACCCACAACATCTACTTCCTGTGCCATCAGCAAAATGCTGTGCGCACTTTCAACGGGCGTACTGTGAATGGAATTCGTATCATGACTCACGATCTTTACTGCGTCGTAACGCACGTCGATAGCGGGTTTGAAGATCTCCGCTTTTAAATTTGCGATCTTTACTCTTTTTAATCTGCGAATCAGTTCTTCTGTTTTTCCGCTGAACATGCTTCCGCAGATCACTTCGATCCAACCCCTTCTCTCCCCTTTCCAATTCGGTTCTATGAACATTATTGATTTTTTAATAATAACCTTGCGTAACTTTAACGCAGTGTTGCAAAGATTAAAGATTCCTGCCGAAAGGCAAAACAAAAAATGGTTCAAAGCATAAATTAAAGCAGGCAATATGGAACGGGTGGAAACACTTAGTAATTTATTGGCGGAAAAGATCCGGAACAAAGCATCGGTGCAGGAATTACTCCTTACTGTTAAGATGCTGGAGTCTGAATTGATACACGTAAAAAACACACGTATCGGCGATGCCGGAAAAGCAGCTTCGGTACACATTGCCCGAAAATATGAAAAGCCGCCTTCCGGATTGCAGGATATGTTTGCGGAACCCGCAGCATCTGAACCTGCTCCAATTCACAGTTCCGAAGCCGCAGCACCTGTTGATACCGATGCAAAAACCGTAGAAGTGCTCCAGATAGATGAAGCAGAAGTGGAAGCGGAACTGGATGAGATCAAAAAAAATGCGGAAGAAAGAAATAAGATCAGTGTACAAAATAAACCGCAGGTCGTATTTGATCCGGTAGATGATATTCCGACACTGGCAGGGAGACAATATTTGCCTCAGGCCTCAGCCCCGGCATCTCCGCCTACACCAGTAGTTGCACCGAAAGAAATTCACGAAAGTATCAATGTAAATAATTCCGCGTCTTTAAATGAGGCCTTGAGCAAACCGCAGAAAGAAGTAAGTCATTCTCTGCAGGATACGCCGGTAAAGGATCTTAAGAAAGCGATCGGTGTAAATGACCGGTATGTTTTTATTAATGAATTATTCCGCGGGGATGAATCTATGTACGAACGCAGTATCAAAACGATCAATGGCTTCGCGATATTTCCGGAAGCCGAGTATTGGATCCGCAGAGAACTTAAATTAAAATTGGGTTGGAATGATAAGAATGAGATCGTTCAGCAGTTCGATCAGTTGGTAAGAAGACGATTTGCATAGAGGTATCCGAGGATATTTTCTGTAGCGCCTCTGTGCTCATATACATAGTTGCCCGAGATAGCGACAGTTTCCATCAACAGTTCATCATCATTAAAAAGCTTATCCAGCAACGCTTCCAGCTCCAATGCGTTTTCTATGGAGAATGCCGAACCGCGTTCAACAAGATCGCGGGCTTCTTTAAATTTTTCATACACAGGACCGAATACGATCGGCTTTTTATACACCGCGGCTTCCAGGATATTATGAATACCGCTGTCGTTAAATCCCCCGCCGATATAGGTAATATCTGCTAATGTATACAGTCTTGAGAGCATCCCGATATTATCGATGATGAGTACCTGCGCTGTTTTATGTTCATAAATAAATTCTGAATACAGCACGGCATCTTTAAATAATTTTTTCGCATCGGCGAGGCGTTCTTCATCTATCTCATGCGGCGCAACGATGAACCTTATTTTCGGATGCATTTTTGCGTAATGCACGATCTCCTCTTCGTCTTCTTCCCAGGTACTACCTGCCACGATCACTTTATGACCTTCGCAAAAATCAATAAGCTTAGTCGGAAGCGGGGTATATTTTTCTGCGATATCGATCACACGGTCAAACCTTGTATCGCCTGCCACCACTACATTTGCAGACAATCCATGTTGCTTCAGTAAGTCAAGTGAATTTTCATCCTGCACGAAGATCTGCGCAAAACAATTCAACATCTGTTTCCAAATAGCACCATACCATTTAAAGAATGGTTGATCTTCCCGAAAAATAGCGGATACCAATATTACCGGAATTTTATGCCGCTTTAAAGATGTGAGATAATGAAACCAATATTCGTATTTGACCCAAATAACGAGCGATGGTTTTATGATCCCGATAAAACGTTCCGCATTATTTTTTCCGTCTGCGGGCAGATAAAATACGGCGTCAGCACCTGTATAATCTTTACGGATCGTATAACCGCTCGGTGAAAAAAAAGTGAGGATGATCCTGTATGCAGCATATTGTTGGCGGATCTTTTCGATCAACGGCCTGCCCTGTTCAAATTCGCCGAGGCTGGCACAATGTATCCAGATCAACTTTATATTGTCGCCTGTTTTTGCCTTCCATTTTTCCAATTCACCTAAAGCGGAACTTGCACCTACAAGACGCGCTTTTGCTTTTTTATTGAACAGCGATGCCACACGAATACCGGCGGCATACAGCAAAAGAAAAATATTGTAAAAGAATAAGCCCAATCAGTTTGTTTTGAAGCAAATGTAAAAGCAAATTACTGCTTATGTGTATGTTTAGTGCATTTGTTTAAACCCATTTTTGCAAGTATTCAAAATTGTATCTTTGCGCACGCTAAAAAGGGCTATATGAGGCAACTACAAATGGTGGATACGAAAACACAGTATCTTAAGTTAAAAACAGAAATAGACGCGGCGGTTATTGCCGTTATGGATAGCTCCCGTTTTATCGGCGGACAGGTGCTTACCGACTTCACTGCAAACCTTTGTACATACCATGGCTCAAAGCATACCATCCCGTGTGCAAACGGTACGGATGCTTTGCAGATAGCCATGATGGCGCTTGGTCTTCAACCCGGCGATGAAGTGATCACTCCTTCTTTTACTTATATCGCAACGGTGGAAGTAGCGGCATTGCTAAGAATAAAACCGGTCTTTGTTGAAGTAGATAAAAAAACATTTTGCATAGATCCCGAAGCAATTGAAAAAGCAATCACGCCAAAAACAAAAGCGATCATTCCCGTACATCTTTACGGTCAGGCTGCGGATATGGAAGCAATCATGAAAATTGCGAAGAAGCATAATTTGTTTGTGATAGAAGACAACGCCCAGGCCATCGGCAACGATTATACTTTCAGCGACGGGAAGGTGAAGAAAACAGGAACGATCGGAGATATAGGTTGCACTTCTTTTTATCCGTCAAAAAATCTGGGTGCGTTCGGCGACGGCGGCGCAATGTTTACCGATAACGACGCGCTTGCAGATCAAATGAAAATGATCGCATCACACGGACAAAGTCGTCAATATTATCATGATGTAGTTGGCTGCAATTCCAGATTGGACACGATGCAGGCGGCGATACTTGATATTAAACTGAAACATTTGGATGAATACATCGATGCACGTCGCAAAGCCGCTGATTATTATGACGCAGCCTTTGCCGGCAATGAAAAGATAACAACTCCTTTTCGTGCGGAAAATAACAAACACGTTTTTCATCAGTATACACTTGTGTTACATGACACCGACAGAAATGCATTGCACAAATATTTAACCGGGAAGGGCGTTCCGGCGATGATCTATTACCCGGTGCCGGCGCACAAGCAAAAAATGTTTGATTTCTTCGGCGGTGAACAACCAACACTCGCCGGTACGGATTGGCTTACCGAAAGAGTGATCTCGATCCCGATGCATACCGAACTTGATGAGGAGCAACAGGCGTTCATCGTAAAAAATGTAATGGATTTCGTGAACGGATAATTTTTATTTATGAAGATAGCAGTAGTAGGTACCGGATATGTGGGGCTCGTAACGGGAACCTGTTTTGCAGAAACAGGAAATGATGTGACATGCGTAGATGTTGACAAATCAAAAGTTGATAAACTTTCTTCAGGTCAGATCACGATCTATGAACCGGGACTTGAAAAGATCTTTCTTCGCAATACAAAAGAAGGAAGATTACGTTTTACGCAATTATTGAGTGATGCGGTAAAAGATGCACAAATTATTTTTCTTGCGTTGCCCACACCTCCCGGTGAAGACGGCAGTGCAGACCTTAAATATATCCTCGGTGTTGCCGATGACCTAGGAAAGCTGTTGAAAGCTTCTGAGTATAAAGTGATCGTTGATAAAAGCACGGTTCCCGTTGGCACTTCTGATAAAGTAAAAGCAGCTATCCTGAAAAGCGGTGGTGATGCGATCTCCAATGCATTCGACATTGTGAGCAATCCGGAATTTTTACGCGAGGGTGTAGCTGTAGATGATTTTATGAAACCCGATCGTGTGGTGATCGGTACAACATCAGAGCGTGCGATAAAGATCATGAACGACCTGTATGCGCCGTTTGTCCGCCAGGGCAACCCGGTCATCTTTATGGATGAGCATTCTGCGGAACTTACAAAATATGCAGCCAATGCATTTCTTGCTGTAAAGATCAGTTTCATGAATGAGATCGCACAAATGTGTGAACGACTTGGTGCGGATGTGGACATGGTGCGCAAAGGTATCGGCAGTGATGACAGAATAGGCAAACGTTTTTTATTTCCGGGTATCGGTTACGGCGGAAGTTGTTTTCCGAAAGACGTGAAAGCGTTGTCGATGAGTGCCGATGAAATGAATTACGATTTTAAGATCCTCGATGCGGTGATGGCGGTGAATGACATTCAGAAGCTGCATCTTTTACCGAAAATAAAAAAGCATTTCGGTGATGACCTTACGGGAAAACATTTTGCATTGTGGGGACTTTCATTCAAACCTAATACAGATGACATTCGGGAGGCGCCTTCATTGTACATGATCGATGCATTGATCGCTGCGGGTGCAACGGTTTCTGCTTTTGATCCGGAAGCAATGAATAACGCCAAAAAAGTATTGGGCGATAAAATAAATTTTGCTGAGAATCAGTATGACGCACTTAACAAAGCGGATGCGCTGATCGTAGCTACAGAATGGAATGAATTCCGCACACCGGATTTCGGAAAGATCGGCAATATGCTTAAAACAAAAGTCATTTTTGACGGAAGGAATTTATTTGAGCCGGCGCAGATGAAGACAGCAGGATTTTATTATGACAGTGTGGGAAGAGGGGTATGAGGAGTTGACAGATGACAGTAGACAGTTGCGGATTGTCAGACTGAACTTGTCGAAGTCGGGTTTAGTGTTTAGTGTTTAACGGATTTTACAGCATAACGCTGTTCACATAAAAAATATTTTCTTGCAAAAAAGAATTCTTATAACAGGCGCAGCCGGATTTTTGGGATCGCATCTTTGCGATCGCTTTATCCGTGAAGGTTATCATGTGATCGGTATGGATAATTTAATTACCGGCGATCTCAAAAATATTGAGCACCTGTTTAAATTATCGCAGTTTGAATTTTATCATCACGATGTTTCGAAATTCATTCATGTAACAGGCACGCTTGATTATATTTTGCATTTCGCTTCTCCTGCAAGTCCGATAGATTACTTAAAGATCCCGATACAGACTTTAAAAGTAGGATCGCTTGGAACACACAACTGTCTTGGTTTGGCGAAAGCAAAGAATGCAACGATATTGGTGGCAAGTACGAGTGAAGTATACGGTGATCCTTTGGTGCATCCCCAGCACGAAGAATATTGGGGAAATGTAAATCCTGTAGGACCACGCGGTGTGTATGATGAAGCAAAACGTTTTCAGGAAGCTATTACGATGGCGTATCACAGTTTTCATCAGGCAGATACAAGGATCGTGAGAATTTTCAATACGTACGGACCAAGAATGCGACTCAATGACGGTCGGGCTTTACCCGCATTTATCGGCCAGGCATTACGAGGCGAAGACCTCACGGTGTTCGGCGATGGCACCCAGACAAGAAGCTTTTGTTTTGTAGATGATCTGATTGAAGGTATTTACCGGTTGTTGCTCAGCGGTTATTCATCGCCTGTAAACATCGGCAATCCTGATGAGATCTCGCTTAAAGATTTTGCAGAAGAGATCATTCAGCTCACCGGTACTACTCAAAAGATCGTGTATAAAGAATTACCTGCCGATGATCCGAAGCAACGCCAACCCGATATTTCTTTGGCGAAAAAATTATTGGAATGGGAACCGAAAATAAAGAGAGCGGAAGGGCTGAAGATCACATATGATTATTTTAAAGCATTGCCAAAAGAGGAATTAAATAAACTGCCGAAAAAATTTTTAAAAACCAATAAATAATTTTTACAGAAAAGATGTATCAGCAACTCGTCGATAAAAAAGCAAAGCTGGCCGTGATAGGCTTGGGTTACGTAGGTCTACCGATAGCACTTGCATTTGCAAAAAAAATTAAGGTGATCGGTTTTGATATCAATGCCGAACGTGTGAAGCTGATGAATCAAAAGATCGACCCGAGTAATGAATTGGAATCTGCGGATTTTGAAAACAGTGATATCGAATTCACCGACAGCCTTAATGTTTTGCGTGAAGCGAATTTTTTCATCGTTGCAGTTCCTACTCCTATTGATGCAAATAATCTCCCGGACCTCACACCGGTAATTCGTGCAAGCGAAACCATCGGCAAAGTGATCAAAAAAGGAGATTATGTAGTGTATGAAAGCACCGTTTATCCGGGTTGCACGGAAGAAGATTGTGTGCCTGTTATAGAAAAATTATCAGAACTGAAAGCGGTCAGTGATTTCATGATCGGTTATTCGCCAGAAAGAATAAATCCGGGTGATAAGCAGCACACGATTTCGACGATCATAAAAGTGGTGAGCGGCTGCAACGATGAAAGTCTTGAGCAGATTGCGAAGACATATGAGCTGGTTGTTGATGCAGGTGTTTACAAAGCATCTTCCATTAAAGTAGCGGAGGCTGCCAAGATCATTGAGAACACACAGCGTGATCTGAACATTGCATTGATGAATGAGCTTTCGATGATTTTCGAAAGAATGAATATCAATACGTTTGAAGTACTGGAAGCAGCGGGAACAAAATGGAATTTCCTTCCCTTTCAACCGGGACTTGTGGGCGGACATTGCATCGGCGTGGATCCATACTATCTTACTTATAAAGCGGAAAAGCTTGGGCATAAAAGTCGTGTGATCCTTTCCGGCAGATCGATCAATGACGGTATGGCTGCGCATGTTGCAAAAAAAACAGTTCAGCATTTTATCGATAATAACCTGAACATCAAAGAAACCAAAGTGCTCATCATGGGTGCTACATTCAAAGAGAATGTAAGCGATATCCGTAACAGCAAGATTGCCGACGTAATCAAAGCGCTTCGTTCCTATGATGTGTCTGTCGATATTGTTGACCCGCATGCAGATTCTGACGAGTTGAATCACGAATATGGTTTTGAGCTTTCTCAACATCAGGCTGATGACTATGATGCTGTGATTATTGCAGTGCCACATACAGCATATAAAGAAAAGTCTGCTTCATATTTTGAAGGACTTACAAAAGATAACGGGCTCATTTTCGATCTTAAAGGAATTTTGAGAAACAGGATCAGCGGAAGAAAATATTGCAGTCTATAAATTTAAATTTTAACATTAATGAATGAGTTTCATACAAAAGACCTTTCCGATAAAAATTTCCTGGTAACAGGCGGTGCGGGTTTTATCGGCGGTCATATTTCAGAATATCTTTTAAAGAACGGCGCCCGAAAAGTTCGTGTTTTGGATAATATGGTAAATGGTTTTGGAGACAATCTCGCTGTCCTTGAACAATATCCTGCATTCGAATTTATGCAGGGCGATATCAGGAATTTTGAGGATTGCAATAAGGCATGTAAAGGTATCAACTATCTCAGCCATCAGGCCGCTTTAGGCTCTGTTCCAAGGTCTATCAAAGAGCCGGTTTATTTCAATGAAGTAAATGTGAATGGCTTTGTAAATATTTTAAAAGCAGCACACGATAATAAAATAAAGCAGGTAGTATATGCATCTTCTTCTTCCGTGTACGGCGATGAGCCTACATTACCGAAGAAAGAAGAACGAGTGGGGAAATGCCTTTCACCTTATGCGGCCACAAAGAAAACGGATGAGTTGTATGCTCAGATCTTTGCTGATGTGTACGGAATGAAGATCATGGGTTTCCGCTATTTTAATATTTTCGGACCACGACAAGATCCTGACGGAGCATATGCGGCGGTTATTCCGCTTTTTGTAAAAGGAATTCTGAACGGAAAACCGGTTTATATAAATGGCGATGGTGAGCAGACAAGAGATTTCACCCATGTAACTAATGCCGTTCAGATCAATGTGAAAGGAATGCTTACGGATAACGTAGCTGCGTCGGGCAAAGTCTTTAACGTAGCACTAGGTGAAAACTTTTCAGTGAATTACCTCTATGAAGTTTGCAGAAAAACATTGAACAGTGAGCACCAGGCTGTACACCGTGAAGAAAGAAGCGGTGATATCAGAAATTCCTTAGCTGACATTTCACTGGCAAAAGAATTATTAAATTACAGCCCTACAAAAAATTTTGAAACGGGGCTTAAAGAAACCATTGATTTTTTTCGTGAAAAATATTCTTAACAATATATCCTGAAATATTATGCCGTTCACTAAAACGGAATTTCCCGGACTCATCATTTTTGAACCACGGGTTTTTCCTGACAGCAGAGGTTATTTTTTCGAAAGCTATAATTCGGATCTCTGCAAAAGCGAAGGGATAGAAAAGAATTTTATTCAGGATAACCAGGCCGGTTCCGAATACGGCGTGATAAGAGGGTTACATTTTCAGACCGGCGACCATGCGCAAACGAAATTCATCCGCGCACTGTCAGGAAGCATTTTAGATGCGGTTGTAGACCTTAGAAAAAGTTCTCCGACTTTCGGAAAGTCATTCAGTATTGAACTTTCAGCAGAAAATAAATTACAGCTGCTTGTGCCGAAGGGATTCGCACACGGTTATGCCGTGCTGAGCGAAACCGCAGAAGTAATGTACAAAGTAGATGCATTTTACAATAAAACTTCTGAAGGCGGCCTGTTATGGAGTGATCCTGTATTGGGCATTGATTGGGGTATTGAAAAAGGAAAAGAAAAGATTTCCGACAAAGACATGATCCTCCCTTTATTTGAAAACATTAAAGACAATTCTCCGTTTTGATGTCCACAAAAAATATATTGATCACAGGAGCGGATGGCCAACTTGGTTCCGGGCTTCGTAAAGCCGCTGTTCTGTTTCCGCAACATCGTTTTGTATTTGCAAATAGAGATACCTTAAATATTGCGGATGAAAAAGCTGTGAACGATTTTTTCTTTGCAAACTATATTACTGCCTGCGTTAATTGCGCAGCCTATACCGCCGTGGATAAAGCAGAGCAGGAAAGACAAATTGCGGAAGACATCAATGCGTCCGCGGTCGGTTATCTTGCAGCAGCTGCAAAACAAAACGGTGCGGCATTCATTCATATTTCTACTGATTACGTTTTTAACGGGCTTGGAACAAGTCCTTACAAACCTAATGACGCAACTGACCCGGTAAATTTTTATGGCGCAACAAAACTTCACGGAGAGCAGAAAGCGATAGCAGAAAATCCAGATTCCATTATCATCAGAACAGCATGGGTATACAGCAGTTTCGGAAATAATTTTGTAAAAACGATGATGCGTCTTATGAAAGACAAAGAAACCATCGGCGTTGTTGCTGATCAAAAAGGCTCACCCACTTATGCAGCGGATCTTGCCGCTGCGATCATGCAGATCATTTGCACAGAAAATTTTGTTCCCGGTATCTATCACTATACCAACAGCGGCGAAACAACCTGGTTCGGGTTTGCACAGGAGATTGCGAAGCTGATCAACAGTTCCTGCATTGTAAATCCGATCACAACTGGTCAATATCCAACTCCTGCAAAAAGACCCGCTTATTCCGTACTTGATACAAAAACAATGACGGATACTTTTGATGTGGTTATACCTGAATGGCAGGATAGTCTGAAGAAATGTATCGCTAACCTTGAAGGCAGATAAATTCTAAGAGCAGTGAACCCAAAGACGCTAAGTGTGATACATTGATATCGGTTCTTTGCCGCTTATCGATTTAAAATCCCCGAATTTTCATCAACGTTTTCCTGCAATACATTGTGTAGTTTTGCGCTGTGCAAATATTCAACATGCAAAGCCGCATCATTGTTACCTGCAGCAACAGGCTTTCCCTTTATCTTCAGCAGGAAATAACCGCATTGGGATTTATGCCCGTAAGAGTTTTTAAAACGGGCGTAGAGCTTCAGGGTAATATGCAGGATTGCATCAGACTCAATATGAATCTGCGTTGCGCCAGCCAGGTACTTTTTTCTTTAAAAGAATTCAAAGCATTTAATGCGGATGATTTGTACAAAGAACTGATGAAGATCGAATGGGAAGAGATCATTCCGGCAACGGGATATTTTTCGATCAGCAGCAACGTAAGCAACGAAACGATCACCAATAATCTTTTTGCAAATGTAAAAGTGAAAGATGCGATTGCGGATCGGTTCCGTGAAAAAACAGGGAGTCGCCCTGATTCCGGTGCATTACTTACCAATGCCGTGATCCATTTATACTGGAAGGAAGATGCAGCGGAAATATTTTTAGATACTTCCGGGGAAACCTTATCAAAACATGGTTACAGAAAGATCCCCGGGAAAGCACCGATGCTGGAAGCGCTTGCCGCCGCAACTGTATACGCTTCCGGCTGGAAAGGTGAAGGCGCATTTATTAATCCGATGTGCGGTTCCGGTACGCTTGCTATAGAAGCCGCGCTGATTGCAACCTGCAGGGTTCCCGGACTTTACCGTAATAATTATTCGTTCATGCACATTACAGGATTTGAAGAAGGGATGTACGAATCAGAATTGAAGATCATTCAGGATAACGTTTGTGAAAAGCCGGACATGAAGATCACCGCATCTGATATCAGTGAAGACGCAGTAAATATTTCTAAAATTAATGCAGGCATGGCAGGTGTGGAAGAAATGATCAGTTTTGAGTTATGCGATTTTCAGCAAACTGCAATTCCGGAAGCTTCGGGCGTGATTTATTTTAACCCGGAATACGGCGACAGACTGGGGGATGAAAAAGAATTGGAAGAAACTTATTCATTGATGGGAGATTTTCTGAAGAAGAAATGCAAAGGTTATATGGGCTATATTTTTACGGGAAATCTTGACCTCGCAAAAAAGATCGGCTTAAAGCCAAAAAGAAGAATTGAATTTTATACCGGCAAAATTGATTGCCGCTTATTTGAATATGAATTATACGCAGGTTCGAGAGAGATCAAAATTCCTGTTCCCGAATAAAAAAAAAAAATTACGGCGGAGACGCAAAGACAAAAAAATACGCTCCCGGTTTCCAGCTTAGCGTCTATCCATTTTTTTTCACCCTCTCCTGAGTAAATATTTCCCTGATTTCCCCGTCTTGTGTTATTTTGTTACAGTTGTGTACTGCGAAGGCACCATTTTTGGTTAACAGAGATTACTCTTTTTAACTAAAACTTTTTTTATGGAACACAACAATTTTCCCGTAAGACTATTATCCGGAATGGCAATAGCAACTTCACTTCTAATATCTGCATGTAATAACCACGATACAAATGAAACTCCTGTTACAACAACTGAAAGTTCATCGGTTGTTACAAGCGACACTCCAAAAATGGAGGCACCTATGTCTGATTCAGGGGCTATGGCTCCTTCCACAACAGATCCGAACGCAATGACAGGTACAGGAATGGCGAAACCTAATACTGCAAAAAAAGGCCTGAAAGGTAAGGCGAGCGTAACAATGCCTGCTGCAACAAAGATGAAAACAGATGCAACGCCAGATGCATCGGGTGCATATACCAATGTTGATTACATTCCATCATTTCCCGGCGGAAATGCAGGACTGCAAAAGTATTTCGATTCAAATCTTGAGTATCCCTCAACTGCAGTTGATCAGGGTGTGGAAGGTTTAGTAAAGATCGGTTTCACGATAGATGAAAGCGGTAAACTAATGAATCCTGCGGTAGAAGGCGAACGGCAAGGTTATGGTTTGGATGACGAAGCACTGAGGGTAGTTAAAAAAATGCCTTCATGGAATCCCGGTAAAATAAACGGCAAACCGGTCAAGACAAAATTCACTTTACCCGTAAGGTTTGCTCTGAGCGAGTAATTACAGATGAACAATAAATAAAAAGATCCGGCACAACATCGTGCCGGATCTTTTTATTTGACAGCTAAAAATTATTTTCCGTTAAGGGTATAAGCTGCTTTCATTTTCATCGGTACTTTTTGTCCGCCGATGCCCATTGTTGCATCAATGTCCATATCGTAATTCCCCGTTTGCAGATAGCCGTCTGCCAGTTTGATGTTCATTGTTCCTTTTTGCGTTCCTTTCATATCCATGTCCACATTCATTCCGCCCTGTGTCATTGCGCCTTTGGTATCGATCGTACCGTTCATTTCAACTTTAGCTATGCCGTCTCTAACTTCGAGCAATTTGTACGTAGTTTTTACATTCATCATCATGCCGTTAAGGTCTATCGAATTATCGCCTGTCCATGTATCCCCTTCTTTTACGGGCTTGTCAGGATAAACGCTGAACATCATTCCGAACATGCTGTTGAAATTTTCTTTAGAGAACATTTTTTCAACACCCTTTCTTACATTAGTGTCTGAGCTGTTTGCTGCAATTACCTGATCCAAACCATTAACATCAGTTACTTTATTCGCATCGATACTTATGATCACAGATTTTCCGACCACACCGTTGCCGGTTACTTTCATCAGTGAATCTGTCATAGCCGATGAAGCAGGATTTCCCAGATCCATTTTCGTATTCATTTTTGTATAGGTAACCTTGAGTTGCTTTGCCTTAGTTGATGTATCCATTACTTCGAAGTCAGTCCCGATCTCCATATTCATTTTCATCTTTTGCTCCCGGCCCATCATCGACATGCTCATATCCATGGTCATATCCATTTCCTGGCTGAATTTATCTCCTTTCGCCAAACGCATTTTCAGCACATAACCATCTCCTGTTTTTCCGCCGCTGCCCGATTTACAGGCAGTAAAACTGATCATTGTAATTGCAGCCATGAGGACCGCCGTAGTGATTTTTTTCATTTTATTAGTTGGTTTTAATGGGCGCTAAGGTAAAGGGTATTTACATTATCCTAAAAAGTAAAAAGGCATAAAAACATGTTGTTTTAAACAGTTTTTATGCCTTTGATTAAATTAAGCAAACAGATCTTAATTCATTTTTTTCTTCAGATTCTCGTCCAAAGCATCAAGGAATTCTTCTGTATATAAATAATCTTTACCGTGTTGCACTTTATTTCCGTGGATCCCCACTGCAAGATCTTTTGTCATTTTGCCGCTTTCTACAGTTTCAATACAAACTGCTTCCAATGCAAGACAAAAATCGACCAACGGTTGATTGTTATCCAATTTACCGCGGAACGCTAAACCTCTTGTCCACGCAAAAATAGATGCGATCGGATTTGTAGAAGTTGGTTTACCTGCCTGGTGCTCACGATAGTGACGTGTTACCGTTCCGTGTGCAGCTTCCGCTTCCATTGTTTTTCCGTCAGGCGTAACCAAAACTGAGGTCATCAAACCAAGACTACCAAAACCTTGTGCAACTGTGTCACTTTGTACATCGCCGTCGTAGTTCTTACAAGCCCATACAAAATTACCGTTCCATTTTAATGCGCTCGCTACCATGTCATCAATCAAACGATGCTCATAAGTAATACCCGCTTCAGCATATTTCGCCTTGAATTCGCCCTGATAAACCTCTTCAAAAATATCTTTGAAACGACCGTCATATTTTTTTAGAATAGTATTTTTTGTAGACAAGTATAAAGGCCATTTTTTTGAAAGCGCCATATTGAAACAGCTTCTGGCAAAACCATAGATACTTTCATCCGTATTGTACATACACAATGCAACGCCGTCGCCTTTGTAATTGTACACTTCAAATGTTTGCGCTTCGCCACCTTCTTCCGGGGTGAAAGTCATTGTTAATTTTCCTTTTCCTTTGATCAACGTATCCGTTGCACGGTATTGATCACCGAATGCGTGACGACCGACAATGATCGGCGCCGTCCAGTTTGTAACCAAACGCGGTACATTACTCATCACGATCGGCTCACGAAAAACCGTACCGTCAAGGATATTGCGGATCGTCCCGTTCGGGCTCTTCCACATTTGTTTCAGTTTGAATTCTTCCACACGCTGTTCATCAGGAGTGATGGTAGCGCATTTGATACCAACGCCGCATGCTTTGATCGCATTAGCCGCGTCGATCGTAACCTGATCGTCCGTCTCATCACGATGCTCCATACCAAGATCATAATATTGGATCGGAACGTCGATGTAAGGCAGAATAAGTTTGTCTTTAATGAATTTCCAGATGATCCGGGTCATCTCATCGCCGTCTAATTCTACAACGGGATTGTCTACTTTGATTTTGCTCATATTATTTTATGTTTCTTAGTGTGAATCAGAATTTCAATTTATTTAAAGACCCGAACTTTTCTTCAGTTGCGCATCGCCCGTTACAATCCCCATGTTGTGCACGATCTCCTCGCCAAACTCACTCGTCTTCAATAATGTTGCACCGTCCATTAAATTATAAAAATCGATCGTTACGCGTTTTCTCATGATAGCCGCCTGCAATGCAGAAGTGATCGCATCTGCCGCTTCTTTCCAGCCCATGTATTCCAGCATCATACAACCACTGAGGATCACTGAGGAAGGATTCATACTGTCAGTACCTGCAAACTTAGGCGCAGTACCGTGTGTAGCTTCAAACACTGCGTAACCTGTTTTGTAATTAATATTCGCACCCGGTGCAATCCCTATTCCGCCAACTTCCGCGGCAAGTGCATCAGAGATATAATCGCCGTTCAGATTTAATGTAGCCACCACAGAAAAATCTTTTGGTGCGATAAGGATCTGTTGTAAGAAATTATCAGCGATCATATCTTTAACCAATAATTTTCCGTTGCTTAGTGCTTTACGTTGCGCTTCATTTGCATGCGCTTCGCCGTGTTCTTTTTTCAATTCATCCCATTCGCTCCAGGTAAATGTTTTGTCGCCATATTCGTCACGCGCAACTTCATAACCCCAATTACGGAAACCACCTTCGGTAAATTTCATGATATTGCCTTTGTGCACGAGCGTAACAGAAGGCAGGTTATTTTCCAATGCATGAATGATCGCGGCACGAACCAATCTTTTACTTCCCTCTGATGACACGGGTTTCACGCCGAAGCTTGAATCGCCGGGGAAACGAATATTTTTCACGCCCATTTCCTCCAGCAAAAACTTTTCAAATTTCTGCGCTTCAGGTGAGCCAGCTTTCCATTCTATTCCCGCATAAATATCTTCTGTATTTTCTCTGAAGATCGTCATGTTTACATTCTCCGGATGTGTCACAGGTGAAGGAACCCCTTTGAACCATTTTACCGGACGGACACATGCATACAGATCAAGATCCTGACGCATGGCAACATTAAGAGACCGAATCCCGCCGCCTGTAGGAGTGGTAAGCGGACCTTTAATGGAAATGATATAATCTTTTGCCGTTTGCAAAGTTTCCGCCGGAAGCCATTCCCCCGTTTTGTTGAAGGCTTTCTCACCGGCCATCATTTCTTTCCATTCGATCTTTCTTTTGCCGTTGTACACTTTTTGAACAGCCGTATCAAATACATGCTGTGCTACTTTCCAGATCTCGGGACCGATACCATCTCCTTCGATAAAAGGAATGATCGGATTTTCAGGTACGTTCAGCTTCCCGTTGGAAGCCATGGTGATTTTTTCTGCCATGATTTTATTTTTTTCTGTACAACCGGATATTCCCAGACATTAAAGGGCTCACGAAACTATTTTTCTCCTTTCCACATCGCTGCTGCGAACGGGATTTTTCATGTTGCAAAAATAGGCTTTCAGCGGCATTTTTGTAAAGCAAAAAAAGACCCGCTTGGGTCTTTTTTAGTCCTTTTTTTTATTGATTTCAATATCGTTTAGACCTGAAATTACATATTATAGGAAATATTATTGCAGGGCTTATTACTTTATGTACTGTAGCAGAGAAGTTGCCGGAAATATACTGGCCTACAGGTCCGTACTCTGTGATATGAACATAAGAAAGGGTTTCAAAAACCAATGAGTCAGCAGAATTTGTAAATGAGATTCCGTTTAATACCTGTGCACTGTTGGTTGTGATGCCCTGCATGTTATAACGAAAATAAAAGTTATTTCCGCCGTTACCCGCAAACTCGGTCATTAAACCGGGGCTACCTTCAGTGCAGTAGGTATAAGCTGAAGGATCCGGGTATGCATACGAATAATTAGCGCCGTTAAAGCTATAGGTAAGAAAATCAGTAGCGTTGACTCCACATGCCTGAAAATTACCGAGCACATTTGGTCCGCTATTTAGTGTGATTAACGTTGGTATACTCTGCTGCAAAGTCGTAAGATCCTCTGCAATCACCGTGAAATTATCAGGCGTACTGCACAACATTTTCGTGACATTAAAAGCACCTGCATTATCTAAAGGATAAACTTCATATTGGTACAAATAATTCCGTATGAATACTCTGCCGTTACTTACAGGATTCCCCTGACAATTTGTAACAGTTCCGGAAACACTGGCCTGTGAGGGACCGGCTGGAATATTTATCGTTCCTAACGCGATGCCCACATTCGTAGTGAGGAAGCTGTGACTATAGAGAATGGTATAACAAATAGACTGGTCCTGCACGGTCATCTGCAGAGAGGCATTTGCTTCAATTGCTCCGGAGATATTCCCGCTGGCATCAGTATAACCGGCAACATAGTTCCAGGGTTCATCTTGATTTCTAATTATAATGAAAGCATTTCCCAGCGGCATTCCACCACTGCCCGTCATCCGGCAGCTGAACCAAACAAAACTTCCCGGAATGTTTACATTCCAAAGCGTAAAATGACTAACCTCACAGATATAAGTATTTCCTGACCTAACTGCAGTTCCCTGTTCTTTCCAAAGTCCTTTTGCATCGTCAAAATATCCCAAAGCAATTGTTGCCGGTGCTGCTGCGTGCATCACTGATGGTATAGGCATATTGATTGTGGCTTTTTTCCCTGAAGCAATTTGTAGTAGTTCTCCGTTTGCATTTCGTAACTCAATATTTGCCATCCCGAATGTTTTTAACAGTTTCAGTCCCCCGTCCGAATCTATTCCTGTTTTATTTCCCGGGGATATCTCGTCGATATCCTGAGCAAGAGGATTTAACCATTGTGCATTCACTGTAACATTTCCGCTATAAGCAGCACCGGTTGCAGCAATTACAAACGCAGCGGCAGGAAAGCCTATTTTCATTCCGCCCGAAAGTGTTACCTCACCGCCCGTTATACCGCTCACCATTCCCGCATTTACTTTCGGCAATAATTTTATTCTGAAAAATGCTGCTTGATTTTGTGTAATCATCCATGTTTTTGTACCCTTAAAATAACCTTGTTTTTCGATCGTTACAAAAGCCGCATTCCTGACCAACATTTCATTCTTTATTTCGAAAAAACCAAAACTATTCGTGCTTGTCGTTTTTGAACCGGCTGTAACAGTAGCATATTGCACCGGATTATTATTTTCATCTGTAACAAAACCCGATACCGATGTATTTATTTTTGTAGTGAGGTCGACAGTGTTTGTATCGGTCTTTAACTCATTTTCCTTGCTGAGATCTTTTTTACAGGCGTAAAAAAAAATGCTTAAACAAAGCAGCAGCAATACTAATGAAACAGATGTGTACTTTTTCATAAACGGGGTTTGGCTATGTGACGATTACTTTACTATGATGACGAACAGATAAAATATGCTGCCTGGAAAGAAATGCTAAGTCGTATTTCTAAGATGAATTTAAATAAAAAAGGATCTCGTCTTTGAAATCCTTTTTCCTGTAATTTAATTTAGCTCAGTCCGTTCGAAACCTTCTAAAATGGTCGCCTCACTTTGAATGATCCGTTAAGTTGGTGAGGAACATTAGTAGGCACTGTAGCTGCCGTTCCACTTAATGTTCCCGCTATATAACCTGTACCCGGCGGACCGAATTCGGTAATATTCACATTAAATGAGCCTGTTCCCGGCGCAAAGTAATCATATTCATGTGTAAGCATAAAAATCACCTGGACGCTACTGCCAACGGCTATTCCCGTTGCCGGAAATTCTAATGTTGTTGGATATGGATTCGCCGAACCGATTTGCTTGTAGGCATAAAACAAATAATTAGTGGGGCCCGCTGTAAGATTTGGTCTTAATGTATCCGGCGGCATTATATAAGAATGACTAATCCCGTCCATCGTATAGTTGAGGAATTCATTGGTATTTACGCTTGTGCAGGTTTGAATATTTACAGGATTTGTTGATCCTGCCTGCAGAACCTGCGTAATTACACTGCTGCTGTTACCGGTAGCAGGATCTGCTGCAGAAATAGTTGTAGTAACTGTTGTACCCGAACAAACAGGAAGAGAAATACGATAATGCCCGGCTGTATCCGTATGCACAACGTTATAAATATTGTCGTGATAAAAAACGACCACGCCGTTATGTACTTGTGCATTGGTACAGGTTGTAAGATTACCTGAAACCGCAGCCGTACGATTAGAGATCATATTTATTGACCCGAGTGAAATATTTGAAGCAGCCGTAGAAAAATTTTGTGCATGCAGTATAAACGGGCATGAGGCACTTGTTACAACCTGCAACAAAAATTGTGTATTAGCCGCAACTGCTCCTGCAACATATCCGTCTGTGTTTGTATAACCGTACGCATACTGGCCGTTTGAAAGATTGGTGATCTTCACCACAGCATTTGCTACTGAATTGCCGGTGGCATCGTTTATGGTAACATCAACATATACATAATTAGCGGGCACGTCACAATTCCAAAAACTAAAATGGCTTACATCGCCTACGTATGTGCTGCCGGTTCTTGTGGCACTGCTCTCTTCTTTCCACAATCCTGTTGTTTCATCAAATGACCAGAGGGGAATTGTTGCAGGCGCTGTGCTTAAAATAGAAGCAGGTATGGGAAAAGTGATGGTTGCTTTTTTCCCGGTTGCGATCTGCAATAATTCGCCGCCGCCACCAATCAATTCCGTTGCCGACATACCGTATGTTGTTAATGCTTTCAATGTTCCCGATGCATTTTTCCCGCGAAGATCGCCGGGCATGATATTGATCAGCTCCGCGGATGACGGATCGATCCATTTCGCATTTACAGTAACCGTTCCGGTATATGCAGCATTTGTAGAAGCATTTACGAATGCAGCAGCAGGGAATGCGATCTTCAACCCGTTGCTCAGCGTCACGCTTCCGCCGGTTGTACCGCTCACGGTACCCGCACTTGCTTTTGCCAATAATTTTATCCTGAAAAATCCTGCCTTGCCGTTAGCCGCTATCCAGGTTTTTACGCCGTTAAAATAACCGGATTTGCTTATGGTAACAACAGCCGCATTCGCAACTAATGACGCGTCATTTATTTCGAAATACCCTTTGGCATCTGTTGTGGTTGTCTTCGTTCCGGCAACTACTGAAGCCGACGCCACAGGCATATTGCTTTCGTCTGCAACAAAACCGGAAACAGATGTGGTAATTTTTGTTATGAGGTCGCTGTTATTGCTGTCTGGGATACCGGGAATAGCCGGCGCATCCGTCTTTTTACAACTGTTCAGCATAACGAAAACCGAAAGCACAGCAACGATCAGAGGGAGAAGTGTTTTTTTCATAAAGTGTTTGATAAATTGATATTTAAAAGTAAGTTTTTTTATTGTACCGCTAAAAAAAGCAGCTTTGCAGCTTCAATGCCTGTTGTGTGCGTATTAAAAATTTCGTTTCCCCTGAGTGACCCGGGCTTAGGAATTGCAGCACCTGATACCGCAACGGTTCCCGCCTTATGAAAAATTGAGGGAACAATTTAACCACTCAGTTTCCATTTTCACCCCGTCATATTTTTTGTAAAAATTGATGGCAGGCTCATTCCAATCCAACACCTGCCATACTAACCCGCTGAATTTTCTCTTTTTGCATTCTTCAATAAGTGCATCAAATAATAATTTACCGGTCCCCTGTCCGCGCATTGTTTCCGTTACCAACAGATCTTCGAGGTACATTCGCTGCCCTTTCCAGGTGCTGTAACGTATATAGTACAAGGCAAATCCTGAAACCACACCTGATTCTTCGGAAACAAAGGCTTCCCAAACAGGATGATCCCCAAAACCACTGTCTATAAAATGCGACATGCTCACCGTCACTTCATCAGGTGCACGTTCGTACATAGCAAGTTCATTTACCAGTTCCATCATTCGTTCACAATCGGAAGCGATCGCCTTTCTTATTATTATGTTCATTTCGAATTTTTAAATGAAAGTAAAAATAAAACTTCCGGTTTGCATCCCGCTATCTTTGCCAATTGCCTGTTGTAATTTCCGGCACAACTTCAGCTAATAAAACCTCATTATGAAAAAACTACTCGAACAATACGCAGCTTATAACCTGTTGGCAAATCAACGACTGACAGAAGTGATCAATAATCTTTCCGACGAGAAGATACACGAAGAGATCGTGAGCAGCTTCAGCAGCATTTACAAAACACTGTTACATCTTTGGGATGTGGAAAGCATTTGGTGGCAACGAATGAAACTGACTGAAACGCAGGTATGGCAAAGTGAGACTTTTAAAGGCTCCTTAACGGAACTGATTAAAAACCTGCTTACACAAAGTAAACAATGGAAAGAGTGGGTAGAACTGGCTACTGAAGCCGCTATCAATCATGAATTTCTTTATCGGAATTCAAAGGCTGACCAGTTTAAACAACCAACACACGATATGCTGTTGCATTTATTTAATCATCAAACTTATCATCGGGGCCAATTGGTAACAATGCTCCGTCAGGCCGGCGAAACAAATATTCCGAACACTGATCTTATAGCTTTTCTGAGAAAGAAATAAGTGCGACGTTATTAGTGTTTAGATTTTAGTTCTCAGGTAACTCAACAACGAAAAACTAAACACTTTATTAATTATGATCCACCATCGTAAGCTTAATACCGTAACCGATATAGCCGTTGTACGAAGATTGATATTCAAAATGTAAAAAATTTTTGTACACCATCCCGATCCCTTTGGCATAGATCTCCTGTGAATAATCACGTGATGCAATATTTGTAGAAGCTGTTACGGGAAGGTTGAAAGATTCATCCCGTTGGTTTATGGTGACTGTGCTTGCCAAATTAACATTGCCTACTTTTTTCGCCTGATCCACATCCGAGTAGGTATAATCCCAATCAAAAAGATACTGCTGATCGGATCCTAAAGAAGATACATCGATCGCAGAATTCCCTTTCCATGTTCCGCCTTCTTTAAAAGGAAGTACCAATTTGAGGAAACGAAGATTATTTTCTGTAAACTCAAAGCTGTTCCCCGTATTTACTGCAACAAAAGTATTGTCCGGTGCAAATGCGCCGGTAGATCCCGAATTGCGGATAGATCTAAGGATCCTGAATGCTTTTCTTCCCAAAAGATCTGTAAAAGAATCCGCTACGGCATATTTTACCTGGTAAAAATGGTGTTGCTCCACAGTGCTCAGTCCCACGTAAACCAATGAATCGAGGTCATAAGTAATGTACTTACCTGCCGCAAGCGGTGCGTATTCACTGATCTGTGTGGTTGCGTATTGCTCAGATTCTTTTTTGCAGGAAGCAAAAAGCATGATACACAGGGCGACCGGAATTAGTTTCTTCATAAAAATAAATATACAAATAATTTTATTAGATGGGCTATCAGGCATCGATGCTGCCCGAAAATCACATTTCTCTTTGTATAACGCCGCCACCTATCAAATCATTGCCTTCGTAGAAAACTGCGCTTTGGCCCGGGGCTACGCCTTTTACGTCTTCATAAAATTTAACGGTGATCCCGCGGCCGGAAGTATATAAATTACTCAAAGCGCCTTTGTCCTTATAACGGATCTTGGTAACGGCTTCCATTCCTTCGGTTATGCCGTCATATTTCATCCAGTTTATGCCGCTTACGCTCATAATGATTTGATTCAGTTCTTCTTCATCGCCAAGCACGACTGTATTGGTTTCCGGGATAATTTGCGTTACAAAAGCAGGCTTACCAAGCGCTATGTCAAGCCCTTTTCTTTGCCCTACTGTATAAAAAGGATAACCTTTATGTTTGCCCAATATTTTCCCGGAAGCATCTGTAAAATTGCCGCCGTTCACCCTTTCTTCCAATCCTTCCACTTTTCTTTTCAGAAAGCCCCGGTAATCGTTATCAGGAACAAAACAAATTTCGTAACTCTCGTTCTTTTTAGCCAGTTCCGGGTAACCGAAATCGTGCGCCATTTGGCGGATCTCAGTTTTACGATAAGTTCCTAAAGGAAGCAGGGTACGCTTTAGCAGATCCTGCTGTAATCCCCACAGGGCATAGCTTTGATCTTTCGTATCATCCAATCCTTTACTTATAAAATACCTGCCGTTCGTATGTTGATGCACCTGCGCATAATGTCCTGTCGCGATAAAATCACAATTGAGTGCATCCGCACGTTTTAGCAGCGCACGCCACTTAATATGCGTATTGCACATAACACATGGATTTGGTGTGCGGCCCGCGATATATTCATCCACGAAATTCTCTATCACAAAATCGCCGAATTCTTCCCTGATATCCAATATAAAGTGCGGAAAACCATGCTGCACCGCCGCCTGCCGTGCGTCGTTAAAACTATCGAGGTTGCAGCAGCCGGTCTCTTTCTTACCCGTTGTGCTTCCGCCGCTCGTTGCATAATCCCATGTTTTCATAGTTATTCCTACTACTTCATACCCTTCTTTATGAAGCATCAGGGCCGCCACAGTGCTGTCGATACCGCCGCTCATTGCCATTAAAACTTTGCCTTTTTTGCTCATAAAACAAAGGTACTATTAACTACGGAGTCTGTGTGTTGAGATAAGGAACTTTAAGAATACGGAAGGGGTGGCGCCGGTTGGGCATTCATCAGATAACCTAAAAGCAAATGGTCATGCGCTATGTGGTCTAGAGCAATCCGGCCGGCTCGATAGCCGTAAACCTTTCCTTTTCCAATTTCGCCGATTCCGCCTTAACTTTGCACACCTAAAAAAACGAATTCATGGGAAGGATATTTGAAGTAAGAAAAAGTTCGATGTTTGCCCGCTGGGATAAAATGGCGAAGAATTTCACCCGTATCGGAAAGGAAATTGCGATCGCAGTAAAGGCAGGCGGACCGGAACCGGATAATAACCCGGCGCTGAGAAGATGTTACCTCAATGCGAAAGCATGTAACATGCCGAAGGATCGTGTGGAAGCTGCTATCAAACGTGCGGTAAGTAAAGACACGACGAACTATGAAGAAATGGTGTATGAAGGATATGCGCCGCACGGCGTTGCATTGTTGGTAGAAACTGCAACGGATAATACCACAAGAACGGTGGCAAATGTGCGTATGCATTTTACAAAAGGTAAAGGTGCATTGGGAACGAGCGGAAGTGTTGCTTTCACTTTTACCCGTATGGGAGAATTTAAAGTAAAAAATACAAATCTCAGCCCGGATGATCTAGAACTTGAACTTATAGATTTCGGCCTTGAAGAGATCGGTGAAGATGCGGAAGGAAATATTATCATCCGTACGGCTTTCACTGAATTCGGTCACATGGCCAAAGCCCTCGAAGATAAAGGCATTGAAGTGATCAGCGCAGAGCTTACCCGCATCCCGAATACTACAGTTGAATTATCCGAAGACGAAGCAAATGATGTGTTGAAACTGGTTGATAATTTAGAGCAGGATGATGATGTGCAGAAAGTGTATTACAACCTAAAATAATAAGGTTTCACGCAAAGACCCAAAGTCTAAACACAAAGGCGCGAAGAAATTAATCTTTGCGCCTTTAATATTTGCTGTGACTTTGCGCTTCCTTTTGCGCGAAACAATTATTCCGCCATCATCGAGCGTATCTCCGCCACTACATTTTCCACATTAGGTTTTGCAAAATAATCCCCGTCACTTCCGTAACCTGGCCGATGATCTTTAGCAGTAAGTGTTCTTGGCGAAACGTCTAAATATCTGTAACCTTTTTGCTCTTCCATTACTTTGTTGAACATGTATGCAGCAGCACCGCCCGGCACATCTTCATCAATGAAAATGATGCGATTTGTTTTCTTTAAAGACTCAACAATTTTATGATTTATATCGAACGGCAATAAAGTCTGCACGTCGATGATCTCACAACTGATGTCCATTTTAGCCAGTGTTTCCGCGGCTTCCTGCACAATGCGTAATGTAGAACCATAACTCACGATCGTAACATCAGTTCCTTCTCTTAAAATATCAGGCACACCAAACGGCACGGTAAAATCAGCAAGATTGGCCGGTAATTTTTCTTTTAAACGATAACCGTTCAGGCATTCCACAACCAATCCGGGATCGTTGCTTTGAAGCAATGTATTGTACATCCCTGCAGCTTGTGTCATGTTTCTCGGCACGCAAACGTACATACCACGCAAAGCATTTATGATCATACCCATCGGTGAACCGCTGTGCCAGATCCCTTCAAGTCTGTGCCCTCTTGTGCGTACGATCAGCGGAATACTTTGTTGACCGGCTGTGCGAAAATGCGCCGTAGCAACATCGTCACTCAACGGTTGCAACCCGTATAATAAATAATCGAGGTATTGAATTTCCGCGATCGGCCTTAAACCACGCATAGCCATTCCAAGCCCCTGGCCCATTATAGTAAGCTCACGAATACCCGTATCAAAAATTCTTTCAACACCGTATTTTTCCTGTAAGCCGCTGAAGCCCTGATTTACGTCGCCGATAAACCCAAGATCTTCTCCGAACGCCACCACTTTATTATTGGAGGCAAACAACTGATCAAAATACTTATTCAAAATTTCAAAGCCGTTGAGCACAGGCGATTCATTATCGAATTGCGCAGCAACTGCGGGAACTTTCAACGCTGCTTTGGGTCCTTCGTTGTACAGATATTTATCGTACAACTCGTTACTGCTTTTGCTCAGTGAATCGTAATAATGTTGCAAATCCGTTGCATTACTCAGCTCATACAATGAAGTTGCAAGTGCTTTCAATACATCTCTGCGCATTGGTTCACGGAGCGAGCGTAATTCCGCAGCATTTTTTTGAGCCGTTTCATTATTGCTGTTTTCCAATAAAGTTGCCGCTTGGTTTACCATCGCTTTGATCGGTTGCAGGTATGCATCCCATGCAGCGTTCTTGCTTTGCTTTACATGAGCCGTTGCTTCGGATTCAATTTGTGCAAGCGTTTCTTCATCAGATAATGCGTTCTCTATGATCCAGCTTCTCATTTGCCTGATGCAATCCCACTCTTTTTCCCAAGCCAGTCTTTCAGCAGTTTTATAACGCTCATGACTCCCCGATGTGGAGTGGCCCTGCGGTTGCGTTATCTCTTCCACATGAAATATCGCAGGTGTATGCGTGTCTCTTATTTTTTGGATCGCCGGTTCCAGCACTTCGCACATGCCTGCATAATCCCAACCTTTTAATTTATAGATATCGAAGCCGTTTGTGCCGTCTGTTTTTTGAAAACCGGCAAGCGCTTCAGAAATCGATCCTTTAGTAGTTTGATATTCTTTAGGCACGGAAATTCCGTAACCGTTATCCCAAACAAAAACCGCCAGCGGAACCTGTTGAACACCGGCCGCATTGATCGTTTCCCAAAAATGTCCTTCACTGGTAGACGCATCCCCGATCGTGCAAAAGCAAACTTCATTGCCGTTATCACTTAATGCCGTTTCGTTCTGCAATTCTTTTACATTACGAAAAACCTTGCCCGCAAGCGCAAGTCCGAGTGCTCTCGGCATTTGACCCGCTGTAGGTGCAATATCAGAGGATACATTTTTAAGGTCTGCAAGCGGCAACCATTCACCGTTCTCATCTACCATTTTAGTAGCGAAGTGCGCATTCATTTGACGCCCGGCGCTGAAGGGATCATTATTGATATCACTGTCCGCATATAATTGTGCAAAAAACTGCTGAACGGAGGAAAGTCCGGATGCAAACATAAAAGTCTGATCGCGATAATAGCCCGAGCGGAAATCACCGGGTTTGAAGAACTTTGCCATTGCGATCTGCGGCACTTCTTTACCATCTCCGAAAATGCCGAATTTGGCCTTCCCGGTAAGCACTTCTTTCCGGCCGAGCAGACTCGTTTCTCTGCTCACGCATGCGTGGCGGTAGTCGTTGAGCACTTCTTCCCTGAAATTATCAAAGCTGAGTTTTTCAGCCGAAGCAGCGTCTGTATTATTCATCGTATCCATATAGCTAAAGTTGCAGCAAAAATATCGATTTTAGCGGTGTTTGTTAAAAATCAATAAACGATGCGGCTTTTTATTCAAAAATCAAACCTTTTTGTATCTTTGGTGTCTTACTGTAAAGAAACGATGAAAAGAACTGTACTTGTAATTGCTATTGGGGTTTTAGGGTTTTCAGCGCATGCCCAGCAGGCAGTTTCTGCTGTAAATGCGGCAAGCCTTACAGGAACTGCGGCACCCGTTGCAGAAGAGTCATTAGCCGTAAAAGAAACAGAGTTTAACTTCGGTAAAATACCTCAGGGCAAACCTGTCACACATATTTTTGAAGTTTCCAACACGGGTAAAACCGCTTTTAAATTGGATAATGTTCAGGCAAGTTGCGGATGTACTACACCGCAATGGGAAAAAGATAAAGTAATAGGTTCAGGAGAAAAGGATAATATTACAGTCGGATACAATGCGGCGGCTGAAGGCCCTTTTACAAAAAGCATCACCATCACCTATAACGGCACACAAACAAAAGTGATCCTTATTAAAGGCGAAGTTTGGAAAACACCGGTAACAAGCGCTCCTGTAAACTCAGGACTTAACGATCTTAAAAATTAAACACTCAAATAAACAAAACAAATAAAAGTACAATCATGAAAAAATTATTCTTTTCTTTCGCGGCGATGGTTTTTGCTGCAGGTGCATTTGCTCAGGCTAAAGCTGACGATCTTGGTAAAATCAAAAATGAAACAATTGAATTCGGTAAGATTCCACAGGGAACCCCTGCTTCGGGAACATTTACTGTCATCAACACGGGTTCGAAAGATCTTTTGATCGAACAGGCTAATCCAACTTGTGGTTGTACGATCAGTGATTTTACTAAAACTCCGATCAAACCGGGTCAAACAGGTGAAATTAAAGCTACTTACAACGCAGCAGGTCTTGGTGCTTTCGAAAAACACCTTACCGTTAAGTTTGCAGGTGCTGATGACATGAAGAGCATCACTTTTAAAGGTGAAGTACTTACTGCTGATGACTACGCAAAATACAAAGGCGGTGCTTCAGATGCAACTGTAAAAACAACTCCTATGGCAACTCCTGCTGTAGCTCCTGCAAAAGCTGCGCCTGCTAAAATGTCTACAAAAAAAACAGCTAAGAAAACAACTGTAGTTAAAAAAACAGTTCCTTCTAAATAAGCTTTTTCAAATTAATAAAAAACCCCTGCACATTGCGGGGGTTTTTTATTTAGCTTTAAGCACAGTTCTTGTAAGAAGGACAAAACAAATGTTGCAACATTAATCTAAACAAAAAAAGATGGCGGCGGATACAAAGTATAATTACGGTATGATAGGGTTAGGAACAATGGGTTCAAACCTGGTGATGAACATGAACGATCATGGCTTTAGCGTGGCGGGATATGATAAAAATACGAAGCAGGTAGATAAGTTGAATGCTGATGCTGCGGGGAGAACTGTAATGGCGTTTTCAGATCTTAAAGCATTTGTAGATGCGCTGGACGTTCCGCGGATGATCCTCATGCTCGTTCCGGCAGGAGCTATTGTAAATGCAGTGATCAATGATCTAAAGCCAATTATCAGCGCTGAAGACATTATCGTGGATTGCGGGAATTCCCACTTTGTGGATACACAGGAACGCATTGATCATCTCGCAAAAGAAAATATTCATTTTGTAGGATTGGGTGTTTCGGGCGGAGAAACGGGTGCCAGACTCGGACCGAGCATTATGCCCGGCGGCGATATGACAGCTTATAACAGATTAAAACCGATGCTCGATGCTGTTTCTGCAAAAGTAAAAGGCATTCCGTGCACGGCCTACATGGGAAGCGGTGCCGCAGGACATTACGTAAAGATGGTGCACAACGGAATCGAATATGCGATCATGCAAATGATCTCCGAGTGTTATCACCTATTAAAGAAACATGCGGGTTTCAGCAATCAGGAATTGCATGAAACTTTTGAAGGATGGAACAAAGGAAAACTACAGTCATTTTTGATAGAGATCACTGCTGCGATCTTTTTGCAGAAAGATGACCTCACTCAAAATATGCTGTTAGATATGATCGCGGATACTGCGCATCAAAAAGGTACCGGTGCATGGATGAGTCAGGATGCAATGAGTACGGGCTCTCCTATTCCGGCCATTGACGCGGCTGTTTCGGCACGTTCACTTTCATCAATGAAAAAAGAAAGAGTTGCGGCTTCATCAATCTTAAAAGATATCACTGCAGAACAATTCACCGGGGATAAAAAAGCATTTGCGGAACTTTTAGGAGATGCGTTATATGCAGGCTTTATTATCACCTACGCACAGGGATTATCTATGTTACAAATGGCCTCGGATTTTTATAAATACGGAACCGATATTACAACAGTAGCAACCATCTGGCGCGGCGGTTGTATCATTCGCGCAGCAATGCTCGAAGACATCACAGAAACCTATACCAATGAACCGGGCATCAAAAATATTCTTATCGGTAAAACATTCAGCGCGGCAATAAACGATTCGCAGGCTTCCTTGCGCAGCATTGTACAAAAAGCCGCAGCGCTGGGAATTCCTGTTCCTTCATTCAGCGCATGCCTCAATTATTTTGACGCATACCGCAGCGAATGGCTTCCCGCAAATCTTATTCAGGCACAAAGAGATTTCTTTGGAGCGCATACTTATGAGAGAACGGATAAAGAAGGAACGTTTCATACGGCCTGGAGTGCGATGATACAATAAGATTGTTTAGGCTTACGGATTGCGAGTCCTTTACATTCGAAACGCCAACTAATGAACATATCTTTCCGATAACCCGCAACTCGTCATCGCAACCTGCAACTTTACAAAACCCTTACAAATTAAAACCCACATGGACCAAATATCAAAAACATCACCATGCATCATCACCATCTTCGGTGGCTCGGGTGATCTCACCTGGCGCAAACTCATTCCTGCGTTATATAATTTAAATCTCGACGGATGGCTGAATGAAAAATTTAAAATTATCTGTATCGGCAGAACAGAGATGAAAGACGGCGAATTTGCAGCGCACGTGCAGGATGGTGTAGATCAGTTTTCCCGCAGGGGCAAAACAAAAAAAGAAGAGTGGGAAAAATTTGTTCCGTTCATTACTTATAAGGTAGGTGATTTCAATAACAAAGGGCTTTTTACAGATCTAAAAAAAGACATCACCGCTTTTGAAAAAGATGCAGGCGCTATTGTAACCAAGATTTATTACATGGCAGTGAATCCGCAGTTCTTCGGCGGAATCGCAGATATGCTGAATGACGCGGGTTTAGCACAGGATAAAGACAATGCAAGATTGGTGGTGGAGAAACCTTTCGGAACGGATCTTGAAACCGCGAAAGCATTGAATCAAAAGTTGCTCAGCATTTTTGATGAAAAACAATTGTATCGCATCGATCATTATCTCGGTAAAGAAACGGTACAAAATATTCTTGCATTCCGTTTTGCGAATGCGATGTTTGAACCCATCTGGAACAGAAATTATATTGATCACGTACAGATCACGGTGAGTGAAAAGATCGGCGTGGAAGACCGAGGTGGCTATTATGACCATAGCGGCGCATTGAGAGACATGATCCAAAATCACGTAATGCAGTTGCTTTGCCTGATCGCCATGGAACCTCCTGTTGCATTTGATGCGAATGAGATCAGAAATAAAAAAGCAGACGTATTGCACGCAATGCGTAAAATTAAAAGAGAAGAAGTACATGATTATGCAAGTCGCGGGCAATATAACGAAGGCTGGCAGGAAGGGGAAAAAGTGAAAGCGTATCGCGATGAAAAAGATGTACCGGCAGACAGCTGCACGGAAACATTTGCAGCAATAAAATTCTTCATTGATAACTGGCGCTGGAGCAATATTCCTTTCTATGTGCGCAGCGGAAAACGCATGCAGCAAACGATCTCTGTGATCACCATACAATTTAAACCGGTGCCGCATGAGTCATTCCCTGATGCCGCAGTTGAGAACTGGCAACCAAATCGCATGATCATCAACCTGCAACCGGACATGGGAATTCGCATTCGTTTTCAGGCAAAGAAGCCCGGTTTACAAATGCATCTTGCACCCGTAGACATGTTGTTTGATTACGGCGATTCTTATACCACAGGAATTCCTGAAGGTTATGAAACTTTATTGCTTGATGTGATAGAAGGCGACGCTACTTTATTCATGCGTGCCGATCAGGTGGAAGCCGCATGGGAAGTGGTGATGCCGATATTGAGCGTGTGGAAAGATAATCCATCAGTAAATTTTCCAAATTATATTGCAGGAACTAACGGACCCGAAAATTCAGAAGCGTTGATCGCAAGAGATGGCAATAACTGGATCGTACAACCTTTTGAAAAGAAAAAACATGACTAAGCAGGTGAACTTTAAAAATATAGATGCGCTCGCAGAAGCAGCAGCAGAAAGGATCTTAACATTATCAAAGGAAGCGATCAAAGAAAGCGGAAGATTTACGATCGCTCTGTCCGGCGGCACTACACCGGCAACATTATTTAAATTATTGGCAACGCCGCATTACAGTAATGCGATCGACTGGAAAAAAGTATTCGTTTTTTGGGGCGATGAACGTTGCATTTCTGTTGACAGTGATCAGAACAACAGTCACAATGCAAAGTTGTTGTTGCTTGATAAAGTTGATATTCCTTCCGGAAATATTTTCCCTGTTCCCGTTAACGAAGAACCCTCAATTGCCGCCAAACACTATGAAGAAAGTATCAAGCGTTTTTTCGGCAGCAACGAGCCGCGTTTTGACCTGATCTTATTGGGCATGGGTGATAACGGTCACACTGCTTCTCTATTTCCTCATACGACAGTGTTGCAGGAAACAACTGCATTGGTAAAAGAGATATATGTTGAAGAAGTAAAAATGGACCGGATTACTTTTACCGCTCCTTTCATTAATAATGCAAAGCATATTTTATTTCTTGTTGCCGGAAAAGATAAAGCACCGATGTTGAAGCTGGTGTTGGAAGGGGAATATAAACCTGAAGAATATCCTGCTCAATTGATAAAGGATGCGCAATGGTTTATTTCTTCGTAATAAGAAAGAACTAAACTATAAACTTTCATTTTATCTTTGTCACATGTTAAAGATCAGTCACCGCGGCGAACATATGCCCGCATCTCCCATACGCAAACTTGTTCCTTTTGCAGAAGCTGCAAAAAAAAGAGGAACAAAAGTCTATCACCTCAATATCGGTCAGCCGGATATTGAAACTCCGAAAGCTTGTCTGGATGCGGTGAAAAACTGCGACATCCACGTGTTGGAATACAGCCACAGCGCGGGTAATGAAAGCTACCGCAAAAAACTTACGGAGTATTATGCGAAGAATCGTATTTATGTGGATGCGAATGACATTATCGTAACCACTGGCGGAAGTGAAGCAATTTTGTTTGGTTTTATGGCTTGTCTTGATGCGGGAGATGAAGTGATCATTCCCGAACCTTTCTATGCAAATTATAATGGCTTCGCTATTCAGGCGGATGTGAACGTCGTTCCTATTTCAAGTTCTATCGATACCGGCTTTGCCTTACCGCCAATCGAAGATTTTGAAAAAGCGATCACATCAAAAACAAAAGCGATCGTTGTTTGTAACCCGAACAATCCTACCGGTTACCTATACAGTGATGCAGAAATGCAAACATTGAAAGATATCGTGATCAAACACAATTTATTTCTGTTTGCGGATGAAGCCTACCGTGAATTTTGTTATGATGGCACGCATGTGAGCGCCATGCATTTAAAAGGTGCGGAGCAAAATGTGATATTGATGGATACGATCAGCAAAAGATACAGTGCATGTGGCGGAAGAATAGGCGCATTCATCACAAAAAATAAAGACGTATTGAATGCAGCGATGAAATTTGCACAGGCAAGATTAAGTCCGCCGTTCTACGCACAAGTTTTAGGTGAAGCTGCCGTAGATCTTCCTGATGATTATTTTGATACAACGAAGGCTGAATATAAATTACGCAGAGATATTTTGGTACAACGCCTCAACAGTATGCCAGGCGTGTTTTGTCCGAATCCCGGAGGTGCATTTTATGTAATGGCAAAATTACCGATCGATGATTGCGATACATTCTGTCAATGGTTACTTCAGGATTTCGCTCACGAAGGTTCAACGGTAATGCTTGCACCGGGAACCGGCTTTTACAGCACGAAGGGATTAGGTAAAGATGAAGTGCGTTTGGCTTATGTGCTCAATGCCGATGCGATCAACAAAGCAATGGATTGCCTGCAGGAAGCATTGAAAGTATATCCCGGCAAAAAATAAATTGAACAACATAAACGATCAGGCACTTCCACGGACGTGCCTTTTTTATTTTGCGGTAGTTTTACTTTTTGCATACCACAAGTTTACACACAGCAGGATCAGGCCTTTGGAAGAATCTGTAACAAGATTTGCGCTTCTGCCGAATGACAAATAAACTCCCACGCCGATCCCTATCCACCAAAGCGCCAGCAGGTTAATCATTCCAAAATATCCCCCGCGATCTTTTATTACCAGCCGGATCATGTAAACGCAAATGGACGATATCAGCAATAAAAACCAACCAATAAAATAAGCCAACATCGCAGTGTCCTTATCATAGGCAATCTTAAAAAGCTTTAATGTTCCGGGAGGATCTATAAATGCAAGACCGGTGAGGTATGCCTCAAATACCAGCGAGATCAACAGCATACTAATTAAAAAAGTCTTCTTCATGGTGAGTGTTTCGATAATATACGGTTATTTATCGAAAAAGTTCAGTGGGCCCCGTTTGCACTTACAAATTCATAAATAAAAAAATGCACTCCAATGTTTGAAGTGCATTTTCATGTAACCTGCATTGAACAATTATTTTTTTGAAAAAGGCGAGCTGCTGCCTGCATCAATGCGCCTTTCAACGTGCCAAGATATAAATTTTCCTTTTTTTTAAAACCAAACTGAATAGCGATACCTAAACAGTTGCACCATATCCCTAAAATACAGACCGGCGCTTTTTGATATTCGTTATATCTGCTAAGCAATTACATCGCATATTGATTTACCGTACAAACAAGCAGACAAAACCAAGCTATGGCAAAAGCTAAACATTTAGTTTCATTTCTAAACAACACATGAAAAAGATAAAGTATCTTTTTGGATCAGGAAAACTAAAACTCCAATAACAAAATCAATTGTGAAAGAAACAAAGCATAATAGCGATATTTTATTTCTCCTCCAGGATATTTTCCTAAAATACGTGAAAATATTACTGACAGATTTATCAAACTACAACTATTGGCTCTGCAAATTTGTATGTTGAAAACAAGAATATCCTTACCGGATCTTCTTAATTAAAAAGAGGAAGCTGTTTACACAACTTCCTCTTTTGTCATTAGATGCTAAGGTGACTAATTTAATTTAACCAACTTCACAATCTGTTTATTGGAGCCTTGTGTTACTTCAGCCATATATAAACCCTGCGGAAGATTAGCACCTGTTTTTATGCCATTGAATTTTGAATATAAGGTTTGTACACTCCTTACTTTACCACTCATATCAAATATCCTTATCGTTATCGGCTCACTGCTTTTGCTTGTTACCTGTATGTTGAATTCGTAAGGAGAGGGGTTTGGCGATACATTTACGGTAAATACTGCATCTTTTGTCGGAATGGTATTTACCGATTCTGCCACTTTAGTTTGACCGATATTAACTGCTATCGGAAGTTCTGTTGTTTTGCCGAAAGATGAACCGCCACTGTTGCAACTGTATTTATTCCAGGTTACATCATAGCCAAGACTTTCAAGTCTTTCAACTATGTACCAGCCTGTCATGATATCATTACCAAATACACCGGAAACACTCAATAAGCCATTAGGTATCATAATATTTGCCGTGATTTGTGTGTTGCCGCCAAGTACAGTAAAATATTCTTCATCGGTATCCTTATCGCCGAGGTAGAAAGTAACCTTAGGACCGCCAACATTCACTCTGCAATTTTGCAATACGGTTACCTGTTGTTTCACCCTTACAGACGCGGGGTTTGCAAAATTTACAAAGGTGTATACAGAACATGGTCCGTTGGCCACGAATAGTTGCTCCATATTTATTACTGTCGCCGTGAAAGTAACTTTTGCACCTTGCTCGATGATGATAGTTCCGAAGTTATTTCCCTGTAAAGTAACCGTTACACCGCTCCTTATAGTCAGGTTCTTATAATTACCGGCCAAAGTACTGTTTGCGGTAACTATATAATTTGCCAACCCGGTTGTACTTCCGCTGTAAAATTGGAATGCCGGATTTGGTCCGCCTGTTGCAGCGCTATATACTCTGTTACTCACATTATTATTGAACAATGCAAATATATATTTTGATTTTACAAGGTGCGGATCCAACACGGTGCCCAAACCAAATGTGGCAATTCCGTTACTTGCAGTAACGCCCACATCTCCGTTGATATGATTGCTAAAGCCGAAATTAGCCAGCGTTGTTGCATAAATGATATAATCTGTTGCATTCTGATCATCGTTTACAACCACCGTAAATGTGCAACTGCTCTGATTGTTGGAAGCGTCTTTAGCAACCCACGTAACTGTTGTTATTCCTTTTTGGAAGTTTACGCCCGCAAGTGTTGAATTGCCGGAGCCGGTTGTGGCGCCACTTAGTACATAAGTCAAAGTAGGAATAGCACAATTATCCGTAGCAGTCGGGTTGAATTCATTACCCTGTGCCTGATAGGTACAAAGACCAGCGTTGGTTAATTTAACCTGGTTTGTAATGCAACTAATTACAGGAGGAGTCACATCACGTACAGTGATGATTTGAACACAAGTACTGAAATTACCTGTTACATCTGTTGCTTTCCACGTACGACTGATCACATAATTGTAAAGACCGTAACCCGAAGTTGTTTGGGTAGTTGTTTGTGATTGTGAAATCGTGACAGGCGAACAAATATCAGTTCCCGTTGCGTTACCTGTTGATGCTGACGTATTATTAGCCTGGCAATTCAGTGTAACATTTACAGGACAATTAATTGTTGGAGCAGTATTATCACGTACCGTGATCGTTTGTACACATGTACTCATGTTACCTGTTAAATCTGTAGCTTTCCAGGTGCGGGTAATTACATAATTGTACAACCCGATACCGGAAGTTGCCTGCGTAGTTGTTTGTGTTTGTGAAATAGTTACCGCTGAGCAATTATCAGTAGCTGTAGCTGTCCCCGTTGATGCAGGTAATGCATTATCCTGACAATTCAATGTGACATTTGCAGGGCAAGTAATTACAGGTGCGGTGTTATCACGGACGGTGATCGTTTGCACGCATGTGCTCGCATTACCTGACTCGTCTGTTGCTTTCCAGGTTCTTGTTATAGTGTAATTGTATTGACCTGAACCTGTCGGCGTTTGCGTGGTCATTTGCGATTGTGAAATGGTTACCGGTGAACAGTTATCAGTTCCTGTGGCAACACCAGTTGATCCTGATAAATTATTATCCTGACAATTCAATGTAACACTTACCGGACAAGTGATCACAGGCGCAGTAATATCACGTACAGTGATAGTTTGTACACAAGTACTGAAATTCCCCGACTCGTCTGTGGCAGTCCATGTTCTGCTGATCACATAATTGTAATGACCCGAACCTGTTGCTGTTTGCGTACTTATTTGTGACTGAGTGATCGTGACCGCAGAACAATTATCTGTAGCGGTTGCAACGCCTGTTGTTGCAGATGAATTATTATCCTGGCAATTCAATGTAACACTTACCGGACAAGTAATCACAGGGGCGGTGATATCCCTTACAGTTATAGTTTGTACACAAGTACTGAAATTCCCGGACTCATCTGTGGCAATCCATGTTCTGCTGATCACATAATTGTAATGACCCGAACCTGTTGCTGTTTGCGTACTTATTTGTGATTGTGTAATCGTTGCCGCAGAACAATTATCTGTAGCGGTTGCAACACCTGTTGTTGCAGATGAATTATTATCCTGACAATTCAATGTAACACTTACCGGACAAGTAATCACAGGGGCGGTGATATCCCTTACAGTTATAGTTTGTACACAAGTACTGAAATTTCCGGACTCATCTGTGGCAATCCATGTTCTGCTGATCACATAATTGTAATGGCCGGAGCCAGTCAACGTTTGCGTACTTGTTTGTGACTGAGTTATTGCAACTGATGAACATTGATCTGTTCCTGTTGCAACACCCGTTGATGTTGATGAATTATCTTCCTGGCAATTCAATGTAACACTTACCGGACAAGTAATCATAGGCGCAGTAATATCACGTACAGTTATAGTTTGCACACAGGTACTGAAATTCCCGGACTCATCTGTGGCAGTCCATGTTCTGCTGATCAAATAATTGTAATGACCCGAACCTGTTGCTGTTTGCGTGCTTGTTTGTGTCTGAGTAATCGTTACCGCAGAACAATTATCTGTAGCGGTTGCAACGCCTGTTGTTGCAGATGAATTATTATCCTGGCAATTAACTGTTAAGTCAGACGGACAGGTAATAACCGGGGCTTCAACATCAACAACTGTTACAGTGAATGAACAGTTGCTCACTGCACAATTGTTTGTAGCCGTTAATGTAACCGTGGTTATACCGGCATTGAATGGAGAGCCGCTGCCGTTGCCGTTGCCGTTACCGGATGTTGCTCCGCTGAAATTATATGTTACAACCGGTTCGGGAACTCCTGTTACAGCAGAGCTGTAGGTAACATTCGAACTGCATGTTCCCGCTATATTATTAGCTGTTTGGTTGCCCGGACACGTGATGGTTGGCGTAGGATTTATTGTAATTGTAAAATTGATTGGCGTACCTGTGCAGGAAGCGGTAACAGGGGTTACAATAATGTTTGCCGTAGCAGGAGCATTGCCGGTATTAACAGCAGTAAAGCTACTTATACTGCCTGTTCCATTGGCACTTAAGCCAACAGAACTGTTGTCATTTGTCCAATTAAAAGTAGTACCTGAAACCGAGCCTGTAAAATTAATTGCAGTTGCGGGCACGTTGTTACAAACAGTTTGATTCGCAACAGGATCAACATCAGGAACGGGATTAACGACAACGTTGAATGAACAAGTTACTGAATTACCCGATGCATCAGCAGCGATAAACGTATTTACCGTAGTGCCCACCGGAAACAAACTCCCCGATGGCAAACCTGAAGTTTGTGTTACCGTAGCGGTGCAATTATCCGTGGCAGTCGGAGCCGTATAATCGACTGTTTGTGCGCCGCAAACTACAATGCCTGCCGTGCAGGAAATCACAGGTGCAGTATTGTCAACAATAGTGACAGTGGAAGTGCAACTTGAAACGTTCCCGTTTACATCCGTCACCGTAAGCGTAACAGGATTCGGTCCGAGATTGCTGCAATCGAAGTTGGTTTTAGACAGCACAACGGATAAAACACCACATGCTTCATGTTCATAAATTTCGTCCAGGTCTGCAATTTGTGCTGCTGTTAATGCAGCTGTTCCGTTTGCATCAAGCTCGAGTGTGGTATTAGTACAATCTACGTAATAAGGGGGCGTGTTGTCAACCACCGTAACCGTTGTTGTACAGCTTGATGAGTTACCGCTTACATCGGTCACAGTTAACGTTACCGGCTGCATTCCCACATCACTGCAATTGAATGATGTTTTAGAGAGACTGTAAGAAGCTATTGAACAATTATCGAAGGATCCGTTATCTACCATCGATGCCGTAAGCATACCGTCACCCAATCCGTTGAGTATGACAGTCGGGCTTTGACAAAGAGCAGTTGGCGGTGTAAGATCGGCATCTGCATTCACACTGAATGTTTGTGTTTTAGTGCAACCTGCATGATCATTCACAGTTACAGTGTATGAGCCAACACCAAGATCGGAAAATGAATTTGAATTTTGCACCATACCGTTGTTTAATTGATAGGTATAAGGTGCTACGCCACCAACGGGTGTGATCGTTATGCTGCCGTTGTTTGTACCGCAAACAGTATTAACGATAGATGCAGTTAAAGGAAAAGGTGTTCCGCCTGCAACTATTACGCAAGTTGATCCTGCGCAATTGTATGCGTCACTGATATTTACACAATAAGAACCCGGTGAAAGGCCTGATATAGATTGGGTAATCGCAGTGAAACCGTTTGGTCCCGTCCAGGAATAAACAAAAGGCCCGGTTCCGTTCGTGAGTGAAGCCGTTGCAGTTCCGTTTGAAAGACCGCAAGCAGAAGGCGTTACTGTAGCACTTACCGCAACGTTACATGCGGCGGGCACGGTAATATTAAAGGATCGGGAAGAAGTTCCCGGTGTAGGACAAAAGTTATCCTGCGCATTGATCGTTACCGTGTATGTGTTACCTCTGTTTGCTGCGGTTGGCGAGAAACAAAATGTACCATTAGTAACTCCGGCGCCGGCAGAATTAATAATAAACGTGGCCGGTGGAATAATCGCTGAAACCGCACTAAGTGTAATTGTTTGGGTACTTACATCATTCGCATTCACAGGCACACAGTAGGAGTTGCCCACGGGAACAATCACATTGGGAAGCGCACCGATTACAGGCGGTGTATTTGCGCCGCAGTTTACCATCTTTATCATCACATCCCTGTTCACTTCGCCGATTTTGATACCACCCCTGAATTCTTCCGCCTTGATAGTAACTACCGCTACCTGAACGGCAGTTGGTGTAAACGAAAGCTGACCGGTATTTGGATTGATAGTGATCGGTGTTGACGATGAGAGCGGGTTCGTACCACTGAATCCCGCAGCATAAGTTACCGATTGTCCTGCCCCCTGTAGTGCGTTTGTAAGTGAATATACAATTACATCACCGTTAGGATCAGAACCGTTCGGACTGATGGACGAAGGTTGACTTGTACAAAATTGAGCGATCGGACGATTAAGAAATTGCGGAGAAGAATTTCCTGCGTAGGTTGTATTTAAAATTGCCGTAAGGTACATCGCCTGATTTGAGGCATTTGTTAACGTAGTAATTGCCGCAGTTCTTGCACTTTGACTAACCGATAATGTGTATAGTGTGTTCGTTGCCAGAGTAACGTTGGCTTCATAAATATGCTCTTCGATACCGGGCGCCGTACCGCCGTTACAAACTGAGGTTTGCCCCGGACACAATAAAGATGCATCAGAAAAACCAGTTCTGGGAAGTGTAAATGAAAGATTTCCCGGATTTGCGACCAAAACAACCGAAGTTGGCGCCGCAATACCCGAACAATCGCGATACAACACATATTTTAAACGATACGTACTGCCGCTAACCCATGTATAGGTTATTTGTCCGCCTACAAGGTGCGAGGCTGACGCTTCAAATGTGGCGTCCATGAACACGAGCGTGATCAGAAGCATCATCATAATTTTTCTCATTTTAACGGGTAAAATGCGACCGCTTTTTTTCATAACAGTTGGTTTATTTTTTAAGAAGAACAATTTATTGCATTGGTAGTACCTATTCAGACCCTGTTTCAACAAGGAACGCTGACATACGTAATTCGATCCAAATAATTAATGGATGGTGAAATGGGATATCTAAGGAAAAGTTTTTAAAGAAGCTGAATGCCAGCTTATGCACAGATAGTATTATTCATTAAACCTATTGTAATCACTTTGTGACGTACATTTTTCAGTTTGAATAATAAACGATCAGTAGTTTTGGTGAGCAAACATATATTAAAAAGATGAATATTGACAGCCCATTAAGACATTTTTTCAAGAGGTAAAGAAATCTTAATACTGATTGCTGTTTTATTTTTTAGGGACGGTAAATAGTAAAAACCGTTTCTTAAATGCTGCGGTAAACTTTCCGGCGCTCCCGTAACCTGCTACCGGAGCGATATCCCTGATGTGCAATGAAGAAGTCTGAAGAAGTTGCTGCGCCAATAATATATTTTTTTCTTTGTAGTATTGAAGCATGGAAAAGCCAAATACAGATTTGAAAATTATTTTTAGTTTGGTGGGATATATGTGTACTTTTTTACTGATAACAGTCAAACCCGGAAAGCGACGATGCAAATTCATGACAATCATATTTTCAGCACGGGCGGCGCTGGCATAGTCATGTTCTTTTAATGAGGGTATATTCTTTATCCCGTCAAGAGCATACGCCTTTATGAAAAATAATTAATATTTTCATTACGACGCTTAAAAGATAACTTTTATCTTTAATGGTGTCAGTTGGTATGTATTCACTGATCTCTGCACAAAAATCATTTGCATCGGGCATGAAATCGGTTCGGTACAAAAATCCGGTTTGATTGTTTAGAAAATTATTCACCCACAGGCGCTCCTCAACATCTCTAAACCGGAAGGAATCTAAGATCCATTGTTCTGTAAAACTAATATTGATCAGTGTCCCTTTTGAAAAGGCATAAAAAAAGTCTTGATCAAAGTTGCGGGTTTGTAAAAGGTACAGGTCAGATTTTTCGAACCTTCAAACGCTTTGTGCTCAGCGGCTGCAGGAGATTGGTAGCGCAAACCTGTGAACGTCAAAAATAATTAATCCGAAGAAATTCTTGGATCATATAATGCTTTGCAAATAATATTTTTTTAAACATAAAAATCAGTTGCTGTTAACCAAAGTCCTTCCTGTATTTCGAAGTAACGCTGCGTTACCGCAAAATAAGTGTTATTAGTTGATAGTATTTGAGCCGATCGGTAATGCACCATAACCGGCAATGCAGCCAGGCTGTCAGCCAATATTTTCGGGCTGTTGGAAAGATTGGGCAACTCATAAAAGCCGTCCTCCGCTTTAAAAAGATGTTCACGGGAATATTTTAACCAATCAAACAGAGACATCATTCTTACATTTTTGCAAAATAATCCGCAACCGAAAAATTATTAATACGGTTTCCCTAAGCCATATAAGATGTGATGACGGGGTTCATTTGCTTGTTTATACCTATCGATAGTATATTAATCAAAACAGGAGTTGGGATAAGAAAATAAAATAAACAGAACGTGAGCCGAAAAGACTTAACCATTTGAAAATGCGTGTATTGACATGCGTTAGCTTGGTTAAAGAATGTGATGTCAGTACTTGAATGCTGAAACTGCTTATCGGAAGTAAACACTAAAACTGCAGAAATTTACATCTACCGATAGTTAAAAAATTATATAATCGACCGAAATCGATAAAAAGCAGGTGAATGAGATTCCGGTGTAGATGAATTCCTTCGGGATAAAAACAATCCTGATAATTATTTCTTGTGCGCTTGTTTCGAATAACATTTGCAGAGATAAATTTAGAAAAAATGTTCAGGAGAAATCTACAAAGGTCCTCGAATTCCGAAGAACTGATGTTAATTCGAGCTGATAAATTGACTGTGAATTGAGGCAAAAACTAATTTCGCAGTTTTATCTTTTTGCTGTAGCCATTTTGAGTAATAATAAACTACTTTCAAAACCTAAGGTTGTTGTTGTGTACTGCATTTCACGATTAATAAAAGAAGCAGTTCCGTAAGGCTACATAGAAAAATTGATAAATAGTTGCGGCTCAGAATAAATTAAAACCAGGGGACAGGGAAGCTGCGATCACCAAAGGGCATGAACATTGAAGAGGATGGCACGATAGTGTTTTTTATGATGAAGTAGAGGTATAAAAAAAGCCCGTCATTTCTGAAGGGCTTAATTTAAATAAATATGGCAGCTACCTACTCTCCCGCATTTCTGTGCAGTACCATCGGCCATGAGGGGCTTAACTTCTCTGTTCGGTATGGGAAGAGGTGAACACCCTCGGCAAAACCACCATAAAAAGGTAATTCGCTGAGCGAATAAAATAAGTTAACATATTGGAATAAGTGTAAAACAGAATAAGATCATTATTTTCTGCAAAGAAAATAAAAAAATAAAGCTTACGGGCAATTAGTACTACTCGGCTTCGATGTTACCACCCTTATACCTATAGCCTATCAACGTCATAGTCTTTGACGACCCTTAAAAGTAAACTCATCTTAAGGTTGGTTTCACGCTTAGATGCTTTCAGCGTTTATCCATGCTGTACGTAGCTACTCTGCATTGCACCTGGCGGCACAACAGATACACCAGCGGTACATACGACCCGGTCCTCTCGTACTAAGGTCATGTCCTCTCAATTTACTTGCGCCCATCACAGATAGGGACCGAACTGTCTTGCGACGTTCTGAACCCAGTTCACGTGCCACTTTAATCGGCGAACAGCCGAACCCTTGGGACCTTCTCCAGCCCCAGGATGTGACGAACCGACATCGAGGTGCCAAACCTCCCCGTCGATATGAGCTCTTGGGGGAGATCAGCCTGTTATCCCCAGAGTACCTTTTATCCTTTGAGCGACGGCCCTTCCATACAGAACCGCCGGATCACTTTAGCCGACTTTCGTCCCTGCTCGACTAGTAAGTCTCACAGTCAAGCTCCCTTATACTAATACGCTCTATGTACGATTACCAACCGTACTGAGGGAACCTTTGCAAGCCTCCGTTACACTTTAGGAGGCGACCACCCCAGTCAAACTACCCACCATGCACTGTTTCCCGCAAGGGATTAGATTCTAAATGTTTAAAGGTTGGTATTTCAACGTTGACTCCATCATGCCTGGCGACACAACTTCAAAGTCTCCCAACTATCCTACACATCAAAAATTCAAAATCAATGCAAAGTTGTAGTGAAGGTTCATGGGGTCTTTCCGTCCCGTGACGGGTAACCGGCATCTTCACCGATACTACAATTTCACCGGGCTCGTGGAGGAGACAGTGTACAACTCATTAGACCATTCGTGCAGGTCGGAACTTACCCGACAAGGAATTTCGCTACCTTAGGACCGTTATAGTTACGGCCGCCGTTTACCGGGGCTTCAGTCAGAAGCTTTGACTTGCGTCGAACATCCTTCCTTAACCTTCCGGCACCGGGCAGGTATCAGGCTCTATACGTCATCTTACGATTTTGCAGGGCCCTGTGTTTTTGCTAAACAGTTGGTTGTACCATTTTACTGAGACCGACCGAAATCGGTATGCTTTATCCCGAAGTTACAGCATCAATTTGCCTAGTTCCTTCTCCACGGCTCACCCGAGCGCCTTAGAATACTCATCCCACCCACCTGTGTCGGTTTGCGGTACGGGCTGCTTTAAACATAACTTAGAGGTTTTTCTCGGAGGTCTGATTAGGATCACTATCTGTGCTGCCGAAGCTTTACAGTACTATCAGGTTCGACATTCTCTGCGGATTTGCCTGCAAAAAATATATCTACACCCTTTAACCCGGTATTCCGTCACCGGGCGGATCGTTCACTACCCCGTCACCCCATCGAATCTAAAGCAGGTGTTGGAATATTAACCAACTTGCCATCAGCTACCCCTTTCGGGTTCGCCTAAGGACCCGACTAACCCTGATCTGATTAACATTGATCAGGAAACCTTGGGTTTACGGCGTTAAGGTTTTTCACCTTAATTATCGTTACTTATGCCTACATTTTCTTTTGAAATCGCTCCAGCATGAGTCGCCTCACACCTTCGCAGCAGATTTCAATGCTCCCCTACCGATATACTACGTAGTAGCAATCTTAGAACTTCGGTTCATGGTTTGATGCCCGATTATTTTCCGTGCAGAGTCTCTCGACCAGTGAGCTGTTACGCACTCTTTAAATGAGTGGCTGCTTCCAAGCCAACATCC